>JBEHZB010000003.1:0-400814 GCA_048497855.1 Bacteroidota bacterium | reverse complement strand
TCACGGGACGGAAAGACCCCATGAACCTTCACTACAACTTTGCATTGATTTTGAATTTTTGATGTGTAGGATAGTTGGGAGACTTTGAAGTGGTGTCGCTAGGCATCATGGAGTCGTCGTTGAAATACCAACCTTTAAACATTTAGAATCTAATCCCTAACGGGAAACAGTGCATGGTGGGTAGTTTGACTGGGGTGGTCGCCTCCTAAAGTGTAACGGAGGCTTGCAAAGGTTCCCTCAGTACGGTTGGTAATCGTACATAGAGCGTATTAGTATAAGGGAGCTTGACTGTGAGGCATACAAGCCGAGCAGGGACGAAAGTCGGCTAAAGTGATCCGGCGGTTCTGTATGGAAGGGCCGTCGCTCAAAGGATAAAAGGTACTCTGGGGATAACAGGCTGATCTCCCCCAAGAGCTCATATCGACGGGGAGGTTTGGCACCTCGATGTCGGTTCGTCACATCCTGGGGCTGGAGAAGGTCCCAAGGGTTCGGCTGTTCGCCGATTAAAGTGGCACGTGAACTGGGTTCAGAACGTCGCAAGACAGTTCGGTCCCTATCTGTGATGGGCGCTAGTAAATTGAGAGGACATGACCTTAGTACGAGAGGACCGGGTCGTACGTACCGCTGGTGTATCTGTTGTGCCGCCAGGTGCAATGCAGAGTAGCTATGTACGGACAGGATAAACGCTGAAAGCATCTAAGCGTGAAACCTTCCTTAAGATGAGTTTACTTTTAAGGGTCGTCGAAGACTACGACGTTGATAGGCTATAGGTATAAAGGTGGTAACATCAAAGCCGAGTAGTACTAATTGCCCGTAAGCTTTATTTTTTTATTTTCTTAATGGAAATAAAAACCAATAATTACCCGTTTTTACCTCTTATCCCAATATGTACTTTATTGTTCGCTCTGCGAATTACCTTTTTATGGTGGTTTTGCCGAGGGTGTTCACCTCTTCCCATACCGAACAGAGAAGTTAAGCCCCTCATGGCCGATGGTACTACACAACAATGTGGGAGAGTAGGTAGCTGCCATATTCATTGAACCCTGACTATTTTAGTCGGGGTTTTTTTATGCATATAACTAGTTATTTCAATAGCGGATCATATAACTCACCAAGTGGAATTCAGCATTCACCAAGTTTACCTTCACCACACTTACTTTCATTGCTAAGTTTGATCTACAAAATCAATTACAATGAAAAAGATATCATTACTGCTCATTATCGCTGTCAGCTGCGCCAAACTCATCGCACAGCCAAGAGTTGCTGGTACACAACCAATGAAAACAAAACTGCCCCCTTCAAAAGTAGACTTCGATGCATTTGAAGCATTGACGGCCGAGGTTAAAGAATACCGGAAAGACCGGATCGTAGGATTCGAGAAATTCCTCTCAATGTCTAAAGAAAAAAATACAGTGATATTGGACACACGCTCAACGGAAATGTACAATGCCAAACATATCAAAGGAGCCATTCACCTGAACTTTTCCGATTTCTCTGTTGCGGCCCTGGCTAATCTTATTCCATCTTCAAACACCCGCATACTTATTTACTGTAATAATAACATTGATAAAGACCCGGAGTTTTTTATCAGCAAATCTGTAAAGCCAGCCTCATCTTTTAAATTTTTAAAACCACAACAGGAACTTACCCTGGCGCTTAATATCCCCACATTTATAAATCTTTATGGCTACGGTTATAAAAATGTGTATGAGCTGGGTGATCTTATTTCTGTTTTTAATGCCGGGATAACTTTTGAAGGAACAGCCGTGCAGAAAGCAATGTTGCCAAAAACAGAACCAGCCCAAATCAAAACATTTAAGCTGCGGTAACAAATAATACCTGGTACAGATATTTTAGTAAAGCCCCGAAGGGGCTTTTTTATTTGGATAATTCATCAGGCGCCGAAGGTTTTCATCAGCTCGTTCTTATACGAAGCCGATACTTCTATTTCGGATCCATCTGTCAGCGTAATATAGCCCCCTGCGCTTTTAGAATACGACTTGATAAAATTTGCATTCACAATAAAAGAGCGGTGTACCCGTATAAATGGTGCATCCAGCAGATCGTCAAAATGTTTCAGAAATTTGCAGATCATTTTACTGCTGCCATCTGTAAAATACAGGTCGGTGAAATTGCCATTGGCCTGCAGTTTTATAATGGTTGCTGTTTTTATTACATCAAAGCCCTGCAATGTGGGAAGAATGATCTGTTGTTGCTCGGGCTTAACTTTTAAATTTTCCAGCAATATCCTGGTACGGTTAAATTCCTCCGCTTTTAAAATAGCCAGTTGCACTTTATTTACAGCAGCTACCAGCTCTGTTATATCTATTGGCTTTAGTATATAGTAAGAAGCACTCCGGTTTAATGCCTTTAGTGAATACTCCGCATAAGCAGTTATGAATATGGTTTCAAAATGAAGGTCCTGGCAGGCTTCCAGGATATCAAAAGCATTGCCGTAAGGCATTTCCACATCAAGAAAAACCAGTTGCGGCTGCAATGAATGTATCAAAGGAACTGCTTCTTTGATATGTTGAGCCTCTCCCACGATTTCTATAACCGGGCAATATTTTTTCAGATAATTTCCCAGCACCTCCCTGGCTATCTGTTCATCATCAACGATAATTGTCTTAATCTTCATACTGAATATCTTTTAATATTGGTACGGTTAACTGAACAATGACCCCGTTACCAGGCGCTGCCTTATCTTCTACATTACAGGTAATGTGCTGATGATACAGTTCATTCAATATCTTGATACGCTCCATTGTATTGGCAATACCTCTTCCGGAATATTTTTTTTGATTGGCAGTCTTGCTTTTTTTGCTTTCTGCAATACCGATCCCGTTATCTTCAATAAGAATACTGATCGTACCCTTGCCGCTTCTGGTAAAGCTTAATTGTAACAAACCCTTATGGTTGATATACCTCAACCCATGCCATATCGCATTTTCCAGGTAAGGCTGTATCAGCATCCCCGGAAGGAAAATATGTTCTTCCGCATACAGGGCATCATCAATACGGATAGTAAAATCAAATTTATCGGGAAACCGGCTTTTCTCCAGTTCCAGGTAATTTCTCAATAGTTCAACCTCATTGGAAAATAAAACAAAATCATTTTTTGAATTTTCCATTACCCGTCGCATCAAGGTAGAAAAGCGGGTAAGGTATTGGTTGGCTTCCAACTCATTATTATTGGCTATGAATTGATTGATACTATTCAGGCTATTGAAAATAAAATGCGGGTTCATTTCTCTTCGCAAAGACTGGAGCGCTATTTTTTTGTTCTTTACTTTTAATTTCCTGAGCACAAATAAGATCAATCCCATGCTGATGATCAGCAAAACAATAAATGCCATCAGCGAATAACTAAAAATATTCTTTCTTTTGATCAGGTCATCTTTAAGCGCCTTATCCGTTTCAAGAGTTTTTATCTTTTCTTCGGTAGCAGTTACAATTTTTGTATCTATCAGCGAATTATCTTTTTCGATCACAGAAGGCAACTGCTTAACAAAGTCTTTATACAGACCAAGACTTTTTTCTTTATCGCCCATAATTTGATAAATACTATCCAGCTTTTCTACATTTTTTTTAGCTTCCAGTGTATGCCCGTTCTTTACAGAAATGCCGTACGATTCCTTCAATAACCGGATCGCCGTAGTGTCTTCTTTTTTTTGCAGGTAAATATCAGCCAGCGAAGTGATCTGTGTAGCCTTTATCTGGCTGGAGTTTTGAACAAAAGGTTCGTCCAGGGCCTCTTTTTTTATTTCGATGGCTTTAGAAAAATCATTGTTCTTCACGTACACATCAGTGATCATCTGGTTGAATCTTAGCGCCTGCTCGGGTTTGTTCTTTGAGAATAGGTAAGCATTACTGTAAGCCTGCACAGCATTGGATGTGCCATTCTGTTTCAGGTTCATTTCTGCCATCCGGGAGTAAGCAGAAACAATCTCATTACTGTCTTTGTTCTTTATACCAAGATCGATATTACGTTGCAGCAATTGCTGTTGTGTTTTAAAAGATCCAGCATTGGATAACCTTCCTGCATCATTCGTATTTAAGATATTGGAATTAAGGTCGCCTGTTTTTACATTGTTCTTTTGTGCAGTAAAGTAATTGGAAATAGCCAGCTTATCCTTGTGAAGATCTTCCTGCACTTTTGCCAGTGCCCTGCTGCTTTTGGCTATACCTTCCGCATCGCCTTTTTTTTCGTAAAGATCTTTTGCCTTCTGATAATTGAGTTCGCTTTTAGCCAGGTCGCCTTTTTGATAATAGCTGTCACCCAGGTCAAAATAGCCTTGTGCAAGTGTGTCGGTATTATTCTTTTCAAATCCTTTTTCTATTTTATCCGAAGCTTCTTTGAGGCCATTGCTCGTCCTGGCCTGGCCGAAAACAGTTGTACTGCCACATAGCAGCAGCGACAGGATAATATAGTTGAGTAATACTTTGCTGTTCATACCTGTAGTTCCCGATACAAAATAACATTATTTCAATCCTATTCCAGTATTCTTTACCAAGTGAAAATGCCATTTTACCAAGTGTACCTCAAAACAGCTTTGCACGCAACCTACTTTCACGGTATAAAAGCACTGATATGAAAAAGAATATTTTCCTTTCCATCTTTATGATGGTGATCGTATTGCAGGTAAATGCACAATTAAAAATGGCTAACTTATATGTGCCTTTTACCGGAACTTCCCAAACAGCCAGCAATGGCTATGTAAGCCAGCACAAAAAGATCAAGCTGTATTACATCAAGGCAAAGCCATCTTTATATGCTGCATTTAAAGGTATGGGTAAATACACCACACTTGAAGATGCTATAAAAAGATCGATGATAAAAATAGAAGAAGTAGGTGGTGGCGGATCGGTAAATACCCTGGTATTCAGCAATCTTTCTAAAGACACTATACTGATCGCTATGGGCGATATTGTTAAAGGCGGCAAGCAGGACAGGGTGATAGAAAAAGATACATTGCTATGTCCCAAGCAAACCCTTTCTTTACCGGTATATTGTGTAGAACATGGCAGATGGACACCAGCTAACGGAGATTATACTACTACAGCCAACTTTACTACTTATCATAGCAACATCAACAATTTTGTAAGAAAAAGTATAGTAAAGGAAAAGAACCAGAGTAAAGTATGGGAAGATGTGGCCCGGATAAATGCAGCTAACGGAACAAATTCCAATACAGGCACTTACACTGCTGTAACACAATCTGCCAAATACAACAATGAAGTGAAAGAATATAAGGATGCTTTTATGAAAGATATGGCTGGTGATACATCTATCGTAGGTGTATTGGCCGTTACCGGTGACAGGATCATTGGGTGCGATATCTATGCCACACCTCAACTGTTCAGAAGTAATATTGCCAACCTGCTTAACTCTTATATTGCTGAAGCAGTGTATGATGGCAAAGAAGTAACTATTGCCGATGCAACAGTAAAAAAATACCTAACCGATCTTTTAGAAAATGAAGAAGCACAGGATAAACTACTGGAAGATAATGGCCGCAGTTTGAAAGTAAACGGGAAGAAAATCAAGATAACCGCTTTTGACAAGTAAACTGGTATTTAGTGTTTGAGTAAGCTACCTTTTGGGGTAGCTTTTTTATTTGTTATCGCCGGGCTGATATTCAAACAGCAGCATCGAATTTTCTGTAAGCGAGGCGCTGGCAAATAATTCATATCGTTTGTTGCCTGCTGTAACCACTACCAATGCAGTGTTAGGCGGTATGCTGCCCAGGTTTTCTGCAAACAGAACTATTTTACAAAGAGGATTATCCTCATCCAGGTCAACATCTATGGTTATGGGTTTTTCAGAAAGGCGCTGGTGGCTGAGCAATATCCGGTTGTTGTAAAATATGGTTACGGTATCGCCATCTACCAAAGCATTATCATATACATTGAGTGTAATTTTTTTTGTATTCACAATAAGATGCGTCAGCTCTTTGGTTGTTCTTTCATCTTTCTCCTGCTTTATGTTCACGCTGTCTTGTGTAATTACAGGCGGTGTTATGTTCAAGCTGGCGATCCTTTTAGCAGTATCACTTTTTGGAACAACAGTATTCAGATCATTACCTTTCTGTTTTAAGTATTCTTCAAAACAATCCTTCATGCTATCCAATATTGCAGAAGGCATCTCTGCTGTTTTTTTAAGCACAATATCTTCAGAACTCCTGTTCCTTAAAGTTTTGGAAAAAAGTCCCGGAAAAATATCAACCAGGTCTATAGTAAACCTGTCGTCTATAGCTTTCTGGCGATCATCAGGCCTGTCTTTAGTATCGGCATACCCGATCAGTGTATTTTTCTCATTTTCATTTTTCTTCCACAATGTGATCTTCATCAACAAATGGCCGGTACTGTCTGCAATAAAAGAGGTGCCGTCTAATACCCATTCTTTTCTCTTTTTATTATAAGTACCCGTGAAGTATGCTTTGCAATAATTTTTTTTATTCCTGTAAACAGAGTCCCACGTATAGCCGCATAGTTTATCTTTTACCTGGATAACATTTAACTGTAAGAACTGGTTATTGCCAAGATCGCCTTGCCAGGTACCGGTAATATTTTGGGCAGGCAGGTTTTTGATGCAGAATGTAAAACCAAACACCAGTATTAAATATGGTTTATAGCAGAGCATGGCACTCTAAATTTACTAATATTAGTTTTGCTTTTTAATTCTATTTACACAGACATACCGGGCACGCATTTTAATCGTGGGTGAACCTTATATTTGGTATAACTAATGATTGCGCCAAAACATACTGAAAAAAATATTGCTGTACTGGTAAACCCTGTTTCGGGTAATGGAAAAGCGGTTAAAATAGCCAGGTGGCTATCCGGGCAATTAACAGCTAAGAATATTCTGTATATTTTATTTAATGAAGAATGGCCAGCTGCGTTTTCAAATTTTACAGAGCTTTGGATCATTGGCGGCGACGGCACCATGAATTATTTTTTGAATCATTATGCAGATAATCAGTTGCCTGTAGCTCTTTTCAAAGGTGGTACCGGCAACGACTTTTCCTGGAAATTATACGGAGATATTTCTTTGGAGGAACAACTGGAGCTTGTGCTGACTGCAACTGCCAAACCTGTGGATATTGGGCAATGTAACGGAAAAATGTATGCAAACAGTTTAGGCATTGGCTTTGATGGCGAAGTATTGAGATCAATGAACACGATACGATTGCTGGGCGGTCATTTAGGTTATTTGTGGATAGTGATACGTAAGATATTTACGTTTAAAGAATTTACCTTTTCTATACGAAGCGCTAAAAAAAGTTTCAGCGAAAAATTCTTATTAGTGATCGTAAATAATTCTTCCCGAACAGGAGGTGGATTTATGGTCAGCCCCCAGGCATCTGTTACGGATGGGAAGCTTGATATGATATTATGCAGCCCCTTATCACTCTTTAAAAGATTGCGTTATTTACCGGTGATAGAAAAAGGAAAACATTTAGGTCTGCCATTCATTTATTTTCACCAGCTGCAGGAAGTGCATATTGCATGTGAAAAAGAATTGTTTGCACAGTTAGACGGAGAGTTGATCAGCGGGAAAAGTTTTGATATAAAAATATTGCCCGGTAAACTGTTGGTTAAATACTGATAACCGGAAAATAAAAAAGCTCTTCCACTGGAAGAGCTTTTTTAAAGTGATATTATCAGTTAAGATTAATAATCCCTGTTGTAGCCGCCACCGCCGCCGCTTCTGTTGCCGCCGCCGTAGCCACCACCGCCTCTGTTTCCACCGCCGCCGTAGCCGCCACTTTTCTTGTAGCCGCCACCGCCGCCAGAACCAAAGCTGCGTTTTTTGAATCCACCACCACCTTCGCCTTCGGCACGTGGTTGTGATTCGTTAACGATCAATTTACGACCTTGTACTTCAGTTTCGTTCAGGTTAGCAATAGCAGTTTTTGCTGCTTCTGTGTCTTCCATTTCAACAAAACCAAAACCTTTACTGCGGCCGTTCATTTTGTCTTTCAAAATTTTAGCGCTGGTTACGCTGCCAAATTGAGTGAAGAGATTCAATAAATCATCATCAGTCATAGACCAACTAAGATTTCCTACATAAATGTTCATTGTAAAAACTTTTAAATAAATAAATAAAGAGATAATGACTTAGTTGTAACAATGAACTGAATCGGACTTTTGAAAGCTACTTCAGCCAATAGCGAAAAACTAAAACCATTAATTACGCATAAAGATAGGGGTTTCCAATTAAAATCGCCAAAATATAGGGATATTACTTAATTAGTAGGGTTTTTACGAGATGGTACTGCGATTTAAACATCCTTCAGTCGATTATATATCAATCAGTTAGGAAGAAAAAAGAATCCGGGTATATGTCTTTTACTGCTCGGTTTATTTATTATTTGAGGTGATAAACTGCCGGTAAATATTTTTTTCCTACCTTCAATTCTCATAAAAATGGTGGCATCAATAAAATATAATTCTTCTTTCGCTGCAGCAAAATCCTGTTGCACGGTTACCATTATTACTACAACCATTACAACCCGTTAGGGTTGTATCATTTCATATTAACTCTTGGGCTTAATGCTACTCTCCGGTTACCGGAAACATCTCTTTATATCATTAAATAATTTAAAAATGCAGGTTTTAAAATTCGGGGGCAGCTCTGTTGCCAACGCAGATAATATCGACAAGGTTATCAATATTGTAAAGAATAACAGTACTACAGGCAGGAAAATAATAATAGTATCTGCTTTGGGCGGAATAACGGATCTTTTATTGAAAAGCGCATCGCAGGCCGAAGCTGCCGATGAATCTTTCAGGGAAACGTTGCAGGAAGTAGAGCGGCGGCATTTAGAAACCGTTAAGCAATTGATACCGGTGCAACAGCAAAGCAGTATCTTAAGTTTGGTAAAACGTTCCTGCAATGAAATAGAAGATATCTGCAACGGGATATTTTTATTGGGAGAATTATCGAACCGTACAAAAGACAGGATCGTCAGTTATGGAGAACTATTATCTTCCCAGATCATTGCTACGAAATTTAATGCAGCAGGTATAGCTATAACCTGGAAGGATTCCAGGGAATTGATCCTTACCAATTCCAATCACAGTATGGCATCGGTAGATTTTACTGCTACCAATAAATTAATAAGCGATTATTTTTCCTCATCAACAGCTTCTTTATTTATACTGCCGGGTTTTATTGCTGCAGATAAAAATCATGTAACCACAACATTGGGCAGGGGCGGCTCTGATTACACGGCTGCTATTCTTGCAGCCGCAACGAATGCAGCTGTTTTGGAAATATGGACCGATGTTTCGGGAATGATGACCGCAGATCCGAGACTGGTAAATAATATCAAACAGATACCGGAAATATCGTACCAGGAAGCCATGGAACTTTCTCATTTTGGCGCAAAAGTTATTTATCCGCCAACGATACAGCCTGTGATGAACCAGGGAATACCTGTATGGGTGAAAAATACCTTTGCACCAAATGATGCAGGCACGGTAATAAAAAATGAAGTGCTGTCGAGCGAAACAGTGATCAGGGGAATTTCCAGTATCAATAATTTAGTGCTGATAAGCCTGGAAGGAAGCGGTATGGTAGGCATTCCCGGGTTTTCTAAAAGATTGTTTGAGGTGCTGGCCAATGCTTCTATCAATGTGATACTGATCACTCAAAGCTCGTCGGAACATTCTATTACTGTTGGTATTGAAGAGCATTTTGTACAAAGAGCGAAAGAAGTGGTAGATGCAGCTTTTGCTTATGAAATACAGATTAATAAAGTGCAGCCGCTGATAGTAGAAAAACAATTGGCTATTATCGCGATAGTAGGAGATTCTATGAAAAACCATACCGGCATAAGCGGAAAAATGTTTGCCGCATTAGGAAGGAATGGCGTTAATGTAAGGGCCATTGCACAAGGCTCTTCCGAAAGAAATATTTCAGCAGTGATAAGCACAGCAGATGTAAAAAAGGCGATCAACATCCTGCATGAAGAGTTTTTTGAAACAACGTATAAGCAGGTCAATCTATTTATTGCCGGCCTGGGCAATGTAGGCCAAAAGCTGATCAACCAGTTAAAACAGCAACAGCAGTTCTTGCTCGATCATCTTCGCCTGCAGGTAAAGATCACCGGCCTGGCCAACAGTAAAAAGATGGTATTTAATGAAGAAGGAATTAATCTTGATAAATGGAAAGAAACATTGGATAACGGTGAAGAAATGAATCTTTCAACCTTTTCTGCTGTTCTTCAAACAAAGAATTTACGCAATTCTGTTTTTGTAGATGTTACCGCCAATGATGAACTGGCAAAAATATATGACGCTTTATTGCAGAAAAGTATTTCGGTAGTGGCCTGTAATAAAGTGGCAGCTTCATCCGAATATGCGTACTATAAAAAATTAAAAACATCAGCCAATGAATTCAACAGTTTATTTTTATTTGAAACAAATGTAGGCGCAGGGTTGCCGGTAATCGGTACATTGAATGACCTGTTACGCAGTGGCGATAAGATCAACAGGATAGAAGCTGTGCTTAGCGGTACGCTTAATTTTGTTTTTAATAATTATGACGGGAAGAAAAAATTTGCTGCCGTAGTTAAGCAGGCGCAGGATGAAGGTTATACAGAACCCGATCCAAGACTGGATCTTAGCGGTAAAGATGTAATGCGCAAGATCATGATATTGGCAAGAGAAGCAGGTGCTAAAATAGAAATGGATGATATAACCAACCATTCTTTTATGCCGGAAAGTTGTATGGCAGGAACAGTAGAAGATTTTTACAACGCTATGGAAAAAGAAGAAACACATTTTAAAAAACTGGTTGAAGAAGCAAATGCAGCAGGGAGGAAATTAAAATTTGTAGCATCATTTTCTACAGCTGAAGATGGTAAATTGAATGCCTCGGTTGGTTTACAACAGGTAGAGCCTAAAAGCGATTTTTATCATTTATATGGCAAGGATAACGTAGTGTTGTTTTATACCGATCGCTATCCTGAACAGCCACTGGTTGTAAAAGGCGCCGGTGCCGGGGCTGAAGTAACGGCCTCCGGTGTATTTGCTGATATCATCCGTGCTGCAAGGGTATAGGCCGGATTCCAATAAAATGATCTTTACATGAATTATTTATGTCTATTAACTTACCGGCGATGAAAAAAATTAAAGTAACTGTTCCTGCTACCGTGGCCAACCTGGTTTGCGGCTTCGATATTTTAGGCATGGCGCTGCATGAGCCGAAGGATATTATGGAACTGGAACTGATCAATGAACCTGTTATCACAATCCGTCATACAGATGATTTTAACCTGCCTGTAGAGTCGTTGCAGAATGTTGCGGGCGCTGCATTACAGGCAATGATGGACGAATATGAAGGAACGATAGGTTTTAACGTAACAGTACATAAGACCATTAGGCCCGGAAGCGGATTAGGGTCCAGCGCTGCAGGATCGGCGGGAGCAGTTGTGGCAGCTAATCATTTATTGAATAACTTTTTTAATAAAGAAGATCTTGTTCGCTTTGCAATGAATGGCGAAAAACTGGCCAGCGGTGTTAAGCATGCAGATAACATCGCACCCTGCATCTATGGTGGCATTACTTTGATACGCTCTATTTTTCCATTGGATATCATTCAGCTTACTGCACCACCAATGTATGTAACAGTAGTGCATCCGCAAATTGAAGTAAAAACTTCTGATGCAAGACAGATACTGCGAAAAGAAGTGCAATTAAAAGATGCGATCAAACAGTGGGGGAATATAGCAGGACTGGTAACGGGCTTTTTAAAATCCGATTACGATCTTATCAGCCGCTCCCTGGAAGATGTGATCATAGAACCGGTACGCAGTATTTTAATTCCTGGTTTTGATGATATAAAAAGATACAGTAAAGAAGCAGGAGCCCTGGGCGGTGGTATCTCCGGCTCTGGCCCGTCTATTTTTATGTTCAATAAAAATGAATCAACTGCAAAGCAGGTAGAGCAGATCATGCAGGATGTATTCAATAAACTGGGCCTTGATTTTAAGACCTATGTAACTACTATTAATTATGAAGGTGTACAAATGGTTTAATGAACCGAGATCTCTACATCTTTTATTTTCTTACTTTCCGAAATTTTAAACATGAATTATTATAGCCTGAACAAACAATCACCATCAGTAGATTTTAAAACAGCTACCATTGCAGGACAAGCGCCTGATAAGGGTTTGTATTTTCCTGAATTTATTCCGCAGGTCAGCAAAAAACTTATCGATAACATTGAACAGTATTCTAACGAAGCAATTGCTTTGGAAGTGATACAACCTTATGTTGGCAACACTATTCCTGTTGATGAATTGAAACGTATTGTTGACGAAACGGTAAACTTTCCTATTCCGCTTATACCTGTTATGGAGGATATTTCTTCACTGGAATTATTTCATGGGCCAACACTTGCCTTTAAAGATGTCGGTGCAAGGTTCATGAGCCGGTGCCTCGGGTATTTTGCAAAAGGCGGCCAAGAAAAGATCATTGTATTGGTAGCTACTTCCGGCGATACAGGTGGTGCAGTGGCCAATGGCTTTTATAATGTAGAAGGTGTTGAGGTAGTGATATTGTACCCATCGGGTAAAGTGAGCAGTGTGCAGGAAAAGCAGCTTACTACTTTAGGTAATAATATCCATGCACTTGAAGTGGACGGCACATTTGATGATTGCCAGCAAATGGTAAAGCAAACCTTCATGGATGAAAATTTGAAGCAGCAGTTATTTTTAACTTCAGCTAATTCCATAAATGTTGCACGCTGGCTGCCACAACAATTCTATTATTTCTTTTTGTGGAAACAATGGAAAGAGAAAAACAATGCGCCTGTAGTTTCAGTGCCAAGCGGCAACTTTGGGAATATCTGTGCAGGGTTGCTGGCACAGCATTCGGGATTGCCGATAAAGAATTTTATTGCAGCGTGCAATGCTAATAATGTAGTGCCGGCATTTTTACAGTCAGGAAATTATCAACCTAAAAAAGCGGTGGCAACAATTTCCAATGCGATGGATGTAGGCGACCCGAGCAATTTTGTTAGGATAATGGAATTGTTTCATCAGCAAATTGGCGATCTTAAAAATGTAGTAAGTGGCGATACCATTTCGGATGATGAAACAAGAGCAACATTGCTTAATGTATTTCAGCAGCATCATTATTTATTAGATCCGCATGGTGCTGTGGCTTATACAGGATTGCAGAATTACCTGTCATCTCATCCCGGTAAGAAGGGAATTATTTTAGAAACAGCGCACCCGGTAAAATTCTATGACGTTATTGAACCGGTCATTGATCAAAAAGTTCCGGTACCTGAAGCAGTGGCCGAACAAATGAAAAAAGAGAAAGTGAGTGTTAAGATAGAGGCAGATGTAAGAGCATTGAAAGATTTTTTATTGTCCCGCAAATAACGTGGATCTGCCACAGATTATATTGATTAACTCAGATAACAACAAAAATCCGTGTAAATCTTTATAATCTGTGGCAACATCTTCTGCGTCATCAGCGCAATCTGCGGGGCACAAAAAAAAATCCTGCCGCAAGGCAGGATTTATCTTTCAAATATCGAAAACCAATAAATATTACTCAGCTACAATTTCCAGTTCAACTTCAGTTTCGTTGCCGTTACCAAAATCGATCTTTGCTTTGTAGTTACCCAGTTCTTTGATCTCATCAGTGATAGAGATACGGCGGCGATCAATCTCATAGCCTTTTTGTTCTTTAATAGCACGGGCTACCTGAACAGAAGTTACGCTACCGAAGATCTTACCACTGGTACCGGTCTTAGCACCCAGTTTCAAAGCGCCGTTTTGTAAAACAGCAATTACACTGTTCAACTCAGCTAATAACTTAGCTTCTTTCTTGGCTTGTTGTTTTTTCTTTTCTTCCATCATCTTAATGTTGGAAGGGTTTGCTTCTACAGCAAATTTTTGAGGAATAAGATAGTTACGGCCATAACCATTCTTCACGGTTACCAGCTCATTTACACCGCCTAAATTATTTACATCCTGGATTAATATTACCTGCATTGTTTTGCATTTTTACCCAATCCTGAAAGCTTTCGGGACTTTCCCTATTTAAAGGTTAGGGTGGTTAAAAAATTATTTTAAAAGATCAGTAACGTATGGTAAGATCGCCATTTGACGGGCTTTCTTAACAGCATCACCCACTTTACGCTGAAACTTCAATGAGTTACCAGTGATACGGCGTGGTAATAACCTGCCTTGTTCGTTAATGAATTTTTTCAAAAATTCAGCATCCTTATAATCGATATAATGGATACCCATTTTCTTAAAGCGGCAGTATTTCTTTGGGCGCTTATCCTGCTTGATCGCAGTTAGATATTTTATTTCATTCTTTGCCATGATTATGCCTCCGCTTTTTCAGTTGAAGAATGTTGTACGCCACCTCTCTTTTTAGCATTGTACTCAACGGCGTATTTGTCGAGTGCAGTGTACATGTGACGCATGATAGATTCGTCACGTAAAATTTGTGTCTTCAACTTTTCATTGAAGATGGATGGCGCTGAATATTCCATTACCCAATATAAACCAGTGGTTTTCTTGGCAATGGGATACGCCAGTGATTTCAGTCCCCATGGATTGGTGTGCACTACTTCACCACCGTTTTCTTTAACGAGGTCAGCATATTTTTTCTGAGCGGCTTTAAATTCGTCGTCAGACAGCACCGGGGTAAAAATCACCATCAATTCGTAGTTGTTCATTTTACCTGAAATTTGTGTTTTAAAAAATTGTTTATCCGTTTTTTCCGAACGGGCAGCAAAGGTAGGGGTTTTAGGGGAAGTTTAGGCTTTTTTGAGGCTCTTTTTGGGATTTACGATTTACGAATGACGATTTACGAATATCTTGAGGCCGAAACTCCTGCTTTTATGAGCTAAAACATTGATTGTCAGTGGTCTGTTGTCTTTTTAATACCAATTTCAGTTTTCATAGCATCATCGTTGCGCCTGCCCGACGAGCAATGCTGAACTTGGGGGCGCAATCCATTCATTCATATACCATTAAGAACCTATATCCACAAAATTGACCAACAAAAGTAACTGCAATTTGTTTAAGACCCTGTTTAAACGCCTGCAAGAATATATTTCTATATTTGTGTTAGTATAGCCAACCTTAATTTAATTGGCCAAAAGATTGAGCTACAATAAATTTTAAAAATATGCTTACAGTACATCCACAATACATAAAAGACAGCGAGGGTAATAAATCGCTGGTTATTCTGCCTGTTCAAGAGTTTGAGTCCCTTATGGAAGAGTTGGAAGATATGGAAGATGTCAAGCTTTATGATGAAGCTAAAAAGGAAGATACCGGTGAGCGTATATTATTTTCTGACTACATAAAAAGCAGAAAAGCTAAAGATGCCTGATTATACAGTTCTCTTATCTAAAAAGGCACAAAAGCAATTAGATAAACTTTCGGATACTATTGCTCAACCTATTATTTATTGATACTATTGCCGGATTGGAACAAGACCCGAGTCCACAAGGCTACAAAAAATTAAAAGGAAGAGATGGCTACCGTGTAAGATCTGGCGATTATCGAATTATCTACAATATTTTTGATAGTGAGCTAATTGTAGATATTATTACACTTGGGCATCGAAAAGATATTTATGATTAACATTTGTAAATCATAAATATCTGTACACCGGATACCTGTTATGTGCTGGTTCATAATAAGGTGAGTTCTTGTAAATAAAATCCAACTGCGCCGAACCATCAGCAGCAAATTTGGCATCAGCTGCTATCTTTTCTTCCAGCTTCTGTTTTAGGGAAGGATCTTTTTTAAGCACGTCTGCCGCAATATCTTCCCAGCGATAATCGCTGTATCCTTCTTTTTGTTGTAAAATGGCATCAAAGAAATTCCAGGCAAAGAAACTGTCATCACCCGTTGGTTCCAGCATCTCCACAATATACCGGTTTGCTTTTTGATTCACCGGAATGATATAATCTCCTTTTAAGAACTTTATTTTCTGAATGCCTGCTGAAACTTTCACTGCATAATTCTTATGATGTTTTTCATAAGGTTTAGGGTAAGATTTATAATCATCAATATGATAGGCTTCTACTTCTATTGTTGTATCATGACTTAATTGTTGCATTGCAACATTGTTGAGTTTTAACAGGTCGGTTACAGCATTCCAGCCTTGCGGAATAATATAAGCCGAAGGCGCAACGATAAAATTAGACGGCTTGAATACATTGAAAAAACGTACCTGTTTGGTATAAGGTTTTGTTCTGTCGAAAAACATGCGTTGCAGGCCCGTTGCATCACTCGTTTTAAAACCCTGTTCATAACCTTTGAATGTAATAATGCTGTTTTGAGTGGTGTCAACACTCCAGCTTAACGGCCACGATCTTTCTTTTATCGTTTCGGCCCTGGCTTTTTTTCGTTGTGCAATTAATGCATTGGCATTCGCTGCTGTTTTTTCGATCAGTGTCACTTCAAGGTCATAGGTAGATGTTACCCTGTCTTTATAAGGTTTCAGCATATGCGTCTCGGGCATAAAAGCTATCGTTTGAAAAAGCGTAGCATAACCGGATGAATAACGTGGCGGATCAAAGAACATGCGCATGCCTTTATCTGGACTGTTGTATTCAAAATCCACATAAGGAATAAGATCCCACTTTTTTTCAGCCATACCTTTATACAACTGTGGCTCAAATGTTTCTTTCAGCCAGCCACCAAGATCAGCACCCAGCTTATCATACTGTGTAGTAAGCAAGGTCATGGTATGCTGGTAATCTGCGCCATCGCTAACATGGTTGTCCAATAAAATATCCGGATCGAGCCATTGAAAAAGCTGTGCAAACGCTTTAGCATCTTTACTGTCGCATTTGGTAAAATCCCTGTTCAGGTCAAGGTTTTGGGCACTGCCGCGAAAGCCGTATTCCAGCGGGCCATTCTGATTGGCCCTGGTATAACTGTTACGGTTAAGGCACCCGCCGATATTATATACAGGGATAAAAGCCAGCGCCACATTATCCGGCAGCTTCACTTTGTTTTGTACAATATTTCTTACCACCATCATACTTGCATCAATACCATCGGGCTCGCCGGGATGAATGCCGTTGTTGATCAGTATCACAGCTTTGTTTTGTTGATGCCATTGTGCAGGATCAAATTTTGCATCATTGCTTACCATTACCAAATGCAAAGGATAGCCGGCATCGGTCATATTCATTTCCTTCATAAAAACTTTTGCAGATACTTTGTCCAGTTGTTTATACCATTCTATCGCTTCAAAATAAGTAGCGCTTTCAGTACCGTTCGATTTTTCGAAACGGCATTGTTGTGCGATGGCAGTTGTAAAAGTTGAAGCAAGCAGTAGTGCAGCTAAAAAGATCTTCATTAAAATAAGTTTGACAGCAAGCTACAATCTTTTTTTATTTAGCTTTTACCGTATATAAAAAGAGTTGGCAACCTTTTAAAGGCTGCCAACTCTGGAAATCTTTAGCAGACGGCAAAGTCCCCTTTAGGGGATTTAGGGGTTTACTCCCGTATCAATATCACCGTTCCTTTTTTACTTACTTTTTTTCCGGTATAATCTGTTCCTTCGCCATACCACACATAGGTTCCCGGATCCTGTCCTCTTCCTTTATATGTACCATCCCATCCTTTATTCATATCACTGGTAGAGAATACCAGTTCGCCCCAACGGTTGTACACGTTAAAGATGTCGAGCGTTTTAAGTCCAAGTTCTATGGGTCGGAAAACATCATTCAGTCCGTCACGATTAGGTGTAAAAGCATTAGGTACATACAGCCCGGCTGCAAGGCGATAAAAATGCACCTGTATAGAATCGGTATCCTTACAACCATTATTATCGGTAACCAATACAAAATATTTGATATTGTCCTGTGGCAACGAAACAGGGTTAGGAACATCTACTTGTGAAAGCCATTTGTTCGGGGTCCATAAGTAATGCGTTCCACCGGTTGCATTAAGCTGCAATGGCTGACCTATTACTACGCTGGTATCTGATGGGCCTGCATCTGCATGTACACGGATCACATTAACAAACACCGTATCAAGCACTGTTTTAGGGCAACCCAATGTATCTCTTACCGCTACAATGTAACGTACACCGCTGGTAGGATTAATAACCTTCGGATCCGGGATATCAGTAGCAGATAAAAATATAGCCGGCTTCCAGGTATAGAATGCACCGCCGCTGGCATGCAGCTGTGTAGAAAAACCAAAGCAAACCGGAACATCCGGCCCTACATCCGGGATCGGGTAGGGAACTACTTTAACCTTGATATCATTTTGGGCAAAACATTTACTGCTTATACTGCCCGTTACATGATAGGTTGTAGTTTCTAAAGGATTTACCGTTGGTGTTTTTACCGTTGGGTCAACAATACTGCCGTTATTGGGCGTAGATGTCCATAGAAAATACAAGGCATCGCTTGTAAGATGCAATACAATAGGATCGGTTTGGCAAATGGTAGTATCCAGCGGCAGAAACTGTGTAACATGATCTACCACATTTATTTTAACTGAATCAGTACCGGTACAACCAAACGCATCCGTTAACGTTACAAAATATTTTGTAGTTACATCCGGGCTTACCAATGGCGTATGCGAATGAATATCACTGATCATGTAATTGGGCGACCATACAACATTGCCTGTGCCGATCGCATTTAACTGTAACGTATCAACGGAACAAATAAGTGTATCGTTGGTAAGGTCCAGCGGCGGATGATCGAAGATGGTTATTTTTTTAGTAACGGTATCTACGCAGCCCACACTCGATCCGACAACGAACTGAACATTATAATCGGCAGCAGTAGCGAAGCTGTGCGTAGGAAACTGCAGTGTTGATGTGTTGTTGGGAGATGACGGATCACCAAAATTCCACGACCAGTTGTTGATCGTTCCAAAGTTGGCTGTGGTCTTGTCTTTGAACTGTATCAAAGTATTGGTACATTGCCCAAACACATCAAAATCAGGATTAAAGCCCGGGTAAACCTTTACTACAGATGTTGTAGAATCCGAACAATCAAGTCCCCGGTTCACCGCAAGCTTCAATATATAATCTCCCGCCGCCGCATAAGTATGCACAGGCTCGGGTAGCGTGGATGTATTGCCATCACCAAAATCCCAATCGTAGGTTTGTATATCTATACCCGAACTTTCATTTTTAAAATTGACGGTAAAGTCCTGGCAATTGGTATACACCGGTTTCAGCGCCGCTTCTGTTTTATTACAATCCGCTACTTCAATGTGTAGCGACTTTCGTATCTCGGCTATCTTTTGCCGCGTTGTTTTATTGTATTCACTGGCCGTGACCGTAAGCACATAAATGCCCGAAGCAGGTGCAATGCCGCTTACAATACCGGTTTTATGATCGATAGACACACCACTGCCCATTGGTTCGGTGCCCGAAAAACCGCCTGCGTAAGGAACAGAGTTGTAGGGAGGTGTAGCTGCGGGATTAGGAGCAGCGCCGCCCCCGGCTCCGGAACTGCTGCCTCCGGTATAAGCAGGGCTAAATGCATATGTCAGCGAATCGCCATTGGGGTCAACAGCGCTGAAATCAAAAACAAAAGAAGAGCCTGAGCATATGATAGCAGTATCGTTCTGGGCAAATCTTGCGCTGCTGTTGAACTGTGCACCAGGTATAGCACTACCCGGTATTGTTACACTCCAGGTATCTCCAACATTATTAGAAGGGTCCTGTATGTTAACGATACTTATTATCCGGCAGCATCGCTGAAACGCAATGATATAGCCACTTGTTGAAGCAGGAAGATCCTGCACCAATTCATAGGTAGCAATTGTATAGCAAATGTTAGGGATCCGCTGAATACAGGGATAGCATTCCTGGGTACTGCAATTGCGGATATTTATTGTTGATGACAGCGGTACCGAAATATTATCTATCTGAACAAGGTTGCCGGCACTAAAAATAGTGAAAGGTACTTCAGGGTCAAGCTGTTCCGGGGTGTGATCGCATCGCATATAGAGTTTAAGCGTGATGCGGTATTTCAGCATATTGGCATTACTTCCCGGGCCCAGGTATTCGTAATACATCCAGCCGCCTTTTGTGTGATTGGCAAAAGAAAGCAGTGTTGTTATTGAAAATAATAAAACGAATAAAAACTTCTTCATTCCAAGATTTTTCTCCTTAAGTAGATTTTCCAGCAGGGAGTTATATATGAGACCTAAAAATACACCAATTCGCTGTTTGACCAGTGAAGTTTTTTTTATATAACAAGTATTTAAGTATTTATAAAAACCCCAACAGCGCATCATTGGTCTTATGGCTTTCTTCTGTCATCCCCATATGTGCACTTAAACGTAAGATATGAACATGAGGTTGCTCGGGAAGGTAGCATTGTTGCAGGCTTTGTTGTAAGGGAATTGCCTTGTCGTGTTCGCCGATGATAAAAAGAACTGGTTTTGAAAAGGATCTCAATACACTGGTACGATCAGAGCGATTGATCATGGCCCGGTAATATGCTGTTAATGCTTCGGGAGTAAAGTTTCTTCCTTTTTCCACCAGTTCATTGATAAAAGGATCGGGCACACCTTGTTGCCCTTTCCAAAACAGGTCGGGGATGCTTGTCTTTAAAAATTCATAGGCGCCGTTCTTTTCAATAAATGCAATTGCTTTTTCCCGGGTATTTTTTTTCTCTTCGTTGTCGGCAAAAGCGCTGGAATGGACAAGCCCGAAAGCGGCAAGCATTGATGGGTATTTTTCTGCAAATGCTAATGTGATATAGCCACCCATGCTGTGTCCCAAAAGAAAAACCTCCTCCGCTCCCTGAAGCCCATTATCCAGGATAGCTTTTATTACTTCAGCCATTCCTTCCATGCTCATATCTTCTATCATTTCAGACCGGCCGCTGCCGGGCAGATCGGGTATGATCAATTGAAAGTGATCCTTTAAAAAAGCGATTTGATTTTGCCAGATATCACCATCTTCTCCAAAACCGTGAATGAAAACAACAGGCTTGCCTGTACCAGTGATGCGGTAAAAAATCGTTGAGGATTGATATGTTATAGTTTTTGATTCCATTTTTATTATTCTGTTATTCCACTAATTAAACGGATTACACGAATTAAAACAATTAGTGTAATTAGCTCTAAATAGTATAATAAAATCCTTTCACCCCACCTCTATAGATCAATAATAAAACAAGCGAAATAAGCCCATTGTTCATTTGTTGCGGCAGAAAGAACCATGCCAACAAAACGAGGAGCAGCAGTATTGTTGTGATGGAAAAATATTTTTTGACCCACTTCTTTTTACTGTTTACAAAAAATGCTGCGATGAAATGCGTAGGTAATGCCCACAGTAAATTGAAATTATTCTTACACATGGTATGATCGGTTGCCGTCCACATGAAGATGAGCAATATGCCAACAAAGCCGGTAAAGAAAAACAGCAAACCATCGAAGCCCTGCATGAATGCTGCAGAAAATTTATTTTTCAGCAAGCTGATGAAAATTATAACCAGCAGCAGTATGGAGAAAACAACGAAAGGAGTGAATGTTGTTTTTTCTTTAGCAGTATCTACCGGGTAAAGATCCTGGTGCGATATTACTATTTTATTGGAGCTGCTATCCAGGCTCTTCATCAGGTTATCGGGTAAGAATTGCATTTGTTCGGCTGTCATTACATTATCGCAAGGAAGGCCCAATAAAATATCGATGCCCAGCTTGCTCCAGGGGTGATCATTTTTATCAAGATATTGATGAATGGCCTGGCGAAACCTGGTGCCATGCGGCATCACTTCTTTTTTACTGAAGCTGCTATCGTGGTACTTTTTTAAAATATCACGAAGGCGGGTGGTGCAGTTATCAAAAAAGAAATCGTACTTATAATATTTGTTTTCTTCTTTTATATTTTCATTGAGGAAATGCTGAACAGCAATTTTCTCTGCCCCGGTTAAACTCAATACCTGTTCGGTAATACCCCTGTTAGTGGATTGATACAGGTATTTAAAATCTTCGAAACGCTCGGTAGATACATAGTACAGCAATTTTCCCCTCATGAATTTTAAATAAAAACCATCATCATCAAAATCGAAAGTGCCGTAGTTGTAAACTATATCGGTTGTGTTGCTGCTGTCAACGATTCTGAAACCGCTGTGGCCAAATGTAGAATACAATTCATTGCCGGGAGTACAGGTGAGGAGTGAAAACCTGATGTGGGAAGAATCCTGGGCGTAGGAATTAAAAATTAAAAATGAAAAATGAAGAACAATGAAGATGCGGAGCAGGCTGTTTTTTTTCATTTGTTGGTTTATCTGCGCTTCGATAAAAGATGAATAAAGGTATGACGTACAAGTGAGTGACACAACAAGGATGAATAGAATTAGAAATGCTTGTTACAAAAGAAAATTTTCAATGCTCAACACTCAATATTCAATGTTCAAGTATTGCAACTTCATACTCCAATCTCCGCCTGGTTCCCCCTTTAGGGGGCGGAGGGGGCTTCTTACCTGCTATAATTCGGCGCTTCCTTCGTAATATCTATATCATGTGCATGGCTCTCTCTCATACCTGCATTGGTGATCTTTACAAAAGTGGCGTTCTGTAATTCAAGGATATTCTTTGCACCGCAGTAGCCCATTCCTGCACGAAGGCCGCCGGTGTATTGATGCACCACTTCCCGTAAATAACCTTTAAATGCCACACGTCCCTCGATACCTTCCGGTACAAATTTTTTGATATCATCTTCTACATCCTGGAAATAACGGTCGCTGCTGCCTTGTGCCATAGCGCCAAGTGAACCCATACCGCGGTACTGCTTGAATTTTCTTCCTTCGTAAATGATTGTTTCGCCCGGGCTTTCTTCGGTGCCGGCAAAAACATTTCCCATCATCACGCAGTTGGCGCCTGCGGCCAATGCTTTTACCATATCGCCGGTATAGCGTATGCCTCCATCGCTGATGATACCCACTTTTTTATTTTTTAAAGCAGCGGCAGCTTCCATTACTGCGGTTATCTGCGGAACACCTGTGCCTGCCACGATACGGGTAGTACAGATAGACCCCGGTCCTATACCTACTTTTACAGCATCTGCGCCAGCTTCAGCCAATGCCAATGCGCCTGCGGCTGTGCCTACATTGCCTGCAATAACCTGTAAATTTTTGTATGTTTTTTTGATGTTCTTCAATGCTGTGATAACACCTTTGGTATGCCCGTGTGCGCTATCCAGGCAAATAACATCAACACTCACTTTATAAAGTGCGGCAACCCTGTCCATGATATCGCCGGTAATGCCTACACCTGCGCCAACCAGCAAACGGCCCGATGAATCCTTGGCTGCATTGGGATGACTCTTTAATTTTAAAATATCGCTGTAGGTAAACAGGCCGGTTAATTTACCTTGCTTATTTATAATGGGTAATTTTTCAACTTTGGTTTGTTTAAAAAGCTGTTCTGCTTTTTTAAGATCAGTGCCTTCGGGTGCAGTAAATAAATTCTCTTTGGTCATCACCGTACTTACTTTTTGTTTGTAATTGGTTTCAAAACGTAAGTCGCGGTTGGTAAGTATACCTGCAAGTTTATGATCATTATCAACGATGGGGATACCGCCGATCTTATTTTCTTTCATGATCCTCAAAGCCTCGCCGATAGTAGCATCGGGGTGCAGGGTTACAGGATCCTGTATCAGGCCGTTTTCGCTGCGTTTTACTTTACGTACGTGGTCGGCCTGCTGGTCGATACTCATGTTCTTATGCAAAATGCCGAGACCGCCTTCTCTTGCCAATGCAATGGCCAGTTGTGCTTCGGTAACGGTATCCATGGCTGCACTGAGCATAGGTACATTGAGCGTAATGGCTTTGGTGAGCTGGGTCTTGATATCTACTTCCCGGGGTAAGATCTGGGAGTAGGCCGGCATTAACAAAACGTCATCGAATGTTAAGCCTTCACCGAAAAATTTTTTTGATTTGCTGTTAGCAGAAGAGTTATTTATTGTTGCCATAGGCAAAGGTAAGATAAAAGTTGAAAGTTCAAAAGTTGGAGGTTGGGTCAATCAACTTGACAGCTATTTTTGGATAAATCTAATAACGCGGAATAATTTAAGTAATAAGCTTTGTTACTAATATACCAGTTATTATTGCAAGGCTAACACTAATTAAAGTGCCGATTAATAAATACTCAGTTTTTTCTTCTGGACGATTAGCTTCACTAAAACGGATTATACTTTTTGCTGCAGTTAATAGCCCAATTGCTTCGTATTGATTTTGTAAAACAAGTATTAAAATCGTTAGGCGTTCAATAATACCAATCCATCTGCCTGCATTTGCAAGTGCTTCAGAATTATTGATACCTGTACGCCATTTCTTTGTTAATTCTCCAATCATGAAACCAACCGGTAAAGATAGAAAAACGAACGCGGTTATTACAATCCAAAAGTCAGCATTTGAATTTACCTTCTCCCAATTTGTAGTTATATCTGAAGGGGTATAAAAAGTGAAATACCAACAAGTTAAAATAACAAGAAGATGTAAAAGCTGGTCAATAAAAAAATATTTAGGCTTATCCTCCTGGTAGGATTTCCATCCATCAATAAGTGTGTGGGTTACAAAAATAATTATTGCAATTATCCAATATTCCCAACCAGTAAGCATCCAGGCCAAAATTGCAGTAATGAAAGTATGTAAATACAAATATCCTGAATAAAAGTGCTTTGCTTTTCGATCATCAACCCACTTTTTGGGTTGAAGTATAAAGTCCGTAAGAAGATGCGATAGAAGAAGCTTTGTTAACCAAATAATTGCAGTGTTCATTTTGTTTTTTTGAGTTGAGTTATAAGTTGTTGATAATTTTCTAGTAACTTATCAATATCAGGCCAACTTGCTGAATGTACATGCTTGTTAATAGTGGCTTGTGATTTTTTGAGTTTTTTTGCAGCCTCCGTTTGTGTATGATTTAAAAGTAATTCAAAAACTACTTCTGCCTGCTTTGAAGTTAAATTCGTTAAAAGATTATCTGCAAATCTGGATATTACTTCCAGAGCAACATTGAAGGATTCATCACTAGATTTTATTAATAATCTTCGGTCTGTTTTATTGATATCTTCAAATGTGCGGCCAGATATAATAAACGCCTTTCCTTTTGCATTATTTAAACTTATTACCGGGGAATCTTCTTCAGCAATTCCTACGCTAGCTCGAACATCATGAAGGAGTGAGATCCTTCTTGCTGCTGTTCGTATCTGGAACACTGTTTTCAAGGCGTTTTCCGGCTCATTCATATATACTTGAAAACTATCTCCTCTGAAAAATTCAGATTTATAAGGTTTTAGAATGGATAAAAACGAGGTTTTTAAGTCGTTTTCTAGTTTTAATGTAAGTAATGTAGAATTTACAATGTCTGCTGTAATAACTGCACCTAATGTCATTCCTGTTAATTTTTGCTAAATATAGTATAAAAAGGCGAATTTTTTAAATTATAGTATAAAAAGGCGAATTTTTTAAATTATAGCCTGAAAAAGAAAGTAAACGAATTAGAGGCTAATAAATATCTAGCTGAGTTTATAAATTTTTCCCGGAAGAGAAATGACAACATTTTGCATTTCGAGCATAAGCAAGGCCGATGCCACGGCACTGCTGCTGAGCCCGCTTTTTAAGTACAGTTCATCTATTTGTATTGTTTCCTGTTGCTGTAAAATACCTGTTATTACCTTTTCGTCGGGAGTAAGCTCAATGAACAATTCCCGTTGTTTTTTAGGTAAGATTTTTAGGTTCGGTTTCCATCCCATGATCTCCAGCAGATCGTTGGCGCAGGTAATAAGCAAGGCTTTATTATTTTTAATGAGGTAATTACATCCTGTACTTTTGGGGTCTGTTACTTTGCCGGGAACAGCAAATACATCTTTATTATAACTGTTGCCTAATTCAGCAGTAATAAGGGAACCACCTTTTTCACTGCTTTCTACAACAACAAGTGCATCGCAAATACCTGCTACGATCCTGTTCCTTCGCGGAAAATTTTGTTTGTCGGGATTGGTATTGCTGATAAAATCGGTAAGTATGCCGCCTTGTGTTGTCATTTGTTCGGCAAGTCCTTTGTTTTGCGCAGGATAAATTCTGTCTAAGCCGTGCGCTACCACACCAACAGTTTGCAGGTTATGTTTTAGCGCTGCTTTGTGCGCAATGGTATCGATGCCAAAAGCAAGTCCGCTTACGATCAGGATATTTTCATGCTGCAGTTCCTCTACCAGTTTTTCGCAAACTGCTTTCCCATAATCAGAATTATTGCGGGTGCCTACAATGGATACGATCTTTGAACTATTAAGATCAGCATTGCCACGGTAATATAATAATGCCGGGCTGTCGTAACAGTTCAATAATCTTTTTGGATAGTTATCATCATTGATGAATATAGGTGTAATGTTATTTCTTTCAAGAAAGCGTATCTCTTCTTCGCTGCTGTCGAAACTGGAAAAAGCTTTGATCGATTTGGCTCTTACAGTACCGATGCCTTCTATCTTTTCAAGATCTTTTTGTTTTGCTTTAAATATGGAATGGGCATCGCCATAAACAGCGATCAGTGATTTGGCATGCACATCGCCGATATTCGGTACGAGAGTGAGTGCAATCTGGTAAAGAAGATCTGGATACATCCGGCAAACAGTGTTTTAAAGTTTTACTATTGTTTGTTGCGGATAAGGCTGATAGTTATAGCGAAGATAGTTTTTAGTCTGGAAAAAAATAAGCCTGGTTAAAAAACCAGGCTTGATGATATAATTTGTGATAACATTATTTATATCCCATCCATGTTCTTGCTTCAATATCAAAAAGCCAGTAAATGCCATTGGCATAGGCAAAGTTGAACGATTGCTCAAGAATAGCATCATTGGGTAAGGATATCTTTTTGGTTAAAAAACCCGATTTGATGTCGTACAGTTCTACCTGTTTATTGGTAACATTAAGAAAGCCGAGTTCCTGTCCTTTAACGCCGGTATAGATAAGGCTGGTATAATTATAATCTTCCGGTGTAATACCGGTATCCTCATTGTCTGCAGCGCCATCTGCTTTTTTTCTGCCCCAATGGATAGCAATGGAATCAACCGGGCTCTGGCTTTTATTGTACATACTAACCATGCTGCCTTTTAAAAAGAGTACCTGCTTAGATAAGAAGTTGTAAGTACCTACACTTTGTGCATCCGGTTGGTTCATTCCTTCGGCAACAGTTACTGCGTCAACCACCATTCCTTGAGGATTCAGTTTGTAAGAAAACCATCCGTAATCGCTGTAAGCATTGCCTGCTATTTGTTTACTATCGGGGTTGTACCAGATGCCACGGGTATCAAAATGAGCATTGAGTTCATCGTCAGACTGTCGTTTTCCCCTGCTGTCGAAAACGGCAAGCGGGTAATCTGCATTGCCTGCAAAAACAGCGTAATACTTTTTTAATAACGGGTGCCAGGCCACACTTGCGCCCCTGGTACCCGGTTTATCATCATCGATCGTTTTAGGCATTTTCAATTCTAATACTTTTTTGAGGCTGGCGGCAGGTTGAGCAAAACTATATATGCCGGCTACGAGTAGAGATAAGAGAACAATACTTCTTTTCATTGCTGATTATTTTTGAGGTAAATGTCAGGTGAAAATAATAATTTTAAAATACCCATTCAAGGGTATTTTAGCGTTTAGCCATAAAAAGATTTAATTGCTGATAACACTGAGTTCGGTTCTCCGGTTAAGTGCCTTGCCTGCTTCGGTTGTATTGTCGGCAACAGGCTTGGTTTCTCCAAAACCTTTGTAAGAAAGGCGTTGTGCGGCAATGCCTTTAGTCAGCAGATAATTCACTACGGCTTTTGCCCTGTTGTTGCTCAGGCTGAGATTATCTGCAGGCTGGCCAACATTATCTGTATAACCGTCTATCTCTATTTTTAATGCAGGGTTATCATTCAGCAACTGTACTACTTTATCCAGTTCAGCCAGGGAAGCAGGTTTCAGGTCGAATTTTTTAGAGTCGAAGAAGATGTTCTTTAAAACGATAGCGGCGCCTTTTTCAAGAGGCTGCAACGGGATATCTTTTATGAAAACCGAATCGGCGGGATTTTTGCTTAATGAAAAATTATCGGAGAAGAATAAATACCCTTTGCGGTTCACATTAAAAGCATAATCTCTTCCTTCAGGTAAAGTAACCAGGTAATTTCCATCTTCATCGGTTTGTAATTTGCTTATTAAATTGCCACTATTGATATCAGTTAATTCAACAGAAGAAGGTAAACCTGCCTGTGTATTCTTGTCAAAAACTTTTCCTTTTACCCATAATGTTTTTGCGGGGCGCACCCACTCAGGCAATTGAAAGGTATAAAGATCAAGCCCGCCTTTGGTATCGCCCCTGTCGCTGGCGTAATAGGCTGTAACGCCATCTGCAGCTACTATCAGCGAACCTTCATCATCAATGGTATTTATAGGATAACCCAGGTTTTCTGCAACGGTCCAGCTGCTGTCATTTACTTTTTTACTGAAGAAAAGATCGGTCATTCCATAACCGGTATGGCCATTGCTGTTGAAATATAATGTTTGATTATCGGCATGCATGAACGGGCAACTTTCATCACCACTGGTATTTACAGCATCGCCAAGATTTTCTGGCCGGCTCCATTTATTATTTGGTAAGCGGTGTACTACCCATATATCCCTTCCGCCAAAACCTCCTGCACGGCTGCTGGCAAAATAAAGATCTCTTTTGTCGGGAGATAAAGAAGGAGAGGATTCCCAAAAATCAGTATTGATAACCGGTCCAAGGTTTGCCGCTTCGCTCCAGCCGGTCTTTGTTTTGTAAGAGATGTACAGATCGCAGCTTCCTATCCCTTCCGGGTAGTTGCAGCCGGTAAAGATGAGCCATTGTCCATCCTGTGAAATATTTTGTGCACCTTCATTAAGATTGGTATTTACTTTTCCTTCCAGCGGCTTTGCATTGCTCCATACCCCATTGATGCGGTTGCTTTCATAAAAATCCTCATCACCATTGATACGTCGGTTGAAGATCATTTTATTGCCATCAATAGTTAACGAAGGAAAATATTCGAGCGCTGTAGTGTTAATGCTGTCGCCCATATTTTGCGGGGCAAACACATAATTTTTTGCGGGATGATCTTTTTCCTGTTGTACCGCAAATTCATACGTGCTTTTGCGATAATTACCGGCTTTGATACTTTGTGCATTTAATGTTGGGTTGGTTAAAAATTCATTCACGGCATTCAATGCCTGTTGAAATTTTCCTGCACCGGCCAAAGAAATAGAGTAGGGCAGTAAAAATGTTTTGGAGTAAACAGAATCCAGCTGCATGCCTTTTTCAAAATCATTTACAGAAGCGGTATAATTTTTAAGATTCGCATAAATGCCTGCCCGGGAAAGATAAGCATCTACAAATTTCGGATCTATAGCAAGGGCATCGTTGATATGTTTGATAGCATCATTGTATTTGCCTGATGTGGCTTCTTCGTAAGCCTGCCCGTATATCTCACCGGCTTTTTTATTTACTTTATCAGGGTCGTACCACTGTGCTCTGGTAATTAAAAATGAAAAATTAAGAATGGTTAAAATGAAGACGAGACGTAGTGTGTATGGATTTTTTTTCAGCATTGCTTTAAACTGTTCGCAATTTAAACGAAATGCGGTTCCCTTTAGTCTGTAGGCTGTTAAAATATACGTTTCACTTTAACAAATCCCCTTTTTACAATACTATGGCACATTGATGTATTTATGAACCTGTAAAGAAAGTTGCCATTGCGGATGCGCTTTGATATAATCAATGATCAGCGGTGTTATTGCAGCAGCTTTATCCCACTCCGGCTGAAGATATAGCTTACAGGAAGGTGATACCTGCGCTGCGTATTTTTCGGCCCAGGCAAAATCGCTTTTGTTAAAGATCACCACTTTCAGTTCGTTTGCTTCAGGTAATATTTCCGGTAATGGCGCTTTAAATTTTTTAGGAGATAAGCAGATCCAGTTCCAGTGGCCACTTAGCGGATGAGAGCCTGATGTTTCGATATTGGTTTCAAAACCATTTTGCTGTAATGCAGCAGTAAGTTCATCAAGATCATGCATTAACGGTTCGCCACCGGTAATCACTACCAGTTTTCCCGGAGTTTTTTGTACGGTAGCAACCAGTTCATCAATGGTAAGCAACGGATGTTTGGAAGCATCCCAGCTGTCTTTTACATCGCACCACACACAGCCTACATCACAACCCGCAAGGCGTATAAAATAAGCCGCTCTTCCCTGGTGAAAACCTTCGCCCTGGATGGTGTAAAAATGTTCCATTACAGGTAACGCAACGGAAGCTTGTTCTTTCAATATCGTGTCTTGAGTTTTCAACCAATAATTTATTTCTGTAAACAGGCATTCATGGTGTTCATCATCAATGCGCCGATGGTCATTAGCCCAACGCCTCCGGGCACAGGTGTTATGTAGCTGCATTTAGGGGCCACATTATCAAAATCCACATCTCCTTTAATAGCAAAACCGCTTTTTTTACTTACATCCGGAACCCTTGTGATACCTACATCGATCACAACAGCGCCTTCCTTTACCATTTCAGATTTTAAGAAACCAGGCTTGCCTAAGGCGGCAACGATAATATCAGCCTGTAAGCAAATATCTTTAAGATTTTTTGTTCGGCTATGGCATATCGTTACTGTGCAATTGCCCGGGTTGGTATTTTGGCTTAATAAGATACTCATCGGCCTGCCCACAATATTACTGCGGCCTATTACAACAGCATGTTTCCCGGCAGTTTCAATTTTGTAATGTTCCAGCATCAACATAATGCCATAAGGAGTGGCCGGGATGAATGTTGGCAAGCCCTGTACCAGTTTGCCTATACTAACCGGGTGGAAACCATCCACATCCTTCGCCGGGTTGATCATGCCGATGATCTTCTCTTCGCTTATTTGTTTAGGTAAAGGCAACTGTACCAATATACCATCAACGTCAGCATCATTATTCAGCTTGTTGATGGCGGCTACCAATATATCTTCAGTAACTGTTTCTTCCAGTTTTAACAGTGTACTTTTATAGCCTATTTCCTCACAGGTCTTTACTTTGCTGGCCACATAGGTTTCGCTGGCGCCATTGGTGCCAATCAATACTGCAGCAAGATGCGGTACTTTTTTACCTTCTTTTTTAAGCTGTGTTACTTTTTCTTTCAGTGAGTCTTTAACTGATTGAGAAACTATTTTTCCATCTAAAATTTGCATGGCGCAAAGGTACTTAACAATTGCGGATTTATATATATGTTAAATATTGTTTTATGATGAAAATTTTTATTCATAATACGGGTAGACGAATTTACTATAGCTTTCCTATTTTACTTATCTTGAGCCCTGATAAATAATACTATTTGCATTGAGAAAAAAGAGCATAACCACTGCCACAATTTTCCTTTTCGTAACATTGAATTTTATAAAAGCCCAATCACTTCGTTATTCTGTTGCATTGCCTTATACAGGGTTGAGCGCCTATAGCAAACAACAGGCAGATGCTTTTTCATTTACCGGTAACCAGGCTGCTTTGGCTGCAATAAAGCAAGCTGCAATTGGAATATATGGGGAGCGTAGATTTATGCTGGCAGATATCAATTCCTATTCTGCTGCTGTTGCTATGCCGACCGGGATGGGTAATGTTGGATTAGTGCTTAATTATTCGGGATTTAAGAATTTTAATGAAAGCAAGATAGGATTGGCGTATGCAAGAAACTTAGGTAAAAAGGTAGATATAGGTGTGCAATTCAATTATTATGGATATCGTGTGCCTGCTTACGCAAGTGCCTCAACAATAAATTTTGAAGCCGGTGTGCTGCTGCATTTCACAGATAAATTGCAGGGAGGGGTACAGGTGTATAATCCTGTTGGTGGCAAATTAGGAAAAGGGGGTGATGAAAAATTAGCCGCTGCTTATAAAATAGGGTTTGGATATGATGCTTCCGATAATTTTTTTGTGAGTACAGAAATAATAAAGGAAGAAGATAAGTCTGTAAATGTAATTGCGGGCATTCAATATCAGTTTGCTAAAAGTTTTTTTGCAAGAGGGGGATTTTTAAGTGAATCCTCAACTGCCTTTGCAGGGTTAGGATTGGCATGGAAAAATTTTCGTGTAGATATTTCCGGTAGCTATCATCAGCAGCTGGGGTTTTCGCCCGGGATATTATTGATGACAAATTTTGGAAAGAAGCCGGTAGAATAGTTTTGAGAAAGCAGTTTAGATTTATTTAGCATGGAGATGTTATCGGGAAGGATCAAAGGGTTGAGATCAAAATATTTTTATGGTAGACTGTTACCACTAGTTTTATTGTTGTCGATTATTTTTTTACAGGCTGTTCCTGTATATGCGCAGCAGCCTGAAATGCCTGCCGTAACTGAACAACAGATAGAAAATAATGTTGCTGCAAATGACGAAGTGGAAACGGAAGATGATACTTACCTGCAGCAAATGCAGCAATATCTTAAAGACCCGCTGGATCTTAATACAGCAGATGAAACTGCATTAAAAGAACTGCTGCTGTTAAATCCTGTTCAAATTCAAAACCTGCTTTCTTATCGAAATTTGTTTGGTAAGTTTATTTCTGTTTACGAATTACAGGCAGTGCCGGGTTGGGATATTGCAACTATAAAAAAATTGCAGCCATACATTATTGTTAGTGATAAGATAGATGTGTTTACTTCTGTACGCAAACGGTTAAATAATGGCCGGCATAGCATATTAATTCGTGCAGCACAGGTTTTGGAAAGATCGAAAGGATATAGTTATGATCCTCTAGCTGTTATTAGTCATTACCTGGGCTCACAACAGAAATTATTGCTTCGCTATAAATATGCTTACAAAAATCTTTTACAGTATGGCGTAGTTGCAGAAAAAGATGCCGGGGAGCAGTTTTTTAAAGGCAGCCAGAAGTTCGGGTTTGATTACTATTCAGCTCATTTTTTTGTAAAGAACTTAAGGAGTATAAAAGCTTTAGCGCTGGGAGATTTTACTGTAAACCTGGGCCAGGGATTAACTTCATGGCAAAGCCTTGCATTTAAGAAAGGCCCTGATGTAATGAATCTGAAGCGGCAGGGACCGGTATTGAGGCCGTACAATTCAGCCGGAGAAATAAATTTTCATCGCGGTATAGGAATAACGCTGGCAAAAAGAAATTGGGAAGCAACAGTATTTGCATCGTATAGAAAGATAGATGCCAACCTGGTGCCGGATACATCAAGCAGTAGCGATGATTTTGTCTCTTCTTTACAAATCTCGGGGTACCATCGTACTGCTAATGAAGTGGCTGATAAAGGAATTCAGCGGCAGCTGGCATTTGGAGGAAATATTTCTTATCAATACAAAAAGTGGCATATCGGGGTCAACGGCGTTCAGTACCGGTTAAAACTTCCCTTGATAAAAGATGGTGAGCCTTACAATAAATATGCGTTATCAGGTATTTCTTTTGGCAATTGCAGCGTGGATTATAGCTATACCCGCAAGAATATCCATTTTTTCGGAGAAGCTGCTGTAACTAACAGGTTCGATAAAGCCTTTATCAACGGAGTGCTTATTAGCGCAGCGGGTAATGTAGACGTTAGTTTGCTGTACAGGAATATAGAAATGGGGTATCAATCGTTGTACACCAATGCCTTTACGGAAGGTGCTTACCCGACCAACGAGAAAGGGCTGTACGCAGGTATAAGTGTAAGGCCGTTTGCAGCGATTCGTATAGACGCTTATGCGGATCATTATAAATTTCCCTGGCTGAGATATAGGGTAGACAAGCCTTCAACTGGGGCAGACTTTTTTGTACAGCTTACGTATAGCCCTAACAAACAGTTAGAAATATACACCCGATATCATTCGGAGACCAAAGCTATAAATATGAACCCTGATGACCTTACTTTGCCACCTGTTCCGCTACAGCCTAAGCAAAACTGGCGGGTCAATGCGAATTATAAAATAAGCGAGGCAGTAATCTTGAAGAACCGGGTTGAAATGACCTGGTTTGATAAGAAAAATGTGACTGGTGAAAAAGGTACTTTACTATATTTTGATATACAATTTAGGCCACCTATGAGACCTTTTTCGGCCGGTTTGAGGGTGCAATATTTTGAAACAGAGGGGTATAACAGCCGGATTTATGCCTACGAAAATGACGTTTTATACAGTTTTTCTGTACCAGTTTTTTATGAAAAAGGCTGTAGATATTATTTAAATTTTAACTATGACATTGGTAAAAAACTAACTTTTTGGGGCAGGGTGGCTCAAGCCCTTTATCCCAGTAGAACCCTTATTGGTACTGGATTGGATGAGATAAAGGGGAACAAAAGGACACAGGTTGAAATGCAGCTATTGTATATATTTTAACATTTTTATGTAATTAAAGCAGCTAATTCATCCTGTTTGCTGTCCAATAAAAGGATATGATAACCGGCAAGATTATTTAACATTTTTTTGACGTTACAGAAATATCCTTATTTTTACACATCATTAAACTCAATTAATCGCACATGAGAAGATTTTTATCACTGTTTACAGTGCTAATGCTCTGCGGAGTATTGGCATTTGCACAAAGCCGGGTGGTGTCCGGCAGGGTTACCGATAAAGACGGGAATCCTGTTCCATTTGCTTCAATTACTGTAAATGGCGCCAGAACTGGTCTTTCAGCTGACGCTAATGGGTCTTACACGATCAGGGTTAAGGATGGCGACGTTCTGTCGATTTCCGGTACTGGTTTCAGATCTGCCAATGTAAATGTAGGCACACTTACAAACATCAACACTACGTTGGAAAAAGCCGACAACAGCTTGAAAGAAGTTGTTGTTACTGGCGCTTTTAACACAAAACGTACTGCCAGGAGCGTTTCTTCTGCAGTTCAAAACGTAAATTCAGAGCAATTAAATACCATTCGTCAAACCAATGTGAACAATGCATTGGCTGGTAAAGTTGCCGGTATCCAGGTACAAAGCCAGTCTGCTGGTAAACTTGGTGCTGAAACAAACGTACGTTTACGTGGTGAAAATGGTCTTGGTATTGGTGGTGGTGCATTGTATGTTGTAGATGGTACCATTATCCCAAGTGCAAATGATATCAACACAGATGACGTTGAAGACGTTACTGTATTACAGGGCCCTGCTGCCGCTGCATTATTTGGACCTGATGGTGCAAATGGTGCTATCGTTATTACTACGAAAAGAGCAAAAAGAGGTTCAAGAAACCTGGGTATTGAAATCAATTCAGGTGTAACTTTTGATAAAGTTTATATCCTGCCTGATTATCAAAATACTTATGGTGGTGGCGATCCGGCTGTTTCTTTTGGTGATGAATATGCTTACATGGAGCAATATCACTACAGGCCAGGTATCGATCCGGCCGGTTGGGCTGCTTTAGATGGTAAATACTATCCTGACTACCAGGAAGATGCCAGCTGGGGTCCTCGTATGGTTGGACAAGAGTATATTCCTTACTACGCCTGGTATCCAGGAACTGAGTATGCTTTCAAAACAGCTAAATTGACTCCTCAGCCAAACAATGCAAGAGACTTTTTCAACACTGCGGTTACTAAGAATAATAATATCAACCTTTCTAAATCTGGTGATAATTTCTCTACAAGAATATCTTATACCAATTTAGATCAACAAGGTCTTGTTCCAAATTCATGGTTAAAGAAAAATACCTTTAATGGTAACTTCTCTGTTGATCTTAGCAGCAAATTCACTGCTGCTGCAAACATTACTTACATCAGCCAGAGAAGTAATACTGAAAATGATGATACTTACAGCAATAACTCTACCGGTTCATTCAACCAATGGTTCCACAGGGATATTGATATGAGCATCTTGAGGGAGTTACAAAATGTAAAGTCTCCAACAGGACAGTTATTGACCTGGAACCACTCTAATCCGGATGGTTACACACCATCTAACCCTGCTACTTTTTACAGGAACTACTATTGGTTCAACCCTTATGGCTGGATAGATAATATCTCTAACTTCAGCAACAGGGATCGTTTGTATGGTGATGCATCTATTACTTACAAACCAAATAACGATTTCAGTCTTAAGTTTACATACCGTAAACAACAATTGACAACTAATACAGAATCAAGACAATATAAAAATCTTGAAACCAGCGTAGCTGGCAATAGCCTTGCAGGTTTTAACTATTGGGAAACTGTAGCTAACAGGGCTGCAACATGGCAAGGGTATTCTTTCGGTTACAGCACAAGTAACAGGCAGAACTATGAAGTATTAGCTACTTACAGAAAAACAATTAAAGATTTCACAGTAGGTGCTAATGCCGGTGCTAACATATTTAAAGCCGCTCAACGCGTGTTTAACTGGAACTCAACAGGCGGTCTGTTGGTTGCTGATGAATTCCTGACCTCAAACTCAAAAACTACCCCGGTTGAAACCAATACCATTACCAATTCTGCCAGCCGTGCATTATTTGCCCGTGCTGACGTAGGTTTCAGAAATATGGCTTTCATTGAAGGTACATACAGAAGGGATTACAGCTCAACAGAACAACAAGGTTTCTATATTGATACTAAATCTGCAGGTGCTTCATTCATCTTCAGCGATCTTATCAATAAAAGAGGTGCTACTTTCTTAAGCTATGGTAAATTAAGGGGTTCAATAGGTCAAGTGCTTAATACCTTGGCTGCATATCAAACCACTGAACTTTTCAGTAGTACTGTATATGCAACTCAGTTTGTTTCTTCAACAGGTAGCAATAGACTGGTTACTGTACCAGATCGGTTAGTAGATCCTCTGTTACATGGCGCAAACCAAACAGAAAAAGAAGTTGGTATTGATTTAAGGTTCTGGAAGAACAGGATCGGCGTTTCTGCTACTTACTGGGATCGTACCAATAAAGATTTCCCTTTTAATGTTACTGTTTCAGGTTACAGTGGTTTCAGTACTGTTGGAACCAATGTGGGTGAAGTTAAAAAGAAAGGTGTGGATCTTACTTTCTTCGTAAATCCTATCAAAACAAGAAATTTCGACTGGACTATCAATGCTACATGGGGTCGTTTGATCGACAATACTGTAGTGTCTATCGCTCCGGGTGTTCCAAGAACCCCAGCTATCTCTAGTGGTCAGGCAGGAACAAATGCTTACCTGATCAATGAAGAAGGCATGCAGTGGGGTGAACTGGTTGGTAAAGGCATCCTGCGTAATGCAAGCGGTCAGCCAATCCTGAACACAGATGGTACTTATAAAGTTGACCCTACCCTGACACATTTTGGCAATTCTTTACCAGATTATACAGGTGGTGTTCAAAGTACATTCAACCTTTTCAGGAACTTTGTTGTTAATGTAAATATCGACTATTCACACGGTGGTAAATTCTTCTCTACATCAGAATGGTATGGTAGCTACTCTGGTCTTTGGGCTACTACAGCAGGTTTGAATGACAAAGGAAATCCTGTAAGGGATGATCCAGCAGATGGTGGTGGTGTACACGTATTTGGTGTAGACGCTACTAACAAAGCTGTTGATTACTATGTAGGTGCAAGAGATTACTTCCATCAGTTTGTTGATAACAGCATCGTTGAACCATACATTAAAGACTTGACTTTTGTTAAAATGCGTGAATTGAGCATTGGCTACAGGCTGCCTGTTGAAAGATTGAGCATTGGCAAATTTGTTAAAACTGCCACTTTATCAATCGTTTCAAGAAATCCATGGTTAATATACAGTGCTGCAAGAGGATTTGATCCTTCTGAAATTTCTGTAAACTATGGTGAAGACGGACAGTTACCTGGAACAAGGTCTTTAGGTGTGAATTTGAAAATTGGATTTTAATACGTCACTTAATTAAATTAATTACAAATGAAAAAAACAACCATAAGATTAACATACCTGGCTATCGCAGGTATGTTGGTCACACTAAATATTGGGTGTAATAAAATAGCAGACTTTGGTACTACCAATGTCAACCCAAATGGTAGTGCGTCTGTAGAACCTGGTTCTCTAATAGCTAACGTTGAATACAGGTTAGGTTCACGTTCCTTTGGATCGAATGACCCTGCTGCTTCTACACTGGAAGGTTTCTATTGCCAATACTTTGCAGAGCCTACTTACCCGGGTGCATCAAGATATGCCAAACAGGATATCGCTGCTACCGGTTATTACGCAGGTGCACTGGAAGATTGCCAGTATGTGATAAATGTTAACTCGAACCCTGCTACTGCAGGTGCTGCTTCAGTTAGCGGTCCAAATGCAAGCCAGATCGCTATTGCAAGGATATTAAAGGCATATATCTTCTGGCAGATCACTGATCTGTATGGTGATATGCCTTATTCTGAAGCATTGAAAGGAACAGCCAATCTACTTCCAAAGTACGATGCACAGGAATTGATCTATAAAGATCTGATCAAGGAATTAACAGAAGCTGCAGATCAGTTTGATGTTGTTGGAGCCAATGTTAAAAATGATATTATCTATGCGGGAAATATAGCTAAATGGAGAAAATTTGCTAATACACTGCGCATGTTAATGTCAGTAAGATTAAGCAAGAAATATCCTGCGGCAGGTGGCTATGCAGCTACTGAATTTAATAAAGCACTTACCAGTACATATGGTTATATTACCGACAATGCTGATAATTTTGGATTGGCATATCCTGCAACTACATTGCAGTACAATAACCCATGGTCTTCTACCGGTAACAGTGCCGATTTGGGCGAATCTCAAACAATGACTGATGCTTTGGCTGGTTTCAGCGATACAAGGATCAACTCTTTTGGCAGCAATACAACAGGGGTTCCTTATGGATTAGCTTCTGCAGCACCTACCAGTGTTACTTATGCAAAGATCCTGGCAGCTCCGTTTAAAGCTACTAACAGCAGGATGGAATTCCTTACAGCTTCATCTTCACTTTTAGCAGTGGCTGAAGGTATTGAAAGAGGCTGGGCTCCGGGGATGACCACTGCTGATGCAAAAACTGCTTATGAAGCAGGTATTACACAGTCCTTTGCGCAATGGGGAGTTACTATGCCGGCTACCTACTTAACTACCGGTGCGGCTAATTATACCACTGGTACTGGTGTTGCTTCTATCGGCGGTGCTTCTGTACCAGGTTCCAACGCGTTAACACCAACAAAGCTTGCCCGTATCAACGTTCAGCAATGGTTTGCATTCTATCCAATGGGAAGACAAGGCTGGGCTAACTGGCGCAGAACCGGCTATCCTGATATCAAGCCAACTATTTATGCCAACGATCCGGGCGCTCCAATACCACGTCGTCTTCCTTATCCTCAAATTGATTATTCTACTAATGCTGCCCAGGTAGCTTTGGCTGCTGCTGCAATAGGAGGGGATACTCAGAATACACCAGTTTGGTGGGATAAGCCATAAATAATTGTTATGTTTGAAGTGCCGGAAACTTTATCCGGCGCTTCAAATTAATTTTGTAAACAATAAATCACTTTTAATATGAAATATTTAAACCTGACAAAGCAAATAGCCGGTAGTATGGCAGTTGCTGCTGTTTTGTTGTTTAGCTCCTGTAAAAAGACTGAAAGTACGCAGCCTGCAGGGGATAAAGGAACAACGATTATAAGAATGCTGAGTGGCGGTACTCCTGCTACTGTAAAACTTTGGTCGATCGATTTCGTACCAACTCCGGCTACTTTGCTGGCTGTTGATATCAGGAGAGATGTACCAAATGAAGCTATGCTGAACACAGAAATGACAGTAGTGGTTAAAGACGACCAGGCTGCTGTTACTGCACTTGACCCATCTTTGTTACAATTACCAGCCGCTTTCTATACTTATAGCGCAACTGGCGGTGTTACTAAAGTTGGCGGTGCCGGTGGTACTTTCACTTTCACTTTCAAACCAGGTGAATTTGCAAAAACTATTTATGTAACTATTCCTGATGCAACTGTATTGAGCACAAGCGATACATACGGTCTTGCTTTCACTATTACATCAGTATCAGGTGGCGATGCTAAAATGTCTGCATCAAAATCTATTATCTACAAGATCGGTGCTAAGAACAAATATGATGGTGAATATGATATGAAAGGTAAGCACAACCGCTCTCCATACAATTTCCCTTATGATCAAATAATGGATATGGTAACTACAGGTGCTGCTGAAGTTGTTTTCTACTGGCCAGATGCCGGTGCTAACGGACATCCTATCGGAACCGGTCCAGATATCGTTAATGATGTTAGCTGGTATGGTACAGGTATCGGTCCTGCTATCACTTTCAACCCTGCAACCAACGAAGTTAATGGTATCAGGAACGTAGGTAGCGCAACTTCATTGTTTGTAGCTTATCCTCCTGCATCTCCAGGCGTGGGCAGGTTTGAGCCAGCTTCAAAAACAATGTATGTTTACTGGTATTATACAACCGGTGCAGGACAGGATTTCTCTAACAGAGGTTGGAGCGATACCCTGACTTATCTTGGCCCAAGGTAATTTATCTTTAAATTTATTATATTTCAAAAAGCTCCTCTTGCAGGAGCTTTTTGTTTTTATCTTTGCTTCAAATTAAAACACATGAGCAATCCAGTTGATCAGCCGAGCCAGTTAAATATTGAGATATCAGAAGAAGTATCAGAAGGGGAATATGCCAATCTTGCTATTATAACGCATAGCCATGCAGAGTTTGTGATAGATTTTGTGAATGTAATGCCAGGCACACCCAAAAGCAAAGTAAAGAGCCGCATCATACTTACGCCTTTTCATGCCAAGCGCTTTATGAAAGCTATGATCGATAATGTAAAGAAATTTGAAGCTGCCAACGGCACCATACAGGATATGGAAGCTGTAGAGATACCGTTTAATTTTGGTGGCCCAACTGCACAGGCATAGTAGCTGTTTGCAACTTCCCGTTATGTGATTTTGCTGTTCCTGCGTTTGCGGAAGCTACTCCTTTTTTCCAATAAATTTTCCTGTCAATTTTTTATATATAAAAAATAGCGTATCTTATGGATAGATTTTATCCCTATGATACACAATCTTTTATTTCAGGAAGCTGACTTTCTTCCTGTACACTACATTCCCAAACCATACTGTTGTATAAATAATTCGATTTTGTTTGCAAACAAAGGTAGCAGCGCTTTGTACCTATATAAACCAGAGCCGATCTTTAATTCAAAATTACCATTATGAAAAGAATGCAAAGTTTAGGCAGACGTCTGCCTAAAGATCAACAAAGACAAATAATAGGAGGAATGCCTCCTGTTTTCAAGCAGGCTACTTGCGTGTGCTGGAATGGTCCGCCGGAATATACCTGCGAAATTACCTGTGCAGCGGCAATAGCAGCCTGCTCAGCTCCGGGTATATGCGCTAAAAGCGGCGGACTTGAAGGGGCGCTCATAACCTGTACAGATTGTTGATGGGTAACTGCCGGTCACATAATTCTTAATTCAAAAAAATATCATTTATGAAAAAAAAGCAAAACTTAGGAAAAGCTCTTACAAAAACTGAACAAAAAGAAATACTTGGTGGAAAAAGACTGGGGCAACAGGCTACCTGTCATTGTGATGACGGGTACACCTATCTGACTTGTGGCAGCAATTGTGCACAGGCAAAAGATCATTGCGTTGATTTTAGTGCCTACTGCGATGGTCACGGAGGTTTTTTACTTGCTACAGGTTGTGTGGAATGCTAGGTATGCTCTAAAACAAACCGATTTTTAATTCAAAATTTACCACTATGAAAAAAATGCAAAGCTTCGGCAGGGCCTTGAACAAAAGCGAGCAAAAAAATGTAGTTGGAGGTTTTTTTCCGCCTTTTTTCCAGGCTACCTGCCGCTGTACAAATGGAATGGTGGAATACACCTGCCGATCGGCCAGGTGCCCGGCGGCACAATTAGATTGTTATGATCCGGCAATCTGCGCTACAAACGGGGGATTAAATTCAGTAGATCCTGGTTGCACAGCAGGATGCTAAAAAACAATTTACGCCCGGGCTTACCGGGCGTAAATTTTCTCAGCCTGATAAAATCAATATAACAATGAAACTATTTAATAGGCCTTTTCCTTTTTACCGGCAATACGATGCTATGGATTGCGGGCCTACCTGCCTGCAAATGATAACAAGATATTATGGTAAAAAAACAGCGCTGGAAGATATCCGCAAAATGTGTGAGATAAATAAAAGCGGTGTGAACCTGTTGGGAATAAACAATACGGCAGAACAATTGGGTTTTTCAACCGTAAATGTAAAGATATCATTGCACGACCTGGTAGCAGAAAATAATCTGCCGGCAATACTGCACTGGGACCAGAACCATTTTGTGGTACTCTATAAAATAAAAAGAAGAAAATATTATATCGCAGATCCGGGAACAGGAAAGATCGTATTAAACGAAACTGATTTTAAAAAACACTGGTGCATTAATACAGATGAGGGAATAGATGAAGGCATTGCATTGTTACTCGAACCATCCGAAACATTTAGTAAAGCAACTTTACCTACCACAATAGTATCTCTTGGCGGAGGTGAAGATCAACCTAAAGCAAAAAAAATAATTGATTACCTGAAAGGTCAAAAAAAGGGGCTTGCTGTAATCCTGCTTACCTTATTGATCGCATTGGTATTTCAATCGCTGCTGCCGTATATTACTAAAAACGTTGTAGATAAAGGCATCCGTGGCAAAGACCTGCATTTTTTGATACTTATGCTCATCGGCCAGTTCTGTTTATTATGCGGCCGTTTAATAATAGAATTTATCCGTGGAGCCGCTGTACTTAAAATAGGCACACAGATAAATATTTCTATCCTTTCCGATTTTATTATCAAGCTGATAAAATTACCACTGTCGTTTTTTGATGCACAAACAAAAGGCAGTATCATGCAGCGTATGAATGACCACAGCCGGATAGAAAATTTCATCACCGGTTCTTCTCTAAGCATTCTTTTTTCAACTATCAGCCTGGTAGTTTTTTCAGTAGTATTGGCTTCTTACAGCCTTATAATTTTTGCAGTATTTGTAACAGCAAGTATCATCTATGCTGTTTGGGTAATATCTTTTCTTTCGAGAAAAAAACAACTGGATTACAAAAGATTTGAGCTTGCTGCAAAAGAACAGAATGTAACGATGCAATTATTGGAAGGCATCCAGGAAATAAAATTGTTTGGAATGGAAAATACCATTCAGCAAAAATGGAAACAATTACAGTTGTTATTATACAAGATCAACATGCGGATATTCAGGCTGAATCAATGGCAGCAAACAGGTGCAGTGTTGATCAACGAAGCAAAGAATATAGTGATCCTTTTCATAGCAGCTACTTTTGTAATTAACGGGCAGATCACCCTGGGAACCATGATGGCGATACAAATGATCATCGGGCAATTGAACAGCCCTGTAGAACAGTTCTTATCCTTTTTACAAAGTTGGCAAAATGCCAACATCAGTATGAACCGTATCAACGAGATACATTTACTTACAGATGAAGAGAATGAACATGCCGGGAAAAAATACGAATTGCCAAAACTTCAACTGGTTAATGTAGTGGGAGGAAAGCCAGCGCAGGAGCAGTTTGCAGCGAACATCGCAAATAACTTATTGGATGCTGCTGCCCTGTTTAACAAAGAAGGAATACTGTTTAAAAATGTAAGCTACACTTATCCCGGCGCCGGCAACGAACGGGTGTTGAATGATATAACAGCAACTATTCCTGTAGGTAAAACAACAGCCATAGTGGGAATGAGTGGCAGCGGCAAAACAACTTTCTTAAAATTGCTGCTTAAATATTATGAGCCGCAGGAAGGTGCTATTCACATCGGCGGTTTGCCGCTGCTGGAGTATGATCATAAACTGTGGCGAAGCAAATGTGGCACTGTAATGCAGGATAGCTATATCTTTCCCGACACGATTGCGCAAAATATAGCTTTAGGTATAGAAAAAATAGACCGGGCACAATTGATCAATGCTGCTAAAACTGCAAACATTTATGATTTCATAGAAGAATTACCGCTTGGCTTTGAAACAAAGATAGGAGTGGAAGGGCACGGTATCAGTATTGGCCAGCGGCAACGTATATTGATAGCAAGAGCGGTTTATAAGGATCCTGAATTTATATTTTTTGATGAAGCCACCAATAGCCTTGATACAAATAATGAAAGGATCATTCACGATAACCTGCAGCAGTTCTTTAATAAACGAACAGTGATAATTGTGGCGCATCGCCTAAGTACAGTAAGGGCCGCAGACCAAATCATTGTGATGAAAAAAGGGCAGATCATAGAAAAGGGAACACACAAAGAACTGATCGCCATAAAAGGCGAGTATTATACCTTAGTGAAGAACCAACTTGAATTAGGTGATTAATGTTTAACTGAACATTTCCCTCACCTTATCAAAAAATGATTTCTCATTTTTTTCCGGCTTAGGCGTAAAGTTTTGCGATTGCTGCATTTTTTCCAGCATAGTTTTTTCTTCGCTGCTTACGTGCTGCGGTGTCCATACATTTACCTGTATCAGCTGATCGCCTTTTTCGTAGCTGTTCACATTAGGAAAGCCTTTTCCTTTTAGGCGGAATATTTTACCACTTTGCGTGCCTGGGGGAATCTTTATTTTGGCCCTGCCATCAATGGTGGGCACCTCTACCTGTGTACCGAATACAGCATCAGGAATAGAGATGTGCAGATCAAAAGCAACATTCAATCCATCACGGTGTAATTGCGGATGTGCTTCTTCTTCGATAAGTACGATAAGATCACCGGCTGCGCCGCCACGTTCGCCGGCATTGCCTTTTCCGCCAATGCTTAATTGCATGCCTTCCTGTACACCGGCCGGGATATCTATGGTAACCGTTTCTTCGCCATATACCCTTCCTTCGCCTTTACAGGCTGTACATTTGCTGGTAACCGTACTTCCTTCACCATTACAGGTAGGGCAGGTGGTTACGGTTTGCATTTGCCCCAAAAAAGTATTTTGAACACGCCTTACCTGTCCACTGCCGCCGCAGGTAGTACAAGTCTGCACACTGTTCTTATCTTTAGCACCACTGCCGCTGCAGGTAGTACAAACAACATATTTTTTTACCTTGATAGTTTTGGTAGCACCCTTAGCGATCTCTTCATAGTTCAGTTTTAATTTCACCCTCAGGTTGCTGCCTCTTGTGCCACGGGCCCTGCCACCGCCTGAACTTCTGCGGCTGCTGCCCCCACCAAAGAAACTGCCAAACGGGCTGTCATCGCCAAAAATATCACCGAACTGGCTGAAGATATCATCCATGTTCATACCGCCACCACTGTAGCCCCCGCCGCCTCTTCCGGGGCTAAAGGCCTGGTGGCCAAACCTGTCGTACTGCGCCCTTTTATCGGCATCACTTAATATTTCGTAAGCTTCCGCTGCTTCCTTGAATTTTTCCTCAGCTCCCTTATCGCCGGGATTTCTGTCGGGATGGTGTTGCATAGCCACTTTACGGTATGCTTTTTTGATCTCATCCTGCGATGCAGTTTTGGATACTCCCAGTATTTCGTAAAAATCTTTTTTTGACATCAGGTTTTAGCTTTTAACTGTGAGGCAACAAATACATGAACCAACTCACAGCGGATGGTTCATGATCAAAAACTTATTTTCCTACCACTACCTTGGCAAAGCGGATTATCTTATCATTCAGGTAATATCCTTTTTCTATCTCATCCACAACTTTTCCCTTCATATCATCACCGGCAGGAACTTCAGTAATAGCTTCATGTTTTTCTACATCAAAATCGTGATTGATGCTTTCCATAGGTTTTAAACCTTTGGCCTGCATCTTGTTTTTCAGCTTATTGAATACCAACTGAACACCTTCTTTGATCTGGGCCGGGTCATCACTGCTTTGAAACTGCTTTTCGGCACGGTCGCAATCATCCAGTACTTCCAGTAAAGAAACGATCACATCTTTGCCCGCAGTTTGAATAAGCTCTATTCTTTCTTTAGCATTGCGGCGCTTATAGTTATCAAATTCAGCAAACAGGCGCAGGTATTTATCTTTTTGTTCCTCTACTTCGGCCTGCAGTTTTTCCATAACATCTTCAGATCCGGGGTTGCTGAGGTGCGTATTTCCAGGGATATCGGCATCGGCATTAATGTCCATCTCTGTATTATCCGTGGGTATTGTTTCTTTTTCTTTCATCTTGCTAATAAAAATTGGTTGCGAAGGTACAACTGTCAAACATTTTGCCAAGCCTTGCTTTGCCGTCAAATTGACAAATTTTGGCTGATGTGCTGCCCGTTTTGAGTAGGCTGGCAGCTAAAAAACTACCTTTACGACATGAAGAGCATTATTCTTAAGAAAAATATCAGCAGGAGGGTGGAAACAGGGCATCCCTGGATATTCAATAATGAGGTAAATACGGGTAAAGAAAGGGACACGGCGGCCAAACCGGGAGAAATAGTGGAAGTGTACACTTTTGATAAAAAATTCATCGGTAAAGGCTATTATAACCCCCAATCGCAGATATCGGTAAGGCTGTTAACGAGGGATAAAGATGAATCTATTGATGAGGCTTTTTTTCTTAACCGCATAAAACAAGCCTGGGAATACCGGCAAAAAATTGGGTACGTAGAAAACTGCAGGCTGATATTTGGCGAAGCTGATGATATGCCGCAGCTGATCATTGATAAGTTCAATGACTATTTTGTTATTCAAACGTTGGCGCTTGGTATCGATGTATGGAAACCGGCGATCGTGAAAGCAATTGAAACTGTTTTTTCGCCCAAAGGGATTTACGAGCGCAATGATGTACCGGTTAGGGAACTGGAAGGATTGCCGCAACAAAAAGGTTTTCTTTCTGCGGAATTTGATACCAATATTATCATCAATGAGAACGGAATAAAATTTCATGTGGATATTGCCAACGGGCAAAAGACAGGATATTTTTTAGATCAGCAGGATAACCGCCGCGCCATTCAGCACATTGTAAAAGATGCTGACGTACTTGGCGCATTCACGTACACCGGAACCTTTGAAATTCATGCGGCGCATTATGGAGCAAAGTCAGTTTTGGGCCTGGATATTTCGCAAAGCGCTATTGATATGTGTAATAAAAATGCAGTGCTGAACGGGTTGCAGGATATCTGCACCTTTGAATGTGTAAATGCGTTTGATATATTGAAAGGCTGGACAAAAGAAGGAAAGACATGGGACGTTGTAATGCTTGACCCGCCTTCGTTTACAAAGAGCAGGAGCGGTATCGAAAAAGCGGTGTCGGGCTATAAGGAAATAAATTTACGGGGAATGAAACTGGTGAAGCCGGGCGGTTTTTTAGTAACCTCAAGCTGTACCAATTTAGTGCAGCCCGAATTGTTTTTAGATATCATACAGATGGCTGCCAAAGATGCGAAACGAAAATTGCGGCAGGTTGTTTTTAATTCACAATCGGCAGATCACCCGGTAATAAGAGGACAGGAAAATACACACTATCTTAAATTCCTTATTGTGCAGGTGTTGTAAATGTGAGACGTGAAACGGGAAAGGTGAGAAGTGAAGCGTGAATTATTTGATCACTAAAAATCTTCCGGACTCAACAACTTTTTCATTCTTATCGAAAAGTTTGTACGAATAAAGTCCACGATAAAATTCTGTAAGAGAAAGGTTGGTTCTTGGCAAAACGTTTTGTACTTCGTACACTTTTTTACCCATGAAATTGTAGATCTCTAAAGTATATGACTTATCGTATCCACGTTGAAAATCAAAATTGATATACGTGGTAGCGGGGTTTGGATAGAACTTTATCAGCTTTGCTGCCGGATCGGGACCAGCTGGTTTATTTTGAGCGAAAGAAGTAAAATTTAATCCAATAATAAAAATAAGTATGTAAACAAATTTTTTCAATACAGTAAAAATAATAAAATCTTTTTAATATTTCACTATTTAAAGTTAAGCCAAATTAATGCCATTTTAATAAAAAATCAAAAAAAACGACAAAATTACCTGAAGATTATGCAATGCCCCCAGATATCCATTAATTAAGCTCTGCCAAAATTTTATGTATAGCATCAAAATCAGGCACTTCCCCGGCGTTTTCAAGTACTTCGGCATAACGCACAATACCTTCTTTATCAATCACAAAAGCCGATCGCTTACTCACCCCTTTCATATCCAGTATCCAATCCCGGTAAATGGTATCATATGCGATGGAAACTTCTTTATTAAAATCGCTCAGTAAAGGGAAATTATAACCCTGCATCTCTTTGAATTTGGCCAGTGTAAAAACAGAATCCACGGAAATGCCCAGCACCTGTGCATTGATATTGTTGTAGCGGCTTATATCATCTCTAACATCACACAACTCTTTGGTACAAGTGCCTGTAAACGCCTGCGGATAAAATAACAGTAATACGATCCTGCCTTTAAGTTCGTGTAACGAAATTTTATTTTTTTCAGAATCATATAAACTGAAATCAGGGGCCGGGTGTCCTGGTAATATTGACATAGCTTTAATTTATTTATATAAAAAGCAGTTATTGTGTAAAAATTGTTAACACACAATGCTACCTTTTGGTTTAATTCGCAAACTACTATTTAGAAATTAAAACTAACTAATTATGAACAAGTATATTACAGAATTTATCGGAACACTGTTCCTGGTGTTGGGTGCGGCAATGTTTGGCGCTATTGGCGCAAGCCTTGCATTAATGGTAATGATCTATGCAGGCGGCCATATTTCGGGGGCGCATTATAATCCCGCTGTAACAGTGGCTGTGTGGATGAGAGGAAGAATAGAACTGAAAGATGCTGTGATGTACTGGATATTCCAGGTGGCAGGTGCTGTGGCAGCGGCAGTAATTGTAGCCTATGTATTTGATAAGCAGGGCACAGGCGACTGTTCTATTCCCGAAGGCGGCACAATGAAAGCCATTGCTGCTGAATTACTGGGCACTTTTGCACTGGCTTATGTAGTGCTGAATGTTGCTACAGCAAAAGGGAACAGTGGCAATAATTTTTATGGACTGGCGATAGCAAGTACGGTATTGGCTATGGCGCTTGCTGTAGGAACTTTTTCAGGCGGCTCGTTCAATCCTGCGGTAGCTGTGGGTTTATGCATTCAAAAAACATTCTGCTGGGATAACCTGTTGCTGTATATTTTCAGCGCATTTGGTGGTGCTGTAGTGGCAGCGCTGGTGTTTAGCCTGAATAACCCGGATGACAAGTAGTTTTATCTAAGCGTATTATTCACGCAAAGACGCTAAGTTTAAAACATAAACCGCAAAAAATGCTTTGCATTCCTTTGCGGCTTTGCGTGAAAATAAAAAGAGAGCCCCATTGACATGGGGCTTCTTGTTATCCAAACAATCCATAAAAACAAAAATCTTTAGTTTGTTAGCACACGACTTTTGAGATTAGGATTGAACATTCGCTTAAGTATAATTAACTGCGGAGTTAAAAATTAAAAAACAATCTGTTCGATATCGAATAATATGAGAGGAGGAAATAAGCAGCTATTGACAGGTTTAGCGCAACCCTCTTTTCATAGTAATGGATTCAATAGTTTTATAACGCAGTTTTTAATGCTTTATTATAAATGGTACATAATAAAACGCAACTGTTTATAAAAATTGGCAGATATTAAAAAAGCCCCTGAAAAACAGGGGCTTTTACTATCGTAAAACAACCGTTGTATTAGTTTGTTTTAGCAGTAGAAACACTTGGTTTCTTAGCCGCAGTAGTTGGCTTTTTAACCGCTGGTTTTTTAGCAGTCCTGGCTGTTTTTGAAGCCGGGGCAGTTGTTGCAGTAGCAGCAACCGGCGTATCAACAGTCTTTACTTCTTCAGGTTTCAGTTTAGCATAATCTTCAGCGCTTAATACATCGCCGGTGATGGTAATGCTTTTAACTTCATCAACACCTGCAAATTTTACCGTAAGGTGTTTGTCAAAATGGCCAAGACTTGCTGCATTGAAAGTAGCAGTGATATAACCAGTACCACCTGGTGCAATTGGCGATTTGGTATAATCACCCATGGTGCAGCCGCAGGTAGGGCTTGCCTGTTCAATGATCAATGGCTCCTGGCTGATGTTGGTAACTACAAACTTTACAGGCACAGGATTATTTTGCTTTAGTTTTCCCTGGTCAATTGTTTCTGAAGCAAATTTAGCTACGTCTGCCACTTTCTTTTGTGCAAAAGCCAAAGTAGATAACGCTAAGATCGCTGCTGATAGGATTACTTTCTTCATTGTTTATTGTATTTTTTATTGTTTATTAATTTTTAAGTTCGCTTGCTGCTTTATTTTCCGGTGCAGAAGTAGCCGGTGTTTTCCAAACTTCACCTTTGATAGTGATTATTTTAGTTTGACCATCATTGTAGGTAATAGTGATCAGCTTGGTGAAAGGTCCTTCTGCTGCTGCATTGTAGCCAACAGTGATCTGTGTATTGCTGCCTGGTGCAACAGCTTTATCTTTTTCCCAGCTAGGAGTAGTGCAGCCGCAGCTTGCCTGTACATTGCTGATCTTAAGATCGCTTTTGCCTTTATTGGCAACATCAAAAACATACGTAACCGGTTTGCCTTGTGGTATCTTACCAAAATCGTGTTCTGTTTCTTTTAATATCAATAGATTTTCATCAACCGGCGCTGCAGGTTTTGCTTCAACAGGAGTAGTTGTAACTACGTTTGATACGGAAGGCTGAGCCGCAGTTTGTTGTGCATTAACAGCACCAGCTATTGCGATAGCCGATAAAAATGTAAATAATCTTTTCATAATTTTTTTTTTAATTGACCTCGTAAAGATAATAAAAGGCGCTGGTATCCCCCCATTTGTTAACCCGTTAGGAGATTTTTAACAAAGCTGGCAACATAATTTATATTTTTGCCACAGACAATCAGCTATATGACTACAGTAAATACCAACACTACCAATGATACCGCATTGCAGGAAAAACTGAGCTTCGATAATTTTCGCAATGAAGTATTAAAAGATTACCGGTTTGCCTGTGAAAGCCGGGAAACCAGCCTGTTAGGCCGTAAGGAAGTACTGACCGGTAAGGCTAAGTTTGGGATTTTTGGCGATGGTAAAGAGGTAGCCCAGGTAGCTATGGCTAAATTCTTTAAACCGGGCGATTTCAGGTCGGGGTATTACCGCGACCAGACTTTTATGTTTGCCAGCGGGTTGGCCACTATCGAACAGTTCTTTTCACAACTGTATGCTGACCCTAATGTAGAACACGACCCGTTTAGCGCCGGCCGGCAGATGAATGCTCATTTTGCCACAAAAATGGTAGATGAAAATGGTAACTGGCTGCCGCTTTCTCAACGGAAAAATATAAGCAGTGATATAGCGCCCACAGCCGGGCAGATGCCACGTGGCCTCGGTCTTGCTTTTGCTTCAAAGGTTTTCAGGAATGTGCCCGCATTGCACGAATTGAGCCAGCTGAGCAATAAAGGCAATGAAGTATGCTTTTGTACCATCGGGGATGCATCTACCAGCGAAGGGCATTTTTGGGAAACGATCAATGCTGCAGGTGTATTGCAGGTGCCCCTGGCAATATTTGTATGGGATGACGGATACGGTATTTCTGTTCCTAAAAAATACCAAACCACTAAAGGGTCCATCTCTGCTGCATTAAAAGGTTTTCAGAAAGAAGATAATACCAACGGTATCGATATCTATAAATTAAAGGGATGGGATTATGCAGGCATGTGTGAAATACTGGAGCCTGCCATTCAGCGGATAAGGGATACACATACGCCTGCCGTTTTTCATGTAGAAGAGATCACGCAGCCGCAGGGGCACTCTACTTCAGGTAGCCATGAGCGTTATAAAACGCAGGAACGCCTTGCCTGGGAAAAAGAATGGGATTGTTTAAAACAAATGCGGGAGTGGATACTGGAAAATGCACTGGCTGAAGAAGAAGAACTGGAAACGATAGAAGAGAATGCAAAGGAATTGGCCAGGTCGAGCAAGCAAAAAGCATGGGATAAATATATCGGCCCTGTAAAAAAAGAAGTAGCTCAAACAGTGGAACTGCTGAATGGCTTTACTGCTGATCCTGCCATACAAAAGATCGTTAGCGAACTGCAAAGCATCCGTGAGCCGATGCGCAGGGATATCATGAAAGCGCTGGCAACTTCAGTGGATACATTGGAAAATAAAACAGCAACAACTGCACTGAAAGAATATTATACCGGGCTTCAAAAAACAAATGCCGGTATCTATAATACTTACTTATATAATGAAGGGCCCAAAGCAGCTTTAAAAGTACCGGTTGTAGCGCCGTCCTTTGCCGAAGATGCACCCGTGGTAAACGGCTTTGAAATATTGAACAATTATTTTGACAGGTTATTTGCATCCAATAATAAAGTAGCAGCTTTTGGTGAAGATCTCGGTTATATCGGCGATGTTAACCAGGGCTTTAGCGGCCTGCAGGAAAAATATGGCGATCAGCGGATATTTGATACCGGCATTCGTGAACTGACCATTATGGGGCAGGCGATTGGTATGGCTTTAAGAGGATTGCGCCCTATTGCCGAGATACAGTACCTCGATTATTTATTGTACGGCCTACAGCCATTAAGCGATGATGTTTGTACCACGCATTTCCGTACAGCCGGGCAGCAAAGCTGTCCTGTTATCATACGCACAAGAGGCCACAGGCTGGAAGGCATCTGGCACAGCGGCTCGCCAATGGGCATGATCATCAATGCACTGCGGGGGATGTATGTATGTGTGCCACGCAATATGGTACAGGCAGCAGGTATGTACAATACTTTACTGCAAAGCAATGACCCGGGCCTGGTGATAGAATGCCTGAATGGCTACAGGCTGAAAGAAAAACTACCCTCCAATTTATTGGCCTATACGGTACCGTTAGGTACCCCTGAAATATTACGGCAGGGCGATGATATTACTATAGTAAGCTATGGCTCTACATTGCGAATTGTTGCAGAAGCAGCAGAAACGCTGCAGAAGATGAATATCAGCTGCGAGATCGTAGATGTGCAAACCTTATTGCCTTTTGATATAAACCACGATATAGTAAAATCATTACAAAAGACCAACCGCATTGTTTTTGTAGATGAAGATGTACCCGGCGGTGCTGCCGCTTATATGTTCAATAAGGTGATGGAAGAACAGGGTGGTTATAAATATTTAGATGTGTCTCCAAGAACGATAACAGCAAAAGCCCACCGACCAAGCTATGGCAGTGACGGCGATTATTTCAGCAAGCCGAATGCAGAAGATGTGGTAAGCGTGATCAAGGAAATGCTGTCGGAATAATTAAAGAATACTCAGAAAAATGAAATTAACCATTTACCAGGTAGATGCATTTACCGATAGCTTATTTGGCGGTAACCCTGCTGCAGTAATTCCACTGGAAAAATGGCTGAATGAACAGTTGATGCAGCAGATAGGGATGGAAAATAATCTTTCTGAAACAGTTTTCTTTGTGCCGGCTGCAACCAGTGCTGCTGATTATGAGATCCGCTGGTTTACTCCCGAAGTAGAGATCAACCTTTGCGGGCATGCAACATTGGCAAGCGCCTATGTGCTTTTCAATATTTTACATTTTGATAAGCCAGAAATACGCTTCAGCAGTAAAAGCGGCATCCTGAAAATCAGAAAGGATGGCGATTTTATCACAATGGATTTTCCTTCCTGGAAGCCGGAACGGGTAGATGATTATAATGCCGAGCTTTCATTGGTTTTAGGCGGTGCAGAAATAGTGGGCGTTTATCAATACCGCGATATATTGGTAGAACTGAATGATGAAGCAGCAGTAAAAAACTGCAACCCTGATTTTACGCTGATGAAAAAACATTTTGATAAAATGATCATCACAGCGCCGGGGAAAAATGTCGATTTCGTATCACGGTTCTTTGCGCCGGGCGCAGGTATAGATGAAGACCCGGTAACAGGTTCGGCACATTCTCAATTGATACCGTTCTGGAGTGAAAAATTAAATAAGCATAAACTGCATGCGCTTCAATTATCAAAACGAGGCGGCGAGTTATGGTGCGAACAACTGGATAAGGAACGGGTTTTAATGAGCGGCAAATGCGTATTCTATATGAAAGGCGAGATAAATATCTAAATTGCCTTTGGGATCACGATCTTGTTATCAAATTTATTAAGCCTTATTGTATGGTGCATCCAGGTATCAAATTCTTTTGCTCCATTTTATTTTTTTTTGTTGCGGTAACTGCACACGCACAAAAAAAATATCAGCCTGCGGATTCTGCAGCAGTTAAACAGTTATTACAACAGGCGGAATATTTTACAAAACAAGCGGCTTATGATTCTGCCATTGCACTCGCTAACCGGGCGCTGGCTATTTCAAAACAAAATTCATTTAAAAGAGGAGAAGCGCAGGCGTATGAAAAGCTTTCCGAGATCATGCTGCTGAATGGCCGCATGAAAGAAGTGCGCCGGTATGATTCCCTGGTTCTTCCATTGGCTACGCAATTAAAAGATACGGCGCTGATGATGAACTCAAACAACAGATGGGGCGTTTACCTGATGGAGCAGGGGAAAAATAAAGAAGCCGAAAAATATTTAGGTACGGCATTAAGCCTTGGCTTGGAAAAAGAACAATCTTCAAAAACGGCAGAAGTGTACAGCAATATGGCTTCTGTTTATCTGGCCAGCGGCGAAAAAGATAAGGCAAGCGAATGGTTCTTCAAAGCTTTGCGGCTTTACGAAAAGAATAATAATGAAACGGGGCAGGGAGAAACGTACAGTAATATTTCGTCTGTATTTTTTTTAATGGGCAGAAGAGATGAAGCGATAACATACTTAAAGAAAAGCATAGGCCTGAGGGAAAAACAAAATGATGTGCAGGGGCTGGTGATAGCGTACTCCAACATCGCACAGATGTATATCGTTAAAGATTCATTGGGTAAAGCGCTTCAATACCAGCAACAGGCTATTCAAAATGCAGAGCAGCTTAATAACCCTAAACTGATGGGTACGGCCTATATGGGAATGGCTGCTGTATATAATCGGTTGAAAGATTTCAAGTCGGCACTGGCATGGCAAACCAAGGCCATACAAAAAATGGAAGCGCTGGATAATAAGCCTGTTCTGTCAAGGCTATATGTGGCAGCGGGAAATCTGTCGAATGTTACCAACGATTCTGTAGCAGCAATAAACTATTATAACAAAGCGCTTAAGTTGGCAATAGAACTGGATAACAAAGACAACATCAGTAATGCGTATGAAAAGCTGAGTTCGTTTTACCAGTCGCATAACGATCCGCAGAATGCTTACCTGAACTTCAGGCAATATATCAATTACCGCGACAGTGTTGCAACCAACAGCACCCTTGCTAAAATTGAGGAAGTAAAGACAAAATACGAAACAGAAAAAAAAGACGCACAGATAGAAAAACTGAATAACGAAAAAAAGATACAGCAGCTGGAACTGGAGAAACAGCAGGCGCTTATCAAAGGCAATACACTGGAAGCCAAACAAAAGCAAAATGAGATCGACCTGCTTTCAAAAGAAAATCAATTAAGGGATATCAGCTTAAAGCAAAAAGGGGAGCAGCTGGAAAAGCAATTGTTGATAGCAGAAAATAACGAACAGCAACTGAAATTATCCGAACAGGTTAAAGCTTTGCAGGAAAAGCAATTGCAGAACCAGAAGCAGTTGCAGAAGATCATGATAGCAGGTATTGCAGTATTGCTGATATTGGGCTTTGTATTATTTAACCGTTATCAGCTTAAGAAAAAACTGCAGCAGCAAAAAGAATTGTTGAATGTGCGTAATAATATCAGCCGCAACCTGCATGATGATATCGGGGCTTCGCTAAGCAATATTGGTATATTGAACGAGCTGGCAAAACGCAACGCCGATAATAAAGAAAAGTCAACAGAATATTTAACCAAGGCCGGGGAAGATATCCAGAACATCAGCGAATCATTAAGCGATATTGTTTGGAACATCAACCCGAAATACGATCAGCTGGAAAATCTTTTTATACGGATGAAAAGATATGGCGCCGATATGCTGGATGGAAAAAATATCAATGGTACATTTATTTTTCCGGAAGATTCGGAAGATGTAAAATTGTCAATGTCGCAACGGAGAGACCTGTATCTTATTTATAAAGAAGCCATCAATAACCTGGTAAAATATTCCGATGCTGCTGAAGCTTCTGTAACAATACAAACCGGTAAACATCATTTAAACATGCTGATAAAAGATAATGGTAAAGGCTTTGATAAAGATAAAGTAAGCAGCGGTAACGGATTAACGAATATGCAGCAGCGTGCTGTTGCTAGTGATGCACAACTGGATATCTCATCAACACCAGGAAAAGGAACAGTTATAGCATTGGAAATGGCCTTAAGCTAAGCATTACCCGATTGGGTTATTTTTTAAACAGTGTGGAATATTATTTTTGTATATGCCCTACCAGGTAATCATTTTTGAGGATAATACAAGGCTTCGTCAGTCAATGGAAATATTATTGAACGATGATAATATTTTTCATGTAGCCGGATCTTTTCCGCATTTTGAAAATGCAGAAGAGCAGGTAGTTGTATTTGATGCAAGCCTGGTGGTAATGGATATTGATATGCCGGGCGTTGGAGGTATTGAAGGTGTAAAACAGATCAAGGCTGCCAACCCGGATATTAAAGTAGTGATGCACACGATGTTTGATGACGACAACAGGATATTTGATTCGATATGTGCAGGTGCAGATGGTTACCTGTTGAAGAATACATCGCCGGTGCAGTTGCTGCGTTCTTTGCAGGAAGTAATGCAGGGCGGTGCGGCAATGAGCCCGTTCGTGGCACAAAAAGTGTTTCAGCATTTCAGAAGCGCCAACAGCATTGGCGAAACCTTCGATCTTACCAAACGAGAAAAAGAAATACTGGAATTACTGGTAAAAGGGAACTCCTATAAAATGATAGCCGATAAAGGCGAGATATCGGTGGATACCGTAAAAAAACATCTTCAGAATATCTATCACAAACTTCACGTAAGCTGCGGTACCGAAGCCGTGGCAAAAGCTTTACAGCATAAGATCATAAAACTCGATTAGAACAACTTTCAATCTTTAGTTTGCAGCGTACTACCCAAATGTGTAATTGTTTGCTGCTTTTATAAAATATAGGTTTGTCGAAAAAAATATTGGGAAATGCTCAATGCTCAATTTTCAATGCTCAAGTTGGAGGGGCAAAATATTTTTAGATAAACAACAAAATGATCTGTCATGAAAAAAACACTGTATTCTTTTTTACTGATCTCTCTTTTTGCCTGCAATAATGAAAAAAGCGGCAATGGTTCAAAAGGCGATTCTGCTGTTGCTGAAAAAAAACAATCCGCTGAAATACCCACCAATAGCACTTCGGGTTGCGGCAATGCCATTTTGTTTCATGAAGGCTTAACATTGGAATCCATGACATACGACGCTGCCGGAACAGTGATCCGTAAGTCTGCAGCAACTGTAATAAAAGTTGGAGAAGAAGGTGGGATGACAGTTGCGCAAATACAATCTAAAACCAGCAAACCTGATGGTTCGGATGAAAAAGCAACTACAACCACATATCGCTGCGATGGGCAAAGCCTGCAGATGGACCTGTCGAATCTTTTAGGTGATAATAAAAGTATGACCATCGAAGGGTCGGGTTTTTCTTTTCCGTTAAATATAGCAGATGGACAAACTTTGCCCGATGTGAACTACAGCATTAATATGGACCGCAATGGAAAAACGATAAAAATGACCAGCGCTATGAAAGAACGCAAAGTGATTGGGAAAGAATCGGTTGCTATTACAGGCGGAACATTTGAATGCTATAAAATATCATCTGTGGTAGAATCCACTACAGAAATTCCGGGCATGGATGAAAGAACAAAAAAGATCATGGAAGATATGAAGAACAAGATGCCTAAGAACAGGATGGTAATGTGGTACGCTCCTGAAGCTACTGTAATGAAAGTGGAAATGTACCAGGGCGATAAACTGGTGAGCCATACAGATGTTACAGCGATCAAAAAATAATCTTTCTTATACCAAGTCTAAATACAAAAACATGAAAAAAGTTCTGTTGCAAAAGAGGATACCGGCGATACTGATCATATTGTTATTGGCCGGTAAATTTTCAACTGCACAACCCTTTACCATGAACCCGGCCATAGTTCCGGAAGAACTGCACTTGTATAATTACAATCCTGCCAGTAATCCAAAAGCAAAAGGCCGATTGAATGTAACGGATGTTACGCAAACAACAGACACGATGTATTTCTTTGCGCAAGGCTTCAGTATTTATTCTCCGGGTTATGTAGGTGTTACCATGCAGGATAAAAGTGCGAGTGTGGAAGTGACGATGTTTAAAGAGAACTGGCTGAAAGAAGACCGCAAGGGTACTACTAATGATAAAGGGCACTGGGATGCGAAGTTCAAAACAGAAGGCGACTTTGGCATTCGTGTTATTGCCAAAACAAAACCCTGTACTTATGCATTGGTGGTTTGGAACGGAAGCGACGTGGAAGTACCGGTACCTTCTGCTTTTGAATATGGCAAATCCGGCACAGGAGGAGGTGCAGGAGGATTCTTTAAAAATAACTGGCTGTATATTGTTATTGGCGTTTTAGTTATAGCTGTTCTTTTATTAATCGTAAAACTTAAAAAAAGAAGATCATGAAAAAAATAACCATCATTATACTGGCTTGTTTTGCTGTTTTTGTTTTTGGTGTAAAGGCACAGGATGTGCCGCCTACGGGCCTGATGCCGGCTATTACACAAATGGGAGAGGATGATATCAGCAACCTGGAGCATCTTGAAAATATCGGCAGCCATCTTTTGGAAGAGGTAAGGAACCTTAATGAATATACACAGGCTGCGGGAAGTGCGTATGATCTTTATAATGCAGACCTGTTGCTGGATAATAATGAGTGTATGCCCGACCTGAGTGTAGATGCCGCTCATATGATGCCTACGGCTTGCCAGAATAACGGCGAATGCCAGGCCTGCTATACCGGCGCATACCGCGAACTTGCTTTTTTGCGCAGGCAGTTGGGAAGGTTAAGCTGTATCTACAATAATGTAAAACGCTTTAATGAATCTGCGCTTGCTTTTGGTGATAATACTTCCGGCATACATGCTGTAACAGGGTTATCGTGGCAAAATGCACGTGCAGGAATTGTGGAAACCTACGATCATTTTAAACACACCTACGATGCCAAATATGAAGGCATGATGCAGGGCTTGCAAAAAGCGTTGATGGACATCAGCCGATGTGAAGGACAGTATGGCCAGGCAGACTGGTACCAGCGATTTGGTTTTATCTATTTTGAAATGATGAAGGAAAAATATAAACGAACCGATTAATCACCTGTTGAAAAATGAACCGAAATAAAATAATTATCCTGCTGTTATGTTTTTGTTTTACAAGAACAAATGTGATCGCACAGGGAAAATTTGCCGGGGCGTTCAAATCCCTCATCGGGCAAAAGTTCACAAAAACAAGTGAATTGAAACTGCTTAAGGGTTATACGTTCAGGCAAGGCGATGTGATTTCGGAAATCAATGATCCGGATCAAACAACGGTTGATATTTACCAGAAAGGCGCAACAGCGATCGTTTTTTTCAGTACCATGATGCAGGGCGATTCTTTTTACCAGGTGTATGATGTGCTGGAAGTAAAAGATGTATCGAAAGGCTGGGAAATAAAAACGGCAACCTGCAGGGATAACGGCAATCCTGATGTAACGGTCGTGGCATTGGTAAGATCAACAGACGAAGAAATTGCTACAACTGTAAAACGTGCCTGGCGTTATAACCACGATAAGATACGGTTCGAGAAGATCAGTGTACAGCATATTGATTGTATAAACGGGGGACAGGATTAAACAATAAGCACCAATAAAAAGGCCCCGTTGCATCGGGGCCTTTTTTTATTTAAGGTTGTGATAAACTTTCTGTACGTCATCATCCTGCTCCAGCATATCCACCATCTTCAGCACTTCATTCGATTCTTCTTCTCCTAATTCAACAGTGGTGGTAGGTATCCTGGTAAGTTCCGCACTTATTACTTCAATACCTTTTTCTTCCAGCGCTTTACTCATGTTGCCAAATTCGGTATAAGCAGTGCGAATGATGATATTGCCTTCAGCATCTTCACCGATCTCTTCCAGGCCATAATCTATCAGGTCCAATTCAAGGTCCTCAGTATTTTGCCCGGCGCTTTTAATTTTAAATTCACCCATCCTGGTAAAACCAAAAGCAACAGAGCCGCTGGTGCCTAATGCGCCATGCCCCTTGGTGAAGTGCATCCTTACATTAGCAACAGTGCGGGTAGAGTTGTCGGTAGCAGTTTCTACCATTACTGCTACACCATGGGGGGCATAACCTTCATACACGATCTCTTCATAATCGGTTTTGTCTTTACCCATCGCCCTTTTGATAGCCGCTTCTACACGGTCTTTCGGCATATTGCAGGCTTTGGCATTCAGGTAGCATCTTCTCAGCGCCGGATTATTTTCCGGGTCGGGCCCCCCGGCCTTTACTGCAATAGCAATTTCTTTCCCGATACGGGTAAAGTTCTTGGCCATTTTATCCCAGCGGGCAAACATGGCGCTTTTTCTAACTTCAAATATCCTTCCCATAATAAATAAAAATTCAAAAGTCAACAATCAAATCCCAAAATACAAATCCCCAATCCCCAATCCCCAATAACCAATAACCAATAACCAATAACCAATAACCAATAACCAATAACCAATAACCAACAGGGTTGCAAATTTAAGGAAAATCATTTTTGGGATAACAATTTGTAAGTTTGCGGGCAAATGAACCACTATGGAGAATAAGCCTGTCTATTATAAAGATTACCTGCAACTGGATAAAATAACCGGCGCACAAGAACCTGAAAGCTTTAAAGAAGGAAAGGAAGCCGCTCATGATGAAATGCTTTTCATCATTATTCACCAGGCATACGAGTTGTGGTTCAAGCAAATATTGTTTGAGGTAAATTCCGTGATTGATATCATGAACAAGCCTTCCTTAAATGATAATTCCCCCGATCTTCAAACGATTGTACACCGCTTAAAACGGGTGGTAACCATATTAAAAGTATTGGTGCAGCAGATCGATATTATGGAAACCATGACGCCAATGGATTTTCTCGACTTCAGGGATATGCTGCGGCCGGCCTCCGGTTTTCAAAGCTACCAGTTCAAGATCATCGAGGCAAAACTTGGGTTGAAATTCGAGCAGCGTCACGGGCAGCATTATTACACTTCTCAATTAAAAGAAGAAGATGTAACAACGATCAAAGATGCTGAAGGAGGTAAATCCGTGATCGAATTATTAAATACCTGGCTGGAAAGAATGCCTTTTATCACAGAAGAATTTTGGGCTACTTATCAAAGCGCTTATGTGGCAGGTTTGGCAGAGGCAGAAAAGAACAACGAAGCATTTTTTAAAACTGTTTTTAATACAGCAGCAAGCGAGCAACCGCGTCAGCTTTCTCCAAAAGCATGCCGTTCAGCATTATTCATTATGTTGTACCGTGGCTATCCTATGCTGGAATTGCCTTTCCAATTATTAGATACATTGGTAGAGATAGATAATCAGTTAGCCAATTGGCGCAATCGCCATATCAACATGGTGCAGCGCATGATTGGTACCCGTATCGGTACCGGCGGCAGTACCGGCGCAGGCTATTTAAAAGCAGCGATGGATAAGCATTATATTTTTAAAGAGTTATCGCAGTTAAGCAGTTTTTTAATTGACAGGAGAAAATTGCCTGTATTGCCTAAGGAGATAGCGGAGAGATTGGGATATAATTTTTAAAATAAACCGCAGAGGTGGGGAGACGCAGAATTTTGTAAAATTATTATTCTCTCTGCGCCTCCCCGTCTCTGCGGTTAAATTCACACCAACTCTTTCAACTTTTCCACTACCGCATCCACTTCTGCCTTGGTGTTATGTTTACTAAAACTAAAACGCACTGTTACCTGGTTGGGATTATTATTAATGGCACGTATCACATGGCTGCCCTGGTCGGCGCCGCTGGTACAGGCACTGCCGCCGCTGGCGCAAATGTTATTGATATCAAGATTGAACAGGATCATTTCTGATTTTTCTGTTTTGGGGAAGCTAACACTTAATACCGTGTACAAACTTCTTCCCAAAGCATCGCCATTGAATGAAACACCTTTGATATGTTTCTTCAGCTCATCGTACATATAGTATTTCAATGTGCCGATATAGGCACTATCGGTTTCATAACTGCCAGTAGCCATTTCCAGTGCTTTGGCAAAACCAACAATACCATACAGGTTTTCAGTACCTGCCCTCATATTGCGTTCCTGCGAACCGCCATGTACAAAAGGCTTGATGCGTACATTTTCGTTGATGTATAAAATACCTACACCTTTTGGTCCGTGAAATTTATGTGCAGCGCCGGTGATGAAGTGAACAGGAGTATTTCTCAGGTCGAAAGGAAAATGACCAACGGTTTGTACCGTATCGCTGTGAAAGATCGCATTGTATAATTTGCATAGTTCGCCAACCGCATTGATATCTAAAATATTACCGATCTCGTTATTGGCATGCATCAATGTAACCAATGTCTTTTCTTCACTTGATGCCAGCAATTTTTCCAGATCCTCAATATCAACATGACCGTTAGGTAATAATTTTACATGGCTCACTTTAGCCACATCAAGATTATCGAGGTGCTCTACAGAATGCGATACTGCATGATGTTCGATAGGTGAAGTAATGATATGCCTGCAGCCAAGATCACGTACCGCAGCGGCAATAGCAGTGTTGCTGCTTTCGGTACCGCCGCTTGTAAAGAAAATTTCGGCCGGATGTGCATTTAATATTTTAGCTACCGTTTTGCGGGCAGTTTCTATCGCCATACGGCTCTCTCTTCCGTAAGAATAAATAGAAGAAGGGTTGCCAAACTTTTCGGTTAAGTAAGGCATCATTGTTTCCAGCACCTGAGGGTCCAGTGCGGTAGTGGCAGCGTTGTCGAAGTAAATCCTTTTGTCCATGGTCAATAGTCAATGGTCCATAGTGATCCAATAAATTAAAACGGTCTATGGACTATGGACCATCGACCATTAGCTTATTTTACATTGCCTCTCCAATATCCTGCATCAATCGCTTTGCAATATTATCAGCAGTAGTTTCAAAATTACTTTCTGCATAAATGCGAATGATCGCTTCTGTATTGCTGGAACGAAGATGTACCCAATCGTTATCAAATTCTATTTTTAATCCATCCTCTGTATTTACAGGATGCGATTTATATTTTTCGCGGATCTTATTCAGCAGATCAGCGATATATTTTTTCCGTTCTTCTTCGGTCTTGAATTCCTTATCAAGACTTATTTTATTCTTGCTGATAAAATAATCCGGGTAAGTGCTTCGCAATTGCTTGATCGTTTTTTTGCTTTGTGCAAGGTGCGTTAAAAAAAGCGCAATGCCGATCAGCGCATCTCTTCCATAATGCAGGTCAGGAACAATGATACCGCCATTACCTTCACCACCGATCACCGCATTTACAGCTTTCATTTTATTTACCACGTTTACTTCACCTACGGCACTCGGCGAATATTCGCCGCCACGTTTTATGGTCACTTCTTTCAAGGCTTTGGTAGATGACATATTGGAAACCGTATTGCCTTTCCGTTTGCTTAATACATAATCGGCTACAGCAACCAAAGTATATTCCTCGCCAAACATACTGCCATCCTCACAAACAAAACAAAGCCTGTCCACATCAGGATCTACAGCAATACCGAGATGTGCTGTATTCTTTACCACTTCATTGCTCAGTTCTGTTAAATGCTCGGGCAACGGTTCGGGGTTGTGTGCAAATTTTCCGTTCACTTCACCATTAAGCACAGTAATATCTTTAACACCCAATGCTTTCAAAAGTTCGGGAACTGCAATAGCGCCAGTGCTGTTAACTGCATCAACAATAATTTTGAATTTGCTTTTTTTTATAGCGGCAATATCAACCAGCTCATATTGAACAACAGCTTCAATATGTTTTGCCAGCAGGCTTTCATCTTTTGTATAGGTACCCAGTTTATCTACTGTGGCAAAATTAAAATCTTCTGTATCCGCCAGTTCAAGGATAAGGTTACCTTCTTCTTCGCTGATGAATTCGCCTTTGCTGTTCAATAGTTTCAGCGCATTCCATTCTTTAGGATTATGGCTTGCAGTAAGAATGATGCCACCTGCAGCATTTTCAAATTTCACTGCCATTTCTACAGTAGGTGTTGTGCTTAATCCCAGGTCGATCACATTTAACCCAAGGCCAATTAATGTATTGGCAACTAAAGCGCTTACCATTTCACCACTTATCCTTCCATCACGGCCTATTACTACGTTGTGGTTGTCACTTTGTTTCAATAACCAGGTGCCATAAGCCGCTGCAAATTTCACTGTATCCACCGGTGTCAGGTTATCTGTTGTTTTGCCACCGATCGTTCCCCTGAAACCCGATATGCTTTTAATCAATGTCATTTCCCGTCCAAAATTTAAGAGGGCAAAGATAACAAATGTTTACAGTTTTGGGTTTTCGGTTTAAAGACTGCAATGTTGATAAACAGTGCGTTGATGGCAAAAAACGGAAGACAGAAAACTCTAAACAGTTAACTTTGCCCCCATGCAGCATCCCTGGTTCAAAGACTGGTTCAATTCTCCTTATTATCATCAATTGTATTTCAACAGGGATGTGCAGGAAGCTGCCGCATTCATCGACAGGCTGATGGAACATTTAAAACCGCCCTGCAATGCAACTATGCTTGATGTGGCCTGTGGCAAGGGCCGGCACTCCATACAACTGGCAGGTAAAGGATTTGACGTAACCGGTATCGATCTTAGCGAAGACAGTATACAGGAAGCGCTGAAATCTGAACATGAGCATTTGCATTTTTACCGGCACGATATGCGCCTCCCTTTCTGGATAAATTATTTTGATTACGCCTTTAATTTCTTTACCAGCTTTGGTTATTTCAGAACAAGGCGGGAGCATGATAATGCCATACGCACTATTGCACAGGCTATAAAAAATGAGGGGTGCTTTGTAATGGATTATCTCAATGTGCACTACGCCGAAGATCACACTATTCATCAATCGGAGAAAGAAATAGACGGCGTAAATTTTGTCATCACCAAATGGTATGATGAAACACATTTTTATAAAAAAATTGTAGTGGAAGATGAAGCGCTGGGCGAGCCATTGCAGTACACAGAAAAAGTAGCCAAGTTTTCTTTGGGAGATTTTACAGAAATGTTTGCCTACCAGGGATTGCAGATACAGGAAGTGTTTGGCGATTATGCCTTTGCCAATTATGATGTAAAAAGATCGCCGCGATTAATTATGCTGGCGAAAAAGATTTAGTCCATGGTTGATAGTCCATGGTCCATGGACTACGGCCCATTATTCACCAGCATCCATCTTGCTGTTTCATAAAAAGCTGAAGTGAGATTAGATAAATGACGCCTTACCGAATCTTCCTGTTGCGGTGTTAATGCTGGCAGATTATTTCTTGCAGGTACCAGTTCTTCTTTTTGTATGCGGATATTTTTACGGAAAAAATAATCGTCGTTCACTACGCCGATCCAGCCGGGAGCATGGTAAATAATAAAAGCTGCGTTTTCTTTTTTGGTTGAATCCAGCAGGTCTCTTCCTAAAGTTGTATTTAAATAAGGTTGCTGTATCATGCCGGCCAGTGTAGGCAGTACATCTACCTGCGACACAGTTTCTGTTCTGTACTGTGGCGCAAGCAATAAAGGCGAATAAAACAATAAGGGGATATGCTCATCGCTTAAACGCTGCTCTGTCCAGGCTTTAGGATACATTGCAGAAGCATTGCCTTCCACGCCGTGATCGCCCAGGAAAACAAAAATGGTATTGTTGAAGTACGTATTTTTTTTAGCCGCTTCTATGAATTTTTTAAAACAATAATCAGTGTAAGCAAATGCATTGTATTCTTTCAGCGATTCAAAGCCATATTTATGCAGTTCATCTTCCGGGATATTCTTTTGTTCAAAATCAGTATCCTCAGGAGGGATATTAAATGGCCGGTGATTATCCGCAGTTTGAATGATAGCAAAGAAAGGTTTGGTTTGTTGCGCCAGCACATCGTTGGCTTCTAAAAAAAGGTTCTTATCGCTGATACCCCATACGTTCATTTTTTCGGCCTTGTATTTTCCTTCTTCATAGATATGTGCATCCTTTATGTTACGTACCAGTCCGCCGAAATTATTAAAGGTGCTTCTGCCGCCAATGAAATAGAATTTTTCATAGCCATTGAAATCATTGATGATGGTTCGCTGCCGTACGGTTTGTTTATTCTTGGTAGAAAAATCAGAAAGCAGTACATCAGGTGTACCGGTAATGGTAGCAAAGATGCCCCGTGCCGTGCCGAAAGTTGGGGAGAAGCAACGGTTGAAAAAGATGCCTTGTTTGCACATTTCATTAAAATACGGCGTACTGTTCAGCGGGTTGCCGCTCATGCTGCTTTTATACATGCTAAAGCTTTCGCAAAGTACCAGCACTACATTCGGCTGACTTTCCAGCGCTTTGCTTCCGGAATGTACCAGCCTGTTATAGTTCTTTTTATTGCTGTCGTTAAGCTGCAAAAAATCAGCCATTACAGGATAATATTCTTTTGCTTTGGTATCGTAATCCGGGTTGCGGAAACGCAGCGTGGTGAAAAAATTCTGCAGCGGATTTAAAGCCAGGTTGCTTTTAAATTCATCATTCAGGCTAAAGGCCCTGAAAAAATCCAGCGGCTTCAGGGTAAGAAAACCATACATGAACCATCCTAAAATAAGTATGGCAGCAAGGTGCCAGCGGCGACGGAAACCGAACTTATGTATGTTCACATTTTTTTCATGCACATCCACATGCATGCGCCTGAACATCCAGATCATCATTATCACAGCGCCGATCAGGCCGATCATGATCCATATTACCGGGTAGCTTTGCCACACCATTTCCATGCCTTCTTTTTCCTCGGCAAATAATAAGGCATCAGCATTTAGGCGGGCATTGATATAGGCGAACTGCCCGAAATCGGCGCCGTAAAAGAACAGCACCAGTAAGGTAACGATGCCAAGATATACGGTCCAGAATTTTTTGGTGCGTTCACTGTAAAATGGTGAAAAAGGCGGAAACACAGACAGGATAGCGATAGGGAAAAGCAGTACAGCTATCCAGCGCAGATCGTATTTTAATCCCAGCCAAAAGGATGGTATCAATTCCAGCACACCCAGTGATTTTGGCTTAAAACATACAACAGTGGCTATCCTGAAAGCGGTAAATATGAACAGGTAAATGAAGAATAGCTTCACTATCCACTGAATAGTTTTTGGAACTCTCCATTTAATCAGCATGTTGTATATTTTCCTTGAGAAGACTTAAAAAGAAGCGAATATAATCATCAATTGCTAGATTATCGTTAATCCGTTAATTGGTTTATCCGTTTAAACGTATTACCGAGCCAACGAATAAACTAATTAACGGATTAACGTTTAAACGGATTAACCTACTGCTTCTTCTTATTATTCAGCATCAGGTACTTGGCCGTTTGGTAATAGGCATCGGTAAGGCGGCTTAAGTAAGCCTTTAAATTGTCGGTTGCAACATTCGACGGCACTGCATCATTATTAATTACTGATACGATATCTTCTTTGCCCGAGCGGAGGTTCTTCAGGAAATAATATTGATCAGATACCAGCCCGATATTTTTAGCGCCTTCATCAAAAATAAAAGCATAGTGCGGAAGCGCTGCAATATTTTGAAACTGGTCCTTAATTAAAGGAAGGGTGTCAAAAAGGTTTCTTCCAAAAGTTGTATTGCGGTAGCTTATTTTGGCAAGATGAGCAATAGAAGGCAGCACATCTACCTGCGAGCATACTTCGTGTATCTTTTTTGGCTGCAGTAATTTCGGTGCATAAAAAAGCAAGGGCACGTGCTCTGCTGTCAGTACTTTTTCTCTCCAGCTTTTTGGGAACATATCGGCGCTGTTGCCGGGTATGCCATGATCGCCAACAAAAACAAAAATGGTATTGTCGAAATATTTTTCTTTTTTGGCCGCTTCAATAAATTTTTGATAGCAGAAATCGGTGTAGCGAAATGCGTTCATTTCCTCATTGCTTTCAAAGCCATATTTATGTAAACTGTCGACCGGAAAATTTGTTTTAGTGAATTCCTTTTCATCTTCTTTAGGAATAGTGTAGGGCCGGTGATTGTCTGCCGTTTGAATGATCGAAAAGAACGGTTGGGTTTGTTGTTTTAAAATATCATTGGCTTCTAAAAATAAATTCTTATCGCTGATGCCCCATACATCTACCGTTGTGGCTTTGGCATTATGCTGATCATAAATATGCAGCCCCGAAATATTATTGGCCAGCAGCCCCTGTATATTGGCCCAGGTAGGATCGCCGCCTAAAAAATAAAAATGTGCGTACCCTTTAAAATCATTGATGATAGTATGCTGGTTCACTGCATTGGGGTTCCTGCTGGCTGTCTTCGGGCTTTCTACATCGGGTATGCCGGTAACAGTGGCCCATACACCCCGGGCCGTACCATAAGCAGGTGTAAAACAGCGGTCGAAGAAGATGCCGTTATTGCACATGTTGTTGAAGTAAGGCGTGGTATTCAAAGGGTTGCCATACATGCTGCTTTTATAGGCGCTGAAGCTTTCGCATATCACCAATATTACATTCGGCTTGTTGATGAATGTATCTGTTGCAGTGATTTTCCGTTCATAGTTCAATGTGATACTGTCCAATTTTGGAACAGCTAATTGCTGTGCCATTAATGGATACAGCTCTTTTACCTTCTTAATATCATAAGTGCCCCTGAAATTGAGCGAGCTGAAAAAACTTTGAAAAGGGTTCAACGCAAGGTTGGCCTTAAAATCATCACCATCATTCGTCAAAGTATAGGCATCACTCCAGCGCAACGGAAATTGCCCCGGTTTCAAAACTATTTTGCCGATGATGCATTGCGCCAGCAATAAAACACTGATGATATAAAATACAATTCCTTTACGCTTATTAAAACTGCTCTCTGTTTGATATTTCATCAGCAGTTTTCCAAAAAGCCATCTTGCCAAAACAGCCAGCACAATAAATAACAAAGCGATTCTTAACAAGGGATAGGTTTGCCACATCATCTGGAAGGATATGCCGGCATCGTCTAAATAATTCAATACCGATGCATTCAGGCGTTGGTGGAGGTAATCATAGTGGTAATAATCTGCCCCGTAAAAGAACAGCAGTATTATAAAAAGAAGCGGGATAAAAATATTCCAGAATTTTTTTGCCTTGAAATTTTTGAACGGGTTCAGGAAAGGGAAAGCGCATAATATCAATATCGCCAGCCCGATCATACAGGCGAATTTGGTATCAAAGCGAAGGCCCATGATAAACGCAGAACCTGATAACGCTTTTCCCGGCGGGTTGTAGCGCCAGAAAAAAAGGAAACGAAAAATGGTCATGGTGGCAATAAATACAAGCACCACCGAAAAGATCCAGCGAAGTAACCTGGGTATTCTTTGTAAAAAAAGCATGACCATTTATTTTAGCTGGCTGCTAAATTAGTTTAATTATTTTTGGGCAGGGCTTTAATACAAAGCTTTAACGTATTTAATGGAACAACTGCTTACATACGACAGACAATTATTCAGGCTTATCAACAGTAAATGGAGCAATAGCTTCTTCGATTGGCTTATGCCCTGGCTGCGGAATTCGAATGTATGGCTGCCGCTTTATTTATTCTTACTGCTTTTTGGGCTTATCAATTATAAAAAAACAGGCTGGTGGTGGGTGATCTTTGGGGCCTGTACGGTAATACTTACCGACTTTATCAGCAGCAAGTTAATAAAAGAAACGATCATACGCATAAGGCCCTGCAATGATCCTTCGCTTGCCGATTATATTCATGTGTTGGTAGGATACCGGCCACAGAGCAGCAGCTTTGTTTCTTCGCATGCCGCCAATCATTTCGGCATGGCCATGTATTTTTATACAACGCTGCGCAAAACAGTTGGTCAGTGGCCATTGTTATTCTTTTTGTGGGCATTCAGTATAGCTTTTTCGCAGGTATATGTAGGGGTGCATTTTCCGCTGGATGTAGCCTGCGGAGCGTTGATTGGAATACTTATCGGATATTTGTCCGGAAAATCGTTTAACAGAAACTACGGTTTATTGTAAATACTATGGTGGAAATAATTATTTTAACCCTGCTTATTATTGTGAACGGTCTGTTTGTGATGAGTGAGATCGCATTGGTGAGCGCCCGTAAGGCAAGGCTGGAAACTATGGCTAATAAAGGTGATACGAAGGCAAAAGCTGCATTGGCGCTTGCGGAAAATCCTGAGAAATTTCTGTCTACCGCACAGATCTTTATTACACTTATCGCCATCTTAACGGGTGTGTATTCCGGCGAAAAATTCGGGCATTACCTGGAGCCGTATGTAGAAAAGATAGCGTTCTTAAAGCCTTATGCGGATACCATTTCTACCGTTATCATTGTTATCATTGTAACATTTCTTTCCATCATTTTTGGTGAACTTATACCTAAGCGGCTGGGCATGATGAGGGCAGAAAAGATTGCCCGGGTGGTAGCCGGTCCAATGAATGTACTGTCTTCTATAACTTACCCTATCGTTTGGATATTGTCCAAGATATCACACCTTTTCTTTAAACTGTTCAATGTAAAAACCTCCAATGATAATGCGGTTACGGAAGAAGAGATCAAAGCAATGATAACAGAAGGCAGCGAACATGGCGCCATTGAAGAAGAAGAGAAGGAGATCATTGAAAGGGTTTTTCATTTGGGCGACCGCAACATTACTTCACTCATGACGCACCGTACAGATATTGAATGGCTGAATGCCAATGATACGGTACAGCAGGTAAAGGATAAATTTGAAGATATTATTTACAGCAGCTACCCTGTGTGCGAAGAAACGATAGATACCATAAAAGGCATCGTTAACATCAAAGATCTGCTTAAGGCTTCGCCATCAACTTTGTTAAGGGATATTGCCAAGCCAGCTTTATTTGTTCCTGAAAATAATACCGCTTACCAGTTACTGGAAAAATTTAAGGCTACCAAGATACACAGCTGCTTTATTGTAAATGAGTATGGCACGCTGGAAGGTATGATAACGCTGAATGATATTTTAGAAGCTATTGTAGGTGATGTGCCACAAACAGGCCAGGATGAGTATGAAATTGTAGAGCGTCCCGATGGTACTTTTTTGGTGGATGCCCAGATCCCGTTCTATGATTTTCTTACCCGTTTTGAAAAGACAGAATGGATGAATGAAGACGAGCATGATTTTGATACGCTTGCCGGTTTTGTGTTGCATGAACTCGAACATATACCTGTAACCGGCGAGATTTTTGAATGGCGTGGTTTTACTGTAGAGATCATTGATATGGACGGGCAACGTATTGATAAACTGCTGATCAAAATATCGGAAGAGATAAAGGAGAGTATGGAAGAGGAATGATTTTCGGTTTTGAGTTTTGGGTTTTCGGTTGTTTGAATGGGAGATTAAATTTTGCTTGGAATAATTAAATTTTAGTTTGGATGTATGGCGACAGTTTTAAGATTTGAGGATCTGGAAGTTTAGCAGATGGCAAGAAAATTTGCTTTTTCAATTTTTGAGTTGACACTTCAGGGAAATTTTTCAAAAGAATATAAGTTCAGGGATCAGATTAAGGCTTCCTCAGGTTCTGTGATGGATAACATTGCAGAAGGCTTTGGAAGGGAAAGTCGACTGGAGTTTATCAATTTTCTTGGAATTGCTAAAGGTTCTTTAAATGAAACAAAATCTCAGTTGTATAGAGCGTTGGACCAAAACTTAATAGTAAAAGAAAAATTTGAAGAGTTATATAGCGAAGCTGAAATTATCGCGGCAAAGATCGGTGCATTCATGATCTATTTAAATAAGTCACTGATAAAAGGGAAAAAGTTCAAAGACCGGGCTTAACAAACTTCAATCTTCACTTCAATCAACCGAAAACCCAAAACAGAAAACTCAACCTTCGCTTCAATCAACTGAAAACAGAAGACTCAAAACTCCAAACTAACTTTATCTTCAGGGTTGTTCACTTTTGTACTTTGCCTCTTTCCATTTACAGTAACATGAAGTACGCTTACTTGTTCACTTTTCCAATCGTATAAAATATTATCCGTGATAGCAATCTTTTTTACAGTGGGAACATTACTTACCTGGAAATAACTTTCGATGCCCTCTTCCTCCTGTTCGTAGCCAATGAATTGTAAGGCGACGGCTTTGCCATCAACAGCAATTTGCAAATGCTTTGTGATATAATCGTTTACCAGTTTATTCATGGCAGCTTTATCTTTTGGCGCAGCCAGTTCTACTGTGGTCTTATAATTCTGGCGCAGGGTCTTTTCAAAATCATCGGTGAAGATCTTGCAGCTTATTTCCAGTGTTTTGTCTTTAGCATTATGCTCTATTTCTGTAACGCTTACATAGATAGGATGTAAGGTAGTGTTGCTGTTGAAAAAGAACATGCTGGTGAGCAGCCATTTAAATAAAACACTTGCCATTATGTATGTTTATTGATACTATTAAAGATATTTGAGCGGTAAAATTAACTACAAACACTTCAACAATCGCCTGCTCATGAATGATTTCACATTTTATTTTACCGAAGGCTGGCATCATATCATCAGTTGGGATGCACTGGATCATATACTTTTTGTGCTGGCGCTGGCGGCTATTTATTTGGTGAAAGACTGGAGGCAGGTGCTGGTGTTGGTCACCGCATTTACCATAGGCCATTCGCTTACACTGGCATTGAGTGTATATGATATCATTCGGGCCAACGAAAAATGGGTAGAGTTTTTAATTCCCTGTACCATTGCCGCAACAGCTATATTCAACCTCTTTCAAAAGAATTTTGATAAGCGTTCCCTGCGGCTCAATTATTTCCTGGCGCTGTTCTTTGGGTTGATACATGGTCTTGGCTTTGCCAACACCATACGCTTTATGCTGGCCAAAGATCAAACTATTGGCTGGAGCCTGTTCAGTTTTAATATCGGGCTGGAAGCGGGACAGATAGTGGTAGTATTTGCTATCCTGTTGATCAGTTACCTGATCGTTAATCTTGTCGGTTTAAAAAGAACGATCTGGGTATGGATATTATCATCTGCTGCTTTGATAATGGCAATAAAGATGATCGTAGAAAGATGGGTTGGGTAATTTCACAAAGCTTCACAAAGAATTTTCACAAAGAAACACAGAGAGTAGCTGATAGATTGTAACTCTTTGTGTATCTCTGTGATACTCAGTGGTGCTTTGTGAAAGAATAATGTACAAAGGCGACAACCCTCTGCCATTCATCACATTTTAGCAGCATCATTTTGCTGCCTATATCAATTCCTTTATTTTTAAGGCTATAAACCTTTCTACAAATGAGAAGAATCCTCTTATTGCTTTTATCTGTTTCTTTATTTACAGCCGTTACCGCCCAGGATATAAAAAATAATCCCGGCAGTAATCATGGTAACCGTTTTGAACAATTAGGGACTATTTTACCTACACCAAATGAATATCGTACTGCAAGCGGCGCACCGGGACCAAAGTACTGGCAGCAACGCTGCGATTATGATATCACCTGCGAACTGGATGAACCTAACCGCAGGCTGAATGGTAAAGAAACAATTACGTACTTCAATAACTCACCTGATGTATTGACCTATTTGTGGCTGCAGCTGGATGAGAACCAACACAGTAATACCAATAACTCTGGTTATCAAAGCAGCAACTTTATGCCAAGGTCCATCACCGAACAGGACATTACTACTTTTTCCGGAAAGGTTGATAAAGACAGGGAATACGGCGACAACATTTTACGTGTTACCGATGCTGCTGGTAAAGCATTAAGCTATACCATCAACAAAACCATGATGAGGGTAGAATTACCGATGCCATTGAAGCCTGGCCAGCAGTTCATCTTTAAGGTTGACTGGAACTATAATATCATCGAGCGTACCAAATATGGCGGTCGTGGTGGCTATGAATATTTTCCTGAAGACGGTAACGACCTGTACACCATGACACAATGGTATCCGCGTCTATGTGTGTACAGCGATTTCCAGGGCTGGCAAAACCACCAGTTTGTTGGAAGCGGTGAGTTTGCGCTGACCTTTGGTAATTTCAAAGTAGCCATGACTGTTCCTTCCGATCATGTGGTAATGGCAACAGGGCAGGGCCAAAATTATCAGCAGGTATTAACGCCTGCGCAATTTGCCCGCTGGCAGAAAGCACAAAGTGCAACTGATGTTACCGAGATCGTAACGCTGGATGAAGCAAAAGCAAGAGAATTAAAAAAAGCTACCGATAAAAAAACATGGATATTCAAAGCGGATATGGTAAGGGATTTTGCCTGGGGCAGCAGCCGCAAGTTCGTTTGGGATGCAATGCCAACCATGGTGGAAGGTAAAAAGGTGATGTGCATGAGCGCTTATGGAAAAGAAGCTTATAATCTTTACCGCAGGTATAGTACAAAAACAGTGGCACATACTATTAAGAGCTATTCTAAATTCACTATACCATTCCCTTATCCTGTTGCTCAAAGTATAGAAGCAGCTAACGGAATGGAATACCCGATGATATGCTTCAACTTCGGCAGGTGCGAAAAAGATGGCACTTACAGCGAAGGAACAAAGAACGGTATGCTGGGTGTGGTGATACATGAAGTAGGGCATAACTTCTTCCCGATGATCATCAACAGTGATGAAAGACAATGGACATGGATGGATGAGGGGTTGAACTCTTTCGTAGAATATTTAACAGAAGAATTGTTTGATAATAAATATCCTGTTAGCAAAGGTCCGGCGTATAAGATCGTGGATTACATGAAGCTGCCGAAAGATCAGCTGGAGCCTATTATGACCAACAGCGAAAATATAATTCAGTTTGGCCCGAATGCTTACAGCAAACCGGCAACCGGATTAAATATTTTGAGAGAAACGATCATGGGCAGGGAAACATTTGATTATGCCTTCCGTGAATATGCACGCCGCTGGGCCTTTAAGCATCCAACACCTGCGGATCTTTTCCGTACGATGGAAGATGCCAGCGCAGAAGATCTGGACTGGTTCTGGAGAGGATGGTTTTATGGAACTGAGCCTTGCGATATTTCTTTAGATAGTGTAAGATGGTCAACCTTAAGTACAGAAGGCCGCCCGGTAAATAACAATATGCCCAGCACTATAAAGCAGATCGTAGCAAAGCCGCAGGTAAATGCGTTTGAGGATATTTCTAAAATTCGTAACCGCCAGGATAAGAATATTGTTTTTGCAACTGATGCAGATAAATCATTGCAGGATTTTTACTGGAGGTATGATCGCAACCTGGTAAGAGTAGATACAACAACTGTTGAAGTGCCGGCAGCCGCACCCAATACTGACACACTTACCGAAGGAGAGAAATTTCATTTGGCAGGCAATAAGAACCTGTACGAATTATCCTTTAGCAACAAAGGTGGTTTGGTAATGCCGATCATTATTGAGTGGACATTTAAAGATGGCACCAAAGAGATCGACCGCATACCGGTACAGGTGTGGCGCAAGAATGAAAATAAAGTTACCAAAACCTTTATGAAGGATAAAGAAGTAGCTTCTATTTTGATAGACCCGATGAGAGAAACAGCCGACATCAACACCAGCAATAACAGCTGGCCGGAAGTAACTACGCCAAGTAAGTTCCAGCTGTTTAAAACAAGAGGCGGTGGCAATCCAAGAGGTGCAGCCGGTGGAAATGTGAACCCAATGCAAAAGGAAATAAAGAATTAAATAAACGTGGGCGTTTTATAAAGTGCCGCTGACTGATCAGCGGCACTTTTATTTTTAAGTATATTTATACAGCAAACATTTGTTCACTAATCAATCCCTGTTGTGTCACTCACTTGTACCAAATATCTTTATTCAGCTTTTTGCCTGCTGCTCGTTTCCTCATTTGCTTTTGGCGGCACCGTAGATACTATAAAGATCGAAAGCGCTGCAATGCACCAATCTTTTAACTGTGTAGTAATCAAACCGGACAGCTATCGCAATAAAAAAAATAAATATCCTGTTGTTTATCTTTTGCATGGTTATGGCGGAAGCTATAATAACTGGATAAAGAAAGTACCGGAACTGGAATCATATGCAGATGAATACCAGGTGATGATCATTTGTCCCGACGGGCATAACAGCAGTTGGTATTTCGACAGTCCCATTGATACCTCCATGCGCTACGAGACATATATAGGCACAGAAGTAGTACATTATATAGATGCACATTACCACACCCGGCCCGAAAAGAAATTCAGGGCCGTTACCGGGTTAAGCATGGGTGGCCACGGCGCTTTGTTCCTGGCATTCCGGCACCAGGATATTTTTGGTGCAGCAGGTGCTATAAGCGGTGGTGTTGATCTTAGTGAAAGCAGGAACCGGTTTGATATCATGAAACGTATCGGCGATACATTGACCCATGCAAAGGAATGGCACGATATGACGGTGATAAACCTGGTAGAAAATTACAGCAACAGCACATTGAAACTTACTATTGATTGTGGCACCAAAGATATTTTTATCAATGGCAATAGGCACCTTCATCAAAAATTACAGGAACTGAATATACCGCACGATTACACAGAGCGCCCCGGCGAGCATAGCTGGGATTACTGGAAAAATGCCATTCCTTACCAGTTGCTTTTTTTCAGCCGTTTCTTTAAAGCTGATCTTGCCGAAGATAAATTCTGATATCTTTTAAAAGCGTTTACAGTAACAAGTTCTTTTCATTTCGAGGAACGAGGAATCTTATTTGTCAATAAACAAAAGGCTGGAGATATAAAATTTACCAATATTGTGTATATTTTACACAATAATACCTTAGATTTACGAGGCCGTTCCGGCTCATTAACAATTGCATCAATAACTAACCAATGAAAAAAATATTAACACTCACTGCTGTTATCATTTTCTGCATAGTTTCAAAAGCGCAGGAAAACCGTTTAAGTGAACAGGCGGGAAAGATCATCAGCAATAAAAAAATTGCGGGCGGATACGAGTTCCAGCTTTCCAATGCTTATGCAAGGGTTACGGTTTATAATGCCACTACCGTTCGTATACGATTGAGCAAACAAAAAATGACCGATGATTTTTCTTTTGCCATTGACAATTTACAGCCCGCTGCTTCAGCGCCTGAATTGAAAATTTCGGGTAATCAATATTCGCTTATCACTGATTCTATACAGGTCAATATTTCTGATCCTTTTCGGGTATCTGTTTCCAATAAAAAAGGGGAAGTACTGTGCAGCGATGAAACAGCTCTTGGAGTATCATGGTATGGCAACCAGGTAAGCTGTTACAAAAAAATGTACAGCGATGAACGATTTATTGGCTTAGGAGAAAAAACAGGCGATATCAACAGGAGAGGAACATTCTTTCAAAACTGGAACAGCGATGTGCCGGGCTATGCATTGGATAAAGATCCTTTATACTCCACCGTTCCATTTTTTATAGGCACACATGGTAACGTGCTGTACGGTATCTTCTTCGACAATACCAACAAAACCTATTTTAATTTTGGCGGCGGCGCAGATGAAGAACTGTTTCATTTTGGCGCAGATGACGGAGAGATGAACTACTACTTTTTTGGAGGCTCATCAGTCAGGCAGATCATCAAAGATTATACGGCGCTTACCGGCCGCACTCCAATGCCGCCCTTATGGAGCCTGGGTTTTCAACAGAGCCGTTATGGCTACAGCAGCCAAAAGCAATTACTGGAAGTGGCCACTTCTTTCCGGGATAAGGAACTACCGGCTGATGCTATCGTAAGCGACATCAATTACATGAATAACTACAAAGTATTTACGTGGAGTGATAAATATCCTGATGTAAAAGGTATGATGGTGCAGATGAAGAAGATGGGCTTTGATGTGGTTACGATCATTGACCCCGGTATTAAAGTAGAAAAAGGATACCAGCAATATGATGAAGGTGTGGCGAATAATTATTTTGCCAAATATCCCGATGGTAGAAATTATATTGGCCATGTATGGCCCGGCAGGTGCCACTTTCCTGATTTTACCAAACCTGCAGCTGCGGCATGGTGGGGCAAAAGTTTTAAAAACGCTTATGTGGATAACGGCATCCGCGGTTTCTGGAATGATATGAACGAACCGGCAGGATGGGGAAGGGAATTTCCAAACCTAATTGAATTTGGAGACGGAAAAGATAAGAAGACATTATTTACAGTTAAGAATGCATACGGTTCATTGATGGCAAAAGCTACTTATTTCGGTACAAAGGATCTGATGAACGGGCAGCGGCCATTTGTGCTGACAAGAGCAGGTTATTCCGGCGTTCAAAAATATTCGGCTCAATGGACGGGAGATAATGTAAGTACCGATGAACACATGCTGCTTGGTTTTCGTTTATTGAACAGCATGGGCCTGAGCGGTGTGCCATTTGTAGGAATGGATGTAGGAGGATTTATGGGTAACCCTACACCTGAATTATTTGTGCGCTGGATGAGCCTTGGTGTTTACATGCCTTTCTTCAGGAATCATGTGGCTATCAATAATAACTACCGGGAGCCCTGGTTATTCAATGATGAGAATACAGAGAAGATCAAAAGAGTATTGGAACAGCGTTATAAGCTGATGCCGTATTTATACAGCAGCTTTTACCAGGCGCATGTTAGTGGTATCCCTATCAACCGTATGCTGCCGATAGACTATACATTTGATGACAACGCGTACAGCAATAAATATCAAAACCAGTTTTTGTTTGGCGACAATATGATGGTTTGCCCCGTATCTTCTTCAGACAAAATACTGGAGATATATCTACCGGGCAATACCAGGTGGTACAGGTTGAGTGACGATAAGTTATATGAAGGCGGGCAGCCGTATTATGTACCTTCTCCATTAGATGACCTGCCGGTGTTTGTTAAAGCAGGGGGTATCATTCCTATGCAAAGCATAATACAGAATACAAAAGAAAAAGGAGATGGAGTTATGTACCTGCACATTTGGAAAGGAAATGCTGCAACAACTTTTACGTATTATGAAGACGATGGCAATACGTATAATTATGAAAAAGGAGAATACTATAAAAGAGATATTATGTACGATGCCGCAACAAACAGCATTACACTTACAAAAAAAGAAGGAAGCTATACATCAAAATATGGCAAGCTGAAAATTATATTGCATGGCTTTGGTAAAACGAATGATACGCTTTATGATCTTAAGGAAGATGCACTGAAGATTGATCTGTAAAAAGTATAAAAAGATAAAGGGCGCTACTAGCGCCCTTTATCTTTTTATCAGACTCAAGAATATCAAACTCAACACAACCTGATCTTCGCTTCAAACAACCGAAAACGGAAAACTCAAAACGGAAAACTCTATAGCCCCGTCTGCCCGTCTCTCAATGCTTTTTTCTTTCCTTTATTCTTCTTTTCCCATTCTATCATTTCTGCTGTCTTTTCCGGCTTTTTGGATTTATCAACAACCGGAACTGTAGCTGCTGTAGTGCTGCCCGGAGCTTTCTCTAAAAAGCCGCGATCATATTTTTCTGTTTTTATCAGTCGCCCGCTTCCCGGTTCATAATATTTCCATTCGCCGTGTTTTACGCTGTATTGTTCTGCTTTTACAATTTTATAATCAATGATTTCGCCGTTGCCATCACCATAAACAGGAATGGTATCGTAAGGTGCATCAGGGTTATAGGCACGCCAGGATTCTTCCTTCACCAGGTCGCCAAGGTAAGTGTAGTATTGCTGAATGCCATCCTTACCGCCGAATTTATAATTCTCTACACCAATGATATCGCCGGTTAAATTGTATAATCTCCAGATACCTTCCTTCTTATCATCTTTAAAAATACCTTCCTCTTCATAACCTTCTTCTCCACGCACCGGATCTACATGTATCACCCATTTGCCCTGCTTACGGTCCTGCTTATCAACTGCATTTAACGTATCGCCTGTTTCCGATAATTTGAATGTTTTATACTGGGCAAAACAAATGCTGCCCGATACAAACTGTATCGAAATAAGTATGGCTATCTTTTTAATTGTGGAAGAACGCATAGTATAGTAGTTTAACGAACTGTTATAAGCTCTGCAAAATTAAACGTTTAGTTCCTTTATGTATTGTTAATGACAGCATAAAAGCCTAATGGAAACGGCGTTTTTTGATCATCCCGCCTTTGGTATCCTTAATACTGTTCATTACAACAAAAGCATTTGGATCGATTTTTTGTATTTCCATATTCAACTTGCTGATCTCCAGCCTGGTAATTACGGTAAACACAATATCAATATCACCGGTATGCCCGCTTTTGCCAAATCCACGCTTGCCTTTGTAAACGGTAACCCCCCGTTCCATTTTTTCGATGATGGCCGTACGGATCAATTCGCTGTGCGAAGAAATAATGGTGACACCTGTATATTCTTCTACACCTTCAATTACAAAATCAAGCGTTTTGGAAGCTGCCAGGTAAGCGATCATAGAATAGAGCGCTGTTGGTATAGAAAGAAAGTATGCCGCTGCTGAAAATACAATGATATTCACAATGATGATCACATCACCGATGGTAACACCCAATCGTTTACTAAGCGCAATAGCCAGTACTTCGGTGCCATCCAGTACAGCGCCGCCACGTACAGTTAACCCTATTCCTGCACCAAGAAAAAAACCGCCGAATACCGCTAATAATATTTTATCGCCCTTATCAAGATCAAAATGTTTAAGCACATTGGGAAAATGAACAGTGGCCAATACGATGGCCAGCGTAGTGATAGCAATGGCTGCTTTGATGGCAAATTGCTTGCTGATAGCATTATATCCAAGTATGAGGAAGGGAATATTAATAAGTACCAATGCTACAGACAGGGAAACAGGATTAAGTTCCGATACCAGCAATGCTACGCCGGTAGCGCCACCGTCAATAAGGTTACTCGGCAATAAAAAACTTTCCAGTCCAAAACCTGCCGACAGGATGCCGATAAAGATAATGACAATGTCTTTCAGCAAACCTATAATAATGAGCTTAAGTTCCCTGAACCCGTTTGCCAACTCATAGCGGGAATAAGGCTTTGTTCTTTCCTTATTTTCCTTCTTATGCCGAAGGACAGTATTGATTATTATCCGGGATATTAAAGAGGCCATATGCGGAAGATACAAAAAAAATAGAAAACTCATTTAACAAGAAGTGATGCAAATTTACTGCAACTATTCATTTAAGTTAGTATTGTCAGTTGTCTTCTGCTTAAAGCTTACGGCCTAAAGCTTTAAGCGTAAAATTTAAAATTTTGCTAAAAACCTTTCTTTTGCCGGAGAATAAACTATTTTAGCAAAAAAATAAGCCCCATGGAACTAAAAGCGCAATTTGAACAGGCTGCTGCAGAAAGCAAAAATCTCTCAGAAAAACCAAGCAACGATACTCTACTGCAATTGTACTCCCTGTATAAGCAATCCACAGAAGGAGATGTGAATACGGAGCCGCCATCTAATCCTTTTGATTTTGTAAGTAAAGCTAAATATGAAGCATGGTCGGCGCTTAAAGGAACTTCAAAAGAAACGGCTATGAATAATTATATCACCCTGGTAAACAATTTAAAATCGTAGTATAAAATAACTCATAAAAAAGCCCCGGATCGATAATTGATTCCGGGGCTTTTTGTTTTATAGATTGCTGCTATTTTCTTTGAAATTTTAATACATCGCTGCCTGATGTTAATTCTACTACAGCAGAATTCCTGTTGCTGAAGGTCCATTGCTTGTTAAAAAAAGCAAGATCGGGAATCATATCAGTAGGAAAGTTAAAAGTTATGTTGTTATAATCGGCATCTACACTCCAGGTACCGTTTTCTGATAACAGATCATTTGCTGCGGTTATCGTACCACTGTATGCCGCATTTTTTGTAAGCCGGAAAGTATAGCCATTAAATGATGCGGTTATATCTGTACCGCCATTAAGTGCCTGCTGTACGGTAAGGTCGCGGTTGAGAACATTATTCGAAAAATATTGTGCGTTGGCTGAACCTGTTACTGTTGTAGAATTGTCGTCGTCATCTTTGCTGCAACTGTTGAGTAAAACTGTTGAAAAGCTTATGCTAATGATAAGCGCCAGTTTATAAAGTAAAGTTTTCATTTTTTTCATTTTAAGAGTCATAAATTTTGTTCACTTTCTTTTCTGCATATCGTATAAAATAATTGCTGTTCAATACTTCACCGGTAGCTTTTTCGCATAACTGCTGCGATGTATAAAAGCGGCCATACTGATGAATATTTTCTCTTAACCAGTTAAGTATCGGTTTGGTATTGCCTGCTGTGATCTGTCTTTCTATCCCGGGATTTTCTTTTGATATAGCTGCATATAATTGAGCGGCGTATAAACTACCCAAACTGTATGTAGCAAAATATCCAAAACTGCCATGGCTCCAGTGTACATCCTGCAGACAACCTTTTTTATCATCCGGAACGGTAAGGCCTAAATATTTTTTATAGTGCTCGTTCCAGTAAGCAGGTATATCCGCTGTAGTTATGCTGCCATCGATCAACATCTTTTCTATTTCATATCGTATCATCACGTGAAAGTGATACGTTATTTCATCAGCTTCTGTTCTTATCAATGAAGGCTCTACTTTGTTGATACCTTTATAAAACTGTTCAATATTTATGCCACTCAACTGTTCTTTAAAAAGATCCTTTAAAATGGGGAAATAATATTCCCAATAGGGTAATCCTCTTCCTATATTATTTTCCCACAACCGGCTTTGGCTTTCATGTATACTCAGGCTGCAGGCCTCGCCCAGCGGCAATCCATATTCTTCGCCGGGTAAACCTTGCTCGTATAATGCATGGCCGCCTTCGTGAATGCAACTCCAGGTCATGTTGCCAAAATCATTCTCGTCTATTCTTGTTGTTACCCTTACATCAGCATTATTAAAGCTGGTAGTAAAAGGATGTTCGCTGATATCCTGTCGCCCGGCCTGCATATCAAAATTCATATCATGTAATACCTGCAATCCAAATTTCCATTGATCATCTTTATTAAAATGTTGTTGAAGGAAGCTGTTGTCAACAGGTTGCTTATTTTTTAGGTCGTTGAGAAAATGCAGCAATTGTGGTTTTAGGTCAGCAAATAATTTATCCGTAATAGCAACAGTAAGCCCTTTATCATAATCATTCATCAAGGCATTGTAAGGATGATGCTCATAACCCAAAATATCAGCTTCCTGCTTTTTCAATTGAATGATAGTATCCAGCGGCTGTTGAAAAACAGCAAAGGAATTTTGTTTGCGGGCCTCTATCCAGGCATGAAAGCTTTTGTTAACCGCTTCACTCATCTTCCGTACAAAACCGGCAGTAAATTTTTTGCTTTTATTGTAATCCTCCAATGTCAGCTCTACGTTTTTCTTTTGCTGAACTGTTAAATCTTCTTTGCCGTTAAGCTCCTGCAGTAAAGCGCCAAACTTATCATCGGTAAATTGTTGATGCGCTATTTCGCTTAAGGTAGCTATCTGCCTGCCACGCATGTCACCGCCTTTAGGTGGCAGATAAGTTTCCTGGTCCCATTGCAAAACAGCAGAAGCGTATCTTACGTCGGCAATTTTTTGAAGAGAGGATTGGTATTGTTGATAAAGATTTTTGGATGCAGGCATTTGTTTTTGCTACAAATGTATATAACTAAATAATACCCTGTAAGTAGAGCCAGGTATTATGATTTGTTGTATAAGTCCATTCAATTTGTAGGTGTATAAAAAATGGTAATTATAAATTGAGGGGGGATGATTGCCGTAATAATATTTGTCATTAATGTCCATAATATTATTGGGGCAAGTTCTTTCTATAATATCACCTATTTCATAATTCGGTATAGGTTTCCATCTTTTAAAGCCAGAAATTAAATAAAAAGGATTTATATTGTTATCATAAGTATTGTTTTCTTCTTTGTACAAAACCAATGAAGGGTTATTAGGATTTGAAGGGTCATGTATGTACACCTTTATATGCACCACATTTCCTTTTATGTCCAGACTGGCAGTATCAATTGAAGAAATGTCTGTTGCATTGGCGATATATTGAAGACTCTTGGAAATTATTTGGCCGGGAGAATAAGTAAAATATTTTACAATAGTATCTACAGTTGAAGAACCAACATGTGCTATTAATGTTGAATCTTTTGTTTTCTGCCCTTGAGCATCATAAAAATGATAAGTAGTATAAGTGTCTAACGCAGTAATTGTCTCTTGTGATTTAAATGGCAAACTATCATTGGCAGGGTAAGCAAAAGTAAATTCATCGATCACAGATAATTCTTCAAGACGAAAAACTGTTAATCTTTTATTATTATCGTATGATAAACTAGCTTGTGCGAAAGTGTCATATTGATTAGTGGAAATATTGAGGCTGTCATAATGAATCTTGTTAATAAAATTGCTATCTGTAAAATTTGCAGGAGGATTACTGCCATCTACACTGAATTCTTTTTGACAAGAGCTTAAAATGAAGGCAAAAAATATTGCGCCTATTAATCTTATTGGTTTCATGCTATACTAAATAAGTGTGCAAATTAAACATTCGATACCACATTAGTTTTAGATTAGGGAGAATTATCTTTTGTGAAGATGACTACTATAGATTGAATTAAATTTTGTGTGATCTTTTTTTTGTATACCAACAAAGATTACTTTTAATAAAGAAAAGGTTAACGAAAGAAATGAAAATCCAAGATATTACATCTTTCTTAGAAACAGTGGCGCCGCCTTCTTTACAGGAAAGCTATGATAATGCCGGGCTGATAACTGGCAATGTTTCCCGGGAATGTACCGGGGCTGTCATTGCACTGGATGCAACAGAAGAAGTGATCATGGAGGCCGTTGCAAAAAAATATAACCTGGTTGTTGCGCATCACCCGATAATCTTTGGCGGGTTAAAAAAGATCACCGGCAAGAATTATGTAGAAAGAGCCGTGATAGCTGCGATAAAAAATGATATTGCCATTTATGCTATCCATACCAACCTGGATAATGTGCTGCACGGTGTGAATTCGAAAATTGCAGATAAACTTGGTTTGATGAACCGGAAAATACTGGCCACAAAAAAAGACATCCTGAAAAAATTATACACTTATGTTCCGCTTGATCATCTTGATAAAGTAAGAGAAGCTTTATTTGCAGCAGGTGGCGGTGAAATAGGTAATTACAGTGATTGCAGTTTTTCTGTGGAAGGCGAGGGGACTTTTAAAGGAGGGAAAGGAACTGATCCTTTTGTGGGCAAGCCCGGAGAACGGCATTATGAGAAGGAGCGTAAGCTGGAAGTTATTTTTGAAAGCTGGAAGGAAAAACAGGTGCTGAATGCCCTGATAAAGTCGCACCCGTACGAGGAAGTAGCGTATGAAATAATCGGGCTCGACAATGCATATCAACAGGTTGGGAGCGGCCTTACCGGGGAATTGACCACAGAAATGGATGAAAATGCTTTTTTGGCCCTGCTGAAACAGGCATTTGGGCTTACAGTGATCCGGCATACGCCGCTGAGAGGTAAAAAAGTAAAAAAAGTAGCGCTTTGCGGGGGAGCCGGTAGCTTTTTAATAGGTGCTGCAATTGCTGCTGGTACCGACTTCTACGTTACTTCTGATGTAAAATACCATGAATTCTTTGATGCCAACGGCAGGCTGGTAATAGCCGATATCGGCCATTGGGAAAGCGAACAGTACACGATCGAGCTTTTGGATGAGGTTTTGAGGCAAAAATTTCCTACCTTTGCCGTCCTGAAAACGGGGGTGCAAACCAATCCCGTTCAATATTTTACCGGAAAAGGATGATCAATTGCAAATGTTGATCGCACAAAACAAAAAAGTAAAAATCAAATTTTAATATGGCAAAAGTTGCAGAGTATTCCGTTGAAGAAAAATTAACTTCTTTAGTTCGGTTACAAAAAATTGATTGTAAGCTGGATGAAATTCAAATTCTGAAAGGTGAGTTGCCGATGGAAGTGAAGGACCTGGAAGATGAAATTGAAGGCTTACATGCCAGGCAAACCCGTGTGGAAGAAGAGATAAACGGCATACAGGAATTCATTGAACAAAAGAAAGAAGGTATCAAAGAGGCGGAAGCGTTGATTAAAAAATACGAAAAGCAAAGTGATAATGTAAAGAACAACCGTGAGTTTGAAGCGATCAACAAAGAGATCGAAATGCAAACCCTGGAAGTAAAGCTTTGCGAAAAACACATTAAAGATGCTACAGAAGAAATTGCTGATAAGGCAAGGCAACTGGAAGCTGCTAAAAAAGCGGTAGCTACCAAAGAGAATAATCTTAGCGGCAAAAAAGGTGAACTGGAAAAGATCATCAGCGAAACTGAAAAAGAAGAAAAGCAATACAATAAAGAAGAAGAGGCTGCAAGGAAACAGGTAGATGAGCGTTTGTTATTGAGCTATGACCGCATCCGCAAGAATTACCGCAATGGCCTGGCTGTAGTGCCGGTAGAAAGAGACAGCTGTGGTGGTTGTTTCCACGCTATCCCACCACAAAAACAAAGTGAGATCAAACTGCACAAGAAAGTGATGGTTTGTGAGAACTGCGGACGTATTTTGGTGGATACTGACCTGAATGATTCTGTAGAGGTTAAGTAATTGATAATTCGGAATAAGTAATTTGGAAAGCACTTCAGTAAAATGAGGTGCTTTTTTATTTTGTCTGAACGGGGATTAAGGTGGATTAATTGATTAAAAAGATTAAATACAAATCCCCAAAATCTTATCATCCACCCAAATCCCCGTTCAGACAACCATAGAAATTATCTCTTTATCTGTGCACAAAAACAATTAATTTGCTTGCTCATGCTAATCAAATTACACATACAGAATTATGCTATCATTGATGATCTGGAAGTGGATTTTTCCGATCATCTGAATATCATAACCGGCGAAACAGGTGCCGGTAAAAGTATCCTCATGGGCGCATTGAGCCTGATACTGGGCGACAGGGCGGATAGTGGCGTGCTACAGCAAAAAGATAAAAAATGCGTGGTAGAAGGCTTCTTTAATGTGAAGGCTTTAAAGAGTAAGAAAGAAATAAAAACATTGTTTGCAGAGAATGAGCTGGAATGGGATGATGAACTGGTCATTCGCCGGGAGATAGCTGTTTCGGGTAAATCACGGGCCTTTATAAATGATACGCCGGTAAACCTTAACCAGCTGAAGGCATTAAGTTCGTTGCTGGTTGATCTGCACCAGCAATTTGATACGCTTGAACTGGGAGACAGCGATTTTCAACGGGAAGTGCTGGATGCTTTGGCAGGCAACCTGGAGCTTTGCCAGGAATATGCGTCTTTGTTTCATCAATATACTAAAGCCAAAAAAGAACTGGCCGAACTGGTAACGCAGCAGGCGCAGGCCAATACGGCGCTTGATTATAACCAATTTTTATTTGACGAACTGGAAGAAGCCGGCCTGAAAGAAAATGAACTGGAAGAGCTGGATGCAGAATTGAAATTGTTGAGCAATGCAGAAACAGTAAAGCAGCAATTATCAGGTATTTATTTTGAATTGAGTGAAAGCGAACAACCAGTGGTACAGCAACTGAAATCGTTGCATAATAAACTGCATGCGCTGGAACAATACCATACCGATATAGCCGGCCTCGGTCAGCGGCTGCACTGTGCGCAGGTAGAACTGCAGGATATTTCTGATGAGCTGGAACGTATCAATAACAGTGTACAATATAGTGCAGAGAGGATACAACTGGTGAACGACAGGATATCTACCGGTTATAAATTATTGAAAAAGCATGGGGTAAATTCTACCAATGAATTACTGGAAATAAAAGCTACTCTTGAAATAAAGCTGAACGATATACTGAACATCAGCGAAGCGATTCAACAAAAAGAAAAACTGGTGCAGCAATTATTGGATCAATGTAATGCAGCAGCAGCGGTCATTTCGGCCAACCGGAAAAAAGCAGTGCAGCCTTTTGAAGAAAGAACGAATGCATTGCTGACACAGGTTGGTATGCCCAATGCAAGGTTTAAAGTGCAATTGGAAAAGAGTAATCTGAATGATCATGGTGCGGATACAGTAGAATTTTTGTTTGATGCCAATAAGAGCAATCGTTTTGAACCATTGCGTAAAGTAGCCAGTGGCGGTGAATTGAGCAGGCTGATGTTGTGCATTAAATCTTTGGTGGCAAAAAAACTGCAATTACCTACGTTGATATTTGATGAGATCGATACCGGTATCAGCGGGGAAGCAGCTAAACAGGTTGGCATCATCATGAAAGAATTATCGGGATCGCACCAATTGATCGCCATTACACATCAGCCGCAAATTGCAGCAAAAGCTACGGCGCATTATTTTGTGTACAAGGCTATTAAAGAAGATACCATCATTACATCCATACGTTTATTAAACAATGATGAGCGTATTACCGCTATTGCAAAAATGCTTAGTGGCGAAAAACCTACTGCTGCTGCATTGGAAAATGCCAGGGAAATGGTAGGCAACTAAAATTAAAGTATGAGACTTTTATTAATCGGGCTATTTGCCTGTTTTCTGATCAACGGATATTCGCAAAATAAATTAATTGCTATTGAGGGGAGTATAAAGGATGCAAATGGAAACGCAGTGCCTTTTGAAACTGTTAGAGTGAAAGGTTCTTCAAATGGAACATGTACAAGCTCAAATGGTTTGTTTAGATTGGATGGGGTTAAAATTGGTGATATTGTTGCCTTTTCCGGCGAATCATATAAACCTGCTTATTTCGTTGTAAATAAAGAATACCATGTTTTGAACTTTAAATTGATTAGAGATACTTTAATAGCTTTTGCTAAAGAGGGAAATAAAAGTACCCATTTTTCTTTGGGCAGGCCGCAATTCAATATGCCGGTTAATACAATTGAATTTACTGAAACAACTACTCCCGTGCAGGCTATAGAAGAGAGGTATAAAAGTGGAAAATTTACTTATGTTGAGATAAATCCCAGTTTTTATAGTAGTTATCCCAAATTCACCGATAGTTTAGCAATTGACCTCAATAAATTAAAATTAAAATGGAAACCCAAAAAATCGGGAAGCGTGTTTGTTTATTTTTTGGTTAAACGAGAGAAAAAGATTGAAGTGTTTTCAGTTAAATCAGCTTTTAAAGAAGAAATAAATCAACTTTTTAAAAACCACTTTGAAAATATTGTATTTGTTTCTCCGGCTTTGCAAAACGGAAGAATTATTGATGTATTGTGTGTTGCTAAATTCCTGCTTACTGTAGGAAAAGATAAAAATATTACGCTGGAAATGAAAGATCTTAATTAACAGATGATTTTTCTAATTGTTCCATACATGTTGCTGGCCCTTGGAATTCCAGGGTTAATGACGATTCCTTTTTACTTTTTTAATAAGTATCTCCAGAAGAAAATTAATCCGAGAGACAGCGGAAAAAATCTACTTCTATATCTTGCTATCTTATTATCGTCACTATTTATCTACATGACTATTGGTATTTATTTAATTGTAGGGATAGCTAAAGTTTTGAAGTAGTTTTTTTGAATAAAAAGTTTTTATCTTTACGACAGTCAGAATTTAACGTAATTAAAATCATTTTATGGCATACAACTTACTAAAAGGAAAACGTGGTATCATAACCGGCGCACTGGATGAAAACTCTATAGCCTGGAAAGTAGCTGAAAAAGCGCATGAAGAAGGCGCAACATTTGTATTGACCAATGCGCCTATAGCAATGCGTATGGGCGAGATCAATAAACTGGCAGAAAAAACAGGCAGCCAGATCATTCCTGCTGATGCAACAAGTGTGGAGGAATTAACAACTTTATTTACACAAAGCCAGGAAGTATTGGGCGGTAAGATCGATTTTGTATTGCACTCTATCGGTATGAGCGTGAACATCCGCAAGAAGATACCGTACACAGAAAGTAACTACGATTATTTTGCTAAAGGCATTGATGTAAGCGCTATGAGCCTGCACAAGATGCTTGCTGTTGCAAAAAAACTGGATGCCATCAATGAGTGGGGCAGCGTGGTTGCATTGACCTATGCAGCAGCGCAGCGTACTTATCCATTTTATACCGATATGGCAGATATCAAGGCGATGCTGGAAAGTATTGCCCGTAGTTTTGGTTATCATTATGGTGTAGAGAAAAAAGTTCGTGTCAATACGGTTTCGCAATCGCCTACCAAAACCACTGCAGGCACAGGTATCAAAGGTTTCGGCGATTTCTTTGATTATGCAGATGCTATTGCGCCATTAGGCAATGCCAGTGCTGAAGATTGTGCCAATTATTGCATCACCTTGTTCAGCGATCTTACAAGAATGGTTACCATGCAAAATCTATTTCATGACGGGGGCTATTCAACAACCGGAGTAAGTAATATTGTGATGGAGAAGTTAGGGGTGAAAGAGAGTTAATCGCTGATTGATTAGGATTAAATTGATTTCGCTGATGCAGTATTTTGCGACAAGCGCTTTTAAATAAACAAAAGGCATTTGATTACTGAAAAATAAAAAGGCTTCCTTTAAGAAGCCTTTTTATTTAAATAGATATTATTCAAGTTTGTTGATATGAAGCCCGTAATTATAAAGCCGATATCAGCGAAATCATAATAATCCTTTTTAATCTGCGATCAATATTCATCTTCATTAAAAAAGAAATCTTCCTGGCTTGGATAGTCCGGCCAGATATCTTCCAGTCCTTCGTAGATCTCTCCCTCATCTTCCAGTTCCTGCAGGTTCTCTACCACTTCAATGGGTGCACCACTGCGGATAGAATAATCAATTAATTCGTCTTTTGTTGCCGGCCATGGAGCATCTTCCAAATGAGAGGCTAATTCTAGTGTCCAAAACATCTTTTAAAGAGGTTTAATTTTTTGCAAATGTATATGTTCGTACGAAATAACCAAAAGTGTTTTTTTAACGATGGTTTCGCCGGTTTATTTTAAAAAGACTCACAAATTTGGAAATAGGTTGCATGCCGCCTCATATTTATAATTATTGACTATTTTCGAACCATGTTAACAGCTCACGATATTCACAAACATTATGGGTCGCTGGAAGTTTTAAAAGGCGTTGATATTACCATTAATAAAGGGGAGATCGTAAGCATCGTAGGCTCATCAGGGGCCGGCAAAAGCACGCTGCTGCACATTTTGGGCACTTTGGATAAAGCCGATAAAGGAGCTATAGCGCTTGATAATGTGCGTATTGATACCCTTGGCGGCTCCAAACTGGCAGCCTTTCGCAATAAACATATCGGCTTCGTTTTTCAGTTTCACCATTTATTGCCTGAATTTTCGGCTTTGGAAAATGTGTGCATCCCGGGATGGATCGCCGGCAGAAAAAAGGCGGCGGTGGTAACAAAAGCCACCGAATTGTTGAAAACTTTACGCCTTGGCGACAGGCTGGATAATAAGCCCCAGCAACTTTCGGGGGGCGAGCAGCAGCGGGTGGCAGTGGCACGGGCATTGATCAACAATCCTTCTATAATAATGGCAGATGAGCCAACCGGTAACCTGGATAGCACGAACGCAAAAGAGTTGCATCAATTATTCATCGACCTGCGCAATAATTTTCAACAAACTTTTTTGATCGTAACACACAATGAGGAACTGGCCAAAATGGGCGACAGGATATTGCAGATGAAAGACGGGAAAATAATTAATAATGAATAATTAATAATGAATAATTATTAGCAGTTTGCTTTTAATCAATCCTTCATTTTTTCATTCCTTCATTTCTTCATTACTTATTAATCCTCGGCTGCCATTTTATTTCTTCAACATTCAACAGATGGCCAATATATCTTGCTAACACAAAAAGATAATCGCTGAGCCGGTTGATATATTTTATCACCAAAGGATCTATAAATAATTCTTCCTGCTGCATATGTACACAAATACGTTCTGCACGGCGGCAAACACAGCGGGCAATATGAGCAGTAGATACAGCAGGGTGACCGCCGGGAAGAATAAAAGATTTCATTACCGGAAGTTCTTCATTCATTTTATCGATCTCTTTTTCCAGTAAAGCAACGTCTTCTTCTTTCAGGTCGGGCATTTTCATTAAAGGTTCTTTATCCGGGTCGCAGGCCAGTGATGATCCGATAGTAAAAAGCCGGTCCTGTATTTCCCTTAAAATAATTTTTGAATGCTCATGTGTTATATGATCACTTACCAGGCCAATAAAAGAATTGAGTTCATCAACAGTGCCATAGCTTTCAATACGTAAATGGCTCTTGGGTACTTTTGTTCCTCCTATCAAACTCGTTTTGCCAAGATCGCCTGTTTTGGTATATATCTTTATAGCCATGCTTATTAATGTTATTGTTGGATGGTTTCAGTGTTGGGCGTAGGATCCAGGTTTCGTTTATCACTTTCAATAATGCCGTCTTTGAGCCTGATCACACGGTGAGCATAATTGGAAATATCTTCTTCGTGTGTTACCAGCACAACGGTATTGCCATCTTCCTGTATCTTACCTAAAATATTCATGATCTCGTAAGAAGTTTTGGAGTCCAGGTTACCTGTTGGTTCATCTGCTAAAATAATAGATGGATTGTTGATCAATGCCCGTGCAATGGCCACACGCTGGCATTGTCCGCCACTAAGCTCATTGGGTTTATGATGGCCCCTGTCTACAAGTTTTACTTTTGCCAATACTTCATTAGCCCGTTCTGTTCTTTCTTTTTTGGTGATACCGCTATATATCAATGGCAGGGCCACATTTTCTGCAGCTGTTAAGCGGGGTAATAAATTAAATTGCTGAAATACAAACCCGATCTCTTTATTACGAACAATAGCAAGGTCATTATCTGCCATACGGCTTACATCCTTTCCATTCAATACATATTTACCACCGCTGGGAGAGTCGAGACAGCCAAGAATATTCATTAAAGTAGATTTCCCGGAACCGCTTGGCCCCATCAATGCTACATATTCATTCTTGAAAATATCCAGGGAAATGCCTTTCAGAACCTGCAATTCCTGCTTGCCCAAAAAGTAGCTTTTAAAAATACTTTCTAAATGAATGATACCAGGCATAGTTTTTCTTTTTTTTATTACCCGAATTAAAACGGATTACACTAATTCCTGTAAATTTTATTCGCCTCTATTAATCCGTGTAATTAATAGTAATCAGTGTAATTAATTATTTCTTTATCACCTTCGGTACTTTAAAAAACTGCTCATCATGTACTGCAGCATTTTGCAACGCTTCTTCTCTTGTAATGCTTCCTTTTACTTCATCGGCACGCAAAATATTTACCTGGTCGCTTAAATGCAGTAAGGGCTCTACACCTGTGGTGTCCAGCTCATTCAGTTTATCTACAAACTGTATCATGTTCTGCAGGTCTTTTTTAACGGCTGCTTTTTCCGCATCATCAAAAGTAAGCCTTGCCAGGTTGGCCAGTTTATCTACCAATGCATCATTTACTTCCATGTTGTAAAGATAACATTTTGACTACAGACCACCGACAACAGACCACAGAAGGCAACTGTAATAAATCCTAACTCCTAATTCCTAAATCCTAATTCCTTTCCTATCTTCGCCAACTGATGGAAAAGAAGAAAGAAATAGTAATGAGCGGCATACGCCCCACGGGTTTTTTACACCTGGGCAATTACTTTGGCGCCATTCGCAATTATGTAAAAATGCAGGAAGATTTTGAATGCTATTTTATGGTGGCCGATCTGCATTCGTTAACTACACATCCCGACACAAGGGAATTAAAAGCTAATGTACATCGGGTATTGGCCGAAAATATCGCCTGCGGCCTTGATCCTGATAAAGCGGCATTGTATTGCCAAAGCCATGTACACGAAACTTCGGAATTATACCTTTACCTGAATATGCTGGCTTATAAAGGTGAGCTGGAAAAAACGGCAACCTTTAAAGAAAAAGTTCGTCTTCACCCGGATAATTCAAATGCGGGTTTGCTGACCTACCCGGTTTTGCAGGCCGCGGACATTCTTTTGCACAGGGCCAAATATGTACCTGTTGGTAAAGACCAGGAGCAACACCTGGAAATGGCCCGCAATTTTGCCAATCGGTTCAATTACCGTTATGGGGAAGGGATACTTCCTGAGCCACAGGCTTTTAATTATGGTGGCGAACTGGTAAAAGTGCCAAGCCTTGACGGTACAGGAAAAATGAGCAAGAGTGAGAACCAGATGGCTACCTTGTACCTGGCCGATGACGATGACAGCATCCGCAAAAAAGTAATGAAGGCTAAAACGGATAGCGGCCCTACAGAAAATAATGCTGCCAAACCGGATTATATTGAAAATATTTTCAGTTTAATGAAGTTGGTAAGTGCCCCCGAAGTGATAGAAAAATATGAAATGGATTACAACAATTGCAACATCCGTTACGGCGACATGAAAAAGCAATTGGGGGAAGATATGGTAGCTTTCATTTCACCGATAAGGGAAAAGGTAAATACCATCTTAAGTGATGAACAGTACCTTAAAGAAGTGATGGAGAAGGGGGCCGCAAAAGCCAATGCAAGCGCTAATGCCACTATGAAAGTGGTAAGGGAAGCAATGAATCTAAACTATTATTAATGATTTGATTTTTTGAATTGATTATTCATTATTTTGTGCAAACGTCAGTGATGGGCTGGCGTTTTTTAGTCGATAAAAGTAAGTACGATGGCAAAGACCAAAAAACCAAAACATATTGCTGTTGCCGGAAATATCGGTGCCGGTAAAACCACCTTAACAGAAATGCTGAGCAAGCATTATAAATGGATACCACAGTTTGAAGATGTGGATCACAACCCTTACCTGAATGATTTTTATGAAGACATGCCAAGGTGGAGCTTTAACCTTCAGATATTCTTTTTGAACAGCCGTCTTAATCAATTATTGGAAATACAACGTGGTACCGAAACTGTTATACAGGACCGTACCATTTATGAGGATGCAAATATTTTTGCACCTAATCTTCATGATATGGGACTGATGGGAAAACGCGACTTTGATAATTATTATAAATTCTTCGAAACGCTCAAAAGCATGGTACAGCCGCCCGACCTGCTTATCTACTTAAAAGCATCGGTGCCTACGCTGGTTGCCCAGATACAAAAAAGAGGGAGGGAATACGAAGAAAATATCCGCCTGGATTACCTGAAAAAACTGAATGATTTTTACAACAACTGGATAGACAATTATAAAGAAGGTCCCCTGTTGATCATTGATGCAGATAAAAATAAATTTGCCGAAAATGAAGAACATTTAGGCCAGATCATTGGTAAGATAGACAGTACGTTGTTTGGATTGTTTTAAGAGATAGCTACAAGCTGCAAGACTCAAGGGGTAAATTTTAAATTTTAGCAGATCCTCAAATTCTGAAAAGTTTTTGTGTTGACATGCTTCTCCCTTGTAGCTAATAGCTTGAAGCAGGCTTTAGTCTATCAGCGAATTCTTCATTGCATAAAAAACAAGCCCTACAGAGTTCTTAACTCCAAAGCGTTCCATCAGGCGGTCTTTGATCGCTTCTACAGTACGGGCGCTGATGTCCATTTTCTGGGCGATCTCCGCAGCAGTAAATTCCATACAAACAAGCGTAAGCACTTCTTTTTCTCTTTCGCTTAATACAACTTCTGTGGTTAACGAAGGGTTGAATTTTTGTTTGGAATAATTCTTTTTGATCAAAACTTTGTTTACGAACGGGTTCAGGTAAAAGCCTGTACGCATAACATCCATTATAGCTCGTTTTATTTCGGTAGGTTCGGTGCTTTTTAAAAGATAACCGGCAGCACCGCAATCCATCAGGTGGCCCACAAAGCGTTCATCTTCATACATAGTAAGTATGATAACACGAATACCGGGATAATTTTTGGTAATGAGCTTGGTAGTGTCAATGCCATCTTTAACGGGCATTTTAAGGTCGCACAGGATCACATCCGGCATCGATTCCGGAATTTTTTCAAGGAGGTCTTCACCATTTTCAGCCTCCATCACAAACTTGATATTGGTATAGGGCCGAAGAGATAGAATTACACCTTTCCTGAAAATTTTATGATCATCCGCAATAGCAACTTTTATTTCGCTCATATAGTACAAGATACTCGAACAAAATTACGGAAACAAAATTCAATTTAAGGGAGAAGGGAGGGGTTTATTTACGATTTGCGAGTGACGATTTGCGAATGCATCTATAAACGACAGTATCCTCTTTTTTCAAACACTATCAAGTTAAAATAAATCATAATTCCTAAATCATAGTTCCTGAATTGACCTTATATCATTGGTTCAATAGGCACCTCAATAGTTACTTTATAATAGGTCTTGCTTTGATCTATTTCGAAGAATATACGGCCCTTTAATACTTTCACACGGCTGGCAATATTTTTAAGGCCAAGTCCAAGTGCGCTGTGGTTCAATTTTTCAAATTCATCCTGTACAATACCGGTGCCATCATGATGCAGGCGGAAGTACATATTGCTGCTGCTGTTGTTTTGGGTAAGATGTATAAAACCTGCGTTGCTGTGCTTAATGATATTATTTACCAACTCCTGTATGATGCGGAACACCAGTAGCTCCTGGTCAACTTTTAGGCGGGTACGGTAATCGTGAAAGCGGGCGCTGGCGTTCAGGCTGCCGCTGCCGCTTATTTTTTGAAAAAGGTCGTTTGTTGCACTCTCCAGCCCGAAATTTTTCAGTGTAGGCGGCATCAGGCTGTGGCTGATGTTGCGTATAAGCAGTATAGCGTCATCAATGATCTGCTTGGCGCTGTAGATACTTTGCAACTGTTGGGCCTTTTCCTGGTTTACCAGGTTCTCATTCAGGTAAAGCCGGGCGGTGGCCAATAACGGGCCGGCATCATCGTGAAGGTCGGCTGCTATACGGTTACGCTCTTCTTCCTGGAAACGGATAGAGGCATTTAAGAGTATCTGTTGTTTTTCTTCTTCCAGTTTTTTAAGCTGGGTATTATAGCGGATGATCCTGCGCTGATGGAATATAACGAAGATAACAATGCCCATTGCCAAAGCAAGCATGCCTAATGTTCCTAAGAACATAACCGAATTCATCCCCGAAGAATCATTAGTTACTTGTAAAAAATACATTTTTTGCCTGGGCTATTAGCGTTAATTTTTAAACGGGTAAAAGTCAAAATCAGATTTTAAGCTATGAAAATCAGAATTTGTATCATTCTTATTCTCTTTAATCATGACTCCAATACATAGTAAGATATTTTTCAGAATTGTTACTGTACTGTAAATTATAAGGAAATGTCTTCTGAATTCTTCATCATTGTAGCTGTTTTTTGAATATAGAAAGAGAAAGAAATTACCTGAAAAATTTATTATGAAAGCCACAGATATCCAAAAAATAGGCTTTTGGTAAATAGGTTCAACTACATTTTCCTGCATTACTTCAAAAAAGTAATAAATAATAAAAATCAGTAAAGTTAGATATTCAATTATTAAAGGATAAAAAGCCAAAATAGGCTCTTTAGCCATTGCAAAATCATAAATGCAGAACAGGACGAATGGAATAGGAGAGAACCTAAGAATGGTTTTTACTATTTTATTTTTGATATATAAAGAGAAGAAATAAGAGAGAAGGGTGTACTCAAGTATATTATATACCCTGGTAACAAAAAAATATTGCTCTAAAGAATTGCTTATCAGTCTTGTATATAAGACGATTAGTATTAAAACAGTGATGACAAATGTATATAAAAAAAATACCTTTTTATCTTTTGTATTCATTCTTTTGAAAATGAACAAACAAAAAATAAAAGGTAATGTCTCTGTGAAGTAAGTGATATATTTTAGAGCTTGAAGAATAATGACTGGTTTTCTTTCAAAAATAGTCAATGGTTTTCAAAATCAAAAATAATAATCAATTAGCTAAAGCACTCTACTAATAAATCTACGATCTGATTTAACATTGTTACGATTTTGTGGTTTACGATTTGATTTTTCGAGGTGTAAACATCCTCCAAAATGTAAACCTGGACAACTGCCATCCACGTAGTTTTACGGGGGTAACTCACATAAATCGTTATTTTACAGCAATTTAAGAAGATTATCTCGTAAAATTTCTAGACAACTTAGGGTAAATATACTAAATAAAAATAGTAAAATTACTAGGATTTTATGTCGTAGCTTTACCATAGAAATTTTACTATCTAGGTAATTTAGATTATTTGGGTAGGGGTTTAAGAGCTTTTAGTGAACTTTTAGGAACCGGATCTTCTAGTAAACTGTTCTTGTTCTATACTTTCCTGGCAACAGGCGAAAGAACGAAAACATCAGGCATTACTGGATATTGGAGCTTAAAAGCGGGTTTTATCTTAAAAAAAAATAGTTGATTGACACCGGCAACACAAGCACAAACAGGCTTTTCTAAATTGGATATTGGAAATTCGATTTGGTTCTATTGGATAATTGGATATTTTAATTACGTGAACCAATGTCAATCAACTGGAACAAAGATATTACGCTAAAAGGCCCTGGGCAAGCGCATAACTGCCCAATTTTACGATTGTAATATTTACTTCCGGTTGAGTAATAGTGCAAATGAGAATAGTAAAATAACGTAATATAAAAATAGTATTATTACTAAGTAATATTTCTAAAAAAGGGCGTTAATCAACAGTGTGTGGAAAAATATGGTACGAGGCCTTATATTAAATAGCATCTTCTAATATGAAAATTGTAACTTAACGCCGCTTTATATAACCAATTATCAAACCCAACTATGGCCACCACAACCAACCAGATCAAAATTGCTATTGCTGATGATCACAAGATCTTCAGGGATGGCATAAAAATGGCCCTTTCCGGAAAAGCCAACCTTAAAATGCTTTGGGAAGCAGAGGACGGAAAGGACATGATGCATAAGATCAGTATTAAAAAACCCGATGTTTTGTTGATGGATATACGGATGCCCGAGATTGACGGCATCAACGGTATTCAGCTGATACGGAAAGAGTACGAGGACATTAAGATCATTGTGCTTACCATGTACGATGATCAGCAAATGATCAGTAAAATGATGGAAATGGGGGCCAACGCCTATTTAACCAAAACCACCGACCCCGAAGAGATATATGAAGCCATTCTTACCTGCATGAACGATGATTTTTACTTTAACGAGCTGGTAAATAAAGCCGTGATGGGTAAATTAATGCAGAAAAAGAACGTTCGCCAGCATTACGGCACCGACACCCCTATACATTTCAACGAAAAAGAACTGAAAATACTCCAGTTGCTGGCGGAAGATAAAACTACGGAAGAGATATCCAAGATCATTTTCCTCAGTCCCCGCACCATAGAAACGATACGGCAGAACATGAAGACCAAAGTGGATGCCAAGACCATTGGCGGCCTTATCATGTATGGGATGAGGAATAAGCTGATAGAATAGGGTAATTGTCTTATGGTTGTATTGTTGCATTGTTCTTAAAGGGAGCTAAGGAAAAGATTTACTTTTCGGTTTAACGGAGAAATGAAGTGCGTATAGCTATTTTATAATTAAAATGCTTTATACATGTGCTGCCACGAGCAGCACAAGCTTTTTACCTGCCTGGTCAAACTCCACACCTGCCTGGTCAAACTCCACACCCTCGTGTTCAAACTCCACACCTTGGTTGTCAAACTCCACAGCTTCGTGGTCAAACTTCTCACCCTCGTGGTCAAACTCCACACCTCCGTGGTCAAACTTCTCACCCTCGTGGTCAAACTTCTCACCTGCCCGCTCAAACTCTACACTTCAAGGTTGTAACTTTTATGTTTTAATGACTTTACCGCAGAGACGCAGCCGGGTTTTGCAGGTAAGTGGAACAGTGGTAACGGGGAAGAGTATATTTTTTTTAGATACGATCAGAAATATACCACTTTGTGGTATATGCCGGTATAAAGTAAAGCAGTACTTTCGTTTTATAACCTTATTCTGTGTTTGTATAAACCTGATTCTAAAATTAAAATCAGTTATATGAATAACAGCAATATTGTCCTGAATAATACTACTGCAAAGCAGCCTCTACTATTATTCTTTCATCCACCGCCTCCTGATTTCCGGGACGCATCTCAGCGATACTCTTAATAAAGAAATTAAGTAGTTAAATAATCAAGTAACAATTAAATATAATTTTTATGGAATTTACAATCAAATCATTTTATTTTTTGACCTTATCCCTTTGCCTTTACAATTGCTATGGTAATGATAAAAAAACTAAAGACTCAACGACTGCAGTTGTTAATCAACCCCAATTCCTTGATGGCGGGAAAACAGTGGACAGTTTAATTAAAGTATATAATTGCGAAGGTATTGAGTATGACAATTGGGAAGAAAAAAAGCCAACCGACTCCTGCTTAACTGTTTGTTTTATAAACAGTACAAAAGTGCCGCCAGCGACTGATTTTGAAAATAGCATTGGCTCATTAGAAAAGATTGCTTCTGTAATAAAAAGATCATTAAAAAAGCCACAAGATTATAAATCTTATTATATAATTTTTATAAAAAAGGAAACTAAAAACGGCATGATCTTTAGAACTCATTCAAATGGTATGAAAATACCAAGTACAGAATTATAATTTAACCACACCATCATGAATACAATTTCAGAAATCATTCTCGCTTTTGCCTTGCTGGCAATCAGTCTTTATCTATTGGTATATTTTATACAACTGTATTTCAGGATATACCAATTGGTAAAGATCAACATAGGGCAGGGCGTAGCCATAATATTTGCAGTAAGTATATTAGTACTTTGCTGCGGCCGCCGGGGACAAGAGCAACCGGCAGAAAACAAATATATCAATACTGCTTTCAAGGATACAGCCGCTATTAATCTCGATCAGCATTTTACAAGAGAAAAATTAGACGATAATAAAATGAATGCCCTTCATTTGTACATACAGTATGCACAGCCGAACCATAGTAAAAAAATGATACCGGTTTCTGCAACCTGTTCATTTACCGGTACGTCTTTTAATAATAGATGGCACACAAGTGTAATCAGCTTGACGTCAAGCGTGGATAGTACACAGATCTTTTATTCTGTTGCCGGTACTATGGACTGGTCAATATTAGGGTTTACATTTCTTCGTAATTCAAAAAATTTTGACGGAGTGATAGAGGCTGATAAAATAAATGATAAAATACCGGACAACAATTCCTCGCTCTTTTTATGGGCTTTTGTGGTACTGGGTTTTGCTGCCTTTGGCTGGTATCATTTAAGAAAGTATGTTAAAAACAAGCAATGAGGGTATTGTTATGTAATTCACAATTTTAAAGCATCAGCAATTAAAAATGTATCGATCCGATACTTTTTATTGAACTTATGCCGACCTTAACTAAGCCAAAACTCTTCATCATGAGATTACGGTTAAAACTGACTATCTTTTCGTTTCTTATAGTAGCTGCCTGCAAGGCTCAGCCCAATGAGCGTATTCACCTGCATTTTGATAAAGATATTTACCTGCCCGGCGAAACGATCTGGTTTAAAGCGTACCTCTATAATAATAACGCACTGTCATCTGTAAGCACTAATTTTTATGCAGCGATCTATGATGAAACCGGCAAACTGCTGGAGCAAAAAATATATCCTGTTGCAGACGGAACTTCACGAGGAAGCTTTTCTCTTCCAGGAAATATAGATGGCAACAAATTGCAGCTGGTGGCTTTTACCAAAGGGATGACCCTGTATGACAACAGCAATGTGTTTAAAAAAGTGATCTCCATTTATAGAAAGAATGTACCGCAAAATGCAGTGCCTGTTACAAACAATATTTCCCTGCAGTTTTTTCCGGAAGGTGGTAACTGGGTGGCAGGCATAAGCAATACTGTTGCCTTTAAGGCATGGAATGAAGATGGCAGCCCTGCACAGGTATCAGGAAAGATCATGGATGAAGAAACGCATACGGCAATTGATTCGTTCAGTACCAATGCTGCCGGGCTGGGAAAATTGCAGCTGATGCCCGAAGAAAAAATATATACTGCATTATGGAAAGGGGCAGACGGAAAAACCATAAAGACCGAATTGCCACCGGTAACACCTTACGGTATTACCTTACATGCAGAGTTGGTAAAAAATGAATTGTATTACATCATCAACAAAAATGCAACGACAGAAAATTTAAAGCAACTGCATTTGCTGGCGCAGATGGAAAATGAAGAATTATATAAAGCTGATATTTTGATAGGCGATAAGAATTACCTAGTCAATAAATTTTCTATCGACTCTTTACCTTCCGGCATAGTACAGCTTACCTTGTTTAATGGAGATTGGCAGCCTATACAGGAAAGAATTGTTTTTATCAATCCTGGCAAAAAAACAATGGCGCTTATTAAAGAAGAAGAAAGGAGCAACGCAGCTAAAGCAAAGAATATTATTGAACTGGCTATGCCCGATAATACGGCAAGCAATCTTTCCGCTTCTATAGCCGATATCAATTTTTATGACAAGGCAACCAATCGCACCATACAACAGGATCTTTGGTTCAATACACAATTAAAAGGATTAAACAGCGCTATTGCCGGCGAGATTGAAACGGGTAATACTGCAGCGATAGACCTGGTTATGCTTACACACGGCTGGCGAAAATACAACTGGCAAAAAGTGATTAATAAGCAGGTAGAAAACGTTGGCCCGGTTGACAATTTTTTATCACTGAACATTCATTACAAAGAGAAAAATTATGCACTGCCCGGTGATGAAAGCCTCAGCCTTGTTATCAACGATAAAGTTACCGGCAAACAATACCATGCGCTTAACCCGGCAACTCAAACTTCTTTTTATCAATCCGGGTTTGTTTTTTATGATTCTGCCAGGATATCTTATAAATTAAATAAGAACAAAGACATGTCGGGCAATTTACTGATGAAGGTAAATGACAGCATAAATATACCTGCATACATCACTGCTGTAAAGAATTTGCCACAGCAAACCATTTCTTCTGCAACACTGATCGATACTTCGTTCAATAATATTGCTACAAGATTTAATGATGTGCAAACCTTTAAAACCATTGTTGTAAACAGCAAATATGTAAACCCTGTTACCAAGCGTATGCAGCAACTGGATGATAAATATACTTCGGGCCTTTTTAGCGGTATTGTAAGAGGCTACCAGGTAAATGTGGTAGATGATATTGAAACCGAGACCAGCGATATTTACAGTTATATACGATATAAAATGCCAACCAAACTGGCCGTATCGGGTATGACAGGCAGCCGCCAGTTTTATCCCTGCAGCATGACGATGAATGATGTGTGCGATCCCATCCCGGTTTTTTTAAATGAAAATGAAATGCCCGGCGATATACTGGAGTCGGTGCCGTTATCAACGATAGCATACATAAAATATATTCCGGGCATTGTAATAGGAAGTTCCTTTACATCAACCAACGGGGCTTTATATGTGTACACCAGGAAAGGAAGTGATGATTCGCAACCTTCTGCCAGTCCTATGCGGTCGGTTACGGTAAAAGGATATGACCTTGCCAAAGAATTCTTTAATCCTGATTATTCAGACAAAGCATCCCTGCTTCAACCAGACCTGCGAACGACAGTATATTGGAACCCTTATATAATTACAGGTAAGGATAATACTAAAGTAAAGATCGAGTACTACAATAATGATATCTCAAAAAAACTGCTGCTTACTATAGAGGGAATTGATGAAGCCGGCAAATTGATTCACATTGAGAAAATAATAGAATAAAAACTGCATCCGCTGTCTGCCAGGGGTTATTTTCATCGTTAAATTACTCTGGCACTGTTTTAGAGGTGTGTTTTCCGGCTAGTAAGAGTTTCGTTTTGAAGCACCTGAAATAGGTAGCTATCCATGCCATTTCCGGTGTTTTCCTCGTAAAAACCCCATCCAGAACATAGGGTAATTACACGCTTTCTTATTCTTTACAATAATTTGAACTTGCATTTTGCGTTATAGCACAGAAATATATCCTATCAAAACCAAAAAAATTGCGTTTTTTATGTTAAGATCAGATAATACCGAGCCTATAAAAGTTATCATAGCAGACGATCATGTACTGTACCGTGCCGGCGTAAAAACAGCCCTGAGCGCCAAAAAAGATGTGAAAGTAATTGCAGAAGCCGATAACGGCATGCACCTTCTTAATATGCTGAAAATGATACCGGCAGATGTGATCCTGCTGGATATCCAGATGCCGATAATGGACGGTATCACCGCGTTGCCCGAGATAAAAAAGATAGCCCCGGATACCAAAGTGATCATGCTTACTATGATGGATGACCATAGTATGATCACTAAATTAATGGAACTGGGTGCCAATAGTTATCTTACCAAAACCAGCGACAGCGAGATCATTTATGAAGCGATAAAGACCTGTTTTGAACAGGAGTATTATTTTAACCAGCTTACCAACAAAGCCCTGCTCACCAACCTGAAGCAGCGTAATGTGGCTACGCCGCAAAAAATGATGCAGCAGGAGGCTAACCTGAATGATAAGGAAATGCTGATATTGAAACTGATGTGCGAAGAAAAGAGCACGAAGGAAATTGCGGATCTTGTAGATCTTAGTCCACGTACGGTAGAAGCCATACGGGATAAACTGAAAGTAAAAACAGGTGCTAAAAGCACAGCGGGCCTGATCATGTACGCTGTAAAGCATAAGATACTTAACGAAGAACTGTAACCCCAAATAAAAGTTCGCATTCTCTCTAAAGCATTTAATCAAGAAGATCATCCCGCTGAAAGGCGGGATTTTTTACATAGCCACGGATGGCACGGATTTTCACAGATAAAAACAATTAGTGTAATTCGTTTAATTCGTGGTTAATATATTTGCTTATGCTTCATTTTAATTACAACGGTAAATGGTATAAGGAGAATACGCCGGTGATCGGTGTTGATAACCGTGGTCTTCGCTATGGTGATGGCTTATTTGAAACAATGAAATATGCAAATGGTAAACTGGTATTGGCTGATGAACATTTTGCCAGGCTTTGGAAAGGGATGGCCCTTTTACAGTTTGAAGTGCCTAAACATTTTACCCCGCAAAAATTAGAAGAAGAAATACTGCAGCTATTGAATAAGAACGGTCATGAAAAGAATGCCCGTGTACGGCTTACCATACTAAGAGGAGATGGTGGCCTGTATGATGCCGTGAATCATTTTCCCAATTACAGCATACAATCCTGGCCCTTGCCGGAAGATAACGGCAAATGGAACAGCAATGGATTGGTAATAGGTATTTATGAAGATGCTAAAAAAAGCTGCGACAGGTTCTGCAATATCAAGCACAATAATTACCTGCCTTATGTAATGGGCGCCTTATATGCTAAACAGCAAAAATGGAACGATGCTGTTATTTTAAATACCGAAGGAAATATCTGTGATACCACAATAGCTAATTTGTTTTTTATAAAAGAAGAAATAATTTACACACCCGCATTAAGTGAAGGCTGCGTTGCGGGTATTTTGCGAAAAGTACTGATCAATACATTGAAGCAGGAAGGCTATACGGTTATAGAAAAGAACATTACTGAAGAAGAATTACTTGCTGCCGATGAGGTTTTTTTAACCAACTCCATCTATAACATCCGCTGGGTACAGCGAATTGGAGATAAAAGGTTTACCAATTCATTTACCCAAAAAATTTACCAGGCAGTGTTGCCAACCATTTCCTGATCGTTTTGTTATCAACTCAATGCACACAGTTAACATCTTTTGGTTTCGGCGAGACCTGCGCCTGGAAGATAATGCAGGCCTTTATCATGCTTTAAGGAGCGACAGGCCCGTGGTTCCCGTTTTTATATTTGATACCAATATTTTAGATAAGCTGGAAGATAAGGCAGACAGGCGAGTGGAGTTCATTCATGCAGCAATAGAAGCATTGCAGCAGCAATTAAAAAAGCAAGGCAGCTCACTGGAAGTATATTATGATACACCTGCGCAAGTGTATAAAAAACTACTGCAGAAATATACAGTTGAAAAAGTTTTTGCCAATCATGACTATGAACCGTATGCAAGAGAAAGAGATACGGGTATTGCAAAGCAATTAAAAGAAGCCGGCGCTGCTTTCTATACTTTTAAGGACCAGGTGATATTTGAAAAAGACGAAGTAGTAAAAGATGATGGGAAGCCTTACACTGTTTTTACACCGTACAGCCGCAAATGGAAAGCTGAGCTGAAGCCTTTTCATCTTAAAGCTTATCCCTCTAAAAAATATTTCAGCAATTTTTATAAACAACCGTTGCAGCCCATTCCTTCATTAAGCGATATGGGCTTTACGGCAACAGAGCACCCATTTCCACCGGCATCATTAAATGAAGAACTGGTAAAAAAATACGGTAAGCAAAGAGACTTTCCGGGTATAGCAGGTACATCAAAATTAGGGGTGCATCTTAGGTTTGGTACAATAAGCATCCGGCAACTGGCAGCAAAAAGTATGATGCTTTCTGATACTTATCTTAATGAATTGATATGGCGGGATTTTTACCAGGCTATATTATGGCATTTTCCCCAGGTAGGCAGGGATAAAGCATTTAAGCCTGAATACGATAACATAACATGGCGCTTTAATGAAGAAGAATTTGAGCGCTGGTGCAATGGTCAGACTGGGTATCCGATAGTAGATGCAGGCATGCGGGAATTGAATGCAACAGGCTTTATGCACAATAGGGTGCGTATGATCGTTGCTTCTTTTTTGACCAAACATTTATTGCACGACTGGAGATTGGGCGAAGCTTATTTTGCCCAGAAATTATTAGACTTTGATCTTGCAGCCAACAATGGGGGCTGGCAGTGGGCCGCAGGCAGCGGTTGCGATGCAGCGCCTTATTTCAGGATATTCAATCCATACCTGCAAACGAAAAAATTTGATCCGCAACTCAGCTATATAAAAAAATGGGTGCCAGAGTTCCAGGAGTTTAATTATCCTGAACCTGTTGTGGAGCATGAGTTTGCAAGAAAGCGTTGTTTGGAAGTATATGCAAGAGGTTTAAAAAGAAACGGCTAGCTTAATTACTTTTATCATCTATCGACCAGGAATTATTTACCGGTATTTCATTCGTTTTTGAATAAACCTCCATCAATGTATGGATCGCTTTTTTTCCTTCTGTTCCCAAATCAAGCGAATAATTATTTACATAAAGATCGATATGCTTACGCATCACATCTTCACTCATTTCCTGCGAATGGCTGCGGATATAATCCGTCAATTCAGGATAATTGGAATACGCAAATTCGATACTTGTTTTAATAAGACGATCAATTTTTTGCTGCAATGGCAGATCATATGTATTGCGGATAACAATGCCTCCTAATGGGATGGAACTTCCCGTTTCTTTTTCCCAGTAATCGCCAAGATCAATGATCTTATGCAAACCTTTATCAGCATAAGTGAACCTGTTCTCGTGAATGATAACGCCAAGACCTTTATCTTCTAAAACAAAATTTTCTATTTCATCGTAGCGTAAAAAAACTTTGTTTTTTGCATTGGGATACGCTAAAGAAAATAATAAATGTGCAGTAGTGTTTTCTCCCGGTATAGCAATAAGCTGTTCGTTTACATTGTTTGTATTGCTAGCTGTATGAGATATCAATAATGGCCCGACACCTCTGCCCAATGCGCTGCCGCTGTTTAACACTTTGTAATGCCCTAATACCAACGGCAAAACACCATAACTCAGTTTGGTGATATCCAGCTTACCTTCCAATGCCCAGCGGTTAAGGGTTTGTACATCTTCCAGTACAGGTTCAAAGGTTATTCCTTCGGTGTCTATTTTATTATTTACCAGTGCGTCAAAGATAAAAGTATCGTTGGGGCAGGGGGAGAATCCGAGTGTAAATTTCATATTGTTGGTTGGCCACGAATTACACGAATATTCACTAATAAATTCTTTTAATTCGTGTTCATTCGTGTAATTAGTGGTTTATAAAATGATTTATCAGTTTTCCCAGTTCTATATTCAGGTTAGCGATCGCTTCTTTCATCTTCCATTTTGTTTTATCTCTTTCGCCGATATAATTACTGATGCTTCGCAATTGAATAAACAGTATTTGCTGCTGCAGGCATACATAATGCAGTGCAGCACCTTCCATACTTTCTACAGCTGCATTGTATTTTTTGTACAGCAGTTCATTTTGTGCGGCGCTTTCTGTTATCTTATTTACCGTTACAGCGCTCACTGTTTTTAAATGCGATGTTTCCAGTATGCTGTTATTATTTACCAGCCATCCATTGTGGAAAGGCGCTTCATCTTTATTGGCCAGTCCCATATCAAAAATACTCGACAGGCTTCCTTTCTCTTCCACACCAAGATCACCAAACGTATCCTGTTTTACCAAAACTGTTTCCCCTAAAGTATAGATATCAGTAAACGCTCCGGCAATACCTGCCTGTACAACAATATCATAACGTGTTTTGTTGAGTTGTTGGGTAAGTTTATAAATAGTAGATGGTATGCCAACGCCGCCAACCAGTATATCTGCGGGAAGGACTTTGTCAATGGTATCCTGTATCTCGAAGGCGGTAGCGGTGAGTATCAATAGCTTCATACATCAAAGTTGAACATTTTTACCTGAATACCGTTAATTTTTGGGAAGGAGCTGCAAGCTACAAGCTACAAGCTGCAAGAACGAAATAGTTGTATCCTTTCTTGGGATATCCCCCTTGCAGCTTGCGGCTTGAAGCTCTTTTAACTACCTTTGCAAAAAAAAGAACAAATGGTGTATTTAACCAGGGTAGAGCATTTTAATGCGGCCCACAAATTATGGAACCCGGGGTGGAGCGATGAGCACAACAAAGAAGTATTTGGAAAATGCGCCAATGAGAACTGGCATGGGCATAATTACGAGGTACATGTTACTATCAAAGGCGAAACGCAAACTGAAACCGGTTTCATCTTCAATGCAAAACGCCTGAGCGTGATCATCAAAGAATATGTATGCGATAAAATAGACCACCGCAACCTGAATATGGATGTAGATTTTATGCAGGGAAAATTTACTACTGCTGAAAATCTTACTATCGCTATCTGGGAACAATTACAACCGGTACTGGAAAAAGAAGGCGTGCAGCTGCATGGTATAAAATTATACGAAACACCGAGGATATATGTTGAATACTTTGGTAAATAATACAACGGGATATGGCTTACAAGAAAATTGAACAGTATGATGAAGCCGTAACTGCGGGCCTCATTAAAAATTACAAAGACACCATAAAGTTACTGGGCGAAGACCCTGAGCGGGAAGGCTTGCAAAAAACCCCTGAGCGACTGGCAAAAGCTATGCAGGTGCTTACGCAGGGTTATGAGCAGGATGCGAATGCTGTGCTTAACTCAGCAAAATTTCATGAAGATGTAAGCGAGATGATCATTGTAAAAGATATTGAGCTGTACAGTATGTGTGAGCACCATATGCTGCCGTTTTACGGGAAGGCGCATGTAGCTTACATTCCAAACGGCTGGATAACCGGCCTCAGCAAAATAGCAAGGGTAGTGGATATTTACAGCCGCCGCCTGCAGGTACAGGAAAGATTGACGCACCAGATATTGAACTCCATAAAAGAATCATTGAACCCCCTTGGCGTTGCAGTAGTTATTGAAGCATCGCATTTATGCATGATGATGAGAGGTGTGCAAAAACAAAATTCTGTTACCACTACTTCTGCATTTGATGGAGAGTTCATGAAGAATACAACCCGAAGCGAATTTGTAAAGCTGATCAGTGCGCATCTGCATTAATTGCTTCATTGTTTAATTGCTTAATTCCTTCACCTTTAATTCCATAAGGGAATTTTTCGTTTTATTTGTAATCTAAAAAATTTAACGATGGCACATGCTTATGTATTTCCCGGGCAGGGATCGCAGTTTAGCGGTATGGGAAAAAATCTGTACGATAATGATCCTGCTGCAAAAGAACTGGCAGAACAGGCGAATGATATTTTAGGCTTCCGTATTTCTGATATAATGTTCAGCGGCACCGATGAAGCGTTGAAACAAACCAATGTAACACAACCGGCTATCTTTCTACATTCGGTAATGGCGTATCAAACGCTGAATGCAACACCCGATATGGTTGCGGGCCATTCTCTTGGAGAATTCTCTGCACTGGTAGCTAATAAGGTATTGTCGTTTGCAGATGCGTTGAAACTGGTTGCCATAAGAGCAGCTGCTATGCAGCGTGCCTGCGAAATGAATCCTTCTACCATGGCTGCGGTGTTGGCACTTGCTGATGAAAAAGTAGAAGAGATCTGTGCAGCAGTACAGGCCAAGACAGGGGAAGTAGTGGTAGCTGCAAATTATAACTGTCCCGGCCAGCTGGTGATCAGCGGTTCATTAAAAGGTATTGAAATAGCCTGTGAAGAAATGAAGGCAGCAGGAGCAAAACGTGCACTGGTATTACCGGTTGGAGGTGCTTTTCATTCGCCGTTGATGCTGCCTGCAAAAGAAGAACTGGCAGCCGCTATTGAAGCAGCAACATTTAGCGAAGCTACCTGTCCTGTATATCAAAATGTAGTAGCTAAAGCAGTAACTGACCCCGCGGAAATAAAAAAGAATTTAATTAACCAGCTTACCGGCGCTGTCCGCTGGACACAAAGTGTACAGGCCATGATAGCAGATGGCGCTACGCAGTTTACAGAAGCCGGTCCTGGTAAAGTATTACAGGGATTGGTACAAAAGATCAATAAAGAGATGGTGGTAGATGGGGTGAATTAATATTTAGGATGTATGATATTTTTCAAATCAAAAATCCTAAATCATACATCCTAAATAACATACATCAAAAACTATCTTATCACAGTCACCGTTCCCTTCCTCTGTATCACATTGCCTTTGTAATCCACTGCTTCAGCGATCCATACATAAGTGGCAGTGCCCTGTTCCCTGGCATCTATCTTTCCGTTCCAGCCAACAGCTGGGTCAACAGTAGCAAACACCGGCTGTCCCCATCGGTTATACACACGGAAGTAATGGAACTCTTTCATGCCGATTGGTATAGCCCTTAACACATCATTCCTCGAATCATTATTTGGTGTAAAGGCATTAGGTACATAGATCTCAGGACCGCGGTATGTTTTTACCAGCACCTGGTCTACAGCTTCGCAGCCATTAGGGGTTCGTGCAGTTACGGTGTACAACACATCCCTGTCTGGCGTTGTTACAGGGTTCGGTATATTGCTCCTGTTCAGGTAAAAAACCGGCGACCATTGATAATCTGTAAAGCCAGAACGGTTCACATCAACAGCATTTAACGGCCAGGGCTGATTGATGGCAACAAATACCGTATCCTTTCCGGCATCAACTTTTGCAGGACGGGTAACAGTTATGGTTATGGAATCTTTTTTAAGCGATGCACAACCATTGGCATCAATAACACCCAGGTAATATTTAAACGAGCCCGGTAATCTTTGCACAACAGGATTGTGCGTATTGGTATTGCTGAGATAAGAAGACGGCTTCCAGAAATATTGTACACCACCGCTTGCCGCCAGGCGGATATCCTGCCCGAAGCATATGGTAGAATCCTTGCCTGCATCAGGTATGGGAGCAGGATTTACAATAACAGTAACCGAGTCTGTTTTTACACAAATGCCTGTTGTAGCCGTTGCATAATATTTGGTAGTAACCACCGGCGAAGCAACGGGGTTGACAATACCCGGGTTACTCAACGCTGTAGTTGGCCACCAGGAAATACTGGCCGCATTGGCAACGGCATTCAGTTGCGTACTCTTGCTTTCGCAAATAGTAGGATCGGCACCAGCCTCTACTGTTACATCATTATTAAAAGGGATAAAAATATTTTGTGTGGCCGAACAGCCGTTATCATCTTTTATAGTTACGGTATAATTGCCCGTACGTAAATTGAATATATTGCTGCTTTGAAAATTCACACCATTCAGGGAGTAGCTGTAAGGATTTTTACCACCGGTCATAGTAACAGTAGCTGTACCATCCGGATCACCCGAACAGGTTGCAGCCGTTATGGGTATCCCTGAAATTAAAAGATCAGGGAACAATTGCGCTACTGCAACATCAAGACTATCTATACAACCCGGGTTATCTTTTATCTTTACCCGGTACATTCCGGCAGGCAGGCCGGTGAATGCGCCGCTTGCTTGGTAAGGTCCATTGTTGATAGAATACATGGGGCCATCTATCCATTCATAACCGCCATCTACCGTTATCGTTCCTGTAGCATCATTCTTACAATTTATCCCTGTTGCAGAAACCAATTCCAGCTCTTTCCATTTTACAAAAGCAGAATCCCTTGCATTGCAGGTGCCTTCGGTAGCGGTACAGTAATACATTGTTTCGCTGCCGGTTGGTGTGGCAACAGGATTGCGTATGCCCGTACTGCTTAATGTGCTATTGGCATCCCAGGTATAAACAGAATAACCGCCGGACGCAGTTAACTGCACACCATCATGTTTGCATAAAAACGTAGTATCAGGAGTAATGCCTAAGATATCGTAGTCCCTCAACTGTATCATAGCGCTGTCGGTAGGTAGTCCTGATGCACAACCGGCAATGGCATATATTTTTATGGTCTCAATACCTTCAGGCATATTATCAATGATCGGCAATACATCTATCGTTACCTCTGTTTGATTGGCGGGTATAGTTACGAATAATGGCAGCGGCTGCACATCAACGCCATTGGTGAATGAACCCCCATACGATAATGTAACATTCAGCGGGCTGGGTTGGGCCTCAGGTCTTTTAATCTTGAATGATCCGGTAGCGCAGCCTTCAACAAGATAGCTGTTACCGCCGGGGTCTGTTTGGGTAAGATTGGTCATGCTGATGGCATTCGAAGAAAGACTTTTAGCTTCCAGGAAAACACCGCTGTCGTACTGATCATCACCCACATCGGATATCACCAGCTTTAAATGATATTTTTCGCAGGGCGAAACCTTTGCCAGGGCGGTAAGTACTTTGGTATGCCCGTCGTGCGTAAAAAAAGTATTGGCTGCATTATCAATATAGTACGTTTGGTTATTGGGGCAGCCGCCGCCGGGCACATCATTTACATTAAAGATAGAAACCGGCGTACTGCTGCCCGGCAGCAATGCAATATTTTGTGGCGGCGCACCCGAGCCAACCTTTGAAATAAAAAAAGCAAAGGCATCATTGAAGCTGCACACAAAGGCAGGTGTATATTCTTCCGAACTGAAAACGTACCTGAATTTTATAGAATCGCCAAGAGGAATAAAATCAAATTCCAGCACACAGGCATCGTGCAGGTCATCATGCGGGCTGCCTATCTCATCAGCAAGATCATTATCGCCGGGCAGCCCCCAACTGTTATCCGCAAGAATTGCATCAGCTGTGGTAGATCCATCGCCATCAACACCTATAGCGGCAATATCACGGTCAGATTTTGCACGGCCGTTCGTTAATACAATGCCGCTGTCCAATGAGATCTTGGTACCGCCCAGGTTCACGAATGAACCTGCCATTACATCATTACCTTTAAACGTAACATTACTTACCGTTACACCCTGGCCCAATAATTTTTGTATCAAAGCCTGGGCATTACTTTCCGATTTAATGGCAAGCTGGGCATTTACCGAATAAAAACTGAAGCACCCTGCCAAAAACAGCAGGATTATTTTAATAGTAGGTTTGATCATTTCGGCGCTGGTTGTTCAGCAAAATACAAATAAAAACGGGCTGGTGCAAAAAAGGGGATAATTTGGTTGCGGGTATCCTGGCAATCCTGTACCCAGCATTATGCAATACCAAAATTGATGCACGTGTGTTATAGTAAGATCAGTGAAAGTACCCCAAGAGCAATCTTTGCCATTTTGCATTGCTTTTTCAAATTGTATTTATCTTGTGTCTCATCTCAATAAAAAATCATGACAGGTTTTGTGATCACTACAGCTGATAATAAAACAATCAGGTTTCATTACTATATGGATGATGCGCCAATAACCTGTAAAGCATTTGATGCATTACTACCTTTCAGCAAAACCTTTATGCACGCAAGGGTATCAGGACAGGAGATATGGATCGATGATGCACCGCCGCTTGATATCATCCAGGAAAATGCCTCTGTATTTACCACACCAGGCGAAGTAGTGTACGGTCCGCTGAAACCTGCAAGGACAAAAACTTCCAACTGCATGGGCATTTATTACGGTGAGGGCAGGGGACTGGATTGCTGCAATATTTTTGCGAAAGTAGCAGCAGAAGATCAACACCTGCTCGAAACTTTGGGCAATGAGATCTGGAAGAACGGTACACAGCAGCTGCACTTCAGCCCGCTTTAACAACAGCTGTTAATGCTTTCCTAAATCAATACCTGCACGCAATAAAATGCTGTTGTATGCGTACCTGTTTATATGCGCATATTTTTTTCAGTACTATTCCTCATCACTTTTACCAGCAGCATTGCACAACCTGTTAAGCCTGCGCCGCAATCGCCTTTAGCGATGTACAGCAAAGAATGGAACAAGCCAAAATACCTCGCCTGCAATACGGCAAAGAATGCATTGTACATGACGAAAAAAGAAAGAGACGTAATCTATGTGCTGAACCTTATCCGGCAATATCCGCAGTTGTTTGTAGAGACAGTGATACCTAATTATCCCGGCTTTGACGAAAGCACAGCTGTAGATGGTATTGATTATTATAAAACATTGATAGATACACTTACTGCCATGGAGCCAATGGATGCATTCGTTCCCGATAAAAAATGTTTTCAAAGCGCCTATTGCCATGCCAGCAGCAGCGGCGCTACCGGCTTTGTTGGCCACGAAAGAAAAACAGCGGCCTGTGCAGGTAAGCGGTATTTTAATGGTGAGTGTATCGATTACGGCTTCCATGATGCACTGGATATTGTGCTGCAACTGCTCATTGATGAAGGCATACCCTCCCTTGGCCACCGGTATATATGCCTTGGCGATTACACCGGCCTTGGTGTAAGCATACAGCCGCACACGGTGTATAGATATTGTTGTGTACTGGATTTTACTTACCCGGAATAAAAATCTGCCGGTTACACAACAAAAAGCCCCGCCAAAGGCGAGGCTTATAATAACTATACAAATGACCTTCAGTTTTTTATTGAGGTCTTTTTCAACCTTTAACTTTCAACCTTCAACTATAAAGTAGCCAACACACTATTCATGCTCCGTACAGCATCAGCGCTTTTATTAAAAGCAGCCTGCTCTTCATCATTCAGTTTATAATCAATGATCTTTTCCCAACCATTGCGGCCGATGATAACGGGAACACCAAGACAGATATCCTTTTGTCCGTATTCACCATCAAGGCTTACGCAGCAGGTAAATAATTTTTTCTCATCACGAACGATAGCTTCTACCAATGCAGCACCCGCAGCGCCCGGTGCATACCATGCGCTGGTGCCCAGCAGGCCGGTAAGCGTAGCACCGCCAACCATAGTATCGGCAGCTACTTTTTTCAATGCTTCGGCATCAAGATAATTGCTTACAGGAGCGCCCTGGTAAGTAGCCAGTCTTGTTAACGGTATCATGGTAGTATCGCCGTGGCCGCCGATCACAACACCCTGAAGGTCGGTAGCAGTACAGCCGATAGCGGTAGATAAATAATATTTGAAACGGCTGCTGTCGAGTATGCCGCCCATACCGATGATCCTGTTCTTAGGCAGGCCGCTTTGCTGCAGCGCCAGGTAGGTCATGGTATCCATCGGGTTGCTGATAACGATGATGATGGCGTTGGGAGAATGCTGTAAAATATTCTGGGTAACTGTTTTAACGATACCGGCATTGATACCGATCAGTTCTTCCCTGGTCATGCCCGGTTTGCGGGGAATACCGGAAGTGATAACGGCAACATCGGTGCCTGCGGTTTTGCTGTAATCGTTGGTGCAGCCGGTGATCTTGGTATCGAAACCTAAAAGGGTGGCTGTCTGCATCATGTCGATGGCCTTGCCTTCGGCTACGCCCTCTTTAATGTCTAATAAAACCAGTTCTGTACATAATTCTTTTCGGGCAATATTATCAGCACAGGTAGCACCTACAGCGCCTGCACCTACAACAGTTACTTTCATTTACAAGTATTTATGATTAGGAATTTTTTTTCGGGGCAAAGGTAACGGTTTTCAGTTTTCAGTTTGGGGTTTTCCACCTGGAGTTTTCGGCCGGGGGTTTCTGTTTTCAGCACCCAACAAATATTTTTTTTCAACATTCTTGCCTTTTAACTTTTCACCTGTTATCTTTGGCTCAGTTTTTTCGATAGCCCCCGCAACACTCATTTCAAAGCCTGAAACCTATGTTGAAGATCTTGCCTATGCTGGGGCTGGCCATACAGTGCGCTGTAGCTACACCTCAAGCTTCTATAACTGCCGAATATAATGCCCGCACAAAATCGGTGCAGGTAAGCTGGCGTAATGACCGTGCCGGTGTAAATACATTTATTGTACAGCGCAGTAATGATAATAAAACCTGGAAAGATATTGTCAATCAACAGGTAAGCGCCGGTGCACCCAACCGCATATACTATTACAACGATAATGACCCGGCCCCGGGAGAGAACTTCTATCGCCTGAAATATGCCGGAGAGAACAGCCAGGCCTCTTTTTCATCCCCGGTAATGGTGATCACCGAGGAAGCAGGCAAAAATGGATGGGTGATGTATCCCGTGCCGGTTAAAGATGTGCTGACATTGCAGTACCGCGGTATCGAACCGATAAAAGGCGTGATCAATGTATTTATACAAACTATGTCGGGTAAGATATTGTTCAGGCTACGCTCCGCATCTTCCAATAAAACATTACAGATACCGGTTGACAATTTAGGCAGAGGTATTTATGATATCCGTATTATAGTGGAGAATGAAGTGATGTGGAATCAAAGATTCGTGAAGTAGTTAATAGGTATTGGTTAATAGTTATTCGTTATTAGTTAACAGCTTGGCAGGCTGCACTCCTTTAATATTGAGCATTGGACATTGAATATTGAACATTGGTTCTTATTTCATCTTGCACCCTTGCAGCTTGTATCTTGAAGCTTACTTCAGCTGATCTAAAATAACTTTCCTGCTGATGTTTCCCTGGTACACCGAAATGAATTGTTGCTTATCATCGTAAAAAGCCAGTACAGGTATTGTTTTGGGCTGAAAGAATTTGCCGAATAAATAATGATGGTCTTTGCCCGGGTGAATGAAGGGATATTGCTGCAGGTTGAATTTTTTATAGAAGATATTCAGTTTCTCCATCGTTTCGGTAGTAGCTAAAATGATCTGTACAGATTGTTTTATTTCGGGCATCGATAATAATAAAGTCAATTGCTTTTGGCAATGCTCGCACTCCGGGTTAAAGAGCATGATGATGGTCTTTTTACTTTTGTCCAGCACCGTTTGATTGAACTCCACCGAATCGATATTCAATAAAGTAAAAGCAGGTAATTGCTTATCTTTTAAATATGGTGCAGTAGTATCATATTGAGCATGAGCAATAAAACCACCGCATAGAATAATCAATAAAAAAAAGAATTGTTTGAGCTTCATAACGCTTGATTTTTTTGAAAAGCTGAGCCAGATCTTTAAGTCCAAGTCCTCCGCCAGTTGGCGGAGCGGAGGGGCTTTACAACGCTCCCAATATCTTTTCAACTGGAGTAGTACCGCTGAACCACTTTACCAGCTTCCCTTTTTTATCATAAATAAATATAGCGGGGTACGACCGTATCTGGTAAAAGGTACCGAGGAAATAAGAAGGATCACGGCCCATAGTGATAACAGGGTATTTGGCGATATGATATTCGTCGTAGAATTTCTTTATATAATCAAAATCAAGCGGTGATGCCATTATGATCTGTGTCTTTTTGAAGAGGTTTATATTGGCGGTAATGTTTTTGGTCTCCGCCTGGCAATGCTCACAATCGGGGCTGAACACAATTATAATGGTAGCTTTTTTCTTTTGCAGGTCATCTTTAGTGAAAACAGTACTGTCGGGCACTTTATTCAACTTAAATGGCGGCACATTAGGGAAACGCAGGTATAGCAGCGAGTCCGTTTCCTGCTGAGCCTTAAGGCTTTGGCAGCCTAAAATGGCGATAAGGATAAAAAGATATTTTTTCAAAACGGTGATTTTTTTCAAAGGTAATTTGTTATTCGTTATTGGTTATTAGTTATTAAGGATTGATTGTTACGGGTTCGTTATTGAGAACTGCCAAATCTAACTATGAACCATGAACTATTAACCATTAACCAATAACTAATAACCAATAACGATTAACGATCAACTAATCAGAAATTTGCCCTACTTTTGCAGCCACTTTAAAAAACAACACTAATGGCAACTACAGCAGATATGCGTTCGGGCCTTATCATCAAAGTTGATGGCAGCCTGTACACCGTAATTGAATTTGGACAAAACAAAACTGCCCGTGCTGCGGCTAAGGTTTGGGCTAAACTGAAAGGCGTGGATAATAACCGCACCATTGAGGTTACCTGGAACAGCGGTGAGACCATCTTCCCGGTAAGAGTAGAAAAAAAGACCTATCAATATCTATATAAAGATGATACCGGTTACAGTTTCATGGATTCTGAAACCTTTGAACAGATCACTGTTCCCGAAGCTATGGTGGATGCACCGAAGTTCTTAAAGGACGGGCAGGAAGTTTCGGTATTGATCAATGGCGAAACCGACCAGCCAATGGGTGTTGAGCTGCCCGATAAGATCGTATTGATGGTAACCTACAGCGAACCGGGCATGAGGGGCGATACCGCTACCAAAACATTAAAGCCTGCTACTGTTGAAACAGGCGCTACCGTAAACGTTCCTTTATTTGTAAACGAAGGGGAATTGATAAGGGTGAATACAAAAACAGGGGAATACGTAGAGAGAGTAAAGAATTAATTGCTAATTGACAATAACTAATGGATAATGACGAAAGTTGTTATCCATTTTTCATTTTTGAGATTTTGGTCGATTTTCAGGTGTTTTTACGCATTTTTGCCCATTTTTTGGCTAAAAATGGCACTTTTTTGGTGGTTTCTAAATTTATTACTTGGTATATTGGGTAATCATTCGCATCTTAGCAGCCCGTTTCCAAATCCACACTAACATTAACTATTAACTATGGACATTAAGCAAATTCAGGAGTTGGTAAAACTCATCAACAAAACAAATATCGGCGAGATAACAATTGAAGAAGAAGGGGTAAAGATAACAGTGAAGCAAAAGAAAGACCCGGTACAACATATAGTAGCATCCGCCCCCTCTTATACCTCCGCTCCTCCGCCACAACAACAGGCAACACAGGCACCAGCCGCCACTCCCCCGGCCGCAACCAAAGCCGCAGAACCCAAAGCAGATAATTTAATTACCATAAAAAGCCCGATGATCGGTACCTTCTACCGCCAGGCAGGCCCCGGCAAACCGATCTTTGTTAATGTGGGCGATGATGTTACCCCAGGCAAAGTTGTTTGCATCATCGAAGCCATGAAATTATTCAACGAAATAGAAAGCGAAGTAAAAGGCAAGATCGTAAAGGTATTGGTAGAAGATGCCAGCCCTGTAGAATATGATCAGCCGTTGTTCCTTGTAGAGCCTGCTTAAAATGTGCAAATAATTGAATGTGCACATTTGCCGGTTCACGCCTGTGCACTTTCCGAACTATTTTTTAACAGCTGATTTGTTTGTCATTTGCACATACGCACATCAGCACATTTGCAAATTGTTACAATGTTTAAAAAGATATTAATTGCCAATAGAGGAGAAATTGCCCTTCGGGTAATACGTACCTGCAGGGAAATGGGTATCAAGACCGTTGCGGTTTATTCCACTGCTGATAAAGACAGCCTGCACGTAAAATTTGCCGACGAAGCCGTTTGTATAGGTAAGCCTGCCAGTGTAGACAGCTACCTGAATGTAGCGCACATCATGGCCGCAGCAGAAATTACCAATGCCGATGCTATACACCCCGGTTATGGATTTCTGGCCGAGAATGCAAAGTTTGCCAAGATATGCGGCGATCACGAAATAAAATTCATTGGCCCTACTCCTGATATGATCAACTCTATGGGAGATAAGGTAACCGCAAAAGCAACGATGATAGCAGCAGGCGTACCTGTAGTACCAGGTGTAGAAGGTTTGCTGGAAAGTGTTGAACATGCCAAAGCATCGGCCAAACAAATTGGTTATCCTGTTATATTAAAGGCAACCGCAGGTGGTGGTGGTAAAGGTATGCGTGTAGTTTGGGAAGAAAGTGAGCTGGAAAAGAATTATGATAATGCCAAAACAGAAGCTGCCGCATCATTTAAGAATGATGGTATCTATATGGAAAAATTTGTGGAAGAGCCACGCCATATAGAGATACAGATAGCAGGTGATCAATACGGCAATGTTTGCCATTTAAGTGAGCGTGATTGTTCCATTCAGCGCCGTCACCAAAAGCTGGTAGAAGAATCTCCTTCGCCATTCATGACACCTGAGCTTCGTGAAGCAATGGGTAATGCAGCTATCAAAGCCGCCAAAGCCATCAATTACGAAAGCGTTGGTACCATTGAGTTCCTGGTAGATAAGCACCGCAACTTCTATTTCATGGAAATGAATACCCGTATCCAGGTAGAACATTGCGTTACGGAAGAAGTGATCAATTATGATCTTATTAAAGAACAGATAAAAATTGCAGCAGGAGAAAAAGTGAGCGGAAAAAATTATTATCCGCAAATGCATGCTATCGAATGCCGTATCAATGCCGAAGATCCATACAATGATTTCCGACCATCACCGGGAAAGATCACGGTACTGCATCAACCCGGCGGTCATGGTGTTCGTGTAGATAGTCACGTGTATGCCGGTTATGTTATTCCGCCTTATTACGACAGTATGATCGCAAAGCTTATTGCTGTTGCACAAACCCGTGAGGAAGCTATTGATACGATGAGCAGGGCGCTGAGCGAGTATGTTATTGAAGGGGTAAAGACAACTATTCCTTTTCATCTGCAGTTAATGAAGAATGAAGATTTCCGTAAAGGAAATTTCACGACCAAGTTTTTGGAAACGTTCCAGATGCAGTAAGCCCCCTCCGCCCCTAAAGCGGGGCTGGAGAATAACTATTGTTACTTCTAAATTATTAAAGCGTTGCATCAGCAGCGCTTTTTATTTTGTGTCTATTAATAGTCACGAATAAAACACCAATTAGTGTAATTCGTATAAATTAGTGTAATTAACCCGACCCTGCTTATGTAAACCCTTTCTGCCACTCATCATTATTGGGTTGCATTCCAGCAATAGTCGCTATATTTTTAAACACTAAAACTAATTGCCATGAATAAAAAGATCGCTGCAGCACTAGTCGCTGTATTATTCGTCAACTTTTCCTTTGCGCAACTGACCACTCCGCCTGATGGTGGTAATAAAAAAGCATCCGTATCGGAACGTATCGGCATTACCGATGTAACGCTGCATTATGATCGTCCCGGTGTGAAAGGACGTGAAGGAAAAGTATGGGGCCAGCTGGTAGAGAAAGGATATAACGACCTGGGCTTTGGCACCAGTAAGGCTGCTCCCTGGAGAGGCGGTGCCAACGAAAATACTACCATCACGTTTACTACCGATGTAATGGTAGAAGGAAAGCCGCTGGCAGCAGGTACTTACGGGCTTTTCATTGCTTATGGCGACCCGGTATCAACCATCATCTTCAGTAAGAATTCTACTTCGTGGGGTTCGTTCTTTTATGATCCCAGGGAAGATGCCTTAAGGGTTGATGTAAAAAACATACCCGTTTCAGAAAGCGTGGAATGGCTGAAGTACGAGTTTACAGATGAAAAGGCCAATAGTGCTACAATAAATTTGGCGTGGGAAAAACTAAGGATACCTTTTACAGTAGAGGTTGATCTGATAAAAACACAACTGGAATCTTTCAAAAAAGAATTAAGAAGCGATAAAGGTTTTCAATGGGAAGCCTGGGTACAGGTGGTTAATTTTTGCGTACAGAACAACACCAATTTAGAAGAAGCATTACAATTGAGTGATTACGCCATCAGCGGTGTTTTTGTAGGACAAAAGAATTTCAGGACATTAAGTGCTAAAGCATCGGTATTGAATAAACTGGGAAGAACAACCGAAGCTGATGCTTTGATGAAAGAGGCTATGCCGATGGCTACTATGCAGGAACTGCATGCCTATGGCCGCCAGTTGCTGAGCATGAAAAAACCAGCCGAAGCCCTGGAAGCCTTTAAGCTTAACGCACAAAAGAACCCGAATATATTTACTACCAATATGGGATTGATGAGAGGTTATTCTGCCAATGGCGATTATAAGAATGCCTTGAAATATGCCAAGGCAGCGCAAGTACAAGCGCCGGATAAAGCTAATAAGGATAACCTTGATAAATTCATCCCGATGCTGGAAGCGGGCAAGGATATTAATTAACGTGAGACGTGAAAAGTGAGAGGTAAGAGGTGAGATGTCAAAAGTTAGACGTGAACGTGAGATATAGTTTTTCACTTTTCACCTTTCACTTTTCATGTCTCACCTCTCACGTTTTATAATCGTAATGCATTCTTCGAGGCTATCTCTCCAATAAGGTATCTCAATACCAAATGTTGTTTTGATCTTTGTTGTATCCAGCACCGTATATTCTGGCCGCATAGATGCTGTAGGATAGCCGGATGTAGGAACAGGATGAACTATGCAGGTACTGTGTGTTAATTCTTTAACCGCAACAGCAAATTCATACCAGCTTATCACTCCTTCATTAGAATAATTAAATATCCTGTTTTGACTTTTGACTTTTGACTTTTGATTTTCTTCTACAACCCTCATGATCGCTTTTGCCAGGTCTGCTGCATAGGTCGGGCATCCCTGCTGATCATTTACCACCTTAACACTATCTCTTTCTTTCATCAGCCGCAACATGGTCTTCACAAAATTATTTCCAAATGATGAATATACCCAGGAAGTACGGACTATGATAGCCGAAGGATCATTTTGCAAAACAAGTTGTTCCCCTTTTAATTTAGAAGCGCCATATACGTTAATGGTATTTGTTTTGTCGTCTTCTGTATATGGCTTATCGGTTTTGCCATCAAAAACATAATCGGTAGAAATATGAATGAGTTGTGTGCCGTTAGTTTTGCAAACTGTTGCCAGGTTACCTGCTGCATCTGCATTGATCAAAAAAGCTTTACCTGCTTCTGATTCCGCTTTATCCACTGCTGTATATGCTGCACAGTTAATGCATACATCAATTTTATTTACGGAAAAATAATTTACAACGAAAGGAAAATCATTGATCGGCATTTCATCTTTACCAACAAATAAAAAACGATATGCAGGATATTGATTAGCCAAAACTCTGAACTCATTACCCACCTGCCCGTTGGCGCCTGTTACAAGTATCGTTTGCATATTACGGTTTAAAGACAAAATTGTTATTGCAATCAGCGAAGGCGGGAGCTATACGATCCTTATCCGAAACAATTACTTTATCGGCAGGTATCTGCCAGTCGATAGCAAGAGAAGGATCATTATAAAAAATGCTGCCTTCTGATTCTTTATTATAAAAAGCATCGCATTTGTAGAATATCTCCGCTGTTTCGCTTAATACAGCATATCCATGAGCCAGGCCTTGCGGCACTAATAATTGCTTCCTGTTTTCGGCTGATAATTCAATAGTGAACACTTTGCCGAAAGCCGGCGAGCCTTTTCTTATATCAACAACAACATCTAATATTTTTCCGCTCAATACACGTATCAGTTTTGTTTGCGCATAAGGGTCAAGCTGGTAGTGCAGCCCACGTATAACACCGTACGATGAGCGGGCCTGGTTATCCTGTATAAAAATGATATCTAACCCTTCTGCTGTAAAAGCTCTTTCGCTGTAGCTTTCAAAAAAGTAGCCGCGGCTGTCTTCAAACACTTTCGGTTCAATGATCAATAATCCGGGTATATCTGTTTGTGTAAAAGACATTGTTAGCAATTAATAATGAATAATTAATAATGAATAATCATGAACATCTTTGGGCAGAAGAAAATTATTCATTAGAATATAATTGTTTAAAAAAATCAATAGTTTCTTTGAGCCCGTCTTCAAAACGTTTGGTTGGTTTATAACCCAGCAGATCTTTGGCCAGTGAAATATCAGCTAGTGAATTCCGGATATCGCCTGCACGTGGTTCACGATAGGTTGCTGCAAAATCACTTTCCAAATATTCCATACAGGCATTGTATAAATAATTAACAGAGTAATATTCGCCTACTGCAACATTATATACTTTTCCGAATGCTTCTGCATTATCGGTAAGCATACCTTTTATATTTACCTGTACTGCATTATCTACAAAAGTAAAATCCCTTGTCTGTTCGCCATCGCCATTAATATAAACCGGTGTTCTTTTCATGATACCTTTTACAAATAGCGGTATCACTGCGGCGTAAGGTCCATCCGGGTCCTGCCTTGGCCCGAAAATATTAAAATACCGAAAGCCCATCAGCTTGATACCATACACATCGGCAAACACCTGCGCATACAATTCATTTGTTTTTTTTGTGGCGGCATAAGGCGACAAACAATTACCAATACGGCCTTCTGTTTTTGGAAGGGTAGGCTCATCTCCATAAACGGAAGAAGAAGAAGCGTAAACAAACTGCTTTACTTTATTATCTACTGCTGCTTTCAGCATATTCACAAAGCCGCCCACATTTACTTCATTAAAATACACCGGCTCTTTTATACTTCTTGGTACTGATCCTAAGGCCGCCTGGTGACTCACATAATCTATTCCTTCGCAGGCTTTCAAACAAATATCCGCATTACGGATATCGCCTTCCATGAATTCAAAATTGGCATATTGACGAAGTATATCAAGATTGGTTTGAAACCCGTTTACCATATTATCCAGTACCCGTACTTTCCCTGCACCATTCTTTAATAAATATTCTGCAATATGGTTACCGATAAAACCGGCACCACCGGTAATTAAAAAACTACTGTTACTGATATCTTTTGTATGAAACGTGTTACTCATATTGATCTTTCGAAACGAATGATTGGTTAAACTAAATTCAATTGCTGATGCGATCTAGAGGCTCCAGTATGTTCTGCTGTTTATTTTACCACGATAAATACCTTTCAGATCAGCGATCATAGCATGCGGCTTTGTTATTGCTGCAAAATAAGCATCGTCTAATTTTTTATAATCATTGTGTGGTACCGTAACGATCACGGCATCATAATCATTGCTTAAGGTTGGCGTCAATTCAAAGCCATATTCATGTTTCAGTTCATCGCTGTCTGCATAAGGATCGCTTACATCTACATTCAATGAATAAGAACGTAATTCTTTTATTACATCTGCTACTTTTGAGTTTCGGATATCACTTACATTTTCTTTAAATGTAGCGCCCATTACCAGCACTTTTGCATTCTTTACATTGCCGTCGCTCTGTATGATATGCTGCAATACTTTCTTTGCCACATATTCTGCCATACCATCATTAATAACACGGCCTGCAAGAATTACCTGGCTGTCGTAGCCCAGTTCTTTTGATTTATGAGTGAGATAATAAGGATCAACACCAATGCAATGACCGCCTACAAGGCCCGGTTGAAAACGAAGAAAGTTCCATTTTGTTCCGGCAGCTTCCAGTACTTCGTAAGTGTTTATATCCATCCTGTCGAAGATGATACTCAGTTCATTCATCAGCGCAATGTTCAGATCACGCTGTGTATTCTCGATGATCTTTGCAGCTTCTGCTACTTTTATGCAGGATGCTTTATGCACACCTGCTTTTACCACCAGCTCATATACTTTTGCAATTACATCAAGGCTTTCTGCATCGCAGCCGCTTACTACTTTTACAATGCTGGATAAGGTATGGTCCTTATCTCCGGGATTTATCCTTTCCGGCGAATAGCCTAATTTAAAGTCAACAACATTTTTTATGCCTGACAATTTTTCAATGATCGGCAAGCAATCCTCTTCAGTACAACCGGGATAAACGGTACTTTCAAAAACAACATAGTCTCCTTTTTTAACCACCTTCCCGATGGTCTCACTTGCTCTTTGCACAGGCACCAGGTCAGGAACATTATGTTCATCAACCGGTGTGGGAACAGCTACTATAAAAAAGCTGGCAGTTCTCAGCACATCAAGATCGTTGGTAAATTCAATGTCACAATCATCAAAGGCGCTCGATTCCAGTTCCTGGCTGGGATCGATTTTATTACGCATCATTTCTACCCGTTTGGCATTGATATCAAAGCCAATTACTTTTATCTTTTTTGCAAACTCCAATGCGATAGGCAGGCCAACATAACCGAGTCCTATCACAGCTAATTTTTTCTTTTTGTCTAATAACTCCTGGTACATTGTATGATTTTACTTTGAAAATTCCTTTGGTAATTTATATAATTCTTCCTGAGGCAAACTTTTAAAATATTCATAAGTGATCTTCAAACCTTCGGCCCTGCTTACTTTAGGCTCCCAGCCCAAAATATTTTTCGCCTTGGTAATATCAGGTTGGCGCTGTTTTGGATCATCAGTAGGTAACTCTTTATAAACGATCTTTTGTGTGGTGCCAGTCAGCTTAATGATCTCTTCTGCAAAATCCTTTAATGATATTTCATCAGGATTGCCCACATTAACGGGTTGGGCATGATCGCTTAATAATAAACGGTATATGCCTTCTACCAAATCATCAACATAACAAAAACTTCTTGTCTGGCTGCCATCACCAAAAACGGTAAGGTCTTCGCCACGCAATGCCTGCCCGATAAAAGCCGGTAATGCCCTTCCATCATTGAGCCGCATTCTTGGGCCATAGGTATTGAATATGCGTACGATCCTTGTTTCTACATTATGAAAAGTATGATACGCCATGGTGATAGCTTCCTGGAAACGCTTGGCTTCATCATATACGCCGCGGGGGCCAACAGGATTTACATTGCCCCAGTATTCTTCATTTTGCGGATGTACCAACGGATCGCCATACACTTCACTTGTAGAAGCAACCAATATCCTTGCATTTTTTGCCAATGCTAATCCTAAACAATTATGTGTGCCCAGCGAGCCAACCTTTAATGTTTGTATCGGTATCTTCAAATAATCTATCGGGCTTGCGGGAGAAGCAAAATGTAAAATATAATCCAGCTTACCTGTTACATGAATGAATTTGGAAACATCGTGATGATAGAATTCAAAATTCTTCAGCTTAAAAAGATGTTCGATATTTTTAAGATCGCCGGTAATAAGATTATCCATACCAATAACATGGTACTCTTCTTTGATGAACCTGTCGCAAAGATGCGAACCTAAAAAACCTGCAGCGCCTGTAATTAATATTCTCTTCATTTATTTATTCTGTTGATTAATTGCTGAATTGTTTTATTGTTATATGGACTAATTGTTTTGTTGCTTAATTGTTTAATGGCTTATTGTCAATTAAACCATATATCGATTAAACCATGTAACCATTTATCCATTCAACTATTTCACCACCCTTCTCCCGATACTTTCATAATGAAACCCCAGGTCTTCCATTTGTTTCAGGTCAAATAAATTTCTTCCGTCGAACACCGTTTTTGTTTTTAATAAGGAGATGATCTTTTTAAAATCCGGTGTCCTGAATTCGCTCCACTCTGTAGCAATCACCAATGCATCTGCATCGATCAAAGCATCGTATTGTCTTTCTGCATAAGCGATCTTATCACCGATTTGCGCTTTTACATTATTCATTGCTTCAGGATCGTATGCCGTAACGACAGCGCCTGCTGCAACCAGTTCATCAATTATATATAAAGCCGGCGCTTCTCTTATATCATCTGTATTGGGCTTGAATGCCAAACCCCATAAAGCGATCTTCTTTCCGTTAAGATCGTTATTAAAATACGCTTTTATTTTTGGTACCAAATGAAGTTTCTGCTTTTCATTTACTTCCATCACAGCATCCAGTATCTTAAAATCATAATTCACTTCCTGTGAGGATTGAGCCAGTGCCTGTACATCTTTAGGGAAACAGCTCCCGCCATAACCAATGCCGGGGAACAAAAAGCGCTTGCCGATACGCTCATCGCTGCCGATACCTTTACGCACCATATCTACATCAGCACCCAGCAATTCGCACAACTGCGCTATCTCATTCATGAAAGTGATCTTAGTAGCTAAAAAAGAATTAGCCGCATATTTGGTAAGCTCGGCGCTTCGCTCATCCATAAAAATAATAGGATTGCCCTGGCGAACGAAAGGGGCATACAGATCATTCAGTATTTTTTTTGCTTTTTCGGATGTAGTGCCGATCACAACACGGTCGGGTTTCATAAAATCATCCACTGCCACACCTTCCCGCAAAAATTCAGGATTAGATACCACATCAAAATCAACAGTCGCGTTTTTTGCAATAGCAGCATGCACTTTATCAGCCGTACCAACCGGTACCGTGCTTTTATCAATGATAACTTTATAGTCGTTTATTATTTTGCCAAGATCATCGGCTACGCCTAAAATATATTTCAGGTCAGCACTGCCATCTTCACCGGGCGGTGTTGGCAATGCCAGGAAAATTATAGCAGCATCTTTAACACCTTCTTCCAGCGAAGTAGTGAAATTAAGGCGGCCTTCTTTTTGGTTACGAAGGAATAATTTTTCCAGACCGGGTTCATAGATCGTGATCTGTCCACCTGATAATTTATCCACTTTATTTTTATCGATATCTACGCAGGTTACTTCATTCCCTGTTTCGGCAAAACAGGTACCTGTAACAAGGCCTACATATCCAGTTCCTACAACGGCAATTTTCATTTAGTTAGTTATTGGTTAATTGTTATTAGTTATTCGTTATTTGGTTGTTGCTTTTGCTGTTTTTAAGTATTTAATGTATCCATTTAGTATGGTAATACATTTAATGATGTGCTCTTTTTTATTTCAAGTTCTGTTTGTTGTAAATATCCTTCTTCTACTGCTATTATTAAATGATTAATGATCTCATACAATGAGCCTCGGCTTATCCTGCAAAACTGAATATTTTCCTGGAAATTAAATCTTCCATATCCTTCAGCAATATTATTGGTAACAGAACGTAAACATCTTATTACCTGATCCTTCAATTTATATTCTTCATTTTTAGGTAAACTGTCTAAAAATGTTTTTAACCCCCACCTTAACAATACCGCTTCTTTCCAACAATTTAACTCTTCAAACGATATCAAATTTTCCATATTCTAATACCCAATTACCAATCTAAATAGCTTTTACCTATAACGAATCACCAATAACAATTAACTAATAACCACTAACGATTAACGAACTCTAAAACGTTCGAAACGATAAAAGATTGTTGTTCGTCGTCCAATTCGGTATGTATCGGCAGGCTGATCACCCGTTCAGTAAGCCAGTCTGTGGTGGGTAAATGATAATTGCTGCCGCCAAAAGCATCGAACATTTTTTGCCGGTGTGCCGGAACAGGATAATAGATCATCGACGGAACACCTTTATCAGTAAGATGTTGATGTAAGGCATCCCTGTCCACTCCATTTAATATAAGTGTGTATTGATGAAATACATGTTTGTTATTGCTTTCCCTGAATGGGGTAGTTATTTTTTCATTATTAGCAAAAGCGTTATCGTAAAAAACAGCCGCCTTTCTTCTTGCATCAATATATTCATCCAGGTGCTTTAGTTTGATATCCAGTATAGCGGCCTGCATAGCATCCAATCTCGAATTACAACCCACTACATCATGATAGTAGCGTTTGCTTTGTCCGTGCGATGCTATCATCCTTAATTTATTCGCCAGTTCGTCATCATCGGTAAACATAGCGCCGCCATCACCGAAAGCGCCTAAATTTTTTGACGGATAAAAAGAAGTACAGCCGATGTGCCCGATACTGCCGGTCTTTTTGCTGCTGCCATTGCTGAATGTATAATCGCTTCCAATGGCCTGCGCATTATCTTCAATAACAAATAATTTATGTTTGGCAGCAATGGCCATTATCCTTTCCATATCGGCAGCATGGCCGTATAAATGAACCGGCACTATCGCTTTTGTTTTGGAAGTGATGGCAGCTTCAATAACAGCAGGATCTATACAAAATGTTTTAGGATCAACCTCAACAAAGATTGGTTTGATGCCCAGCAGCGCAGCAACTTCTACAGTAGCAATATAAGTAAACGAAGGTGTGATGATCTCATCGCCGGCTTTAATATCCAATGCCATTAAAGCGATCTGTAGCGCATCGGTGCCGTTGGCGCAGGGAATACAATGTTTGCTGCCGTTGTAAGCGCCCAGGTTTTCCCCGAACTGTGTTACTACCTTGCCGCCAATGAACATCGAACTTTCCATTACTGCCAGTACAGCAGCATCAACTTCGGTCTTTATTTTTTGGTACTGGGTTTTGGTATCAACCATTTGAAGCGGCCTCATATTGATATATTTTGTGCGCCGCAAAGATAATACTTTGAACAGGGAATTGTGAAGCCCCTTTATGAATTGGTTTGAACGTGAATACCTGTATTTTTGAGCCAAATTTTACACATTGTCCCTGCTGTTTTATAATCTCTTCCTGCTGTTCTATTCCCTTGGGATAAGGATCGCGGCGTTGGGCAATGTCAAGGCAAAAAAGTGGATAGCGGGGCGCCGCAATATCTTCGCAACAATCAACTCAAACGTCAAACGTCAGACGTCAGACGTCATAAATCATAAATCACAAATCCAAAATCCAAAATTGCTATGGATGCACTGCGCCAGCCTCGGTGAATTTGAACAGGGCCGCCCGCTTTTAGAAGCATTAAAAGAACAGGATAAAGAAATAATCATCGTGCTTACTTTTTTTTCGCCATCAGGATATGAAGTGATGAAAAATTATGCAGGCGCCGATCATATCTTTTACCTGCCCATGGATTCATCGGCCAATGCTAAAAAATTCATTGATGCTGTTAACCCGTCTTTAGTGCTTTGGGTAAAATATGAATACTGGTATTATTATCTCACCGAATTGAAGCAAAGAAATATACCGGTCATTTTGGTATCCGGTATTTTCAGAAGCAGCCAGCCTTTCTTTAAATGGTATGGAAATATCTGGAAGAAAATGCTCAATGCCTTTACTGCTTTTTTTGTACAGCAGCAGGCATCAAAAGAATTATTACAATCGATAGGCATAACGGAAAATATTGTTGTTAGCGGCGATACACGGTTCGACAGGGTGATCGCTATTGCAGAGAAATTTGAACCTTTACCATTGATAGAAAAATTCTGCGGCAGCAGTAAAGTAATTGTTGCCGGCAGCACCTGGGAAAATGACGAAGAAGAACTGATACATTATGTAAGATTACATCCCGAAATAAAATTCATCATTGCCCCACATGAAGTAGATAAAGAGAACCTGGAGGATGTAAAAAAAGAATTTACCGATGCTATATTTTATTCATCGCTGAAAGATGATGTAATAAATGAAAGTGCTCATGTGCTTATCATCGACAATGTAGGGATGCTGTCAAGGCTTTATCGCTATGCCGATATAACCTACGTTGGCGGCGGCTTTGGCGGAGATGGCGTGCACAATGTTTTAGAAGCAGCAGTTTATGGCAAGCCCGTACTTTTTGGCCCGGTGTACGAAAAATTTGCAGAGGCAACAGGTTTAATAGAAAGTGGAGGCGGCATCAGCATTAGCAATGCGCTGGAGCTGGAAAAAATAACCAATGAATTATTAATGGATGAAGCAAAAAGAAAAACAGTAAGCAATGCGGCAAAAGCGTATGTATATTCCAATGCAGGGGCAGCACAAAAGATAGTACAGTATATTCAGGAAAAACGCCTTTTAACCAATTGATAAAATTGCTTTACCACATCGTTGCTGTCATCCCAACCATTCTTCACTTTCAGTTCACGCTGTATCCAGTATTCAGCTTCGGGCAAAATAGAAAAGCCGTTGATCGTTTTGATACTTCTTTCATAACTCACTTCATCGCCGCGAAACAATTCATTGATATACAAAAAGCGATCATTTACCCCGATGGCCTTTTTAAGATCCCTTACCGGCGATTCCGTCAATGTATCACCAAGGTCTATCTTGCTTTGCTTTAATTTATCATTCACCGATGCATTGGCAGCAGTTGCCATTTCATTCACTTCTTTTTTGGGTTGCTCTTTTTTAGGCTGATATTGATGTGCAAGGGTGGGAATATCTTCTTCCGGCTCAAATACAATATGCGGTTTATTGTGTGCGCTTAATTTTTGCAGTGCTTCGGCATTGCGCTTTATCTCTTCCAGTTCAGCCTCTACCTCGGCCTCATCTACCTGCAATACTTCTACTATTCTTTCTTCCTCAACCGGTTCAGCTTTAGGCGTTTCTTTTATTTCTTCTTTGGCCACCGGCACAGTTTGCGAAATGGTTACGGCAATATCACCAAAGCCGCTGCTGTCGCTGCCCTGCAGGTGCATCAGCTCGGCCTGCAGCAATTGAACGGTAAGCAACAGATCAGCCGGCGCCGCTTTTTGGGCAAACTGATCCTGCAATTTTTTCAGGAGTGTTTCCACTCTTTCCATGATAAAGTATATTTTTGATGCCCTGCTTGAAAAAGGCAGCTTGAAAAAAAGAAAATAAAAGTTTCTCTAAGTTACAACCTGAATTTTAAAAAATTTGCTTAATGTTTATCGAACCTAATTTAAAAGGAGAGCGGCGGGGCTGGATAGAAGTCATTTGCGGCAGCATGTTCAGCGGCAAAACGGAAGAACTGATACGCCGCCTGAAACGGGTAAAGATCGCCAACCTGAAAGTGGAGATCTTTAAACCCGCTATAGATGTTCGGTACGACGAAGTAAAGATCGTGAGCCATGATACCAATGCCATTCACTCCACGCCGGTAGAAAGCTCGCAGGCCATTTTATTGCTGGCGCAGGATGTTGATGTGGTAGGCATCGACGAAGCACAGTTCTTTGATGCGGAGATCGGTGAAGTGTGCGAACAGCTTGCCCTGCGTGGCATACGGGTGATCGTGGCCGGGCTGGATATGGATTACCAGGGCAAGCCTTTCGGGCAAATGCCCAATCTGCTGGCCAAAGCGGATTATATCACCAAGCTGCATGCTATCTGTATGAAATGCGGCAACATTGCCAATATATCCTATCGCAAAACATCCCAGGGCGGACAGGTGTTGCTTGGGGAAAAAGATATCTACGAACCCCGTTGCAGGCATTGTGCGCAGTTGGAAGATTAGTTTTAAGCCTTCGGCTTTAATTATGTTTTGTTTTTTTTACCGCAGAGACGCGGAGGAGCAGAGGAAATGTTTTTGAATTTGTCGGGTAAAGATTATTTTAGTTGATCTGTAACAACTGTCACATGTTCAATCAATTCAAAAATAAATTTCCCCTTGATGAAGAACACTGGAATGATTATACCAGTTGTTTCAAACGCATAGAAGTGCCGGCAAAGACAGTGCTTTTGAAAGAAGGCGACATTTCCCAAAAATTATACCTCATCGAAAAAGGCTGTGTGCGTGCCTGGTTCAACAATAATGGCAAGGACATTACTGTACAATTCTTTTTTGAAAATAGTCCCGTAGCTTCTATTGAGAGTTTTAGAAAAAGATCGCCCAGCCCGGTGATGATCGAAACCATTGAGCCATCTATCCTGTGGTGGATACATAAAAAAGATGCCGACAAGATCATTGCAGAAATAAGCGAAATGCCTGCGTTAAGGGATGCCTACATCAATGTGCTTTTTGAACGCACGTTCGATTATATGAAACATTTTCTTTCGTTCATTAAAGACACCCCTGCACAACGCTATCTTAATTTGATAAAAGAACGACCGCAACTCGTTAAGCGCATCCCGCAGCATTATATTGCTTCTTACCTTGGCATTACTACAGTTCACCTCAGCCGTATAAAAAATAAGCTGGCCGGCAAAAAGCACGGCAACTGAATTTGATAACAAATGTTATTGCCTGCTGCTCTGCCGCTGAATAATTTTGTCTTCTAAAAAATAATCAAATGAAAGCAGCCGTAATTTTTAAAGAAGATGCATCACGGATGCCACAATACGTTGAATTTCCCGAGCCGGTAATAAAAGATGAAGATGAGCTTTTGCTTACGGTAAAAGCAGCAGCTATAAAACATTTAGATAAAGGAAGGGCCAGCGGCAAACATTATTCTGCCGGTAATGATATAAGCAATGCTGTTGTGATCGGCGGCGACGGGGTGGGCGTATTGGCTGATGGCACCAGGGTCTTTGCATTGGGCAACGGTATGATCGCCGAAAAAGCAGTAATTGAAAAAGACAGGATGATCAAATTGCCGGATGGTATTGATGATGCCGTTGCAGCAGCGTTGCCCAATGCGGTTGCAGGATCGGCCATGGCACTACGTTTCAGGGCAGGCATGCAACCCGGCGAAACTGTTTTGATAAACGGGGCTACAGGTTTTACCGGTAAAATAGCGGTGCAGATCGCCAAACAGTATGGCGCAAAAAAAATAATCGTCACCGGCCGTAATGAAGAAACATTGCAGGCGCTGCTGGCTTTAGGTGCTGATGAGATCGTTGATCTTAAACAGGATGACGGAGCGCTTATTGCACAGCTTAGAGCGATACACAACATTACACCCATCGACATCATTATAGATTACCTGTGGGGCCACACGGCAGAGCTGATCCTGGCAGCATTAAAAGGCAAAGGTTCATTTACACATAAAGTAAGGTTCGTTTCTATAGGTGCGGTTACCGGTGATACCATACAATTGTCAGCAGAAAATTTAAGAAGTGTTGACCTACAATTATCAGGTTCGGGGTTGGGCAGCTGGACAAAAAATGAAATGCGGCAATTGTTTGCAGAAATAGTTCCGGAAATGTTTGACCTGGCTGCCGCTGGTAAATTACAGGTGGATATCGAAAAAGTAAACCTCGCAGATATTGAAAAATTGTGGGATAGGGAAGTGCCGGATGGAAAACGGCTGGTGGTGATGATCTGATTTTTTTTCACCGCGAAGGCGCAAAGGTGCAGAGTGCCGCCGGGTCGGGCCGCTAGTTTTAAAAACTACGGTAGTCTGCGACGCTCCTCTGCGTCTCTGCGGTATAAAATAAAAAAAGCCGCCCCGTTTTACCGGGGCGACTTCCTTTTAAGAATGAAACCATTCTATTGTTTCACAAATTTTAATGAGCTGTTGTCCTTGCCGTTATTTACCTGCAACAGGTAAACGCCGCCGGGGAATTTTGATACATCTATCTTCTGCAGTTTGCCGGTCACTTTTTGCTGTGCAACGATAGTGCCCCTTGCATCGATGACCTTGATAGTACCCTTGCCATCTATTTCGCCCGGTACAGTTATGTTCAGCAGGCTGGTAACAGGGTTAGGATAAATGCTGAGCTTATCCTGCGCTGTTTCCGTGCCGGTAATAGTGGCTGTACCCAGCTGTACTTTCAGTGTGTAGCAGGTAGAAGCGCTGTTGGCGCCGTTGTAGCCATACACCTGCGCATAATAAGTACCCGCTGCCGCAGTATAACTGATGCTTTCGCTGGTGGTGCTGCCGTTTTGAGAAATACCTACCTGTGTGCCTGCACTGTTCAACAGTTTCAGGTCGTAGTCGGCAGGCAGTGTACCTAATGTAACCGTGATGGTGCCTGCTGTTGTAATGACAAATTTGTAATTGTCAACATCAGCACTCGGGCTGATCAAACCGGTAATATTGGTATTGAACGGAATAGTGGCAGCGCCGGATGTAGTACCATTGGTAGATACATCATAACTGCTTTGACAACCGGTGATAGCAGTAGCTGTAGCTTTTATGGTATAGCAGGTAGCGCTGTTGGCACCATTGTAGCCCACTACTTTAATGTAGTAAGTACCTGCCGCCTGTGTATTTAAGGTAACGGTTTCGGTAGCTGTGCTGGTTTCGCCAGCGCCTATTTGTGTGCCGGAACTGTTGTAGATATACAGGTCGTAATCAACACCGCTTGGTCCAACTAAATTGTACACGATGTTGCTGCTGGCCGTGGTAGTTATTTTGTAATAGTCAATATCGGTAGTAGAACTTATAGCAGCAGAATTGCTTACACCCGAAGTGATCGCTGCTGCTGCGGTCTGTGTTTCATTCGGTTCAAATGCCGTGGAGCAGCCTGTTCCGCCTGTTGTAGTAAAGTTGGCTTGTGTATAAGCACTGTTTGAACTGGAGCAGTTTGTCCTTACCCTGAAATTATACAAAGAAGCAGCAGTTAAACCACTTAAATTAACTGAAGTAGAAGTGGTAGCTGTAGCAGCGCTGGTCCAGGTAGATGCTGAGTTCAACTTATAATCTACCGCATAGCTGCTGGCCCCGCTAACGGCTGTCCAGCTAACAGTAGCGCTGGTATTGGTTATTGCAGAAGCTGCTAAACCGGTTGGTGCATTGCAGGTAGAAGTAACACCGCAGGTGCCTACGCCTACTGCTGCCCATGCACAGGAAGTTTGATTGGCTTCATTGCTGCCTACACCATAAAGATCTTCGGCAGATTTTATAGCATAAGTTCTTGCTGCTGCAAAATTGGAAGTGGAAACAAGATAAACCGTATTGGTACGGAAAGCGATAGCCGCTGCTTTATCTATACCAAGGCCGGTAACGCTGTAGGCTGTTCCTTTATCATTGGTGCCGCTGCCGCCCTGTGATAATAAATAGAACCAGAAATTCAATACACCGCTGTTGGTATGCACACCGCCGTTATCGGCGCTGCCGGTGTACCAATAGGTGCCCTGGTAGGTATCGGGCTGACTGAATTGATTAGGGTTGCTCATGCTGCGGAAAGAAGCACCAATATCTTCACCAATGGTCCAGTTGGCCCTTGTGGGTCTTGCATAAAATTCAATGGCTGTACCGAAGATATCACTGAAGCCTTCGTTCATGGCTCCTGATTCGTTGGAGTAATTAAGATTGGATGTATGCTCGGTAAGCCCGTGAGTGATCTCGTGGCCCGCAATATCCAAAGCGGTTAGCGGACTGTAACTGCTGTTGCCATCGCCATAGCTCATGCGGCTGCCATCCCAGAATGCATTTACATTATCAGGATAGCCTTGGGCCACTAAATTAACGTGTACATAATTCTTTAGCGCAAAGCCTGCATTGTCGATACTGTTGCGGTTGTATTTGGATAGATAATAGTCGTATGTTTTTTCGGCGCCCCAATGTGCATCGGTAGCGTATTGATCTTTATTCGTGTTTACATTGTTCCAGTTGTTATCGGCATCGGTAAAGTCAACAGCAGAAGCATAATTGGTACCCGCTGTTTTCATGTTAAGCGTTTGTATGCCGTTACCGCGGCCTGTTTCCCGCAGGCGGTAAGTAGTGCCGGTATTATCTGTAGTAATGGTTTGTGTGCCGCTGTAAGCAGTTACAGCTGTACCGGTAGCATTGGTGGTGTGGATGAGTTCACGTTTGCCCAATATCTTGCCATTTTCCGCATCTACAAATACGATCTGCCTGCTGGCAGGATAATGTGCATAGATGTCGAATTTGTAAGCAAGACGCAATTCGTTGGGTACGATCTCATTTTCGCCACTGTATACTACCAGTTCCCCTTTAGGATAAAAAGTGGCATTGCGGTCGTTCTGTTCCTGTTTGATGAAAGCTTCTTCAGCAGGCACCTGCCATTTGTATTGTTTGGCACCGATAAAAGCCATGGCTTTGTTGAGCGCTGTTGTTTTGCTCAATGCAGGCGTGGTCTTTAGCTGTGCAGGAAAATCTTTCACCCAGCTTCCGTTCTGGCTGCTGATCTTTCCGCCGGTAACATGCACTATGTAGGTAGCATGTTCAACAGGGATACCATTATACGTTTGCTGGTAGCGGTAATGCTCCATGCCGAGCATGTCTTTTTCATTATGGTTGAGTTTGGCAGCAGAAGTGGAGAGTTTGCCGCCTTCATCTGCCAATACTACCGATCCTTTTTTAAATGCAACAGGTGCATCTTTAAAGTCGATAAAAGAAGGATACATTCCGGGTTGGCCTTTGGCAATGTTCTGTGCCCAGGTTGGGTTGACAAAGAATAGTGCTGCAATAGCAAGCGAGATCGTTAGAAGTTTTTTCATTTGGTTCAAATTTGATGATTTAATGATTGGTAATTTAGACCTTGTAGTTTATTAAAACAAGCGTAAAACCACTCAAGTAAAAACCCTGTGGATAACAGTTAGGAGTAAGTTGCTAAGAGAAACTAAGAGAACAAAGAGAGAAGGAGACAAAAGAGGCTAAGAGGTCAAAAGAGAGAAAGAGGAAAAGAGAAAAGGGCTAAGAGGTTAAAAGAGAAATAACAAACCATAATCCCTTTTTACCTCCTTTCTCTTTGTTCTCTTAGCAATAAAAAAGCCGCCTGAATTAACAGACGGCCTTTAACCAAAACATTTATTGTATTTACTGCTTCACAAATTTGGAAATGCTGCTGGTGCCGTTATTGATCGTTTTCAATAAATAAACACCTTTAGCCAGTTTAGATACATCAATGAATTGCGGGTTATTGATGATCTTTTGTTCCAGCACTACAACACCTTTGGAATCTACAATAGTGATAGTACCGTTGCTAACCTTACCCGGTATATTGATATGCAGCATATCTATTACAGGGTTAGGATAAATGGTAACTGCATCGCCTGTCAGTTCTGTTGCGGGCTTGGTAGCAGTACCCAATTGTACTTTCAGTGTATAGCAACTGGTAGCGCTGTTGGCGCCGTTATAACCATACACCTGTGCATAGTAAGTACCTGCAGCAGCAGTATAGTTAATGGTTTCGCTGGTAGTGCTGCCGTTTTGAGAAATGCCCACCTGTGTACCTGCGCTGTTCAGCAGTTTCAGGTCGTAGTCGGCAGGTAATGTACCTAATGTAACGGTAATGGTACCGCCGGTGGTAATTACGAATTTGTAATTATCAACGTCTGCACTCGGACTGATCAAACCGGTAATATTGGTATTGAACGGAATGGTAGCAGCACCCGATGTAGTACCATTGGTAGATACATCATAACTGCTTTGACATCCTGTTACCGCTGTTGCAGTTGCAGTTATTGTGTAGCAGGTAGCACTGTTGGCGCCCATGTAGCCGATCACTTTTATATAATAAGTACCGGCGGCCTGGCTGGTGAGCGAAACGCTTTCGGTAGCTGTACTGCTTTCGCTGGAACCAATCTGTGTGCCTGAACTGTTATATACATACAGGTCGTAATCAACACCGCTTGGGCCGGCTAAATTGTAAACAATATTACTGGTAGCCGATGTTGTTATTTTGTAATAATCAATATCGGTAGAGGTGCTGATAGCAGCTGAATTATTAACGCCCGAAGTGATCGCTGCTGCAGCGGCCTGTGTTTCGTTTGGCTCAAAGGCAGCAGAGCAGCCGGAAGTATTGGTAGTAGTGAACTGCGCTGCTGAATAACCGCTGCTTCCGCTGCTGCAGTTTGTTCTTACTCTCCAGTCGTAGGTAGTAGCTGCGGTAAGGCCGCTGATATTTACACTGGTAGAGGTAGTGCCTGCGGCAGCACTGATCCAGGTAGAAGAAGAGGTTGCTTTGTAATCAGCATCATAACTGCTTGCACCGCTAACTGCTGTCCAGCTAACAGTTGCTGAAGTATTGGTAATACCTGATGAAGCTAAGCCCGTAGGCGCATTGCAGGTTACTACAGATTGTGTAGTGAATTGTGCGCTGGTATAAGCGCTGCTTCCGCTGGTACAGTTTGCTCTTACTCTCCAGTCGTATAAGCTGCCCGAAGTAAGGCTGCTGAGATTTACGCTGGTAGAAGTGGTAGCTGTAGCAGCATTGGTCCAGGTAGAAGAAGAATTCAGTTTATAATCTACATCATAGTTGTTGGCGCCGCTAACAGCAGTCCAGCTAACTGTTGCGGATGTTGTGGTTATAGAAGATGCAGCAAGGCCTGAAGGGCTACCGCAGGAAGAACCGGAAGTAATAGTGAAGTTGGTATTGGAGATATCGAAGAAAATATTTCCTACAGCTTCCACTTTTATCCTTGCGGTAGTTGTTGGTGTGTTGGGAATGGTAACTACTTCTGTACCGTCGTTGGCTGTGCTTGCGGCCAGCACTGTTGGGAATGTTTGACCGCCATCAGTTGATAAAGATATTTTTACATTGGCGCAGCTAACCGGCGCAGCAGTTGTGCTGGCTACGGCCCATGTTACTGTTTGAGATGAACCGCCTGTCCATGATACGGCAGTATTAGGACTTGATACGGCAAATGGCCCTGAAGCGGAACTAACGGTTACTACCATATCGGTAAAATTGGTTTGACCAACAGATACCGGTGAAGTAGAACTGTACACTGCATTATCCCTTACGGTTAGCCTGAAGTTCAATGTACGTGCAACAGAACTTAATGCCTCGGTATTGGTACCGGCATCGCCGCCTGTTAATGGTCCGCTTATGAGCGCACCGGCAAGTATAGTTGCCAGTTTTGGAAAATATCTTGTTGGTGATGAAGTAGGACTAAAGGAGATCCAGTTTGGTCCGCTTGCCTTGGTAGCGCTGGCCACACTGCTTGCTCCTGTTTGAGAAGAAGAAGCATTATCATTTTGTTCCCAGCAATACGTTAATGGATCACCATTGGCATCTGTTGCCGAACCGGTCAATGCAAAAGGAGTGCTTTTTGGAATAGTGTAGTTGCTTACCGCATTTACAACCGGTGCTGTATTAACGATAGTGGTAGTTACAGGACAGGTCTTGGTTAAAAGATTGGCCTGTATCTGTGCGATAGAAGCTTCGTGATAAATATCAATAGAGTGCGCCGCTACGTCCTGGCTGGTAATACCTGCATAGCCCATGATGGTAATGCCGGATCCAACTTCTTTATTTACGCCGGTGCCTTCATTGCTCATAGAGAAGGTATGGTTGGCGCCCATTTGGTGGCCTACTTCATGCACTACATAATCAATATCAAAGTTGTCGCCTTGAGGAATACCATCGGCAGGAGAGGTGAAGCCGCTTCCTTTAGAACCATTGGTACAGATACAACCGATACAGCCCGCATTACCACCGCCGCCAGATGCACCGAACAAATGCCCGATATCATAATTGGCTTCGCCGATAACAGAGGTTAAGGTAGATTGTAATTGTGCGTTCCAGGTGCCGCCTGCGCCGGTAGAGGCAGGGTCATAAGGATCTGTTGATGGGTTATAATAGATAACGTTTGTTGATGCAGCCACAAGATTCAAATGTACCGCAAGATCTTTTTCGTAAACACCATTGCAACGGGTAAGCGTTGCATTGATACCTGCCAATACCAATGATACCTGGGCAGAACTTGTTGCGCCAAAATAATTGGAATATTCGGCAGTAACCGATTGCGCTAAACGCATGGTCTTCAAGTTTCCGCCCGATCTGTTGGTGATGCCGGTGCCAACTAATTGTGTGTTGATATCGGTGTTCATGTGTTTGTCAACAGTAGAACATGTCCAGGGCAGGTTGCCTTTTTCTCTTTGCGATTTGAATACCGCATATACAGCATGGTCTTTTGAGAATGGTTCGATGAATTCATTTTCTTTATCTGTTCTGAAAACCATGGTTTGTATGCCTTGCGGCGAAATACTCAATTTCAGCGTAGCATATTTATCGGTGATGCCCCTGCCGGAAAAAGCCCTGATCTCAGGGAATTTGGCCTGCAGTTCTGCATCAAAATTAGACGCTTCCACTACTTCAAATTCTTCGTAGCCGCCATCTGCATTTGGTAAGGAGATAATGGTAGAATGTTTGGAAGCCTGGTTGCCAACTATCTTAAACAGTTCCTGTTTAAGCGGCTCAATATTTAAGTTGAATAATTTAAATTCTTTCGGGAATGATAATCTTGCAACAGCTTTATCGGTAAGGATCGTGCTGCGGCTGTCTGTATTGGCCGACCATGCACTTTGCGCTGATGCAGTAGTAAAAAAACTGCCTGCAATGATGATCGTTAGTAAGATCGTTTTGAGTTTAATTCTTTTCATAAAGGATTGGTTTTTGTTATAAAATAGATACCTGCAAGAGAGATGCTGTTTCATAAAGAAGGAGATTTTGAAGTGATGGAATAGCTTACCAAAGTAGAAGATTATTTATTGTGCCGCAACAGTAGAAACACTTATAGGTGTAGGTATTTATGCTTCAGGAAAAGGTAGTTACGTTGAATACAGCCTGGGTTTTGCCTGTACTACCGGCTGGAAAAAGACAGGAATATGACAGTTTTTTTACCGCGGAGGCGCAAAGGCGCAGAGAGGTGCTAAGGGGCGGGGCGCTCTAAGCGGCCTGACTCCTTTGAATGGGAAGTACCTGCCAGACTACCGTAGTTTCAAAAACAGTGGTAGTCTGTGAAAAGCTCCTGCTATTTCTAAAAATGGATGATTTTTATGCGGATGTGCTCCTTCCATTTCGAGTAGCCTTTCCGTATGATGCGGAAAGCTTCCCCGGAATTGCAGCGGACTTTCCATATTAAGCGGATTCTTTGCTCCAAATTGCAGCAGGCTTTCCGCATCATGCGAATCCCTTCTCCGAAACTGAGGCAGACCGTCCGGAGTTCCGGATGGCTTCCCCAAAATCGTGGCAAGCTTTCCGGAACCCCGGATTTCTTCCCCCGAATTGTGGCACACTTTCCGTAGCTCCGGACAGCCTGCCAGGAATCCTGCGAAGGTTTCCGGTAAAAAATTGTCCCATCGGGACAGAAGATTGGTAGCCACCGGGACGACAGGGTACCTGTCACCCCTACGGGGTTTATCGAAATGTATGATTCTTTGCTACCACTCTTTTGCCCTTACAGGGCATTGGAATGCTCTCTTGCTCTCTTCGAAGGCTTTGCCTTCGTAAGCCTTATGTTATAAAGGGATTTTATCCCGCTTCTCTTCCCGCAAAGTTTCCTGTTTGAAAATATGGAGCAAAGCTCCTGTTGAACATAGTACTTACGAAGGCAAAGTCTTCGAAGAGTGGAGCCTACGGGGTTTATCGAAATGTATGATTCTTTGCTACCACTCTTTTGCCCTTACAGGGCATTGGAATGCTCTCTTCGAAGGCTTTGCCGTCGTAAGCCTTATGTTATAAAGGGATTTTATCCCGCTTCTCTTCCCGCAAAGTTTCCTGTTTGAGGATACGGAGCAAAGCTCCTGCTGAACATAGTACTTTCGAAGGCAAAGCCTTCGAAGAGTTAAGATGAAAAGACGTCTTAACGACTTACCGGCATATGTTGTTCAATTCTATCAAGTAACTACCTTTGCCGCATGAACCGCCGCGTACTGGCTTTACTGAAAAAAGACTTTCAACTGGAATTTCGCCAGCAGCACACTTTTTATGGCATACTATTATATATTGCCTCTACCATTTTTGTATTATACCTGTCGCTGGATAAGCCGGAATCGAATACCTGGAACGGGTTGTTTTGGGTGATACAATTATTTATTTGTGTAAATGCTGTTGCTAAAAGCTTTTTACAGGAAGGCAAAGGAAGGATGCTGTACTTTTATTCCATTGCCTCGCCGGTTGATTTTATTGTTTCGAAGATCATATACAATATTGTGCTGATGATATTGATGAGCGTGGTAAGCCTGCTGCTGTTTGTTGTATTTTTAAATAACCCGGTGCAAAACAGCCTGCAGTTTACCGGTATAGTAATAATAGGCGGTGCAAGTATCAGTCTTGTTTTTACATTGATGAGCGCCATAGCGGCCAAGGCACAACAAAATGCGGCCCTGATGGCGATATTGGGTTTTCCGGTAATATTGCCGATATTGCTGCTGCTAATGCGGCTGAGCAAAGTAGCTTTTGCCGAAGTGTTTAAGGAAGGTGCAGTGATGAAACTGATGTTATTAACAGGTGGACTGGATATATTAGTTATAGTAATGGCGATAATATTGTTTCCTTATTTGTGGAAAGACTGAAGGATTTGTGATTTCAGATTTACGATTTACGAATAACCAATAACCAATAACGAATAACAGATAACAAACGAAAATTGCCTTATTCTTAATTATCCATTATTCATTATCAATTATCCATTATTCTTTTATCTTTGCGCCACTAAAAAATAATACCCCTCTTGCTGGTGAATAAAAACTGGTGGAAAATATTATCTTTTCTCTTACTCATCTACACTATAGTAGGCGGCTTTTTAATGGAAGTTCCGCGGCTGCCCATCTTAAATGAAACCATACGCAACATGTATTTTCACGTGTGTATGTGGTTTGGTATGATGATATTATTCATCATTAGTTTTATCTACAGCATTAAATATTTACGCAGTACCAATTACAGGCACGATATTTTTGCCCGTCATTTTGCTGCTGTAGGAACGATCTTCGGCATACTCGGTTATGCTACCGGCACGCTTTGGGTTTCGGTTACCTGGATAACCGATCAAAGCCAGTCGCTGGCCAGTGTTTTAAAAGAACCTAAATTATTGGGAGCCGCCATTGCCTTATTAATATATGGCGCCTACTTTGTGTTGAGGGCTTCCTTTACAGATATTGATAAAAGAGCAAGAGTAAGTGCGGTGTACAATATTTTTGCTTTTGCCATGTTGTTCCCCAGTATATGGGTGATACCACGTTTGGTGGGCAGCCTGCATCCCGGCTCGCCGGGCAGCGACAGCGGCAATCCTGCGCTGGATAAAAATGATATGGATGCCTCTATGAGGGCTGTTTTTTACCCGGCTGTTATCGGGTGGGCCCTGCTTGGTGTGTGGATAGCCACGCTGAGGATTAGGATACAATTATTAAAAGATAAATCCCTGCTCCATGATTAAGAAAATTTATCGCCTGTTGTTGGTTGTTGTTTGCCTGTTATTTTCTGCAATAACATTTGCCCAGGCAAAACAGGTAGAGATGGCGGATACCATGCGCAGTAATGGTAAGATATATACTGTAGTGGCGGTATGCCTTACTATATTGATTGGGTTATTTATTTATGTTTTTGCCATAGACCGAAAACTTAGAAAGCTGGAGAAAGAGAATGTGTGAATGTGCAGATGAGGGATGTGCAAATGGGGAAATGAAGGATGAAGAGGCGTGAGACGTGAAAGGTGAAAAACAGGGAGACCAAAATTTCACCAATCATAAATCTGAAATCATAAATCAAAAATAAAAATAGCTGCTTGCCAGTTGCTATTGAATAAAACAAACGATTGCTAATTAAAACAATTTTATGAGTGCACACCAGCCGTATAGCTTTTTCCAGAGCGTGGAAAGAAGCTTTGACAAAGCAGCCAAATTTACCAAGTGGGATTTGGGGATCTTAGAACAGATCAAAGCCTGTAACAGTGTTTATCAAATGCGTTTTCCTGTAAAAAGGGATGACGGAAGTATTGAAGTAATTGAAGCCTACCGTGTACAGCACAGTCATCATAAAACACCTTGTAAAGGTGGTATCCGCTTCAGCGATGAAGTGAACCAGGATGAAGTAATGGCGCTTGCCAGTTTGATGACCTACAAATGTGCTATTGTAAATGTGCCGTTTGGTGGTGGTAAAGGTGGTATAAAAATTAATCCGCGTAATTATAGCGTGTATGAACTGGAAAAGATCACCCGCCGTTATACAGCAGAACTGGTGAGAAAGAATTTTATTGGCCCGGGTACTGATGTACCTGCACCTGATTACGGAACCGGTGAGCGTGAAATGGCCTGGATCGTTGATACGTATGCTTCATTAAAACCGGGTGAGATAGATGCTGCCGGTTGTGTTACCGGTAAGCCTGTTACACAAGGTGGTGTTCGCGGCCGTAAAGAGGCTACCGGCCTTGGTGTATTCTTCGGTATACGTGAAGTATGCAACATGGAAAGCGTAATGAAAAAGCAGGGGCTTAGTGTTGGTATTGTTGGTAAAACAGTAGCGGTGCAAGGCTTGGGTAATGTGGGTTACCACAGTGCTAAATTCTTCCGCGAAGCAGGTGCTAAAGTAGTGGCCCTGGCAGAATATGAAGGGGCTATTTATAATGCGGATGGCTTGAATGAAGAAGAAGTATTCCAGCACCGTAAAGCAACGGGTTCTATTCTGAATTTCCCCGGTGCTACCAATTTGGCAAAAAATACAGATGCACTGGAAGTAGAGTGCGATATATTAATTCCTGCGGCTTTGGAAAATGTTATCAATGGCGAAAATGCGCCAAGGGTAAAAGCAAAGATCATCGGCGAAGCAGCTAATGGCCCTTGTACACCGGAAGCGGATGAAGTGTTTGCACAAAAAGGAATTTTATGTGTGCCGGATATGTACCTGAATGCAGGTGGTGTAACGGTTAGTTATTTTGAGTGGCTGAAAAATTTAAGCCACGTACGTTATGGCCGCATGGAAAAACGTTTTACAGAAAACCTGAACACACATATCCTTAGCCAGATAGAAGAATTGAGCGGCAAACAGGTAAATGATACCGAAAGGAAATTCATCATGCACGGTCCTGAAGAGGTTGACCTGGTACACAGCGGCCTGGAAGAAACAATGATCACTGCTACAAGAGAGATCATGGATATCTGGAACAACAACCCTGAAATACCTGATATGCGTACCGCAGCGTATGTAAATGCGATCAATAAGGTGGCAAACAGTTATGCTGAGTTGGGGATATTCCCGTAAAACGCCCCTGCCCCTCCGCCCCCTGAAGGGGGAACTGGAGTTTGCTAACTTGTAATTATCTATAAAAATATAAGCCCTCATAAGAGGGCTTTTTTATTATGTTATTTCTTCTAAGTGTAGCAGTGAAAATGCTTAGCGTCCTTTGCGCCATTGTGTCTTCGCGGTGAAAAAAATCGTAAATCCGAAATCGCCAATCGTAAATCACTCTCTGAGCCATTTCATCATCTTCGGATAATACTCCACTCTCGGTTCGGGTATCTTTTTTGGTTCGTTACAAAGACCTATCCATTGCAGCATTGGCACACCTATATAATGCCCTTTCGAAAAATTTGCCACAATAGTATAACCGGAGCCATGATAGCCATCTCTGTGAAAAACTATTTCAGGATCGATATCTAAATGTACACAGGCCGCATAGCTCCAGGCAATAGCCATCATTTCTTCTCCTGATGCGGTATCGCCTTCGGAGTGAAGTTTACCGTTTACTTTTGAGCGCACATCCGGCGGCATTACAGCAAGGTGACCGGCTTCGTGCAGTATATCGCCCGGGTATAATAATTTTTCGGGGTCAATAACAAGGCCGCCATCTTTTAAAGTAATGCCTGGCAGAAAAGCAGGCTCATCAATTTCCATAAGCCTGACGGGTAAACCGATCTCTTCTGCAAAGCGGATCATTTTTACTGTAACGGCATCAATTGGGGCAATGGTATCCATAACTCCAAGATAATATAAATCATCCTGTTACAGCAAAACGGCAATTACAATTTTGCTACATCCATTTCCTGTACTGTGGTTGTCTTACGTTTTACTTTGTAAGTAACCGTCTTACCTGATTTTAAACCGGTGATCTCGAAGTTTAAAACAGCGTCGCCCAGATCTTCTGTATCCAGCAGAAACTGGCGGGAGAATTTTTCGCCCTTTACATTATCACTGTACAGAACGATACCGTTTTGATCAGTAATTGAAATGGTGAATTCATTTTCTGCTTTGCTGCCGGTGAAATCCAGCTGGATCAATGGCTGGTTCTTAACCGTGCCTACATAATGTAATTCTACCGGTACGGTTTTAGGTTCATCGCCGGCTTTTACTGCAGATGTAAAGAATGAAGCTGCTGTTACCAATGCAATGGTGAACATGTTTTTGAACTGTTTCATAAAGTTTAATTTAATGGTGAATAAATCTTTTATTCCTATGGTGCTGCAAACGTGATTTTCAGATGAACAAGAAGCGTTGAGGATAGCAGAATTTCAGTTCTGCTTTTTTGCAATGAGCAGGTGGCTTATTGCTTTGATGAAGTAAAAGTACAGTTTGTTTTGAACGGGTTGCTGCCAATATAAGGCCTTTGTGCCGATACCCAACACCTTGTTGAGGTGATAAAACCCTTTGTGGTACTGAGTTTTGGTGAATGAAAACAATTATACTCAACCCTTTTCCGAAACATTTTTAGTACGGCTTCCTTAATATTAATTTAACAGGAACCGCTTTTTTCGCCATTCAAATAAATAGTTCAGCAGAAAATAAAATAATAAATAGCTTACAGGCAACGGAGCGGTGCAGGAATTGTCTCTTATTTAGAAACCACTACATTATGCAACAAAATCGGGTATTCTTTTTAGTTTCAGCAATACTGCTGTTTACCTTCGCTTCGTGCAGGAAAAACTTTTCTGATGAGCAATATATTGAGCCTAATAATGGCGTTAAGCCCAATCTTTCTTTAAAAGTTAATACAACCGTAGCAGGTTTTATTAATGATGAAAATGATAAACCTGTAGCCGGCGCACAGATCATTGCCGGTAACAAACAGGCTATTACCGATGAGTACGGTTATTTTAAGATCAGCAATACATCTTTGGGAAAAGAAGCGGGCTTTATCAAAATAGTTAAGAGCGGCTATTTCACCACATACAGAACATTCTCTACTGTAGAAAACAAAGAAAATTTTGTACGGGTAAAAATGCTTACCAAAACCGAGACAGGCGTTATCAATGCCAGCTCCGGCGGTACCGTTACTGCAACGGACGGCGCAAAAGTAACCCTGCCTGCCAATGGTATAGTTACAGCTGCCAGCGGAACTCCTTACTCCGGCCAGGTGCATGTAAGAGTACGTGCCATTGATGTTGCTGCCGCTAATGATCTTCAGCTGTCAACACCGGGCGATACAAGAGGTGTAGATACTTCGGGTTATTTGAAATTCTTAAAATCATATACTGCAGTTGCAGTTGAGCTTACCGATGCTTCCGGCGAACGCTTACAGGTAGCAACAGGAAGTACAGCTACTGTTTCTATGCCGATCGCTTCTTCTTTATTATCAGCAGCGCCTTCATCCATCATACTCTGGTCGCTGGATGAAACTACCGGCTTGTGGAAACAGGAAAGTAAAGCAGAGAGAGTAGGAAATAATTATGTAGGTACCGTAAGCCATTTTTCTTTTTGGGATGGCGCAACAGGTATAGCACTGGTAAATTTAAAAGCACAGGTAGTTAATGCAGCGTTGCAACCACTGGCTAATGTTGCTGTAGTAATAACCTTAGCTGGTCAGCCCCAAAATGCAGGCTACAGTAAATATGGTTTTACTGATGCAAATGGTTTTGTCAGCGGCGCTGTTCCTGCCAACAGTAACCTGGTATTGGATGTAATGACAACCTGCGCCAATTCTGCCTATTCACATAATTTCAGTACAGGCAGCAGCGATATTGATCTTGGTACACTTACCGGCAATATGGGACAAAGCGTGGTAACTATTACAGGAACTGTTACCAATTGCAGCAGTCAACCGGTTACCGATGGTTATGTACAAACTTATGATCATGGCTTTTACAACCGCATCAATATTGTAAATGGCAGTTTCAGCTTTACCGGCCTTGCGTGTACCAATACTACCGTTAATTATGTGGTGGTAGATAATGCAACGCACCAGCAAAATGCACCGCAAACCATAACACTTGTGCCGGGTGTAAATAACCTGGGCGCTATAACAGCCTGTGGTACCAGTACTATCGGAACAATTGTTTACACAATTGATGGCGTTACAAGAACATTGATAGAACCAACTGATACTTTAGCGGGGTATTCATTAACACCTAATCCGTGGACAGCAGTGCTGAACTTATCGGTGAACCAGCCTTCTCCTTCTATGACGTTTCAGTTTGATGGCGGAACAGCATTGGGTAACGGCCATACTGTTACCGATATCTGGTCGCCAGGTTATACCAGCGGGCGTGCTTATGCACCGGTACCTTTAAGTGTGAACATTACAGAGTATGGGCCGATAGGAGGCTTTATCAGCGGCAGTTTCAGCGGAATGGTATTGGATTTTACCACCAATGCGATACACAATGTCAGTTACAGTTTCAGGATAAAACGGTATAATTAAACGTTAGGTTTTCATTTGCAAAAGAGCAGGTTTTTTAACTGCTCTTTTGCCGTTAAAAATTGCAGGTAAAAAATAAAAAGTACAACTTGACAGAAACGGAACTGATAAAAGGATGTGTAAATAAGAACGGCGATTGCCAGCGTATATTATTTGAAAAATATGCCGGTAAGATGATGTCTGTGTGCTTACGTTATTCCAACGACCAGCACGAAGCACAGGATATTTTGCAGGAAGGTTTTGTAAAGGTGTTTGATTATATACATCAGTTTAAGCAGGAGGGCAGTATTGAAGGTTGTATGCGAAGGGTTTTTGTAAGTGTTGCCATACGCCAGCTCAATAAAAAGAAGCTGCGTTTTGATGATATTACAGAATCAGACAGGAGCCTGCCTGCTGAAGATCCTTCTGTTATTTCAAAAATAGCAGAAGAAGAAATTCATAAACTGATACTGGAATTGCCATTAGGATACCGGACGGTTTTTAATCTGAATATAATAGAAGGGTACAGTCATGAAGAAATTGCAGGTATGTTGAAGATACAGCCAGCAACTTCCCGAACGCAGTTGCTGAAAGCCCGTAAACTGTTGCAGACCTTACTTTCCAAACGATTTAATTTAGTTACGATATGAAAAATTATTCCTTCGATAACATCATAAAAGAAAAAGCATTGGGCCACGAAGCTCCGGTACCGGCTAATGCATGGGATAATATAAAGAACAGGAAGAAGAAAAAAAGATACGGCTTTTTCTGGTGGATGTTGGTGCTGCTGATAGTGGCAGGGCTGGGCACTTTCGGCATTTATGAAAGTACTAAAGATAAAAATGATAGGTCGCTGGCTGATAACAAACAGAACGCAGCAGGTGTAAAAACAAACAGCGCTCCAGGTGATACTAAAAACAGTACAACTTCTGCGGCAACGAATACTGTTGATTCAGTAAGCAACAACGACAAAATTATAAAAGACCTTACTGTTACTCCTCAACAAGACAAGAAAAAAAATAAAACTGTAGATGTAAGTTCTATCAATACCGATGCGGTTACAGAAGTTATACGTTCTGCTGCGCACAAAAATGTAAGCACTAATAAACAGAAGATACAGCAGCCAATAACAAAGAATGCTTATACTGTTACTGGTAAAAAAGTGAACGACAATTTAAAAGATGATGATAATAATATAGCTGTACAGGATGCGAAAGCTCAGGTGACGAATAGCCACAAGTCAAAAAAAGGGAAGATAAAATACCCGGTAGAAAAAAATAGTGATCAGCCGGATGATAAAACATGGTCAGGTGTAAAGAGCAAACAAAGATCTGCCACCCGTACAAAGATCAATGTTCAGGCCCCGGATATAGCAGATACAGATGAAAATAATACGTCGGGTAAAGATGAAGTAGCTGTTATAACCGACCAGGAAAAAGGTAAAGCTGTTGTTACCATAACAGTACCCGATACAAAAAAAGACAGCGCCATATCAACAGTAAAAAATAAAGTGCCTGCAACAGATACCAATGTTATTGCCATCAGCAAACCCGCTGTTCCTAAAAAAACAAAAAAGAATAAACTCTTTATTGATATCAGTACAACACCTTTTATAGCGGTTCAGCAAAATGCGAAGCTGTTGTCAATAAAGCGTACAACAACAACCCCGCTCACCAAAGCAGAATTTACAGCAGATGATATAAGCAGCAGGGTAAATCCATCCTTTAGCTATACACTTGCTTTGAGAAAACAGCTGAACAAAAAACTGTTCATCAGCACAGGCATACAGTATTCAAAATTAAAAGAGGCGATACATTTATCGGGTAACGAGATCAATACTAGTTATACTGTGGTAAAACGGTTGAACAGCAGTGGTTCTGCTTTAATTGATGATACCGTTGCTGCTGTAACAAATGGTACCCGTATCATCAACGCCACCAACAGTTATGATTTTATCAGTATCCCGGTATCACTGCAATATGCTTTATGGGAAAATAAATTATGGTCGCTTTCACTGAGCGGTGGTGTGTATTTTAATATCAAGACCATTTATAAGAACAGCATACAAGGTAAGCTGGTGCCGCAGTATGCGGCAGGTGTATCTGCATCACAAAAGAAAAATACTACGACCACAGATGTTTTTGCAGGCATCAGGCTTGCAAGAACGATCAATAGCAAATGGCAATTATATGCAGAGCCCACTTTCCAGGTCAACTTCATGCGGTACAATATGCCGGAAATGATCGATTATAAATTCATTCATCGTGCAGGCCTTACTATTGGCTTATCGTATCGCTTAAATTATTAGTACCCTTGTTTCTGCATAAAAAAGCCCCGTTGAAAAACGGGGCTTTTTTATTGAACAATATTTTTTTTATGCTGAAGGAAAATCTGCGCCGGTAGTTGTTTCTTCCCAGGTATCAAAATCTGTTTTTAATTCATCCAGTTTGATACGGGCATTCTTCAACGCCGCAGCACCTAATAACAAACGCAATGGCGGATTGGCCGATTCTACTGCTTTTACAATTGCTTTAGCCGCACGTACAGGATCACCGGGCTGATTGCCGCTGTAGCCACGGATATTATTTTTGTTGGCATGTGCCGATTGTTCATAATCGGCAATAACGATCTTGCTGTTGTTAGCAGAACGTCCTGCCCAATCGGTACGGAAACCACTTGGCGCCACTACAGTTACTTTAATACCCAAGTGCGCTGTTTCTTTTGCCAATGCTTCTGAATAGCCAAATACAGCAAACTTAGTTGCATTATACATACCTACCGCCGGGAACGCCACGAACCCACCGATGGAAGAAATATTAACGACATGACCGCTGCGTTGCTTGCGAAATATCGGCAACACTTCTTTGGTCATATTGGCAAGTCCAAAGAAATTTATTTCGAACATACGGCGTACTTCATCATCTTCACTTTCTTCAATAGCGCCGAAGTAGCCAATGCCGGCATTGTTTACCAGCACATCAATACGATCAAATTTTTGCATCGCTTCCTGTACCGATGTTTTTATCTCTTCCGGCTTTGTTACATCAAGTTTTACCGCAATAGCAGTATCCGGGTAGTCAGCTACAATATCTTTTACATCATCGGTATTACGGGCAGCTACTACGGCTTTATTGCCTAACGATAATACCAGTTTAGATAACTCCCTGCCAAAACCTGTTGAACAGCCTGTTATGAACCACACTTTACTCATTGTTAAAAATTTAGTTTTTTAAAGAAGATAAAAGTAAGAACAGATAGATGGATAAATTGTTTAGATGCGGAAAATTTTTACCGTGAACGTTACCGGGAGAAATAAACCGCAGAGGCGGGGAGGCGCAGAGGGATTCGTAAATCGTTATTTGTTATTCGTAAATCACAAATCCTAAATCATAAATTCTCTGCCCCTGCAGTTAAAAATAAAAAAGAGCCCTTGGGGCTCTTTTTCTTTATACTTTTTCTGCCATGTCAGGTATCTTCTCTGCTTTATACGATCCGGCATCCAGTTTCTTTTTGGTTTCTTCAAATGCCTGCAAGGTGCGGTCAACATCATCAAAGCTATGTGACGCAGTAGGAATAAGACGGTAAATGATATCGCCTTTCGGTATTACAGGATACACTACAATAGAACAGAAGATGCCATAATTTTCTCTCAGGTCCATCACCATTTGTGTGGCTTCCGGTACATCACCTTTCATGTAGATTGGTGTAACAGGGGAGTTAGTATTGCCAATATCAAAACCTCTTTCTTTTAAGCCGTTTTGTAAGCGGTTTACATTGTCCCACAATTTTTGCCGTAGTTCCGGCATCGTTTTGATCATGTCCATGCGCTTCAGCATGCCTTCAACAACCAGCAATGGCACACTCTTGGCAAAGATCTGCGAGCGCACATTGTAGCGTAAATATTTTATAACAGCTTTTGGTCCGCAGATAAAACCACCCAGGCTACCCAGGCTTTTTACCATCGAAGAAAAATAAAGATCAATACCTTCCTGGCAACCTTGAGCTTCATCAGCACCGGCGCCTGTTGGGCCCATATAGCCAAAGCCATGTGCATCATCAATAAAAATGCGGAACTCATATTTTTTCTTCAGTGCAACAATTTCTTTTAAGATACCTTGCTCGCCATCCATTCCAAACACACCTTCGGTGATCACTAAGATACCACCGCCATTTTTATTGGCCATTTCAACGGCACGCTGCAATTGTTTTTCACAATCTTCAATATCATTATGTTTAAAAGCATAGCGATGGCCCATGTGCAGGCGAACACCATCTACGATACAGGCATGGCTTTCTGCATCATACACAATAACATCGCGGCGGTTTACCAATGCATCGATACAGCTTACCACACCCTGGTAGCCAAAGTTCAGCAGCATTGTATCTTCTCTGCCCACAAATTCGCTGATCACTTTTTCCAGTTCTTCATGTTTGGATGTATTGCCACTCATCATCCTGGCTCCCATCGGGTTGCCCATGCCATATTTTGCAGCAGCTTCCGCATCTACTTTTCTTATTTCAGGATGATTTACCAATCCTAAATAATTATTCAGGCTCCATACCAATACATCCTTGCCCCTGAACTTCATGTGAGGGCCAAGATCGCCTTCCAGTTTTGGAAATGCAAAATAACCATGAGCCCTGTCCATATGCTGACCTATCGGGCCGCCATCTTTCACTAACTTTTCAAAAACATCCATCAGTAATTACTATTTTAAATGAGTGATATATTTTTTGTTACCGGCTGTATCTCTTTCTTAATTTTCAGGAGCATTGCACTACGTTCATCTTCATATCTTGATCATCTTTTATCTAAGCGTATTAAAACGTAGTATAAGCCGCAAATTTAAGGCATTGCCCCCAAAACACATAACATTGCCGTAACATAGCAACATGCCATAGATGAACAGTGTTACGAGTATATTTGTAAAAAAAACTGACATGCACCGTAAGTATTTTCTTTTACCCTTATTCTTTCTCTGCAGTTGTTTATCAGCTGTATCGCAGGCCAATAAACCCAAATTAGTTGTAGGACTTGTTATCGACCAGATGCGCTGGGATTACCTGTACCGCTATAATTCGCTTTATGGCGAAGGAGGTTTTAAGCGCCTGTTGGGCCAGGGTTTCACCTGCGAGAACACATTGATACCTTATGTGCCTACTTATACTGCTGTAGGGCATACGTGTATATATACCGGTAGTGTCCCTGCTATCGACGGTATCATTGGCAATAACTGGTACGAAAAAAGCATCAATAAAAATGTGTACTGCACCGATGACTCTACGGTAACAAGTGTAGGTTCAACTTCTGCTGCAGGTAAAATGAGCCCGAGAAATTTATGGGTAACTACTATAACAGATGAACTGAGATTAAGCAATAATTTTCAAAGCAAAGTAATTGGCGTAGCATTAAAAGACAGGGGTTCAATACTGCCTGCCGGTCACAGTGCCAATGCTGCTTACTGGTACGATGCCGGTAAATGGATCACCAGCACGCATTACATGAACAGCTTACCTGCCTGGGTAGATCAGTTCAACAGTAAGGACCTGGCTGGCAAATACATGAGCCAGGATTGGAACACCTTATTGCCAATGGATAAATACACCTTAAGTACAGCAGATAATAAGCCTTACGAGAACGTGATAAGAGGAGAGAAGGAGCCGGTTTTTCCGCATAAATTATCTGCTATTACTACCACTAAATACGAATCATTCCGCACCACTCCTTTTGCGAACACTTTCACTTTTGATTTTGCCAAAGCAGTTGTTGATAATGAACATATGGGTATGAACGGCGTTACGGATTTCCTGGCAATAAGTATTTCAGCAACAGATTATATTGGCCACACTTTTGGCCCTAATTCTGTTGAAGCAGAAGATTGTTATCTGCGTCTCGATAAGGATATTGCTGATTTTCTTCAATATCTTGATACCAAATTGGGAAAAGGCAATTACACTTTATTTCTTTCTGCCGATCATGGTGCAGCGCATGTACCGGGCTTTTTGGCTGAACATAAAATGCCGGGCGGATATTTTAGCGATGACAGTTTTGCAAGAGAATTAAATGATACTATTGAAAAACAGTTCGGTATAAAAAGAGCAGTATTGAGTTTGCAGAATTACCAGGTTTATCTCGATCTTGTAAATATAGAAAAAGAAGGTAAAGACCTTGCTGCCATAAAAAAACTGGTGATCAGCACATTAAAAGCAAAGCCATTTGTGACCAATGTTTTTGAAACAGATAAAATAGGAAGTGCGGCCCTGCCGGAACCGATCAATAAAATGGTAAGCAACGGCTATAATGCCAAACGCAGCGGCGATATTGAATTCCTGTTAAAGCCTGCTTATTTTGATGGTTGGGATAAAGGCACCACTCACGGCTTGTGGAACCCTTATGATGCCCACATCCCATTACTTTGGTTTGGCTGGGGAATAAAACATGGTAAGCTGAACCGTGAAACTTATATGACCGATATCTCCGCTACACTGGCAGCTATGCTGCAGATACAGATGCCGAGCGGCTGTGTGGGGCATGTTATTACTGAGGTAATGAAATAATTTAGCTGTTTAAGCGTAAAAAAGCGCCCCGAAGAAATTTCGGGGCGCTTTTTTGTTGGGTTACTAGGATTCGAACCTAGACAAACAGAATCAAAATCTGTTGTGCTACCTTTACACCATAACCCAATACCATTTCCCAAATTTTGGTTTGGGAGTGCAAAAATAAGGGATGGCATAAATTATACCAAATGAATTTAAGAATCTAAATAGATAAATGAGCTTCTATTTGTCCCACAAAGGCTTACGGCTTGCATGAAAGACCCGATAAACAATTATCTCCTTCTTCTTAAGGTCTATCGAATAATGAATTAAATACGGGAATTTAGGAACAATTGTACATCTTATAGTGTCATATCTAATTGAACCGGTTTGCAGGAGCCTGGGATAACTTTTGCAGGCGTTTATCCATTGAATCTAAAAAAAGATCGCCAAGTCCTTCCTTCTGTACGTTATACCAATCAAAAATTTCCTGTAAATCCATTGAAGCACCTGGCGCAAACAAAATAACAAAACTCATCTACTATAAATTACCCGTGTTTTATTTTTTGTTTTATGGTATTCCAGTCCTGGAGTAAAGAAGGGTTGTCTTCTATCTTTTCCTTTTCTTCCCTTACACAGTCTATCTGCCATTGAGGAATATTAATATTATCATCAGTTATAAATTCTACAGCATCCATCTTTTGCAGATCCTCGATTACACTTGCGGCATAATCCTTTTTTATACGTATGAAATAAGTATCCGGCATAACCTTGATAATTGTGTATCAAATATACTCAATTAACTGTTAGTATTTAGCTAAACCAACAGCTTATGCAGCATCATCCCGTTCTTTCAATTCCCTGATCTTATCCAGTGCGCCGGCCACCACATCACACATGATCGTATATAAAGCGCCATGCTGCTGATGAGCATAAATATATTCCAGCGCTTCATTTTCATTGGCAATGGTCATGGTAGGTACATCGGGATTTACTTTGTTGATGCCTTCTTTTAAGAGGCCGATGATCTCGTCTGCACTTCTGCCACGCAGATTTTTATCACATCTTATAATGATCTCATCAAAATACTGTGCGGATATTTCACCCAGTTCACGGATGTCTTCATCCCTTCTGTCGCCGGTACCGCTGATAACCCCGATCTTTTTCGGATAATCCAGCTTGCTTACAAAATCGCAGAGCAAACGCAATCCATGCGGATTGTGTGCAAAATCGGCCAGGAAAGAAAAATTCTTGAAATGGAAGAAGTTTAATCGTCCCGGTGTTTGTGTAGAAGAAGGCACAAAAGAAGTGAGCGCAGAGCGGATATCTTCGATAGAAATATCACGGAACAAATAAGAGGCCATCACTGAAGGCAAACAGTTGGCAATATTATGCATCGCCTTGCCTTCGTAAGTAAGCGGCACATCTTTTACACTGATCACTCTTATCTTCCAGGTACCTTTTAAGATACTTATGAAGCCGTTTTCAAAAACAGTGGCAAGTCCACCTTTTTCGCAATGATCCTTTATCCGCGGATTATTTTCATCCATGCTGAACAAAGCGATATTGCATTTAAGATCATTGCGCATGCCATATACAAGATCATCATCAGCATTCAATACTGCATACCCATGAGGGAACACTGTTTCCGGAACCACGGCTTTTACTTTAGCCATTTGTTCCAGCGTGTTGATACCGCCCAATCCCATATGATCCGCAGCTACATTGGTTACAATAGCTACCTCGCAATTTTGAAAAGCCAAACCATTCTTTAAGATCCCGCCCCTTGCACATTCCAATACTGCAAAGTCAACTGTAGGGTCTTTCAATACAAACTGCGAACTGATGGGCCCGGTACAATCACCCTTCATCATCAACTGGTTTTGAATGTACACGCCATCACTTGTTGTATAGCCTACTTTTTTACCGGAACTTTTGGCAATATGCGCTGTTAAACGTGTAGTAGTTGTTTTACCATTGGTGCCCGTAATAGCAATGATAGGAATACGGCCTGCGCTGCCTTTAGGGAACAGCATATCAACTACCGGCTCGGCCACATTTCTTGGTAAGCCAACAGAAGGTTCAATATGCATGCGAAAACCCGGCGCTGCATTCACTTCAAGGATAGCGCCGCCATTTTCTGTAACAGGTGTACGAAGGTCCTGCGCCATGATATCGATACCGCAAATATCAAGACCGATTATTTTTGCGATACGCTCACACATGAAAATGTTGGCAGGATGCACTTCATCGGTAACATCATTGGAAGTGCCGCCGGTGCTGAGATTGGCAGTTGTTTTCAATAATACCAGTTCATCTTTGGGCGGAATTGTTTCCAATGTATAGCCTTTCTCTTCCAGCATTTTCATGGTGCTGCCATCTACAGTAATTTGTGTCAATACTTTTTCATGACCATAACCTCGGCGGGGATCTTTATTCGTTTCATCTATTAAATACTGAATAGTGTTTTTTCCATCACCAACCACCGATGCAGGCGTACGCAATGCTGCGCAAATGAATTTATAATTGATCACCAGTATCCTGAAATCAAAACCGGTAATAAACCGCTCTACAATAACGCTGCGGCCATATTGTTTGGCAGATTCCAGCGCTGTAACCGCCTGTTCCCATGTAGTGATATTCGTCGTGTTACCCTTGCCGTGATTTCCGTCAATCGGCTTTATCACCAGCGGGTAGCCATATTTTTCAACAGCGTCTTTCAAGCCTGCTTCGCTTCTTATCACCATACCTTTTGGTACAGGTATTTCGGCAGCTTCCAGTAAATTTTTTGTTTCTTCTTTATCGCAGGCAATATCAACTGCAATATTGCCGGTAGTGCTGGCAATGGTTGCACGTATCCTTTTTTGATGCACACCATATCCTAACTGCACTAAAGAATGTTTATTCAAACGGATATAGGGGATGCCTCTTTTTGCGGCTTCATCTACAATACAGCCCGTGCTTGGCCCCAGGCGGGTATCTTCCCGTATCTCTCGCAGCCGCATAATATCTTCATCAAGATCATAGGGTGTATCATTCGTTAATGCTTCTGCTATTTTTACAGCAGCTTTAGCGGCATATACACCTGCATCTTCTTCCATATAACTGATGCATACATAGTATTCACCCGGTACGCCAGTGCCCCGGGTACGGCCGAAGCCCGTATCCATACCTGCCAGCGTTTGCAGTTCCAGCGCAATATGCTCTATCACATGCCCCATCCACGTCCCCTCATCTACCCTCATAAAAAAACCGCCGGGCACTCCTTCGCTGCAACGATGCGCATACATGGTAGGAAACATTTTTTCCAGCCGCTGCCTGAAACCGTCAATGGTATTGGTTGGCCGTTGTTCCATTTCTTCCAGGTCCAGTTTCATCTGTATCAGTTTGGTACGGCGTACGCTCCAGTAATTGGGCCCCCTGAGCACTTTAATTTCTACGATCTTCATAAATGCAGTTGTTAGTTATTATTTTGGTTAAGGCTTGTTTTATTATGATTTAAGAATGTTTTGAGATTGTCTTTCACCGCTGAGAACATGAGTTCAGGGAGTTTGCGCTGAGATTCTCTGCGTAAACTCAGCCCCTTTGGCTCTCTGCGGTAAAATGGAAATTACCAAAATCATCTTGCTTTGCAAAAAACAAAATCGGTAAATTGAAACACTAAAAAGTAACCGTATGGCCAATCGCCGTTCTTTTCTTCATAAAGCAGGATTATTATCTGCTGCAGCCTTAACCGCTAAACTGTTTCAGCCTGCCTGGAGCAAAGGCCTGGATAATGCATTGAAAAATGCAGCGCATATACCCCCGGGCACATTGGCCAGCGACGAAGATTTTTGGTATTATGTACAGCAGTCTTATACTATAGCACCCAATTTTGTCAATCTTAATAACGGCGCTGTATCGCCTGCACCAAAGGTTGTAGCCGATGCAATGAAGCGCTATTACGATCTTAGCAATGAAGGCCCCAGTTATTTTATGTGGCGGATAATTGACCAGGGTAGGGAACCCTTACGAAAGAACCTGGCCCGACTGGCAGGTTGCGACCCGGAAGAGATCGCTATGCAGCGCAATGCATCCGAAGCACTGGAGAATGTGATCTTTGGACTGGACCTGAAACCTGGCGATGAAGTGGTATTAAGTAAACAGGATTATTCCAATATGGTGAGTGCCTGGAAACAGCGGGAGAGGAGGGATGGAATAAAATTAGTCTGGATCGATCTTCAACTGCCTAGTGAAGATGAAGATTATTTGGTGAAGCAATTTACCCATGCATTTACCCCCAAAACAAAACTGGTACAGGTAACACACATGATCAACTGGATAGGGCAGAAGCTGCCTGTAAGCAAGATCGCTGATGCGGCTAAAGCAAGGAATATAGAAGTAATGGTAGATGGCGCACATACTTTTGCCCACTTCGATTTTTTGATACCCGATCTTAATTGCGATTATTTCGGAACAAGCCTGCACAAATGGCTTGGCGCACCTATCGGCACAGGCATGCTGTATGTTAGAAAAGAAAAGATAAAAAAACTATGGCCTTTGTTTGCCGCCGGTGAGAAGGATGATGAGAATATCCGCAAATTTGAGCATTTGGGCACACGCCCTTTTTATATTGAAGAAGCTATAGATAAGGCCATTGATTTCCAGGACATGATCGGTATCAAAAGGAAGCAGGAGCGGCTGCAATATTTAAAGAATTACTGGATGGAAAAAGTGGCAATGGTACCTAAGGTAAAATTAATGACCTCGCTGAAACCAGAGTTTGGCTGTGCCATAGGTATGGTGAGCATTGAGGGAAAAAAGCCAGGCGACCTGAACAGTTTTTTATGGGATAATTACAAGATACATGCTATACCCATTGAATGGGAAAATATAAGCGGCCTTCGGGTAACGCCAAACGTATATACTACTACTAAAAATTTAGACCTGCTGGTGGAAGGGATCAGCAAATTTGCCCGTATTTAAAGGGTAATTAACAAAAGTTGATAACTATCGCTTTAGTATAAAACACGATTTCCCTTATTTTTGTACTAATCACAAAAATGGTTTAATGCAATTTGCTAAAGGAAAATTAATTGCGATTGGTGGGGCGGAGGATAAAGGAACAGATTTAGAGACAGGTGAGATACAACGCAACAATTTAAATTTTTTCGAACTCGGTATTCTTCGTCGTATTGTAGAAGAAGCCGGCGGCCCCCTCAGCCGCATAGAAGTCATCACTACAGCCAGCACTATTCCCCTTGAAGTAGGCGATAATTATTTAAACGCTTTTGGTAAGATAGGCTGTACCAATGTTGGCATCATGGATATCCGCAACCGGCAGGATACACAAAAGCAAACTTACCTGGACAGGATAAAAAATTGCGATGCTGTAATGTTCAGCGGAGGCAATCAATTGCGTTTAAGCGTTACTGATGGCGGTACAGATTTTCTTGCTATTTTAAAAGAACGCTACCAGAATGAAGCAGGTTTTGTAATAGCCGGTACATCAGCCGGTGCTATGGCTATGAGCCAGACCATGATCTACGAAGGCAATGCTACCAAGGCGCATTTGAAAGGTGAAGTGAAAATGACAACAGGCTTGGGATTTATCGATTCTGTTATTATTGATTCGCATTTTGAAAAACGCGGCCGTTTTGGAAGGCTGGCACAGGCTGTAGCCTGCAACCCGAGCTGTATCGGCATCGGTTTAGGAGAAGATACCGGTATGATCATTACAGAGGGCAACAAGATGGAAGCCATTGGCAGCGGGTGTGTTATCATTATCGACGGGCATGATATTTCTTACAGCAATATTGCCGATATACCGGATGGAAATCCTTTCAGCCTCGAAAATATAAAAGTGCATATTTGCGAAAAAGGCAACGGCTTCCTCGTAAAAGAAAGAAAATTCATTCCTGAAGTCTCAGAAGGAGCAGTGATAAAAAAATCGGTTCATGTAGAATAAGCCTTAGCTGTACACTACCTCAAGCGGCCTCGACTGCAGGTTCTTATAAATAAAATAGATACATAGGATTGCTATTGCACCGCCAGCAATCAGCGTGCCTTGCGTACCCAATACTTTTCCCAGCCATGCAAATAATTGTTTGTACAGCGACCGCCGCCCGCTGGTATTTACTTCGCCGCCCATCTCAATAATTTCTGCATCGTTGTAAATGATAAAGGTGAATAGTGAGGTGATAGCTAATCCTATTAAAGAAGGACCAATTGCTCTCATTACACTTATCTGCCCGGTTGTTGCAGTCATCCTGTTCGTTTTGGAAACGGTATTTACAAATTCCTGCTGTTCAGCTTGGCCTGTAAAAATTAGATCCAGATTCACAGCTTTATTGTTTCGCAAATAATTGATCCGTGCTGCTGCACCGCCATTTTCGGGGTGCCGTATTTCTTTTACATCAATTAAAAGTATTTCCAGCCGTTGTTTCAAAAATCCTTTTTCATTGAATTTTTCCAGGAACTCATCGGCAGTAGAGTAAGATTTATTGACCAGCAAAATACTGTCATCGGTTAATAACAATGTTTTCCAGTTCTTTTCATTTTTAAGCGCAAACAGTTGGTTCATAACTAGTAAGTTTTGTTTACATTTAATAGTAAATATAAATTATTCATGAAACGCAGAAAATTTCTTCAGCAATCTTCATTAGCTACAGCCGGGTTGTTGTTAAGTAAATATTCCTTTGCTGGTAAAGCGGCTGATTTCCCTGTTGTAAGAGTTGCTGAGTATCTGCGAAAATTTAAAAGCCCTGCAGTAGAAAAATTAATAACTGATATCAAAAAAAATATCGGTAATAAAGAGATCGCCTGGCTGTTTGAAAATTGTTTCCCCAATACTTTAGATACTACCGTTGATTTTGAGATCATCAATGGCAAGCCTGATACCTTTGTAATAACAGGCGATATAGATGCCATGTGGTTGAGGGATTCATCGGCACAGGTATGGCCTTATCTGCCCTTGATGAAGGAAGATAAAAATCTGCAGGAATTAATTAAAGGAGTGATCAACCGCCAGGTAAAATGTATCTTAAAAGACCCTTATGCCAATGCATTTTACAAAGATGAAAATAAGATAAGCGAATGGAAGGATGATAAGACAACCATGAAGCCCGGTATTCATGAACGTAAATGGGAAATAGATAGTTTGTGCTACCCAATACGGTTGGCACACGGCTACTGGAGTGCAACAGGAGATAGCTCTCCCTTTGATAAGGACTGGCAGGAAGCGATGCGGCTGGTTGTACAAACATTTAAAGAGCAACAACGTTTACATGATGATGGCCCTTATAAATTTGAGCGTACCACAAGCTGGGCAACAGATGGAGTGCCACTTGGCGGCTATGGTTATCCAACAAAAAAAATCGGCTTGATACATTCCATGTTCAGGCCGAGCGATGATGCAACAGTTTATCCATTTCTTGTACCATCAAATTTATTTGCAGTAAAAGCAATGGAACATTTGGCAGATATCATGGATGCGATACATGGAAGTATCGGGATAAGAAAAGAGGCGTATGATCTGGGAAAAACTGTGTCTGAATCACTTGAAAAAAATGCAATAATCAATACAAAAAACTTCGGGAACGTTATCGCTTACGAGATGAATGGTTTCGGAAGCTATAATTTAATGGATGATGCAAATATCCCTTCAATTATTTCATTACCTTACCTTATTGGAGACCACTTTTCTCAAAAAATGGGGTATAAAAATACACGCCGCTTTTTATTGAGCGAAGAAAATCCATTCTTTTTCAAAGGCAAAGCAGGAGAAGGTATTGGAGGGCCGCATGTTGGCATGGATTATATATGGCCATTGAGTATTATTATGAGGGGTTTGACAAGTAATGATGCAGGAGAAATAAAAAACTGCCTGTTGATGTTACAAAAGTCGCATGCTAATACCGGCTTTATGCATGAAGCATTTCATAAAGACGATGCTGCAAAATTTACGCGTAAATGGTTTGCCTGGGCAAATACTTTATTCGGCGAATTTGTATGGAAAGTATATCAAGAACATCCTGATCTTTTACAATAAAATTTATCATTCATGAAATTTTTTTTTATTGCTGTTGTATTAATAACGTCCATTGCATTTGTGCCTTCACAAAAAAAGAAAAGAATAGTTTTCTTTGGCGATAGTATTACTGCGGCTGGTGCAAAACCGGGCGGTTATATTACCAAGATCGATTCCATGATAGCATTGCAGGGAATGAAAGACAATTACGATCTTGTTGGAGCCGGTGTTAGCGGCAATAAGATATACGATCTTTATTTACGTATGGAAGATGATGTGCTGGCTAAGCAACCAGATATTGTAGTGATATTCATTGGTGTAAATGATGTGTGGCACAAGCGAACTTTTGGAACAGGAACAGATCCTGACCGCTTCGAAAATTTTTACAATGCTATATTGAAAAAGCTGGCCGATAAAAATATCAAAGCCATTTTATGTACGCCTGCAACGATAGGTGAAAAAACAGATTATACCAATGAACTGGATGGCGACCTTAATAAATACTGCGCTATGATACGAGCCATTGCAGCAAAAAATAATTTACCGCTGGTAGATCTTCGTAAAACTTTCCTGGATTATAATTTAAAGAACAATCCCGAAAATAAAGAATCAGGTATCCTTACGAAAGACAAAGTGCATTTTAATGCGGCAGGCAATCAGCTGGCTGCTGATGAAATGTGGAATGTTATTAAAACGATCAAATAGCTTTTATAAGGTAGTAATTCTTCTTACCTTTTTGAACCAATAAATATTTACCATGCAGTAATAATGAACTATCTATTTTAAGATCGATCTGCTCTGCTTTTTTTCGGTTGATACTTACGCCGCCGTTTTGTATCATTTTCTTTGCTTCGCCTTTGCTGGGGAAGATAGCTGTATCGGTCAATAAACTGATCACATCTACCCCTTCATTTATTTTGTTTAACGCATAATCACATTTTACAATTCCGTCCATCGTTTCAAGGTCTTCTTCACTTAAGCTTTCAGCAGCTGCATTTTGATTAGCGAATAATTTTTCAGTGGTTTCTATCGCGTTATTATACCCTTCTTCACCATGTACAAAAAAGGTGATCTCTTTTGCTAAAGTTCTTTGCAATATTCTTTTGGAAGCATCTTTTCTATGCTCACTGATCAGGTTGTCAATTGTAGCCTTATCTAAAAAAGTAAATATCTTTATCCAGCCTTCTGCATCAGTATCATTGGCATTTAACCAAAACTGGTAAAAATGATACGGAGAGGTCTTTTCAGCATCCAGCCATATATTTCCTTTCTCTGTTTTACCAAACTTTCCCCCGTCAGCTTTTTTTATAAGCGGGCAGGTAAAAGCAAAAGCTTCCCCGCCACTTTTTCTTCTTATTAATTCCGTACCGGTAACAATATTTCCCCATTGATCGCTGCCACCCATTTGCAGTTTGCAATTCTTATTGTGGTATAGCCAGTAAAAATCGTAGCCCTGTACCAACTGGTAAGTAAATTCGGTAAAGCTCATGCCTGTTTCTCCTTCCAGCCTTTTCTTTACACTGTCTTTCGCCATCATGTAATTAACAGTGATATGCTTACCTACATCACGTATAAAATCTAAAAAAGTAAAATCTTTGAACCAATCGTAATTATTGGCCATTTCAGCGGCATTCGGTTTAGCAGGGTCAAAATCCAGGAATTTTTCCAGTTGCGCCTTTACGCCGGCTACATTTTTTTGCAGCACTTCTTCGCTCAGCAGGTTCCGTTCTTCGCTTTTACCACTCGGGTCGCCAACCATGCCGGTGGCGCCGCCAACCAATGCAATGGGCTTATGGCCACTTTTTTGCAGATGGATCAATAATAAGATAGGTACCAGGCTGCCGATATGCAGGCTGTCGGCAGTAGGATCGAAGCCAATATAGGCATTGGTCATCTCCTTCTCCAATTGTTCTTTTGTGCCCGGCATGATATCCTGTATCATCCCCCTCCATTGCAGTTCATCTATTAAATTATTCATGCTAAATTTTTGTATAATACAGAAATGCCCGTTTTTTGGCAAAAGTGCTTATAAAAAATGATAAAATAATAACTTGGGAAGATTCTGTTTAAAATCCCGCTGTTTTAATGCTATAGATGGGGCAATAAGGCTGATTTTTAAATATTTCTATAAATTATCCATTTAAAAGCATCCTTTTTTCAATTTTTGGAGTCTTATAATAGTCGTCAAAATAGGCTAAATGGCTGCTTTTATATTATAAAAACAGCTTGATTTGAGCTATAAAGCTTAATTTCATGGCGTATTGCCACACAATTTGACAAGTAAAAATACGTTTAACAGAATGTGATCTTTCCCTGTCAATTACTAACCCTAATTATATTATGAGATTATTCGCCATTGTAGGATTGTATTTATTATTGCTTTGCCCTGTAGCTACCTTTTCTCAATTCAGAAAATATTCTAATGAATTTTTGAATATCGGTGCAGGTGCAAGAGGGCTTGCTATGGGAGGTGCCCAGGTTGCTTCGGCCAGCGACGCTACTGCCGGTTACTGGAACCCTGCCGGGTTAACAGGAGTAAAGGATCATCCTAATGTAGGAATCATGCATGCCGACTATTTTGCCGGCATTGCTAAATACGACTATGCTTCTGCCGCTATTCCTATCCAGGATAATAAGCGTACCATTGGTTTTTCTTTGCTGCGTTTTGCAGTAGATGATATCCCTAATACATTATACCTTGTTGAGCCGGACGGAAGTATCAATTACGGCAATATCCAGAGTTTTTCATCGGCAGATTATGCCTTACTGCTTTCTTTTGCGCAGAATATCCGCCAGACAGAAGAAAAGAGCATCAGTTTTGGCGTAAACGCCAAAGTTATATATCGTAAGATAGGAACCTTTGCTACGGCATGGGGTTTTGGTTTTGATGCAGGCCTGCAGATGCATGGCAAAAAATGGCATGCGGGTATAGTAGCGAGAGATATCAGTACCACTTTCAATGCTTGGTCGTTCAAGTTTACCGATAGAGAAAAAGAAGTATTATATCTTACTAAAAATGACATACCTACCAAATCAACAGAAATAACTTTACCAAGAGCTGTTATAGGTGGTGGCTATAATTTCAAAATAGGCAAATCGGTTAACCTTTTAGCAGAAGCCAATCTTGATGTAACCTTTGACGGAAAAAGAAATACTGTTTTAAGCAGCGACCCGGTGAGCGTGGATCCCCGTTTAGGATTGGAAGCTACTATAAAAGATGTATTTTTTGTGAGGGCGGGGATATCTAATTTTCAGCGTGCATTGGCAGATGAGGATACAGTAAATCAGAAAAAAGTGTGGATCTATCAGCCAAGTCTTGGTGCCGGTTTTAAAATAAAAAATGTGATGCTGGATTATGCATTTACCAATCTTGCCAATCAATCGAACCCTTTATATACCCATATTTTTTCTTTACGTTTAAACTTAGTACGAAAAGGAAGCGAATAATATTAATATCAAATCAGTATGAAAAAAATTCTATTATTACCGGTTATCTTGTTGATCGCCCTTTCGGGGTATTCGCAATATAACAACAGCTGGATAGATTTTACTAAAACGTATTATAAATTCAACCTTGCCAAGGATACATTGTGCCATATCAGTAAAGCACAATTAGCTACTGTTGGCCTGGATAATACACCCGTGCAGGATTTTCAACTTTGGCGCAATGGTAAAGAAGTGCGTTTATACACTACTGTAAACTCAGGGCCTTTAGGCGCAAGTGACTACATTGAATTTTGGGGAGAGATGAATGATGGTAAGCCTGACAAATATCTTTACAGGGATACACTTACTCAATTGTGCGACAGGTACAGCCTGGAAACAGATACGGTAACTTATTTTCTTACTGTTAACCCGGGAGTAGCTAATCTTCGCTACACCCAAAGCGCTAACCCGGTAGTGGGAACGTCGCTAACACCGGATGCATATTTTATGCGCAGGATAGAGAATCATTATAAGAATATGATCAACAGGGGGCTTGCACGACCTATCATTGAATACGTGTATTCCTCTTCTTATGATACTGGTGAAGGATGGTCAAGTGGCGATGTTTATCCATGCTGTGGTTTGTTTACTGATATAGGTAATCTCAATAAATATGCTGCAGGCCCGCCGAATAGTGTAACCTTTACTGTAGGCGCATCGGGCAATGCATTGTATTCAAGAGAACTGGTTGCAAAATTCTACAGTACAGAAATATTGAAGGTGGGTATGCCTTTTTTTGATTATTATAAGGATACTGTTAGAAATATACCATTATCTTATTTAACCAGTAATACAAACCTGCCGGTAAGTATAAATGGCAACTCTACTAATGGAAATGACCGGATTGCAGTAGCGTGCTTTACAGTAACCTACCCGGCCACTTTTAATTTTAATAACCAGACTAATTTTTATTTTGAGCTGGCACCGAATGCAGCAGGCAATTATCTTGTCATCAATAATTTTAATAACAATGGTGTTCCTCCTATCTTATATGATATAACTAATGGCCGCAGGTATCTTGGTAATATAGATGTAGCAGGACAGGTAAGGTTTGTATTACCGGCTTCTTCACAGCCTGTTCGCAAATTCAATTTAATGAGTGATGCAGCTTCAAATTTTTACCCGATCACCGGAACATTCACACCTAAAACATTTACCAATTTTGGCCTTGCGGCTAACCAGGGCGATTATATCATTATCAGTAACCCGGTATTATATAATAACGGCAGCGGGGTAAACAATGTAGAACGCTACCGCCAGTACAGGGCATCCGTTACAGGTGGCGGTTACAATGCAAAGGTTTACGATGTAAATGAACTCACCGATCAGTTTGGTTTTGGTATCAAAAAGAACCCTGCCGGTATCCGTGATTTTATCCTGTATGCAAAGCACAACTTTAATGTTGAACCTAAATATGTTTTCATCATAGGGCATGGGTTAAGCTACATGGATTATACCACCCGCCAGGATGATCCAGCAGCCAATCAGTTGAATCTTGTGCAAACTTTTGGCTGGCCGGTTTCTGATATACTTTTAACTGCTGAACCGGGCACAGTAGTACCTACTATTCCTATCGGGCGTCTTGGAGCTGTTAATGGTAATGAAGTAGGCACTTACCTGGAAAAAATGAAAGAATACGAGCAGGTTCAAACTTCACCGGGCCAAACCATTGCAGATAAAGGCTGGATGAAAAACTTCCTTCACACTATTGGTGGTTCTGACAGTACTGAAACAGCAGACTTTACCAATTACATGAACGGGTATAAGATAATTGCAGAAGATACTTTATTGGGAGCCCATGTACAAACACATGCTAAATCTACTGTTGCAGCTATTGAACAACAGCAAAGCCTGGAAATTGCCAACCTGTTTCATGAGGGTATAGGTTATGTTAAATATTTCGGTCACTCATCTGCCAATGAGCTGGCAATTAACCTGAATTATCCGGAAACATATGACAATGCTGGCAAGTATCCGTTCATGCACGTAAGCGGTTGTACGGTAGGTAACTTTTTTACTTATAACCCGGCAAGGCCAAACGGGGCGTATGGGAATATGTCACTTTCCGAAAAATATATTTTCCTTGATCATAAGGGAAGCATCGGCTTTTTAGGAAGTACACACTTTGGTATAGCGCCATTCCTGAATTTTTACAATAATAGCTTATACCATGATTTTAGCTATAACCTGTACGGAAGCTCAATAGGCCAACAGATACAGCATACAATAGAAAATTTAGGATCTGCCCCCGACCTCGATTTTTATACAAGGATGCACCTGGAAGAATTAACGCTTCATGGTGACCCGGCATTAAAATTGAATGTTTACGGTAAACCCGATTATGTTATAGAAGATCAGTTGGTGAAGTTTACACCTAATATTATTTCGGTTGCCGATAATAATTTTACTGTTGATGTAAAGATGATGAACATCGGCAAAGCCATCAATGATTCTATAAGGGTAACGATCAAGCAGCGACTGCCTGATAATGTAACAATAAAACCACTGTACGATCAAAAGATACCAGGTATCAAATACATGGACTCTATTCAACTGATAGTGCCAATCAATCCTCTTACTGATAAGGGACGTAATGAATTGATCGTATCGCTGGATGAAGGAGATGCGGTACCTGAAATGTCGGAAACAAATAATAAGCTGGTTAAAGAATTCTACATTTTTGAAGATGAATTACGTCCGACAGCGCCTTATGATTTCTCCATTGTAAATCAACAGAATATTACTTATTACGCAAGCACAGCTAATCCTGTTGGAGGGCAACGCCAATATGTAATGGAAGTAGATACTACTGAATTGTTTAATTCTCCGTTTAAAAAATCGTACAATGCAAATGGAGCAGGCGGTATTATCCAGTTTACCCCGGCTAACATAACGTTTACAGAAAATACCGTGTATTACTGGAGGACAGCAACGGTACCAACCGGCACAGGCAATTATATATGGAACAGTTCTTCATTTATTTATTTGTCTGCAGGTGGTACAGGGTTCAATCAATCGCATTATTACCAGCATTTAAAATCTGCTTTTTCAGGGATCAGATATACAACCAACAGGCAGTTTGATTTTGAAAGCTCTAATAAGAACCTGTTGATCAACACCGGCCTCTATCCATATTTTGTGAATGAAAAGATATTGGTAAGCCTTGACGGAAACCAGATAAACAGGTACGGTTGTAAGTACAGTTCGTTACAGTTTGTTGTGCTCGATGAGCAAACACTGGAAGCCTGGAAAAACTACGATGTATCACCAACAGAAGCCATGTATCACAGTTGGCCGCTTTGCGAACAGGCTGCAGACGGAAGCCGTAATATGTTTGAATTCCCTTACAATACATTGGATTACCGGAAAAAAGCAATGGATTTTATTGATGCTATTCCTAACAATATGTATGTAGTGGTAACAAACCTTGGCAGGGCAGATAATAATACAAGCTTTATAGCCGACTGGCAGGCCGATCAGGCAACGTTAGGGCCAGGCAACTCTCTTTATCATAAATTGAAAGGACTGGGCTTTACCCAGCTCGATAGCTTCTACAGGAATATACCGTTTGCGTTCTTCTTTAAAAAAGGCTCAAGCACATTTGCTCCTGTTCAGAGTGTGGGAACGGCACCGGATTCATATATTTCTCAACCGGTAACATTGGTAGGAAAGAATGTTTCAGGTACCATTACTTCTCCATTATTCGGCCCTGCAAAAAGCTGGGATGAATTCCATTGGAGAGGAGCGCCGCTGGAATCAACTCCGGGAGATTCTCTTTCATTCGATATCATAGGCGTTACTTCAACAGGTATAGAAACGCCGCTTTATACTGTTGATTCTACTACTAAAGATTACAACATCTCTGCAGTAGATGCGGCAACATATCCTTATATAAAGCTCAGGATGTATAATGAGGATAAAAATACAGGAACACCTTACCAGTTAAAATACTGGAGACTAAATTATACCCCGCTACCTGAAGGTGCTGTAGCACCTAATATTCTTTTTGCAATGAAGGATACAGTAGACCAGGGAGAAAAGATAGACTTCAAACTGGCGTTTAAAAATATCAGTCCTACTGCATTTGACAGTATGATGAAGATCGATTTCATTGTTACTGACAGGAATAATGTTAATCATCCGCTTACAATCCCTAAAGGGAAAAAATTAATAGCAGGTGATACGCTGGTGGTAAGCTACCAGATCGATACCCGTAACCTGCCGGGAAACAATACCTTGTTTGTAGATGTGAATCCGAACAATGACCAGTTGGAACAATACCACTTCAATAATGTGCTGTATAAAGATTTCTATGTTAAGCCGGATGTATATAATCCTTTACTGGATGTAACCTTTGATGGTGTGCATATCCTTAATAAAGATATTGTTGCAGGCAAGCCTCATATCCTTATCGATCTGAAAGATGAGAGCCGCTTTATGGCGCTGGCTGATACATCTCTTTTAAAAGTGCAGATCCGCTTCCCTGATAATAATATCTATGATTATCATTTTGGAGATACCATGATATTCACCCCTGCTAATCTTGCTACAGGAAATAACAGGGCTACCATTGATTTTAAGCCGGTATTTACAGAAGACGGGGAATACGAATTGATCGTTTCAGGCAAAGATGAAGTAGGCAATACAGCAGGTGCTTTAAATTACCATGTTATCTTTACGGTGATATCAAAAGCAATGATCTCTAATCTTTTGAATTACCCTAATCCTTTTACCACATCTACAGCATTTGTATTTACTATTACCGGCGAAGAAGTGCCGCAGAATATGCGGATACAGATACTCACCATTACAGGTAAGATAGTAAGAGAGATAACGAAAGATGAATTAGGGCCGCTGCATGTAGGGCGTAACATTACCGAATACAAATGGGATGGTACAGATACCTATGGACAAAAACTGGCGAATGGGGTTTACCTGTATAGGGTGATAACAAACCTTAACGGTAAATCATTGGAGAAATATAAAGCCGACGGAGATAAGACGGATAAGTATTTCAACAAGGGATATGGTAAGATGGTAATCATCCGTTAAAACGCTAAAGCAAACTATTCAATAAAGCAATAGGCTGTCCTTTTCGGGCAGCCTTTTTTATTCATTACCTTTGCAAAAAAATAATAAATGGGTAAAATAGCTATCAATATAGCTACCGGAAGTTTGCAGCAAAATGAAATGATCGTGGGGATTGACCTGGGTACAACCAACAGCCTGGTAGCGATTATTCACCCTGAAAATAAAAAACCGGTAGCATTAAAAGAACACGATTCCAGTTCACTGGTGCCTTCAGTTATACATTTTGAAAAAAGCGGACAGGTAATTGTAGGAGATGAGGCGAAACAATATTTAACCATCGATCCTGCCAATACTATATTTTCTGCAAAACGGTTGATGGGTAAATCGTATAATGATATAGAGCAAAACAGCGGCATGTTTGCTTACCAGGTAATTGATGAAAAAGATAAACTCATCAAAGTAAAAGCAGGGAATAATTTTTATTCGCCTGTAGATCTTTCTTCACTTATATTAAAAGAGCTAAAGCATAAAGCAGAGCATATTTTAAAAACGCCGGTTACCAAAGCTGTGATCACTGTGCCTGCATATTTCAACGATACACAGCGCCAGGCAACAAGAGATGCCGGTAAACTGGCAGGCCTGGATGTACTGCGGATCATTAATGAGCCTACCGCAGCAAGCCTTGCTTACGGGTTTGGTCTGGATAAAGAAGAAGACAAAACCATTGCTGTATATGATCTTGGTGGAGGAACGTTCGATATTTCGATACTAACGATATCAAACGGAGTGTTCAATGTACTTTCTACCAATGGGGATACTTTTTTAGGTGGCGATGATCTTGATGCTGCTATCGTAGATCATTGGATGACTACTTTCGTTACTAAACCGGGCAACGAAAAACAACAACGCCAGCAGTTAAGATTAAAGGCAGAAGAAGCAAAAAAACAGTTATCTGCACAGGATATTTTTGAAACTGAATTTGAAGGCCAGGCCTTATCAATCACAAAAAATAAATTCGAAGAAATAATATCACCCATCATTAAAAGAACAATAACCTGTTGTGCTAATGCACTTAAAGATGCCGGGATAAATAAAGAACAGATCGATGAAGTGATAATGGTTGGTGGCAGCACCAGGGTGCCGCTGGTTAAAACTGTTGTTGGCGATTTTTTTGGAAAACCAGTTAATGATAGTGTTAATCCCGATGAAGTAGTAGCATTGGGCGCTGCAATACAGGCCGATATCCTGGCGGGTAATACCAAAGATATTTTATTGCTGGATATTACGCCGCTGTCATTAGGATTGGAAACCATGGGCGGATTAATGGATGTATTGCTGCCAAGAAATTCTAAAATACCAACCAAAGCTTCCCGTCAATATACTACCCACAAAGATGGACAGGGGGGGATGAAGATAGCAGTTTACCAGGGAGAAAGAGATATGGTGCAGGATAATAGAAAACTGGCAGAATTTAATTTAACAGGTATCCCAGGTATGCCCGCCGGTATGCCCAAAGTAGAAGTTAGTTTTTTGATCAATGCAGATGGTATTTTAAAAGTAAATGCAAAAGAGTTGAGAAGCGGTGTTGAACAGGCGATAGAAGTAAAACCTCAATATGGACTTAGCGATGAAGATGTAGAAAAGATGCTGCTTGATTCTATGACACACGCAAAAGAAGATATGCAGAACAGGGCATTGGCAGAAGCCAGAACAGAAGGAGAGCAGTTATTACAAACAACAGAAAAATTCATTCAGAAAAATATATCCTCACTCACACAGGAAGAGATCATAGCTACATCGCAGGCTATGCAGGCTTTACAATTATCTATTGATATGAATGATAAGAACCTGATACAAACAAAAACAGAAGAATTGAATAACATTTCACGGCCCTATGCAGAAAGAGTAATGGATGAAGCTGTTTCAAAAGCTATGAAAGGGAAGACCGTTTAAAGTAAGCGATAATTAAAAATATACTTAGCGCTATAAAAGATAATGCACTTATTGCCATCATCCATTTAATTAGTTCAGGCTCAAAAGAAAAGATAATACTGTTCTTGCCATTGTTAAGCAGGGCGCCCATAAAATTAATACCAGCTTTTGTAACAGGCTTTTTACCTGTTTGATCGTTATAGAACCAATGCGGATAATAATTCTGTAAATAAATAAGATTGGTTGATGTTTGAGTATTTACTTCAATAGAAATCTTATCCGGGGAAAAATTTTTCACCAGTATATTATCAGTAGAAGAAGATGATAGTATCTTTTCATTGACCAGCTGGCCTGTAAAAAGATAAGGGTGATCAGCAGTTACATGTTGTTCTTCAGAATTAAAATAAGCATCAGACAGGTTCAGGTTGATAGGATAAACAACCTGCCTGGTAGTGCCGATCTGTTTATTGTACATGCTCCAATCGCCGATCAATTCATTTTCCACTTTTGTTAATGTGTCGATATCTTTTACCCGCTGTAAAGTCGGTATGGGAATGCCCTGAGGAGATTTATTAAGTACCTGCTGCACGGATGCCAGTGGTGTATTGCCAACACCAGTGTATGGTATATTTAAGAGCGTAGCTAAAACCATATCTATAATAACCACTTTAACCAGCAGCTTAATTTTTTGCTGAACAAGGCAATATCTTATCGCTCTTAAAATAATAAGCTGAATAATACCCTGTATCCAAAATGTATCATAAAAGGTGACAGCATCTACCAGTTTTTTCAAGCCTGCGGATAAACCACCGGTTGCTATATTTTTAAAAGAATAGATAAAGCTTTCTTTATTTACTATTGCGCTGTATAATCCGATAGCAATAACAGCAAGTAAAATTATGTTTACAGCAAGAAATAGTTTTTTTACTATTCCTTCAAGCTTGTTTTGCTCCTTTATCCATTTATCCAGTTCAATTGCTGCGATAATTATAAAGCACAGTAAAGTAAATATCCTGAACTCGCCATTTAACCGTACATAGCTGATGCCCGGCATTAATTTATAAGCAGCCAGTTTAAATATTCCGCCGGAAGAAAGCAGTGCAAAGAACAGCCCGGTAAATAATAAGAACAACTGCCACTTTGTTTTCTTTTTAAAGAGAGAGAGAATAAAGAACAGCAATAATGCTAAACTGAAATAACAGTTGCGCACAGTAAGTTCTGTGTTAAAAAAAACATCATTCTTTACAGAAGCAAAAGGAAGTATAGTGCTTATCCAGCTTTGTATATTGGTCGGCCCGTCTAATGCGGTTTGCAGGCTTAATTTTTCACCACGTGAAAAGTAAGGCAAGATATCAAGGTACCCGCTTATCATTCCTGCGCTTAATAATAACAGCAGCAAGATCAATATGCTGTGGGTCTTAAGAGATTGCTTCAACGTATTTTGCCGGGCATCATTTTTTCTTTTTGATAATAAATGAAAGATCATCACTGCAAGAAAAAAATAAAAAGCGCCGATGCTGATACCGGGATGTGCAGAAGAAAATAACAGGTAAAAAAGTAATGCTGCTCTTGCAATATTTTTAAAAGAGAATTTGTCTATGGCTTTTAAATAAGCCCAAAGGCACCAGGGCAAAAATGCAGCGCCGCTTAGCCAGTTGAAATGCTGCAGGTGACCAATATTGTAGCCGCAACACATAAAAGCAATACCTGCCATCAGTCTTACTTTTTTATCAACCTGCCAGGTATCCAGCAGTTTATATATCCCAATGCCACCAAGAAAAATATAGAGCAATATTTCTAAGGTAAACGTATAGGCATTGTAACCGATCGTTGAAGCCATCAGCCAGGTGATGGGGCTCCAGTACCCGCTGCTCATATCCCCGTATTGCGGGATGCCGAAATTGATATAAGGATTCCAAAGTGGTAAATGACCGGCATGGATACTCTCACTCATGAAAAATTTTGGGGGAAAATAGCCGTTGAATGCATCGTTCTTAATGAAGAACTGAAAAGTGGCTACCGGCAAATAAGCAACGAATAATACCGTTAGAAAAAGCAAAACGGTTTTTAAATTAGCCTTATTTGAATTTTCGTAAACTTGCACAATTAAAGATACCATTTTCCTTAACTATGCCGCACAGAACATTTGATGAGTTTGATGATTTTGCGAAAGACTATCGTGAGATACATAAAAAGAACCTGGCCATTTCGGGAGCTGATAGTTTTTACTTTGCCGAAATGAAAGTGAAATTGTTGCAACAGTTTGAAAAAGATCAGCCATTAAAGCTGTTGGATATCGGTTGTGGTGATGGTGCTACAGAATTATTTTTGCAGCAATATTTTCCGCAATGGACGGTAACCGGTATCGATATATCCGCACAAAGTATTGAACAGGCTGTACAAAAGAAATTGCCCAATGCAACATTTGCAGTGTATGATGGATTAAATATACCGGCAGAAGAAAATGCTTTTGATATTATTTTTATAGCCGGTGTGTTGCATCATGTCGATCATTCCTTTCATCAGCAATTGTTAAAAGAAGTGCACAGGGTTTTAACTGCAAAAGGCAGGCTGTATTTGTTTGAGCATAATCCCTTCAATCCATTGACAAGGCATTTAGTAAAAACCTGTGTATTTGATAAAGATGCTAAACTGCTGGCTAATAAATACACCAAAAAATTACTTAAGAAAGCGAGCCTTGCTGTTACAGACAATCAATTCATTATCTTCTACCCCATCAAAGGGATATTTAAAAAATTACTCTGGACAGAAAAATATTTAAAAAAGGTACCGATAGGGGGACAGTATTTTATCAGGGCCGTTAAGGGCTAATCAATATTTATTTTTTTATCTACTAAATATAAAGGGCGTTTTTTACTTTCTACAAATAAGCTGGCTATATACTCTCCTAATAAGCCAATAGCCAATAACTGGCATCCGCCTAAGAACATTACGGCAATTATCATAGAAGCCCAGCCGGGTACAGTATTGCCTTTGTAATATTCTACCAGGGCAAAGATGCCAAAACCGAAAGCGGTAAAAGAAATAATAACGCCGATCAATAAAGCTATCCGCAAAGGCTTAAAGCTGAAAGAAGTAGTTGCCTTCAACGCCAGTTTCAGCATTTTGCCGAAAGAATATTTTGTAGTGCCATGCAATCGCTCTGGCGCCTCAAATTCAATAGTGGTATTTTTAAAACCCAGCCAACTGAAAATACCACGAAGAAAAAGTTCCCGTTCTTCGAATTGAAAAATGCACTGCAAAACTTTTTGGGTAAATCCCCTGAAGTCGGCCTGGTTGGCTTCTATCCTGGTATCCGAAATAGTATTGATGAATTTATAAAAAAAGAAAGCAGTCGTTTTTTTCAGAACACCGGCATTATTCGTTTTATTTCTTTTGGTATTCACTACATCATAACCTTCATCCAGCTTTTTGATTATTTGAGTAATGATAAAAGGAGGGTGCTGACCATCGCCATCCATAGTAATAATGTAATTGCCTTTTGCATATTGCATACCGGCCATCAATGCATTTTGATGACCAAAATTTCTGCTGAGTGATACGCATTTTATATTGGTATCCTCTTGAGATAAATTACTGATAACAGAAAGTGTATCATCTGTACTTCCATCATCTACATAAATTACTTCAAAAGGAACCGATACCGTTGATCTTATATCCTGCAATACCGGGGTGATATTTTCAGCCTCATTAAAAACAGGAATAATTATACTAAGTTTTATCACAGCAGTTTGTTTATGGTACTATTTCTGAAATTCCATTTTGCGCATTACGTATTTGCCGATCATATCAAATTCAATATTTACCTGGTCGCCGGTTTGTACCATGCCGATATTGGTATGCTCATAAGTATACGGGATAATAGCAACCGTAAACGTATCAACACCCACATTAAAGCAGGTAAGGCTGGTGCCGTTTACTGTAATAGATCCCTTTTCTATAACAAGAGGGGCAAATTTTTCGGGGAAGATAAACGAGAATTCCCAACTGCCTTCTTTTTCCACAACAGCAGTACAGGTAGCCGTACAATCCACATGGCCCTGAACAATATGGCCATCCAGGCGGCCATTTAACTGCATACAGCGCTCCAGGTTTACCTTGGTTCCCGGCTGCCATTTACCAAGATTGGTCTTTTTCAAGGTTTCTTCAATGGCCGTAACCTTGTACAGATCTCCCCTGGTCTCTTCCACGGTAAGACATACCCCGTTATGGCTCAGGCTCTGATCAACCTTCAACTCACCGGAAAGTGACGAGCTGATCCAGAAACTTACATTACTGCCCTGGTTTTGAACTTCCTGTACGATACCCGTTTGCTCAATTATTCCTGTAAACATGTATCAAATTTCGGAATTTGTTGTAAGAATTTCATTTTTTAAAAAAAATCATACTATCTTTGCCGCCTTAAAATCACCTAAAGGAGGTATATACATTATGTTGATCATCGATTCTAAAGATTGCGAAAACATTGACAAAGCACTCAAAAAGTACAAAAAGAAATTTGAGAAAAGTAAGATCTTGTTGCAACTGAGAGAAAGACAGGCTTTTATCAAGCCTTCTATCAGGCGCCGTAAAGAAGTGCTTAAAGCAGTTTATAAAGAACAGGTTCAGGCAGGAAAATTCGATTAAGAATATTCGCCCGTAATATATTAAACTGATACCCGGTAATTTGTAACTTCGGGTATCAGTTTTTTTATGCCCATAAGCGAACAACAATCGATTCAGCAGTTTTTAGATTACCTCAAATTTCAGAAAAGGTATTCCCGCCACACCATTATATCGTACCAAACTGATCTTATAAGTTTTTTTGACTACCTGAACCTCACTTTTGGTAACATTACCCTGCCGGATATTAAAGCTGCATTTATACGCAGCTGGCTTGCGGATATGAAGGAAAAAGGGCTGGAGTCGAAGACCATCGGCCGAAAGATATCTACACTCAAATCGTATTTCAAATACCAGTTAAAACAGCAGGCGATTACAGTTAGCCCCATGGCGACCATCATATCTCCGAAAGTAAGCAAGCGGTTGCCACAATATGTTGAGCAAAAGGATATTGATACACTGTTTCAATATGTGGAATTTCCCGATACATGGGAAGGGCAAACGCATAAACTATTGCTGCAACTATTCTATAATACCGGTATGCGCCTTGCAGAATTGACCGGCCTGAAAGAAACACAAATTGATAAGTATAACAGCGTTGTAAAAGTATTGGGGAAAGGTAATAAAGAACGGGTTATCCCTGTAAGTAAAGAACTGATGGATATGATGCTGCACTACCTGGCAGAAAAAAAGAGACTATTTGAAGCGTATGATGGGGAAGTATTACTGGTAGGGGTTTCGGGTAAAAAGCTGTATCCCAAATATGTATATAATGCGGTAAAAAAATATCTTGGAGAAGTAACCACAATAGATAAAAAGAGCCCACACGTACTGCGCCATACTTTTGCCACACATTTAATGAATAACGGTGCCGATCTTAATGCTGTAAAAGAGTTGTTGGGGCACAGCAGCCTGGCCGCTACACAGGTATATACGCATAATACCATTGAGAAACTGAAGGATATACATAAAAAGGCCCATCCCAAAGCCTGATATGCTGATCAGATAGCCTTTTTTATTGCTTTTTTGCAGGCTGGGCCTCGTATTCAGCATTGCAAACAATTAGCTGGATTTTACATAATTTTATTTTGAAAAATACGTTTGAAATATTAACTTCATGTAGAGATTAAAATCCATTTTTAACCCTCCACAAGCAAGCCTATAGGTTTAAAATCTACGTAGTTCTTTCACATTATTTTTTAACAGATAAAATAGAGACGTTATGAACGTAAACATTCAGACTGTGCACTTTGATGCAGACACTAAACTGGTATCGTATGTTGAAAAAAAGCTTTCCAAGCTTACGCAGTTTCACGAGAGGATAACCAAGGTAGATGTGTATTTAAAGTTAGATAACGTAGTGCACACCATTAAAGACAAGATAGCAGAGATAAAGGTTCATATTCCCCGCTACGAATTTTTTGTAAAACAATCATCCAAATCATTTGAAGAAAGTTTTGACACCGCTTTAGATTCATTAATAAACCAGATCAAAAGAAAAAAGGCCAAACTGGCCGCTTAATATAGCAAAAGATTTAACCAAGCCTTCCCATCCCGGAAGGCTTTTTATTTTGGGTTATACACATTTTATAAAATCCGCCGTAAAAAAATCCATTTCAAAGTTTTTGTATTAATCATTTTCTCTTACCTTTGCCGTCCAAAAAATTGGGTAGCGTTTTATTGCCCTGTTTTGAGGAGCAGTTCTTAGAATAAATAAGCCGAGGTAGCTCAGTTGGTAGAGCAGCTGATTTGTAATCAGCAGGTCGTGGGTTCGACTCCCTTCCTCGGCTCTTTTTTTGGGCAGATGGCCGAGTGGTTAAAGGCGACAGACTGTAAATCTGTTCTCTCACGAGTACGTAGGTTCGAACCCTACTCTGCCCACAGTTCTTTGATCATTGATCGTTGGACATTGAATATTGAGCATTTAAATGAATTTTCAATATTCAAGTCTATTAGCGGAAGTAGCTCATTTGGTAGAGCGGTAGCCTTCCAAGCTTCAGGTGGCCGGTTCGAGCCCGGTCTTCCGCTCTTTGAGATGATAGAAGTCAGATGATGGCTGTCAGCTGTGTAGCTGTCATCTAACATCCATCAGCTATCAACTCCTAAGCAAGCCGTGGTAGCTCAGGGGTAGAGCACTTCCTTGGTAGGGAAGGGGTCGTGAGTTCGATTCTCACCTATGGCTCTTTAAAATGAATAATGAATAAGGGGTAATTATTCAGAAAAATAACAGTCGCTGGTTTACAGACTTAAAACGAGAACCAAATTTTCAAAACAAATATTAAAATTTAAACAATGGCAAAAGAATCTTTCAAGAGGGATAAACCCCATCTTAACGTTGGTACTATCGGTCACGTGGATCATGGTAAAACAACACTTACAGCCGCTATAACCGATGTTTTGTCAAAAAGAGGTTTAGCGGAGAAAAAAAATTATGATGATATCGATGGTGCTCCTGAAGAAAAAGAAAGGGGTATTACGATCAATACGGCTCACGTTGAGTATGCAACTGCTACCCGTCACTACGCTCACGTAGATTGTCCGGGTCACGCTGATTATGTAAAGAACATGATCACCGGTGCTGCGCAGATGGATGGCGCTATCCTTGTAGTTGCTGCAACTGACGGCCCTATGCCTCAAACTAAAGAACACATCCTGTTGGCACGCCAGGTAGGTGTACCTCAGATCGTTGTTTTCATGAATAAGGTTGATCTTGTTGATGATCCTGAATTATTGGAACTGGTTGAAATGGAGATCCGTGAATTGTTGACTTCTTACGGTTTCGATGGCGATAATACTCCTATCATTCAAGGTTCTGCAACAGGCGCATTAGCCGGTGAAGAAAAATGGGTTCAAAAGATCAATGATCTGATGGATGCTGTTGACAGCTATATTCCATTACCTCCACGCCTGGTTGATCTTCCGTTCCTGATGAGTGTTGAGGACGTATTCTCAATCACTGGTCGTGGTACTGTTGCTACAGGTCGTATTGAAAGAGGCCGTATCAAAGTTGGTGAACCAATCGAGATCGTAGGTTTGATGGAAAAACCATTATCATCTACCTGTACAGGTGTTGAAATGTTCAAAAAACTATTGGATGAAGGTGAGGCTGGTGATAACGCAGGTTTGTTATTACGTGGTATTGAAAAGACCCAGATCCGTCGTGGTATGGTACTTTGCAAACCAGGTTCTATAACTCCGCACACCGAATTCAAAGGTGAAGTTTACGTATTGAGCAAAGAAGAAGGTGGACGTCACACTCCATTCTTCAACAAATACCGTCCTCAGTTCTATTTCCGTACAACTGACGTAACTGGTGAAGTTACTTTGGCTGCAGGAACAGAAATGGTGATGCCTGGCGATAACACCAGTTTAACTGTTAAGCTGATCCAGCCTATCGCTATGGAAAAAGGTTTGAAATTTGCGATCCGTGAAGGTGGCCGTACAGTAGGCGCCGGACAGGTTACAGAGATCATTAAGTAATAAAACACAAGCAGAAAGCGTAAAGCTTTTAGCTTTAAGCAAATACATGTATATTTGCAACATATTCTAAAAGCTGTTCCGGTAACATGGAATAGCTTTTAGCTTTCTACGGGCATGGTGCAACGGTAGCATACGGGTCTCCAAAACCTTTGATCTGGGTTCGAATCCTAGTGCCCGTGCTGATTTTTTAAAACGAATAGGTTTAAATGTATAACGGTTTATCCGTTAATCCGTTTAAACGTATTAACTAATTAACGGATTAACGTTTAAGACATGAACAAACTAAGCGCATACTTCAGGGATTCTTACAAAGAACTGGTACAAAAAGTAACCTGGCCAAACTGGGATCAGTTACAGCAATCTACAATGATCGTATTGGGCGCCACATTGGTAATCACTGCTGTGGTTTGGGTGATGGATTTTGTATCGAACAGTTCTCTGAAATTTATTTACTCTTTATTTTAATAACCATGGAAGGTACAGCAATAGAAAAAGCAGAGAAGGAAAGCAAATGGTACGTATTACGTGTTGTTAGTGGTAAGGAGCGCAAGGTAAAAGAGTACCTGGATAAGGATATCATCCGCAACGGGTGGGATAATGTAGTAAAGCAGATCTTCCTGCCGGTGGAAAAAGTATATAAAGTACTGAACGGAAAGAAGGTAATGAGGGAAAGGAATTTCTATCCCGGTTATATCATGATAGAAGTTGCCGATGGCAAGTTGAATGATGATATGATACAGCACATGAGTAACATCAGCAACGTGATGCACTTTTTAACTGATGGCAAAGGCTCTAAAGGCAATATCATTTCTTTGCGCAAGGCAGAAGTAAATAAAATGCTGGGTAAGGTAGATGAAATGAGCGATGCAGGCGGTATGACCATGAGTGAGCCATTTATTGTTGGCGAAACCATCAAGATCATCGACGGTCCGTTCAACGACTTTAACGGTGTAATTGAAGAAGTGAATGATGAGAAGAAGAAACTGAAAGTACAGGTTAAGATCTTTGGCCGTGCCACACCTGTAGAATTGAGTTACATGCAGGTAGAAAAGTTAGGTTAAACTATCTTTTTATAATAATTATAAAGCCACCAATTATATGGTGGCTTTTTGGTTTTAATAAGATATTATCTGTTATTGCACTACAAACCTGAGTATGTTATTTGTCCCATCTGCATTTGTTGCGGCCAATAAATAAAGACCTGCTGCAAATTGATCAATAGCAATATTCATCACAGCATTTGTTGACGTAGTACGTGCAACCAAAGTGCCTGCGGCATTATAAATACTTATCAGTGTATTTGATTTTATTCCGGCAAGAAGCAGTGTACCCCTGGCAGGGTTATTTACTATCCTTGCCATTTTTTCTTTATCCCCTGTCTTTATTTTTACGATGTCAGAATAGCCGAAACTGCCATTTGCATTTACCTGTTTTATTCTTATAAACGTAATACCATTTGTCGAGGCATTAAATGATGCAGTATAAGAAAAACCTCCATTGCCTTTCGATGGTATAGTTGCGGCGGCAGTATAAGTAATGCCATTCTCACTTTGCTCAATTATAAAATGACTGTTATCAAATTCGTTAGCGGTTTTCCAGTTCACTGTAACCTGGCTGTTGTTATCAATACCAGCATTAACACTTGTAAAATGTAACGGTAATACTTTAAGGCAGCCCGGTGCAGGATAAGTGCTGTTGGCCGCAGTACCTGTGTTTAATGTAACGATGCTGGTGCCGGAAATATATCCTGACGGTAAAAAGGTATTGCCTGCCGCTACAGTTGATGTTGAATAAGGCGCCGTGCCGCTTGTTTGCAGAAAACTGCTGAATAAAGATGTTCCCCTGTTGGTAAGATCAAGCCGGTTGCAGGTTATGGATGCATTTGTCCCCCTCACGTCAAGAATACCTTTGGTTCCCCCATTAAATGTTGCAAAATCATTAAGGGCAATAGTAGAACCAGAACTGGTAATATTTATAGCAGCATTCCCGTTAGTACCAGCACCTGTTGTAAGAGTAAAATAATTATTATTGATATTGGTATTGGCTGCTCCGAGGTTAATAGCAATAGCATTCTTTGCGGTATTGACATGCGAAAAGATTCCGCTGGGTGTAGCAGCCGCAGGAGTGGTGCCTGTAAATGTCTTACCATTAAATAAGTTTCGCTCAATAGTGAGATTGGAAATAAAATCCGGGCTGCTGTAATAGGTTAATAAGCCCGCTTCTCCCTGTGCGGTAATCGTATTATAGCTGATAGTAACATTGGAAATAGATTGAAAAGTATTTTCTCCCAGGATAATAGCTGCAGCTTCTACACCGGCGCTGGTATTATCTATCCCCAATATGGTGAACCCATGTCCTGAAGATCCGCCTATGGTTACATTACTTACCGGCCCGGTTATCATTACTGGGGCGGCATAGCTGCCGGGGCCTATGCCCGTAATGGTTGTGGAGCCAACCCCGGAAAGGGATTCAAGTTTTACCGACTTGTTTATAGTGATATTTTCTGTGTAATTACCGGGATAAACTGTAACTGTTTGTCCGGCGGAAGCAGCATTGATTCCCGCCTGTATGGTAGTATAACAAGGAACAGTGCCACCACAGGAACCTGCCTGGTCTACCTTGATCTGTGCATAAATAAATGGAGCAATAATTGATAATAACAGGGTAAAAATAAATCTCATAGCTTGACTTTATACATTGATAATGAATGATTTCCGGATAGATAAAACCCGTAAACCCCGGCAAAATCAATATTAAAGCAAGCGCAAAGCAAAAGAGATAGAATTCAGCCTGTTTATTGTAGAATTTGGTCTAATTTGTTATAGAATGAAGGCTGTTTTTTTTAAGCCGTCGAAGAAAAATTATACCGTATTCATTACTAATTATTCATTTATTTTCCTACCTTTGCCGCCCCAAATAGTTCTTTAGTTAGATATTATTGACTTGGGAGTCATATCAAATGATATGACGCTATCACCAAAAAATGTAAAACAAATGGCAAAAGAGATCACTGGCTATGTTAAGCTCCAATGTAAAGGAGGGCAAGCCAATCCTGCACCGCCGATAGGCCCTGCGTTGGGTTCTAAAGGTATCAACATCATGGAGTTCTGTAAGCAATTCAATGCAAGAACCCAGGATAAACAAGGAAAAGTACTTCCTGTATTAATCACCGTTTATGCTGATAAATCTTTCGAGTTTATCATTAAAACTCCTCCAGCTGCAGTTCAGTTAATGGATGCTGCCAAGATCACCAGCGGCAGTAAAGAACCTAACCGTACAAAAGTGGGTAAAGTTACCTGGGCACAGGTAGAAGAGATCGCTAAAGATAAAATGGCCGATCTTAACGCATTTACTTTAAACAGCGCCATGAGCATGGTTGCCGGAACAGCCCGTAGTATGGGTTTAACTGTTGATGGTAAAGCTCCCTGGGAAAATTAATTATTAACCTTAAATACATAACGACAATGATTACTAAAAAAAGAAAAGTTGCCAATACTAAGGTTGATATAAACAAAGCTTATTCCCTTAAAGAAGCATCATCTTTAGTTAAAGAAGTAAATACAACAAAATTCGACAGTTCTGTTGACCTTCATATCAAATTAGGTGTAGATCCTAAAAAAGCTGACCAGGCTATCCGTGGTACAGTTTCTTTACCTCATGGTACCGGTAAAACCAAGCGTGTATTGGTTTTGTGTACTCCTGATAAAGAAGCCGAAGCTAAAACAGCCGGTGCCGATTATGTTGGCCTGGATGAATTCATCACCAAGATCGAAGGTGGATGGACAGATATTGATGTTATAGTTGCTACTCCATCAGTAATGCCTAAAATTGGTAAGCTGGGTAAAGTATTAGGTCCACGTAACCTGATGCCAAACCCTAAAACCGGTACGGTTACCAATGATGTAGCAGGCGCTATCAATGATCTTAAAGGCGGTAAAATTGCATTTAAAGTAGATAAAGTAGGTATCATCCACGCTTCTATCGGCCGTGTAAGTTTTGCTCCTGATAAAATTGCAGAAAACAGCCAGGAACTGATCAATGCTATCATTAAATTAAAGCCTTCTTCTTCAAAAGGTACGTATTTAAAAGGTGTTAGCATGGCCAGTACAATGAGCCCGGGTATTGCAATTGACACAAAATCTGTTCAAAACTAATCCCGATGGCTATCGGGACAAAAAAATATTTGTTATGACAAAACAGGAAAAAAACGAAGTGATAGAAGCGCTGAAAAGCAAATTCTCTCAATACAATAACTTTTACATTACCGATACAGAAAGTTTAACTGTAGCACAGGTAGGTAAATTACGCAGCCATTGCTTCAACAAGCAGGTAGAAATGAAAGTGGCTAAGAACACGTTGATCAGAAAAGCATTGGAAAGCTTAGATGCTGAAAAATATGCCGGTGTTTACGATTCGCTGCACAAAGTAACAGCATTGCTGTTCAGCGAAAATCCTAAAGAACCAGCTGTGATCATCAGCAGCTTCCGCAAAGAAGCCAACAACGAAAAGCCGTACTTAAAAGCAGCTTTCATCAATGGCGATATCTTTGTAGGTAACGATCAGCTGAAAGCATTAACGCAGATCAAGACCAAGAATGAATTGATCGGTGAAGTTATCGGCTTATTGCAATCTCCAATTCAACGCGTATTGGGTGCATTGCAGAATAAAGAAGCAGCTTCAGGTAAAACTGAAGAAGCAGCACCGGTTGCAGAAGCAGCCCCGGTAGCAGAAGCGCCCGCCGCTGAAGCTCCTGCAGCAGAAACAGCAGCACCGGAAGCAACAACCGACGAAGCTCCAAAAGCTGAGTAAACCGTGTGCACATTTACTCATTTGCAAATGTGCCTATTAACAAGCGAACAATTTTTTTAATAACACTCCGCCGGAGTATAAAAACAATGAAGGCGGAAAAAATTTAATCATTATGGCAGACGTAAAAGCATTAGCTGAAAACCTGGTAGGTTTAACAGTAAAAGAAGTTCAGGAATTGGCTGAATTCTTAAAATCAGAATACGGTATCGAACCAGCTGCAGCTGCAGTTGTAGTAAGTGCTGGTGGTGGCGAAGGTGCTGCTGCTGCAGAAGAGAAAACATCTTTCAATGTTATCCTGAAAAGCGGTGGTGCTAACAAATTAGCGGTTGTTAAGATCGTTAAAGAATTAACTGGCTTAGGCTTGAAAGAAGCTAAAGACTTAGTTGATGGCGCTCCAAAACCAGTTAAAGAAGGCGTTGATAAAGCAACTGCTGACGACTTGAAAGCTAAATTAACTGAAGCTGGTGCTGAAGTTGAGATCGCTTAATTTAAGTCAATCTTAAAATAGCTTTAAAAGCCGGTCTGCCTTTGGCGGGTCGGCTTTTTGCATTATATTCATTGTCCGATTTAAAAACGCCTGATCAACACTCACAAAATTCACCAAAAACAAATTGTATGAAAATTGTATCAACGATTGCTTTTGCAGCAAGCCTGTTTTTAATGCAGTCTTGCAGCAATGCAGACAAAACTGCTGCACCAAATGTCCGTACTGTTTTCTTTGATAAAAGCGGGATGGATACCACCGTTAAACCCGGCGATAATTTCTTCCTGTATGCCAATGGCGGATGGATGAAAACCACTACCATACCCGATGATCAAAGTGGCTGGGGTAGCTTTTATACCTTGTATGAAGACAATCAGAAAAATCTTAAAGGCATACTGGAAGATGCGTTAAAAACAAACAGCGCAAAAGGAAGCCTGGAACAAAAAGTAGGCGACTATTATGCAAGCGGCATGGATACAATAGCCATCGAAAAAGTAGGAGCCGAGCCACTAAAACCTATGCTTGCTAAAATAGATGCAGTAAAAGATTATAAAGACCTGATGAACCTTGTAGCAGAATCAAATGCAGAAGGCGAAGGATTTTTAGTGGGCTTTTATGTAAGTGCAGATGAAAAGAACAGCACACAGAATATTGCTGTTTTTTATCAGTCAGGTTTATCATTGCCTGAAAAAGATTATTACACCCGTACAGACAGTGCAACAGTAGCCGCACGTAACGGGTTGGTAGATTACGCAAAAAAAATGTTCACCTTTACCGGAACCGATTCGGCAACAGCTGCAAAGAATGCTGCCACTATCCTGGCACTGGAAACAGAAATGTCAAAATCTCATCGCACACCGGTTGAACTGCGTGATCCACAAAAGAACTACAACAAATTAAGCTTGGCCGACCTGGAAAAACTATCGCCAAATGTTAACTGGGCTAACTTCTTTGATAAGATGAAAGTAAAAGTAGACAGCGTTGATATGGGCCAGCCTGGCTATTATGCAGCATTAAGCAATTTACTTACCACGCAGCCAATAGATACCTGGAAAACTAAACTGAAATTCGATTACATCAGTAACAATGCATCTTTGTTAGGTAAGAATTTCCAGGATGCAAACTTTGCATTCGGCCGCATATTCAGCGGGCAGAAAAAAGACAGCGACCGTTGGAAGAAAATGGTAAACCGTGTGAACGGTGGCTTAGGCGAACTGCTTGGGCAACTCTACGTAAAAAAATATTTTACCGAAACAGCCAAGCAACGCATGGATGAACTGGTGAACAATCTGCAAAAAGCTTTCCAGGCAAGGATAAATAAATTAGACTGGATGAGCGACAGTACCAAACAAAGAGCTACCGTTAAGCTGAATGCATTTTTAAAGAAGATCGGTTATCCATCTAAATGGAAAAACTTTGATGACGTAACGATTGATAAGAATAACTTTTTTGCCAATGCAAAAAGTGTGCAGGCGCATGATCAAAAAGAACAGGTAGAAAAGATCGGTAAGCCGGTTGATAAAACAGAATGGGGGATGAGCCCGCCAACAGTAAACGCCTATTACAACCCAACCAATAATGAAATTGTTTTCCCTGCCGGGATATTGCAGTTCCCTTTCTTTGATGCCAATGCAGATGATGCAATTAACTATGGCGGTATAGGAATGGTAATCGGCCATGAAATGACGCACGGCTTTGATGATCAGGGAAGCCAGTATGATGAAAAAGGAAACATGAAGAACTGGTGGGCAGCAGCAGATAATGATAAATTCAAAGTAAAAACCGGTGCTGTTGCCAAACAATACAGCGGCTTTACCGTACTTGATAACCTGCATGTGAATGGAGAACTTACGTTAGGCGAAAATCTTGCAGATATCGGCGGGCTGGCTATTGCATACGATGCGTTTAAAATGACCAGGCAGGGGCAGGATACGGTGAAGATAGACGGCTTTACTCCCGACCAGCGTTTCTTTCTTGGATATGCACAGGTATGGAGGCTGAAGAACAGGGACGAAACCTTACGCAGCCGCATTACTACCGATCCGCATTCGCCGGAAATGTTCCGTGTAAACGGGCCTGCCTCTAACTTCGATCCTTTCTATGCCGCATTTGGTGTAAAAGAAGGAGACAAGATGTATATCAAACCGGAAGACAGGGCGAAGATCTGGTAAACAATAAACACGTTCATTAAATCAATAGTGAATAATATAAAGCCGGTAAATTTTTACCGGCTTTATTATTTCTCCAAAGAAATAAAAATGCTCCCTGCCACTGATACTCAATATTTACCACCTCTAAAAACAACAAATTTACTTTCCGTCAATAATAGATACATTTGCATCTATCAATATGTTTTTTAGATGGAATTGAAGCAAATAGAAAAGATCTCGAAGGCCCTTGGAGATGTAAGCAGGCTAACCATACTGCTCAATATGTCGAAGCGAAAAGGTATAATGCAGTGCTCAGAAATAGTAACCGTACTCGATCTGGCCCAGCCTTCAGTAAGTCATCATATAAAAACATTGATCGAAGCAGGTTTGATAGAACCCGAAAAAGACGGGCGCAGTTATTCGTACCAGCTCAACACCGCTTTACTTAACGATTACATTGCCGAAATGAAAGAAGTAGCAGGCAGCTAACTTGCTTGCTGTATTCATTTTAAGAACCGCACACAGGGTTTTTAAAAAGAAATAAAAATTACTGTATAACAAACTGTACATGAACAAGAGAAAACCAGGTTTACCGTATATGACCACTGCAAAAAGTAAAAAGCAAATTTTATCACTGCTGATACTGTTGTTTCTTACTGCTGATGTATTTGCACAAAGCAACAGCGGCGATAGCATATTGCAGGAAGTAACCTTACAGTCAGCAGTAGATTACGCTATAAAGAATCAGCCAAATGTGCAGAAAGCATTAATAGATGAACAGATCACCGACAGGAATATCAAAAGCAAACTGGCAGACTGGTATCCGCAGGTGAATTTTAATTATAACCTGCAACATAATTTTCTTTTACCAACAACTAACATCAACGGCACGTCGATCAAATCAGGATTGAACAATACTTCTTCAGGACAATTCTCCGTTTCGCAAACCATCTTTAACAGGGATGTATTGCTGGCAAGGCGCACCGGCGCCGATGTAAGGCTGCAGTCGCAACAGGCTACCAGCAACACCAAAATAGATCTTGCCGCAAATGTGGCCAAAGCCTTTTATGATGTACTGGCAACAAAGCAGCAGATAAAAGTAGTATCGCAAAATATAGTACGCATCGAACGCAGCCTGCAGGATGCCTACAATCAATATAAAGTAGGCGTAGCAGATAAGGTAGATTATAAAAGAGCAACCATCTCCCTGAATAATTTCAGGGCAACATTAAAAAGCAATGAAGATATACTACAGGCAAAGCTGGAATACCTTAAATCATTGATGTCTTATCCCGAAGATGCAGCGTTGAATATTGTGTACGATAGTGTTGAGATGGAAAGAAATATACCATTAGATACATTGCAGCAACCTGATTATAAAACAAGGATAGAATACCGCATTCTGCAAACACAACGTAGCTTGCTGAAAGCAAATGTGCTGTACAACAAATGGAGTTACCTTCCTTCAGTATCTGCAAACGGCGCTTACAATCTTAATTTCCAGAATAACGAGTTTGCAAAATTGTATGGCAACAACTATCCCAATTCATTTGCAGAACTCACCTTAGCCTTCCCTATTTTCCAGGGAGGAAAAAGAAAACAGAATTTAGCCGCAGCAGAATTGCAGCTCAAGAAAAATGATTTCGACATTGCCGCTTTAAAAAATACCGTGAATGCGCAATACGAACAGGCATTGGCATCGTACAAAAGTAATCTTGCCAATTACCTTGCGCTGAAAGAAAATGTAGGCCTGGCAAAAGAAGTGTACGATGTGATACAATTACAATACAGGTCGGGCATAAAAGCCTATCTCGAAGTGATCACATCCGAAACAGACTTGCATACCGCAGAGATAAATTATTACAACGCACTGTACCAGGTACTGGCAAGTAAAGTGGATGTACAGAAAGCATTAGGACAGATCAATTATTAAAATACGGGCAGCAACAGCCCCGGTTCTTACATAATACTTAAAACTATGGATCGTATGTTTTTAAAACAGGTAATAAAATTTGCAGCAGCTGTGCCATTTCTTTTAATGGCAGCATGTGATAACAAAACTGCTGCGCCGCCACCGCCACCGGCACCGCAGGTAACTGTGCAGCAGGTAGGAGTTACAGATGCTGTTTATTACGATGAATATCCGGCTACAATAGCGCCATTGAACCAGGTTGATCTTAAGCCACAGGTAAGTGGTTTTATTACCGGCATACATTTTACTGATGGCGCAAGGGTACGAAAAGGCCAGTTGTTGTATTCAATAGATGAACAATTATATGCCGCCAATTATCAGCAGGCAGTAGCAAACATGCAGGTGCAAACAGCCAACGTAAACAAAGCGCAGAAAGATGCCAACCGCTATCACGAACTGGACAGGTACGATGCCGTAGCAAAACAATTGGTAGATAATGCAGACGCAGCCCTGGAAGTAGCCGTAAAGCAGGCACAGGCTGCAAAAGCAAATATGCAGGCTGTGCAAACCAATGTGCGCTACACAAAAGTATATGCACCGTTCGATGGAGTAATAGGGATATCACTCGTAAAACCAGGCGCAGCAGTTACAGCCGGACAAACATTGCTCAACAGTGTATCAACCGATAACCAGCTGGCAGTTGATTTCAACATCGAACAAAAAGACATCTTTCGTTTTACAACATTAATGAATGATAAAAGCAAACCCAACGATTCTACTTTTTCATTAGCCTTTGCAGGAGATGTATATCCCGGGCATGGCAAGATCGCTTTAGTAGACAGGGCCGTAAATCCGCAAACAGGAACTATTAAAGTAAGAGTGGTATTTCCCAACGATAAGAACCTGTTAAGAGCTGGAATGAACGGAACATTGCGGGTACTGAATAATGCCTCTACACAATCTGTTATCATTCCGTACAAAGCTGTAACCGAACAGCTGGGCGAATATTTTGTGTACGTTCCAAACGACAGCAATAAAGTATCACAACGAAAAGTAGCGCTGGGCAAACAGTTGGGTACTAATGTTATTGTAAGGGATGGATTGAAAGCAGGGGAGAAGATCGTAGTACAGGGCGTGCAGAATTTAAGAGAAGGAAGCAGTATAAGAATAGCAGCAGATACTGCTAAAAAACCTGCGGCAGCAAAATAACTGCATACTATTGAATACAGGTTTAATAGCCATTAAAGAAATTATAAGATACTAATGATAGCAGAAACTTTTATAAAAAAGCCCGTTACGGCAATTGTTATTTCAATTGTGATTGTATTGGTGGGTGGTATCGCAATGACCACATTGCCTGTTGCGCAATATCCCAATATCACTCCGCCTACAGTAACGGTATCCGGTAACTTTACCGGTGCCGATGCACAAACGGTAGAGCAGACAACAACCACAGCTATCGAAACACAGATCAACGGTACGCCGGGTATGACCTATATGAGCAGCAACAGTACCAGCAGCGGGCAAAGCAGTATCAACGTGAATTTTGATATTGGTACCGATGTAAACATTGCGGCCCTTGATGTGCAAAACAGGGTAAGCGTAGCGCAGCCATCACTGCCCGATGCGGTAAAGCGTTTGGGGCTTACCGTACGTAAGCGTAATCCCAGCATCATGGTAGCGCTGGCATTATATTCACCCAATGGTACACACGACGCTACATTCCTGGGCAACTATGCCAACATCTATTTAAAAGACGCCTTGCAGCGGGTAAAAGGTGTAGGAGATATCGTAAGCCGTGCCGATGATTTTGGAATGCGTATCTGGCTCGATCCTCAAAAACTGGCCGCACTCGAAATGACCGTAGGCGATATCACTGCGGCGCTTGCCGAACAGAATTTGCAGGTCGCAGCAGGAACCATCGGTGGTAATCCCCAACCTAATACACAAACATTCGAATACAGTGTACTCACCAACAGCCGTATCAATACAAAAGAACAATTCGAAAATATAATAGTTCGTACACAGCCTTCAACCGGTACGGTAGTGTATTTAAAGGATGTGGCAAGAGTGGAACTGGGCAAGTTTGATTATGGCAGTAATGCTTTTGTAAATGGTAAACCTGCCGCTTTTGTATTGATCTACCAGGCGCCTGGGGCCAATGCATTGGATACTTACGATGGATTAATGAAAGCATTGGCAGAGCTAAAAAAATCTTTTCCGAAAGATATTGATTATGTAATGCCGCTCGAAACAGTTACCGTAGTAAAAGTTTCTATCCGGGAAGTATTGCACACACTGATAGAAGCGTTGCTGCTGGTAGTATTGGTGGTATTCCTTTTTTTACAGAACTGGAGAGCAACATTAATTCCTGTTTTGGCAATACCGGTTTCATTGATAGGTACCTTCATCTTATTCATACCATTTGGCTTTACAATAAATACACTTACACTTTTTGCATTCGTGCTGGCCATTGGTATTGTGGTGGATGATGCCATTGTAGTAGTAGAAGCCGTACAGCATTATATTGATAATGAAAAATTATCGCCGAAGGAAGCAACCCGAAGAGCGATGAAAGATATCTCCGGTCCTGTGATCGCTATCGCATTGATATTGGCTGCAGTGTTTGTACCGGTTGGTTTCATACCGGGCATTGTAGGCAGATTGTATCAGCAGTTCGCTATAACCATCGCCGTATCGGTTATCATATCAGCATTCGTTGCGCTTTCACTTACACCTGCTTTATGCAGTATCATGCTGAAGCCATCTAAAGATGAAAATGCAAAAAAGAATTTGTTAGTCAGATTTTTTGCGTCATTCAATAAAGGCTTTGGAAGGATCAACCGTTCTTATGCAAAAGGCGTTGCCAAATGGATTAAAGCAACACCCGTAGTTTTAATAATGCTGGTTTGTCTTTTCGTTGGTTTGTTCTTCATGTTCAAAAGCAAGCCATCAGGTTTTATTCCTTCAGAAGATGAGGGCCGTTTATATGTAACCTACGAAATGCCTGAAGCAGCATCCACGGCAAGAAGCAAAGCGATGTTGCTGGATGTAATGCACAGGGTGCAAAGTGTACCCGGCGTAAGGATAGTAGGAGGGTTGGCTGGTTTGAACATCATCAGCTTCTCCAACAAATCCAACGTAGGTACTATGTTCGTGATGCTGGATACATGGGATAACCGAACCAGTAAAGAAACGCAGTTACAAAGTATCATAGCCGAGATACAAAAGCGAACGGCAGATATCAAAGAAGCAAGGATCATGGCCATTGCACCTCCGGCAATACCCGGGCTCGGACAAACGGCCGGCTTTACTTTCGAGTTGCAGCAAACAACCAGCACAGATAATGTACAGCAGTTTGAAGCAGTAGCAAGGAATTTTTTAGCAGAAGTAAATAAAAGCCCTGAGATTGGAAGTGCTTATACTTTCTTCACTACGCATACACCAAGCTACCAGGTTACGGTAGATAAAGAACAGGCGAAAAAAATGGGCGTATCCATTTCCGACCTGTATGGAACCATGTCAACGTTGTTGGGCAGCAGTTATGTCAACGACTTTAATTTGTATGGACGAAATTTCCGTGTAATGGCGCAGGCCGACAGCAGCTTCCGTTCCTCCATAAGTGAGCTCGGTAAATATTATGTGCGCAATAATGTGGGCAACATGATACCATTAAGCTCATTGGTAACATCAAAGATAGTAGAGAGCCCATCACTCATTTCGCATTACAACATCTATCGTTCAGTAGAAATAAATGGTTCACCCAAACCGGGCTACAGCAGCGGGCAAGCCATTGAAGCATTGAAAAGAGCAGCAGATAAAACATTGCCTGCAGGTTATGGTTACGAGTTCTCGGGCTTAAGCCGCGAAGAGATCGCCGCAGGTAATGCAACGGTACTTATTTTCGCCGTGTCACTGATCTTCGTGTTCCTCTTCCTGGCAGCACTTTACGAAAGCTGGTCCATACCATTCTCCGTATTATTTGCAGTGCCCATTGGTGCATTTGGTTCTATATTAACGCTGTTGTTGTTGCCGAAGATCACGAACAACGTGTACGCACAGATCGGTTTGATAACATTGATCGGCCTGGCAGCGAAGAATGCTATTCTTATTGTAGAGTTTGCCAAAGAGCGGGTAGATCATGGAGTGGAAATAATAGCCGCAACATTGCAGGCAGTCAGGCTGAGATTACGTCCTATTGTAATGACATCCATGGCATTCATACTCGGCGTATTGCCGCTGGCATTTGCAACAGGCGCCGCTGCCGAATCGCGTAAAACCATTGGGTGGACAGTATTCGGCGGTATGCTTTCTGCAACAACCTTAGCCATATTTGTGGTGCCCGTATTATTTGTGCTGATAACCAAAATATCTTACGGAAGAAAAATAAAGAAACTAAAAGCAGAGCACGAGCAGATAGAAAAAGTAGATCAATCTATCATCGACGGCGGAACAATCTAACCGCAGAGACGCGGAGGCGCAGAGGTATAAATATGCCGGTAAGTCGAAAAGCATTTTACGACTTACCGGCATAATATTTTGTAAAATTTCTTATAAAGATACAGAGACACGAGGCCACTATTCGTAAATCGTCCTTCGTAAATCGTAAATTAGTTGTTCTCTCCGCCCTGTGGTTAAGTAGCTCTACAAATTATATTTCTCCTTCGCCTTGGCCCAAACTTTTTCACTAAACACCGCCCCGATAAAACACAGGAAGAGCAGCACATACCCATTGGGATCGGAACTGGTATTGGCCGTGATGATGGCAATGCCGCCCTTGGTAGCTAAATAAATAAGTATAGCCGCCGAAAAACCACGGGCAAGCACGTTCCAGAAATCTTTGATGATAGGTTTGGTTTTAAATGTTTCAATAAAAGAAACATAATTCTTACTCTTATCTTCCTGCTCTGCAGGCGCCGTTTGAAATGAAGAGAAAGAAGCACCTAATAATCCGAAGCCCATCATACCGATCAGCAATACCAGGTCAAGCGATTCTGTTTTGATAAGAAAGCGGGCGATCAACCCGAAGAAACCCCAATCGGAGCCGTCGCGTTTGGAAGCAATAACATTTACATCGTTAAGAGAATTATCAAGGTTGTCATTTTCGTACGCATCAAACTGCGCCGGCGGTATCAGGCTAACATGATTGCCGTCGATCAGCGAATCGTTCACGCTGAAAAAAGAGTTGATTGCTAACCGTACACGTCCTATCAGGTAAGTATATTTTGTGGCGTTATCCATATCATCTTCTGTAAACTGCATACTGGCCTGGTTAAGGCTGTTCCTGAAATCACGGATATAGCTTTGGTAAACATTTACGGATGTAGTGTACAGCAGGTCTTTATCAACAGCATTAGATTGTGCATAGCGCTCGAAGTTACGAACCAGTTTTTCTTTATTGGCAGGCTTATCCCTGGTGTATTGATCTACTGTATTACTGATCCTGTTCCATATCTCTTTGCGGCGATGATCGAAGAATTTTGCTTCTTCATCAATAGCTGTTATTACCTGGTCAAGATCTTTTTTTGTTGCCGTTGTTAATACTGCATAATGCCGTTGTGTAACAGAATCTTTAAGAACACTGTCTTTTATAGAAGTGATCGGGAAAGGGGAGATGCCCGGTTCTTTTTTGATGATCGTGGAATCGGAGACCCGTATGGCATTCAGCGCACTATCTAACCCGTTCTTGGTAAACAGCGATGGTTTTTTGATCTCGTTAAGATACGGTATGGATATAAATACACTTACCACCAAAAACAGGCTGAATGCTAAAACAGTTATGATAATAGAGTTATACAGGAATGCGTTCTGCGACTGGCTCACAGGAGTGGCACTCGTAGAATCTTTTAGCTGTGCAAAACAATACACTACAAAATGATAAAGCACAATAGCTACACCTATAGCTAACAGAAATTTTCCTAACGGAAAATATTGAAAGAAATACGTGAAGGAAGAGCCGATCACAGAAATATCAATTCCCGGCTGATCGGTAACCAGCTTCAAATCGGAAGCATTCATATGATTGAGCAGGTAAGTAATATTGTTGATGGAGAAAATGACGGGCTGTAATATTATCCAGGATAATGTTCTGTTGAACGCTATACTGGTAATGCCGATCGATATCAATCTTGATTGATACGAAACAGGATCAGCACCGTTGCGCCGGAATACCCTTTTAAGAAAGGTGAACAATACAAGTGCAAAAACAATAAGAAATAATACCTGCAGTATCAGCAGGAATACTGGAGAAGTGAAAAGCTTTTCCATAAGTTAGTATCGGTTAGGGTTTAATGATTTGGCATCACGGTATGGTAAAGCAGTATGCTTCAAGCCCGTAACGCCGGTTAAGGTTATCTGTAATGTAAGAATAATTTTGGAATTTGTTATCCGTTAGTGGTCATTCGTTATTCGTTATTGGTTAATAGGTCAGTTCTCATTTCCCCATTCTCCATTCCTAATAACGAATTCCTAATAACGCATTCCTAATAACTAATAACGAATAACGAATGCCTAATAACAAATAACTAATAACCACTAACGAATACCTTCTCAAAGCATACACTGTTCTCCACATTTGTATATTGACCAAAATTAGGGATCACCTGGTAGCCATTCTTTTTATATAAGGCTATCGCTTCGGGTTGTTTTTTACCGGTTTCTAAAAGGCATTTTTCATAGCCCAATTCCTTTGCCCATAGTTCCAGTTCTTTTAAAACTGCTGATGCAATGCCTTGTCCACGCAGGTGCCGGGGTACATACATGCGCTTTACTTCCATTGCTTGTGGGGAATATTCTTTTATAGCGCCGCAGCCAACAGGCACTTCATTATCATAAGCAACGATAGCATATTTTATCCTGTCGATCTTGTTGAACTGTGCGTAGAAGGAATGGTCTTCGCCGTCGCGGATACTGAGGTCCTTATCGAGTGCCGCAACTAAGTTTATGAAATCTTCGTTTGTTGAGTTGGTCCTGGTGCAGTTGATCATTGGTGAAGGTTATTGTACCAAATATAAAAAGAATTTGCGGGCACAAAACAGGATAGTTAACTCAGCTTTGCGGATTCTTTTTCGAGTACTTCGATCTCCGTTTTTTCTTTCTTGATATTTTGCCTGATAAGGGCGTACACATTCATATACATATTGGCAATCCATACTAATGCAAAACCGCCGGTTATATAACCCCGCCAATCCATGATCAGCAGGCGATAATTGGTTAAGAAAAGAAAGGCGATGGTGATGTAATGGCTAAAACAATATTCGCAGGTAAAAAGGAAAAAGAATTTTCGCTGGATGAGGTGCCTACAGTTCTTACTTTTATTGATGCAATATTCTCTCGGCTCCCTGAACAGTTCTTCATGAGTGAACGTCCACGAGATGCAGGCGATGGGTAATGCCAGCAGGAACAGCCAAAGTACCTGGGTGTATAATTCCATAGCAAGGATAAATCAAAAGTGATGCCATGCTATTGCACGCAAAGCCGCAACGAAAAATACACAAGCAGTTTTTACAGGTACACCGGGATTATGTGAAATTATTCTGCTGTAGTCGGGTCGATAACAGTTGCTACTTCATTTACCGCATTGGCCGGGAAGCCGCCTTTTTGGGCATGTTCAAGCACCATTTCTTTGTTGGGCGCAATGTACACACAATAGATCTTATCGCCTGTTACATAGCTTTGTACCCACTGTATCTGCGGCCCCATATTGCTAAGTATCCCGCAGGAGGTTTGTGAAATACCTTTTAATTGTTCTGCAGTTAAATTACCTGCTCCGGGAATTTCTCTTTCAATTACATACTTAGGCATGGTGGTGTAGTTTTTGGATTAAGTGAAATGATATCAATTTACAGAGAATAAATATAATTTTTAGCAGAGAAAACTAATTAAGATATTTTGGTTAAATTTTGCGAATAAATTATGCACCGATATTTCATCATCAACAAACCCGCCAATATGGTATCGCAGTTTGTAAGTTCGCATGCCGTGCGGCTGCTTGGTGATATTGATTTTGATTTCCCGGAAGGCACACATGCAATAGGCAGGCTGGATAATGATTCGGAAGGGCTGCTGCTGTTAACTACAGATAAAAGAGTTACCCGTTTATTGTTCCTGGGCAATACACCACATTTACGCACTTATTTGGTGATGGTACAAAATGAAATGAGCGCTGCAACTTTTGAGCAGTTAAAAAACGGCATACCAATTAAAATAAAAAAAGGAGAGATCTATATTGCCCAACCTGCTGCAATAGAAATAGTAACCGATCCGCTACGGTATTATCCTTTTGCAAATGATCATCGCACTGTTTACCCGCATACCTGGTTATTGATAACGCTTACCGAAGGTAAGTATCACCAGGTACGCAAAATGGTACTCGCTGCAAAGCACCGCTGCCTCAGGCTTATACGGTTATCAATAAGCAATATACACCTGCAGGATCTGCAACCTGGCAGCGTAAAAGAGCTTGATCAAAAAACATTTTACGATCTTTTGGAGATCAATTAATAGTTACAGACGTATCACGACATGTGCGCCGCGACGCCTGTGGTAATACCTGGGATGCCCGTAATACCGGTGATAATAACGATGCCTGTAATAAGGATGCCCGTAATAATGATGGTAATAACCGTGACGCACATAATGTCCACGATGTCCATATCCATGACGTTGTGCAAATGAAACTGTGCTGATGAGCAGCAGTAACATTGCTATGATCAGTTTTTTCATTGTTATCTTTTTAAAATTCTCTTAATAAATTCTAAATAAAAAAAGAGACAAAAAGTCTCTTAGTTATTTTTATAATCTTGCTTTCAACACTACATGAGAACGATGTGGCCTTCTGTAAGGATGATGATAATACCGGTGGTGTACATAATGCCTTGGATGATGGTACCTGTGCTGATGACCAACAACAACTTTAGCACGCACCTGTGCAAAAGAAACGGTACTGCTGAAAATGATCAGTAAAATAAATAATAGCTTTTTCATTATAAAAGTTTTTAGTTTTTAATAGTAATAAGGGTTTACTGTTTGCATAAATAAGACTAATACTGTGCCAACAGGTGGGTAGTTTGATTGAGGAGTGATGGCTAGAATTTATTCCCCATAATGTGGTAGCAAATGCTCACATGTGAAAGGCTAAAGCTATAACAAAGCGGGCCCGGCCGGATGAAGGATGGCTAAAGCAAAAATGGTTGTTTCAAAGGATCACAAAAAAATGCCCCGAAATTTTTCGGGGCATTTTTATTTCAAAAAACGGTATCAATATTTCGGCTGCACATTCATATTGTAAAACATGAAGCTCCACTTGTCTGTCTGTTCTGCAATTGTTTGCTTGGTGCTTTTGCCAGCACCATGACCGGCCTTGGTTTCTATGCGTATCAAAACAGGATTGGTGCCTTTTTGTTTTTCTTGCATATTGGCGGCAAATTTAAAAGAGTGCGCAGGTACTACACGGTCATCATGATCGGCAGTGGTGATCATTGTAGCAGGGTAGCTTGCTTCTTTCACATTATGAACGGGCGAGTATTTGTACAGGTATTCAAACATTTCCTTACTGTCAGCTGATGTGCCGTAATCATAAGCCCAGCCTGCACCTGCGGTAAACTTGTGGTAACGCAGCATATCCATTACACCAACAGCGGGAAACGCCACTTTGCACATGTCGGGCTTTTGTGTAATGCAGGCGCCGATGAGTAAGCCGCCGTTGCTGCCGCCTTCAATGGCCAGCTTATCTTTTGAGGTGTATTTATTATCAATAAGATATTGCGCTGCCGCCTGGAAGTCATCAAACACATTTTGCTTCTTTGTTTTGATGCCTTGCTCGTGCCATGCTTCGCCATACTCGCCGCCACCGCGGATGTTTGGCACGGCATATATACCGCCATTCTCCAGCAAAATAATATTAGAGGTGCTGAAGAAAGGAGTGATGCTGATGCTGAAGCCACCATAAGCATATAATAAGGTAGGATTGTTGCCATCCATTTTCAAGCCTTTCTTATGCGTGATGATCATAGGAATTTTAGTGCCGTCTTTAGAAGTATAGAATACCTGTTTGGATTCATAATCTTCCGGCTTGAATTCAACCTTTGGTTGTTTGTATAATGCTGTTTTGCCGCTGGCGATATCCATTTTGTAAATAGTGTACGGTGCGGTATAACTGGTATAACCGTAAAATAATTCCTTGTCATCTGCTTTGCCGGAGAAACCGCTGGCGCTGCCCAGGCCAGGCAATGCGATCTCACGGATCTGTTTGCCAGTCCTGTTGTATTGATATACTTTGCTTACAGCATCTTTCAGATACGAACAGAATATAGAGCCACCTGCCGCTGATGCACTAAGCACTTCCGGTTTAGTATCGATCAATACTTTCCAGTTCGCTTCTTCAGGTGTGGCAACAGGCACTACCATTAATTTGCCATTAGGCGCATTTCGGTCTGTCTGGATATAAAAATTCTGATCATCCACATCAACAATGCCGTGCGAATTCTTCATATCAGCCACTATTGTTTTTATAGTAGCATTGGGATTGGTAAGATCCAATACCAGCAAACTGTTACCATAAGTTGAATTGGCGCCGTAAATGAACAACCATTTTTGATCTTCACTTACACCAGCGCCCACATAGCGTATGGATGCCTCTTTGCCGAAATAAATAAGCTTATCATCTTTTTGAGCAGTACCCATTTTATGGTAATACAATTTTTGATTGTCTGTTTTGCCAGCAAGAAAGCTGCCTTCTTTGGGACGCTCATAAGTGCTGTAAAAGAATCCATCATTGCCTTTCCAGCTGGCACCGCTGAATTTAATATCCTGCATGGTATCACCAACCTGTTTTTTATTGATGGCGTCCAGCACAATGATCTTTTGCCAGTCGCTGCCACCTTCAGAAATATTGTACGCCGCCATTGATCCATCTTTAGAAAAATTTATTCCTGCAAGCGAAGTGGTACCATCTTTGGAAAATGTATTCGGGTCAAGGAAAACTTCAGCAGCGCCCCCTTCTACGGGCTCTCTGTATAGTACACTCTGGTTCTGCAAACCCGAATTTTTATAGTAGTAATTATATTTTCCTTCGTGTGTTGGCGCTGAGAATTTTTCATAGTTGAAAAGATTCTCGTAGCGTTTAGCAATAGCATCCCTGAACGGGATCTGCCCCAGGTAATTTTGCGTTACTTCATTTTCTGCCTTTACCCATGCGCCTGTTTCTGCGCTGGTATCATTTTCCAGCCAGCGGTAAGGATCAGCTACTGTGGTGCCGAAATAATCATCTTTTACGGTAGTGTCTTTTTTTGTTACAGGATATTTCACTTCAATTGATTTAAAACTGGTATTGTTGGAACCGGAATTGCTGTTGCAGGAAAATAAAGCTACTGCGCCAATTACGGGAAGAATTTTTCTAAGCATAAGCAGTGGTTTGATATATGATTTATGATTTTTGATGTATGATTTAGATTGGTGAAGTCACTACATCCCTATTTTTCACTTTTCACATCTCACATCTTTTCGCTAACATTTCAGCATTTTCTTCTTTTTGCCAATTGCTTTCTTTGCCTCCACCTTTTTAATGTACGTTGCAGCATCAGGAACTTTGCATGCAGTACCATTCATGTCGATCTCTACAGCCCCGATCTTTGCTGCTGCTGCCAATGCATCTTTAGTAAGATCTTTTACATAACTGCCAACCGCTATTACAAAACCATTCATGGCAGATCGTTCCCTGTTCTTTGCTTTATGGATATTTTTCACCACACGGTCAAGCAGGCTCTTTAATAATTTCATATCCAGTTCTGCATCAGGCTTAAGAGCTACCAGTCCGCCCAATGTTGCCCATCCTGCCGCAGCAATATGTTCTTCTTTGGCATCGATCCATGCGGTAGCCATTTCAAAACCATATTTACTTCCGGCAGTAACCCAGGGAACAGTATATTCACTGATGTTGTTGGATACAGCGGCTTTAACCCATGCCTGCAGGTCTTTCTTCGTCATCTGCTCATCATCGGCTATCAATCCTGCCAGGTACATGGCATCTGCATTCCCGGTAAAATAAAGTTCATTGGATAATTTATAATCCATCTTTATTTTCTTTTGAATGGGTTTCATGTCGGAGATCTTCACGCCAAAGAACGGTTCCTTCACGCCATGTTTTAAAAGTATCTTTTTGATATTTTCACTGCCCAGTTTTTTCAGCTGGTCCATAATTTCTTTAGATGTCATGATCGATGTCTTTTAAAATTTACTAACCTAATATTTTTGAAATAAGATCGGAGTGCAGGCTGATCTTCATAAAAGCCGTTAAGCCTAGTATGATGCCGATCAAAGCTACAGTAGTTGAAAAATACAAGAGCCATTTCTTTTGTGTAAGCGCCGTAACGCCAAACATAGCTATTGCAATGGTGAGCAACGCTTCGGTCATATCAAACTGGTCATCAAACAAATTGATGTCATCATATTCTTTTTGAAAACCTTCTGCCTGCGCTTTTATTGCTGTTTTCTCTTTTTCGTAACGGGCCACCTGTTCTTCATATTTTTTAATGGTAGCTGCATTAGTGGTACTGTCCTGCACCTTCAACAACTCCAGCGTGTTTTCTGCAATAGATTGCTTGGTACTTTTTGCCTGGAAGTACGACCACGAATCTATACTGTGTGCCTGTGCCTGCGACATAGCCTGAACAATGTTGCCGTCTTTTACATTACAAAGCGCCATGAATGTTGCAGTAATGGCAACAAACAATGCCACTCTTGAATTGATCTTGCTATGGCCGGTTTGCTCAATAGATTCCTGGACGTTTTCTGCAATATCGCTCATAAAGGTTTGAGTAAGGTTGGTAAAAAAATACTAGCTGTTAAAAGAACGAATTATTATTTAAACTTCAAAGCATCTTCAGATCAAACGCACCTTCAAAAACATGTCCGTTAAGATTATGATAGAAGTAAAGAGAATAACCAGTCCCAGGTTCTTTAAATTAAAAGCAGTACTGAATGCATACCTTTTTGATATCCTGTAAACCAATACAAACAGGATGCCCGTTACAATAACAGGTAAGGTGAATTTTCCGATACCAATTGCTGTGCTGATCCTGGCTTCATCGTTTGGGTTACCAAAGCTCACTGCTGTAGCAAGCAGGCGCATGTAAAAACAGGTAAAAAGAAAAGGGTACAATAAAATTCTCTTCCGCCGTATCATCAATATAAAAACCAGTAGCGCTTCCAGCATAGTAAAAAGAGGACCAGCTGCACTTATCAGCTGGTAGTCCATGTCTTTGGCATATTTTCCATCCACAAGATAGCCGCTGTTAATGGTCATTACCATTTTGTATCCCAGGTATTCGCCTGCCATCCAATGGCAAAGCTCATGCAATTCCCACGAAAGCAAAACAGCCAAAGCAAAAACCGCAATATATTTTTTGTTGATCGCCGGATCAGAAAGTTTATCAGTCATGGTCAGGTATATAGTTATTGGTAAAATATCCCGTTCAGCATGCCATGCTCCGTCTTTATAAAGATAATTATTAAGCGCAATAATTTTTCACAGTTGTGATCACTGTAAAAAATCATTTCTTTTTCTATCTTCACAAGGTCATCAATAAAACCGGCTGCTATGAAATACACCCAGGCAGATATAGATGCTATCCTGAAAAAACTGTCCGAACAAGGCTATGATGGTTTGAGCAGGGACGAAAAACGTATGCTCTTTCAAAAACAATTACAGGAAAGCAACAGCAATCGCTACGATACCCCGCTGGAACTTTTGCTCATACTCATCATCATGCTGGAGATAGTGATACATGGTGTACAGCGCATAGTGCTGGCATCTCAATTACCGGTATATCTCAAACTTAATTCCGTTATTCAAAATCCATCTGTTAATACCTGGTTCAATATCGGTCTCGGGTTGTTCCTTGTTATCTTTTTTGGCCTGTCATTTATTCTCTCCATAAAAGATTATTTCACCGGCAATGTGCACTTCATTTACCATGCCGTTAGCCGAAAAGGCAAATGGAAATACATCGGTAAAATTATCGTGATGCTGCTGGTGATAGCATGGCTCACGATAAGGGTGATTGATTGCTGGAAGGTTTGATAAATGGTTTGATTGCTGAATGGAAAATGTTTTACAGACCGTATTACCAATTACCAATTACCAATTACCAATTACTAATTACCAATTACTAATTACCAATTACCAATTACTTCACCGTCTCCACATTTACACTTAACAGTAACATGTCTTTATAGCCCTCGTTGTAATAATAATTAAATTCAATCGTCACATTACTGTTGATTTGCATCGTAAAATAATGCGGATCATTATACATATAAGTTACTGCAGCCTCGGGATAAAGAGACCTCAGTTCATCACAGATAGCCTGGTACCGTTGCTTTAGCTTACCCTCCAGGTTGCTCTTCGGTTCCTCAGCAATAAAGCTTTTCCAGTAATAATAATTATGCTGGCTGTTCTTTAAAAAATCAGTAATAAAAGTATTCAGCGCACCATCCAGTTCTATAGAAGAATGATAAGGATTGCCGCCATAATGCGGCACATTGAATTTTCTTCCTTTCAGATCATCAAAATGTTTTTTAGGATCATTGGCACTAAGCATAACTTTTGCCAGTGTAGTACCAAGGTTACGTATAACAACATCCGTTTCACCTGCCGATGCTTTATCCAGCGCAGCTTCCATTTCTTTTTCCATATCCTTATCACCGTGGCGGTGAGCAAAAGAGATCATTTGCCGCAACAAAGGTTTATTGATAGCATCCAGTATATACGCATTCCTGTAAAAATCTGCTGCCAGGTAAGTATAGCCCGCAGTATCCAGGTAAGCGGCAGCTCTGGCGTAAGCGGCAGGTTTATTGGCTATGCCTGCTGTAGATAATATCTTGCGGATGGTATCAGCATAATCAACACAATCCGTGTAATTATTCGAGCGTATAACAGACTGGTAACTGGTATCCAGCCTGCTGCAATATTGCAGGCCGCTGAGGGAATAATCAAGATATAGCTGATCGTAGTTTCCTTTCTTTGATCTTATCTGCCATATTTTATTGGCAGCGATATACATGAACCAGGGAGTAGTATAAGGAAAACGAATAGCTTTCTCCAGGTAGGGGATAGCTTCATCAAATTTGCTGAGATTGGTACATACTTCGCCCATGCCCGTATAATATTCCGAAGCGGTAGGAGCAAAATTGCCGAACACGATCTGGTAATTCTTATTATCGTATTTATAGTGCAGCGGAAACGAAGTGGAATCGCTGTAATGATCCATATCCGGCCCGATAGCTTTGAATACAGGATAGCTTTTTCTGTTGTAGCCTTTTTGGCCATACACAAAACCCAGTTCGTATTGCAGCATAGCCAAAAAATAACGGGCCGTAGCCTTTTGCTCAGCATTGCCATTGTTCAGTGCATTGGTGAGCAATGGTGTACCCCTGTTGATATAATTTATCATTGTATCAAGATCCTTGTCCTCCGGCGTTTTAAGTCCGTCCATAAAATCTCTCATCTGGTTGTATTGGCGAACACCCTTCTCTATATCAGCATCAATATTCTGTGCATGGGTTATTGTGGCAGCACTGCAAAGCAGCAGCAATAATAAAAAGCGCATACAGTTTTTTTAGCAAAATACTGTTCTTACTAAAAGAAGACAATACCGTGAGGAGGGTATAAAAGGGTAATGAAGAATGGAGGAATGAAGGAATGGAGAAATGAAAGAATCAACTCTCACATCCCACCTCTCAGGTTTTACTTTTTTAGAAGCAGAAAATTCGCCCCCGGTTCATCATCTGTCCCGCTATCCAGTCCAAGTCCGGCACAGCCCCAACGCACATTATCCTCACCGTGCTATCCCTTTCTATCGGGGCTAGAATTCAACCGTAGTTTTCCATAACAATATTTTTCAGCCATAAGGCTAAACTCTTCGAAGGCTATTCTGAACTCTTCGAAGGCTTTGCCTTCGTAAGTAGTATGTTCAACAGGAGCTTTGCTCCGTATTCCCAAACAGGAAAAATTTCGGCTGACAGGGAAGCTATTCTGAAATAGATGGAAACTGTTCCGAATTAAACTCTTCGAAGGCTATGCCTTCGTAAGTATTATGTTCAACAGGAGCTTTGCTCCGTATTCCCAAACAGGAAACTTTCGGCTGATAGGGAAGCTATTCTGAAATAGATGGAAACTGTTCCGAATTAAACTCTTCGAAGGCTATGCCTTCGTAAGTACTATGTTCAACAGGAGCTTTGCTCCGTATTTCCAAACAGGAAAACTTTCGGCTGACAGGGAAACTATTCTGAAATAGATGGAAACTGTTCCGAATTAAACTCTTCGAAGGCTATGCCTTCGTAAGTACTATGTTCAGCAGGAGCTTTGCTCCGTATTTCCAAACAGGAAAGCTTTCGGCTAATAGGGAAGCTGTTCTGAAATAGAGGGAAGCTAATCCGAAATAGATGGAAACTAATCTGAAATAGAGGGAAGCTAATCTGAAATAGATGGAAGCTAATCCGAAATAGAGGGAAATTAATCTGAAATAGGGGGAAACTGTTTCTAAATAGATGGAAACTAATCCGAAATAGAGGGAAACTGTTCTGAAATAGATGGAAGCTGTTCTGAAATAGAAGGAAACTGTTTTGAAATGGAAGGAAGCTAATCCGAAATAAAGGGAAGCTATTTCGAATAACAGGGAAATCAATTTTCATGACAGGAAGTTATTCCAAATGACAGGGAAACTAATTTTCATGACAGGGAAGCTAATCCGAATGCCATGTCCTCAGTTCCCCCTTTGGGGGCCAGGGGGCCAACAAAACATCATCTTCTCCTCAGTTCCCTTTGGGGGCTAGGGGGCAACAAAACATCATCTTCTCCTCAGTTCCCCCTTTGGGGGCTAGGGGGCCAACAAAACATCATCTCCCTCTCAGTTCCCCCTTTGGGGGCTAGGGGGCCAACAAAACATCATCTTCTCCTCAGTTCCCCCTTCAGGGGGCGGAGGGGGCTTGGGTAATAACATCAATAAACAAATTCCTGCGCACACTAAACCCAATAGATTCATACAAAGCAATAGCCCCGGTATTATTCGACAATACATGTAAGAACGGAATGAAAGATCGCTGAACGATCAGCTCCATAACTTTCAGCATAACAGTTTTAGCATAGCCATGACCACGAAAATCGGGATGGGTACAAACGGCGCTTACTTCCAGGTAAGGAGTGGGATGCATGCGTTGACCGGCCATAGCCGCCAGCCTGCCATCTATGAATATGCCGAAATAATTGCCGAATAAAATAGTGCGCTGTTTAAAAGGGCCGGGCTTGGTAAGAGTCGTCAGTTCCAGCATTTGGGGAATGTGCTCATCAGTAAGCGGTTGCACCAAATGACTGTGTTCTGTTGTGAATGAAGCAATTGGATTAGTATATACCATCTGGCAACAATCCATATGTTGCAATTTTTTCCATTGAGTGTCATCGAGGTGTATCGTGTCGGTATAAGATATTGCTATCGCACGTTTAGGAGAAAGCAGTTGATGCAGTGCCAATAAATTCTCTTCATTGATTATTTCCATTCCGGCAAAGGGTGCAATGTCTTCTCTATACCAACCTGCTTTACCATTGAGTTCAGCAATATCTCTGTTGCCGGTAGTGATGGCGTGCCAGATCATATTGTCGAGTAGGTGAGACATGAGGTGTTTTAATTTGTAGTAAAATTAGTGTGTTTTGAAGTATTGTTTTTACTGCTGCATGTTCTGTTTCAATTATTGGCAAACAAGTAGTGAGATAAAATTTTTATGATTATTTAACAAAATCCAATGCAGCGATCTTTTTAAATTACATACTGTTTACTATTTAACAACCTTATTCCATCAATTACTTAAAACCACAGCTTTGAAGAAATTTATGTACGTGTTGCTGCTGCAAATTTTTGCTGCAGCCGCCTATGCACAGGAACCATCCCAGGATACATTGCTTAACAGGCTGCATGTAAAAGCTTACCAAATAGTACAGAACGGCGATACCATCTTCTTTTATGTTTATCCCAATGGTAACAAACCGAAAAAACACCTGGTAGTGTTTTTAGGCGGCTCCGACCCGCAGCCATTATTCAGCTACGAAACAGTGAACGGAAAACTGGTGACTTACACCTGGACGCATAAAGATCAACTGCAATTGCCGGATGATTATTTATACGTTCTTATTGCAAAGCCAGGCATGCAGGGGGTATGGAGCGAAGCCGACCTCGCCAAAATAGCCGACCGCAAACCGGCAACCTGGTATGCCAAGAATAGCCTTGGCTTCAGGGTATGGCAAGTCGACGAGACGATCAAATACTGCCGCAAACATTTAATGGATGGCAAAGGCAAAACAATTGTATATGGTCATTCAGAAGGTTTTAATGTAGTGTCGCGTTTGCTTACCGTAAATAAACAGGTTACGCATGCAGGCTTGTGGTGCGGCAGCGCTATGCCCGATTATTATGATTTTATGATTATGAAGCGCAAAGAGATCTATACCGGCGAAACAAGCGATTCGCTGGCAGCGCTGCAGATGGATACCATGCTCACCAATTATAAGAACATCTTTGCCAATCCCGATTATGCAAAGCCCGGGTCAATATATACCAACAGGCGCTGGATCAGCTATGCCCGTGGCCCCATTGAAGATCTGAAAGAAGTAAACATCCCCTTATACCAGATCATCTGCACCAAAGATGATAGCGCACCTTACGAAAGTGCCTTCATTGTACCATTAGAATTTACGCGGCTTGGTAAAACCAATCTTACCCTGCGTACATTGGTTGGCGGCGATCATAGCTTGAATACCAAAGATGCCAGCGGCAATAAAGTGAGCCATTGGAAAGAGTATTTTTTGGATTTTATTAAGTGGACGGATGAGGGGAAGTAGGTTTCAAAATCATCTGTTCTTTGGATAAGGTGTTTTCACTGGCTTGGGTTGGAAGTATAAATTATGTTTTGATTCACAGGACAAGAACTGCGACAGGGGGGTGTTGCAGCAGGTTCCCTACTTGCGTAGTGGGCTTGACAAACACGATTTTTAATTTTATCTTACCTTATCCAAGCAATTATTTATGACCGCTACACCGCATTCACCTTTTCATAAAGAGGTATCTACATTAGCGCTTTTTATTTCCCTGCCGCAACTGCTTGCATCGCCTGTAATGGTGGCGATCGGGCATGTGCTGCAACCGAATAATATCGTGTTTGAATTAAAAGAGATACTCGATTTTCTTGTCATTTCTTTTCCGCTCACCTTGAGTATTGCAATATTATTCGTGATCCTGGAAAGAGGAAGTTTTAACCTTGGGTACCTGCTGCTGGTGGTTGCAGGGGCGGCGCTGTTATCAAACCTGTTGCACCGCATCATTGATGAGATACCGGGAGTGGATGTAAATAAAGCTTTCAATGATAGTTTTTCAAAGACAGATACGGGTGGTAATGCAACTATCCTGCGATTCGTTGGAAAAATATTTGGGATCTATTGGAAAACTTTCGGCCCCATTCTGTTCATACAATCCTGTTGTATTGGATTATATGCTGGATACCGGTATGTTAAGCTGCAGGATAAAAAAGCGAAGAAAAATAAAGAGGTTGCAGATAAAAACAGCAGACATTAATAGAAAAAGAAAAGCCGGTAGTACAACTGGTCTAAAAAACAAGAATTTACTTTCTTTCTATTTATTGGCATGTACATCGATACTCAATTAATGAAGATACGAAGAGTGACTCTGAGAATATATTAGTGACTAATTTTTTCTTGGCCGTCAAATTGATCTTGTGTTTTTAATTGCCCTTCAGTCCACTCAATATATCTTTTATTTTTGAAGTCAAACCAACGCTCCCGATATTCGCCCGAATTGTTAATTACAAATTTAAATTGTCTAAATGGCCCTTTCTTACTTAATGCGTTTATAAGTTTCTCCTGGAGTTTTTCATCAGTGAGTTGTTCAGTAAAATCAGCCATAATTTTAAAGGAATCGTTAGCTTGCATGGCGTAAATTTCCTGGTAGTTTAAATTTCCTTTTTCAAGTTTATCGAATTCTCCTTTCCATGCGTCCATGTCTATATCAAAATATTTGTCCGTATTTGGTACAAATATTAATTCACCGGTATGTTTGTGATAAAAGGCTCTAAGTCCGCTGTCAAGTTCTTCGGAAATCTCTTTTATTTGTTTGTTTGAAAATGGTAACATAGTATCAAATTTATCTGTTACAAACATATAAAAACCTTCCTGCGCAGTCAAGATGATGTCAGAAAAAAATAAAAAAATCTTGCAGTGTTTCAGTATGCTATTGTTAGACAAGATTGATAGCACTAAAATGCTGAAATTCAATGCGCTTCTGCCAATTTTGTTGAGCGCAGTTTTACTTAAATCGTTCCATTTTCCATGCTCTTCTACACTAAATTATTTTTTTTGCATTAAATAACTCTTTTACTCCATTTTTTCCGGTCATCATTACTGCAACCAATATAAGTCCATAGATAATTTGTCGCATATTTGCTGCTATGTTATTGGGCATGCCAACAAAGCGAAGCGCTTCAGGTAATAATACCAAAAATGCAGAAGCAAAGAAACTGCCGGCCAGGTTACCAAGTCCACCAATGATGACAATAGAAAGAATAAAGATCGATTCATTTACAGTAAAGCTTGTAGGGTCGATATAAGAAATGTAATGAGCATATAATGCGCCCGGGATTGTTGCCAATACGGCGCTTAAGGTGAAAGATATTATTTTGGCCCGATAAACATTCTTACCTATACTTTGTGTGTATATCTCATCTTCACTGATAGCCTGTAATATCTTTCCAAAACCCGACCTGGCAATATTGCGCAGTATCAGCCAAACAATACCAACAAAAAACAGTGAAAGTAAAAGAAAAGATATCTTGTCATCTATAGCCCATCCAAATACATGTATAGCGGGAATGCCGGGAATACCAAGCGGTCCCCTCGTAAGATCCGTCCAGTTATTCATGATAGAAAACAGGATTACCTGAATGCCTAATGTGCAGATAATGAAGTAGTCATCAACGGTACGCAAGGCAATAAGAGATACTATAAATGCTATCATCCCGCCAATGAGCATAGCTGTGGGAATACTTACCCAAAAAGAAAATCCGAATCGAGTGGAAAGAATAGCCGTAGTATATGCTCCAATACCATAAAAGCCGGCATGTGCTAGTGAAATAAGCCCTGTAAAACCGGCAATAAGATTTAAACTTTGAGAAAGCAAAGTATAAAAACTGATAAGAATTAAAAGATGTAAGATGTATTCCATTTTATATCTCTACTTTTTTAAGTCGTTTGCCACTGAAGCCGAGCGGTTTCCAAATCAAAAATAAAATAAGGATGATATAGGTTACAGCATCCATCCATTTGGTATCCAGATAATATGCTGCAAGATGTTGCACAGCAGCTACCAAAAAAGATCCTGCAATTAAACCTTTAGTACTGCCTACTCCGCCAATGATCATTGCTACTATACCATATAGTAATAAGTTGAACCCAAATGTGGGGGTCATATTGGTATCCATGGCCGAAAGAATGCCGACAACTGCAGCTAATGCCGAACCGATAGCAAATGCAAGAAGGATTATTTTATTTGAATGGATACCGTAGATATTGCATAGCTCAGGATTGCTGGCAACTGCACGGATGGATTTGCCTGGAACAGTGAAGCGCAAAAACAGGTTTAATCCAGTAAATAAGCATATTGATATTGCAATAGTTACTACTTGTATTGTAGTTATGTAGGCACCAAGAATTTTATGTCCTACGGTTACTGTTGCTGTATTAATGATCTTAGTATCATCGCCAAAGTAAAGGGAAATGCAGTTTTGGAAAACTACATATAAGCCTATGGAAGCAATGAGATAGGAAAGAGGAGGAGCATTTTTTTTTCTCAGGTGGCGATAGACAAAAATCTCGCAAAGTATACCGAATATAACTGATGCAGCAATCGCTAAAAGAACAGCTGCTAAGAAAGCAATAGAAAATTTATTGGAAAAAAGAAAAACGAAATAGGCTGCAGAAGTGATTATTGCTGCATGAGCGAGGTGGAAGAATTTGGTAGGATAGTAGATTAAAGAATAAGATTGGCAAACCAATAAATATAGAGCAGTAGTTATAATAATAATTAGTAAAAGCTGCATTATAAGTATATTATTTCATTTGCATTAAACCAGGTTTTCCCTTCTGTAATTTTAATCTTAAATAATCTGCCGATTTTAGAAGCATCTCTTGCTTGATGATGTTTCATAAAGAGATATCCTTCTCCTTTTCCAATAAATTCTACTTTCCCAACATAATGCGGGATGATAAATCGAATTTTTTTATTTATTCCCGAGACGGATTGGATAGCTTCATTAAAGACATCGATCCCTTTTTCGAGAGTCACCTGAAAATGAGTAGATCCTATAACCGGCATTGCCTGAAAAATATAGTATGGAATAATTCTGTTTTCAACCAGTTTACACAATAGCTTTTTTAAAGTTTCTTTATCGTCATTAATATTTCTTAGTAAAACAACATGACTTAATACTGATATTCCACGTTCCAATAATTTTAAAACAGCTTCCTTCGTTTCAGTACTAATTTCATTCGCATGATCAAAATGCGATACAATGAATAATGGTTTCGATTTGTTAAAATCATAGAAAGTATCTAATAATTCATTGTCTTCAATGATTCTTTGAGGAAGGAAAGCTGGTATTTTGGTGCCTATTCTTACATATTGGACATGTTTGATTTTCTTGAGAATGTCTAATATTTTTTTTAATTTTTTTGAAGATGCCATTAAAGGATCTCCTCCACTAAAAAGCACATTATTGATTTCAGGATGTTGTTTTATATATTCAAGTGCATGCTCTACATTCCGGATACTTTCATCATCTAAACTCTCGGGGTTAAATAACCTTTTACGAAAGCAATACCTGCAATAACTAGCACAAAAATCATTAACAATGATCAAAGCTGTTTCAGGATACCTATGCTGAAGGCCTTGAATTTTATAATCTTCTTGCTCTCCCATAGTATCTTCAAAACCTTCAAAATTCATTTCCTGAATTGATGGGAGAATGATCTTTTTTAATGGATCTGAAGGATTATCACAATCAATTAAGTTCAGGTAGTGGGGGGTGATTTGAACAGGATAAATTTCAGAAGCACTTTCCGAGAACTCTTCAGAAAAGCTATATTGCATGGCAATTTCGTTGACATTCTTTATACTATCTTTAAGTTGACTTTTCCAATTCATCTTCTAAGCTATTAAACTAACTCATATTTTTTTATAGTATTATTGTATTTAACTTTTTTATGGCGGTTTGGTGTTTTTTCAAGATCATTTGTTAATTTTTTTAGGAAACTTCCAATATTTTCAACCATAGAATTCTTTTTGCTTAATTCTAAAAGATATTCGTGTCCCCTTCCGTTTAAACACCAAGGGAAATTAAAAAAAAGAATTGCTGCCTCATTGTGATCTTTTATTCCTTTTATTACAATAAAATCTCTATACGTTTTAATTCTCTCATGATATTGACCATTTTTAGACCATTCACTGTAGGGAATTTTCCAAACTTTATACTTTTTCTCTGCTTTTTCTCTTAAATCTTTTTCTGGTGCAATTTCACTCAGATACTGTAGAAAATTTTCATAACCATATTGCATATCTTTATTGTGCCCATTCTCATCCCGTAATTCATAACCCTCTAAAAAGATATAATTTATTTCTTGAGTTTTAGGATTAGTAAGTCGATTTAAATGAACAGTTTTTAAACTATCTGCTATGTGAGTATTGGCATCACTTTGTAATTCAAGTGACCAATTGGGATTCCAACCCCATATTTGTGCTTCAAATTCCCATACACGTGGGCTTTCAATCTTTTTGAAAAGCCCTAATGAAATTGATGATTCTGCTATTTCTTTGGTGATTTCCCCCAGTGAATTTAGCTTATTCTGGCCTGTTTTCAATTCCTCATTATTAGTCAATAAGCCAAGTCTGATCTCAACACAGGTCCACAATATTGGGAAAGCAGCACCAATAATAAGTAGCACAGGACTTTCTTCGCCAATACCAAGATCTTTCTTAACTGCGCCAAAAAAATGTAATGAACCGATTATAGTACCAAGTATTAGCGATACAAGAAGACGTATAATGTACCATGTTTTTTTCTTCATCAATTAAAATTTACAAATTTATTATTACTGATTTTTTTTAACTCAAAAGGCTTGATTGCATCACCATTTTGATCAATGCTTATCAAGCCTGAAGCACCCTGGTAATTTTGTATGCTATACAAAGCTGCTTTTACTTTTTCTATGTTATTACCATTAGATTCTATTGCATTTACTAAGAGATAGAGCGCATCATAGGCAACATCACCTGGTGTTCCATATGAGCTATTATATTTTTTAGTAAAAGCATTTCGGAAATTTTTTACAATCCCTTGTGTGGAATCTGGCGATTTTGGAAATGTATATATTAGCCCGTTTGCTAAATCACCTGCTTTATTAAGCAAATCTTGTGATTCAAAAGTTTCAGTCCCTAAAAACTGTTTATTAAAGCCAAGTTCTTTTGCTTGTTTTAATATAGTGGGCATCTCTTCTGGATAAGATAGTAAATAAATTCCATCAGGATTGGCTTCTTTGATTTTCTGAAGTTGTGTCCTAAAATTGGAAGATCCCTTTTCGTAACTTTCATCTGCAATTACAGTTGCATTTTTAAGATTTTGTTGATAAACTGTGGCAAGACCTACCCCATAATCATTATTTATTTTTAGAATCGCTACTTTTTTCCAGTTGAGCACTTCACTAGTAACTCTTGCTTGCTCTTTACCTTGTAAAGCATCTGAAGGCCAATTTCTAAAAACATAATCACCCGCACCAGTAATCTTAGGGTTAGATGCTCCGGGAGAAATGATAATGACTTTATCCTGATTAGCTAAGGGTGCTATTGCTAAAACATCACTTGAAATAACATCTACTATGCAATATTTTACTTTATCTATGTTTACAAGTTTGGTGAAAGCAGATACAGCTTTTGCAGAATTGGTTTCTGAGTTTTCCCAAACCAATTCATATTTATATTTAGTCTCTTTAGCTGCGATCTCGTCAAACGCTAGTTGGATGCCTTCTTGCCCATTCTTTCCCCATTCTGCCCCTTCACCTGTAAGAGATTGTATAACTCCAATCTTTATGGTTTCTTTTTTATCTTTTGTTTCCGAACTACTAGAATTGCATCCAGCAAACAAAACTGAAAGGACTACGATTAAAAATTTGATTTGTTTCATGATTTAATTTTTATTTAGATAAATACACTGTTTAGTTCACTACTATTAAATTGTTCATTTATAACAACCTCGTTATACACTTTCCCCAATTTTAATCCAATTACTTTATGGGTAATAGCAATACATTCCTTAATGCGATGTTCTACAATTAATAATGTAGCACTGCCCTCCTCGTTTAATCGTTTAAGATTAGAAATTATAAAATCCATGTTTTGCGGAGATAAACCAGTAAAAGGTTCATCTAATAATATTATTCTGGGTTCATGTAAAGCAGCCATTGCTAACGTAAGCAACTGCCTTTCCCCACCACTTAATCTCATTGGTATTTTTTGGAGGAGTGGTATAAGCGAAGTAAAAACTGAAAGTATTTGATTGATTCGCTGTTTCATTATTTTGCTGTTGCCAATTAATAGTCCGGCTATTTCAAGATTTTCTTTCACAGTAAGATCTTCAAAAAGATTATTCTTTTGAGGTATGTAAAGTATTCCCTTTTTTAATAATGTTGAAGTTGGCATTCCTGTAATATTCTCTCCATCAAAATATATTTGTCCTTTATTCCATAATGGCAACAATCCAAAGATCGCTTTCAGTAAAGTAGATTTACCGCTTCCGTTACTGCCTGCAAGCAAAACAATGTCTCCCTTGTTCACTTCAAACGAAACATCAAAAAGCACCTGCTTTTTTCCATAGCCTGTTGATATGTTCTTTACCTTTAGCATTAATTATATATATATGTTTCCATTACAAATGGGTCAGCTTTTACTTCTTCAATATTTTTGAACGATGATATTTTGCTATCATGCAGGAAAAATATATGGTCGCTTACTTCGGCAATAAATTCTGTATTATGCTCGATGATCATTATTGTTTTTCCCTGAGCCTTCAATTCTTTTATAAGCACTGCTATTTTATTTCGATATTCAGGTTGAATCCCAGCAACCGGCTCATCCAGTAAAATAAGGGAAGCATTATTAGCCACGCAGCATGCAAGTGTCAGTAGTTTTTGTTGTCCGTAGGAAATATCTCCTGCCCGTGAATTTTGTATTTCACTAAGAAAAAAATTGGTGATGATGCCTGCAGTTCTTTCCCCTAATGGTCGAACTGCTTTACTATAAAAATTCGAAGGCAATATGGCTTTACCGATTCTGTCAGAAGGATTGTTTTTCATCGAAAGAATGATATTGTCTTTTACCGAGAGCCAGGTAATGATCCGCAGGTCCTGGAAAGTTCTACCGATGCCAAGGAGATTGGTTTTGAAAGGAGAGAACCGGGTTATATCTGTTCCCTCAAAGAAAATATTTCCCTTTTGTGGTTTAATAAAGCCCGAAATGATATTGAAAAGTGTTGTTTTGCCAGCACCATTTCCTCCCATTAAAGTAAATATCTTCCCTTTTTCCAGTTGCAATGAAACATCAGTGAATAGCTTTTTGCTATGAGAATAGCCGTAGCTGATATTTTGCAGTTTTAGGGACAAATCTGTTAAGCAGGTTTAGGTAGAGTAATTACTTTTTTTGTTATAACAAAAAATAAATATAAAAATATTATTTAATAAATATGAAATATTTTTATAGATAATAGCTTCAGCGTAAAGATGGGGGTACGGTTAAAATGACAAAGTGCGACTAAATTTTATTTGGGCCCGCAATAGAAATTATATTTTCTTTTTTCTTCCCCCAAAAATTCGCCCTCCTCAAAAACCTCACCAAAATCCCCAAAAACTTATTTTTTCAATCGAAAAATTCGAATATATTTCCTACCTTTGCCCTCCTTTAATTTCGGGTTAGTGGCATTAAGCGTATCGGAAGAAAAGCCAAATTTGCTCCAAACCTTGTCTGACAAAGGATTTCTGCACATTAAAACGTTTTAATTACAAATATGTCTGCAACAAAAAATCAAGCCGCACAACGCATCAATTTCGGTAAAGTTGAACTGTTGGCGGAGACTCCCGATTTGTTAGGTATCCAGATCCAATCGTTCAAAGACTTTTTCCAGTTGGAAACTACCCCCGACAAACGTAACGTGGAAGGGCTTTTCAGGGTGTTCAAGGAAAACTTTCCTATCACCGATACCCGTAACATCTTTGTACTGGAATTCCTGGATTATTTCGTAGATCCGCCACGCTACACCATCGAAGAGTGTATCGAAAGGGGACTGACCTACGCTGTTCCGCTGAAAGCCAAACTGAGGCTGAGCTGTAATGATGAGGAACACGTTGACTTCCAGACCATTGTACAGGATGTGTTCTTGGGCAATATCCCTTACATGACCCCACGTGGTACATTCGTTATCAATGGTGCGGAAAGAGTGGTGGTTAGCCAGTTGCACCGTTCACCTGGTGTATTCTTCGGCCAGTCAGTGCATCCAAACGGAACTAAAATATACTCTGCAAGGGTAATCCCGTTCAAGGGTGCCTGGATGGAGTTTGCGACAGACATCAACAACGTGATGTTTGCTTATATCGACCGTAAGAAGAAATTCCCGGTTACTACTTTATTACGTTCTATCGGTTTTGAGACGGATAAAGATATATTGGAACTTTTCGGCATGGCCAACGAGGTTAAGGCCGATAAGAAAACATTGGCCAACTACATCGGCAAACGCCTTGCTGCACGTGTTCTTAGAACATGGGTGGAAGACTTTGTGGATGAAGATACCGGTGAGGTGGTTTCTATCGAACGTAACGAGATCGTACTGGAAAGGGATACTGTCCTGGACGAATCGAACATCGCTACTATCCTTGAACTTGAAATAAAGAGCATCTTTATCCAGAAGGAAGAAGTGAGCGGTGATTATGCTATTATATATAACACGCTTAATAAAGATACTTCTAACAGTGAGCTGGAAGCGGTGCAGCACATCTACAAGCAATTGCGTGGTGCTGATGCCCCTGATGATGAAACTGCACGTGGTATCATTGATAAATTATTCTTCAGTGACAAGCGTTACGATCTTGGCGAAGTAGGCCGTTATAAAATCAACCGCCGCCTAGGCCTGGATTACCCTATCACTAAAAAGGTATTGACCAAAGATGATATCATCGCTATCATTAAAACATTGGTGTTGTTAACCAATGGTAAATCTGAAATTGATGATATCGATCACCTTAGCAACCGTCGTGTACGTACAGTGGGCGAGCAGCTATATGCTCAGTTCGGTGTAGGTTTGGCACGTATGGCCCGTACTATCCGTGAAAGGATGAACGTACGTGATAATGAGGTATTTACACCAGTTGACCTGATCAATGCAAGAACATTGTCTTCAGTGATCAACTCATTCTTCGGAACATCACAGCTTTCTCAATTCTTAGATCAAACCAACCCGTTAAGTGAGATAACGCACAAGCGTCGTATCTCCGCACTTGGGCCCGGCGGTTTAAGCAGGGAAAGGGCTGGTTTCGAGGTACGTGACGTTCACTATTCTCACTACGGCCGTTTATGTACTATTGAAACACCGGAAGGGCCAAACATTGGTTTGATATCTACACTTTGCGTACATGCCAAGATCAATGAAATGGGCTTTATCGAAACGCCTTACCGTAAGGTAGATGAAGGTAAAGTGGATATGAAAAAGATCACTTTCCTTAGTGCGGAAGAAGAAGATACAGCAAAAATTGCACAGGCAAATATTGATATAGACAGCAAAGGAAACTTCGTAGAAGACAGGATCAAGAGCCGCCAAACCGGTGACTTCCCGATCCTTGACAAAAATGAAGTGGAATACATGGACGTTGCTCCGAACCAGATCGTTGGTTTGAGTGCTTCATTGATTCCGTTCCTTGAGCATGATGATGCTAACCGTGCCCTGATGGGATCGAACATGCAACGCCAGGCTGTACCGTTGATCAAACCGGAAGCGCCAATTGTTGGTACCGGTTTGGAAGGTAAAGCTGCACGTGACGCAAGGATCCAGATACATGCGGATGGTGATGGTGTGGTAGAATATGTAGATGCTAATGAAATTCATGTTCGCTATAAGAGAAATGAAACACAACAACTGGTTTCTTTTGAAGAAGATTTGGTTGTTTATAAATTAACCAAATTCGTTCGTACCAACCAGGAAACTACTATCAACTTACGCCCGGCTGTAGTAAAAGGCCAGAAAGTTGTTGAAGGTGATTTCTTAACGGAAGGTTACGCTACTAAAAATGGTGAACTGGCCCTTGGCCGTAACATGAAAGTGGCATTCATGCCATGGAAGGGTTACAACTTCGAGGATGCTATCGTGATATCTGAAAAAGTGGTTAAAGAAGACCTGTTCACATCTATTCATATCAGCGAATTTGAAGTGGAAGTACGTGATACTAAACTGGGTGAAGAAGAATTGACCCCGGATATTCCTAACGTTTCTGAAGAAGCAACTAAGGATCTTGACCAGAACGGTATTATCCGTATCGGTGCTCATATTAAAGAAGGCGATATCATTATCGGTAAGATCACTCCAAAAGGTGAAAGCGATCCAACTCCTGAAGAGAAGTTGTTGCGTGCCATTTTTGGTGATAAAGCCGGTGATGCTAAAGATGCTTCTTTAAAAGCTCCAAGCGGTACAGAAGGTGTGGTAATTGATAAAAAATTGTTCCAAAGGGCTAAGAAAGATAAGAATGCGAAAGTTCGTGAAAAAGCTCAGTTAGAAAAGATCGAAAAAACGCATGAGAAGAATGAAGCTGACCTGATGGAATTGCTGATCAACAAACTGCAGACTTTATTGAAAGATAAGGCCAGCGCAGGTGTCAGCAACAACTTTGGCGAAGTGTTGATCGGTAAAGGCGCTAAATTCAATGCAAAGAACTTAGCTAATATCGATTATCAAAACGTAAACCCATTAGGCTGGAGTGGTGATGCAAAAACTGATGAACTGATCAACGTGTTATTGCATAACTACAACATTAAATACAATGAAGAGTTAGGTCGTTACAAGAGAGAGAAATTCAACATCTCTATTGGTGATGAATTACCAGCAGGTGTATTGAAACTGGCTAAAGTTTACATGGCGGTTAAGCGTAAACTGAAAGTGGGTGATAAAATGGCGGGTCGTCACGGTAACAAAGGTATTGTTGCCAAGATCGTTCGCCAGGAAGATATGCCGTTCCTTGAAGATGGAACGCCGGTTGATATCGTATTGAATCCACTTGGGGTACCAAGCCGTATGAACCTGGGACAGATCTACGAAACTGTACTGGGCTGGGCCGGTGAAAAATTAGGAATGCGTTTCGCTACGCCGATCTTTGATGGTGCATCAGTTGCTGAAATTGATGAGAACATCACTAAAGCAGGCTTACCTAAATTCGGACATACTTATTTATATGATGGTGAAACCGGTGAGCGCTTTGATCAGAAAGCTACCGTTGGTATCATCTATGTAATTAAACTTCACCACATGGTGGATGATAAGATGCATGCCCGTTCTATCGGACCATACTCTCTTATTACTCAACAACCTCTTGGTGGTAAGGCTCAGTTCGGTGGACAAAGGTTTGGTGAAATGGAGGTGTGGGCATTGGAAGCTTATGGTGCATCCAACATATTGCAGGAACTGTTGACGCTTAAATCGGATGATATCATCGGAAGGGCGAAGACTTATGAAGCAATTGTGAAAGGTGATAATATTCCAAGAGCCGGTATCCCTGAATCATTCAATGTATTGGTGCATGAGTTGAGAGGATTGGGATTGGAATTGAAGTTTGAGTAAAAAGTCCCCTCCGCCCCCTAAAGGGGGAACCATGGAGGAGATAAAAGCGAAGAAAGAATAGCGGCCTAAAAACCATTATTCATTATTAATTACTAATTATTAATTACAATATGGCATTTAAAAAAGAAAATCGTCCAAGACCAACGTTTTCCCAAATCACTATTGGTTTGGCTTCGCCTGATTCTATTTTAGAGAAATCATTTGGTGAAGTATTAAAGCCCGAAACCATTAACTATCGTACTTACAAGCCTGAACGTGATGGTTTGTTCTGCGAAAGGATATTTGGGCCGGTAAAAGATTACGAATGTGCCTGTGGTAAATACAAGCGTATCCGTTATAAGGGTATTGTTTGCGACCGTTGCGGCGTGGAAGTAACAGAAAAGAAAGTTCGTCGTGAAAGAATGGGACATATCAAACTGGTTGTTCCTGTAGTGCACATCTGGTACTTTAAATCATTGCCAAATAAAATTGGTTACCTGTTGGGCATGAGCTCTAAGAAATTAGAGAGCATTGTTTACTACGAACGTTTTGTAGTGATCCAAAGTGGTATCCGTGCTGATAAAGGACAGAACTACGGTGATCTTTTAACAGAAGAAGAATATTTAGATATCCTGGATACTTTACCAAAAGATAATCAACATCTTCCGGATGAAGATCCAAACAAGTTCATTGCCAAGATGGGTGCAGAAGCTGTGCATGATATGTTACAGCGCATCGATCTTGATCAGTTGAGCTTCGACCTGCGTAATGCAGCAGCTAACGAAACTTCTCAGCAACGTAAAGCAGATGCCTTAAAGCGTTTGAGCGTTGTGGAAAGCTTCCGTGAAGCAAATACAAGGATCAACAACCGCCCTGAATGGATGGTTATGCAATACATCCCGGTTATACCACCGGAACTGCGTCCGTTGGTTCCTTTGGATGGTGGCCGTTTTGCATCATCTGATCTGAATGATCTTTATCGCCGTGTTATTATCCGTAATAACCGTTTGAAAAGATTGCTGGAAATTAAGGCTCCTGAAGTGATCTTACGTAATGAAAAACGTATGTTGCAGGAAGCTATCGACTCATTGTTTGATAACAGCCGTAAATCAAATGCTGTAAAAGCAGAGGGTGGACGTGCACTGAAATCATTGAGTGATGTATTGAAAGGTAAGCAAGGTCGTTTCCGTCAGAACCTGTTGGGTAAACGTGTTGACTATTCCGGTCGTTCGGTTATCGTGGTTGGTCCTGAACTGAAAATGCACGAATGTGGTTTACCAAAAGATATGGCTGCTGAATTGTTCAAGCCATTTATCATTCGTAAATTAATTGAAAGAGGTATCGTAAAAACAGTAAAATCTGCCCGCAAGCTTGTTGACAAGAAAGAGGCGATCATCTGGGATATCCTGGAAAATATATTGAAAGGCCACCCTGTAATGTTAAACAGGGCCCCAACACTTCACCGTTTGTCAATACAGGCTTTCCAGCCAAAATTGATAGAAGGTAAAGCGATACAATTACACCCATTGGTAACTACGGCGTTCAACGCCGATTTCGATGGTGACCAGATGGCGGTACACGTTCCGTTGAGCAGTGCTGCAATTTTGGAAGCCCAGTTATTGATGCTTTCTTCTCACAACATTTTGAACCCGCAAAACGGTACGCCGATCACCCTTCCTTCACAGGACATGGTTCTTGGTTTGTACTATATCACTAAGGGTAAAAAATCTACCGATACTGAAAAAGTAAAAGGCGAAGGCAAAGCTTTCTATTCTGCTGAAGAAGTGATCATTGCTTACAACGAAAAGCAGGTTGATCTTCATGCACCGATAAAAGTAAAGGCTAACGTACGTAACGCAGATAGTACATTGACCAACAAACTGATCGATACCACTGTTGGCCGTGTAATATTCAACCAGCACGTTCCAAAAGAAGTTGGTTTTATCAATGCATTACTGACCAAAAAAGCATTACGTGAAATTGTAGGTGATATCCTGAAATGGACAAGTGTACCTGCAACAGCAAAATTCCTGGATGATATTAAAACACTGGGATACCGTATGGCGTTCCGTGGTGGATTATCATTCAATATAAATGACCTTATCATTCCTGAAATTAAACAGGACATGATCAATAATGCCCAGGTAGAGGTTGATGAAGTGTGGGAGAATTACAACATGGGTCTGATCACCAATAACGAACGTTACAACCAGATCATTGATATCTGGAGCCGTGTGGATACCAAAGTAACTGAAACATTGATACGTGAACTGGCAACTGATAAACAAGGTTTCAACTCTGTTTATATGATGCTTGATTCAGGTGCCCGTGGTAGCAAGCAGCAAATTAAACAGCTTGCCGGTTTGAGAGGTTTGATGGCTAAGCCGCGTAAATCAGGTTCATCAGGAAGTGAGATCATTGAGAACCCTATCCTCGCCAACTTTAAAGATGGTTTGAGTGTATTGGAATACTTTATCTCTACGCATGGTGCCCGTAAAGGTTTGGCGGATACGGCTTTGAAAACAGCCGATGCCGGTTACTTAACACGTAGGCTGGTAGACGTTTCTCAAGACGTTGTTATCAATGAAGAAGATTGCGGAACACTGCGTGGTATAGCTACTTCAGCATTAAAAGATAATGAAGATATCATCGAACCATTAAGCGACAGGATCGAAGGCCGTACTTCTTTACATGATGTGTTCCATCCTGTAAGTGAAGAACTGCTGATTACCGCAGGTGAAGAGATCAGCGCTGATATGGCGAAGAAAATTGAAGACAGCGGTATTGAAACTGTTGAGATACGTTCTGTATTGACTTGCGAAAGCAAACGTGGCGTGTGTGTGAAATGTTATGGTAAAAACTTAGCTTCCGGTATATTGGCACAACGTGGTGATGCTGTTGGTATCATCGCTGCACAATCTATCGGTGAGCCGGGTACACAGTTAACACTTCGTACCTTCCACGTGGGTGGTGTGGCTGGTTCTGCATCTGTAGAATCTACTATGCCGGCTAAATTTGACGGTACAATTCAATTTGATGGTTTACGTACTGTAACTACAGAAGATAATGAGGGTAAAAAAGTACAGGTTGTTATCGGCCGTACCGGTGAGGTTCGTATCATGGATGTTAAGAATGATCGTTTACTGATCACCAGCAACATTCCTTATGGTGCTACCTTAAGCGTGAAAGACGGACAGAAAGTAAGTAAAGGCGATGTGATCTGCACATGGGATCCGTTCAACAACGTTATCGTTGCTGAAGTTAATGGTGTTATCAAGTTCGAAAGCCTGTTAGAAGGTATTACTTACCGTGATGAAGCCGATGAACAAACCGGTCACCGCGAAAAAGTGGTTATTGAAACAAAAGATAAGACGAAGCTGCCATCTATCATTGTAGAAGGAAAAGAAAAGAAAACCTATAACCTGCCGGTAGGTTCGCACATTGTTATTGAAGAAGGAGATGATGTAAGAAGCGGCCAGGTACTGGTGAAGATACCAAGAGTATTAAGCAAACTGAAAGATATTACGGGTGGTCTGCCTCGTGTAACAGAATTGTTTGAGGCACGTAACCCAAGTAACCCTGCGGTTGTTTGTGAAATTGATGGTGTAGTAGCCTTTGGCGCTATCAAGCGTGGTAACCGCGAGATCATTGTAGAAGCAAAAGATGGCGTAATTAAAAAATACCTTGTTCCATTGAGCCGCCAGATCCTTGTACAGGATGGTGACTTTGTAAAAGCAGGCGCTCCGTTATCTGATGGACAAACTGCTCCGGCTGATATCCTGGCTATTAAAGGCCCGTTTGCAGTACAGGAGTATGTAGTAAATGAAATACAGGAAGTTTACCGTTTACAAGGTGTGAAGATCAATGATAAACACATTGAAGTTATCGTTCGCCAGATGATGCGTAAAGTAACCATCGAAGATGCAGGTGATACTAAATTCCTGGAAGGGGATACAGAAGACCGTCATGATTTTAACGTAGAGAACGATTACATCTTTGATAAAAAGGTGGTAACAGATGCAGGTGATAGCACTAAACTGCGCCCGGGTCAGATCGTTACCTTACGTGATATCCGTGAAGAGAATTCTATCTTAAGAAGAGCAGATAAAAAATTAGCTGAATACCGCGATGCAAGTCCTGCAACATCTTCACCGTTGCTGCTGGGTATCACTAAAGCATCATTGGGTACACATAGCTGGATATCTGCGGCATCGTTCCAGGAAACAACCAAAGTGCTTTCTTCTGCAGCTATTCAAGGTAAGACAGATGAAATGCTTGGCCTGAAAGAGAACGTTATCACCGGTCACCATATTCCTGCCGGTACAGGCTTACGTGAATTTGAAAATATGATCGTAGGCAGCAAGGAAGAATATGAATTGCTGATGACAACTAAGGAAGCGATGAGCTTTGATGATGAAGAGTAAGGACAGATTCTTACGATTACACTGATTACACAGCTTTTAAAATACAAGGAGTCCCGCTGATTAGCGGGGCTCCTTTTTTATTATGGAAATATAACACAAAGGAGTCTTGTTATTTTCGCCGGGTAAAAGTATTGCTCTACATTTACTATACCTGTTTTAAAACCCTTAACTGTATTATGAAGAAGATCGCTCTATCAACATGCCTTGTTCTGCTGACCTGTATTTATGCTACAGCACAAAGCATTGAACTGGATGTGCCGGAAACCGATAAAAGCTATGATAAAAGAAAGCTGGATGGTTATTATCACCAGGGGTTGAACAGGATAGTGATCAATGAAAAGCTGGAAGATGGCATTGCTCATTTCTTATACGATACTTCTTTTCATCTTATTGCGCAATATAAAAGAACATTTACCGAAGCAGAACTCTTCTATACCCGTAAGCCTTTGCGTTTTGCAAAAGAGATTGCTTTCGGCGATGGTTTTTGGGAAGCATATATCTGTGATACAGCTGTGGCAGTGCGCCAACTTGATTTTGATAGCCATACTGACACACAACTGGCAGTAATAAATTTCGAGGAAGGCTATAAGAATGCTGACCTGGTGGCGATCATACCACAACAAAATGCCTGTTCTTTTTTAGTATTGTCGGGCAAGAAGAAGAAAACATTGACACTATACCACTGGCAGAAAGGCAACAATAGTTTTGATAAAACTGATTATGAACTGCCTAAATATACTTTATCAGCGGGCGAATTGAAGCAATACGATAAATACCTGTCGCTTGATTATGAAGAATGTTTTAAACAAATGTCTGTAAGCCAGTGCAACCAGCCGGATCTTTTTCAGATGCCTTCTCAAAGCCAGTTGTTCTACAACGATTCTGTACTATACATTATTAACAAAACACCATACTCTACAGGTGTCAATGTACTGTCCATTAGTTTTTTGACAAAGCAGTTACGCTCTTCCAATTATTTTCTGAATGAAGTGAATAAGAATGCAATGGGCACTAATATAGAAAAGCACGCTGCGGCTACATTATACAGAAATACACTGATCATTGAGAATTGTTCCGACAAACAATTTGAGTATCATTTTTTCAATATCAATTCCGGTGAACTGTTGCGGTCGTATAAAGTGCCGGTAAAGGATTCGCTTGGCATACTGGTACATTCCGCTTATCATCAGTTGGGTACTTTTGGCTCTGCATCCGAGGAAAAGGATCTGAAAAATGAAAAACTGTTTATCCGCAGAAAGAATAACGGGATGCAATTCATTAAACCGGTAATAACCGGAGATAGTATGGTATTAACCTTTGGCAGTTTTATACCTACAGCAGGTGTTGAAGGATTATTACTAACCGCAGCCACTGCCAGCCTGGGTTTTGCAGCTAACATACACGCAGGTAACACCAGGTTCATTCCATATCTTACTGCCGACCAGCGAAACAAATTTGTGTATGCACATTCTAAATTTGCTATGAATGGATGGAAGCCATCAACTGCAACCAATACTACTACTATACTGGACCAGTTAATTGAAGAAAATAAATTAAAAGCTTCCCTGAAAGATAATACGATATTGATATGCCTGCAAGATAAAGTGTACCTGGGCGTGTATGATAATGAGACGAGGAAGTATGTGGTGAGTAAATTTTTTCAATGATAAACGCAGGTTTGCATTGATTACGTTGATTACACAGATTTATCCAGTAAATAAGAACTCGATTTTCCTCTGATTAATGGTTTGTTAATAAAGCAATGTCATACTAAAGGAGATAAAAAGGCTTGGTATTTATGATAGTAATCTTCTTCAATGTGGGCAAATATTTCACCAAAAATAAAAGGCTGCTTAAAAAGCAGCCTTTTATTTTGTATTTACCTCGAACGATTTATTTTTTAAAACGCAGGTTATAAATAGCACCCACACCCAGGTTCTGCACATTGCCGTAACCATCACCCAAAACTACATGATTATAAAAACCATAGAAGTTCCAGCTGTAGTTATGATAGCCCAGTTGTGGTTTAAAATAAAAGCCGCCGGTTTTGCCATCAACGTTTGTAAGAAAGCCGTAGCCAAGATCGGTGCCTGCAAAAAAGCCTTCAGCTTTAGGGTAGTAGCGTAATAAAGCACCCACAGGAATCACACCAAAGTCTTTTATATCGTCTTTTCCAAAAAAGTTGGTATAACCTGTGCTAACGCCAACGCCAAAATGAGGATTAGCCATCCATTGTGCGTCCAGTACAATACCGCCTGCAAAAGAGCTGGCATCAGAAATATCGCCTACAGGAACGCTGGCTTCGAGGCCAAGCTTTAACCAGGAATTTTTACTTGTTGCATCTGATTGTGCAAATCCATAAGTGATCGCAGACATTGCCACCACAAGAGTCATTAGTTTCTTCTTCATGTTGATTTTTTTTGTTTCAACCCCCAACTTTCAAATGCTGTGCCAATAAGTAATGACATGACCAGATTTCAGTATAACTGCCAAATAATAATTTGAAATAATAAATGTATGCCAAACAAATTTGTTTGGCATAATTGTAGTATTTCATTTATAAACAACCTGTATGAACAGATATATCAACATCAGCATTTCAATCCTGGTTTTAATTTTAGCATCATGTACTACCGCTGTCAATCAACCGGTATACGCACAGCCAGTATATTATGGGCCGGGCATAGGGTTGGGAACGATCATTGCGGTTGTTGTTTCCTGGAGCAGGAATAAATCTATTCTTTGGGCAATCATACATGGTATATTAGGATGGCTGTATGTGATCTATGCTATATTGGTGAAAAACAAGGACTGATATAAAAGTAATGTGTTGACTGGCGAATGGCTATTGCAATTTCCCATGCATAAACTTATCTATCCTCCTGGCAAAATCCAGCGTTGTCCTTGTTAAGTGATTTCTGTAAGCCTCTACTATATCGTTACCTTTTTCAAATAACTCGGGGTAATGGTTAAATGTAAGTTCATGCAGCGTTTTATCCAATTGGTCTAAAAAATTGGTATAGCGTAAGTTTTCTTTTTTCATCTCCTCTTGATAAGCTGCCAACATGGCTAAGGCTTTTTTAAGGGATTCTTTTGGGTTTGTCTGCAATCTTTTTTCATATTCATAATGCTCTTCTACCATATTCTCTGTAATATAAGTTTGCAGGTAAGGGGAGATATCATAACCTTCTTCCTGTAGAACTTCCAGTATTTTGGAATGCTTTGGGCCATAACCATGCATATTGCTCCGTATCTTTTTTATATAATCATATTCTGAGGGGGAGAGGGGTTTAATATGCTCAACGAGATCATCGAAACTGATAACAATAGGAATAGCTATCTCAGGATCGTTATTGAGTGCAACAAAAACCTGGAAATGAATGAAATCGTCGCCTGTTTCGTCAAGCATGTTCTTTATTTCCCATCGTGTAATTTGGTAAGCCATAATAGTTTTTATTAGTGTGAAAAAAAATGTACCTCTATAAAGACTAATAAAAACTGATTAGGGTTGCATGCTCTGCAACTTTTTTTTATTTACACGATCAACATGCCTGCTTTCCATAACCGGTTTACCGGTTTATTATCCCAAAACAATCCAAAATCTTCCAGCCCGGCGGCTTCATAGCTTTCTTCTATTTCTTTAAGAGTATAGGTTTTTGCATTGGCAACGGTTATTTTTTGCAAGGTTGCCGCCAGCCAGTCGCCTTGCGGTTTTGGTACCTGCACTTGTTGTATATCTTTTTTTGTAATAAAAGATAAAGTAGCCATTTCACGCTGGTTGCCTTTTTTGGATTGGGTAAAATATTCAGTAGCTATGCTGTTGCCCAGCCATACTACTTTAGATGTTGGCTTTGTAGAGTTGTGTTCCTCCTGTTCCAAAGCTTTAATAATATAATCGGGGTCAACTTTTGTTTTGGGTACCTTATGCTCGAACCATTTTTGCAGGGGATCATCCAGTCCCAGATCGTGCATATAATTGAACAATGATTTTTTTAAGCCGAAACTGAAAGTATCATGATCAGCACCTGTCGGATCAATATGCACAATATCATTATTAGCAAATGTACCAACAGCGTCTGTTTCTTTTTGTACATGAAACAGTTCTGGATGGAGGCCAACAGGGCTGTGCGCTGTCATGGCAAACTGGTGCCAATAGGCAGATTGCAAGATACCTGCTTTGAACATTTGCCTAACCATCTCTAAAGAATCAATGGTTTCCTGTGCTGTTTGTGTAGGAAAGCCGTACATTAAATACGCATGTACCATAATACCGGCCTGTGTAAAATTGCGGTTCACTTTTGCCACCTGTTCTACTGTAATGCCTTTTTGTATCAGTTGCAATAAACGGTCGGATGCCACTTCAAGCCCACCGGAAACAGCAATACACCCAGATGCTTTTAATAACAGGCAAAGATCACGGGTAAAGCTTTTTTCAAAGCGCACATTGGTCCACCAGCTGACGGTTAACCTGCGCCGCAATATTTCCAATGCCAGTGCCCGCATTAAAGCAGGCGGTGCAGCTTCATCTACAAAATGAAAACCGTTCTGCCCGGTTTGCGCCATGATGGTTTCCATACGGTCGCACAACAAACCTGCAGCAACCGGTTCATACAATCTTATATAATCAAGAGAGATATCGCAGAACGTACATTTACCCCAATAACAACCATGTGCCATGGTCAGCTTATTCCATCTTCCATCGCTCCACATACGGTGCATGGGATTTACCACTTCGATGGCTGAGATATAACTGTTTAATAAAAAATCACTGTAATCGGGCGTGCCTGCTTCGCCTTGTTTATAATCAGTACAGGATGGGTTATTGATATACGTAACAACGCCATTTAATAAAATGAAGGTCCGTTTTAATTCTTCAACAGTTTTCTTTCCTTCAATATGCGCAACTAAATTTTCCATTGGCGCTTCGCCATCATCCAATGTAATAAAATCAAAGAATTCAAATACCCTTGCATCGGATAAAGAACGAAGCTCCGTGTTTGGAAAGCCGCCGCCCATAACCACTTTCACTGAAGGGTAATTTTTTTTGATCCATTGCGCACAACGGAATGAAGTATATAAATTGCCGGGAAATGGAACTGACAGCGCTACCAGTTTTGGTTGCACTTCCTGCATGCGCTGCGATAAAATACTGATCAGTACCTCATCTATATAAGTATAGGATTGCTGCAGGCTGTTGTATAATTCATCGAAACTGTTGGCAGATCGACCCAGGCGTTCGGCGTAGCGGCTAAAGCCAAAATGTTCATCTACACATTCTTTTACAAGGTCAGACAGATCTTCCAGGTACATGGTTGCCAAATGCTTGGCTTTATCCTGTATGCCCATACTGCCGAAGGCCCAGGCAAGATCATCGAGTTGTGCAAAGCGTGAAGCTTCAGGAAGAAATTCCCTTTTGCAGATCAGGTGTGCGAGTGTTGGATTTTTGCCCTGTAAAAAATGTATAACGGAATCTATCGTTTGAATATAATCGTCTTTCAAAGCGATCATTCTTGCAGCGTTTGCAGAAGGAGTGCTGCTGTTGCTGCTGGTTATGGTAGTAAATAATTTCTGTAAACCTGTTTTGGAAAATAAGGCGATGGTAACTTCAATACCCAGGTCGGCCTGGAAAGCGCTGATACCTTTTGTATTGAGGAAGCCCTTTAAATAAGCCGTAGCAGGATACGGAGTATTTAATTGTGTAAAAGGAGGCGTTATCAAAAATACTGTTGCGCTCAAGCTGAATTATTTGGGTACAAAAATAACCCATCATTTCCACCTGTCAAGATATAATAATACGGAGGAGTAAGGCTTTGCGGGTGTGTATTTATCATTAATGATAAAATAACCGTTCTTATAGGATGCTATTCCTTCCCAGTTATAACTCATGTAGGCAACAGGCAATTCATACAAGGTTTTCCAGGTGATCTTTTTATGGGTGATCTGTATATCGATCAAACGGATATAATTTTTATAGCCGTTGCCGTCTTTTATGAATTTATTGGATGGATCAGCAGGAGCTAAACGATATACTTCATCATCTCCTGTGCCTTTATAAAAATAATTGATAGCGGTAAAATGTCCGTTACCTGTTGGTGTGATATCTGTAATGCGGAAAGGTAATGCAGGTATGATCGGCAACGAATCCTCTTTGTTATTTAAAGCCGGGTTATAGCGATAAATAAAATTTGCTTTGTCGAAATAATTGTACTCAAAGAAAGTATATAGTTGCTTGTTGAATAAAGTTATTGCTTCAAAGCCTGCATTGTAAATATGTTCGCCATTTGGTTTGGTTGGTTTGCGCAACGGCAGCAGGAATGTGGTATCGAGTACCACAGCGTCATTATTAAATCTCCCTTTTAGCAAATAGCAATTGGTAGATGGTGTATTTGTTTCTACAGATAAATAAACAGTATTCCCTTCTATTACGATAGCTTCCAATCCTTCATACACCTGGTTTTGCGCCTGCATGTGGTTTCTTAAAATATCCAGGCCAATGATGGGATGTTTTTTAAAAGGTATTGTATAAGTTGTATCTGATTGATACTGCTCAATATCTGCAAGGCCGGCTGAATACAGTATAGCTTCGCGGTTATCCTGCAGCCTGCTTTCCGACATCAGGAAGAGCCTGTTGTTTGAAATATACAGACCGGAGAACTGGTTATCGTAATAGGAAACTTCCGGAGGTAGTTTAATATTTAGCAGGGAATATTTTTCCTGTGCCATTCCGGTAAGAGACAGTAAGCAGGTGATCGAAAGCAGTAAATATTTCTTCATGCGGTAAATGTAAAACTTTAATTGTATCGTCTTTCAATGTTGGGCTAAGCCCGGTTTTGGAGTGTCAATTTTATCCCTGCCCTAAAGGGCAGGACAATTCATCTATCCGCCCCCGGAACCGCTGTCAGCTCCCCCGAACCTGGTGTTGAGTTCCCCCGAAAGAATATTTGATTACCGTTTTCGCCAGGAACGTCCCCCGATAGAATATTGCGTCCCCCGTTTTTTCGGGGGATATCAACGGGGAAAATATGGAGTGCTTTTTTCTTGGGGGGATAACCCCGGAATTTTCGTTGGGCTTTTTTCCTTTTTTCGGGGAACTGACAGCGGTTCCGGGGGACATATTTTTTTCTCCCGTGCTGTTAACTGCAAAATAAGGGGAAGCTATTTTCTTTACGGGTAAGTCTTCAGCTAAATAATATAAAAGAACGGCCATTTTTTTGGGAGCACCAATCGTTCCTGCGGAACGTACGGCGCTGTGAGTGTTTGTTTGCTACCAACGAGGCGTTCCTACGGAACGATTGTTTTCACAAAGCGCACTAAGCAAACACAGCAATACACAGAGAGCGCTTTTAAATTACAGGAACGCTCTGTGTTTCTTTGTGAAAATACTTTGTGTGACTTTGTGAAAATTCTTTACGTTCCGCAGGAACGTTTGGTGCAATAATGGTTCAGCGCCCCAATCCTGTCACCCTATGATCTTCTTCGCGGCATCTTCGCCGGTATTGATAGCGCCTTCCATAAAGCCCTGCCACTCGGCCAGATGCTCGCCTGCAAAATGAGTATGTAAAAAAGGCTTGCTTAATATTGGCCGCAAGCCATACCATTGCCCGGGGCCATACACTGCATACGAGCCCATAGAGTATTCATCATTGCCCCAATAGTAATTGTATTGTTTTTCAAGAAGATTTTTTACGTCGCCGAAAGCGGGTTGCAATGCATCCAGTACCATACGGCCATTCCAGTCATCGTTTTGATTGGCGATCACCGCAGCTTTATCGCCAATAGTATAAGAGATGAGTACGCCTTTTTGCGAAGGCTGATTTTTTGTGGCGTGATAAAAATAATGCGCCGGAAGATCGGTGATCATATCAAAGGATTCATCTTTCCAAAAGCGCTGGCTGAACAGCACAGGATGTTTATTGATACGGGCATACTGCAGTTCATTCATGGCATTGGCCATTTCTGCCGGTAATGCAGGCTGCCAGTTTATTTTTTTTGCGGCTAAGGTGGGCACGGTGCAAATGATCTTATCACCGGTAAATGTTTCGCCATTGTCGCAAATGACTTCCACTTTAGCGCCCTGTTTTATTGTTTTTACTTTGTACTGCAATTTTATATTTTCAAACCCGATCTTATTCACTATTTCTTCTGCCAGTTTTCCGTTGCCCCCTTTTATCTTATAATCCATTTCATTTTTTTCGCTGCTTTCTGCATACTCTGCCAATGCCGAAAAAGCAGATACGTGGCGTATGGTCTCGCCAAAATCGGTACTGTCCAGCAATTCCCTGATATCAAGATCCATTCCTTCGCAGCCGTTATTAACGAGGTAGCGCCACCAATCGTATTTATCCAGTTTCTTTTTGGTATCGTCACTCATAGTGTGATAGCCTTCCATCAATTCTTTCCACTTTTTTTCCCATCCGGTGCTGAAACCCCATTGATCTTTTGCATGGTATTGTCCTTTATAAATAAGATGTGTATCAAACTGGTTATTTTCGAGAGGGAGTTTGAATTCATCGCATAGTTCTATCAATCGTGCATGCGATTTGCCCACCCATTCGGCGCCTAATTCGATCACTAATTTTTCTGCCGGATCTGCTTCAAAAGAATATACCCTGCCACCGATGCGCTTGCGGGCTTCGAGTATTACGAAGGGGATGCCTCGTTTATGTAACGCATAGGCAGCTGTTAATCCAGCAAAGCCGGCACCTATGATAATGACCTTTGGTTTTTTGCCGATGTATAAATGCCTGGCAAATGTTTGTGAAGCGGCTAATCCGCCGGCAAGCAGGGCAGACTGTTTGAGGAATTCGCGACGGTTTGTCATTAGCTTTGGTTTGATGTACAAAATAGTAATTAATAATTAATAATGAAGAATGAATAATTAAAACTGCATGTGTAATTGCAGGGTGCATCGGGTTGAAGCGTAAGGGATTGAAGCGGCTACCCCACAGCTGAAGGTTGGTGCGGCGGGGCTGTGGCGAGGAGTAATAGCGAAAAGCCCGGCCCCTTGCGCAGCTTGGGGATACGCCCTTAGACAACGGACGACGGACAACAGACGACTGTCCATGGACTATGGTCCATAGACCATGGACCATACAGTTAAGCCTTTCCTAAAACTTTACCCTGTTTCATTGTCAAATCTGTGTTTGTCGTTATCTTGCCGCAAATAAAAACCTTGTTGATGAAGAATTTTTCCATTGCATTGAACGTGATTTTATTGCTGGCGGTTGGGTACTTATACTATGTAAACTTTTCAGGAAAAAAAGGGAATAAGGGGAACAGCGATAATGGCTACTCCCTTACAAAAGACAGTGTGTGCCACCGTGCGCCGATAGCATATGTGGAACTGGATTCGCTGAATGCCAATATCACTTATATAAAAGACAGGAGAAAGGAACTGGAGGCGGAACAAAAAACGATAGAAACCAATTGGGAGAACGGCTACAAAAGCCTGGAAGCGCAGAAGAATGAATTCCTGAAAAAAGGTGCTGCTATTTCGCAGGAAGAAGCGCAGCATTTCCAGGATAAACTGTTGCAGCAAAAGGACCAGATAGACGGGCAAAAACAGTCGGACGGGCAAAAGCTTAGTGAAAAAAGTTTTCAGTTCATGGATGATATTCAAAAGAAACTGAAGGATTTTTTGGCGGATTACAACAAGGATAAGAAATACATGTACATACTTACCTATGGCTCGGGGCTGGATTATATGGTGTACAAGGATACTACTTTAAACATCACCAAAGATGTAATTAAGGGCATGAATGAAAAAATGAAGGACGCCGCAAAACCGTAAATCCACACAAATTATTTATCTTGTCCTGATATAAAAATCGGGATACTATGTCTGATCAAACTTCTGCTTCATCTTTCAAACCAACATTGGGCCTTTTTGATGCAACGATGATCGTTGCCGGTTCGATGATTGGCTCAGGTATTTTTATTGTTAGCGCCGATATTACCCGCAACGTGGGCAGCGCAGGCTGGTTGATAGCAGTATGGCTCATCACCGGTTTTATGACGCTTACCGCAGCACTAAGCTATGGCGAGCTGAGCGCTATGTTTCCTAAAGCCGGCGGGCAGTATGTTTATTTAAAAGAAGCGTTCAACCCATTAGCAGGCTTTTTATACGGCTGGAGTTTTTTTGCAGTGATACAAACCGCAACGATCGCTGCGGTAGGTGTGGCGTTCAGTAAGTTTGCGGGGTATTTTATTCCTGCGCTGGAACTGAAAGATGCCAATATTGTTTGTCAACTATTCGGGTTAAAAATTTATTCGGCACAACTCGTTTCTATAGCACTCATTGTTTTTTTAACGTACGTCAGTACCAAAGGTATAAAGGGTGGTAAAATAATACAGACCACATTTACCGTTATCAAATTATTGTCTTTATTCGGGCTGATCGTATTCGGGTTTTTGTTAGCGGCCAAATCAGACATATGGAATGCCAACTGGGCTGATGCCTGGACAATGACACAAAGAAATGCAGAAGGAAATATAATTGGCGGAGTGGCGGGAAGCGCCATACTTGGCGCTATTGCGGCTTCTATGGTGGGGTCTATTTTCAGCAGCGATGCCTGGAACAATGTAACATTCATAGCGGGGGAAGTAAAAAATCCGAAGCGTAATATCGGGTTGAGTTTATTTTTCGGTACGCTTATCGTTACTATAATTTATGTGTGCGCTAACCTGATGTATGTAAGCGTATTGCCGTTGAAAGATATTGCTTCTGCCCCGCAGGACAGGGTAGCGGTAAGCGCCAGCAATGTGATCTTTGGAAATATAGGTACGTATGTAATAGCAGTGATGATCATGATATCAACTTTTGGTTGTAATAATGGTTTGATACTGGCTGGTGCAAGGGTATATAACACGATGGCTAAGGATGGTTTGTTCTTTAAAAAAGCCGCGAACCTGAATAAAAATGCAGTGCCTGAATTTGCTTTGTGGATACAGTGTTTGGTTGCTGCTATATTATGCCTCAGCGGTAAGTACGGCGACCTGCTGGATATGATCTCTTTTGTAGTAGTATTGTTCTATGCGCTTACTATCATCGGCATATTTATTTTACGTAAAAAGCGACCCGACCTTGAACGTCCGTACAAAGCATTTGGATATCCTTTATTACCCGCTATCTATATTTTAATGGCCATTGCATTTTGCATATTGCTGATATGGTACAAACCGGTGTATGCAGGCTGGGGCTTAGGTATTGTTTTAGTTGGTATACCGCTTTATTATTTAGCTATCGGTAGTAAAAAAGCATAGAAAAAGCAAAATCCAAAATACAAGATTCAAAACCCAAAGTACAAATCGTAAATCATAAATCTCAAATCGTAAATCAAAATTGGACTTCGATAAACTTTTTAACAACATTGCACAATTAAAAGTTGCTGTTATAGGCGATGTAATGCTGGATACATATTGGTGGGGCAAGGTAGATCGTATCTCTCCCGAAGCGCCGGTACCTGTAGTGGCAGTGGCAAAAAAAGAACAACGCATTGGTGGTGCAGGTAATGTTGCGTTAAATGTACGTTCACTTGGCGCCAGTGTTACGATGCTTAGCGTTATAGGTAATGATGACGATGGGAAACTGCTTGCCGGTTTATTGCAAAGCAATGCTATTAATGCTGACCACCTGGTAAAAAGCGATGAACGCATTACTACCAATAAGATACGCATCATCAGCCGCAACCAGCACATGATGCGACTGGACGCGGAGCATACCAACGATCTGCAGGCACGCGATGAAGAAAAATTACTGGCTGCATTTACAACATTGATAACAACTGATAAACCAGATGTTGTTATTTTGGAAGATTATAACAAAGGTGTACTGACAGAAAGCTGTATAAAAAATGTTATCGCTTTATGCAGGCAACATAATATCATTACAACTGTAGATCCTAAAAGAAAAAATTTCTTTACTTATAAAGGGATTGATATTTTTAAACCCAACCTTAAAGAAGTAAAGGAGGGATTGAATATAATTTCTGATGAAGTAAGCGAGGCTGCTTTAAAAAATATCCATACAGAACTGGAAGAGAAATTACAACATGGTGCTTCATTTATAACACTGTCTGAAAAAGGTGTTTTTTATCAACAAAAAAATAATGCTGAACTTATTCCTACCCATATCCGCAACATTGCAGATGTAAGCGGTGCCGGTGATACTGTAATAGCTGTTGCCTCGTTAGTTTACGCTGCCACAAAAGATATTAAATTAATGGCGGAAATAGCCAACATAGCCGGCGGCCTTGTTTGCGAAGAAGTAGGTACTGTGGCGATAGATAAAAACAAACTGCTGCAGGAATGTAAAGCGCTGCTGTAATTACCTTAAAACTTTTACTGCTTCATGGAAAACAAAAAAGCCTATCTTAATAAGCTGCCGCTTATCTTTTTAATTGTACTTGCAGGAGTTGTTGTGCAGGAATTCTTTTTTAATACGCTAAACAGAACTATTGAGAACCAGGAACAGATACGCAGAAACCTGATCTTCAGCCAGGCAATTCATTTTACCATATTATTTGTGGGCCTTGGGTTGGCGCTGAATAAATGGAAGAATGCCCTGATTTCTTTAGGAACTGCGGCGCTTGTAATGGTAACCTATTCCTTTTTATCTAATGATAAGCTTTTTGGTGAAAGTACAACCGAGGTGGCAATGAGGCTCATTGCCGGCGAACTCTTATATATATTACCCAGCATTATTTTTTTTGTACTGTCAAAAATAGCTGCTAAAAAGATCATTAATATAATTATTGCATTGATCATTTTAAGAGGGCTAACAGGAACTTACTTTATAGCCCAGGGTATTGGCGCACTGAAAGATAATTTAAATATTGATCTTGAAAATTATAAGCAATACATCACTGTAGCTGTATCTGCCTGTATGTTTATTTTCAAGATAATATTTTATTGCGAATTAGAGAATTATGTTAATGGCAAAGAAATGAAATGGCAGCCAAGGCTTTTAAATCCGGGTAACGTATATGAAAATCTAAGCGCAACCATAGTTTTCTTCACACTTAAAGTATTCATCATAGCTATGGTTATTGGCCAGGCTTTTCAATTGTACAGCCTTAAGTTTTTTATGCGTGATGAATTTGCTTCTTTTTTACGAGTGTATTATTACAGCAATATTCTCAATATGCTGTTTGGTGTGGCGATAGTGCTTTTTGCTACCTGGTACCTGCGTAAATTTTTATTGGAATATTTTGTTACTTATAACATGACATCAAAACTGGTCTATTGGTTTACGCTGTTGCCAGGTATTGGTTTTATTGTGTGGCTGTTTTGTTTGCAGAACGAGCGGGCCAAAAACTTTTCAGAGAAGGTGGCTTCGATCAATAATTTTGCCGGTTCGGGTACGCAAGCCGTAACAACAATAATAGTAATAGTAATGAGCCTGCGCTTTGTTTTCGGATTGGCCGGACAAACCGCAGGCGTAGATGTATTTGCCGGGATATTAAGCTTACTGCTTTTCGTATGGCTTATCAATCAGCGTTCGGGCTACTATTTTAACCTGTACCTTTCATTCACCTTGCTATTAATACTTCTTATAGTGATACTTTGGGGTTCCGAAAGAAGATATTTCGTTGTTTTTTGCGCCGCCTTTTCTTTAGTATTATACAATGCCGTTCAGTTGCTGTTGATATACCCTGTTTATCATTTTGAAGATTTCAGTTACATCGACAATGAAGCAGCTGCTGCTGATGAAGAGGAAGATGTGCTGGCAGGGTTCGAAACAGATTAGCAACTATTAAAAGGAATTACCGTATCGTTAACCGGTGTTTAAGCATTGCCAAAAAAACTTAGAAAGTTTGTGGCGCTAAATTGGATATTTTTGAAGTTCAAATTTATACCCACTACTACATATGCAGCCATTTTCCATAGTAATACACGGCGGAGCCGGAACTATCCTGAAAGAAGACATGACACCCGACCTTGAAGCTGCCTACATAAAAGGGTTGCAGGAAGCGGTTGATGCAGGCTATGCCGTGCTGGAAGAAGGCGGTTCGGCAGTAAATGCAGTGAAAGCTGCGATAGTTATTTTAGAAGACAACCTGCTGTTCAATGCCGGAAGAGGATCCGTGTTCACCAAAAAAGGCGTACAGGAAATGGATGCTGCTATTATGGAAGGCAGGAACCTTGATGCAGGTGCGGTAGCTGGTATCCGTAATGTACGCAACCCGATAGAGCTGGCAGCCGAAGTGATGTACAACAGCAACCATGTTTTTTTAAGTGGAAAAGGCGCCAATGATTTTGCGATCAAGCAGGGCATTAAACTGGAGCCCGATGAATTCTTCTTTTCGCAATTCCGTTACGATCAATGGAAAGCTATACGTGACAGTGATAATTATTCCCTCGATCATACTCACCAGGGACTGGAAGAATTAATGAAGGATAAAAAATTTGGCACCGTTGGCGCCGTGGCCTGCGATATACATGGAGATATTGCGGCAGCTACCAGCACCGGTGGCATGACCAATAAAAAATACGGCCGCATTGGCGACAGTCCACTGATCGGCTGCGGCACTTATGCCAATAATAAAACCTGCGCCATCAGCTGCACCGGCCACGGCGAGCCGTTCATTCGTGCTGTAGCGGCGCATGATGTAAGCTGCCTGATGGAATATAAGAACATGACCCTGCAGCAGGCAATGGATGAAGTGGTGAATAAAAAATTATTAGCCATGGATGGCGAGGGCGGTATGATCGGTGTTGATGCAAAAGGCAATGCCGCTATGGTGTTCAACAGCGCCGGCATGTACCGCGGCAGAAGGAACAGCGCCGGCGAAAATGAAATTGCTATCTATAAAGATTAGTTGTTTATTTTTGTACCAGGCGGCAGGATATCTATTCAGCATCGTTGTGTCACTCACTTGTGCCGCATACCTGGCAGCAACTTTGCTTACCATTTATTAAAACCATGAAAAAGATAGCAGTAATCGTAGCCGGGGGAAATGGCAGCAGGATGAACAACAGTGTTCCCAAACAATTTTTATTATTACAGGGCAAGCCGGTATTGTATTATACCATCAATACTTTCTTAAAGGCTTACGACGACCTCAACATAATTTTAGTATTACCTGAAGAGCATATTGGTGCAGGGCAGGAGATCATTGATGCATTTTTTGATTACAACCGCATACAGATAACCGCAGGTGGAAGAACAAGATTTCATTCTGTACAAAACGGCTTGCAGCTGATAACCGAAGAAAGCATTGTGTTTGTGCATGATGGCGTACGCTGTTTATTAAGCACCGATCTTATTCATCGTTGTTATGAAGCTGCACTTGAATATGGCTCCGCAATACCTGTCATTGATTCTAAAGACAGCGTGAGGGTAAGCATAGGTAAGAATAATGAAGCCCTGGATCGCAGCCAGGTAAAACTGGTGCAAACACCGCAAACATTTCACAGTAAAATATTATTGCCCGCTTTTGCTATTGACTATAAAGATAAATTCACCGATGAAGCTACAGTAGTAGAGGCATTTGGTTTAAAAGTAAATCTTGTAGAAGGAGAGGAGAATAATATAAAGATCACCAGGCAAGTTGATATGCTGGCAGCAGAGTATATTATTTCTTCAGCCACTTTATAAAAAAGGGCAGGCGGTTCAGTTTTATAGCCGGGTATTTTTCAACAGTTGCACCAAAGCTGCTGTAAAAAAAAGCAAGGCTGTGTATATCACCTCCTTCAAAGTCGAGCAGCAGATCCTTTCCTGTATTATCTTTTATAAAAGCATTGATCAGTGCATGCGATGCACCGATTGTTTTTCCATCGGGATGATTGCCTACTAAAATATAATACGCTCTTTTTCCTGCAAAGAAAAAAGCAGCAGAAGCTACCAGCCTTTCATTGCTATATACCCCGTAAGTTATTGCCTGCTTTTTTGGATGAAGCAGCAGATAAATATTTTTTATGTTGTTGAAATCAGCATCTGTTAAATCGGCAAATTCACCTGCCTGCTGTTTAGATAATGCAATTACTTCATCAACAGCAATATCCTTTTTTATAACACAATTCAACTGCTCACATTTTTTAATGTTGCGTTGAATATTTTCCCGGAAACCATTGTATAATTTATCATAGCTATCCTGAAGCGGCAATACATAATTGATCCTCTCCTTCAGGTCGAAATGTTGCAGTTGGAAAAAATTACCATGATTCAATGAAATATCCCAGAATTTAAATTTTGCAGGGATGGCGTTTAAAAAATCATTTACCAGTTCGCTGTCCAGGTTTTTTCCGAACACACCAAGATGAGCGGTGAATGGGGGCTGATACAAATAACGAATACCATATTTTTTGTTCCATGTCAAAGGCATTACTGCTTCATAATCGCCCAATACCAAAGCATCCCAATGCCTGGCCATATTATCAAGGTAAAAAGAATAAGGATAGATCGAAGTATTGTCAGCATTGCGGATACAGTTATCCCATTTGTTTTTATCGATCTGCTGGTATGTCAGGTATTGGATCGACATTATCAAAAAGATAATTGAGGAGCAATTTTTCTAAGATTGATATTTTGCAGATCAATGCTGAACGATATCTTTTTCAGGAATGTCTTATCCGGCACGTAGGATCTGTAATAATCCTTGTAGATACTGCTGTACAATAAAGGAAAATAAACATTTACAATATTGCCCAGCGATAACTGTAAGCCGGCATCATAGATAAAGCGCCCTGTTGCTGCATCTTTTTTCCATGCATCGGCATAAGTGCCGATATCCAAAAATACTTTTAAAGGGATCTTTACCGGCAATATGGATAAGGGATTTATTGAGTTTGGAATATCTGATGTGAAATTTGCTGCAGCCAGCCAATCATCTGTTCTGCCGACTTTATTACTCAACAGGTCGGTACGTACTTTAAAGCCGCCATCACGTATCATGATCTGCTGCGAGGAAGCGCCTTCAAATTCATTGCGGCCAAAGAAATAATTGCTGTAGGTATAATCTTCATAACCATTGGCACCGGTCATGTTCAGATGATAGATATCTGTAGCAAATTGTTTGGTAAAGGTTTTGTCGCCTATATAAAAGAACTTGCCCGCAAAGAGCCGCACATTCATGCCGCCGCGTTTTGCATAATTGAAATAATAATTGCCGGTAAAATTTGTTCGAACAAAACCATCGCCCTGCTCTACCTGCAAAGCACCTTTGTATGGATAAAGCACCCTGTTATTTTCTATTACAAACTGCAGTTGGTTCACATACCTGTCTTTAGAAGGATAAGTAATAACATCTACCTGGTTTATATCATCTCTTGTAAATAATAATCCCTGCTCCCTGATCAGGAACGTTTTCCATTGCAGGAACTTCGTCATAGTGCTCCTGGGGTTTTTATTGGCAAAAACATATTTCAGTGATGGAACGATCTTGGAAAAACGCAGGTAAGTGGTATGGCCCGTTGAGTCAGTATAGGAATCTCTTGAAAAGGTAGAACCTGCAAGAGACAATTCTACCTTTTGCCCGTTATTGCCGGGATACCAGCTATAGCTTAATCTGCCGATGCCATTGAACTGTTTGCTGTTGGTAGCATACAGCGGGGCTACTACAAACAGGAACTTTGTTGGTGGCAAAGTATAATTGTGTAACAAAATACCGACCATGAATTTATCATAGATATTATGACCAACAGCCGGTGATACAAAAATATAATTATGCTTATCGGTATTGTTGAAACTAAAGAAAGAAGTGATGCGGATATCTTTTTTGGGAGTAGCTGTTTCCAACTCGCCTTTTTTATTTAGTAATGCAAATGTTGGATCTAAATTTCTTCCGCTTACATCTTCTACTGCTTTTTTAAAATCCTCAGGGTAAGGATGTTTAAATTGCCAGCGGCGATAATATTCCTGCATACAACTATCAAAAAGCGGCCTGCCTAATTCTTTTTCCAGTAATGCCATCCAGTCGCCTGTTTTAACATAAGCGATAGCATCATAATTCAGCATCGAAAATTTTTCAGAAGAAGTTTCTATCGGCTGATCTTTTTTAATAGCTGTTAAGGTGTGTAATAAAGTATGCTGGGCATCGGCAGGCAGTCGTTTTTTCAGGAATGGTGATGGAGTATGAAACAGTTCGAGATCAGCATTACCGTATTGCTGTACCGCGTAGCGATTGTCATAATACGTATTCATGCCCTCATCCATCCAGGGGTGCTGGCGTTCATTGGTGGCCAGTATGCCGTAAAGCCAGTTGTGCCCCACTTCATGGTTGATCACAAAATCTAAATTCCGTTCAGTGCCGCCGGAAGATAATAATGTTATTGTTGGATATTCCATTCCGCCATTGCCTTTATCTTCATCAACAACACTGGCTACATTGTAAGGATATTCTTCCAGCCATTTACTTTTTGTAAGTATTGCCGTTTTTATCATAGCAATACTGTTCTTCCAAATCTTTGCATTCTTGGGATAATAGTATGAATTTACTTTTATGATCCTTCCGGAAGGAAGCTGCAATGTATCCTGTACAGCAAGAAAAGCCTTATCAGCAAACCATGCAAAATCATGCACCTTATCCTGTTCATATAAATAAGTAGTAGTAGCTTCATTCGATTCGCTGGTATGTTTCAAGTCGCCGGTAGCTGCCAATATATAAGTAGAAGGCAACGTTATCTGCACGTTGTAATTTCCGAACTCACTGTAAAATTCTCCCTGGTCGAGATAGGGGATAGGATGCCAGCCTTTTCTATCGTACACTGCCGGCTTGGGATACCATTGTGTGATATGATACGTTCCTTTATTTTGCCCGCTTCTCGAAAAAGGATAGGGCAGCTTTACATGAAAGGGCGTTTCTATTTTGCAGTTTGCTCCCGGTGCCACCGGTTGAGGTAATACTAATTTTATGATATCCTGGTGCTGCGGATGATCTTCTGTTTTAGCGGTAGCGCCATTTACTTTAAGATCGAGGCGGTTGATGTAACCTCTTTGATCATTGTCACTGAAATAAAATTTAGTACTGCCGTTCTCCAACTGTTGATCAGTAAAAGCAGTACGGTCATTTTTATAAGCATTGGGCCAAAGGTGCAGCCAGATGAAAGACAAGGTATCAGGAGAGTTATTGTAATAATCCATTTTCACAAAACCATCCAGTGTATTATCCTTATCATTTAGCGTTACATCAATTTTATAATTTACCTGCTGCTGCCAATACTTGCCGGAAGACTGGCTGTAAGCAATAGGTAACACACTAAAAAAAATAAGGATGAACAGGAGTCTTTTCACAACAGTTAACTTTCTTCAAAAATAGTGAAATAATATAGTTAATGGTTATTAGTTAATAGTGAAGCAGTAGCTGATATTTTAACAGTTATCAACTTTCGCCCAATAACAATTAACCAATAACGAATAACCACCAACTACTTCCCCTTCCCCGCCAGTATTATCCGTATGGTATGCAGCATTATTTTGAAATCGAGTGCCAGTGAAGCATTCTCAATATAGATAAGATCATACGGCATGCGTTCTATCATTTCTTCAATAGAGGAAGCATAGCCGAACTTTACCATGCCCCAACTGCTGAGGCCCGGTTTTACTTTGAACAGGTAATTGTATTCAGGATGCTGCTGCACCAGCTGATCGATATAAAATTTTCTTTCGGGTCTTGGGCCTACCAGGCTCATTTCGCCGGTAATAATATTCCAAAGCTGTGGTAATTCATCCAGCCGCCATTTACGCATTACACGTCCCCATTTGGTGATGCGGTTATCATTATCGCTGCTCAATTGCGGACCATCAGTTTCAGCATTCATAATCATACTCCTGAACTTGTACATAGTAAAAGGCTTGCCCTTATAGCCGATACGTTCCTGCAAAAAGAACAACGAACCCTTTGATGATAATTTAACCCGTATAATAGTGTATAAGATCAATGGAGAAAGAACGATAAGCGCTGCGATAGAAGCAGCAACATCTATCAGCCGCTTCACATTTTGCTGCCAGGCAGGTAACAGCCCGGTGTGCATGTCTATCAGTGGAACACCCAATACATTATTGGTTTGCAGTGCACCGCTTAAGATATCCACTGTATCCGGCGTGATCTTTATATTAACATCTTTATCGCCTAACTGCTGTAATATCTTTTCCAGTTGCTGGCGTTCTTTCTTTTCTATCGCAATGATCACTTCTTCTATAGCATTATCATCAATCACCCTGCTTAAGGTCAATGCATCAGCAAAGTATTTTACTTCTGCCGGTAAGGTAAAACCGTTGCTGCCGTTGGTATTGACAAAGCCGGTAACACGGTAGCCTGTCTTTTCTTTATTGGTAAGAATGGATTGATATAAAGAAGCTACATTTTTTCCTGAGCCGATGACGAGCGTATTGAAAAATACTTTTTCCTTTCGTAACTGTGATTTTGCAACCAGTAAAAAAATAAAACGCAGTAAAAAAATGCAGAAAAATTGTACAAGTAATAAACTGAAAAATTCTTTATAATAAATAGAATTATCGCCAATAGCATCTTCCAGTAAAAAAAGAAAAAGTATGATTAGTGAGCCGATACAACAAATGCTGAGCGTATAAAAAAATTCGTTTAACCTTGATTTATGATAGATGTTGGTGTAGTTACCTAACACAGTGAACAGCGTAACCCAGGCCAGCGGCATGCCGATGATGCCATAATAAAATTTGGGCCCTATAACATGCGGCTCACCAATAATATCTTTACGTAAAAAATAAAAAATGCACCAGGCAACAGCAGCAGCAAAAAGATCTCCCAATGCGTACCAGCGAGTATGTATCCTAGGTTGATTCAAATTTTACAATTCATGTTTTCAAAAAGCACAGTGCTGCAATAACGGGCTTAGCTCAACTGTGATTTGCCTATCTTTTCCAATATCTGGTGCGCCACATCCATCGCCCTGAAACCATCTACCACACTCACCGGCGTATCGGTATTATTTGTTATCGCATCCCTGAACTCTTCCAGTTCCATTTTAATAGCATTCACATCTTTTACATTAGGATTGGCAATGGCAATAGTTTTTTTACCGTGATTGGTGTCAATGTCAAACGTAAATACATTCTTGTCACCGGGAGCATTCAGTTTTATCACTTCTGTTTTCTTCTCTAAAAAATCAATGCCTATATAAGCATCTTTTTGAAACAGGCGCATCTTGCGCATCTTCTTCATTGATATCCTGCTGCTGGTAAGGTTGGCTACGCATCCATTATCAAATTCAATACGCACGTTCGCAATATCAGGTGTATCGCTCATAACCGCCACACCATTGGCACTGATATAATTCACATTGCTTTTTACCAGGCTTAAAATGATATCAATGTCATGTATCATCAGGTCCAGTATCACGCTTACATCTGTACCACGAGGATTGAATTGTGCCAAACGATGCACTTCAATGAACATAGGCTGCAGCGAGTAATCTTTCAATGCTAAAAATGCAGGATTAAAACGCTCCACATGTCCCACCTGGAATTTAATATTAGCTTCTTTAGCAAGCTTAACCAATTGCCTGGCTTCGTCCATGGTATTGGCCAATGGCTTTTCTACAAAAACATGTTTGCCTTTTTTTATAGCGGCTTCGCATAATTCAAAATGAAAAGTGGTAGGTGCTACAATGTCAACAGCATCGCAGGCATCCATTAATGCTTCAGCATTTTCAAAGCGGGGGATATCATATTTTTCAGTTACTGCCATTGCATTCGCATCATCCGTATCGCAAAAGCCAACCAGTTGCACATTGTCTATCACCGCCCAATTATTCAGGTGAAACTTTCCGAGGTGGCCTGCGCCTATAACTCCAACCTTTAGCATAATAGTTTTTTTATTTTTTTGACCCAGCTGCTTTTGTCTAAGCGTATTGATTCACCGCAAAGGCGCAGAGACGCAAAGTACACGAAGAAATTCCTTGCGAAACTTTGCGTCTCTGCGCCTTTGCGGTAAAAGAACAAAAATTAAACTGCCGCTGTTTCTTCCCAAAAGCCCATCTTCCCGAATTTTTCGATACGCTGTTCTGTTCTTTTATCTGCCGGTATTTGTTTCAATTCTTTTATTACAGGGATAAGATAGTCCTTCAATATCTGCGCTGCCTCATCATAATCCCAATGCGCACCGCCCAGCGGTTCAGGTATCACGCCATCCACCAGGCCAAATTGCAGCATATTATCGCCGGTAAGTTTCAGCTGTTCGGCAGCTACTTCTTTTTTATCCCAACTGCGCCATAAAATACTGCTGCAGCTTTCAGGAGATATTACTGTGTACCAGGTATTCTCCATCATAAATACTTTATCACCCACGCCAATGCCCAATGCGCCACCGCTTGCGCCTTCGCCGATGATCACACAGATCACGGGTACTTTAAGGCGTATCATTTCAAATATATTGCGGGCAATGGCTTCGCCTTGTCCTCTTTCTTCCGCCTCAAGGCCGGGAAAAGCGCCAGGGGTATCTATTAATGTAATAACCGGCTTATCAAACTTCTCCGCCAATCGCATAAGCCGCAGTGCTTTGCGGTACCCTTCAGGATTGGCCATACCAAAATTGCGCATCTGCCTCATTTTGGTATTGGTTCCCTTTTGCTGCCCTATGATCATTACGGTTTCATCGCCGAGTTTGGCAAAACCACCCACCATAGCTTTATCGTCTTTCACGTTCCGGTCGCCGTGCAGTTCTATGAAGTCGGTGCACATCTTATCAATATACTTTAAGGTATAGGGCCTGTCCGGATGGCGGCTCAATTGTACTTTTTGCCACGGCGTAAGGTTAGAAGTAAGGTGCTTTTTGGTTTCCAGGATACGCTGTTCCAGCATAGCAACGGTGCCACTCACATCTATCTTGCCTTTTTCAGCGCTTGCTTTTTGTATCTCTATCTGGTCGTAAAGCTCCTTAATGGGCTTTTCAAAGTCGAGGAATTGTCTGTTTTTTAGTTCCGGCATGGAGTTTATTTACAATAGTGATCAATGGTCAATAGTGACCCGTAACAGGAAATAGTTTGTAAAAATAGGCAATACACAATTTTAATAAAAGTTTTGGAATGAAAAAAGGTAAAACCTATCTTTGCACTCCCTAAAAATAAGAGTATCGATCGAATAGATTGAAACTTAATTGACAAGGGGTAAAGGATCGGTAGTTCAGTTGGTTAGAATGCTGCCCTGTCATCCCCAACCAGTTGGGGACGGGTTGATTCAAGTCGACGCTCTTAAAAAATATTGGATCGGTAGTTCAGTTGGTTAGAATGCTGCCCTGTCACGGCAGAGGTCGCGGGTTCGAGTCCCGTCCGGTCCGCTTAAAGCCTTCCAAATTTTTGGAAGGCTTTTTTGTTTATGCAATTTTACGTTTACATTATACAAAGTAAAAAAGACGGCAGTTTTTACAAGGGTTTTCATTGCAGCCATTATTAAGATTACAGCAACACAATAACAAAGAATCGTTGTACACTTCTAATAAAACTCCCTTGCAATTATTTCACCTGGAAATATTTGATAGTAAAACAGCTGCATTAAAAAGAGAAAAAGCATTAAAGAAATATAGTCATGAGCAATTATTGAAATTAGCCGGAAGCAATAAAAATCAACTGCAACAATTTTTGAGTTCAGTTGGTTAGCATGCTGTCCTGTCATCCCCAACTGATTGGGGACGGGTTCGAGTCCCGTCCGGTCCGCCAAGCCTTCCAAAATCTGGAAGGTTTTTTTATTATGCCATTCTACGTTTACATTATTCGAAGCGGCAAAGACGCAGCTTTTACAAGGGGTTTTCATTGCAACCATTATTAAGATTACAGCAACACAATAACAAAGAATCGTTATACACTTCTAATAAAGTGCCCTGGCAATTATTTCACCTGGAAATATTTGATAGTAAAACAGCTGCATATAAACATATGGACCATCATTTACGCCAGTCGGTGTTTAGAAATAAGCTATTTTCAGGACTCAATCTATACGGCACCTAACGATGGATCTCGACTAATAAAACCCAGGAGTCGGCAATAGCTTTTAAAAAGGAAAACAAGATACCTGCCACAAGTAAATAGATCCCATTTTCACCAAAGAATAATATGTACATGCCTGCTGCCAAAAAAGGCAATACAACAAACTGCATCAGGTAAAAATTGATCCGTGCCGGTCTCTTATATGCTGTTGGAGTTGTACGCAATATTGACAAAGAAAGCCTGAAAGTAATTACCCAAAGCATTACTCCCAATACCAGTACTTCAATTCCTTTCGCAATCAGGGATTGCCCGGGTACCAGCATCAATGAGGATATTAATAGTATGTTTAACAGGAGTGTGATGGATTGCAAAGCACGGCTTGGTAAATGAACACCCTCAAGAATACGGGTTAAATTAATAGATACTGAAACAAATATTAATCCTGTAAGTGCAGCGGCTGCACTTACCTGTGCAATAAAGAAATTATCCCAGTTCATACTTAATAAGTAGGTGGTTGATTAATAGGTTTGATTCTAAAGATAATTCTTAAAATTAATTCTATATACTTTGAACACAAAAAGGGAAGCGTTAAACTTCCCTTTAGGATAACGGGTATTTTTTTATTTCAACGCTTCTTTTATTACAGCAGCTGCCTGTAAAACGGCCGTTTTTATTGCAGGCACGTTAGCAATCGGGTTCAGTAAACCGTAATCATGTATCTGGCCATTGTATCTTGTAAGTGTAACAGGCACACCTGCTTCATCCAGTTTTCTTGCATAAGCTTCACCTTCATCTCTTAATACATCATTTTCTGCAGTTTGCACAAGTGCCGGTGGTAAACCTTTTAACTGTTCAAGGCTTGCCTGCAATGGTGAGGCATATCTCTCTTTTCTTTTTGTGGTATCTGGCAGATAGTTATTCCAGAACCATTTCATCATATTTTTTGTAAGGAACCTTCCTTCCGCATATTGGTTGTATGAACCGTTCTCAAAATTTGCATCAGTTACAGGCCATAACAAAACCTGTAGTTTAATTGCAGGGCCTTTTTTATCCTTTGCCATCAAGGTAGTTACTGCAGCCATATTACCACCCACACTGTTGCCCACTACTGCCAGTTTTTTACCATCAACACCTATTTCATCTCCATGTGTAGCCACCCATTGGGTAGCAGCATAAATTTCATTGATGGCCACCGGGTATTTTGCTTCGGGAGAAGGGGTGTAGTCAGGGAATACAGCTACTGCACCACTCTCAACAACGAGGTCTCTTACCAATCTCCTGTGCGTAGGATAATCACCCAGTACCCAGCCACCACCATGGATGAAGATGAATACAGGCGCATTGTCTTTAACGCCAGACGGTTTGGTAATATGGATATTTACCTTGTAACCATTCTGTTCAATTACTCTTTCCGATTCTGTGATACCCGAATAATCTACTGCTACTGATCTTTGTGCGCCAACCAATACCTGCCTTGCATCGGCCGGGCTTAATTGTTCAAGAGGTTTTCCGTTACCGGAATTCAATGCCTGTAAAAATGTTCTCACTTCTTTAAAGATTGAAGGATCGTTTTCGCCTTTGATAGTTTGTTGCTGTGCCATAACAAATGAATTTAAAAATGTGAAAGATAAAATGATTGATAATTGTTTGAATACTTTGCGTTTCATGGTATTAATTTTTAGATGATTAATTTGATAACACAAAGCTACTTTGGCAGCGGGGCGGTAAGAAGGCAGAAAAGGCGTTATTAATTGTACATTTTTCCCTACAGGTATTTTTTGCGGAAATCAGAAGGCGGATTTCCTGCTTTGATAGCAAAGAGGCGATTAAAATAAGCCGGATCCTCATATCCCAGTGCATAGGCAATTTCCTTGGCGCTCATGGAAGTGTAGATCAGTAAACGTTTTGCTTCCAGCATAATGCGGTCTTTAATGATCTCGTTGGGCTGCATCAGCCGCATCTTTTTCAGTTTATGTGTAAGTGTTTTTGGGGCAATACCCATAATATCTGCATAATCGGCAACGGTATGTTTTTCTTTATAATGGATCTCTACCAGGCGGCTGAAATCACGAAAGAATTCTGTATCACTTACAGGTAACGTTTCATTAGCTGTAAGCTGCTGCTTTTTCCAGGCACGGGTAGCTTTTATGATCAGCTGCTTCAGGTAAATACGGAGCATTTCTTCCCGGTTGCTTTCTTCGGTCTGCAGCTCCTGTTCTACCTGTTGCAAAATGGATTCAATAATAGTTTGTTCTGAAGCAGGCAATACCGTCATAGGTATACCGTACAGGTTATTAAACAGCAAACCGTCGCAGGCAACTTCCGAATCGTGTATCTGGATGCAGTAAAAATCACGGCTGTAATAAATAAAAGCACCTTTCTTTTTTCCAGCCTGCTGCACCTGCAGGTATTGATTGCTGTTTATAAAAAACAGGCTTGGAGCTTCAGTTTTGTACTGTTTAAAATCTACAGTGAGTGTATAGCCGCCCGGCAGGTACAGTATCTTGATATAGGGCTTATATAGATCTGAATTTATCTCTTCAATCATTTGGGCTTCTGCATTAAAGAAACCCAGTTTTTTATAATTGAGTTCAAAAGAATGATGCGGTATCATATACGGCTATTATTTAGGATTTAAGATAATACTTAATTGCAACAGTATATATCATTTTCAAACCGGCAACAGATCACAAAGCCAAAATCCAATATCACTTTTTTGTGTTGCTGTAGTAAAATCTGTCGGCGCTTTATATTTTCGGTATGTTTCACCGGTGATAAAAGGAATAGGATCGCTTTCACCAATGATCCTTCCGGCAAAGGAAATTCAAAAGATCCGAATTTATACAAACCAATATTATGTGATAATAAAGCATCGTATTTAAAGGTAAAAGCCTACAACTGATATTGATCATTGGAATATATGATCGTATTCATTTTTCTATAAGAACATAAAGCTGATTTTTGCTAAAGGATTTTGTCTTGGTTAGCTTTTACTCATTTTCCTGTTATGTGCATTCATGAGTAATTTTATTGTATCCCTAATTGAATTTCCCTGATGCCAGGAAAAGTAATTCATCTTGATAATATAAGCGGCTTAACTGCACAGCAGGTTAACGCTTTGCAACAACAATTCGGCAAGAATATTTTCCGGACTGATTCTTCCCGGAATTTTTTGAATATAATTTGGGATATCATTAAAGAGCCAATGTTCATTCTTCTTGCTATTGCCTGCTCTGTTTATTTCATTTTAGGTGAATTAAGCGAAGGGTTAATGATGGTGGTTGCTATAATGATCGTAACTGCTATTTCTTTATACCAGGAAGTAAAAAGTGCGAATGCATTGAATGCATTGCAGCAGTTTATACAACCCAAAATAAATGTGATCAGGGAAGGTAAGCAGGAATTTATTTCAACAGATGAACTTGTGCCAGGAGATATAGTACTGTTAGATGAAGGAATGAATATACCCGCAGACGCTATTGTTTTACAGGCAAATGATCTTACTGTAAATGAATCGGTAATAACCGGTGAATCGCTTGCAGCGGATAAAAATGAAAATGCCCGGTATAATGAATTATACCAGGGCTCTACCATTAACAGCGGCAAATGTATTGCCAGGGTTACAACAACAGGCAACAATACTGTACTAGGTAAGATAGGTAAAGATGTAAACCGGTACAATGCCCCTAAAACATTACTGCAGCTTCAGATCAATAGATTTGTGCGCCGGCTTGCAACCTTTGGCATGCTTGGTTTTTTTCTCATCTTTCTTATAAATTATTTGCATCATAAAGATGTAGTAACAAGTTTACTATTTGCACTAACCCTGGCAATGTCTGCAGTGCCGGAGGAGATACCCGTAGCCTTTTCTTCTTTCATGGCATTGGGAGCCTATAAAATGAGCAGGCTGGGAATCATTAGCAGGCAACCGCAGATAGTGGAAAATCTTGGAGCAGTAAGTGTGATTTGTTTAGACAAAACCGGCACTATTACTGAAAATAAAATGGAAGTAAAAATGATCTATGATCATAGGAATAATGAATTAATAAATCTTGATGAAAATGTAGTGCTGAAAAACACAGGCATATTGCGTTATGGAATGCTGGCAAGCGAAGCAGATCCGTTTGATGCTATGGAAAAAGCCATTTATGCTGCCAATGAAAAATATAATAAAGCCTCCAGCCTGGAACCGCCTCTTGAAATGATCTACGAATATCCTTTAGAGGGAAGGCCGCCAATGATGACACATGTATATCAAAGCGCCGATATGCAAATAGCGGCTGCAAAAGGAGCAGTAGAACGTATCGTGAATATATGCGGTATCAGTATTGTTGATAAGAACAGAATACTTGAACAGGCAACAACACTGGCTTCAAAGGGCTACCGTATTTTAGGAGTAGCCAGTTCAACTGATTTACCATTACCGTTGCCGGAACTGCAGGATGATTTTAAGTGGAACTTTGAAGGTTTGTTGGCATTATACGATCCTCCAAAAAAGAATATTAGGGAAGTACTCGATAAATTTTACGAAGCAAATATAAAAGTTAAGCTCATTACTGGTGATTATGCCGGAACTGCAGTTAACATTGCCAACCAGGTTGGAATTACCGATAGTTATAATTGCCTCACCGGCGATGAAATAATGCAGATGAGCGCAGATGAATTACGTGTATCGGTAAAAAACTATACTGTTTTTGCACGTATGTTTCCTGATGCAAAATTAAAAGTAATCAATACCCTTAAAGCCGAAGGAGAGATAGTAGCGATGACCGGGGATGGGGTGAATGATGCACCGGCATTGAAATCAGCTGATATTGGAATAGCAATGGGGCAAAAAGGTACGGCCATAGCACAACAGGCTGCAGACCTGGTATTGACCGATGACAACCTGGATAAAATGGCGATAGCTATAAGAGAAGGCAGAAAGATTTATAACAATCTTAAAAAAGCTGTTCGGTATATCATTTCTATTCATATACCTATCATACTGGTAGCTGCATTGCCCGTAATACTTGGATGGAGATATCCTAACATTTTTACCCCTATCCATATCATTTTTATGGAACTGATCATGGGACCTACATGTTCTATTTTTTTTGAAAGAGAGCCGGGCGAAGAAAAATTGATGCAGCAAATGCCCAGGGATCGCAGCAGTGGTTTGTTTGCAACAGCTGAAATGTTTATCAGTATACTGCAGGGTATTATTATTGCCACAGCTGCTTTGATACTGTATGCTTATTTTATGAATAAAGGCGCCGATCTAAAGGAAACAAGAACAATTGTTTTTACTATGCTGATAATAAGTAACATTTTCCTGACTTTTACTGACCGTTCATTTACTAAAACAATATACTATACATACCGTTATAAGAATATTCTGGCGCCATTTATTGTAGCTGTTTCTGTATTGTTCCTGGTTGTGCTGTATTGTATTTCCCCGGTTCGTACTTTATTTCAATTAGAAAAGATAACGCCTGCTCAATTCTGGATAAGTGCTGTTGCAGCCTTTGTAAGTGTGATGTGGTTTGAATTATATAAGGCTTTATCATTTAAGAAAGCAAAAGCATAAAGCACAGGTTTTTAACTACTCTTTGCGAGCAATGGCCTTTTAAAATAAAATGTACATAAATAAAAGACGACACGGATAGTTTGATAAGATGCCCATTGCAGAAACTGTTTTAGTAAGTTCCTGGATTTTAAACGTTGTTTTGGTGTAATAGCTATGCACTCTTTTTCAATAATGGTTTCTAATGTTTTCTCCATCTCTGTAGCAAGGGTAATATTTCTAACGTCAAGGTTAAGTTCTATGCTGGCGTATGCGCTTATATTATTTATATTATACGATCCTAAAGTAAACCACTCTGTGTCGCACACCGCAACCTTTCCATGCAATATTGCGGTTTGATATTCATACAGTTCTATTTTATTGCGCAATAACCAATCATACAGCCACCGCTCGGCATGTTTGGCCCACATAACATCTGAAGGACCGGCTGTGATCACTTTTATTTTTATCCCTCTCCTTATTGCATTTGTCAACAAACGGCGTATCACTTTGCCCGGTAAAAAATAACTGCATAAAATGGTGATGTGCGATCTCGAATGCCGGAGCATTTCTATGTATGTTGCAGATATTTCATTCTTTCTCCGTATCCAGTCATTCTGCGACATCCTTATATTCACAGGTGCTGCAATATTCGGTTCAATTGCAGGATAAGTGGTTCTGTATGTAATGCTGTTCATTTTCAACGGCGAGCCATACCACATTTTCCAACATAGTTCGTAAAGCTGTGTTGCAATTTCGCCTTCAACATATAAAGCGAAATCCAGCCATGTTTTTTTTTCAGGCATGTCATTATACCGGTTGGTAATATTGATGCCACCTACCAGGGAATAGTTAGCATCTATTACTGCTATTTTATGATGTAATCTTCTGCCGAAATAAAAATGTTTGCTTTTTAGCAGCGGCTCAAAAAACCGGAATTGTATACCGGCATCACGTAACTGTTTAATAAAAACTTTCGACATTACCTGGGAAGCATAACCATCTGCCAGTAAAAATACAGCTACATTTCTTTTTGCTGCGGCTTTTAGCGCATCGGCAATCATAGTACCTGTTTCATCATCATCAAAAATGTAAGTTTGCAAATGAACACTTTGAGTTGCCCGTGCAATCAGGCTTAATAGTAAAGTGAAATATTCTTTGCCTCCCTGTACCACTCTCGCTTTGTTCTGAGTGCAATAAGCCGGATAAGAAGTAACTGAAGCTGACATTGGAATTTATTTATTTTAATTTAACCATGCCTCTTTTGGAGGCATGGTTACTTATTTCGCAATACTGTATCATAGGTTAAACAGTTTATTACTGTTTTATTATTTGCTGATGGTATTTGTTATTTCCTGAGATCATTTCTATTGTATATACCCCTGCAGCTAAGTCCTGCAGATTTGATACTACAATGATATTTTCCCCTGGCTGAACAGTTATGTTATAATTTACCTGTTGCGCACCAGCAGTATTAATTATCCGTATCAATATCGGATTAACCTTATCGCTTTTTATCACCAGCTTTATATTATTGGTAAATGGATTAGGATATACTGTGAAATCCTTAAAAACAGATGACCCATCTATTCTTACCGCTACGATTTTGCTGTAGGTCGCATTACTGTTGATATCAATCATCTTCAAACGGTAATAGATCACTTTGGCTGAAATGTTAATAGGGTCGCTGTATTGGTATTCTTTAGTACCATACATAGTTCCACTACCTTTCACTGTTCCAACCTTATAAAAATTAGTACCGTCAATACTGCGCTCTATTTCAAACCGGTCATGTTGTGTCTCAGAAGCTGTTGACCATTTTAGCAGAGTATGATTGTTTTGCAATTGTGCCATAAAATCAATAAGGTTAACGGCTACAGGCCCGGCCTCCGGCCCGATAATGGCTGTACCATCATCCACAAATGCGGTAAGGCCATCCTGCTCTGTGCCTGTAATACGGGCTGTGTTAGAAACAAGTCCAAGCCCGGTTGTAGTAGCAGGTGCAATACATTGAAACTGCACATTAAATGAATCATTAGGGAATAATATTCCGCCTGTTGATGCAGTTGCACCTGTACCAATGAAGAATTTTACATAATCTTTTTCACCAAACGAACTTTTAAATGCTGCATCATCACCAATGGCATCTGTTTTAAAACCTGCTGGTATGCCCGGGGTAGGAGCATTGACTTTTAACGAGTTGGCACGATATATTAGGCTAGCCGGTATGGTGTCAGTAATAACACAATTTAATCCATTCCCACTCCCAAGATTTTTACCAACAATAGTATAAGTCAAGATCTCATTTGGATTTATCATACTATTGGGTATTTGCCAGGGCAAATTCCCCGATGCTGTATCCTTTACAGTTTTATCCAGTTGTACAACAGGCGGCTTTGTTTTCATTGTAAAAGCAAACACACTTGGAAAGTATTGATCTGCTTCGGTACCAAATTGAATAGTTACATTGGTAGTTGCAGGTGTAATTCCAAAGCCGGTACCCACTTCCAGTTCATCAATATCGATCCCCATTTGATTTTTAAAATCCGGATTTTTATTCCCTGTTAAATGAACACCGTTCTTTGAGATTGTACCATTCCAGAAATTAGTTGCAGGGTTAACACTATTAGAAGCGGTTATGCCATTTACTTTTACAAAATCTCCATTGGGATTAGCGGATGATGCGGCAAGGTTTGCATCGCCTTCCCATGATACAGTTGACATATAAGCATCTGATGAAGAAGAAAATGTTGCCGGCGGATTTAAACCATTCAATGTAATAGTTTGAGATGTGGCAGATCCGTCATCATACACCTGTAAAAAGCCATCATATACCCTTAAACTTGAGTAAGGCAATACTGTATTCTCATAAACGATCACTAATGCCCAACCGGCATAATACCCGCCGCCATTCACTGCACCTGTAGAAGCAGTAACATTGGCAATAGTATATGTGCCACCTTTGCGTGTATTAATGTATGCCGTAACATCAAAAAAAGATTGATAAGCAGAATCGGAAGTTGAAGTATTGATAAGCGATTTATCAATGTCGGCAGAAGCAGCTGTAACAGTTTGATAGTTTTCGGAATTATATTTAATTTTTACCGTTCTTAAATTAAGATTATTTGCTGCACCTGTGCCGCTTTCAATGCGGCCACCCCAATATAAGCGGGCAAATTTAATAGTATTGGTGCCTGTTGGCAAAGTAAGATTCGCTGAAGAAGAATTGAATGTTTGATTTATGCTGTTGCCGATAAGCTCAAGATTAAAGAACAGATCATCTGTACCGCTTTCATTACTGGCAGAAGTATGTACTTCTACTTGTATAATATTGGTGCCGCTTACAAAAGGGCTGCCGGAAGGAGTTGTAAAACTGGATAATTGTTCAGGTTCAACCCCGTTAGAAGCATTGGTATTAAAAGTTGTAGAACCCGAAGGCATATTGATCCGTTGCACTTCAGTACCATTTACATAAACAACTGCTCCATCGTCAAGTGTAAGATTAAAAGTAAAATCATTGAATAGAGCAGGATCAAAATTCACAGTTTTAGTAAAATAATAGGTTCTTCTGTCTGTGAGTGTTGTCACCACTGTGCCGGTTGGACCGTATCCAAGCGGTGATGCGCCAGGGCCGCCAGGTAAACTGCTTACATTTGGCCAGCCTGATGGTTGTGCATCTGCATTCGAATAATTCCATGTTGCCCCGCTGGCAATTAGTGTTACGGGAGGTTCAGCGCCATCTATATCTACAAACTGGATATTGGAATTGTCATTTCCATAAGCACTTGTGCGGCCAAATGTATAATTGCCAGTGCCACTGGTACTGAAGTCGTTCATTTGAGCGGTATTTACAGTGCCTGTACTTCCACTTCCGCTGCTGTATATAGCGGTTATAGTGTTGCCGATAATGGTATGTCCGCCTTTGATATTATCGGAGTAAACATTGGTATAAGGCCTTACAACCTGGGCCCCTGCAGATAACGTAGCAATGAATGTTGCTGCAATTGCAATAAGGAGCTTATTTTCATACGAGGTAAACTTTTTCATTTTTAAGCATTAAAATGTTAAATAATCGGGATAATGTTGTACACAGCAGTTTTACAAAAAGGATAGGGTAAAGTCTTAGACAGGAGTTGGAGATTTGTATTGCAAAACTATCTGCACATAATGCTATTAACAACGACCGTTATCAATAGAAGGCTTGATAGAAATCAGTATGGTTAGTATCGGAATTAGTGATTATTATCAGTAAATCTGCTATTTACTATCATGCGGTGAAATGCCTTCCAATAATAAGTTTGGAGATTGCAAAAGTGAAGAGAATTCCTTTGAGCTAATGATAAAACAAAATATCTTACTTACTGTAATCTACTTAGGGAAGTAATCGCCATTCATAAAAAGATAAGTTTTGAAAAAAATAAATAACCATGACCAATAATAATTTTGCTGCTGTACCTGTCAGCCAACTATATATCAACCTTCAGTCTTCTGATAAGGGGGTTTCTGATGCTTTAGCTGAACAAAAGATACAAGAGCAGGCCAGGTTTTTTAAGGCAGAACCACGTTATAAAAAAGAGTTCAAGCTTTTAATACGGCAATTCGCCAATCCACTGGTTTTGCTGCTGGCAATTGCAGTTATCCTTTCTGCTTTTTTAGGAGAGACTTCTGATAGTATAATAATCCTCTTTATCTTAATTATGACAGGTCTTCTTGGCTTTTGGCAGGAGTTAAATGCCGGGCGGGCAATGGAAAAATTGCGCAAGATGATCGAAATGACGCATACTGTATTACGCAATGGCCGTCGGTTGCAATTGCCTGTTCGTCAGATTGTACCGGGTGATATTTTATTGTTTGATGCCGGCGATATTATTCCTGCTGATTGCCGCATCATCGAAAGCAATGAGCTGCATGTAAATGAAAGTTCCCTTACAGGAGAAAGCTTTCCTGTTGAAAAATCAAGCGGCGAAGTTGATGACGATCTTCCGCTGAACAAAAAATACAATTGCTTATGGCAAGGAAGTTGTATCATTAGCGGGTCGGCAACCGGTATTGTAGTGCATACAGGAGACAGAACAGTATTTGGCCAAATGGTACAAAGCCTTGGCCAAACCAACGAAACTACTTTTGAAAAAGGCATCAAAAGGTTTGGCTATTTTCTTTTGAGAATTACTGTTATCTTATCGGTTTTTATTCTTGTTACAAATCTATATTTCCAAAAACCTTTTTTTGATTCGGTCCTTTTTTCATTAGCGCTTGCTGTTGGTATGGCTCCTGAATTGCTGCCCGCTATTATGACATTTGCAATGAGTGCAGGAGCAAAAAGGATGTTGAAGAAAAAAGTGATCGTAAAGAACCTGTCTTCTATTTTTAATTTCGGCGAGATGAATGTATTATGTACCGATAAGACAGGTACAATTACCGAAGGCGATGTGGTTGTAAAGGATATTGTTGATATTAATGGCAAAACAACCGATCGGCTGCGGCTGTATGCCTGCTTAAATGCTGCATTGCAGAATGGATTTACCAACCCGGTAGACCAGGCTATTACAGCACTGAATATTCCTGCTGCCGGTTACATAAAAATAAATGAGCTGCCGTATGATTTTATCCGTAAGCGCCTAAGTGTTGCTGTACAAAATAAAGATCAACAGTTTTTTATTACTAAAGGGGCGTTCAGCAACATCCTTTCAGTTTGCAGTTATCTGGAAACGGAGCAAGAAGGGCGGGTACCTATGGATGAACAAAAGCGGTCGTTCCTGGAGAATAATTTTATTGACTACAGCCAGCAGGGATACCGGGTTTTAGGATTAGCATACAAGGATTTTTCAAAAGTAAAGATCACAAGGGAGGATGAGCAAAACATGGTGTTTATCGGGTTTATTTTGCTGGAAGACCCTATGAAAGAAAGCGCTTGTGTCTCTATCAAAAGACTTAAAGAATTGAATGTGGAAGTAAAGATCATTACAGGTGATAATCGCTTCGCGGCTTTGCATGCGGCACAAAGTATAGGGATAAAAGATGCTGTAATGATGACAGGAGAGGAAATGGATAAAATGAATGTAGATGCATTTGAGATCAGGGCAATGCATACCAATATCTTTTCGGAAATAGAGCCACGGCAAAAAGAACGAATTGTAAGAGCATTACAGAAAACGAATATTGTTGTAGGATACATTGGTGATGGTATTAATGATACAGGAGCCATAAATGCGGCAGATATAGGTATTTCGGCCAGCAATGCAACTGATGTGGCTAAAGAAGCGGCTGATTTTGTCCTTCTTGAAAAGGATCTTTCCGTTTTAGCAGATGGTATTGAGGAAGGCAGAAAATCTTTTGCAAATTCTATGAAATATATCTTCATTACAACGGGGGCAACTTTTGGAAATATGGTGAGTGTGGCGTTTGCTTCTCTGGTACTTCCTTTTTTGCCTATGTTACCAAAGCAGATATTATTGACCAATCTTATTACCGATCTCCCTTTTTTAACCATCGCTTCCGATCGTGTAGATAAAGATCAATTATCCAATCCGGGTAAATGGAATTTAAAAATGATCCGGAATTTTATGATCGTATTTGGCCTGCATAGTTCTCTTTTTGATTTTATCACTTTTTACATGCTCTTTATTTACTTCAGACTTTCAGGACCAGCTTTTCAAACCGGGTGGTTCCTGGAATCTGTAATAACAGAATTGCTGATCCTTTATATTATCCGTACCAGGAGATCCTTTTTTAAAAGTAAACCGGGTAAATGGCTGCTTATTGCAGGAGCAACAGCGTTTTGTATTGCGGTCTATATCCCTCTTTCGCCTTTTGCTTCGCTAATGGGGTTTTCGGTAGAACACATTAACCAACTGGCAGTAATAGCAATTATTCTTATTGCATATTTAGTGACAGCGGATATTCTGAAAATTGTTTTTTTTAGACCTAGCGGAAAGAAAAAAGGCTTAAACCAAATATCGAATAGCGTAGCGTATTAATTATTTTTTTTGCTATTCTTCTTTTTTTCTTCTTTTTGTTTTTGCTTTTCCAGTTTCCTGAAATAACCCCGGAGCAGGAAGTTGTGTTTTAGTGCTTCCATATTCTGGTTAAATCCATCTGTTCCTTGTTGTATATTATCCAGGCTGGCATTTAACTTTACTACTATCAGCGAATCCTTAAGTAAAGCATTAACTGTTCCTTTTCCTGTATTTATATCATGATCAACTTCAGTAGCTATTTTGTTTATTTGCATGATCAATGAATTCGCTTCATCTCCTGCAGATTTAATTTTCAAAACGGCATCTGATATTTTTTGAGCAATGCCGGTATCTCTTAATATTGTACCAAGCGACCCTTTGCCATTTTTTAGATCTGTTGTTATTTCGTTTAATGTAGTTACCATTTTCCCTGCTTTAACAGTAGCTAAACGTATGTTTTTAACGGATGTTTTTAAACCCAGCGGTATGCTTCTGTCATTCAATAATTCCCATAAAGCACTGCTGTTATTGATACGTTGTACCGTTAGTTTTAGATTGCTTGCTATTATCGCAACATCATTATTGGTTTTAGAAAGTGTTTGAAGCATATCATCTGTATCAACAGCTCTTTTTGATGCCAATATATCATTCTCTGCTGCCAGTTGCGCTGGTTGCCGCACAGGTATAATATTGATCACTTTATTCCCTACAAGGCCATCGGTGCCAATTGAAACGATAGCATTTTTGTGTATAATGCCAAGCATTTTTTTATCAATTATCATACTTACTTCAATGACAGTGTCGCTGAATATCTTCACGCTTTTTACTGTTCCGGCTTCTATCCCGGAAAAACGTACATTATTGCCAGGTACAAGGCCATTAACATTCTCAAACCTTGCTTTTAATATATAGGTGTCTCCAAATAAATTCCTGTTCTTGCCGATCATGTATAAGAGCAAGACGAGGAATAATAACCCGGCTATTACAAATGCCCCTAATTTTACGTTATTAATAATACGGTTTGCCATTTGGAATAATTATTGAAAGAATTGTTTCACTTTAGGGTCGATATTTTTTTTTAACTGATCATAACTATCGCAGGCATAACACCTGCCATCAATCAATATCAATATCCTGTCGCTGGCCGTTCTTACACAATTCATGTCGTGCGAAATAATTATTGAAGTGGTGTTGTATTTATGTTGTATTCGTTTCATCAGCTCAATAATTTCTTTAGCAGTTATCGGGTCCAAACCTGTTGTTGGCTCATCATACAAGATAATTTCGGGTTTAAGGATCAATGTGCGGGCCAATGCTATCCTTTTGCGCATTCCTCCCGATAATTCAGATGGCATCATATCTATTGTGTGTGCCAAACCAACATCTTCCAAAGCTTCTGATACCATGGTATTTATTTCATTTTGTGCCAGTTTGATCCAATGGCGCCTCAACGGGAATTCCAGGTTTTCTCTTACTGTCATTGAATCATATAATGCATTGCTTTGAAACAGGAAACCTACTTTAGCCCTGATCTTATCTAATTCTTTTTCGCTTATGCCAGCTACATTTTTACCCAACACTTCAATATAGCCTTCGTCTGGCTTTAATAAGCCAATGATGCATTTTATCAATACCGACTTGCCGGAACCCGACCGGCCAAGTACTACCACGCTTTCGCCTTTTTTTACATCCAGGTTAAAATCAAGCAACACATGGTTATCTCCAAATGATTTATACAGGTGCTCAATAATTAAAACCGATTTTACTGCAGCTTTTTCTTTATCATTCAGCTGTATTGTCTTTGTGGTCATTGTATTTAATTAATTAAGGTTCAGTACATCTGTGATCTGAACAGCCAACAGATCTATAATAAAAATTATAACTGACGAAATAACAACGGCAGAATTAGCAGAATTGCCCACACCTTCTGTACCCTTGCTGCTGTTATATCCTTTATAACATCCTACAATGCCTACAGCAAATCCGAAGAAAAAGCTTTTTACAAATGCAGGTATCACATCATTGAAAGAAAGATTATCATATACCTGTGTCCAAAACAAATCATAACTGGTATTGCCCCTGATATTTACACCCAGCCATGCACCGTATAAAGAAACCGCATCTCCCAGTATTACCAGCACCGGCAGCATACAGGTAGCAGCCATCACCCTTGTTATCACTAAATATTTGAACGGGTTGGTGCCGCTCACTTCCATTGCGTCTATCTGCTCAGTAACTTTCATCGAACCCAGTTCTGCGCCAATACTGCTTCCTATCTTTCCGGCAAATATCAATGCTGTTATTACAGGCCCTATTTCTCTTATTATGGCAATGCCAACAATAGCGGGCAACTGTGATTCTACGCCATAATCAACCATAGAAGGCCGGAGCTGCATAGTTAACACCAGTCCCATAATAAAAGCTGTTAGCCCCACAAGTGGTAATGATTTGTATCCTATGACAAAGCATTGCCTGAAAAACTCTGCTACCTCATACCTGGGCTTGAACCACTGGCTTAAAAACCGCCCCGTGAAGCGGGAGATATTTCCCGCTTCCGAAAAGAACAACTTCAGGTTTGATGCTAATGGCATTTATTTACTGGAATTTCAGTGATCAAATATTAAGTTCTTTTTTTTCTGATCTGCTGAAGCTAATCAGTACCGGTGCTGATAATAGTCAGCCTTGCATGCCTTTGCCATTGTATGTACCGGTGAACTTGTCAGGATAATTTTATAATTGCCATGCCTAAAGCATCTGCAACTTCTTCTGCTTTGTCAGACATATTGGATATATGGCGATATACTTCTCTTAAACATAAAATGTTTTGCAGGTCAGTGGTCAGCTTTAACTTATCCTCAAACAGGATCTTTATACTATCTCTATAACTTCTGTCAACACGTGTTTCCAATTTGGTAACGTTTACAATATGTTCATATGCAATTCTTGGATTTTTCATTAAGCGGTTAATCGCCTGGGACAGTTCGAATGTTTCTTCTTTTACCTTTTCCAGCATCTCCCGGATAAATTTATCCGGTGCTATATTTAACAGGTATATCTCTTCCAGTGTGGTTTGTGCATATTTAGCCAGTTCCAGCAAACAAACGGAAATGTGATAGATATCTTCTCTGTCAATGGGTGTTATAAAAGTATTATGCAGGTCATCCATTAATACCATTTTAATATCAATGATCTCATCTATCATTACTTTATGTTCCTTAATGATATCATCGTTGATAGTGCCCATATTTTTTTCAAGAAAGATTACACAGGCAGCAGTTTTTTCAACCTGCAATTTAAGCTGCGTAATAAAATTATCTTCTTTATCTTTTTTCCCAAATATGCTCATGATTAAATCGGTTTAATGAAAAAGAAATTTGATCAATAAATAAACTGGTATAGCCAGCAGGGCCGTAAAAGGAATGGTTAATAGCCACGATAAAAAAATGTCTTTTAGAACCATCCATCTTACTTTTGATATCCTTTCGCCTGCGCCTGCGCCAACGATAGCCATACTTACCACCTGTGTTGTGCTAACAGGCCCGCCTAATAAAGAAGACGAGATGATCACTACCGATGAAGCCAATTGAGAAGTGAAACTGTGAATTGGTTTTATCTTATAAAATTTAGTGCCCATCATGCGTATAATCCTCCATCCTCCAATAAAAGAGCCAAGGCTTTTTGATCCTGCACATACCAATACTACCCATAGCGGTACAAAAAAATCCTGCTGATAGCCGGTAGCCATCAATGCAAGTGCAATTATGCCCATGCTTTTTTGTGCATCGTTTGCTGCATTGCTGGCTGCCAATGCAATAGCTGTTGGATATTGCCCCAGCTTAAATAAATTATTGGCATCCGGGGTTGCGTTTTTTAATAAGCGATAAATGATTTTCATCAAGATCCAGGAAAGAACCAGTCCGGCAACGGGCGAAAAGAATAATGCTGCAAGTACTTTGATAAACCCTTTTACAGCAATAGCTTTTATGCCACTGCTGATCAACAGTGCTCCTAAAAGACCTCCTATCAAAGCGTGAGAAGGGCTGGAAGGTATCTTGTTTATCCAGGTAATGATAAACCAGGCACAGGCACTCAATAATGCCGCTGCCAGGGCTTCTATAGTAATGAAATGTGGTAACACAATATCACTGCCGATCGTTTTGGCAACTGCAACACCAAAAATAAAAGGCCCTGCAAACCCCGCAATAGCGGCTATATTTAATGCTGTACGTGCACTCATTGAACGGGATGATATAATGGTAGCAGCAATATTTGCACTGTCATTAAAACCGTTCAGAAAATCAAAAACAATTGAAATGACAACCAGTGATATGATCCATGTCAACGGTTCCATACTTATATTTTAAAAGTTCTTTTAGCAATTATTTATTTAAAAAAATACACCATTGGGTGTGTAACCAAGCAACCGGAGTACTGTCATTCCCCAAATAATGATCATAAGCCACGTAATGATCATCATGGTAAACCCATATTTAAAAGAATCTGAAATACTATATTGATTTGTAGTGTATAATAATGCGGCTGGCTTACTGTTGAAGGGCAACACATAAACATGTTCGATAAGTAAAGCGACCGGGAATGCAAGGCTCATTACCGGGTAACCAAATCTTTGTGCGATACCGATGGACATTGGTATAAAGATGAGCGCCCTCATGGTTTTGGATTGAAAAAGTATTGAGCTGAAAAGCATGGCAAAGGTCAGCCCAAGGTAGATCACCCAAAATGGAGTTGCCCTGGTGATATTAAAATGAGTAAATAAAGCATCCACTATAGAAGATGGCAGATCTGTAGCATCGAGTCCAATTCCTAACGCATAGGCACCTGCAGAAAATATCATCAGGTGCCAGGGAATATCAACATCATTCCATTTTACTACACCAACCCGGGGAAGCAAAGCAACTATAGCGCCCATGAATGCAACGGCAGTTTGCGAAATGCCATGTTGCTTATCGGTGGCCCATAATAAAAGCACAACAACAAATATGGCTATGGATTTGTATTCGCTCCTGTTCATCTTACCTAATAATTCGTATTCTTTTCTTAGCCTTTCCATGCCGCCTTCTATCTGCGGTTTTTGTTCTCCGGCTTTCATAGGGAAAATTATTTTTGCACCAACGAACCAACCGATAATTATAAGAATGATGCATAATGGGAAAGCTGCGATAAACCAATCCTGGAATCCGAATATTTTTTTACCTAATGCCCCGGCTATTAAGGAACCTGCTAAGAGGTTAGCTCCGGAACCCGTAATGAAGCCACTTGCGCCAACAGTGATCTGGAAAAGGTTCTGTAAAACAATATTTCTGCCGAAATTATTTCTATGGTTGGTATTGGCGCCATAGATGGCTGCTATCACCATAAAAATAGGCAGGAGAATAGTAGCTTTTGCTGTGGTGGCCGAGATAAAAATGGAAAGCACAACATTAATTACTATGAAACTAAAAAAGATCCAGGTGGCATTTTTGCCAAATTTTAATACAAACCATAACGCAAAACGCTTAGCTACTTTGGTAGTAACAAGCATGCTTGCTAAGATGAACGATAAAATATTTAGCCACATTACGGGGTGGCCAAGCTGGGCATAAGCAGTTTCTTCGGTAGTTACCTGTGCCAATACCATTGCAAGTATTATACCTAATGAGGTGAGATAATTGGGTATAGCTTCAGTTATCCATAAGATTACAGCGGCAACAAAAATAGCCAGCATCGCATAGTTGATCTGTGTGAATTTTTCAAGGCCCAGCTCTTTTAATCGTTGTGCGCCTTCAGCTTTTAAGATACCGGGTTTAATATGATCAAGGAAAGGGATGCGAATTACATAACAGATCAAAATGAATGAAAGCACCGCTACGGGTATCCCCCATTTTTCCATCAACAATTCAAACCCTTTTTTTTTGATCTTTTTGAATTGCTCAACCCTGTAATTATTCATATCCAACGGGTCAGATATCGTATCTGCTTTTTCCGGTTCTTTATTGCCTGTTGATATTGTTGGCGTATTTACCATTTTGTAAATGGATGTTTCATTAACATGGCGTTATAATATTTCTCTTCCCCGGTAACTTCTTTCCCCAACCATGAAGGTTTGTCAATAATGTCATCTTCCTTTTGTAATTCTATTTCAGCAATGACGAGGCCTTTATTCTCGCCATAGAATTCATCAATTTCAATAATGTGCCTTCCGGCTCTTACTTCATATCTTGCTTTATCAATAACACCGGGCTCACAAATACGTAACAGTTCTTTTGCTTCATTTACAGGTATCTCTTTTTCCCACTCATATCGTGATGTTCCGGCAGTATTGCCAATACCCTTTATGGTGATATAACCTGCACCATCTTTGATACGTATCCTTACCGATCTTTGCGGTACAGAGGATAGATAACCTTGAGTAATATGCGATTGGCTGATCGCATACTTTTTGTAGTCGCCTGACGTAATGAGAAATTTTCTTTCAATTTCCTGTGCCATAATTGTTAGTTTGCCAGTTGTTTTTTTATTATACCTGTAACACGCTGTATAGCCTGCAGGTAATTGATATTCTCTATTCCCTCAAGCCCGATATCTTTAATGGTTTGTTTTATGTCGTTAATGTTTGTTGATTCGCAACTGATAGTAACAACTTTTGCTCCATTGATCAATACAACGGCTGTTTCACAAATTGTCTTATTCACCATATACGCAGCTCTCTGTTTTTTTACGGCCACAGTTTGTAAGTATGGATGATGGTCAATAAGCGATATGAATTCACTAAGCGAATACATATGTTTTACAGGGTCAGCCATTTTTATTTGTAAGGCAGTAAGTATTTTATCTTTTATGACAGATCCTGGTATTGGAAATGCGGCCTGCAGTAAAGGCTGCCATTGTTCAAATCCATCTGTAGTTTCTAAAAGTATCTTTATTTCTATTTCACCATCACGGATCTTTACATTGGCCGAACTTGTTTTTACCGACACAATGTATATTTCATCACTGTGCCGTTCCCACAATTCTTCGGGTACAGGCTCGGATAACCTTGCCATTCGCTTTGAAGCATAATTAAAATGCTGGCCAAAACTCCGGAACTCATAGCGGGAAACAGGCCATGATTCATTTGTTGGTTGCGCTGCACTCATTTAAGCAATATTGGTTTTAATTTTTTAGAGTTGTGGAATATCTCCTGTTGAAGTACTGTTTGCTTTTCCTGCTGTAGATAAGGCAGTCTTCCAGGCACCAGTCCCATCCGGGCAACGGCTGTAAGAGTCTGTCGTTGCAATGGCTGATATGGTTACACCCCAGGGTGCCACACCTCTCTGGAATGTGTTTAATACAGTGCCATCGGGTTTGGTAAGTTCCAGTAAAAGTGTTTGCTTAGTCGACATACCATCGCCTACTGTTCCGATCATTACGGCTCCGGCATCTGCTGTTGCAGAATATCCATTGCACCTGATCACACCGAATCCCCTGGCAGGTATGCTTGTTCCTGCAGGTACAAACCATAGCGGCGTACCATCCTCATTTTTCAAAGAGGTGCCGTTTTTAATTATGGTCATGCCGGAAATATTAACCGGTTTATCCGAATTATTATATAGCTCTACAAATTTTTTATTGCCATCTACTTCATTAAGTATGATAGCTGCATAGTTGGGAGGAATAGCGCCAACCTTATATGTTTTTTTGTCTGATTGATTTTGTATTCCGCCGTTTGTTGTTACAGAAATATAAAAAGTAACTTCAGCTTTATCTGCCTGTTTAGGGATCCTGGCAGAATAAGTATCATTGATACCAACTGTCATAGCGGCTGAAGCATAGCTTCCTGAATTGATCTTATAAAATAAGGAGACAGATTGGATACCTCTTAAGGCAGTTATTGTAGCTGCTACAGTTACAGTGTCATCTGGCGTTACTGTATCTGGTGAATAAGAAATGTTGGTAATTAATGCAGGCCCGTTGTACATATCATCTTTTACACAGGAGGTAAAGAACATGGCCAATAACACTACTGCTATTGAAAGATATTTTATTTTCATGATTATTGTATTTATAGATGAGTTAAAAATTAATTTCACAACGAATGCCTAATTGATTATAATCTTCACCGGCCTTTCCTTTGCCATTTACAACTTTGGAAGGATCTTTGGTTAAAGCGCCTGTAGCGTCTTCTCCAACAAATAATTTGCCTTTGCCGTTCGCATACCTGTCATGATTGATATTGCTGAAGTTTAATTGGAACTTTACATTTTTCGCAGTGTAAAAATTGATGCCTGCTGTAATAGCTTCTGCAGAACCACCATATACTGTTTTGTTGTTCAGGTCAACAAAATCATAGCGGACAGCCAATTCAACGTCTCCCCATTTTTTTCCGCAATCGGGTTGAGTAAATTCTCCTTCGGGTTTGTCATATACCTGGCGGCCACCAAAAAGCATATATACAGCCTGTGCATAAAAACCCCCGAAATAGAGATTTTCAAGGTCATTGTTGCGGATTGTTCTATTGTTGATCCATTCGCTTTGTACTGCCAGGCCTTTATAATACCCCGCTATTTCTACATTGCTGATGGTTTGATGTTTATAGTAAGGAATGACATCAGTATCAAGGTATTTTTTTCTGTTTATGCTGCTTAGCGAACGGGTACTATAACGTATGCCTCCGTATTCGGTAGGATCAACATCTGTTTTTGGCTGACGTAACGAATAAGCATAGCCTAAATGAATGCCGTAATCTTTTTGAATGCCCAAAGGCTGAAGAACAAACTTGCCGGTAAAGGAAACACCCTGGTCCCGGCCAAAATCTTTATTATTATCTTCTACGTAAGTATTTGTCTCAGCGTCCTGTATCTCCTGGAAGAAAGCGCCGCCGGTCAATATGAATTTATCTCCTGTATAAGATGCTTCCCAGCCAATATGCCGTGAAGGAGCAAATGTGGTTACCACCATTGCACGCTCCATAAAATTCAGGTAACGGGATGAGGAATTCTCCGACATAGAGAATTTCTCTTTAAAATTACCTACACGGCTTTTAATACCATTTAAAAAATCATAACTGAAATAAGCATCTTCCAGTTCAAGTACACCATTGGCAAAATTGAGGTCAAGTTCGCCATACCAGTTTTTACCGAGATTTGTTTTAGCAGCAAATCTTGCCCTGCGAATGCTGGCGCCATTCCCAATTGGATTTAATGGTTTTCCAAGAAACAATTGTGCATCAACCTGTACACGCATATCGAACCAAAGCCTGTAATCCTGGTTTTTTGATTCAAATACAAGTATGCCATTTCGGGCTTCGGTGATCAAAGGTTTGCGATCAACTTTTTTACCATACTGGTTATATCGCACTTCATTGATGGTGATATCTTGAGCGAATGCTGTGCTAAAGCACAATCCCAATGATAGTGTAAATAATATTTTTTTCATTTTGGTTAAATTTTGTGGAGCCAAAACTATTGTGAAAGAAAAGTCTGCAAAATGATGGCTGTCATTCTGGATAGTGATACTTCTCAAGTGTACAGAAAAGAAATATAATGAGTTTATCCTGTGTTTATTATTAAAGAACTGGTAAGGAATATGATGTGTATCAAAAAGATATATGACCAGGGTCATGCCATGGCCTGTTTAATAAAGCTACTTTAGCCTTGTTTTAAAATGATCTAAAACTATTTACAATGAAAATAATACTTGTTGCAACTGATTTTTCTACCTGTTCTATAAATGCTGCCGGCTATGCTGTAGAACTGGCATTATTACTTAATGCCGAAATACACCTGTTTCATTCTTATGAGATACCTGTTGGTGCAGCCGAGGTTCCTTCAGCTTTCGATTTTGAGGAAATGGAACGCTCTGCAACCGACAATATGAAAAACCTGACCGAGGATTTATTATTAATCTCCGGGCAAAAAATAAAAATAAGCAGTACAATATCGATAGGTACTTTTATGAGTGAGATCAAAGAAGTTATTGATGTGGTGAAACCTTATTTTATTGTAATAGGAAGCCAGGGTGCAAGTGTAGCCAGGAGAGTATTGTTTGGAAGTAATGCATTATCAGCTATTACTCATTTAGCGTTGCCTTTGATAGTTGTTCCCGACAAAGTTCAATTTAAAAAGATTAAAAAAATGGCAGTAGCCTGCGATCTTAAGGATGTTGTTCATACGATCCCTGTTGATAAACTTAATGAACTTGCGCAACTGTTTCAATGCGAACTGCATATCGTTAATGTAGGAGAGGCTTCTAAATTTGATCCGGAAACTGTATTTCAATCCGGTATGTTGGGGCAGCTTGTGCTTGATAAAAAACCTTATTATCATTTTTTAGCAGGAGAGGATATTGATAATGAAATATTGGTATTTGCAGATAAATATGAAATTGACCTGCTGATGCTTTTTCCAAAAAGGCATAGCCTGGTGCATACAATTTTGCACAAAAGCCATTCAAAGCAAGTAGCCTTACACAGCCGGTTACCACTTTTATTTCTGCATCACGAATAGCGATCATCCAATACATTTATATGTATATACTGCTTCGCTGATTATTTTCTGATACTATTAAAGTGTAGAGGCGATTCCAATTTTATAAGGAATGTCGAGGGTACAAAAAAATCGCTGCATGTACATGCAGCGATTTTTTTTTGAAATTGATTCAAAACTATTTACTGCCTGACGTTTGCCATCTTTTTAATTTAGGCAACATATCAAGCGAGTGCTGTATGATACCAGCCGGCATGTTTTGTTTTTCCATTTCCCTGGTTGCAGTTTCCTGCATTTTTTCTAAGGTCATTTCCGGATCAGTGAATGCCCCATCCTGGTAGCAATATTTACAATATTGTTCACTTAAACTGCCATCCTTTTCTGTTCCTCTGTCGGCAGGGTTATCAATAGGCATAGTGCAGCTTTGGCAAAATTTTGTAACTGACATGTTGTTTTAATTTAATGATCAATAAAATAATTAACAAAAGCTAATATCCTGTTTATATTGCTCTTTAGCAATGACCGGGATCATTCATAACCATGATGTTCAGCTACTGATAACTATCAATTAAAAGGTTGATCAAGAACATTTTTAAGAATACAGTTTACTTATTGCTTTGTGCCAGCGAATTCAAAATTTAAATATTTCATATGAAAAGGATTAGCATTCTCCTGGCATTTCTGATAAATGCAGTCACAAGCTCTGCTTTATATGTAGAATACGGTAATAATGTAGTGATCAGTAAACCGGTTTATGAGGATGTATATATCCTCGGGGGTTCTGTTACTATCAATGCCCCTGTATTTGGCGACCTGGTAATAGCAGGCGGAACGATCATTATAAATGATTCTGTGACAAATGATATTTTACTGGCAGGCGGTACCGCCATTTTTAATGGAGTGGTAGGTGATGATATCCGTTGTATCGGAGGCAATATGCATATAGCAAGGAATGTTGAAGGAGATGTAATTATCGGGGGTGGTACAGTTACTTTTGACAAAGAAGTAACTATTGGCGCTTTGTTGATAGGTGGCGGCAGTGTTACAGTAGACGGTAATATTAAAGACGGTATACATGGCAGATTTGGCGAGCTTATCATTAATGGCAATGTATTTGGCAATGTGGATTGCCGTGGCGGCTCCATCACTATCAATGGTCATTTGAACGGGAAGGCCGTTCTTGCTGCCGGTAATATTCAAATAGGAGATAATGCAGTTTTTAATAATGATGTGTATTATTGGAACAAAAAAGGCAGCCTGGACTTTAAGCAAACACAAAAATTTGGGAAAGCTGTTTACGACCCCTCCTTAAAGATCAATAATGCGCAATGGTATTATTTAGGTGCCACTACATTTATTGGATTGTTGCTGTATTTAGGAATGGCATTGGTTATGATACTGTTGATACAATACCTGTTTTCGGCCAGTATGAAAAAAGCAGCCGACAGTATTTTTTATCATTCAATAAAATCATTAGGGTGGGGGGCTGTTTTTATCATAGCAGTACCGGTAGCAATGTTCTTGTGTTTTATCACAGTTGTAGGATTGCCGGTAGGTATGATTTTACTGGTGTGTTTTATAATATTATTGCTATTGGCCACTACTATCACTTCCATAATTACAGCAAACTGGTTCAATAATCAATATGGCAGTAAGTGGGGTTACTGGAAAATTTCTTTAACTGCGTTTTGGATATTTATCCTTTTAAAATTACTGTTTCTTATTCCGTTTGTCGGTTGGCTGGTTACTTGTTTTACAACCTGTATGGCTTTTGGAGGTATTTTATCGGTAATCTTAAAAAAGAGAAAAAAAGTGATCGCTGTAGTAAATGACATGGACGATTAAGCCCGGAACATAACGAAGATCATCCGGGAATATAGCAATGGTCATTAATAACAGGTTTTTAGAAAGATAACTTTATTACCAAAAAGAATTATTATGAAAAAGATATTACTCGTATTTGACGGAACTAACTTTTCTGAAGGTGCTTTTGAATTTGCCCGGAGGCTTAATCAATTGAAACCTGTAATGATAGCCGGAGTTTTCCTGCCGCAAACAAATATTGCTGACCTGTGGAGCTATGCAAATGCGGTTGGTGCAGGTGTCTCTAACATTCCGCTTATCGAAGATGAAGAGGCAGAGGTTATAGAAGACAACATGAAAAAATTTACACAGTTGTGTAACTCCAATAACATCAAATGTGCTGTACATAAAGACTTTTTTAACCTGGCACTGCCAGAGTTAAAACGGGAAAGTGCTTTTGCTGATCTGATGATCATAGGCAGTGAGATATTTTATAAGGAATGCGGCGTTAGCAATTTGAATGCTTATCTGAAAGATCTTTTGCATGATGTTAATTGCCCTGTACTGGTAGTACCGGAAAAGTTCGACTTCCCGGAAAATAATATTTTGGCTTATGATGGAAGTAATGAATCGCTGTTTGCAATAAAGCAGTTTATTTACCTGTTCCCGGAATTCATAGATAATAACACTTTCTTGGTTTATGCATCTGAAGGAGATAAACATGATTTTCCCGGTAAAGTGCAGATACAGGAATATGTATCTGCCCATTGCAGGCATTCCTCTGTTTTTAAGCTTGATACAGATCCCAAAAAGTATTTTGCCACATGGATAATGGATAAGAAATCAGCGTTACTGGTTAGCGGGTCTTACGGCAGGTCAGAGATATCGCAAATGTTTAAAAAGAGTTTTGTGAATGATATCATTGCTACTCATAAACTCCCGGTATTTATAGCTCACAAATAACGGTTTAGGTTTTAGGAATGGGGGGAATGGTGTTTACCATTCCCTTTTATTTGATCAATCTTAATTATACCGAATATGCGAATTTTGTTTTACAGTACACAACGATACGAACAACCTTATCTTGAAAGGATGAATGACAATGAGTACGATGTTGTTTTCACCAATCAGCGTCTTGATTTTGATACGGTCTATCTGTCCAGAGGTTTTGATGTTATATCCATATTCGCTAACGATAATGCATCGGCAGCAATTTTAAATATATTATACAGCAATAAGGTTCGCCACATAGCAATACGGGAATCGGGTTATGATAATGTAGACCTGGAAGAAGCAAAGCGGCTTAAAATAGCTGTTGCAAATGTTCCTGCAAATTCTCCGCATGCAGTTGCCGAGCATACAATAGCATTGTTACTGGCTTTAAACAGGAAGCTTATTCTGTCAGACCGGCAAATGCATAGCAGAAATTTTTTGTCGGATGATCTTGTGGGGTTTGATCTGCACGGAAAAAAAGTGGGTATAATCGGGGCCGGCAAGATCGGTGCCAAATTAATAGAGATACTGCATGGTTTTGGATGTACACTGCTTGTAAATGATATCAATGAAAACACAAGCCTGCAGAAAAGATATGGGTTTACTTATGCCGGCCTTGCAGCGATTTGTGAACATTCCGATATCATAAGCATACATACCCCTTTGGTACCTCAAACCAGGCACATTATTAATAAAAACTTGATTGAAACAATGAGAGAAGGGACTGTTTTAATTAATACAAGCAGGGGCGCATGTGTTAAAACAGCAGATGTTATTGTTGCCCTGGAATCGGGTAAACTGGCAGCTTATGGAGCTGATGTGTATGAGAATGAGCAGGGAGTTTTTTTTCAAGATCTCAGCGGCAAAGATCTTAATGACCCAATGCTGGATAAATTACTGTCATTTCCCAATGTATTGCTTACACCGCACCAGGCTTTTGCTACTAAAGAAGCATTGAACAGTATTGCTGCAACTACCTTTCAAAACATAACAAGATGGAAAATGGATGAGCCTTCAGAAAATGAGTTATTCAGGCTGGAATATTTTTAATTTATTTTTTTGATATCGATACATAATAAAAAAGCCTGCCATTATTTTATAGCAGGCTTTGTATTAAAGTAGACCGGACCAGCTTACAGGTCTTCATATGCATAATCAGGTACATGAACTTCAAGCTTACTATCGATACTGGTAACACCAGGTGCAGCCCAGGCCGCGTTTTCAGCATCTTTCTTTTCTGCGAACGAACGAACAGAGCCTTTTAATATTACTTTACTGCCCGAAACTTCAGTAGTTATTTTACTGGCATCCACAGTTGCGCTCCTGTGAAATGCAGCAGCTATTTTTTGTTTGATATCAGGCGAAGTAACTGCAGGTTTCACTGTAATCAGGTTGCTTACATAGCGTACGCCGCTGAGATTTTGAACGGTATTAACAGCATTGGTGCGCTGATAATTCCAATCTACTTCGCCTTCCAGTTTTACACAGCCGTTTTCTACACTTACTTTAATTTTTTCTTCCTGAACAGCGGTATGCCATTTAAGTGCATTCATTACGGCTTCAGCAATTTCGGTATCGGTTTTTTGAAAGGATGGAGAAACGCCAATTTGAATATCTTCTGCAATGGCTCTTACACCACTGACTTTTTTTGCTGTCTTTTCTGCTGCAACTTTTTTTGCATAATTATCTACATGGCCCGATAAAGTCACAATGCCATCTTTTACAGCTACACCTATTTCGGACGAATTCAGGAACGGGCTCCATTTCAGTTCATCCATTACATCTTTCTGAATTTGAAAATCTGTTTTCATTTTTTTAGTTTTAAAATGTGAAAAATATAGTTGTTTATTTAAAGAATATTAATCGATCACAGTATTGCTTTTGCAACATTGTATGCCGGGCGCCTTATGATGCATCTTACGCATTTGGTTATTTTTTTCACGGTTCAATTCGCCGGTTACACCACAGTGCCCGCCAATACAATTACAAACAGGTTTGGAACGCTTTGGTAATGGGCAAAATGGCACATAGGCCCTGTTCCCGATCAGCTCCAGGTCAAAAAACAGGTCGTCTTCCGCGGCTTCAGCAGTATGAACTTCAACCTGTATGGTATTATTCCCTTTTACGAAAAATGAACTTGATACAATGAAATGCGAAGATTTTTCAGGCTTACTGATCGATGTGGCAACAGTATTATAATTAACATCCGACTCCGGCATATTAACTCTTCCGGTTGCTGTTCCGTTAATGTAAATGATTGCACCATCGGATAAAGAAATATCGAAAGTGAAATCATTATATAAGTCAGGATCAAAGGATATTGTCTTCGTAAAATAATAAGTATGCCTTGCTGCTAATGTTGTTTTTATTTTTTCAGTTGGCTTCAATCCAAAAGGCGCACGGGCGGGTCTTCCGGGCAAACTGTCAACATTGGGCCATTGAGCAGGCTCAGCATCTGTTGTTGAAAAAAACCAATTGGAACCTGCTGCAATAATTGTTGAAGGCAGAATGATACAATCATTGTCATATTCAGTAGTTGTATCACAGTTGATTGCTGAACATCGCGGTTGAACCTGGCCCGTTGCAGTTGTGCCTGAGAAAAATGAGGCAAAGGCCAATGCGATAAACGGTAAGTGTGTAGTATTAATTTTCCTTTTCATGAAGCATGATAATTTTTTCGGGATAAAAGTAATTTGGTATCAACTGAATAGCGATGACTGTTGTCAATCAACTGGTTGATTTACCTCAGTTTAAAAATATCCTCCATGGTCCAGGAAAGTAAAGTTTAGCCGAAAGTTGTACACGCTATCGGTATTTTATCTCTTTGAGAAATATCAGGCGCCAAAATGATCTTCGTCAGGCTTAGTATGTATTGTGCAAATTAGTTTTGTTATAAAGCAAATAACTACAATTATGCAAACAGAAAATGTAAAAACTATCGACAATAAAAGTTCTGACTGGGCCAAGTGGCTTGGTTTCTATGAAGAAGAACTGAATATTTTTAAAGAACGCCTGGATGAAGTTGCAGCCAAAAATACTGCTGCGGAAATAGTACAAATGATCGAGCATTTCCAGAATCAGTTTTTGATCCAGGCCGAGAACATTGATATTCTTCAGCATGATATCAATGAACATGTGCATAGGATGGCTAAAGAAATACAGCAGCATGCCGGGCATATTGATAGAAAAGAAATGACTACGCATGCCAGCTTAAATGAAAGGTTTGAAGCAGAAGTAGTAATATTCAAAGACCTGAAAGAAGAGTTTATGAAATTCCTGGGTAAAGTAATGTGATGATGGAAGAGCAGGTAAGATCAGAGATAAAATTTTTAGAAGGCCCTCAAAGCCGTTGGGAGGAGTTCAAATTTTCTGTCAAAGTATTATTCGAATTTATTAAAGGTTTCAGGGTCTTACATTTTGTAGGTCCTTGCGTAACCATATTTGGTTCGGCCCGGTTTAAAGAAGGCCATCCTTATTATGAAGTCACCAACAAGTTATCCGGCGAAATAGCAAAACTGGGTTTTACAATTATGACAGGCGGGGGACCGGGCTTAATGGAAGCTGCAAACAAAGGTGCTAAAGCTGTTGGCGGAAAAAGTGTTGGCTGTAATATTGTACTTCCTGTAGAGCAGCATCCTAATGCTTACCTGGATAAATGGGTTAATATCCGCTATTTCTTTGTTCGTAAAACCCTGCTGATCAAATATTCTTATGCCTTTATTGTTATGCCTGGCGGATTTGGCACATTGGATGAATATTTTGAAGCATTGACATTAATTCAAACTAAAAAAATAAGCGAATTCCCTATTGTGATCTTCGACAGTGTTTTTCATAAAGAACTTATAGTTCATATTGAGTTTATGAAAAGTAAGTCTACTATTTCTGCAGCAGAGGCGCAGATCTATTTGGTAACTGATTCTATTGAAGAGGCAGTAAGGTACATACAGCAAAACAGTATTGTTAAATTCAATCTTAAACCCGGGCAACCCTTTAAACCTTTTAAATGGCTGTTCGAAAAATGATGTAACAAATCTTTTCTTTTAGAAAAAAAATATATTGAACAGGATAACTTAAATAACATACTATGAACGTAGAACAAATTTATACAGGTTGCCTGGCACAGGGCGCATATTATATCACTTCAAAAGGCGAAGCAGCTATTATTGATCCGCTTCGTGAAACTGCTCCTTATATAAACAGGCTGCAAAAAGATGGTGCCATATTAAAGTATATTTTTGAAACGCATTTCCATGCAGATTTTGTGAGTGGCCATATTGATCTAAGTAAAAAAACAGGAGCGCCGGTTGTGTACGGTCCCAATGCAGCATGTGAGTTTGATTGCATTTCTGCAAAAGACGGCCAGGAGTTTAAGATCGGCGATGTGGTCATTAAGGTATTGCATACACCGGGCCATACTATGGAAAGCACCACTTATCTTTTAAAGGATGAACATGGTAAAGATCATGCGATCTTTTCGGGAGATACATTGTTCCTGGGCGATGTAGGCCGGCCAGACCTTGCGCAAAAAGCGGCAAACAAAACAAAAGAAGAATTGGCAGGTTTATTATTCGATAGCCTGGTGAATAAGATCATGCCATTGGCAGATGATGTAATTGTATATCCTGCACATGGAGCCGGAAGCGCCTGTGGTAAAAATATGATGAAGGAAACAGTAGATACATTGGGAAACCAAAGAAAAGTAAACTATGCGTTGAACCAACCTTCAAAGGAAGCATTTATAAAAGCTGTTACCGATGGCTTGCTGCCACCCCCGGCTTATTTTGGGTTAAACGTAGCGATGAATAAAAAAGGCTACGAAAGTTTTGAATCCGTTTTGAATAAGGGCATGAAAGCATTAACGCCAAATGAGTTTGAAGTGGCAGCAGAAAATGCAGAGGCATTGATCCTGGATACCAGGAGCAATACAGAATTTTATAAGGGCTTTATTCCACAATCAATAAATATTGGCCTTGACGGAGACTTTGCACCTTGGGTAGGTGCCCTGATCGTAAATGTAAAACAGCCTTTATTGTTGGTTGCCAACCCCGGATCTGAAGAAGAAGCTATCACCAGGTTGAGCCGTGTAGGGTTTGATAATGTATTGGGGTATTTAAAAGGCGGCTTTAATAAATGGGTGGCTGAAGGTAAACAGGTTGATATTGTTGAAAGAATAACATCAAAACAGCTTGCTAAAGAAGTGAAGATCGATACAGATAAGATCATTGATGTTCGGAAAGAAAGTGAATATGCAGCGGAACATGTAGAGAAGGCATACAATAAACCATTAGCCTATATAAATGAATGGATAAATGAGATAAACCCGAAAGAACATTTCTTTATTTATTGTGCCGGAGGTTACAGGAGTATGATAGCAGCATCCATTTTACAGGCAAGAGGTTACAGGAACTTTACAGAAATAGCGGGCGGTTTTGCAGCAATAAGCCTTACAAGTTTGCCAAGAACAGAATATGTATGCCAGGCAAGCTAAGACTATCGCCCTAAAAGCAAGCTTAAAGGCTTCCATTCAATAATATTATCCGCAATAATTTTCAGTATCGCAACAAAGGGGATGAATAATATCATGCCTGTTACGCCCCAGATTATTCCTCCCAGGATAACGGCAACCAGCACAACGAGTGTACTGACATTTAATTGAGCGCCCACTACTTTGGGAAAAATAACATTTGCTTCAAGATATTGTACAAAGACGAATATTGCAATCACTCCAAGCGGGTACCAGATATTTCCTGTTTGAAGCCAGATGGCGGAAATAGGTAATAATGCGCTGATGATAATACCGATGTAAGGGATAATTGTCATAATAGCGCAAACCATTCCAAATAAAATGGCATGTTCAACACCTAGCGCCATTAAACCAAGGCTGTTCAATATGCCTACCAAAAGATAAACAACTATCATCCCCTTAATATACCTGGAATACGTAAGTGTTGTTTGCTGTAAGATATTATTAAGCTGTTGCGCATATTTTACAGGAACCACCAGTTTTAAAAATTGCACAAACGTATTTCTGTTATAAAGAAATAAAGCGGTATAAACAGGAACAAGAAAAAAAGTAAAGAGCATGTTAAGAACAGCCTGAACAAATATGTTGAAACTGCTTCCCATATTGGTTCCAAGTTTTTCGATCCAGGAGTTTTGAAGATCGAGGGAGATACCGGCATTTACCAATTGTACCTGTAATTCAGTTAAAGCAAGCTTCGCTTTGCTGATAATAACAGGAGAATCTTGTATGAACATATTTAACTGCCACAGGATCAGCAATAGCAGTGCACTTAATAAAACGGCAACCAACAAAAGACATATGCTTATTGCAACGGCCCGGTTGAAGCCTTTTTTTTCGAGCCATTTACAGGCAGGATATAAGATCAAGGCGATCAGTAATCCAAACAACAGCGGAACAAACAGTGTTCTGCCAAGATAAAGAATGAGTGAAGCGAATAAAATTATCTGCAAATTTTTTGCAACAGGCCATTTCAGCTGCATGGTTAGATTATTATAAGAGAAAGCAAATTTGGATTTTAATGACTTTTTTCTGCTAACCGAAATCATTTTGCCTGCTAATGGTTATCATCTGCCATGCAAACTTCATAAAAAGTACGCCAGGCCTATAAAATTAAGTTTTGCCGGAAAATCTGTTCTTGCCGCCCCAATGATTTAATGAGAATAATCAACACCGGGGATGATGATGATCATCCTTTTAAATAACCGGTAAAATTAGTTTCGCTTTCATAAATAATTATAATTATGAAGACAATAATCGTTCCTGTAGATTTTTCTTCGGTTGCCTTAAATGCAGCAAGGTATGCAGCGGATATGGCTATTGAATTAGGCGCAGCTATAAAACTGGTGCATGTTTACCAGGTACCCGTTATATATGTTGATGCGCCGGTACCTTTAAACCAAACAGCTACTGAAGACCGTGCAAAAAAAGATATAGAAGAAGCAAAAGAAGCATTATTGCTGTATACAGGGAATAAAGTAAATGTAGAAGTGGAAACAATAATGGGCGTTTTTTTTGAAGAACTCGAAAAGATATGCAAAACTATACATCCTTATCTTGTGATAATGGGTAGCCAGGGAACTACAGCGGCAGAAAGATTTTTTCTTGGGGGGCATGCTGTACATACCATGAAACATTTGCATTGGCCTGTCATTACGGTGCCGCCTGAAGCGAAATACCTTGGTGTGAAGAAGATCGGGCTGGCATGTGATTTTGATAAGGTGATAGAAACGATCCCTTTGAATATTATTAAAATGTTTACAAAAGATCTTAATGCCGAACTTCATGTTCTTAATACCGGTACTGAAAAAGAATTCAATCCTGATGTTGTTTTTGGATCAGGATTATTGCAGGAAATGATCTTTGATTTTAAGCCCCAGTATCATTTTATCACAAAACAGGATACCGTAGAAGGAATAATGGAACTTGCACGGGCCAATGATATCGGGCTCTTGATCGTTTTGCCAAAAGAACATACTATCATAGAAAGGATAACCCATAAAAGCCATACCAAAAAACTGGTATTGAACAGTTATATACCCGTAATGTCTCTTCATAATTGACCGCTATAACAGGAATATTTTATTTATGAAGACACTTTTTTACAGTACCAAAGATTTTGAATTGCCTTACCTGCAGGCTGCCAACAAAAATAACAGTGAAGTAGTTTTTATTAACGAAGCACTTAATGTTGCCTCTGCCGAAAAAGCGAAAGGGTACGATGCAATAAGCATATTCGCAGGCGATGATGCATCAGCCAGGGTACTGGAAATATTATACAGCAATGGCACAGCCTATATAGCTATACGGTCAGCCGGTTATGATAATGTTGATATCAGGAAGGCTGCCGCATTGGGCATCATAGTAGCCAATGTGCCGGATTACTCGCCCTATGCTGTAGCTGAGCACGCTGCTGCTTTAATAATGGCATTGAACAGAAAGATCGTTACTGCAGACAGGCAGGTACATCAGCAAAATTTTACCACAAAAAATTTAATAGGTTTCGATCTTAACAATAAAAAGGTTGGTATTATAGGAGTAGGAAGGATAGGCAGCGTAATGGCAAAAATAATGCATGGGTTTGGCTGCCAGTTGCTGGGATACGACATAAATGAAAATGCCGAAGTAAAAGAAAAATATGGATTAAGATATGTGAACCTGGTAACACTTTGCCTTGAAGCAGATATAATCAGCATCCATTTAGGGCTTACGCCGCAAACAAAATACCTGGTAAATGAGAAGCTCATCAATTTAATGCGCCCGGGAATAATGCTCATTAATACAGGGCGGGGCGGATGTGTTAATACAGAGGATGTGATTGAAGGATTGGAAAAGGGGCAAATAGGCTATTATGGCGCAGATGTTTATGAAAAGGAAAAAGGACTTTTCTTTTATGATCATACAGGTGAAGAACTGAAAGATGATGTACTTTCAAAGCTGCTGGCCATGCCCAATGTATTGATCACCCCGCACCAGGCTTTTGCTACACAAGAAGCTTTAAGCAATATTGCAGCAACCACGTTTTACAACCTCGACAGGTGGAGCAGGCGGCAATATTCAAAAAATGAATTGACTGTTATTTAAAAATCGTTTTTATGATCGGTAAACTCTCTATCCAGGAAATTGAAGAAGTTTTAAAAGAAAATGTATTAGGCCGCATAGGATGTAATGACGGCACAAAGAATTATGTGGTGCCGATAAGCTATGTGTATGATGGGAACTACATTATGGCGCATTCTTTAGAAGGAATGAAAATAGCAATGATGCGTAAGAACCCAGAGGTTTGTTTTGAGGTAGACGTCATCAACGATTTTACTGACTGGAAAAGTATTATTGCCTGGGGAAAATTTGAGGAACTCACCGATGAACAGGAGCGGTACACAGTTATGAAATTATTTGTTGACAGGATGCTTCATCTTAAGATAAGTGAAACAGCAATTACGCCTGAGATGGCCAAAGAAAGGATACACCCGCATCCAAAAAATGTTGTTCCTGTTATTTACCGCATACGGCTTACAGAAAAAAGCGGAAGATTTGAAAAAGTATAATTGCAGTTATGTGCAAAATAGTAACTATAACATTTAGCCCGTGTATTGACAAAAGTACTTCTGTAGCGGCTTTACTACCTGAAAAAAAATTGTATTGTGCAGCGCCCAAACTGGAACCCGGGGGCGGGGGTATAAATATTGCGAGGGCAATAAAAAAGCTGGGAGGCAAAGCGCTTGCCATCTATCCTTCCGGCGGTTACACCGGTAAATATTTTGATTATTTACTGGAAAAAGAAAACATACCATCTGTAATTATTGAAACTGCCAATGAAACAAGGGAGAATATCATTGTATTTGAAGAGAAAAGCAATGAACAATTTCGCTTTGGTATGCCCGGCACAATATTAAATGAACAGGAGTGGAAAGCCTGCCTGGCAGCAGTAGAAAAACTGGATGGGTTAGAATTTATTGTAGCCAGTGGCAGCCTGCCTCCCGGCATACCAACCGATATTTATGGGCAACTGGCCAGGATAGCAAAAATCAAAAATGCGAAATTTATAGTGGATACATGCGGTGATGCATTGCAGCAGGCCGTTACGGAAGGAGTATATCTTCTTAAGCCAAATCTGAATGAACTGGCCTCCCTGGCCAGCCGGCAACAAATACGATCAGAAGATGCAGAAAGCATTGCTAAAAGCATTATCGAAAAAAATAAGAGCCAGGTTATTGTAGTTTCAATGGGGGCAGAAGGCGCTCACTTGATAACCCGGGATATTTCATTAATTATTAAACCTCCTCCTGTTGTTAAAAAAAGTACAGTAGGCGCAGGCGACTCCATGGTGGCCGGTATTGTATTCTGTTTATCGCAGGGAAAGTGCATCACAGAAGCTGCACAGTATGGGGTAGCATGCGGTACCGCCGCCACTTTAAATACCGGCACACAACTTTGCAATAAAAAAGACGCAGACAGGTTATTTAATAGCATTTATGCTGATTGGCTCTATAACTAAAATAGAATTGCAACTATAGGAAATTCCGCAAAAAAAAAATAATTTTGAACGGAAGCCTTACACCTGATTCATGCCAAATTCTTTCCAAAATAAAAAAGAAAGCCTAAGCCACTTTGAAGCATTCTTTGAATATGCTACTATGGGTATTGTGGTTACCGACAGCAAAGGTTATATAGCTGCCATCAATCCTTTTGCCTTAAAAGAGTTTGGCTACACCGTAAATGAGGTACTGGGCCAAAAGATAGAGATCCTTATTCCTGTACGGTTTCATAATAAGCATGTAGGCAACAGGGAACATTATACTGAAAAGCCACAGAACCGGCCAATGGGTTTAGGCATGGACCTGTTTGCCAGGAGAAAAGATGGTACTGAATTTCCTGTTGAGATCAGCTTAGGAAATTATAATACCAATGAAGAGAAATTTGTTATCGCTTTTGTAAGCAATATTACAATACGTAAAAGAGCCGAAGATGAAATTGAAAAGTTGAATAACGAATTGGAAGCAACGGTGGCACAACGAACAAGTGAACTGATCAATGCTATGCACCAGCTGGAGCGCTCAAAGGAAGAACTTTCCCGGTCGCTGGAAAAAGAAAAGGAATTAGGCGAATTGAAATCAAGATTTGTTTCGATGGCATCTCATGAATTTCGTACGCCGCTTAGCACGGTACTTTCTTCCACTTACCTGATCGAAAAATACACTACTACAGAAGATCAGCCTAAACGGGATAAGCATTTGCAGCGCATTATTTCATCTGTAAACATGCTTACCGATATTTTAAATGATTTTTTAAGTGTTGGTAAAATAGAGGAAGGAAAGATACAGGTGAGGCCCACACAGTTCAACATACAGGATGCCGTGAAAGCTATGGTGGGAGAAATAAAGAATATATTGAAAAAGCAGCAGCGGATACATTATACACATGAAGGGCCAACAGATGTAACGCTTGATGCATCATTGCTTAAGCATATTGTTATGAACCTGGTTTCCAATGCCAGCAAATTCTCTCCTGAAAGCAGCCCGATAAATATAAAGACCACCCAAAATAACGAACAGATCACGCTTTCAGTAAAAGATGAAGGTATGGGTATTTCAACAGAAGATCAGCAACACCTGCGTGAACGTTTTTTTCGGGGTACCAATGCCGGTAATATACAGGGCACAGGGCTTGGGCTGCATATTGTTTCTAAATATGCAGAGCTTATGGATGGTATTGTGGAGTGGAAGAGCGAACTGGAAAAAGGAACTGAATTTATAATAACCTTTACTACAAAAACCGCCTGATCATGAAGAATATTTTATTAATTGAGGATAATGACGATATCCGGAATAATACGGCTGAAATATTGGAGTTGTCTAATTACAATGTGATAGTTGCAGAGAATGGAAAAGTAGGAGTGGAAAAAGCGCTGGAGCACAATCCTGATCTTATTATATGCGATATTATGATGCCGGTACTGGATGGATATGGGGTACTGCATGCTATTCACAGAAATGAAAAAGTGAAAAATACGCCATTCATCTTTTTAACTGCAAAAACAGAGCGCAGTGATTTTCGTAAGGGAATGGAACTTGGCGCCGATGATTATATCACCAAACCATTCAACGGAACAGAACTGTTGAATGCTGTAGACAGCAGACTGAAGAAACTTGATCTGCTTAAGCAGGAATTATCCCCGGGACTGGAAGGCCTGCAGCATTTAATGCAGGTTTCTTTTGGTGATACTGCTTTAAAGACATTGATAGAAAATAAGGACATAAATACGTATAAGAAAAAGCAGGTGATTTATAGCGAGAATAATCATCCTAACAAACTCTTCTACGTTATTAAAGGGCGAATAAAAACCTACCGGGTAAATGATGATGGGAAAGAACTGGTAACAGAGCTTTTTAATGCAGGCGATTTTATAGGATATGTGGCCTTGCTGGAAGGAACAGTATATAAGGATACAGCAGAGGCAATGGAAGAATCTGAGCTGGCCCTGATACCTAAAGAGGATTTTGAAGAACTGGTAAATAAAAATGCAGAAGTTGCAAAAAAATTCATGCAGCTGCTGGCTAAAAATGTTGCTTCAAAGGAACAGCAGTTATTAGGTATGGCCTATAATTCCCTGCGTAAAAAAGTTGCAGAAGCGCTTGTTATGATCCAAAAAAAGTACCAGGCGGAAAATGAAAAAGATTTTTTTATTGATATCAGCCGCGAAAGCCTTGCAACCATTGCAGGCACAGCTACAGAATCGTTAATAAGAACTTTAAGCGATTTTAGAAACGAAAAACTGATTGATATACAGAATGGCAGCATCAAGATCATCAATGAAAAGAAATTAGCTCAATTGCTGAATTAATAACAGAAAGTGTTTTAGTTAAGCACTTTCTGTTATTGATCATTGTTTATTAGCATTCATTTCGTTTGCAGGTATTTATCCTGAACAATTTATACAAAGGGCAAAAATTTAAAAAGCCGGTTGCTAAAGGCACTAATGCTAATAAGCCCCACCATGATCTGTAATAATACCCTATAAGTGCTATTATCAATGCCAGTATCATCCTGATAACAGCATCTGTTTTTCCGACATTTTTCATAACTGATCATTTAAATTGTTTAGGATGGTTTAAGCCTACTCTTCTTCTTTATTTTCTTTTCGCTGCAATACTTTTTGTTTCACCATATCAGCTACTATCAGTTTGCCATATTCATGGCTCATGCTTTCTTTAGAATTTGGTGAAAAAGACCGGGTTTGCGCAGAGTAGATCAGGGTTTGATTCTGCATTTCATAAAGGTTTGTTTCCCAAAAATATTTTGTGTCGGTAACATAATACCCTGGTTCGTAGATCATCCTGTTGCGGTTGCCATAATAATTCCAGAATTCGCCGGAATTATAAACTCTGCCAGGTATATATTTTCGTTCTTTCTTTTTATCTAATAATACAATGGTCACTATCGCATCTACTCCTTTATTTGCTAATTTTTGGATCACTTCTTTTTCACTAAGGCCCTCAAAATTTTTAGGGCCATACTCCTGCAAAGCAGAAATAGCTGTATAGCCCATATCAGTAAGGTCTCCTACCAGGTGTTCTTCCATTCGTTCCTGTATCCGCCTGTCCTTTTCAGGAATAAGGCCTAATACAAGTATATTTTTGTATTGACGAGGAACAGCATCTTTTGCTTTCCATGATGTTGTTATTTTGGAAGAATAACATCCTGTTGCCAGTAATAAAAGGATAAGACCGAACTGTTTTATTTTTTTCATTTTAATTGATTTTAAGTAATGCAAAATATTCAGTAAAAGAAAAATGAGGTATGATGAAAGTCAACCGGGATAAGGATTTTGGTCAGTTGAACGGGTAAGTTTTTTTGAGTATTTATTTTACCGGTTGAATTTTTTATAAACATCTTCATAAAAAAGTACACGGCCTGTTGAATCAATACCCACAGGGTTATACCAAACGATTACCGGAACCTGGTAAGCAACGGGCACTGTTACGGGAGATTGATTTCTGACGCACCCTTTTTGTTCTAAAGTATCTATGGCAATCGAATTGTTCTTTAAAACCAGGTGCCCCATTTCCATAGGTTTTTCCATACGCATACAACCATGACTGAAAAAGCGCTTGGTTAATGAAAACGCATTTTTATTTGGTGTATCATGTAAATAAACACCGAACGGGCTGTAGAAATTTAATTTAAGCAAACCTAAAGCGTTATCGCATCCTGTACTTTGCCGGATGATATAAGGAAAATTAGCAGCGCTGACCACACGCCAGTTTATAGCATAGGGGTCCAATATTTTTCCTGATTTATTTAATACCTGGTAATTGTTGGCATCAATATAACCGGGGTTTCTTTTTATAGCAGGCAATAATTCTTTGGTGGCAATACTAAAAGGAACATGCCAATAAGGATAAAGTATTACTTCACTTACTTTACTGGTTAAAGTTGGGGTAGGTGTAGAGGGTTTGCCAACAACCATCCGCATTTCAAGGAGTAAATGGCTATCCTGGTAAACCTTTAAATAGGCGGAAGGTATATTGACAACGATAACAGCCTGTTCCCTCGTAAGACACGATAACCAGCGATAATAATTAACGGCGGTTTTTAATTGCTGCAACCTGATACTCAATGGTACATTCAATTCATGAAGTATCGTTGAACGCAATGTTCCGTCTGCTAAAAGCCCAAACTGGCGCTGGGCTTCTTTTACTTTTTGTTCTATAACACTGTCAGTTACGGTATTGATATTGTCTAATATTTCAAGCTGGTGTAACCTTGCTATCAATGGCTGGTTAAAACGGCTTGCTTTAGCAGAAGTAATGGCAGGCTCTTTAAAATTACTGTCTGCAATTATTTTGTTTATCCATTTTATTTTATCCGTTAATGCATTTATTTCCAATAAATTATTCGATAAATAGATACCTAGCAGTGGCAATTGATTGGTTGAAATGTAGGTAGCAAGTACTTCCCCGATATTATAACAGGAGGGCTTGTAGTTTAAGCCATTATAACCAATGGAAGGAGTGGTATTGCCATAGGCAAGATCAGTATAATAATCAATAGCAGCTTTTGAAACAGCCACTTCTGCAACAAGTGAATCGTCGGCAGTTTTTAAAATAGCAGTACCATTTAATAACTGGTCAGGAAAGCCGGAATTGTAATCTTTTTTTTCAAGCCCGTCGTCTGCAGACGATTGGATGGCAGCAAGCAGGGTATTAAGGTCATTTTTATTTTCTTTTTGGATCCATGCTGTTGAATAATGCAGGTAGGCGTAAAATTCTTTTATAGAATTATTGGCGGGATAATTTGCTGCAACGAATTGTTGTAAACGCTCTTTAGTAAGTTGAGCCGTAGATACGATAAAAAGGCTGGTACAGCAAAATATGAGAATTGATATTTTCAGCAGATAAGCTTTCATCGGCTTAAATATGGGCAATGATATGATCATTAAAAGAGATCCTTAACTGATCAAATTCCCTCGATGCATTACATATATTATCCCGGAGTTTGGCCAGTTTTATTTTTATTTCATCCAGGTCAGCATTATTGCCTTTCAGTAATAATTCATCTAACTCGGCTATATCATTGCGCAGAAGACTTGTTAACTGATCCTGTTTTATAAAATAGCCATGATAATCTTCTGCCGTTTCCAGCATATCCTTGTCCACACCGCTTTTAAGCAATTGCATGAGCCACCTTTTCAGGTGGATATTTTCATCCATCATAAAACTTAGCGAACGGTTCCAGCTGTCGCTTTCATTTTTTATTTGTGCCAGTATAAACTTTAATGCTGTACTTGTCGTATGGTCTTTGTTCTCAGTCATTCCGCTGTTATAAAATTTTAGGTTAGCATGAGGCCCCGCTATAAGATTTGCGGGGCCCCATGTCAGTTCTTCATGGCTTATTTTACAGCTACATGCTTAGCTGTATTATTTTTGATCTCTTCTTTGCGGGGCAACGCTATCTTTAATATTCCATCATCATATTTTGCTTCGATCTTTTCTACGTTCACCTCTTCAGGTAAAGTAAAACTGCGGCTGAAGGAAGAATAGTTGTACTCCCTCCTGGTAAATTTTTTATCTTTTTCTTCCTTGTTCTCTTCTTTCTCACTGCTGATAGTAAGCATATTGCCATCTACTGCGATATTAAAATCTTCTTTTTTCAAACCCGGTGCAGCCAGGGATACCTGGTATTCGTCTTTTTTCTCCGTAATGTTTACGGCAGGCATTTTTGCAGCGCGGCTCCATAAATTATCATTATCGAACCATTCGTTCCAGGGTTTAAAGAAATCATCGAATACTGACAGTGTTCTGTCGTTTACTTTGGTTAAAGATTTGGTTGACATGTTATTTTTTTTTTGAGGTTATTAATTGATACAAAATTATTTTTGTTTATGCCGGTAACCAACGATGCCGGTCAGTAGTAGTAATGAGATTGATCAGTTCTTTATTGCTTCTCATACCTGCCGGTTACCTTCTTTATTTTTATCCTGTACATTACATGCTTTACCCTGGTACTGTCATCTATAGTTCCTGTTACTTCATGCTCGTGTGTATGTATGGTACTGCTTGTCATTAAGGGAAAAACACGGTTAAATAATATTTCCTTTGCCTTTACAGCACTTTCCTTTTTTAATTCTTCAAATTTGCCGGTTACTATCACGCTTTGCCAGTTTCGCATATCGGTCATCACATCTATCTCAAAACACACCAAGGGATTTTTTCGAAGGATCGATAATTTGGTGCCTTCATTGCTTTGGCCGTAGATATACTCTCCATCATAGGCGTAAGTAACAGGTACTATGTAAGGCTGTTTGCCGTCTGTACAGGCAAGCCTTCCTATTATTTGGCTCGAGAGGATATTGTTGATCTGTGTATCGTTTAATGGTCCGATCATTTTTATTGGGTTTAACTGATTTGCTTTTACAATGGTTCTTTCTCAGCACAAAGCTATTAGCCCAAACTGCCCTTCCGGATGACCTGCATCAGCCTTTTTAGTGATTGTTCTCATTGAACAGCAATTGTTAATCACCTTTTTTTGAGTTTTAAAAAACAGCAATGCAGGTAAATATTAAATGGCATTTGCAGCATCCAATGCCAAAGAACGCCAGCCTTGAACAACGTATTAAGTGGCACCTGGCCCATAAAAAGAATTGCGCCTGCAGGGATATACCCGGAAAAATAAAAGCAGAAGTTGTTAAACGGAAAATTAAACTATGAAAGGACTCGATAATCCGGCTTATTTATACGCCCTGATAGTATCTAATATTGTGGCGGTATTCTTTTTGGTAAGCAGTTTGAAATGGCCCCGCCTGGCAAGGCTATTATTTTTTCTTCTGTTTAGCTGGGCCTGTTATGTCAACAGCAGGTTCTCCCAATTAACGCCATCTGTTTACCTCGAATATGGTGAACTTGCCATTACCGATGCTTACAAGGATTTTATCAATGGTTGGTTCAGCCGGCATATTGGCTTGCTGGTAGGCTTTATAGCATTGTGCCAGGGCTTTATGGCGGTAGCATTTTTATTGAAAGGAATGATCTATAAATCAGGCTGTATTGCCGCTATGATATTTTTAATAGCTATTCTTCCCCTGGGTACAGGTTCTGGATTCCCCGCTCCGCTTATAGGAGCTGTAGCGGTATTTATATTATATCGAAAAGGTGACGATTATATATGGCGGGTTAAAAAAGCGGCCGCTGATAATTCCGGTGTAGCATAACTATCAGCCTGCCTGTTGACAGGCGTCATGATTCTGTTGTGAGGGGTAAAATACATTTGTTCTAAAATTATAAACAAGATGAAAGGTAAAAGCGATAAACAATTCTTTTTTGAAGTAGATCTTAACTGGCTTACCAAAACAAAAGGTATTCTTACTGCAAAAGATGCCCGTGGCCCCATATATGTAGATATGCCCCTGCAATTTGGGGGCATTGAAAAAGAATGGGCGCCAGAACATCTTTTTCTCAGTTCGCTCAGCAGTTGCTATATGTCCACTTTATTATCATTTATACAAAAAATGAATTTTGAACTGTCGCATTTTGAGTGCAAAGTGATTGGCGAAATAGAGCTGGCAGACGGAAAATATAAATTCACTACGATCAACCTGTTTCCAAAAATATATATCGCTGAAGAAGCAAATAAGCCAAAAGCATTGGAGGCAATAGAAAAAGCAAACCGGTACTGCATCATCAGCAATTCGATAGATGCGACAATTTATTATCATACAGAGATAATAGAAGAGCATCTGAAAAAAGATATTCCTGTTTAATGACCCGCTGCAGTGCCTGAATGAATATCAAAAAAGCCGTTCTTAATACTGTACCCGGAAGCTTAAGTAACAGGTGGGATATCCTTCGGTAATGAAAAATAAAAAGTTGAGCCGGCTCCTTCTTTACTGTTCACCCAGATCCTTCCGCCTTTGCGTTTTATTATTTCGGCAGATATAAATAAACCGAGGCCAAGCCCGGGATAGGTATGCTGCATATCGCCGCTTACACGGTAAAATTGTTCGAATACTTTATTCAGATCATTTGCTGCTATGCCGATGCCGTAATCCTGCACATAAACTATCGTCTCATTGATGTTTACTTCTATGCCAATATCCACTTTATCGGCATTGGGAGAATATTTTACAGCGTTGGTAACAAGATTGGTTATTACCTGGCTGATGCGTTCTTTATCGCCATAGATCATGGCAGCGCCGTTAACATGCTTAAGCAGCTTATGTTGCTGGGTAGTGCTTTGAAGATCTTCCAGTAATTCAGTGAGCAATTCATTGAGATCGAATTCAGCATGATTGAACTGCAGCTGGCCCGAATTGATCTTGGTTACATCCAGCAGATCATTGATCAGCGCTGTAAGCCTGTTTACCTGGTTATCCATGCGGCTCATCATAGAAGCAATATCAGTATGGCCTTTTTGCTCTAATATTCTTTGCAGTATCTGTGCATAGCCTTTAATACTGGTAACCGGTGTTTTCAATTCATGACTGGCAATAGCAATGAAATCATCTTTCTGTTGCTGCAGTTGTTTTTGTTCGGTGATATCTATACAGGCGCCGATATATCCTTTAAAAACTCCTTCATTGGTGTACTGCGGTTGCCCGGTAGCAATGCACCAGTGTGTGGTTCCATCTGCATGATCTATCCTGAATTCGGCTTCGTATAAACCACGGTTGGTAACAGCATGCGTAAATTTATCCAGCACCTTTTCCCTGTCTGCCATTTGAATGGGGCGTACCCAGTTCTCACCGGGCCCAATACTATCTTCATAAGAAGAGCCGGTCCAGTCGAGCCAGGTTTGGTTTACATAAGTTACCGCCCCTGTTTCGTCAGACATCCATAAAGAAGTAGGAGCTGCTGTAGTAATGCTTCGTAATAATTGTTCACTGTCGGCCAGCGCTTTTTTTGCAAGCAGTTCAGGGCGCATATCACGCATTACAGCGCCTACAGCAATAGGTGCGCCGGTAACAGGATCATCAATACGAAAGCAGTTATTGTATACAGGGAATATTTCGCCGGTCTTTAAATGCCTGACCAGCATAACACCGGCCCATTTTCCCGTATTCATTACCGAGGGTATCACTTCTCTTTCTACCTGCAAAAAATCTTCAGGCGCGTGCAAATTTGCTATTGGTGTGCTTAATACTTCTTCATCATTGCTGAAGCCCAATAATTTTTTGCCGGCTTCATTGATATACGAATTAGTGCCTTCCATATTAAGGATAGACATCAGGTCAACACTGTTCTCTACCAGTGAAATAAGTTTCCATTGTTCTTCCTTTATTTTTTTATGATCGCTGATATCCACTGTTGTTTCAAAGGTCGGTGCAGACTTTTTATCCTCATCATGCAATGGCGTAACAGGGGAATATATAAAGCAGGTTACTTCGCCCTGCCCGTTCACTACAGGAGTACTGTTTATGGTAACATCAATAGCAGGGAATATGCCGGTAAAAGATCTGCCCATAAGATCTTCCCGATTAGCGCCGGTAGCGATAAGGTAGGCATTGTTTACATCCAGTATGGTGTAATCCGGTGCATCGCTAGCTGTAATAAGCATCGGCGCCTGGCTATGGTGAAATATAGCATTATATGGAATTCCGGGGATCTCCATGCTGTATAGATTGTAAAAAGGGTTATGCTGCTAAAGATAAATAATTATATAGAGGATAAGTACTGTCTGTTGCGGGGAGAACGATTTTTTCTTCAATAGTATGCAGTGCACAAGATTACCGTAGTTTTAAAACTGCAGTAGTCTTTGTAGCTACACTGTGCCAAAATGAAAATAGCAATCGTGGTTAACCTGCCTGTACCGGCTCAAAGCCGTTGAACAGCCTGCTGCCATACATATTGTACAGGTAATAAGGGTCTTTGTTGAATTCATCCCAATCACTTGCCAGCCTGGTCTGTATAGCTTGCCAATAAGGATCGGCATTGCTGAAGCGGAATGAATATTTTAATAAATTATAGCAGGTGGTAAATTGCCCGGCTGCTATCAGCGATGCAGGTTGTTTCCTGTCGTAATGATTCTTATCGAACCATAAAGTAGTATCCATCGAGGTAGCACAATCAGCTACAGCCTGCAAAACGGGTGTAGGTTTCATCAGCTCAATAAGTTGTACCTGTGCACCGTTTATAATTACCGCCGGATCATGCTTATACCATGCTTCTTTTGAAAGATCGATCTCTCTTTGCTTATTATTTTTTCTGCTAAGTAAATAAAGTGCATTTTGTAAAGAAAATTGACGCCAGTGTTTAAGCTCAACTTTTGCAGCAGCTTCGTCTTCATTACCGGGTTCACTGCTATTGTCTTGCAGTTTTCTTTCTGTTATTTTTTCAAAAAGACGGTCATAGGAAATGCGCCTTATCTTTTTAAGAAATACTACCGCGGCAAGGTAACCCGCTGAAGTAGCCCTGGAAGTAAGCAGTTGCAATACATTGCTGAGCCGTAGTTTGAGGAATAAGAATATATGCCCCAGCAATAATATCCCATACGTGTTCTTTTGCTTTATTGAGTTTCGGTAAGCTTTAAATCCTTTTATCGAAACCAGTATAACCAGCGCCAGTAAAAATGATGTAATGCCTAAAACCGCATACGACAGGTTGGTCAATGTGCCTGTAAGTATGCCGGTAACAGAAAGCCCGAGTATAATTACCAAAAACAAGATGTATTGCAGGATAGAAGGCTTTTGCAGGAAACTCTTTTTATTTTCTGCAGGAAAATTATAGCCGCTGGTATAATTGCTGCTTACATCGCAGGAGATATATAAGTCGTGGCCAAAATGATTTCTGTTCTGCAACCGCTCTTCGGCCCTTATAAAAGAATCGATACCCTGGTTGTCATCAATGCCGCCATCCATCAATCCAAAACATGGTGCCGCATTTGCTGCAACTGCATCATCCTTGGCCGGTGAATATCGCGAATCTTCATTAACTGCATTTTCGAGATGCTCTTTAGAAAGCTCACTGTATGTAAAATCTGCAGGAAACATGAACGGCTCAAATCCTACAGGAAAACACGATGAGCAGGCCAGTATATCGCCAAGCTTTATCTTGCTCAATACTTCTTTTGATGCGGTATTTTTTTTAAAGGCCAGGAATTTGTTCCCTGCATCACCTGCATTCTGAAAACGAAAGAGCATGGCATTATCAAACTCGGTTGTGTTGGCACAAATCTCTTTAACCATTCCAGGCGCATAATTTTTATAAAAGATGCCGAACGTTTCCTGTTCGAACAGCATTTCATCATAAGCGATTGAAAATGCATTGATCATGTTCCTCGCTTTCAGCGGCCTGGCTTTCCAGGTACGTTTTTCGTTCATGATCTCAAATACCCGGTTGATGAGTTCACAACCTTGTAACGTCTTCTCGTTGTATCGTTTATAAAAGGTATCGAATGATTCGCCCTTCCGTTGGCTGCTGGTATAGGCAAGATTGGTAATGGTGCCGCCCGAAGCTGATGAAATGAAATTGATAAATGCTGTCATTTTTTTATCGCCCAGTATTACCGTTTCCATATAAGACAGGCAGCCTAATGAATAAGATGCGGCGCGGAAACCGCCGCCGGAAAAGCTCAGCGCAATATTCTCAGGTTTTTTAGGGTCAAGGTTTATATATTCCATAAAACAGCAGTTGTTAGATTAAAATTCAGTTTTGCCGGGTAATTATAATGTTCAGGAAATTTAAGTATTTATTTTACAAGATCGTTTGTTTTTATAATGGTTGCAAGCGTATAAACACCTAAGAACTTTCACAAACTCTTTCTGTTACACCGTCCATATCTTTTATTGAACAAGCTATTACGTATGGCCGCTTTTATCCTTGTGCAGCATATATCATTAAGCCTGGGCCGTATGCAGGTGAATTTTTACAACAGCAAGGCAAAGCTGGTAGCGCAAACACTTTCAGAAGCAGATGGCTTTTTCAGCTTTGCAGGATTGCCGGCAGATACTTATATCATAAAAATAGATGCAGCACAGTTAAAAAAACTGAACATAGAATCGCTCACCGATCCGCCCCCCTGTTACTATAGCGGCTGGCATGCACTCTTCGAAGGCTTTGCCTTCGTAAGTACTATGTTCAGCAGGAGCTTTGCTCCGTATATCTCAACAGGAAATATTGTACAAAGAGAAACGGGATAAAATCCCTTTATAACATAATGCTTACGAAGGCAAAGCCTTCGAAGAGAATAAGTTTTGGTTGAATTACTGTTTTATACCGGCAGGTTTTTCATGTTAAAAAATCCGAGTTTCACGATTGTTGCTTTTGATATGATGACTTATGCAATGAAAACCCCGCTAAAAAACAGAAAAGTTTGTTCATAGACAACCGTAGTTCTAAAAACTACGGTTGTCTTGCACACTCTCCCAAAAAAAATCTGTGTTCATCTGCGAAACATATCTGCGTTCATCTGCGATAAAAAACAAAAAGCCCCCGTTTCCGGGGACTCTTTATGTCAAACCTGCAATTGAAAAAAGGTTTATGCTTTTGGTGCCGCATCATTTCCGGCAGCACCTTCATCATCACCGCCACCTTGCCTGCGGCTAAGCACGTCGGTATAATTGGTTAACAGGCCATTGATATAAGCCACTACACTTTTATAAGGCTCAGCACCATCCTGTATAACAAAATAAGCGTTCAGCATATCACGCAAAGCGTAGTACGCTTCATTAGCCTGTAAGCGTTTTGCCTTCAGGCTCTCTGTAATATTGAAACCCTGTTGCTTGGCACGCATCAGGTAGTACTCGGCAAAAGTGGTATTGGCAGTTTCCAGCGCTACCCTCCAGTTATGCAGGTTAAGTGCATTCAGCGCAATTTTAAGATCCGGCTGCGCATCCCAGTCGGCAATGATATTGCGTATGGTACTGGTTTCGCTCTGGTAGCTGTCTTTGGTAATATCTTTCCCGAATATTTCCAGGTGCATTTGCAACGTGTCGGCATGTTTTTTTATCACCGGGTCTTCGCTGTAGGTATTGCCACGTATTAAAGAAATAATACCGGTCAGGGCATTGTCCCGCTGTACGTCAAGCCTTTCCAGTTCTGCCGTAATGACGCTTCCGGTAGGCACTTTAAAAAGAGATTCTACTTCAGCCGCTACAGCTTCCAATGCCGTGAATTGAGCTGACACTTTCATAAGCGCAGGATCATTTTCACGGGTTATATTTAAAACATCCTGCATAAGTTGGGAATATTCGCCATTACGAAGCCTGGCAAGCTCTATGCTATTAATCATACTACTAATTTTATTTGTTTAACTAATTGATTTTGAATAAACTGTACTTTTTATCCTGTTCCGTTCGCCGAAATTCGCGGAAGCTTTCATGGTGATCATGATTGCTTCGCCGAAGTCCGGGCGAGCTTTCATGATGATCATGACGTCTTCGCCGAAGTTCGGGCAAGCTTTCATGATGACGATGACGGGCTGCCCGAAGTCCGGGCACGCTTTCCGGTAAAAAAGCAGGTAAAAAACTTTTGCAATGCCTGCCTGCTGTCAAAAAAGCAGGTTTCATTGCACCTGTGCGAAGGTGTTTTACGGCACCCTGCCACCTGAAATATGCAGAAGAAAAAACATGTGAACGGATAGTCATAGCTGTTACTTAAGGATTATTTGATACTTACTAAGACACAAAATTTCAGAAAAGGGTTGCAGGCAGGGGTGTATTTATTTTTTCTGTGCCGGATATTTTTTCAGGTATTCTATACAGTTATATCTACTTCGGCATGTTTTTACGGATGCTGACAGGTACTAAGTTTTCCACAACAGGATAATTTGGGTACCCTATATAGTTAGTAATGTGATTATATAAAAATTTATAAATCTGAAGATGTGCCACCTTCCTCAACAGCATTGGAATTTGAGTTGAATAAACAATGGATATTTTGATATAATTATTAAGGATAATCTTAGCTGTTATACTACCCCCAAAAATCACCGTAATTATACTGTGCACAACTTTCAGGTCTCAAAAAAACTTCTTTTCTAAAAGCATCCTTTTCGCTTCAATCTGCGTCTATACCGTTAGGCTAGGTATTTATCAATACTATATATGCAACTATTTTAAAACCTGTACAGGGTAGTTATATAAATAGTATTATTTTTACCATAGTTTAAAAATATTGGGTATTCCAATAACGAACCACTGACGGATAATTCTGGAAAAATTTGAGATCAGTGTAAGTTAAAGAGAATGCGCCTGTAAAAGGCGTATTCCTTTACTTATGCAATTGATCTCGGGCCTCCAGAAGCCTTCCGTCTGTTGCAGCAAGTTTAGGATACGCCTTTTCTGTAACCATTTTTTTAAACTTAATTTTTCTTACCATGGAACTTCAAACTCCGCCGGTATTTCCCCGGAAACAGGTGATCGCCCTGGTCATCGGCTTTTTGATCTGTCTTTTGATCGTAATTTTTAGTGGTTGTAAAAAGAACTTCGATACTGAAGTCGACAACCTTATCACCCAACAGTCAACACAGTTTTTTCAACTCCCTGCTGATGCTCCTCCTGAAGCGCAGGTTATAGTTACAGCTATGCAGAGGCAATTGAACACAGAAAATATAAGGGATTTTTTAAGTTGGCACGGACAACCTGAGTGGAACAGGGTTGTTAAGTTATACCCGGCTACCGGCGGTCCTGCCACTTATCTTATCCCAACCATGAAAACTGGTAGCGTTACTGCTTTTGTCGGTGCTACTGTTGTATCTGGCAGCAAAGTTCTTTTTGAACTGCACCGCAAAAGCTCGCTGCTATCAGGTGCAAGTGAATTTTCTTATGCCGGTATTACTCCGGTTAAAAGCAGTTTCTTTTTAAATTATTTTGATGGAAAGCCTGCTGTAGCAACTGCTAAAAACCTCACGGGTGGCAGTAATCTTGTACCCATGTATTGCTGGTGGGATTATGAAATTATTGCTTGCACTGAATTTGCAGGAACAGATTCTTCATCGTCAAATTTTGCTGCTCCACAGCCATGTTATGGATGGGTAGAACATTGCGAGCCTATTGATGATGGCGATAGCCCTGGCGGTGGTGGCAGCGGTGGCGGTGGTGGAGGAGAGCCTGGCGGCGGAGGTGGTGGTAATGGAGGAGGGAATGGCGGTGAGCAATGCCCGCTTTGGTATAGTCTTTTACCACCGGTAGATCCATGCGAACCTGATAGAGATGAGAATGGATATTTATATTCAAGAATAGCAGAGTTAAATCTAAAATTGCAACAAAACGAATTTGCATTAGAGCCTTGTGATAGTCTTAATATAATGCCGCTTGATCCTGATAACGGGTATGGATTAATGTATCAACGTATAGCTCAATTTAAGCCTTCACTATATGTAAAAGAGCGGGTAGATTCGCTTAGAAATCTTGGTATTTTTAATCCTGATCTTTATAATATTACAAGCATGAGCCACGCTTATGGCAGCGTAGTTAATTGTGACTTTTTTCCTGTAAGGATAACTCAAATACCCAATGGCTTTACACCGGAATCGCTTGTTGAGTATTTCAGAAAGAATATAAACCAATTCATTGATGCTAATATCAACGTCAGTTTTTCTCCGTATAATGATGGAGTAGGTTTTAATGACACAGCAAGGTTTAATGCTTACGAACAAAACGCTATTGGTGCATTAATTCATATTGCTATGGTTCCTAACGATGGCTCAGTTGTCTTGTCAAACTATTACCATAACATGAATTCCGGTTATAACAGCCATAAATTTATGTTTACCACAATGAGTACGCCTTTAGATTATGACCATCCTGTTGCCGGCAACAGGGAATTTGGGATATATAAATCAACAGACCTTCAGCACCCCAATGATTTTGTATTCTATACTATGGCGGTTGACAGGATGAGTGACTGGGAGTTTGCATTAGGAGACTGGATAAATCACGAAGTGGCTGGTAATGCAACCGGGTTTGAACAGGCAGATTTATTATGGGAGAATATTCAAAAGAATATGATAAATTTCATAAATGCTAATGGCGGACATTCGGAATATTATACCAGGCCCAGTGTAAAAGCACGGCCACAATATGCAGATGTAAGAGATTATTTAAAAGGACTGATTTCCTGGGAAACTTTAAAACAACTATTAGGATGTTAGATCTAAAGAAAAGAATTTTACCTCTTTTGGGTACTACCTTACTTATATGCTTTCTTACAGGGATAGCTTTATATGCTATATCCTATAAAAATCATGAAGAGGTTAAAAGTAATTTTCTTATTAAAATAGCGGGAAGCATATTCTTTTATCTTCCTTTGCTTATTCTATACACATTCGCTCATAAATTTTTAATAAAGAAAGCGCTTGCTTACCAGGTAATTATTGCTTTTGTAATAACCTTGGTAACTCTTTTCCTGATCTTTCGTAATACTTATATGACCAAATTTGATGGATACTTTTATTTGAAAGTATCCATCATTTTAATATTGGGTAGTTTATTTCCGTTTTTTTACAGAAAACTTTTAAAGAACACCTGGATATGATTAGACTAATAATTGCAGCAGCAATATGTTTATTAAGCTATACATCTAAAGCACAACATACCTGTCCACCCGAAAAAATCTATACCACTAATTTTTTAAATGACGGTAAGGACAGCGCAAGGCTACATTTACGTTTGAATTTTATTTTTACGGCAGACAGTATAATTGTGAGCTTTGACACTACAGGGAAAAATATTTTCCTGGCATTTAAAATATTAAAGAAGGAATGTTCGTGGGATGCTGATTTCTCAGAAGGTAAATCTATATACAACCTGATGCTTGGCGAGAAAGGTGTACCTCCTAAATATCCCTTACTCTATTTTATAAAAAACAAAGAGCAGGAACAGATTGAGTTGCTGTATGAGAATGCGGAGAAGAGAGTTTTTTACCCCCTTTAAGATTGCACTGTTTTCGCCTTATAGTTATTGTGGAATTACTTATTTGGTTCTTATACTATTGGCAGCGCTTCATTCTGCGAAGCGTTGCCATTTCTTTCAATTCTTTCATTCTATTAAGTTGGCATGGGCAACCTGCATGGAGCAGGGTTATTCGGGTTACCCCCGACAGCAGGGGGCCCTGCCACTTTTAACCTTCCGCAACTTTTTGTTAGCAACCGGACATTCCGGTATATGTCCCTCCTGGTATGGAACTTCTTTAGTTGCAACTGCAAAGGCTTGCCGCAGCAGTTTATTGCTCACTGCAATAAGTGCCAGTTTCCCTTTCTTCCCATTTTCTTTCAATCTGTCGTATTTTTCTTTACAAGACTTATTGTAGCGTATAGCTGACATGGAACACATGTATAATGTTCCTGCTGGGAAAGGCCGGATAAAATGTCTTATTGCTTCACCGCCATATCTTCTTAAGGTCTTCAATGGCTTATTAAGCACTGTAGTATAGAAAAACTGCTGCACACGTTTATATACTTTTTAATAAATAGAAATATAAAGGTTATATTGTACCCTCTTTAAACAAACTAAACTTAATCTGATGAAAATAAATACCGGGCAATTGTATCAAAAAAAGATCAAGCAGATGCTTGAATCGTGGATGACTCAGCAATTAAAAGAAGAAGGATTAAGGGAAGACCTGATGTCGAACCAGGACCTGAGAATACAAAGTGAAGAATTACTGCAATCTGTTATAAATCTCTTTAAATCAGGGTCGGATGATATAGAATCCTCTGCTGAATATGATAAAACAAGTGAGATCATTGCAGGTATATCTACTTCCCGTGCCATACAGGGATTTACACCAAGAGAAACAGGTTACTATGTCTTCAGCCTTAAGCCCGTATTTGCAGAGCAACTGGAAAAAGAGATCAAAGATCCGGCAGTTTTATATACTGAAACCCAAAAGGTGAATAAGCTCATAGACTTATTAAGTGTTCTCAGTTTCGAAAACTTTATCCGGGGGCGGGAAGATGTTATCCTTCGCCAGACCAATGAGATATCTGAAATATCTACGCCGGTGATCCGTGTTTGGGATGGCGTATTGGCCCTTCCGATCATCGGTACGCTGGATAGCGCCCGTACACAGATCGTAATGGAAAGCCTGTTGATGAAGATAGTGGAAACAGAAAGTACTATTGCCATCCTGGATATATCGGGTGTGCCTGCTGTAGATTCGCTGGTGGCACAGCATTTAATAAAAACTGTAAGCGCTACCCGCCTTATGGGTGCCGAATGTATCATCAGTGGCATAAGGCCCGAAATTGCTCAAACTATTGTTCACCTGGGTATCGATCTTTCGCAGATCAATACCAAAGCGTCGCTTGCGCACGCTTTAAGAGTAGCATTCGGTATGCTTAAACTGGAAGTAAAAAAAGCAGGCGAAAAGATCAAAACTGTATAATCGTAAATGGAAAAGATTCCTATATTAAAAATGGGAGATTACCTGTTGGTTACTATACAGGTAGATCTTTATGACAGGCTTGCACTAAACCTGGAAAATGACCTGGTGAATATGATCAGTAAGAACTCATCGAAGGGTGTACTGATCGATATATCTGCCGTAAATATTGTTGATTCTTTTATGGGAAGGATATTGGGCAACATTGCCCAGATGTCTAAGATACTTGATGCCCATACGGTAGTAGTAGGTATGCAGCCTGCTGTTGCCATTACGCTCATCGAATTAGGGTTGCCTATGAATGGGGTTCACACTGCGCTGAATGTAGAGAAAGGAATGGAATTGCTGCGAAAGAAACTTTTGTTGGACACCGAGGTAATCACTGAAGAAGACGAAGAGCATGATAATACTGAATAAAGAGATCATCAATATAGAACGGGAACAGGATGTGGTATTTTTCCGCAACCGGGTAAATGAATATGCCGATAAGATCAAGATGGGCCTGGTAAATAAAACCAAACTACTTACTGCAGCCAGCGAACTGGTACGTAATATGCTCAACTATGCCAATGGTGGTAAAGTGCATTGCGAAATTATCAGTATGTCGGCCCTGCAAACAGGTGTACGTCTGGTATTTATCGACAGGGGCCCGGGTATTGAAGATGTAAACAAAGCTATGCAGGATGGTTATACCACCGGCAAAACATTGGGCCTTGGCCTGCCCGGCGCAAAACGATTAGTAAATATTTTTGACATTAAGAGCCAGCCCGGCACGGGTACTACGGTTTCGATAACTAAATGGAAGAATGGTTAATTTGCCTCACACCCGTATCGTTTTACCCAATAAAACCTACCAGGCTTTCGCAAGATCGGGAATAAAAAAGATAGCACAGGAAACAGGGTTTACCGGCAACCGGCTGGGACAGCTTGAGATCATTGTAGCCGAACATACCAGCAATATCATCAAGCATACCTATAAGGGCGGCGAAATACTGGTAAGAAAAATTGAAACCGATGGAAGAACAGGTATAGAGCTGATATCTATTGATAACGGCCCGGGTATGGATGCCCCCTTGAGGATGATGGAAGACGGAACGAGTACCAGCAATACATTGGGCCATGGCCTTGGTGCTATCAAAAGGCTCTCTGATGAATTTGATATGTACTCGCTTAAAGACTGGGGAACGGTTTTATTATCCAGGTTCTATCTTGAAAAAGAAGAGAAGCCCGTTCCATCTGCCCCGATAGAAATAAAAGGTGTAATGATAGCTAAACATGGAGAAACAGCCTGCGGTGATAATTGGGAAATACAGCAGAAAGGCAATGCGCTGAAATTGTGTATAGCTGATGGTCTTGGCCATGGTGAAAATGCCGCAGAAGCTGCAAAAGCTGCGCTGGTCTCTTTTAAAGAAACATTACGAAGCGAACCCAGCCAGGCGTTGCGAACGATGCACTCGGCTATAAAAAAAACACGCGGAGCAGTAGTAACGATAGCGCATCTTGATATGGCAAAAAATAAAATGGTGTACTGTGGTGTGGGTAATATAGCAGGAAAAATATGCGGTGTGCGCAACAGGTCTTTTCTGTCTTACAACGGTATCATCGGGCACTCTATACCCAATACTATGAATGATCATCATTACGACTGGGAAGATAACGACCTGATGGTATTGCACACCGACGGATTGAACAGCAGGTGGGACATACAGAAATATCCATCCATCTTAAAACACGACAGCATCATACTGGCTGCGGCATTATATAAAGACCATAACAGGGGTACAGACGATGTTACGGTTGTTATAATAAGGAAGAAAAAAAAGGGCTTATGAAGACAGAGATATCAATGATCGAGATCAATAACGAGATGGATCTTGTGCTTGCACACCGCAGGGCTATGCAGGTATGTAAGTTTGCAGGTATAAGCCTTTCTGAACAAACAAGGTTTGCTACGGCTGTTTCTGAAATATGCCGGAACTCGCTGGCATATTGCGGCAAAGGAAAGATTGCCTATAATATTATTAAAGTTGGCGAGCAATATAAATTTGAAGCTGTTATAGAAGATAAAGGGAAAGGCATTGAAAATATCCAGGAAATTTTACAGCGTAACCCGCAGCATTATAAAGGACGTGGCTTAGGCATCGTGTTTGCCCGCAAGCTTGCCGACGGCTTTGATATAAAAACTTCGCCGGCCGGTACCCGTGTAGTACTGGAAAAATACATAGCACTGCATACAGTGCCCATTAATAATCTTATCATCCAGGGGTGGATATTGCATATCAAGAACGAGCCGGTGGTTTCTGCCTACGAAGAATTGAAGAACAGGAATGAGAACCTGCTGCAGCTTACGGAAGAATTGAAAGCAGAAAAACTGAAAGTAGAAGGCCAGGTAAATGAAATAAAAATGCTGAATACAAGGCTGGAGAACAGTAATGCTTATATGCAGCAGTTTACCTACACGGTATCGCACGATCTTAAAACGCCGCTTACCAGTCTTAAGCTTGCACTTAATTTTTTAGAAGATAATTCCGATCCTGAAAACCAGCAGCATTATATTGATTTTATATCCAGGGCTTCTGTTAAGCTGGAAAAAACCATTATGGGGCTTGTTGAGATACTCGACCTGCAGAGCCACGGTTTACAGATAGCCAGGCCCATTAATTTTGAGCATGTGCTGGAAGATATTGTGGAACAGGTAACGGATCAATTTAAAACCGGGGATATTACGGTTAACAAGAATTTTGATGCAGTTAAAGATATCTTTTATGTGCCGGCCTATATTACCAGCATATTTTCTAACCTGGTAAGCAATGCTGTTAAATACAGTTCGCCGCACAGGGCTTTACAGATAGATGTTCACACAACTATAAAAGACAATTTTATTGTTCTTTCCTTTACCGATAATGGCGAAGGAATTGACCTGGAAAAATTTGGCGACAAACTTTTTTCGCCTTTTGTACGCCTTACCGAACGTAACGATGGCAAGGGTATTGGTTTATACATTATTAAAAGCATGGTAGAAAAAAATGGCGGCAGGGTTGCGGTAGAAAGTATGCCCGGTAAAGGAACCACCTTTATCTTTTACCTCAATGAATATGAGAAGGTGTAGTGATAATGTTCAAATTGCTTCATTGTTTCATTGCTTAATGGCTTAATTGTTTAATGGATCGATTGTTGATAGAACAATTAAACAATAGATCCGTTCAACCATTTAGTAAACAATTATGGAAAAGAAAGACAACAACACCACAGGCAACAACCAGGCCGGTGGTATAACTGATAAAAAAGACATTAACGCCGGCAGCGGCGCTTTTAACCAGGGAAGCGAACAAGACCCGGACTATGACAAAGGCACAAAGGTTTCTGATGAAGAAAAACAAACAGGTCATATACCTATGCCGGGTAAAAAGAAAGAAGATCCGGAAGATGGACAAAACTATGCCGGAGGATATAGGTAAAAGGTTGACTTATAACTTTCTTCCCTTGCAAATGTTTTTGTCTGTTTGCAGTGCAAAAATATGTACGGGACTCTGCGGGAGAAGAGAAGCGGTTTTTAGGCAATGATAATTTAACCCGTTGATCCAGTAATGGGTATTATCCTGTGTAGCTTTTTATCAGCGCCAGCAATTCACGGTTTACCTGGTCCACATAATCTACCTGTACTTCCAGCGGTGTTGCTTTACTGCTTGTAACGGTTTCAGACAGCAATATTTTGTTGTGCAATACAACTGCAAAACAGGCAAAAACTTTCATATCATGCCCGGGTAAAGGAGATGCATAGCCCGTAACACCAATTCCCCAATCGCTTTGAAAAGCTTTAACTATAGCTAATGCCATTTCGCCGGCTACCTGTTCGGAAACACAGTTGCACGAAACCGCATGCGCCGGATGTATATGTAATTGCGTATATTTTTGAGTGATATTATAGGCTGTCATTCCGCCTTCAAAAAATTCAGAAGCTCTTTCTGCTGATGACAGCGCATTTTGAAATAACCCGGCGGTAACACTTTCTGCAACTGCTATGGTATGGCCACGACCGATTAACAGGTTTGCAATGTGCTGGATAGTTTCGTTATTGAACATAGCTTGATAATTATTAAATGCTGCCATGTAGCTTACCAACTTATATGCCACCGGCCTCTTGTTGCATTGTTAAAAAGGGTACAGCTTTTGAATTTAGCTGGTATATATACACTTAACAAGATGGACATTATAGGTTTAACAGCCAAAGATCCCGAATGGTACCAGGTACTGGTAAGAACGGTGATCGTATTTATTACGGCGCTTGGCTTTATCCGGATATCGGGCATGCGTACTTTTGGTACACAATCTGCCTTTGATGTTGTTGTTTCCATTACGCTTGGCGCTTTGCTTAGCCGCTGCATTACCGGGCATTATCCTTTTTTTAACTGTCTTGGTGCAGCCTGCCTGCTGGTGCTGTTGCACCGGCTGATAAGCTACCTGTCGTCAAAATATAAGCGGCTGAACCATATTTTGGCAGGTGAGCCAAAAGTGTTGTTTGAGAATGAACAGCTGATATACAGGCAGCTGGAAAAATACTGCATCTCCGAAGATGATATCATGAAGGCACTTCATGAAGAAAACCTTGATGATCTTAAAGAAGTAAAACGCATAATACTGGAAACAGATGGTAATATCAGCATTGTAAAAAAAGCAAAGGATAAAGCACATTACAGTATATAAATCCTCAACAGGGGAAATCGGTGTAGAACATTCGCATCAAATTTCGGCTAATCGGCGCTTTTATTATTAAGCACAACGGCAGCATCAGCTTGGCATATAAATTTCTATGCACTCTTTATCTATAACCTTAAAATTTTACAATAATGCCAACAACAAAAAAAAGCACCGGAAAGACAAAACCCAAATCACAGGCTGCGGAAGACCTGAAAGAACTTTTTGAAGATGAACTGAAAGATATTTACTGGGCAGAAAAAGCACTCACCAAAGCATTGCCTAAAATGGCAAAGAATGCCTCTTCAGAAGAATTGAAGGCAGCTATTTCAGAACACCTGGCCGTAACACAGGAACAGGTTGCCCGTTTGGAACAGGTGTTTGAAGCTATTGGCAAAAAGGCACAGGCGAAAAAGTGTGAAGCAATGGAAGGGCTGCTTAAAGAAGGAGAGGAGATCATAGAAAGTACCGAACCCGGCGCTGTGCGTGATGCAGGGATCATCAGTGCCTGCCAGAAAGTAGAGCATTATGAAATTGCTTCGTATGGTACGCTGGCTACATTTGCTGCCGCATTAAGCGAAGATGAAGCAGCGGAACTGCTGCGAACCACGCTGGATGAAGAAAAAGAAGCAGATACCACGCTTACAGGCATTGCCGAAAATACGGTAAATGCTGAAGCGCTGGAAGGAGACGGTGACGAAGACGAAGAAGAAAATGATGAAGAAGAAAAACCGGCTGCAAAAGGAAAACGTAAAGCAGTGGCCCGTTAATTCTGAATTTGATTTTTATATAAAGGCTGGCTTTAAGCCAGCTTTTATAATGTCTTTTATAATGCCCGTTTATGCAGCCTGATACGTGGATAGGTCTTGGCGCCAGCATTTGCACAGGGATATCATTGCTGCCGCAATTGGTTAAGATCTGTAAAGAAAAGAAAGCAGCCGACATTTCTTATCCTATGCTGGTGATACTATTGGCAGGGCTAAGTCTTTGGATATGGTACGGTATTAAGAAAGAGGATTGGATCATTATTCTTTCCAATGCTGTTTCCGTTGTAATAAATATCATTATCCTGGTACTGAATAACAGGTATGCCTCTTCGCAATGATCCTGCTTTTCTTCCACAAAAAGTGATCGTGGCATATTAATAGGGCTGTACAATTTGTTAAGCACATTGACGTACTGCTGAAATATGTACAGCAACGAAAGTAAAATTGGATGATATCATTACACATCGTTTACAACTATCTGAAACAGCACATGGATATGATATTTTTAAAGAAAAAAAAGAGGATCGCGTAGAGGTAGTACTCGGTCCCTGGAAATAAGTTTACTGTTTGTTAGTTTTGTTAGAAATGGGATGGTTGTAAAATGCTGTCTCATTTCTTTATTGTACACAACCCAAAACCCAAAACCCAAAACCCACAACCCACAACCCACAACCCAAAACCCAAAACCCAAAACCCAAAACCCAAAACCAATAACTAATAACTAATAACCAATAACCAACCAACATGAAAAAGAAGGAAGACTCCGGGGCAATTAAAGTATTAAAGATCTTGGGGCCGGGACTGGTAACCGGCGCAAGCGATGATGACCCTTCAGGAATTGCCACTTACTCGCAGGCAGGTGCACAGTTTGGTTTTACCACATTATGGACTGCGCTGCTAACCTTTCCGCTAATGGCTGCCATACAGGGCATGTGTGCACGCATAGGATTGGTTACGGGCACCGGGCTTACCGTTACACTTAAAGATCATTATCCCAAACCCATTCTTTATATCATGCTGCTGTTCGGTTTTCCAGCAATCACATTAAATATCGGGGCAGATATACAGGGTATGGGCGCCGTTGCCCATATGGTAGCTCCTGCAGTTCCATCGTGGTTATTCAGTATCGTATTTACGGCTGTACTGCTGTTTGTAATAATTAAGTTCCCGTATCAAAAAGTGGCAAAGTTTTTAAAATGGCTTTGTCTTTCGCTGCTGCTGTATATCGTTGTGCCGTTTTTAGTAAAGGAAGATTGGGGAACTATATTCAGGAATACCTTCATCCCCACCATAAAATTTAATAAAGAATTCTTTGGCATACTGGTAGCCATACTGGGTACAACTATCTCCCCTTATCTTTTCTTTTGGCAGGCAACAATGGAAGCGGAAGACAGGAAGCACAAGGATACCGTAATGGTAAATAAAGCAACGATGAAGGATATGAAGCTTGATGTGAACATAGGCATGCTGTTGTCTAATTGCGTCATGTTCTTCATGATCCTTACTGCTGCCACTGTTTTATTTAAGGGAGGCATACATAAAATAGAAACGATAGACCAGGCCGCCAAAGCGCTGGAGCCGCTGGCCGGCAACCTGAGCTATGCCCTTTTCACTATCGGTGTAATAGGAACCGGTTTGCTGGCTATTCCTGTATTAGCCGGTTCACAATCGTATATGCTTGCAGAAACATTAGGCTGGGAAGCAGGGCTGGATAAAACATTTCCCCAGGCCAAACCTTTTTATCTCTCTATCGTGGTATCATTACTGGTGGGGTTAAGCCTCGATTTTATGGGCATCAGTCCCGTGAAGGCGCTTTTATATACGGCTGTTCTTTATGGTCTTACCGCTCCTGTGCTGATCGCTATCATTCTTCATATTGGTAATAACAGATCCATAATGGGAAAATATACCAACAGCCGCCTTTCCAATATTTTAGGATTTATTACACTTGTATTGATGACAATTGCAGCTGCAGGATTGATATGGCTGGAAGTATAACAACAATTAAGCAATTAAATAAGTACACCACAGCACAATGGATGGCATATAAGTTGATTTGATATGCGTATGTTTACAATGCTAAAACATAATGGTCTTTCCATAACATTTCTTTTGTTGTTTTTATTTTCTATAGCCGGACAAACCTATTTTGGTTTCAAAGAATATAATAAAGAAAGGACCGAACTCGGGGCGCCTCCCTCCGGTGTACAACAATATTTTTCCAGCGGCCATTTTATCGAATCTACTTTCGAAAATTGGGAAAGCGAATTCTTACAGATGGCATTGTTTGTTATCTTAACTATTTTCCTTTTTCAAAAAGGATCTTCTGAATCAAAGAAATGTGATGAAGAGAATGAGGTGGATAAAGAACCTGATCCTAAAAAGAAAGGAGCGCCATGGCCGGTAAGGAAAGGTGGTTTTGTATTGGCTATTTATAAACATTCGCTCAGTATCTCTTTGATAGTGTTGTTCCTTATTTCCTTTTTGCTTCACTTTTATGGAAGCTTAAAAGATGAGAATGCAACCAATCTTTTAAAACATCAGCCTGCAGAAACGGCAGCAGCTTATATAACAAGTTCAAGATTCTGGTTTGAATCCTTTCAAAACTGGCAGAGTGAATTTCTTTCTGTATTTGCCATCATTGTATTATCGATCTATTTACGCCAAAAAGGTTCTTCACAATCAAAGCCTGTAGATGCAGCGCATGAGGCAACAGGAGAGTAATAGTTAATTGCTTTATTGCGTAATGATTTAATTTTCTCTGCATCTTTCCCGCGGCGCCTCTTTATCATCGCACCCGTAATAATGAGGATGCTTTTTGGCATGTTCTTCAGGCAAGAGCTATGGGCATAGAGAGCTACATTTCTGGATATAAGGCCAATGGAAAATACACTGGGAAAATGAAGACGAGGAAGTGATATATACTATACACAAGCCCCGGCGCATGGCTACAAATATGTCTTATATGGTCTAATGAAAAAGATGCATTTCCACCCCTTTACAGGTAAAGCAATTCCCCAAAGCGGGAAATATTTAAAACAGTATTATTACCCTCAAAATTCAGTATTGCTACTGCTGCACGCTGGTGTATTATCATTACTTTTAAGCATTCCTTATTTTCTCCTATACAAACAACCGGCACTACACACTTTATTGTATTATGAACCTGTTATAATTGGCATTATTGCTATAGGTATTCTTTTGATCGTTTGCAGAAATTGCAGAAAGCGGGGAGAGTAATGGTTAATTGATCAATTGCTTAATTGTTTTTACAAAGCTTTCCCCGTATAACCTCTTTTCTTTTGCCGACAAAAAAAGATCGGTGTTCATCTGTGGAGAACAGATCGGGTAATTCTTTTTATTATTGGCATATATTTTTCTTTTCATTTAGCTGATAAAAAAGAATGTTATGAAAAGAGATGGCAACAATGAAAGTATCTGGCAGCAGTCGGCCAGATATGTAAATAAAAACGCAGGTATTGATAAAGAGATAGTATATGATGCCGTTGTTGCAGGCGGTGGCATCACCGGTATTACAACTGCTCTCCTGTTGCAGCTCAGCGGAAAGAAAGTATTACTAGCCGAAGCGCAGAACATAGGCTTTGGTACCACCGGCGGAACTACTGCCCATCTCAATAATTTTTTTGACAGCAGTTACGATGAAGTGATAACCAATTTTGGATTGAATAATGCCATCCTTTTTGCAGAAGCAGGTAAAGAAGCTATGGCGTTGATCAAAGCGCATATTGGGAAATACAATATCGATTGTGATTACGAAGAAAGAACAGGGTATCTTTTTAGTATTGCAGAAAAGCAGAACAAACTGCTGGCTGATATTATAGAAGGTACTAAAAAAGTAAATGTTGCAATAGATTATATTAATGACTCGCCTTTTCCGATACCTTACTTAAAGATCGCATCGCTGCCGCAACAGGCACAGTTCAACCCGCTGAAGTATATAACAGCGCTGGCCGATATTTTTGTTGATAACGGAGGTACGCTTGTGGAAAGCTGCAGGGTTACCGGTGCAGATGAAGCAAGTATAATTAAGGTACACACTACTGCAGGCGATATACAAGCCGGCCATCTTATTTATGCAACGCATATTCCGCCGGGTATAAACCTGCTGCATTTTAGAAATGCGCCTTACCGCAGTTATGCAATAGCAGTAAAACTAAATGACGCTAACTATCCGCAGGCGCTGGGGTACGACCTGGATGATCCTTATCATTACTATCGTTCGCAAAAAGTTAATGGCGAAGAATATTTGATAGCCGGGGGCGAAGATCATAAAACAGGACATGAAGAAAATACCGGTAATTGTTTCAGGAAACTGGAAAGTTATGTAAGAGAATATTTTGACGTAAAGGAAGTAGCGTATCAATGGTCATCCCAATATTATATCCCTGCAGACGGACTGCCTTATATAGGCCACCTGCCCGGAAACGGTGATAACATATTTACTGCAACAGGCTTCAATGGCAACGGAATGATATTGGGAACCATTTCAGCAAAAATAATCTGCGACCTGGTACTTACAGGACAAAGCAGGTACAAAGAATTATTCAGTCCCGACAGGCTGAAGCCGGTAGCAGGCTTTACCAATTTTGTAAAAGAAGGCGCGGACGTGGTTGGCCATTTAATAAAAGACAGGTTTAACATAGAAAAGATCGATGCTGTTGCACAACTTGCAGCAGGCGAAGCAAAAATAGTTAAATACGAAGGGCATGTAATAGCATTATACAAAGATGAGCAGCATCAACTGCATGCCCTTAATTCGCTTTGTACACATATTGACTGTACTGTAAACTGGAATGCAACAGAAAAGACATGGGATTGTCCCTGCCATGGCTCACGATTTTCAATAGACGGTGAAATGCTGACGGCCCCGGCAAGAAAGGATCTTCAAAAGATCGATTTATAATGCCAACAAAAATGATTGCCGGTAAGTCAGGGTGTTTTTATAACCAACAGGTTCCTTCGTTTATGTATAAACGCAGCATTTGCTAATGGCAAGGGTATTCGATAATGGGTTTATTGTTTTATTGCTTATCAACAATTAAACAATAAGCCACTCATCCATAGAAATAAATGCTTTATCATACTACTTCTCTAATAATTTCTTTTGAGAGTTCACAATAATAATTATCGCAAGGAAGTACAAGGGCAACGGAGAATAAAAAATTATTTTTTCCAAAATGTTACGATCAATCCACCTGAAACAATAAGGATACCGCCAATTATTACAGGCAAAGTGGGTATTGATTTAAAAGCTATATAATTACCTATTTGCCAAACAACAAAAAGCGTAGCAATATACAGTCCTACCACCTGGCCGAATTCAACAGGTGCTAAATTAAGGGCAGTACCATAACCAAATAATAACAGTGCTCCAATTATCATTAACCCGGCTCTTGCCAACCCGGTATGATGATGAAGAGAATTCCTGATAATGGCGTCTCCTGCAACTTCCAATATAGTTGCTGTTAAAACAAATATTGCCGGATGGATATTCTGCAAACCTTTGATCATCGATTTAAGTTGAACCTGTAAGATACTTTAATAACTGCTAACTGTGGGTTAGCGTAATATATTTTACTCTCCCTCACCAACTACCACAGATTTAAAACTACGTCAGTCTTGCGCACCTCACACTATGCAAAAAACGAAAAGCCCATTGAAACAAAAAAATAATTCCGCAATCAATACAACCTGTTGTAATTGAAAGAATAGGGAAAAATCCCTGTTGCCATATAAAATATTTATTTAATAAATTCGAAAGAAAAAATTATCTTCAAAAAAGAAAGGATGATTTAAAAGATGGCTGTTCCCCGACAGGTAGTAGCCATATATATTACCTGCCCTTCTTTTATTTTATCCTGTTGCAGAATAAATCATCGTATAAGTATTGCTAACCCTAATAACAATCTTATGCAAAAGAGAGTTATTTTTTATCTTATAGCAATTGGATTGCTGGCTTGCTGCTTTTTGCTTTTCAATAATTCTTACCGCGAAACTGTGCGCCTCACCAGGTTTACAGAAAGCGCCAATGTAACCTACCGCAATTTCCAGGACCTTGCCCGGCAGATCAATAATGCTGCTGTCATGAATCCAGCCCTGTTAAGGATCAATGATTCGCTGGGAGGGGAGAGGCTGTTTTTTACCGATAGCATAATAATAAAAAAAGAACTGGCTGTCCTTAAGGATATTGTAACCGACACGGTCAATGCCAGGGTAGTACAGCAACTGGATAGTTTGATCACATCCGAATTATCCTGGATCATCCAAAGCAATGTGCCCGATTCTATCATTCACTATACATCGCCGCTGCACATCAGGGCATTAAAAAATATCGATTCGCTGATCAATGCGGGTATTAACCGTTCATCTTCTCTCATAGGCCTCAATAAGGAAAAACTGGATAAAGCCATAAACGGGGAAAAGATCCTGATGCTCTTTTTCATTTTTGTTTCGGGCATCATCCTTTTTTATACCACCATCAGCCTGGCCAGGCAAACCTCTAAAATAAAAAGGAAAGAGCATGAACTGGAAATTGCATTTAACCGGATCAGTGATGCAGTGATATCTGTAGATTCGGAATGGCGCTATACTTTTTTAAATGATGCAGCAGTAACCGCACTTCCTTTGGGCAGGGAACAGGCGCTTGGCAAAGTAATATGGGATATGCATCCCCAGATGAAAGAAACCAGCCTGTGGAACAAGTATCATGAAGCCATGGCTTCTAAAGAAGTGATGGAGATGGAATATTATTATCACCCTTCAGATACCTGGTTCTTCATTAAGATATACCCGGCTGTAAACGGGCTTACCATTTTTTATAAAGATATCTCGGAAAAGAAGGCATCTGCAAAGCAGCTGTCGCAAACGATAAAAGAAGTAGCCGATTATAAGTTTGCCCTTGATGAAACAAGCATTGTTGCTATCACGGATCAAAAAGGCAGGATCAAATATGTGAATGATAACTTCTGCAAAATATCCAAATACAGCAGTGAAGAATTGATGGGGCAGGATCACCGCATTATAAACTCCGGGTATCATTCTAAAGAATTCATCAGGAGCCTGTGGACAACAATTGCCAATGGCAGGATATGGAAAGGCGAATTGAAGAACAAAGCAAAAGACGGAACGATATATTGGGTAGATACTACCATTGTTCCTTTTTTAGATGATAACGGAAAGCCTTACCAGTATGTTGCTATTCGCAGCGATATCACCGAGCGTAAAAAAGCAGAGGCGCAAATGCTGGATCTGAATAAGAATTTGCAAAGGCATGCCAAGGAGCTCGCTGTGTCTAATGCCGACCTGGAGCAGTTTGCTTATGTGGCTTCGCACGACCTGCAGGAACCGCTGCGTATGGTTACCAGTTTTTTAACCCAGCTGGAAAAGAAGTATGGTGATGTGATCGATGAAAAAGGTAAAAGATATATCGCCTTTGCTGTAGATGGCGCAAAGCGGATGCGGCAGATCATCCTGGACCTGCTGGAATTTTCGAGGGTGGGAAGAATGGAAGGCAGCAATGAAGAACTGGACCTGAACGAATTGGTGAAAGAGATAGAAATATTATTCAGGAAACAGGTAGAAGAAAAAGAAGCTGTTATACAGGTGGACAGGCTGCCGGTTATACATGCCTGTAAAACCCCCATGCGGCAGGTATTTCAGAACCTTATCAGCAATGCATTGAAATATACAAGAACAGGGGTACCCTGCCATATACATATTGCTGTGAAAGAATTGGAAAAGGAATGGCTGTTTGAGATAACCGATACCGGCATAGGTATAAGCGAAGAATTTTACGACAAGATATTTATCATCTTTCAGCGGCTTCACAACAGGGAAGAATTTTCGGGAACAGGAATGGGATTGGCAGTTGCCAAAAAAATTATAGAGAACCAGGGCGGAAAGATATGGGTGAAGTCGGAAGAAGGAAAAGGCACCAGTTTTTATTTTACCATTTTAAAAACATGATATGAAACCAGTAAACATTTTATTAGTAGAAGACAATGAAGGCGATATCCTGCTTACCAGGGAAGCGCTTGAAGATGCCAGGATATTGGTAACATTAAGCGTAATAAAGGACGGCAAAGAAGCTATTGATTTTTTGAACAGGGAAGGTGTGCATAAGAACGCAGAATTGCCCGACCTGCTTTTGCTTGATGTTAACCTGCCTAAAAAGAATGGCCACGAAGTATTGCAGCATATAAAAAGCTCCGAAAGCCTGAAGCACATCCCGGTAATAATGCTTACTACTTCTTCTTCGGAAAAGGATATCAATCTTTCGTACAACAATTATGTGAACTGCTATATTACCAAGCCGATAGAAGTAAATGATTTTCTTTCGCTGGTAAGCACCATCGAAAATTTCTGGATATCCATAGTAAAATTGCCCACTTTAAAAGCATAGGATAAATGACAAAAGATACAAAGCGGTATCATATCCTGGTCATTGAAGATAATCCCGGCGACCTGGTAATAGTAGAAGATCTTTTAACAGAGCAGGTATTGTTGCCCGGGATTGTCAGTGCCGGTGATTACAGATCGGCAATAACAATTTTATCCGGTGCAGGCAACCTGTTTGATGTGATCCTGCTCGACCTTACCTTGCCCGATAAGAACGGCCAGGAACTGGTAAGCGAGATATTAAAGCATGCCGGTTCGTGCCCGGTAGTTATTTTAACGGGGTATGCCGATATTGAATTCAGTATAAGATCGATATCGCAGGGGATATCGGATTACCTGCTTAAAGAAGAACTTACTTCCGTTAACCTTTATAAAAGTATGGTGTATGCCATAGAAAGAAAGAAGATAACCGCTTCACTGATACAGTCAGAAAAAAGGTACAGCGATCTTTTCAGGTTAAGCCCTCAGCCTATGTGGGTGTTCGATCCAGATACCTTGAAATTTGTACAGGTAAATAAAGCAGCAACGGACCTGTATGGCTACAGCGAAGAAGAATTCATGGATATGTGCCTTACAGATATCAAGCCGCCGGAAGATGAATTTGATGAAACGGTATTAAACAATATGAAAAAGACCGGTGCCGGTATATTCCGCAACTCGTTCCGTCATTTAAAAAAATCAAAAGAGATCATACAGGTAGAGATATTCAGCACCCCGATCGTTATCAACGACAAATTACTTCGTTCGGTGATTGCCATTGATGTTACTGAAAAGAACCTGTACCAGCATAAGATCACCAAGGCAATAATAAAAACCCAGGAAGATGAGCGCTACGAGATCGGTGGCGAACTGCACGACAATGTGTGCCAGTTGCTGGCGGTAAGCCAGTTTAGCCTGGCCATGCTTAAAAAGCAGCTGCCCAAACCGGCTATTGTATATTTTGATCAGTGTAAAGAAAATATAAGCCTTGCCCTCGATGAGATACGCAATCTCTCTCATCGCCTTGCACCTGCTTTCCTGGGCGATTCAAAACTTGAGGATGCATTCCGGAAACTGCTCGATTCCTTTAACCTGGAAAATCAATACGACATATCCTTATACTTTGACGAAACGACCAGGAAATATCCTTTAACGCTTGAATTGCAGCTTAACCTTTACAGGATATTGCAGGAGCAATTGAAGAACATTGTTAAATATGCAAAAGCAACGTTGATAACCGTAGAAGCAGTGATCTATAATAACAAACTTAAAATGCGTATTGGCGACGACGGTGTAGGCTTTGATATAAATGCTGTTAAAGGCGGGATAGGTATGGCCAATATGAAAAGAAGGGCAGAATTATTCTCAGGCACTTTTGCAGTGAATGCCCAGCCTGGCAATGGATGCGATATACTCATTGATATACCGCTGGAAATACAAGGCACACACAGTTAATCCAGTATTTTCAAAAAGCATTGCGAAATATATTCTTTACCCGCTGCAGTTAGCTCAATGGCTTTTCCAATTTCCTGGCTCAATTTTGTTGGCTGCCGGTATCTCACATCTATCCAGTGCGGTATAGTATTTTCAGCAACGAACTGTACAGTTATTTCCATTGGCGGAAGAGAACTGCTTTTTTTGGGATCATTAAACAGCCTCACTTTAAAGGTGCGTTTGTCTTCGCTTAACTGTGCCGATCCTTCAATAGTAGCAGTGTAATTATACTCACTGCTTTCATCAGTCAGGTTGAATTTGATCGGGATCCATTCCATACTTTTAACTTTAATTTGTTTAGTAAACAAATAGAGAGCCAGCGCAATGCTGCGCATTCGAAAAAAACACGTAAGGAGATAAGCTAAAAGATCAGTTTGATAAGGGTATGGAGCCGGGTTTTATAATAAGGTATAGTAGAAGTTACAAAAATGTTTTGCGAATGTAAGGTATCAAAATGAGGACCATCTTTTTATCCGTAGAAATACCTGTTTATTTGCGTAATAATTCCTGTACACGGCCTTTTATCACCTGAAGTGTAGAAAATTATACACAGTAAGGAATAAAAAAGGTAAATTGTAAGCTATAAATCAATCCTGCAGAAAAAGTACCGTTATGGAACGAATCTACTATCGTTTGCCATGCAATTTACTCCTTGCTTTTATGTTACTGTTAATTACCAGCCGGAGTTTTAGCCAGGGCCGTGATAGCCTGCCTGCTCCTTTTAAACTAAAAGAATTAAGCCTTGAGCAATTGATGAACATTGAAATAATATCTGTTTCAAAACATCCTGAAAAATTAAAAGATGCGGCATCTGCTATACAGGTGATAACACAAAATGATATTCGTAACGCCGGTGTAAAAACACTTGCAGAAGCATTGCGGCTTGCGCCCAATTTGCAGGTGGCGCAGGCTAATGCCAGCCAGTGGGCAGTAAGCGCACGGGGATTCAATAATGTGCTTGCCAATAAATTACTGGTACTGGTGGATGGGCGCACGGTGTACACACCTTTGTATGCGGGGGTATTTTGGGATGTACAAAACCTTTTGCTGGAAGATGTAGATCGTATAGAAGTGGTCAGCGGCCCCGGCGGCACATTGTGGGGTGCCAATGCAGTTAACGGTGTGATCAATATCATTACAAAGAATACAGCTGATACAAAAGGGTTATTTGCAGAAGCGGCAGTTGGCAATACACTCCAGGCACTGGGCAGCCTGCGCTACGGTGGAAAAATTACCGGTGATCTTTCTTACCGGGTGTATGGTACGTTATTTAAAATGAACAACACAGTGCTCACTAACGGCGCCGATGCCAATGATGAATGGAAAATGGGGCAGGGCGGTTTTCGCATGGATTGGAAAGCAGCTAAAAAAGATAAGGTTAGCTTACAGTCAAATTTTTACAGCGGCAAGCCTAACCCCGATGGCACAACACCGGTCATTGCAAGAGGAGATAATATTGTAGCCCGGTGGAACCATACCTTTTCTGAAAAGGCCGATTTTCAACTGCAAACTTATTACGATCATACCTGGCGGGATTTCAGAAACAATTTTACCGAAGACCTTAAAACTTATGATATAGATTGGCAGAGCCGTTTTGAAACCAGCCGCAGTAATGAGCTGACATACGGATTGAATTTTCGCCTGATGGATCATAAGGTTACCAACCTTCCATTGTTTGCATTTCTTCCTGAACATAAAAATTTATACCTCTACAGCGCCTTTGTGCAGGATGAGATACAGCTTGCCAAAGACCGCCTGCATATTACAATAGGTACAAAGATCGAACACAACAGCTATACCGGTTTTGAATACCAACCCAATATCCGCTTTGCATGGACACCCCGGGAAAAGCAAACGGTGTGGGCTGCTGTTTCACGGGCCGTAAGAACGCCGGCACGGATAGACAGGGATTTCTTTTTGTATTTAACACCGGCTTTGGTATTAATATCGGGTACGGATAGTTTTGTATCGGAAAAAATGATAGCGTATGAACTGGGCTGGCGGATGCAGCCATCAAAACATCTTTCTGTTTCTTTAGCTGCATTCTATAATGTGTACGATGATATACGAAGCGCAGAACCTGGTCCGCCGCCATTTAATATTCCAATAACATTCGGCAATGGTGTTAAAGGTAAAACGTACGGCATCGAATTATCTGCTGCCGGGCAGTTAGCAAAATGGTGGAGCGTTAAAGGCGGTTATACTTTTTTGAAAAAAGACCTGTCTGTTAAAAGCGGCAGTCACGACAGCAACAAGGGTACAGCAGAAAGCAATGACCCGGAGCACCAGTTTGTCTTTCAGTCGGCAATTAATTTTAGCCGCTTTGAATTTGGAACTGTTATTCGCTATGTAGGTAAATTGCCCGATCCTTATGTGCCGGATTATACCGGGCTGGATATACGGATAGGATGGAAACTGAACAAAATAGTAGAGCTGGATGTTACAGCACAAAACCTGCTGGATAACAGGCATGCTGAATTTATCCCTTCATCACCTTCGCCTCGTGAAATAGAGCGTGGTATATACGGTAAGATAATATGCAGATTGTAAGAACGATATCATATAAAGCTTTGAGCTCTCTTTGCAGGAATGTATGCTGCAACAGGTATATCATTGCTGTTGTGCTGATAATAAGCAGTTGCATAATGAAGGCGCAAACCCCATCCAGGGAATACCAGCTTAAGGCGGCTTTTCTTTTTAATTTTACCCGCTTTGTTGAATGGCCCGCCAGCGCTTTACCGGCAGATGAAACACCGCTGGTCATCGGCATCTTAGGTAACAACCCCTTCGGTTCTTTTCTGGAAGAACTGGTATCGGGCGAAAAAGTAGATGGTCATCCTGTGATCGTTACCCAATATAAAAGCACCGATGATATCAAAAAGTGTCACATCCTTTTCATCAATTTACCTGATCCCAAAAAACAGGCAGAGGCGATAGCCGATCTGCATACAAAGAGCATACTTATGGTAAGCGATAACGTTTCTTTTTTAAGCAGCGGAGGAATGATACGGTTGTTTACCAGGGATAACAGGATAAAGATGGAAGTAAATGTGGAAGCCTCAAAAGCTGCAGGGCTTACTATCAGTTCTAAATTATTGCGGCTGGCAGATATCTATATTTCAAAAGCAAAAAAAACAACGGATGCGGTTTAGAGATCTTCCCATACGAAAAAAGATGACCCGGATCATTTTCCTCATCAACGGGATAGTGTTGTTCGTTGCCTGTCTTACCTTTTTCCTGTACGAGTATTATATTTTCCGTAAGGCAACGATAGAAAAATATTCCACCATCGGTAAGCTTATTGCGGTGAACACTACAGCAGCATTGGCCTTCGATGATCCTGAAGATGCGAAAGAGATACTGGTAGCATTAAAGACAGAGCGCCGTATAACAGCTGCCTGTATCTATGATAAAGACGGAAAGATATTTGCCCAGTATCCCGACTCTGTAAAGGCCGGTACTTTTCCTGCAAAGCCCGGCGATGACGATTATGCATTCACCAGTTCCAGCCTGGTAGGTTTTGAACCGGTGATGCAGGATAACAAGCGCCTCGGTACATTATATATCAAGTCTGATCTTGGCGCTATGTACCTCAGGTTCCGTTTGTATGCTATCATTATGGCGCTGGTAATACTTGTATCTTTTCTGTTGGCTTACCTGCTGTCTAAAATATTACAGCGAAGTATTTCCAACCCGGTAAGGGAGCTTGCTAAAACAGCCGGTATCATTTCCGAACAAAAAGATTATACCGTACGTGCTGTTAAAACAAGCGAAGATGAACTGGGTTTGCTTACCACTGCTTTCAACCAGATGCTCGACCAGGTTCAGGCAAAAACCGAAAGCCTCAATGAATTTAACCAGAACCTGGAGCAGAAGGTTAGCGACCGCACTGTGCAGCTGGAAAAACTGAACAGCGAACTGGAAGCTTTTTCCTATTCTATCTCTCATGACCTGCGTGCACCTTTACGCGGTATTATGGGTTTTACTTCGATACTGGAAGAAGAGTACGGCAGCAAAATGGATGATGAAGGCAAACGCATTACCGGGGTCATAAAAAAGAATACCCTGAAAATGGGTAACCTTATTGATGACCTGCTTACTTTTTCACGCATGAGCCGCCATGACCTGGTGAAGACCAATATCATTACCAGCGAACTGGTAAAAGAGATCATAGCAGATATGGGCGATACTGCACGCAATGTTGAATGGCATATTGATCCGCTGCCGGATGTGTACGGCGATATCAATACGCTGCGGCAGGTATGGGTAAACCTTATTTCCAACGCCATAAAATATTCTGCTAAAAGAACTGTTCCGGTTATAACCATTGGTTCTTACCGTGATGACAGTGACATAACTTTTTTTGTAAAAGATAATGGGGTAGGGTTCGATGAAAAATATAACCACAAGTTATTTAAGGTATTTCAGCGATTGCACAGTCCTAATGACTTTACCGGCACCGGCGTTGGTTTGGCTATTGTTGAAAAGATCATTACCAAGCACGATGGTAAAGTGTGGGCCAAAGGAGAGCCCGGTTTGGGCGCATGCTTTTATTTCAGCTTGCCGTTTACAAACAATAAAGAGTAATAACAGGTATCTATTTTAAAAAATAAAACAATGAAACAAACTATGGTAGATATATTATTGGTAGAAGACAGTATAGACGATGCAGAGCTGACCATCCGTGAATTAAAGAAACACAACATGGCCAACAATCTTTTTCATGCCAGCGATGGCGAAGAAGCGCTCAATTTTATTTTTGCCGAAGGTCAATACGCAGAAAGGAATATTGAACATTCGCCCAAGCTGATACTGCTGGATATACAAATGCCTAAAGTGAATGGCATTGAAGTATTGCAGAAGATAAAATCGGATGACCGCACAAGAACTATTCCTGTAGTAATACTAACTTCTTCCAAAGAGCACCCGGATATCAAGAAATGTTACGAACTTGGCGCAAACAGCTATATTGTAAAGCCGGTTAATTTTGAAGGCTTTGCAGCTGCTATAAAAAACCTGGGTTTTTACTGGTTGTTGCTCAACCAGTCGCCTCAATAATGCTACCACTTGAAATGGATAGCCTTAACAAATAAAAAAAGATAAAGCGCTAATAAAAGCAATCGTTTCATAGAAATGGATTTATTGGATACGTTAAATATGAATCGGCTGCAAGTAAGCAAAAGCGTAATAGAATCACTGTAGTACGCACTTTCTTCTTTATGTAGAAGAATTGCTACTGCTATTTATGCGTTACTTTACTTATCCACACCTGTATTATTTGCTTCAATAAGTTTGCCAATATTTTCACCGCAGAGAAAAGAGTTAGCAGAGGTTTCGCAGAGATTCTCTGCAGTTAAGCATGCTGTAGAAGACTACCGTAGTTTTTTAAACTACGGTAGTTTATGAATATCTTTTGAGGTTGAAGGAATTAAGATCTATCGTGCCTGCGGCACTTAAAAATGTGTGTGGATTTTTTTTCTGCCAATCTGTTGTTCCTATGGGACGTGGAAGAGCGCCGTTAGTGAATTTATTCGTAACAAATTTTTGCATCGCATGTATATGCTCCGCAGAAGCAAATAGGTTGGCAGAGTTTTTTGCATCACATATACATGCTCCGTAGGAGCAACAGGTTGGTAGAAAACAACCAGCAAAATGTTCTTAAGTGCCGTAGGTACGAAAGGTGCTTGCGGTGGTTCGGGAAGCTGTAGCAACCTGAACTTTCTTAACTCCCCTGTTTATCCACAAGGCTTCCCCGCATCCGCCGTTAACTCCCCCGCACCCGGTGTTGAACCCAACGAAGCTGTATTGTGTTCAACGAAATTTCCGGGGAAGCCCCCGGAAATTCCGTTGAACCTCAACTTCTTTTCCGTTGGGTTAAAAAAGATAGCGTTGGGTTCTTTTTTGCTTCCGGGGAGGCCCCCGCCGGATCCGTTGGGTTTATTTTCATTTTCCGGGGAGCTAACGGGGAAAGCGGGGGAGATGAATTTACTGTGGTTATTCGCTTTTTTATGCCAGGGGTTCATGCCGCTCCAGTGGCCCGGCCTCTGCGCCTCCGCGTCTCTGCGGTAAAAAAACAATTCTTTTATCAACGGCAATAACCGTCTAAAAACGGTTCAGTTTCTTCACTAATTAGGTTTATTTTGTACCATCGCTGACCCCTTAAATGAAAACAACAGCGACCCTTATCACATGGATACTTCCAAAACCTTTCACCTTGGCCTGTGTATGGCCGGGTCTATAAGCGCCGGCGCATACACCGCAGGCGTGATGGATTACCTGATAGAAGCATTGGGCCAATGGCAAAAAGCAAAAGGCACCGATGCCAGTGTGCCCGATCACCAGGTGGTGATCGACCTGCTGTGCGGTTCTTCGGGCGGGGGCATGACGGGTGCGATGTCCTTCTTTGCATTGATGGATGATAAAATGGAACATGCCAAACTGAATGCAGATGGTATTACTTATACGCCGCCGGTAAATAACGTGTTATGGAACAGTTGGGTAGAACTGACCGGCGGTGATGTATTCAGCGAACTATTGTCAACAAAAGATATCGGTGACTATACGATCAATTCGGGGCTTAACTCGGATTTTATTGATAAAGTGGCCGGCAATTTACAGAGCTATGTTAATGACCTGGCGAAAAGAGGAGGTTCACATCCGCCCTATGTTGGCCCGGCGCCTGAAATGTTCATGACCTTGTTCAATATAACGGGCATTAATTACGAGCTGCTTACCAAATCTTCTACCGGTGCTAATTCCAGCAAACAGTATGTAGCCGACCACAGGGATATGGCGCACTTTCGCTGGACAGATAAGCCTTATCCTGAAAAGGATATGAAAGACCCGGATAACCCAAAGAACAAAGATTGCGATGGAAGGATGCCCGTGAGTTTGAGTAACCTGGGGCACTTGCCTGTAGTGATCGATGCGGCCAAAGCTACCGGCGCTTTTCCTGTAGGGTTGAAAGCAAGGCTGGTAAGCCGTGAAGCAAAGTTCATCTGGGATAACCCGTTCTTCAGCCGCGATGGAAAATTTGACTGGGAATCTATTTTCCTTGGCGATCAGTTGAAAAAGAACAGGGAGGGTATTTATACCAGCCTTAATGCAGATGGGGGAACTGCTAATAATGAGCCGGTAGAACTGGCGCAGAACCTGCTGCTTAATATGCGTGATAAGATTTATGACGATGTAGATCTTGTAAAAGAAGTGGGAGAAATGAATAAGGAAGAAAAAGAAAAGGCGAAAAAAGAACATCTCATTAATACTACCGTACTGCTCATTGATCCTTTTCCTTCCACTACCAATGAGATCGTTGCGCCAAACGAAAGAAGCGGTATCCTGCCTGGTTATGGTTTTTCATTGATCAATGCTATGAACTCGCAATTGATATTTGATGCAAAAGATGCACTGGATGCGTATAAAAAAGAGAATTACGGTTTGCACATCATATCTCCATCCAAACCCGATACACAGGCCGATCTTGCAATCGCCTGCGGATCGCTGTATGGCTTTGGCGGATTTTTGGAACGGGAATTCAGGGTGCACGATTTTTTCCTGGGAAGGAAAAATTGCCAAAGTTTTTTAAGAAAATATTTTGTGGCCAAACTGAATGAAACTGACCCCGAAGGCAAAGCCTGCATACAGGTAGTGCTGGATAGTTACAATAATAACCCTGCCGCAAAACAGCGGTTTGCGTTTAAAGATGAAATGGATGAAGAGTGGGTACCGATAATACCTGATGTAAGCCTTACCAAACCTATTGAGCTGGTGGTAGTAGAGAGCCAGTACGATAATAAAGTAGAAGCCACGCTGGACTATAAGGAAGATGAAAAGCTGCCGTTATACAATCTAAAAAAACTGCCACCCGATTTCCTGGATAAATACAATGAAGGTATAGCGGCAAGGTTCATGGGACTGTCGGTAAACCTTATTAAAACCAATGCTTTTGTGCGTTTCCTGGTAAGGATTTTTGCCTGGTTCAAAAGAAAAAGCGTGGCGGATATGGTTGCTGCAAAAATTGCCGGCGACTTCACCAAAAGAAAACTCATGTAAATGAATGGATTATGCATTCCTGCTGTGATCCGGCTTATTTTTAATTGACATATCCATGACTTGTACGACCTGTTTTTTTGTACCTTTGCGTCCGCAATAAACCTGTAAGCGATACGTTAAAGAAAAGGTAACATTACAGGTTTATAAAACTAACCGCCCTGTTTGTCGTTATACACTGCCAGGGCGATTTTATTTATATCACTTTATTAAAGTTCAAGCTATAGAAGTATATATACCCGTAATCAATTTATTCAGTTTAAAATTTCCAGTGTTAATGAAAAATTCCGGGCTTAAGAGGGTATACTTCTTCTTTTCATCAGTATTTATTTTTTTGGTACACCTGCCGTTCGTTTTTGCTAAAAGCAAGCCTTTTGCAGAAACAGCGCCATTGATGACTGAATCGAAAAGTATCATCCCTGCAAAAAGTTTTTTTACCAATGTCAGCAGCAGGCTTGCAGGTTCTGCAGGTATGTTGTATGATAGCCTGCGTTTAAATATGATGGGCTTATCGCAGCAGGCATTCAATTATGCAGTGCAGGGTTTCGATTACCTGGTGCAGCATGGTAAGCTGGCTAACGACAGGATCATTTCTATTGTAGATTTCAGTTTGCCTTCCAGCAAAAAAAGATTGTTTGTAATAGATGTAGAGCAAAAGAAAGTATTGTTCAATACCTATGTAGCGCATGGCGCAAACTCCGGCAGGGAATACGCCAACCAGTTTTCCAACACACCGGAAAGCAATATGAGCAGTCTTGGTTTTTATGAAACAGAAAACACCTATATGGGTGGCAATGGCTATTCATTAAAACTGGAAGGTTTGGAAAGAGGTATCAATGATAATGCTTACCGCCGCGCCATTGTTATTCATGGTGCGCCGTATGTAAGCGAAGGCCTGATACAATCGCAGGGTTATATTGGCCGCAGCTGGGGATGCCCTGCATTACCCGAAGCATTGCATAAGCCAATTATTGATAAGATAAAGAACGGTACCTGTCTTTTTATTTACAGTCCCGATAAAGGTTATTTAAGACATTCAAGAATATTGAATAGTTAGATATACAGTAACCCCCATTGAAAGATCCTTCTGCCAAAAGCAGGAGGATTTTTTTTGCGCAGCAAAAACCATTACAATCAGTATCTTCAAATCAATATCCAATATCCAATAAGTAATAACGAATAACCAATAACCATTAACCAATAACGAACTACAATGAAAAAGATCGGCTTCTGGGCCGCAACAGCTGTTGCCGTTGGCAGCATCATAGGTTCCGGTGTTTTTATGAAGCCCGCCAGCATGGCGGCACAATTGGGTTCGCCGATTTGGCTTACCGCAGTATGGGTTATTGCAGGATTATTTTCTTTATTTGGCGCATTGATCTTTGCAGAGCTGGGCGGCATGATCCCCGAAACAGGCGGCATCTACATTTACTTCCGCTATATGTTCGGCGATTTTATTGCTTTCCTCTATGGCTGGGCTGCATTTGCTGTTATCAATACAGCAGCTGTTGCAGCCATTGCATTTGTATGTGCTCAGTATGCCGATTATTTTTTACACCTGCCGCGTTTTGATGTGTTGACTGAGCAGGCCGTTACCTGGCATATCCCTTTCATCGGCGACCTGCACCCGCTGGAAAATTTTGGTGTAAAAATGCTGACCGTATTTTTAGTAGTAGCACTAACCTTATTGAATTATATCAGTGTAAAAGCAGGCGGCGCCTTCCAGGTAATATCAACAGCCGTTAAAATGATCGTGATAGGGGCGCTGGTATTCGGCATCTTTTTTTCCGGCAATGGCTCGATGCATCATTTTACAGATGCGCTGCAACCCAGGCAGGGCAGCGGTTTGCTAAGCGGGCTGGCTGTTGCTATGACCGGTGCTTTTTTCGCTTACGACGGCTGGATAAACGTAACTTTTATTGCAGGAGAGATAAAAGATCCGCAGCGCAATGTTCCTAAAAGCTTGTGGACAGGTGTGCTGGCTTGCATAATTGTATATGTGCTGGTAAACCAGGCGTACTTATATGCATTACCGGTAGAGCAGGTAGCTGCGTCGCCATTGGTAGCATCCGATGCTATTGCGGTTGCATTTGGCAATACCGGCGGCGCAGTGATCGCCGCATTAATTGTCATTTGCACATTAGGAGCTGTTAATGGAAATATCATGGCTACTGCAAGGGTTACGTATGCTATGGGAAAAGATAAAGTGTTCCTGCCCTGGGTGGGCAAAGAGCATAAGCGTTTTCAAACACCGGGTAATGCTCTGCTGCTGCATGGTATATGGACAAGCCTGTTCGTTATTACGGGCTCCTTCGATATGCTGGCCGATATGTTCATTTTCATCACATGGATAGCTTATCTCTTCGGTGCCATCGGTATCTTTTTGTTACGTAAAAAAATGCCCGATCAACCACGTCCGTATAAGATATGGGGCTATCCTGTAGTACCCATACTTTTCATTTTATTTTCCAGCTTCTATCTTATCACCACCATCTGGAGCGATGTACATAATTACCTCACCGGCAAAACACCCATCATCAATTCATTGCTGGGCCTGGTGATCACCGCATTAGGCATACCGTTATATTTTTATTTTAAGCGGAAGGCAGTTGGTCGATAGTCCATGGACCATTGACTATCGACCATCGTCTATCTGTCAATTTATATTTATCTTCACGCAAAAAAGAGCAAGATGAATTTACGTTCGCAATTAACCGGAACAGGCGTGGCTATGATAACTCCTTTTACAGCAGGAGGAACAGTTGATTATACCGCATTAGGTAAGCTTATTGATTTTATAATAAGTAATGGTGTAGATTATGTGATCACGTTAGGCAGCACCGGCGAAGCAGCAACACTGAACCGCTGGGAACAACTGGATGTTATCAATTACACTTACGAAAAAGTAAATGGCAGGGTGCCTGTTATCGTGGGCATTGCCGGCAATGATACTGCCGAAGTAGCAAAGAATATAGAAACCTACCCGCTGGAAAAAGCAACTGCTGTATTAACGGCCAGTCCGCAATACAACAAACCTACACAGCAGGGTATCATAGAGCATTATAAAGTATTGGCAAAAGCATCGCCAAAGCCCATCATCGCATACAATGTTCCTTCCCGTACGGGCAGCAACATGACGGCAGAAACAACATTATACTTAGCCAAAGAAGTAGATAATATTGCAGGCATGAAAGAAGCCAGCGGCAATATGGTGCAATGCATGCATATCCTTCGCGACAGGCCCGATGATTTTTTAGTGGTAAGCGGCGATGATCATTTAACCCTGCCCTTGATAGCCTGCGGCATGGATGGCGTGATAAGCGTTGCGGCCAATTGTTTCCCTAAAGATTTTTCTGATATGGTGCGTTACGCATTGAAGAACGATTATGCAGCAGCACGGCCATTGCATTACAAATGCCTGGAAGGAAATGATCTTTTATTTGCAGAAAATAACCCGGCTGGTGTAAAAGCATTTTTGTATGAACTGGGAATAATAGAAAATGTATTGCGCCTTCCGTTATTACCATTGAGTGATGGTGTACATCAAAAAGTGAAAGCCTATCTAAAAAAATAAGCATTGAAAAAGCGCCTGCCGATCTTTCGTAAAAACAGGTATAACAAAATGATCATTTTGTTATACCTGTTTTTTATTTCAACTACCTGCTTCTCGCAATATACCTTACGCCTGCAATTATCATCTCTGCCTTCCGCTCACAATGAAGCGCCTGTTTTTGTTGCAGGTAATTTTAATAACTGGAATCCTGGCGATAACGGATTTGTTTTTTCTTCAGTAAATAATATTTGGGTAAAAGAAATAAAGGATCTGCCCAAAGGAGTTTATGAATTCAAATTTACAAGGGGCGACTGGGCAAAGGTAGAAGCCAATGCCAATGGGAGCGATATAGAGAACCGGTCGGTAAAGCTTTCATCTGATACAACAATAACGTACACTGTAGCGGCATGGAAAGATGATTTTGCACCGGTGGCAAAACAACATACAGCTTCATCTCATGTTAGTGTATTGGATACCGCTTTTTTTATTCCGCAACTCAATCGTACAAGAAAGATATGGGTTTATCTGCCTGAAGATTATCGCAGCTCATCGCGGCACTACCCTGTATTGTATATGCAGGATGGACAAAATGTATTTGATGAATACACTTCGGGTTATGGCGAATGGGGCGTGGATGAATGCCTGGACAGTATGATTGCTGCCGGCAAGCCCCCGTGTATTGTAGTAGCTGTTGATAACGGCCCACGCCGCATGAATGAATATAATCCTTTTGATTTTGCCGATGCCGGAAAAGGTGAAGGCGATCAGTATATAAATTTTTTGGTGCAAACACTTAAGCCGTTTATCGACAGAAAATTCCGCACGTTAAAAACGAAAGAGAATACCATCATCGCCGGCAGTTCAATGGGTGGTTTGATCTCTTACTATGCCATGCTGAAATTCCCGGATGTATTTGGCAAGGCAGGCGTTTTCTCACCGGCCTTCTGGACAGCGCCGCAAATAAAACAAACTACCGATTCATTGGCATCATCTCTTGACGGGAAATTATTCTTTTATATAGGAGAACCTGAAGGTGAACGTTATGTAAATGACATGAAAGATATTATGGACAGAATAGGCGAACGTTCCGGTGCAATGGTCTATGCTGTTATTGATCCCGACAGCAACCACAATGAAAAAGCCTGGCGCAAATGGTTCGATGAATTTTATATTTGGATGATGGCGGATGGGTATAATAGCGTGTTGAAGTTGGGAGAGTAGGTTGTCATTACACTAATTAGAACGGATTACACGAATTAATCCATTAAATCAGGGAGTCAAAGAAACATTACTTGATCTTCTCCATTTCCCTCCCCCGTGGGGAGGATAGGTGGGGCCGGACTTAGTCTCTATATCTTATAACAACTTCCTTCCAGCGCCAGCTCTGTATTTTCAAACACCTCAACCGTTTCTTTTAAAAATTCATCCAGCGTTTCGTATTTGGAAGAGAAATGCCCGATCAGTAATTTTTGTACGCCGGCCTTTTTTGCAATACTTGCCGCCTGGTGTGTAGTACTGTGAAAACGTGCAGCCGCTCTTTCATGAAGGTCTTTTAAATAAGTGGTTTCATGATACAGCAGGTCAACACCTTTCACTTTTTCAGCAAGGCTTTCGTCATAGATCGTGTCGGCGCAGAAAGCATAGCTCCTGGGTTTTGGAGCAGCTATCGTTACTTCGTCGTTAGGTACAATGGTTCCTTTTTTGGTAACATAATCGTGCCCCTGCTGCAGCTTTTCATAATAAGCCGCCGGTATCTCGTAGATTTTTGCCCGTTCGGCATCCAGTTTTCGGGGATTTTTTTTCTCACGGAATAAAAATCCCCAACAATCGATGCGATGTTGTGTTTTAAAACAATGAACGGTCATTTTTTTATCCTCGCTTATCAAGCCTTCTTCCTGCAAGGGATGAAAATGAATGGTGTAAGGCAAATGCGTATCCGCCACCTTCAGCTGCAGGTTGATGATCTCTTCCAAAGGTGCAGGCGCATACAGGTGTATATCATTGGTACGCCCCAGCAGCCCCATACTGGTAAGAAGGCCCATCAGGCCAAAATAATGATCGCCATGTAAATGGGAAATGAAGATGCGGTTGATCTTGCTGCGGCGCACTTTATATTTTGCCATCTGCATCTGGGTACCCTCCCCGCAATCTATAAGATAGCTCTCCTCCAGGGTTTGCAGAACCTGTGCAGTAGGGTTCCTGTCAAAAGCAGGAATAGCCGAGTTGTTTCCTAAAATGGTTAATGCCAGCAAGTTGTATTTTTGTTTTGCGTTTTCGGTTTTCAGTTGAGCGCTCAAAACTTAAGACATCGATTTGTATAGTTACGTTGCATTGCCCTTGAATTTTATTTCTTTTTCCGCAAAAAAATGATCTTTCATATCTAAAAGAGCCAAACAGAAGACAGAAAACTCAAAACTAAAAACTATTTCTCCCCTCCTAATATCTCCCGCTCGATTTCCTCCATCTGCACAATATCCCAGGCTTCGCTTTCTGTTGGGGTAACATTCATCACTTCCAGTAACTCCTTATCATCCAGCAGTTTCTCTACTTCTTTTTGAAGGTTACAGATCACAAAAGAACAGTTCTGCTCATAAAATTGCTGCTGTACTTCAGCTAGTTTCTCTCCCGCAGTTTCATCAATACGTTGTATAACAGACATATTCAATATGATGTGTGGTATGTCTTTTTGTAGGTAGGGAAGCAACAGATCGCTCATTTCTGCTGTCATATTAGCAGATAATTCAGCCAGTTCCGGTGTTATAACAGTGAATTTTTCTTTGGTATCTATTTTGACATTCATTTTAAGAGAAATAAGTAAAGTAATATAGCTGTTTGATGATTTGTAAAGTAAAGGAATTTTCGGGTGTTAGGGGTTGGTAAAATTTACACCCTGTTTAGTATTCGATCAGTTGCTGTAAAAAAGGTAAGGAGCCTGTTTAACAAAGCTGCAACAGTGCAAGGATTTAACTTTTCAACATATCAACATTCTTACTGTAGTACAAACTTAATCTTCTAAATTATCGTTATTATTGTATAAGCTAAATCGAACAGCAAATGGACAACAATTTTTCAGCCCAGGTAAAAGAAATAATCTCCTACAGCCGTGAAGAAGCCCTTCGTTTAGGGAACGACTTTATCGGTACGGAGCATTTGGTATTGGGGTTGATAAGGGATGGGGAAAATACCGCAATGAAAATATTAAAATCGCTGAATATAGACCTTTATGAACTCCGCAAAGAAATTGAGATGGCGGTAAAGGATAAAACAGGGAAGAACATTGCGAATATCAACTCTTTACCGTTAACCAAACAAGCCGAGAAAGTAATAAGGATCACCGTTTTAGAAGCCAAGGCCCTGAAAAGCGCTTTGGTGGAGAGTGAACACCTTATGCTTTCCATCTTAAAAAATAAAGAGAACATCGCTACGCAAATATTGAATCAGTTTGATGTGGATTACGATGTATTTAAAAATGAATTAGGTTTTGTAACCAGCAATCCTCCGCAGGCCGAATTTAATGAAGAAGGCGAAGATGATTTTGATGAAGAAAGAAAACAATACGGCCAGCAAAAATCTCAACGCGGAGCCGCTAATCAGCCTAAAACAAAAACACCGGTACTCGACAATTTTGGACGTGATATTACCCGCCTTGCAGAGAATGGCTCCCTTGACCCTATCGTGGGCAGGGAAACAGAGATCGAAAGGGTATCGCAGATATTATCCCGCCGTAAAAAGAACAATCCTATTTTAATTGGCGAACCGGGCGTTGGTAAAACAGCCATCGTAGAAGGTTTGGCCTTACGGATCGTTCAGCGTAAAGTAAGCCGTGTGCTTTTTGATAAAAGGGTGGTAAGCCTTGACCTTGCTGCATTGGTTGCCGGTACAAAATACCGTGGCCAGTTTGAAGAAAGGATGAAAGCGATCATGAATGAACTGGAAAAGAACAGGGATGTGATCTTATTCATTGATGAGATACATACTATTGTTGGTGCCGGTGGCGCCAGCGGTTCTTTAGATGCTTCAAATATTTTCAAACCAGCTTTGGCAAGAGGCGAACTGCAATGTATCGGTGCATCTACTTTGGATGAATACCGTATGCATATTGAAAAAGATGGTGCATTGGATCGTCGTTTCCAGAAAGTGATCGTTGAACAGCCTTCGGTAGAAGAGACGATCCAGATATTGAACAACATCAAATCCAAATACGAGGATTATCACAATGTTACCTATAGCCAGGAAGCGGTGGAAGCTTGTGTGAAACTGAGCGACCGCTATATGACCGACAGGCTGTTACCGGATAAAGCAATAGATGTACTGGATGAAGTAGGTGCAAGAAAACATATCAAGAACATCAATGTTCCTGAAGCGATCCTTGAACTGGAAAAGAAGATAGAAGACATTAAGCTGGAAAAAAATAAAGTAGTAAAGAGCCAGCGTTTTGAAGAAGCCGCTTCTTTGAGAGATACCGAAAAACGTTTGCAGGAAGAACTGGAAAAAGCAAAGAATGACTGGGAAGAAGAAAGCAAACACAAGCGTTTTCCTATCGAAGAAGAAGATATTGCTGAAGTAGTACACATGATGACAGGTATCCCTGTTAAGCGTATGGTACAGGCCGAAACAGAAAAACTGCGCCGTATGGCCGATGACCTGAAAGGCGCTGTAGTTGGGCAGCAGGATGCAATATCCAAAGTAGTAAAAGCAATACAGCGCAACCGTGTTGGATTGAAAGATCCTAAAAAACCTATCGGTACATTCATCTTCCTTGGCCCTACCGGTGTAGGTAAAACAGAGCTGGCAAGATCATTGGCAAGACATATGTTCGACAGCGACGATGCGCTGATACGTATAGATATGAGTGAATACATGGAAAAATTCACCGTAAGCCGTTTGATAGGAGCGCCTCCGGGATATGTGGGATATGAAGAAGGTGGACAACTTACAGAAAGAGTTAGACGTAAACCGTATTGTGTGATATTGCTGGATGAGATAGAAAAAGCGCACCCGGATATTTACAACATCCTGTTGCAGGTTTTAGATGATGGGCAATTAACAGACGGTATGGGAAGAAAAGTGGATTTCAAGAATACGCTGATCATCATGACCTCTAACATTGGCGCCCGCCAGTTGAAAGATTTTGGTGATGGTGTTGGTTTTGCAACTGCAAGCCGTATGGAAAATGCAGAAGAAAATAACAAAGCCGTTATTGAAAAAGCATTGAAACGTACGTTCAGCCCAGAGTTTTTGAACAGGATAGATGATGTAGTAGTGTTCAACTCACTGACCAAAGAAAATATCTTCGAGATCATCGATATCTTAATGAAAGGTGTGATGAAACGTTTGACCAATCTTGGATTCTCTATGGAGTTGACAGAAGAAGCAAAGAATTTCATTGCCGATAAAGGATACGATTCGCAGTTTGGCGCAAGACCGCTGCACAGGGCCATTCAAAAATACCTGGAAGATCCTTTAGCAGAAGAAATATTGAATATGCAGATAAAGGCAGGCGATATTATGGTAGCCAACCTGGATGAATCAAAAGAAAAAATAAAATTCACGCTGAAGGAAGAGCCAAAGAAAAAAGAAAAGAAATCGGAAGCGTAATTCTTTTCTAAAATCATACAAATAAAAGCCCGTTAAATTACTAACGGGCTTTTTATGTTCTCACTAAGAACACAAAGTATCACGGAGATACACAGAGACGCTCTGTGTTACTTTGTGCCATCTCTGTGTAACGCTGTGAAAATTTCTCTGCGGTTAAAATCCAGCAAACTCAAAACAGCATCTCAACAATTAACCAATCCAACCATTCACCTCTTTTTAAATTTTGATTTCGCCATTTTTTAACCCAATTTTGCCGGGCTATGAATAAGAAAATCATCATCACTATAGACGGCTGGTCATCCTGTGGAAAAAGCACTTTAGCAAAACAACTGGCAAAGGAACTGGGATATGTGTATGTAGATAGTGGTGCTATGTACCGTGCTATAACGCTGTATTTCTTACGTAATCATGTGGACTGGACCGATGAAAAAGAAGTGGCCGATGCCCTGCATCATATCGTTATTGATTTTGAATTCAACGAAAAATCACAGCAATCAGAAATATTATTGAACGGTGAAAATGTGGAGTATGTGATACGTGACCTGGTAATTGCCGAAAAGGTAAGTGATGTGGCCGCCATCGCGGCTGTACGAACCTTTGCCGTAGCACAACAGCAAAAGCTGGGCGAAAAGAAAGGTATTGTAATGGATGGCAGAGACATCGGTACAACCGTTTTTCCTCATGCTGAGTTAAAAATATTCATGAATGCAGCAATCGCAATACGGGTAGAGCGCAGGTTTAAAGAATTGTTTGAGAAGAACCCTAACATTACGATGGATGAAGTAAAGTATAACCTGGAGATGCGTGATTATATAGATTCGCACCGTGAAGTAAGCCCTTTAAGGAAAGCAGATGATGCCATTGAGCTGGATAATACCGAGCTTGGTATGGAGCAACAGTTGAATTTTGCCCTAGATCTTGCTAAAACCCGGATTGGATAAAAGCCATTGTGCATAATACTTTACAGGTTAATTACATAATGCTTTCAACAGGTATATTCACCTGAATTTAAAAAAATATAAAAAAAAACTTGCGTATTTGAAATCCGCAATCTACATTTGCTAACCCAACTAAAGAAACCACTGCCAGAGATACAGTTAATTATCTGCTCTTTTTAATATCCCCATAGAAAGCCTGATTATTTCGTACCACAACACCTGAAATCAATTTTTGCCAGTCTCAGATTTATTTTGAGCTACTGTTTGATAAAATAACCAAAGCTGTGTAACCGACTACTTTGGTACAACCACAAGAATCCTACATAAAGCCTCTTATATCTTCCAATGTCTTAGCATCCTGAGTCAATCTATTTTCCAATTCTATTGAAAAGGTTCCATTTCAGTATCCCTTTACCAGATGTTATCTATTGTTCTCTTAAATAAAAACTGAAATAAAATGAAACACACCTCTACTCAACGAGTGAGAGTGCCTTTTAAAATGTGCTTGGTACTCTTCTTGACGATCTTTTCATTGATGTTCACCACAACATCATCGGCTCACAACGTATTGTATTATACCCCGCCTTGCTTTTTGCAGGGAACAACTGCAACAGTTGGTGTACAGATAGCGAACGCAGGTACAGGCTCTTATTTTCACTGGCAATTCCGTACTTCTACCAGTGGTACCTGGACATACCTGTCTAACGGCAATAATACTATTAACGGGCGTACTTTTTTAGTAAGTAACGCTTCTTTTACAGGAACTGCTAACTACCCGGCAGGTGGCGCTCAACTGAACCCGCTTCTTACTATTGCCAACGTTGGTACACCGGCTTATACTACTCAACTGGATAATGTACAGTTCAGGGTTTTAATGACTGATGGACAAGATCCGCAGTTACATCCTACTGTAGATATCTGGGGTGGCGAAGAATTCAACAACCCTTTTGAAGCAAAGTATATTACATTGCTTTCACGCCTGGCATCAACACCTTGCTACACTATCTGTACAGATAACAGGCTGGTAGTTGATCCTGCTAATCCTACATTAGCCACTTATTTTGGTGGTTTTGAAATGGGCGGAGGTTCTGGTACTGATAACTTCAGTACAGCCAGTCCTACTACTTGTGTTACAACTAAAGCTTCTACCGGTCTTGCTCAGTGGACATCAAACATCGCTGTAGGCGTTGCTCCTCCATCAAGCTCTTATCGTGTATTAAATAATCCTGATTCGATGTATAATGGCTTTACCGCTTTTGCACCACATACCGGCAAGCAAATGATGGTAGTGTATAACAATACTACTGCTTCAAATCTTATCTGGTACAGAACAATTGCAACAACCGGTAACAATTACTACCAGGGTACAATGACAATCAGTTTCTGGGTAGCAAAAGTAAATACTACCAACCCTACGGTTACTGTAGAAGTGAAAGGTGCAACCGCAACCGGTACGCCATGTACTTTTACCTCAATAACTGATGGCAGCGCTACATTGGCACTTACCACTGCAATGGGTGCAGGTAACTGGCAAAAAGTATCGCTTACTTTCAATGTGCCTGTGCATATGTATAAAAAACTGCAGTTTGGTATCAGAACTACTAATACCAATGTAAGTCTTGCGCTTGATGATATCTGTCTTAATGAACCTGTTGCAGGTACATTACCGATCATCATGACACCGCTTAAAGGTGCTTATTCTAATGGTGTTTCTCACCTTACCTGGAGCACTTTACAGGAAAGCAACAGCAGCCATTTTGAAATTGAACGCAGCAGCGATGGTGTTAACTTTACTTCTATCGGTACAGTATCAGCAAAAGGCTTAAGCGATAAACAAACTGATTACTCTTTCAACGATGTTAAAGTAAATGCAGGTACCAATTATTACAGGCTGAGAGCTGTAGATAAAGATGCCAATTTCAAGAACAGCAATATCGTGGCATTGGAAGTGAAGATTAAAGGGACCAATGTAACAGGTATCTATCCTAATCCATTTGTTGATAAAGTGAACATTGCTGTATCCAGCGAGATCAGCGGACAGGCTGTTATCCGTTTGTTTGACAACACCGGTAAACTGATCGCTACCCAGCAAAGCTCTATCAGCAAAGGTGTAAACAATGTGGCTATTGATAACCTGATAGCACTTGCAAAAGGATTCTACATGGTAAAAGTTCAGATCGGTGATATGGTTGTCACTCAAAAACTGATCAAATAATTAAAACGAATTGCATTCTAAAACTTAATAGATAACCAAGCACAAACAAAGATGTCCCCTCGGGTAACCGGGGGGCTCTTTTTTTATGTACTATTGAAATAAGGAAAGCAGCTCTGCTGTTGTTTTTTTAACGGGGAAAAAAGAAACCAGTTTATTGATCACCCCTTCTACCAGCGCATCGGGGCAACTGGCGCCACTGGTGATCAATATCCTTACAGGGTTATTTGCAGGAATGAAATCTGTAGTAACAAACTCTTCTTTGGTATGAAAATTATAACTCAATATTTCTTTAGATGAAATGATTTTTTCTTCAGAGTTAATAAAGTAAGTAGGCAATTTTTCTTCGCATAATTCCACCAGGTGAGAAGTGTTGCTGCTGTTATAGCCGCCAACTACTATAGCAAGGTCTGCAGGTGTATCTAATAACCCATATACAGCAGATTGATTATCGTTTGTTGCATAACACAAAGTATCTCTTGTATCGGCAAAACGTTCGCCAATTGTAGCAGCAGTCAGTTCATATTTTTTTATCATCACCTGTTTCAAAAAATCAGCAATGGCTTGTGTATCGCTGGCCAGCATCGTAGTTTGATTTACCACGCCAATGCGCTGCAGATCGCTTTCTACAGTAAACCCTTCTGAATACCTACCCTTAAAAAATGTATAGAATTCTTCAGCAGGTCTTTCGCCGGTAATAAATTTACTTAGTTCGGCTGCTTCCTGTATATCATTTACTACTATTGTTGGTGTATGTTCGGCAGCATGCGAAAAAGTGGCCCTTGTTTCTTCATGAGTAGGTTTGCCATGTACTACTACGGTGTAATCTTTTTTTGCGATCTGCTCGCTGCGGTTCCAAACTTTTTCTACAAAGGGGCAGGTGGTATTATATTTTTCTGTTGGTATGCCAATAGCATTTAATTTTTCTTCGATGGCCAGTGTAGTACCAAATGCAGGGATAAGCACCACATCATCTTTGGTCAGTTCTTCAAAAGGAAATAATTCTTTTCCATAAGTATCCTGTAAAAAGCGAACGCCGCGTTGCTGAAGATCTGCATTTACCTGCGGGTTATGGATCATTTCACTTAATAAAAAAATACGTTTGCCGGGGTTCTCATCAATAGTTCTGAAAGCAATATCAATAGCATTCTCTACGCCATAGCAAAATCCAAAATGGCGGGCAAGATAAAGCTGTACCGGTCCAAAATCAAGCAGGGCAGGGGTAAAATCCTTTTTCATCTTATCCTCCTGTTTCCGTTTATTCTTGATCGCTGCAATGAGCGGGCTTCGGTATATTATGGGAACATTGAACTGTTTCATGTGATAATTAACAAGTTGATTAGTTGAAAAGTTGACCAGATGCACTTATCAAATTTTCCTTATCAGCTTTTTGCAAAGATAAGCTTGCAGCAGAAGAGAAATGTGAAAATGAGAAAGAGTAGATTATAAGCCTGTGGATGAATCCGTGTAATTCGCTTTAATTCGTGTAATCTATCTTGAATATCCTCCTTACATTTGATCCATAAACCTTGCTCATGATACAGAAGCTTCTACCATTCGTTGCAGGCATTTTTTTGCTGGCATGCAATGACCGGTCATCTACAGAAAAAGAAAAAACGGAAACCATGTTACCTACTACTTACAAAAAAGCAGGCTGGATAAATAATACAGATGTATATGAAGTAAACCTTCGTCAATATACAAAAGAAGGCACTTTCAATGCATTCAGCAAGGAACTGCCACGACTGAAAGAAATGGGCGTAAGCACCTTGTGGTTCATGCCTATAACGCCTATTGCGCAAAAGAATAAAAAAGGTAGCCTGGGCAGTTATTATGCCTGTAGTGATTATACTGCCATTAACCCAGAATTCGGTACGCTGGAAGATTTTAAGGCACTGGTAAAACAGGCGCACAGCATGGGTTTTAAAGTGATCATAGATTGGGTAGCCAATCATACGGGTTGGGATCATGTGTGGACAAAAACACACCCTGAATATTTTGAAAAAGATACTGCCACCAAAGATTTTAAGATCGCCAGTGGTATGGATGATATCATTGAACTGGATTATAAAAACCCGGAGATGCGGAAAGCTATGATAGCGGCCATGAAATATTGGGTAACCGAATGTGATATTGACGGTTATCGCTGCGACCTTGCGTTTTGGGTTGAGCTGGATTTTTGGCAGGAAGCAAGAGCAGAACTGGAAAAAACAAAAACGCTTTTCTGGCTGGCAGAATGTGATCCGCTGGAGCATCCTGAATATTACAAAGCTTTTGATGCCTGCTATACCTGGACCTGGATGCACAAGACAGAGGATTTTTATAAAAGAGGATTGCCATTAAGTTCATTGGATACCATATTGCATAAGTACGATAGTGTTTGCACCGGCAATAATATCCCCCTGTGGTTTACCACCAATCATGATGAGAACAGCTGGAACGGAACAGAATATGAGAAGTATGGCGATATGGCTAAAGCATTGGCTGTGTTCAGCTTTACATGGAATGGCATCGCATTGATCTACAGCGGGCAGGAATTGCCGAATACAAAGCGATTGAAATTTTTTGAAAAAGATCCTATTGAATGGAACGGTAAATATGAACTGGAAGGATTTTACAAAACACTTTTATCTCTAAAGAAAAATAATCCTGCATTACGGGCAGGTGACAGCACTGTGAGCACATTTAAAATAGCAACAAGTGCGCCTGGAAAAGTGTTGGCTTATTTACGCAAAAGCGGCAATAGCGAAGTGTTGGTTTTTCTAAATTTAAGTAAAGAGAAAACATCCTTTGAACTGACTGAAGCAGAAGATGAGTATGTAAATGGAACATACCACGACATATTTAAAAATGAAGATGATGATCTTACAACAAAAAGGCAATTTGAATTACAGCCTTATGGATACCTGGTGTATGAGAAAAAATAAAGCAATGGAGTATAAAAAAAAATCCGCTTTTTAAAGCGGATTTTTTTATCAATATTATACCGGGTTAATTATTATCATCCAGCGAAATAGGATATTCATATTCCCCATCATAACCTGGATAAAACCCGCTGATGGTAATATTTTTATTGGTTCCTATCGCTGTTTTAAATTCATCCACACTTTTTACATTATCGCCATTCACTTTTAAAATAACAAAGCCATCTTTCATACGGGTCTGGTCGTTGAACACACCGGCATTGATCTTTTTAACAACAACACCACCGGGAATACCGTAATCCCTTGCTTTTTTACTGTCGAGCGTAACAAGGTCTGCGCCAATGGTTTCCAGTACTGCATCTGATTTTACCACATCAAAATTTCCCGCTTTATTTTTAAGCGTAACTTCTACGGTGTTTGATTTGCCGTTACGGTCATAAGTTACAGACACTTTATCGCCGGGTTTATAACGGCTTATTTGTTCCTGCATTTCTGCACCGCTCGAAAGCTCAACACCGTTGATCTTGGTAAGTACATCACCTTTACGGATACCTGCTGCATAAGCACCTCCATCGGTAGGCACATCAGTTGCGAATATGCCTTCAGCATTTACCGGGATACCTTCTTTTTTCTTTTGGTCTTCGCTGTAATCGCTGGCATTAATAAAGTTTACGCCCAGGTAACCTCTTTGTACCGTGCCGAATTTGATAAGATCATCTACTACTTTCTTAACAATATTAACCGGTATAGCATAAGAGTAACCAGAATAATAACCGGTAGGGGAAGCAATGGCAGAGTTAACGCCAACCAGTCTTCCATCAGTATTGATGAGGGCGCCACCGCTGTTGCCCATGTTAACTGCCGCATCTGTCTGGATGTAGGATTCAACGCCGCTTTTCTTGTCACCATTTCTGTCTTTGTTCAATCCCAGGCTTCTTGATTTTGCGCTCACTATACCTGCGGTAACTGTTGTTTCAAGGTTCAGCGGATAGCCGATAGCTAACACCCATTGGCCGATCTTCAAGTCATCAGAATTGCCATACAGTAAGAACGGCAGGCCTGATGCATCTACTTTGATAACGGCAAGGTCATAGGAAGGATCGGTGCCGATAACTTTTGCTTTGTAGGTTTTCTTATTGCTCAAGGTAACAGTCAGTTCATCTGCATTTTCTACAACGTGATTGTTGGTAACAATATAACCATCATCGCTGATGATAACACCCGAACCGGAAGCCCTTTGTTCGGGGATCACATTACTGCGGCCGCCAAACAACTGTTCGAACATATCGTTATCAAAAAAATCGCTGAAGGGGTTAGTTTGTTTTTGTCGGGGCAGGTTATTATTTACCTGCTTGGCGTTTGTCTTCGTTTTGATATGCACTACTGCAGGCGTTGCTGCAGCAGCCGGGGCGGTAAAATCAATGGCTCCCGTTGGCGGAAGACCACCATCATTAAAACCGGCGTATTTATAATTGGCAGGTACAATGGAAGCGTCCTGCCCTCCATAGGTATTATGGGCCTTATTATATTTAGCAAAGCCCCAGATAACACCAAATGCTGTAACAGCACTAATGAGAACGGTAGATAAAACTTGTTTCACTTTCATCTTTTCAACGGTTTTTATTAAATTCTAAAAATATTTTTTACTGTGTTTAAAGCATAGGGTTTTAACTCCTTTGCCTGACCATACAAAATAACGAAGTACTGACAAAATGCGATTTACCAACCGGCACGTTTAACAATTAATTAGGAAGGCTTTCGTAGATGTGCCGGTCCATGGTCTATGGTCCATTGTCCATGGACTATAAAGTTAACAAAAAAGCCATCGTATCCACACCATCAGCATAATCAAATAAACCCGGCTGCTGGGCTTTGCCAAACGGGGTAAAATGATTGCCCACGATGCATTGCAGGTCTTCATCTTCCTTCAATGCTGCGGTTACTTTATCAGCATCATCGTAAAAGCTGTAGTTCAATTGACTGATCGCTGAAAATACGGCAGGGTTCTCTATTACTAAGACACTTCCGTTGGTCATATAAAACACATTATTCATCAGCGCCAGCGATAATTGATAATCATAATTATTCTTGTACTTATTATGATCGGCGAAGTAACCGTATTTATCAAATGCCTTCAGCAAAGGAACAAAATCATATTCCTTTGGTACGTAAATTTTGGTAACATTCCTGCAGCCAAGACCAAAGAATTGATTGACATCATTAGAAAGTTTATCCAGTGCTTCGGTAGTTTCAGTACCATCCAAAATAGCTACTGAAGTGCGGTTGCGGCGAATGATATTCGGGTATTTGGAAAAATACTGTTCAAAATAGCGGCCCGAATTATTGCTGCCTGTTGCAATGTACGCATCGCAGCCTTTAAGCATTTCTGCAAAGGAAACGGTATTCTGCACCGTGATCTCCCATTCGTATAATTTTTGAACGATGTGTTTCAGCAGCACATCATCTTTAGAAGAGAGTTTTATCGTTTGCGAATGGCCGCTGATGAACACACATAAAAAATCATGAAAGCCCACCAGCGGGATATTGCCTGCCATCACCAGCCCTATATTCTTACTGCTTATATTATCATCAAGATGATAATGTGCGGCCCATTGCTCTAATTTTTCTTTTTGTAAAAATGCTTCGCAGATATTGTTTACAGCAAGATCAATGAACTGCGGAATGAACCAGCCGTTATGAACGAAAGCTTTCTGTTTTATGGCCTGCCATTCTTCACCGTTTTCTTCTAAATAAACCCTTAACTTTTGTAATAATTCAATTCGTTGTTGTAAATTCATATCGTAATTGTTAATTTGCATTCACCTTTTAAAAGAAGGATTAAAAACCAAAATTACGATACATGGCTATAAAGATAACAGACGAATGTATAAACTGCGGAGCATGCGAACCGGAATGTCCAAATAATGCGATATATGAGGGTGGGGTAGAATGGGCCATTTCTGACGGAACGACAATAAAAGGAATGTTTACCTTGATGGATGGTACGCAAATTGATGCAGATCAACGGAACGCACCGATCAGTGTTGACACATATTACATAACACCCAACAAGTGCACCGAGTGCCAGGGTTTTCATGAAGAGCCGCAATGCGCTGCTGTTTGCCCGGTTGATTGCTGCGTGCCCGATGAAATGTACCAGGAAACGGTGGAAGAGCTGATGGCGAAGAAAGAAAAGATGCACATCTAAAAGACCATGGTCCATGGACTATGGACCATAGCAGAGTTGAATGAATTGAATAGACTTTAAACTTCTTTAAGGCGTAAAATGCCTACTACAGGCAGGTGATATTTCCTGCTACATGGGCGAGGGTATTGTTGAAATACTTTCGCCTTTTTGTATTAAAAATTTTATTTGCTAAATTGTTATATGATCAGAACGTTTTTGTTTGTTGCTGTATCGGTATTTTTTTTCTCCTGCAAACTGGATAAAAAAAAGAAAGATATGGGAACAGACAGGTTGAATATGCTGGAAGCAGACCGGTCCTTTTCCCGGCTGAGTGAAGAAAAAGGCATGAAGGCAGCTTTTATTGAATATATAGACAGCAACGGTGTTTTATTAAGGCCCAATGAAGTGCCCGTAATCGGCGCCGATGCAATAGATTATCTTATTCAGCTTAATGACAGTAATTATGTGCTGACCTGGCATCCTAAAACCGGCATAGTAGCACAATCCGGTGAACTGGGATACACGTATGGTATTTACACCTTAAGGCCTTCGGAAAAAGATACCTTGTTGTACGGTACCTATGTAACCATCTGGAAAAAGCAGTCTGATGGCCGCTGGAAGTTTGTACTGGACAGCGGTAATGAAGGTATCGGCGACGAAGAAGAGGGGCAATAAGATCTGATCAGCAACCTGTCATGTTAACATTATTAATATCTAAAATTTTCATAAAGCCCCGATCTTAAGCAACAAAGCATAGACTATTTTTTGTTTCTTTGTTCCCGAACTCTTACTCAACAAACTGATGAAGAAAAAAATTGCATTGATCACAGGCGGCTATTCCGGCGAAGCCGTTATCTCCTATAAAAGTGCTGAAGCTATTGAGAAAAATATCGACACCGATAAATGGGAACATTATAAAATAGACATTCATCCACAAGGCTGGCATTATCTTAGCGCCAATGGCGAAAAGATAATGGTAGATAAGAACGATTTTTCTATAACCATTGATGGCAATAAGATAACATTCGATGCGATCCTGGTTGGTCTGCATGGTACTCCTGGCGAAGACGGAAAACTGCAGGGCTATTTTGATATCCTCGGCATTCCTTACAGTTCCTGCGATGCAGCCACATCTGCCTTAACCTTTAATAAAAGATATACTGTTGCCGTGGCATCCTTTGCAGGTATGCATGTAGCAAAGTCAATGCATCTTTTCAAGCATATCCCTGTTGCACCCCAAGCAATTTTGAAAGAATTAAAATTACCGGTATTTGTAAAACCAAATAACGGTGGCAGCAGCATTGGTATGAGCAAAGTAAAGGAAGCAGCTGAATTGCAGGACGCACTGGATAAAGCCTTCAAAGAAGACGACCAGGTATTGGTAGAAGAATTCATTAAAGGAAGGGAATTTACCATCGGTGTTTTCAGATCGAAAGGAGAAGTGATCGCATTGCCTATTACCGAGATCATCACTAAAAAAGAATTCTTTGATTTTGAAGCAAAATATGAAGGGGCAAGCGATGAGATAACACCTGCACAGGTAGAAGAATCCATTGCAGAACAGGTACGCAGCGAAGCAAAAAAAGCCTACGCTATATTTAACTGTGCCGGTATCGTACGCATGGATTTTATTTACGAGGAAACCGTTGCACAGCCTTATTTACTGGAGATCAATACCGTGCCAGGGCAAAGCGCCGCCAGCCTTGTACCTCAGCAGGTGGTAGCAATGGGGTGGACACTGAAAGAATTTTATTCAGCTTTAATTGAAGAATGTTTTGCGAAATAGTTGAAGCGGCGCCGCCACTCAACAAAAAATAAACCATAACTTACTTAAATGTTCAAATTCATCACAAGCCGGCCACTCTGGGTAAACATACTTGCAGCCATTGTATTGTGCCTGCTGCTGTTGTTTTTATTCCTGCGCATGCTGGGCTGGATCACCAATCACGGCGATTATCTTACTGTGCCTTCTGTTGTAGGTAAAAAAACAGAAGTTGCTATAGATGAGCTTAGAAAAGGAGGTTTTGATGTACAGATACAGGATTCTGTTTTTACCGATACTGCGGCAAGAGGTATTGTGCTAAAGCAGTTACCCGATCCTAATTCTACCGTAAAGATCAACCGTACTGTTTTTATAACTGTTAACCGTGTAGTGCCGCCCATGATAGAAATGCCGAAACTGGAAGGGCAGAGCCTGCACTTTGCAATGGATATGCTGGAGCGCCACCACCTGAAACTGGGCGATACCACTTACCGGCCCGATTTTATGATGGGGTCGGTATTGGAACAGCTGTATAACGGTCAGCGCATACCCGAAAAGGCAAAGGTGCAGTGGGGCAGTACCATTTCATTAGTAATAGGCGGCGGGCTGGATAATCAGCAGATGCTGGTACCGCCATTGGTTGGCCTTACTTTCGGCGAAGCCAAAGCTACCCTGGAACAGAACGGAATAAGTTTAGGTGCCGTAATCACTGAAGGAAATGTGAAGGATTCAGCCAGTGCGTATGTTTTCAAACAAAACCCCGACCGTTTTGATGAAGAGAAAAAACCACGCTATATACAATCGGGACAGGTAATGGATCTATGGATATCTCCTGTAATGATCATCCTTACCGATTCATCTGATAAAAAATAAAACGAATTGCATGACAACTATTACTGTAGACGAACTAAAGTCCCGTTTAGACAACGGGGAAAAAATAAATCTTGTTGATGTACGGGAACCGCATGAGCACAATGAATTCAATATCGGCGGCACGCTTGTTCCTTTAGGAAAGATACAGGCGATGATGATCGACGATATCGACAACCTGAAAAATGAAGAAGTGATCTGCTATTGCCGCAGCGGCCAGCGCAGTACCCAGGCATCGCTAATGCTGGAAACATTTGGCTTCACCAATGTAAAGAACCTTACTGGCGGTATGCTGGCCTGGAGGGATAAATTCAAAGTATAAGATATTTTCTGTTTTGGGTTTTCTGTTTTCAGTTTTATTAAAGCGATTTTTTTACCACAAAGACACAGAGGCACAAAGAACACAAAGGGACTTAGCGAACCTTTGCGCCTCTGCGTCTTCGCGGTAAAAGAATTTTAAAATCTGATATTCACCCCCAGCATCCAGTTAAACCTCGCCATAGGGAAATAATAATTCTCCGTAGTAAGGTTTCCACCATAAACATAACTGAACGTATATCCATTAGGCTCGTACTTCTTTCCAAAAACATTATTCAGCTGCAGGATAAAGCTAGTAGCCTTAAATACTTTTCCTTCCAGCAAATAACTCAATCGCACATCCTGAACAAAATAAGCATCAAGGCTTCTTGAATCTTGAGATGTATTATCGAGGTATTGTTTACTTACGTATTTACTTATTAAATTGATCTCCGCATTTTTTACCGGGATGAAATTTACAGCACCACTGCCAACAACAGCAGGCGATAAAGCAATGTCAGTCTTCTTATAGAATTTAGTTTGCTGTCCGCCGTTATCATAATCATCAATGTATTCTGTAAAATTGTTGATCTTATTTTCGCTGAAAGCAATATTGCCAGCAATGTTCATCCAGCTGTTGATCCTGGCGTTGCCCTGTAATTCAATACCGGCCCGGTAACTCTGTGGAATGTTGATCCTTGTATAAGCACCCACATCATTTATCTTGCCGCTAACCACCAGTTGATCATGATAGTGCATGTAATATAACGTAGCGCCAAAGCTATATGCCGCTGTTTTCTTTTCAATACCCAGTTCAACATCGTACAGGGTTTCTGCATTTGGCAATTCAGTAATGCCTGCTTCAAAATCATCACGGTTAGGTTCTTTAGAAGCAACCGCAAAAGAAGCATATGCCTGCCAGTTGTTCTTTGTATAGGTGATACCGGCTTTAGGATTAAAGAAAGAATAATTTTTGTTCAGCGTTATTGTGGGGTTGTCCCTGAAACCATTGATATCAATGGCCACATTCCTGTACTGGAGGTCGATAAAGCTTTGCCAGTTCTTATGCAGTTGTTGTGTCCATTTGGTATAAAAAGAAAGATCTTTTTTTGTTGCAGGAACATCATACCAGCGGTAATTGGCAGGAACTGCTGGCTGTACCGCAGCCCATATTATTTCTCCATAATGATCACCTTCGTATTTATTCCATCCTCCGCCAAAGGTTAATTGTGTTTTATCTTTTTTGTATTGTAAAGAAAAAATGCTGCCATAAAAATAATTATCCAGCCACAGTCTCCTCACAATATCTGTTTCGGTAACAGTTGTAGTGCCATCGTTGTAGTCGGGCAGTCCGTAAGCAGCAAGACTTGCATCAGCTTTATATTGTTCGTAGTATCCTTTTCCACGAGTTAAGAAAACTGCGATATTTCCTTTCCAGTTAGTATTGAACCTGCGGTTGTAAAATAACTGGTAATGCGTTTGTATGTAATCATCTACTTCATTACCATAAGGCGTTCCGGGTTTTTCGGTACCGCTGGAATTATAAGTTCTCACGCTGTCCAATAAATATTCCGGCACGCCGTTCCATGCCTGGTAGGTTTTTTCTTTACCGCTGAAAATATTTAACCGCAATGAGTTCTTGTCATCTGTATAAGCCGGGCTTATGTAAAATGCGTTGAGATTTGTTTTTGCCCGGTCGATATAACCATCGCTTTTTACAATGCTTGTTCTTCCGTCGATGGTAAAATGTTTACCCAATAAACCGCTCCCGAATTTAACCGTGCTCTTTAAGGTGTTGAAAGATCCATAACTGTTGTTGAATTCGAGAAAGCCTTTTTTATTGAATTCATTGGTAGCTAAATTAATGGTGCCGCCAAAAGCACCTGCGCCGTTGGATGAAGTGCCCACACCGCGTTGTATCTGTACACTGTTGACCGATGAAGCAAAATCAGGAAGATCGACAAAGAATGTTCCCTGGCTTTCTGCATCATTATACGGTATGCCATTGAGCGTAACATTGATACGGGTAGCATCGGTGCCGCGGATGCGTATGCCGGTGTAGCCCACGCCATTGCCGGCATCGGAGTTGATCACCACGCCGGGTGTTTGATTCAGTAAAAAAGGAAGGTCCTGCCCAAGGTTATTCTTCTCAATTTCTTTTTTGGTAAGGTCTGTTTTTGCAAAAGGCGCTTTACTGTCGGCCCTTACCGCATTTACTTCAACGGGTTGCAAATAAGTGGTGTCGTTGAATTTTTTTTCCTGTTGTGCATACGATGCAATAGCCACTGAACACAGCGCTATGCTTTGCCATAATTTTTTCATTTACATAAAATTGTATGCTGAACCTTCGGAGACGAGACCTCTGCACAATAAAGGGAACCTTTTTTGGGCGCAAGAGGCGGTATTTCTTCCTTCGCAGGCATTATCCTGATCAGGTGTTACGGGTATGATCTCAGTCCTTATATAAACTCATTTATACAAGAACACCCCGGAAATTCAGACGTTTATAAGAGCGTTAACGGCGCAAAGATAGCTTACCCGGAGATATTTTTTAAAATTTTTGTAACAAACCGGCCCGGCGGGGCGTATTATTTAAAAAGTATAGCCATGAAAAAATTTTTATTCAGCCTGCTGGCTTTAACAGTGGGCGCTGTTGCATTAAAAGCGCAGACAACGGTTATAGCCGATGCCAACGCCAAAGTAAGAACCCTGAACGGAAGTTTTACTGCCATTACAGTTTCTGATGGGGTACAATTGTATATTACACAGGGAAATGAAGAATCTATAGCTGTGAGTGCGTCTGATGATGACCTGTTGCAGCGGTTTAAAACGGAAGTGGTTGATGGTACGCTTAAGATATATTTTGATCACAAAGGGCTGGATTGGATAAATTACCGCAAAAGAAAACTGACGGCTTATGTTTCTTTTAAAACGCTGGAAAAATTGCGGGCTTCCAGCGGCGCATCGGTAAAAGTTAAGAATACTATTGATGCCGGCGATCTTGAAATGCACCTTAGCAGCGGTGCAAGATTTGACGGCAACATCAATGCAAAAAACCTTGATATAGATCAGAACAGTGGTTCGGATATGGATATTACAGGCAAGGCCGGCAACCTGAAAATAGATATCAGCAGCGGGGCAAGTTTCCAGGGCTTTGGTATGGAAGTGGATTATTGTACTGCAAAAGCAACCAGCGGCGCTTCGGTGCGTATCGGCGTTAATAAAGAAATTACGGGTAAGGCAAACAGCGGCGGCAGCGTACGTTACAAAGGAGATGCAGTGATCCGTGATATTGATGTAAGCAGCGGCGGTGTAGTTAAAAGAGCATAATGATCCGGTAAAATTACTCTGATAAAAAAAATTGAATTGATATGAAACGAATCCTTTTATTTTTTCTGCTGGTTGCGGCAACAACTGTTGCACAGGCGCAAAAAGAGTTTGTGGTAGATGCCAATGCAGAATTAAGAACAGTGAGCGGAACTTTTACAGCGATCAAAGTTTCAGGCGGTATTGATCTGTACCTTTCTCAATCTTCAGAACAGGCAGTGGCCGTAAGCGCTTCAGATGATAAATACAAAGCAGGGATTAAAACTGTGATAGAGAACGGAACGCTCCGCATTTATTATGACGGCGATAAAAGCCTGAGCTTGCGGAACAGGAAAATGCGTGCTTATGTCTCTTTCAAAACACTGGAAAAACTGGAAGCATCGGGTGCAAGTGATGTGCATGTGGCAGGGGAACTGGCAACAGATGCATTGGAAATGCAATTATCCGGCGCCAGCGATTTTAAGGGAAAAGTAAAAGTAAGTTCCCTCAAACTGGAACTCAGCGGCGCATCAGATGTTTCTATAGAAGGCATTGCTACAGTACTTACTATCGAAAGCAGCGGAGCCAGTGATGTAAAGGGTTACGACCTTATTACTGATATCTGCACAGCAAAAGTTTCCGGCGCTTCGGATGTAAATATCACTGTGAACAAAGAATTGAATGCACATGCCAGCGGCGCCAGCGAAGTTTATTATAAAGGCGATGGCGTGATAAAAGAGATACACAGCAGCGGGGCGAGTTCGGTGGCGAAAAGAGGCAGTTGATCAATTTAAAGGTTAATCAGTTAATTGGTTAATCCGTATATCCGTTTAAATGTTGATCCGTTAATTGGTTAATTCGTATAAACGTTTAAACGTATTAACGGATATACGGATTAACGTTTAAACGAAATTAACTTTTCCCAAAGGCCCACACTAAAAACGCAGGTAATTCTATTCTCCAATAAGCAGCATTGTCACCTCCCGTAACAGCCTTTTTGTGAATAATTTCGGTTGCTATAATGGGTTTGGTTTTTATCAATTTGATAAGATCTTCTGTATGATTAATAGTAATGCTGTCGTGATAACGCACCCCTGTTTCTGTGGCGTCATCGCCATAAAACCAAAATTGCAGATCAGGTCTTTTTCGTGAGGCTTTTATCTTGTTCAGAATGATCCTGTCGGTTGAGTCGTTGTATCCAGGGGTTTCTTTTGCTATATCTGTTACTCCAAAACTGCCGGAGAATACGCCAACTTTATTTATTTTATCGGCATTATCCCATGCAATATCAAAGGCAGATAATCCGCCCATTGTACAACCTGATATTACAACAGAGCTGAATTTTCTTACACCGGCTTTCTTTTTTGCAAAGGGGTATAATTCATCGTCGATAAAAGCCGAATAGTGATCGGCTTTATCGCCCTGGTTTTGATAAGCTTTATAACCGGAAACACCATATTCGTCTTTTTCATTTCCATAAATACCAACAACAATTAATGGTTTGATCAGTCTTTTACGATAAAGACTATCAATTATTTCTTTCATTTCCAGTTGGTTCATCTGTTGTGCATCGTTGAACAACAGCAAATTCATTTCACTCTTATCATCAGGCACAGGTGTATTTATAATGCTGAGTTTTACATGGCGCTGCAGGTGGCGACTGTATAATTCATCTTCCTGTTGTTTTATTTTGCTTTTGCAGGCAGGCAATAAAACCGTTGCTGCCAGTACGATAGCGGTAAATGCGGTTGTTTTTTTCATAATAGTTTGTAGCTATAAATGTATAAAATTTTGGCTGCAACCCTATTTACCCTTACTTTTGCACTGCGAAGTAGAGCAGCGGTAGCTCGTCGGGCTCATAACCCGAAGGTCAGAAGTTCGATCCTTCTCTTCGCAACTAAAACAGAAGGCTCTCCACCGAGCCTTTTTTTATTCTTAGCCGGTTGCTTAACAGCGCCAAAAGAATTTGATTACCTTCTCTTCATCTTCTCATAGCTTACAGCTATCGGCTACCATTTAAAGCAATATAATGAAAGCTGGTTTTGTAAACATATTTGGTAAGCCCAATGCCGGAAAAAGCACGTTGCTTAATGCGCTGATGGGAGAAAAGATGGCCATCGTATCGCACAAAGTGCAAACGACCAGGCACCGCATAAAAGCCATACTTACGGAAAAGGATTATCAAATCATTTTTTCCGATACGCCGGGGATAATTGAGCCGAAATATAAGCTGCATGAAAAAATGATGCAGGCCGTAAAAGGCAGCCTGGAAGATGCAGATGTGGCTTTATTAATTACTGATGTAAGAGAAAATACAGACGAGAGTCATGCTGTTTTTTCGGCATTGAAGCTTAAAGCGCCGGCCATAGTTATCTTAAATAAAGCAGATACCGTAAATACAGAACAATTAAAAACAACGGCAAAATTCTTTGAAGCACAACCTTATTGTAAAGAAGTGGTTTCTCTATCGGCTTTAAAAAAGACAGGCATTGATGAATTGCTGAAAAGCATTCTTACTTACCTGCCCGAAGGACAGCCTTTTTATGAAGGCGATGACCTGAGTGATATGCCTACCAAATTCTTTGTAGGTGAAATGATCCGGGAGAAGATATTTTTATTGTATGGCGAAGAGATACCTTATCATACAACTGTAGTGGTGCAGGAATTTAAAGAGAAAGCTACCCTTACTAAAATAAGCGCCGATATAATTGTTCAGCGGGAAACGCAGAAAGTGATCATCCTCGGCGCCGGCGGCAGCATGATCAAAAAATTAGGTACTGATGCAAGAAAGGATATAGAAGAATTTTTAGGCGGTAAAGTATTTTTGGAATTGTTTGTAAAAGTAAAACCAAAGTGGAGGGATAATGAGATGCAGTTGAAGGAGTATGGATATTAAGCCCCTCCGCCCCTAAAGGGGAACTGAGGAGGAAATATAAGCGAAGAACGAAATAATGGTTTTATCTCCGTAAGAAATGTTGGTTCAAAAAATAAGTAGTATTATTTTCCGATTGACATGCATAAAAGAAGTTGTTCGGGAAAATTTATAAACATTAAAATCAAGTTCCCCTTTAGGGGACAGGGGTATGAGTTTCACATTAGCAATAACAGGCAGGCCCAATGTGGGCAAAAGCACCTTCTTCAACCGTATGCTGGAGCAACGTAAGGCAATTGTGGATGATGTAAGCGGCGTAACCAGGGACAGGCAATATGGTATTGCAGAATGGGCCGGTAAAACATTCAACGTAATAGATACCGGTGGCTTTGTTTCGGGCAGCGATGATGTATTTGAAAAAGAAATTGCCAAGCAGGTAATGATAGCGGTGGAAGAAGCCAATGCAGTGATCTTCATGACGGATGCTGCAGTTGGTATCACGGAGCTGGATGAATCGATGGCCAATATGCTGCGTCGCAGTACCAAACCGGTATTTTTAGTAGTTAATAAAGTAGATAATCACGAACGCTTATTGGAAGCAAGTGAGTTTTACAGCCTGGGTTTTGATAACATCTTCTTTGTATCCTCTGTAAGCGGCAGCGGTACCGGCGAAATACTGGATGCAGTAACAGCCTTAATAAAAGACGATGAAGAGGCAACAGATGGTACAGCAAACCTGCCGAAATTTGCGATAATCGGTCAGCCCAATGTAGGCAAATCATCACTGCTGAATGCTTTGATAGGCGAGGAGCGTACGATTGTAAGTGATATTGCAGGTACTACAAGAGATACCATTCACACACACTATAAATTATTCAATAAAGAATTTGTGCTGATAGATACAGCCGGTATCCGCAAAAAAGCAAAAGTGCACGAGGACCTGGAATTCTATTCGGTGATCAGGGCCATTAAAGCGCTGGATGAAGCTGATGTTTGTATGCTGTTGCTGGACGCCGGAAAAGGGATCACGGCACAGGACCTTTCTATTTTTGCCCTGGCGGTAAAAAAAGGAAAAGGCATTGTAGTGCTGGTAAACAAATGGGATATTATTGAGGATAAAAAGACCAATACAGCAAAAGACTATGAAAAAGAACTGAAGCAGCGGCTGGCGCCATTTTCCGATGTGCCGATCCTGTTTATATCGGTAACAGAAAAGCAGCGTATCTTTCAAAGTATAGAAGCAGCGCTGGAAGTATATGAGAACAGGCAGCGCAAGATACCCACTTCTCAATTGAATGAAGTGATGCTGAAGGCTGTTGAAGCCTATCATCCGCCGGTGGTAAGGGGAAATATGCTAAAGATCAAGTACATCACCCAGTTGCCTACGCATACGCCAAGCTTTGCTTTTTTCTGTAATTATCCTGATGATGTAAAGGCGAATTATAAGAATTACCTGGAAAACCAGTTGAGGCAAAAATTCAAATTCAGCGGGGTGCCGATAAGGCTCTTCTTCAGGAAAAAGTAAAGAAGGGCGTGAAAGGTGAAACGGGAGAAGTGAAATAAGTGTGATGTATTTAATACTTAGCACTTAACACTTACAACTTTTTGCCATAAATACTTGCAAAAATGAAAAAAGAACCTTTCCTTTGCCTCCAATTTTAAAACCAAAACAAAAATACAATGAAAAAATTATTTGCAATTTTAGCTGTTGCCTGCGTAATGGCTTCTTGTACTGGTGCTGATAGCGATAAAAGCGCTGCTTCAGACACTACAAAGAAAGATACAACAGTTGTAACTGATGCATCTAAAACAATGAACGCTGTTGACACAACAAAGAAAATGGCTCCGGATACCACTAAAATGGCTCCTAAGGATACTACTAAAATGAAATAAGCTTTTTCATTGTAGTTAAAATAATAAAAAACCCTTTCGGCTTTCACCGAAAGGGTTTTTTATTGCAGGAAAGCAGCTTTATTTAGTTGTAAAGGGGCAAAGTAAAAAGGTACCGGTATTATTTGGTGGATAAATAAGAATAACATAGTCCCCGATTTCTTTTGCCGGTGCTCAGATAATCTTATATTGCTTGTTCGTCCCTATCCTTTTAAACCATCAATTTCCTTCCGTCCTGTAAATCACCAGCGTTTTAAAATCAACGCTATAATTTATTTTACCTGAAAAACTTTTTCTTCATGATGGTATCATTCGGTTCCCGTGTTCATAATTTGGTAACATTTCTTCTGAGACACAAACAATTAATTTTACCTGTTTTAAAAAATAGTCGCTACACTCTGTAATTATAAATCCTTATTTGAAATTTTAATTTATGAAAAAAATCTACTTTTTATTGATGCTGATGATGGGTATGAGTATAGAATACGCCTATGGACAAACTGTATTAGGGGGATGGGACTTTAATGGTTTAAGCGGTTTTGGGGGAGGAAGTTTAGCTCCAGGAACTACGGGCTCAAATGTTTCAGTAGGGAGTTTGACTCGGGGATCTGGTATTACAACTGCAGGTAGCGGCGCATCAAATGGATGGGGTGCCGATGGATGGGACGGGCAAACAACAGCTGCAGGGGCAATTACTGCTAATAAGTTTATTACATTTACTATTACCGCTAATTCGAATTTTGCAGTTTCTCTTTCTTCTATAAGTGCTTATAATATAAGGAGATCTGGAACGGGGCCTACAACAGGTCTTTGGCAATATAAGGTAGGGGCAGCGGGTTCTTTTATTGATATAGGAACCGCGATAACCTGGGGGGGAACTACAACTGCAGCTGGAAATGCTCAAGCTAGTATAAATCTCTCCGGGATTGCAAATTTGCAAAATGTTGCTTCTGGAACGGTAATTACTTTTAGAATCGTAAACTATAATGCTTCTGGTTCAGGAGGAACTTGGTATCTAAATAATTTTCAGACGGGAAATGATTTAGTAATTAATGGTTCTGTGATTCCTACTATGCCTACATCACAAGCGACAAACATTATCTTTTCTAATGTACAGAGTACTCAATTTGATTTTAATTGGACAGATGGTAATGGTACAAAACGCGCTGTTTTCATTGCTCAAACAAATACGGGCACAGCAGCACCGACAGATAATACTACTTATCCTGCTAATACAACATTCGCAACAGCCGGCTCACAAATTGGAGCTACGGGTTGGTATTGTGTTTATAATAGCAATGCAGTTCATCCGACTGCTATTACAGTTACGGGACTATCTGCAAATACAACGTACAGAGTTATGGTTTGTGAGTATAATGGTAATGCCGGGTCTGAAACTTATAATACTCTAACTGCAACTGATAACCCTTTAAATCAAACAACATTATCAGGAGGCGCCTTAACACCACCAACTTTAACCGCAGCCATAGGTGCTACAGTAGATGCCAACTTTGATATTACTTATACAGATGATCCGGCATGGCGCAGTGCTGTAACTACCGTCAAATACGGTGCAGCTACTTTAACTGCCGGTACTGATTATTCACTTTCTGCGGGAATACTTACGCTTAAGCCTACAGGTGGTAACCCGGCATTACAGGTTGCCGGAACACAAACCGTGTCAGTTATTGCAACAGGTTATAATGATGCTACAGTGAGCCAGGCCATTGGTTTTGGCACAGCTACCAAACTTGGCATCTCTATACAGCCTGCTGCTCCTTTAACAAATGGAACAGCGCTTGCTACGCAACCTGTTGTAGTTGTGCAGGATCAATATGGTAATACAGTTACTTCAAGTACAGCATCAATAACAGCAGCAGTTGGAGCAGGCACCTGGACGATCGGCGGAACAACCAATCAAAATGCAGCAGCCGGTATAGCTACCTATACAGACCTTACTGCAACAAGTGCAGCAGCACAAGCCGCTACTATAGATTTTACCAGTGCAGGATTAACACATATCGAATCAAATATCTTCAATATACCCGCCCCTCCAACTTTATATACATGGATAGGAACAGGTACAGGTTCGTGGGCTACAAATACCAACTGGTCGCCAACAGGAGTTCCTACAAATCTGGATGAAGTGCTTTTCAATGGCGCATTGCCGGTAACAGTCACCAATGTTCCTTCGGTAACGCTGAGATCTTTTACCAGTACCGGAACAGGTACGGTGACCTTACAGGCAATAGGCGCTGCCACATTGAATATCGGAGGAGGTACGGCCCCCCAATTAAATCTTTCTGCGGGAACTTCATTGATCATTGATGGGGCTACTGCAAATGCGATCAGTATTAATGTATTGACAGGTAATACAGGCAACATATCGGGTGCCGTTACTTTACAAGGTGGCGCTCATAAGCTTACTGCTGCAGATGCCAATGGAATTACTTTTAACAGCGGAGCAATATTTACCGCAGGAACTGCATTTAGCGGTAACCCATTTGGCCCAGCCGGATCAACATCCAATTCGGTAATATTTACCAACGGCTCTACTTACATACAGCAGGCAGGATCAAACCCTTTTGCATCTACACAGCCGGCATCAATAGTTGTATTTCAAACAGGAAGCCTGTTTAAGTTACAGGGTAATTTAACGCCATCGCTCAGTGGCAGAACGTATTCAAATTTTGAACTGGATTTTGCAGCAGCTTTAATAACTACAACAGCATCTGCAACAGTTAATATTGATAATTTAACCATCACACAAGGCTCTTTGAATTTCGGAGCTACCGGCACATTTAATATCAAAGGCAACATTGCTGTAGCTTCAGGCGCTACATTGATACTTGCGCCATCACCGGCAGGCACACTTACATTAAACGGCGCATCTCCTCAAAGTATCAGCAACAGCGGAACGTTAACTTTTGGTACAAACCAAAGTGTAACAGTAAACAATACTAATGGTGTTACATTAAATACAGATGTTGCTATGGGTACTGCGGGAACCTTAACACTCACAAACGGGAATGTAATATTGGGAAGCAGCAATTTAACGGTGTCAGCAATTTCAGGCGGTTCCGCTACCAGCTATATCAGTACAAATGGTTCGGGAGCATTAACCATAAGAAATGTAACAACAACAAAAACCTTTCCCGTTGGTAACGGCACATCATACACGCCTGCAACACTAACCAACACCGGCACTGCCGATGACTTTACGGTAAATGTAGCAGCAGGCACACCATGTAATGCCGATCCTTTCCAAAGTGTGAACCGGGTATGGACCATCACAGAAGGCACACCGGGCGGAAGTATTGCTGATATAACATTGCAATGGAACCAGTCAGATGAGAACCTTACTTTTATACGGCTACTCTGTGCAGCAGTACATTGTGCCGGCGGTATTGTAGATCTGAAAGGAACAAACAGCACTGCAGGTGGGTCGGATCCTTATACACAAACGATCACCGGCGTTACCAGCTTCTCGCCGTTTGGTGTTACCAGCGATAACGTGGTACTGCCGATCTCCATACAATATTTTAATGGCTATAAGCAAAGCGATAAACATAATCTAAGCTGGAAAATAAACTGCAGCAGTTCGCCGAGCGCAACAATGACAATAGAACGCAGCAGCGATGGAAGGACGTACAGTTCTATATATACTATAACTGCAGATGCGGTTCGTTGCCTTGATGCCTTTGCTTATACGGATGTGAATCCATTGCCGGGTATAAATTATTATCGTCTTAAATCGGTAGATGCAAATGGACGTATAGCTTACAGCATCATCATTACTTTACTGAATAAAGAACAGGGTTTCGAAATTGTAAACATTACACCCAATCCTACCGTTAACGGGCAGTTTAAATTAAATGTAACCACTACAAAACAAACTGCGATGGATATCATCATTACCGATATGGCAGGCAGAGTGGTTGATAAGAGAACAGTATCGTTGATCAGTGGCTTTAATGCTGTTGATATGAATATAAACAACCTGGCCAGTGGTACTTATCAACTGTACGGCAATACAACAGAAGGCAAAACGAAGGCCTTGGGGCTTGTCAAACAATAACTATTTTTCTTGTAGTATAAATTCTACAAAGCCCGCCAATATATTGGCGGGCTTTATTTTTAGTGTTTCTTCATTAATATTTACAAATATTTTTTTGCGTAGCCCAACATTTAGTTCTATTTTGAATGGCTAATTTCAAAACCAGAGCTTCCTACAAAAAACCTTCCTTTAGTCAATCTTATAAAACTTTCTTGAGTACTGATTTTATGCAATACTGTTTCCCGTGAAGGGATAGTATGGCTACATGTATTTGTTATAGGTCAATAAAAGCATGAGGAAGGTTTGATATTATTTTGTGAGTTTTCTGCCTGCAATTTTTCTTACAGCATCTGCATAGTAAGTACACTCTGTTTTTTGTGCTGACAAGTTTTTACCAACTATACTCAAATGTTTTTATTGCTAATCATACAATCACTACAATCAAAAAAATCATGCGTAAACTTTACATTAAACTCCTATTGGGGTTGTTATTTATTTTAGGGGGCGCGGGTGCTGAAGCACAAATAACAGTAAGCGGTACTGCCGGAGGCACAAAAGATGGGACCTATGCTTCTTTTACAGGGGCAGGTACAAATCCAAATGCAGGAGGCGGTGTTTTTGCAGCATTGAATAGTGTTGCACAAACAGGAGCTGCAATAACCATTTCGATCACCGCTGATGTTACCACAGAAGCCGGAGCAAATTCGCTGAACGCCGGAGCCTGGACCTCTATCTTGATCACTCCTTCCGGCGCAAGAACGATCTCCGGTGCAACTGCAGCGGGAACACCTTTAATTAATCTGAACGGTGCAGATAATGTTACTATTGACGGGCTGAATTCGGGAGGTAATTCATTAACGATCTCTAATACTGGTACAGGCACTACAACAGGTACATCAACAATTCGTTTTATTGCAGATGCAACAAATAATACGATAACAAATTGTACAATACTAGGTTCTTCTGCATCTACATTGGCTACGGTAGCAGGAACGATCGTGTTCAGTACCGGCACCACCACAGGTAATGATAATAATACAATCTCGAATAATAATATCGGTCCTGCGGGAGCTAATCTTCCGTCAAAAGCTATAATGGCCAGCGGCACAAGTTCGTCTATTGAAAATGATAATGTAACGATCAGCGGTAATAATATCTACGACTTTTTTCTTGCGGGGAGCAGTCTTTCAGGGATCAATATTCTTACCGGAAATGAAGGGTGGTCAATCTCCAATAACAGATTCTATCAAACTGCAACAAGAACTTTTTCTGGTTCCGGATTGCGATATGCTGCAATTACTCTAAATAATTCAACGGGCAGTTTCACTGTAAGTGGAAATACCATAGGCTTCGGAGCGTCTAATGGCACAGGTACTACTACAATAACAGGCTCCTCCAACGAATTCAGAGGTATTGATGCTGTAAGTGTAAATACAAGCGTAGCTTCAAGCATCCAGGGAAATGTAATTTCGGGGATCAACCAGACAAGCAGCCGTGCATCTACCACTTCAGGCTCAGGGCCATTTACCGGCATAGCAGTAGGCGTTACGCAAGGCTTGTTTAATATAGGAAATGTAGCAGGAAATACAATCGGCAGTTTAGACGGAAGTTCAACTGTCGTTATCAATGCTACTTCAACAACAGCAAGCACAGTGCCTGTCATAGGTATCTTTGACTGGAGCACACTGGCCGATAACATATCCAATAACATGATGGGATCTATCACGATAAATTCCGGGGGATCTGGTACGGTGGTAGGATTCAGGGGGATATTGATATCCGGTGCTACAGGAATTACTGTAACGGTTAATAATAACATAATCGGTGGCCCAGCCGCAGGTTCAATAATCAATAATATTTTAGGATCCTATGCCATGTATGGAATTCAAATAACCAGTTCCAATATTTCAGCTACCGGTAATACTATTCGAAATATTTCCGGGAATTCCGGTGCTTCTTCTTCTGTTGTTTCCGGTGGTATCTTAACAAGCTCAAGTACAGGTATAAATACCATTTCACAAAATACTATCTACTCTTTGAGCAATGCATCAGGTAATGGAAGTGGCTCTGTTTATGGTATATCACTGAGTTTAGCAAGTACTGCAAATATAATTTCACGCAACATTCTTCATTCCTTTTCGATTACTTCAACTGTTACGGGTTGCCAGGTTTGGGGCATTGCAACAGGCTCTACCGGAACAGCTACTTTTCAAAATAATATGATTCGTTTAGGACTCGACAGTTTAGGCAATGCCGTTACACTTCCTGCTTCTGTTATTGGTATCAGGGAATCATCAGGCTGCCTTAATAATTATTATCATAATTCGGTTTACATTGGCGGCTCTGGTGTTTTGGCAACACCAACACCTTCCAATAGCTATGCTTTTCTCAGCAGCGTAACAACAGGTACACGAAGTGTTCTGGATAATATTTTTGTTAACAGCCGCAGCAATGCTGTTGGCGGGGGAGTAGCGCATTTTGCCATTGGCATTGGCTCATCAACCAGCGGATTGACCAGTAATTATAACGACCTGTATGTTTCGGGTACAGATGGTGCACTGGGAGTTTTTAATGCAGTTGTGTATAGTACATTTGCTGCTTATAAAACAGCAACATCCCTTGAAGCAAATACCTTTAATACCGATCCTCAATTTGTAGCCCCGGTTGCTAATGCAGCTACTGTTGATCTGCATATCAATGCAGCAGTGCCAACAGTTGTTGAAGGAAGCGGCCTTGCAGTAGGTACGGTTACGGATGATTTTGACGGACAGGCACGCAGCGGTTTATCACCTACAGATATCGGTGCTGATGCAGGGAATTTTACACCGGCTCCCAACATGTCGTATGTTTCAAGCACTACTACACAAACCAATGTTTCGGCTGTTGGTACTAATACTACCAACCAGCAGGTAATAGGAATACAGGTGGTTACAACAGGTGCACTTAACCCTTTAAGTGCTACCAGCTTTTCGGTTAACACAAACGGCACAACTAATCTGCCGGATATAGCCAATGCTAAAATATTTTATACAGGTCTGAGTTCAACATTTGCCCCAACCAATCAATTTGGTACTACAGTAGCAGCACCAAACGGTGCGTATAATATAACCGGCACGCAAACGTTGGCAGAAGGCACCAATTATTTTTGGCTTACCTACGATTTGCCATGTAGTGCAACTCCCGGAAATACTATAGATGCAGAATGTACCTCATTAACAGTTGGCGCTGCTCAAACTCCTTCCGTTACTGATCCGGGTACGGGCAGGGCCATTGTTGTAGGCCCGCTTACGGGAACCTATACCGTGGGAAGCGGCGGTAACTATGCAACACTTACCGCGGCAGTAACAGCGTTAAATACATTAGGTCTTGCCGGTAATACTACTTTCGAGATACTGAACAGTATCACAGAGCCCGGAGCTGTTGCTATCAATCAATGGCAGGAATGTGGTGCAGGCGGATATACATTGAAAATAAAACCTGCAGCAGGAGCCTCACCTGTAATAAGTGGCAGTGTTACTACAGCATTGATCTCTTTGAATGGAGTAAAAAATGTTACGATTGACGGGTCTAACAATGGAACCACATCCAAAGATCTTACTATCAGCAACACCAGTACATCCGGTGCCACTGTAAGATTTATCAACGGCGCATCAAACAATACAGTTAAGAACAGTACCATACTCGGTGTTTCTACCAGCACGTCAAATGGAGTAGTATTCTTTTCTACCGCTGGTACTACAGGTAATAACAATAATACGGTTCAAAACAATACCATTACCAAAGGAGCAAGTTTGCCGGTAACGGGAGTATATAACCAGGGTTCTGCATCTCCGCTGGTTAATACCGGCAATAGCATAACTCAGAATAATATCGTTGATTTTTCCAGTAACGGAATAAATGATAACGGAAATTCCAGCGGCCATATTTATTCGAGAAACAACATTTACGGTACCGCTACGCAAACAAGCAGTACAGGATTGTATGGCATATTCCTGGGTGTTAATACCATTCAATCTCCTACAGTAGCCTATAATAATATTTATGATCTGAAAACAACCAATACAAATACTTCAAGTACTGGATATCTTGTTGGTATAGATATTTATGAAATACAGTCAGGTACTGTATGCAACGTATATAATAATACCATCAGCCTGTATGGCAACGGAACCAATGCGCCGGGTATCAGGATAGCGGGGATTGCCGATGAATCAACAGCCGGAACTGTGAACACGTATTATAATTCAGTTTCTATTTACAATGCAGCTACTTCAAGTAATGGATCTTTCTGTTATTTAAAAGATTATACCAGTACTTCTACAGTAAAGAATAACGTGTTTTCCAATACACGTTTATCAAGCGGCTCGGGCGTTCAGTATGCTATGGCTTATGCAAGCGGATCAGGGCCGATGACCTCTAATTACAATGTGCTTTATAGTAGCGGCAATGCCAGGAATGTACTGGGTGGCTACAGCGGAACAGATTATACAGCTATGAACACCTGGAGAACAGCTTCTGGTGGCGATGCCAATTCGATCAGCGTTCAGCCTAATTTTGTATCTGCCACTAACCTGCATTTAATAACAGATGCCAACTGCGCTCTTGACGGTGCAGGCAATAATGCAGGTATCTTACTTGCTGATGATATTGACGGGGATAGCCGTAGCAATACTACCACTGATATCGGTGCCGACGAATTCACCGGTAATTTCTCTCTTGTTATAACCAATCCTTCTGCAGGATGTGGTTCTGTAAATATTACAGCGCCGGCTGTAACTGCAGGCTCTTCTTCGGGAGCAACTTTAAGTTACTGGATGGATCTTGCAGCAGCAACAGCCATACCGGCAGGTAATGGTACACCCGCAGCTATTACTGTAAGCGGAACCTATTATGTAAAATCAGTAAAAGGAAGTTGTTCTGATGTTAAGCCTGTAACAGTAACTGTTAACCCACGGCCTACAGGCGCTATTTCCGGTACTACGGCTATTTGTAGTGGAGGTAGCGCAACACTCACTTTAGCGGTTACGGGCAGTGGTACAATAAGCGGTCTGTTGTCGGATGGTACTGCTTACAGCGGAACGGCTCCATCTATTTCAGTTCCGGTAAATCCATTAGTACTAACTGCTTATACTATCAGTACAATGAATGACAATAACTGTGCAGCTATAGCCGGCGGACTTACCGGTAATGCAACGATTACTGTTAATCTTCCCAGCGGTAATCTTGCTGCAGTTGCAGGAGGAGGGCAGGTATGTTCAAATTCTGTTGTAACACCAGTGATTGGCAGCATGTATTCTGATCCTTCTAATTGCGATGCTATCGCTAAGATTGTCCCATCCGGTGCTTCGCCGGTTGCAGGATCAGTGAATACCTGCGTTAAGATCGATAATTCAGTTCAATACTATATTCTTCAACCATATGTACAGCGCCACTATGATATTGAACCGGCAATCAATGCTTCTACATCAACAGCAACTGTCACATTATATTTCTCGGATGCTGAATTTGTGAATTATAATGCAAACAATACAGGATATAAATCATTGCCTACTGCTGCTTTAGGCAATGCTGACCCTAACATTGCTAATCTTCGTGTTAATCAATATCACGGTACAGGAACTTTACCGGGTAATTATACCGGTGCTTCAGAAGTGATCGATCCTGCTGATATAGATATTTTCTGGAACAGTGCAGCTAACAGGTGGGAAGTAACAATATCTGTTACAGGGTTCTCAGGTTTTTATGTTGCTACGCCGCTCAATGCCCCATTGGCCATCTCGGTAAACTATTTTAAAGGCGCAAGGCAAGGTCATGTGAATAGTCTTACCTGGAAGATAAACTGCACTAATTCTCCACGTGCTGCTATGACGTTGGAACGCAGTGCTGACGGCCATAATTTTACCCCGATCAATACCATTACTGCTGATGCGGTACGTTGCCTGGATGCTTTTTATTATGATGATGTAAATCCATTGCCAGGTATAAATTATTATCGCCTTAAATCGGTAGATGCAGATGGCAGAGTAACGTACAGCATAATCGTTACTTTACTAAATAAGGATAAAGGGTTTGAGATAGTAAACATCGCACCAAACCCAACCGTTAATGGCCAGTTCAAACTGAACGTGACCACTACTCAGCAAACCAAAATGGAAGTATTCATTACGGATATGGCGGGAAGGATAGTGAGCAGAACTACAGTTTCGCTGATCAGTGGCTTTAATGCTGTTGATATGAATATTAGCAACCTGGCCAGTGGCATATACCAATTGTATGGTAATACTGCTGACGGCAAAACGCCAGCACTGAATTTTATAAAGCAATAGATAGGTTATATTTTTTTATAATGTTAATAACCCCCGCCTAAACCCGGGGGTTATTTTATTGATAATTTTGGATAGGTTATTTTAATATTATATTTTGTGAGCCTAATAAGCACCTATACCAGAGCCTTTTCGAAAACTCCCCTTAATCGTTCGTTTATGAATACGCACTGTTGACTGGACAGCAGTGAACGGCATTACTATAGCATTAATTCAATATAGTAGGTCGCTTAGATTGTTTTTTACTTATAAAACCCAACGCATGAAGAAAGTTTACCTGCTGTTATCAATGGCATTGTTGTTACTGGCCAAAACAACTGTTGCGCAAATCACCATCTCTGGCTCTACCGGAACTGCCAATGGTATTTATACCAGCTTTACTAATGCTGGTGGTGCTTTTGCAGCACTTAATACAGGGGGCAGCCATAATGCCGGAGATGTTATTACGATAAGCATTACATCGGATGTTTCTGGCGAAACAGGAGCAAATGCGTTGAGTGCAGGCGTATGGACCAGTATTGTGATCAACCCAAGCGGCACCAGGACAGTGAGTGGTACAGTTAACGGGCCGCTTATTGACCTGAACGGTGCAGATAATGTTACCATTAACGGGTTGAATGCCGGCGGAAGTACATTGGCTATTTCCAATACCAGTACAGGTACTTCAGCTTCTACTATTCGCTTTATTAATGATGCTACCAATAATACGGTCAGCAATTGTAATATTCTTGGTTCAAGTACAAACACTACAGGAGGCACTATATTCTTTTCTACAGGAGCTGTTACAGGTAACGATAATAACACCATCACTCAATGTAATATTTCCTCGTCTGTATCAGGAAGTCCGGTAAATGCAATTTATTCTTCAGGTACCTCTGCAGCGATAGACAATAGCAGCAATACATTATCTATACTTAATGTGGCTGATTATTTCAGCGCTACAGCTTCTTCTACCGGTATCAATATCAATAACAACAACTCCGGCTGGACCATCAGCAATAATGCACTATACCAGACTGCTACCCGTATCTATTCAGCAGCAAACACACATTACGGTATACAGGTATTGTCGGGCAGCAATTATACTATTACCAATAACTTAATTGGTGGAGATAATCCTACCGGTACAGGTACTACCAAAATGGCTGGTATCACTTCAGGTACATTCCCCGGATCAGGTACTTTCCCAACATCTTATACAACCGGCGGTACCGCAAATGCTACACGTTTTGTAGCTATCAACTGTGCTTTTACGGCTGGCGGTGCAGTATCATCCTTACAAAATAATACCGTTCAGAATATAGCGCTTTATACAAGCAGTGGTGCTGCTACTACTTATGGTGTTATTTGTGGTATCCAGGTTACATCGGGTAATGCCAATATAGGTACTGTAACAGGAAATACCATTGGTGCTGCATCCGGTGCAAGTTCATTATATGCAGCATGTACAACAGCAGGCGGAGTTATTTCCGGTATCTATTGTACTACTACCAATGCTATCAGCATTCAGAACAATACTATAGGCGGTATTGATGTTTCAGGAACATCAGGATCTACTGCAGCCGGGTTTAAAGGAATTGATGCAGCGGGTACAGGTTCTTATACTATTTCATCTAACAATATCGGTAATGCTACAGCCAGTAATATAAGGACAGGTTATTTGCTGACAGGCGGTAATTTATCTAACGCAGCTACTACACCTACTACTGCCAGTGGAACTTCAGCAGTGCAGGGTATATTGAACTCATCAACAGGTGCTACTTTGAATATTACCGGTAATACATTCAGGGGCATCCTGATAAGTGGTTCTGCTACTTCATTTACCGGTATCAATAACACCGGTGCTGTCACCACTGCTTTAAATATTACAGGCAATAATTTTGGTATCGGCCTGTCCAATTTTCTTACCCTGGCAGTGGCTAACAGCGGAACAATAGCCTGTGTTTCCAGTTCAGCTACATCTGCTGCATTGGCATTGAACATCAGCAGTAACAATTTTCAAAATACTACATACAGCGCTGCCTGTACAGGAGCGTTTCAATGTATTGTATCTTCTAATAACGTCTTGAGCGAAACATTCAATAGCAATACAATTAACCTGGCTGTTAATACAACTAATGCTACATTAGGTTTCCTGATATCTGCAACCAATGCCACACCTACGGTAACGATCATCGGCAATACAGTTAATGGATTTACAAACAGTAATGGCACGGGTGCTGCTAACTATTTTGCTATTACTAACAACGGCGGAACTCCAACTTCCGGAAGTTCTACCATTACTAATAATACCCTTTCAAATATTACATTTAAAACCACAACCAGTTATGGCGCTGCAATTCTTTGGCTATCGGGTAGTGGCGCAACCTGTACACATAATATCACTGTAAGCAATAACATTTTGTCCAATATCAACAATACCGGTGCAGGTACTTCTACGCAGGCTGCAACCCTTTATGGTATTGCAACCGGTGCCGGAAATTTAAATGTGATCGCAAATAACGATATTTCTTTCCTGACAGCTGCCGGAGGTAGCGTGATAGGCATTTTACCTGCAACTGTTAGTACCAATACAACTACAGGTGGTACAGATGTGCGCAATAATATCGTTCATGATATAAAAACAACCTCGGTATATGGAACAGGTGGTGGTACTGCTGCCGGATCAGCTACAGGTATCCAGGTACAATCAGGTCCTGTAAATAACTTTATTTCAAAAAATAAAGTGTACAATATCTCAAGTGTAACCAGTGGTGCAAATACCGGTGGCACAGCAACCGGGATAACTATTGTACAGGCTAATGCTACCAGTACGAATTATATTACTAATAATATCGTAGGCCAGGTATATGCTGTAAACAGCACTTACTATCAATCGGTAAGAGGTATTAATATAGGAAATACAGTTGCCAACACTACCAATGTGTATTACAATTCAGTATATCTTGATGGTTCTGTAGGTATTCAAAGCTATTGCCTCTATATGGCCAGCGCTACAGCAAATACGAACCTGCGCAATAATATATTTGTCAACAATGCAGTATCCGGTTCCGGTGCCGATCCGCAAATGGCAATATTCAGAACAGGAACGTTAACAGCAACCTATGCAACTACATCTAATAATAATATTTTGTACTGCGGTACACCAAGCAGTATAAATCTTATTTATGCAGATGGAGCAGTAAATGCACTTACCAATTCGCAAACCACATTAGCAGGGTTCCAGGCATATGTTGGCCCAACAAGAGAAAGCGCAAGTAAAACAGAAAATACACCTTTCCAGAATACGGTTAACGGGGCTTTAGCTACTTATCTTCATATCAATTCCAACACTACATTAGCAGAAAGCGGTGCAGTAAATATTATCGGTTATACTGATGATTATGATGCACAGACACGGCAAGGCAATGGAGGGTACATAGGTACAGGTACAGCACCGGATATAGGTGCTGATGAGTTTGAATTTGTGCCTACTTATGATGTTGGTGCAGTATCACTGGTTACGCCTGCGGTAAGCGGCTGCCGTACCACAACGGAAACGGTAACAGTATCCATTAAGAATTACGGTGGCGCCAATATTGATTTTTCTGTTACTCCTGTAACGGTAACAGTTACTGCTACTGGTCCGAATACTTATTCCAGCACTACGATACTGAATTCAGGAACATTGGCTTCTCTTGCCTCTATGAATGTAGTGATGCCTGCAACATTTGATATGACAGCAGGAGGTACTTACACCTTCAACGCCAGTGCAACAATATCCGGTGATATAGATAATACCAATGATGCTATGGCGGCGGCATCAAGAATAAGTGCAGTATTCGGCGGAACCTATACCGTTGGTGCTGCAGGTAATTATCCTACACTTACAGCAGCTGTAGCAGCTTATAATGCAGCAACATGTTTTAGCAGTAATGTTACTTTCTCATTGATAGATGCTACCTATAGTGCAAGTGAAACTTTCCCTATAACTATCAACAGTAATGCAGCAGCAGGAAGTAATACACTTACTATCGTTCCTGCATCGGGTAATACCGCAACTATCACCGGTAACAATACAACAGCTATATTAAAATTAAATGGCGCTGATAATGTTATTATCGATGGTTCAAACAATGGTACCAATTCACAAAACCTGTCGATCATCAATACCAATACAACATCTTTGGGATTACAGAATGTGATATGGATATCAGCAGTGTCTTCAACGGATGCCGCTACTTCCAATACCATTAAGAACTGTATTATAACAGGTAATGCCAATAATACTACGTTCTCCTGTATTGCCAGCACAGGTAGTGCTGTACTTACCTATCCTGCTGCACCTAACTCGAACAACACCATCCAGAATAATAATATGGGCAAATGCCAGGAAGGTATGTTTATCATAGGTTACAATTCAGGCAGCGATGATAACTGGAATATTACCCAAAATATTATTGGCTCTTCTACCAATACGATAGGGTTTGATGGACTGGTATTATCAAATATGAAGAATTATACAGTAAGCTCGAATACTGTTTCGAATGTAACATTGGCAGCTAATCCATCCTGTGTAGGTATCAACATCCAGGATACGCACCTGAACGGAAATATTTACGGCAATAATATCAATACCATTTTTAACACCAGTACAAGTTTTGGCGCATACGGTATAGAGCTGCAACAAACCAATACAGCAGCCAATATCAATATCTACAACAACTTTATTTATGGTGTGCGTGCAGGTGGTAATGCTACTGTAGCTAATAACGGGTTTGGTATTTATGCGATTGCAGGCGGAGGCTACAAGATCAATTACAATACCATCTCTATGGCAACCAACCAAAGTAATGGAAACGGAACTACGGCTCCAATACAAATAACAAGCGGAATTACTACAGCAGCTTCTATTGAACTGAAGAATAATATCCTGTCGAATACACAAACTAACAGCACCCGCTATGCTATTTACAGTACGGCTGCCAATACAGTGTTAAGTACGATGGATTATAATGATTATTACAATGCAGGTACCAACCTTGCATACAGAAGCGGTAACCTGGCCAACCTTGCAGCGATACAAGCTGTAGGTGGTTTTGGAAATAACACTGCATCAATAAATGTGCTTCCTAATTTTATTTCAGCTACAGATCTTCATTTGGTAAGCAACTCCAACTGCGCACTTGATGGAACAGGTAATAACGCTGGTATACTGTTGGCTACTGATTATGATGGCAATGCAAGAAGTACAACACTACCATTTACAACAGATATCGGTGCAGATGAATTTACCGGCGATTTCCTGCTTACCATTACAAATCCGCCAACAGGTTGTACAGTTGACCTTACTGCCGCAGCAGTAACAGCAGGCTCAACGAGCGGTACTACGTTAACGTATTGGGAAGATGCCGGTGCAACAACAGCTATACAGGCTATTCATGGTACGGCAGCGGCTATTACAACAAGCGGTACTTATTATATCAAATCTGTAAAAGGCAGTTGCTCGAGTATACAGGCTGTAACAGCAACGGTTGGTTCAACCCCTGCGGTTAATGTAGCACTTGCTACCAGTTCTACCAACGGTATGGACCTTCCAAAAACATGTGACGATCCTACAGGCTGGACCTATTATACTGATCCGGGTAACGCCAACAGGTACCTGTTTGCAATACAATGGGACCCTACATCATTAGGAGAAAATGTTGCGGCCAAAGCTGCTGCAACAGTACGTATCCAGGTAGATCCGTCTTATTTTACGGTGAATGATAATTCAGTGCCTTATGGTACATGGACCATGCAGCGTTACTGGAATGTGGATCTTCATTCAACTGCCATGACAGCGCCGGTGAATGTGCGTTTCTTCTATGACGCAACAGAAACGGCTGCGGTAGATGCGCAAGCTTCATCTTTCGCTTCTACTTACACCGGCACGTTAGAACCGCCAACCTGGTTCAAAACAAAGACCGGCAGCTTTACACCTGATGTTGCTCATGTAACTGAAGATGGGGTGCTCAATGCAATTGGCCTGGTAGATGTTAACGCCGGCCCCGCAGCTAAAATAAACAACGTATTATACGCACAGTTCAATACCGTAAGCAGCTTCAGTGGTGGTACCTATGCAACAGGTGTTGGTCCTAACACACCATTGCCGATCGTATTGAATTACCTGCGTGGCGTTAAACAAGGCAACAAGAATAATCTAAGCTGGCAGGTTACCTGCACCAGCACGCCGAAAGCTACGTTAACACTGGAACGCAGCAGCGATGCAGCCAACTTCACGGCTATTTATACTATTGTTGCTGATGCAGTGCGTTGCTACCAGCCATTCGATTACCAGGATGCAACCCCTGGTGCAGGCAAAAATTATTACCGCCTGAAAATGACTGATGAGAACGGCAAGTTCACTTACAGCAATATCATCGCCATACTGAATGAGGTGAAAGGTTTTGAAGTGTTGAACATTGCACCAAACCCTGTAACTACGGGTCGTTTCAAACTGAACGTAACCAGTGCAGAAAACACCAAGATGAATGTGGTGATCGTGGATATGCAGGGCAGGGTAGTACAGCAGCAAACTGTGAGCATGGTAGCAGGATACAATTCTCTTGATATGAATGTTATCAATCTTGCCGCAGGTACTTACAATATCTATGGTACTACGGCTTCTGATAAATCGAAAGTGATACGGTTTGTGAAGCAGTAGGTAAATTGTTTTATTGATTTATGGATTAATTGTTATAGAGATCCCCCGGTATGCCGGGGGATTTTTTTAGCCACGGATTATACGGATTGCACGAATTACACGAATTATATTAACAGGCACAAATGGCACTAATTCGTGTTCATTAGTGTCATTCGTGGTTTATTATTTCTACCGCAGAGAGCAGATAAAGTGGAGTTTTCGCGGAGAACCTCTGCGAAAACTCAATCAACTCATTTCTCTGCGGTGAGTTTACCCGAAACCTTCCGCGGAGTTCGCGGACGCCGTCGGGTATTCCCGAAAGCTTGCCAGGATTTCTGGCAGCTCGTCGGGAACTCCCGAAAGCCTGCCCGAATTTCGGCGAAGGGACCGGTACGATACCGAAAGCTTGCCAGGATTTCTGGGAAGAGACCGGTATCATACCGAAAGGCTCCGCGAACTTCGGGCAGCCCATCGGTATCAAAAGCTGTATTTGTGCTCTCTTCGAAGGCTTTGCCTTCGTAAGCGTTATGTTATAAAGGGATTGCATCCCGTTCCTGCTTCTGGAAAGTCTTCGATTTGGGCATACGGAGCAAAGCTCCTGTTGAACATAGTACTTACGAAGGCAAAGCCTTCGAAGAGTGCGATTTACATATGAATTGCCCTGCCCTTTAGGGCAGAAAATATCAAAACATAATCTTCTCCTTGGTTCCCCCTTTAGGGGGCGGAGGGGGCGCGGGGGCTAATTTTGTTTTTCTTGTTTTTAAGTTTAAATTGTGTCACCTAATAAAAGTTAAGAAGGCCTGCCAAGGCCAATAGTGTATTACTGTTTAGAGAAGCCCAACAGATCTGTCGAGTAAAATACTTTAATACCAGTCCCTATGTAAATGCATGTATGCAGCCTAACTTTTATAATAAACAGGTATGAAAACAGGTTTACCTTTTCTTATTGTTGTACTTTCTTTTGTTGTACAATCCTCTTTTGCACAGCTTACAGGTATTAAGAATATTCCCGGTGATTATGCAACACTGGCATTGGCAATTACCGATTTGAATACACAGGGCGTTGGTACAGGTGGAGTAACCTTAAACCTTGTTGCAGGCAATCCTCAAACGGCACCATCGGGCGGGTATATAATTGGTAACACAGGATCGCTGGTGCTGACCACAACAAGCGCTACTAAAGCAATTACCATACAGGGAAATGGTAATACCGTTACTGCATTTTCACCTCAACCTTCGGGCAGCATCACCGACGGTATATTTAAACTGATCGGCGCCGATTATGTTACCATCACCAATTTTACCTTGCAGGAAAATGCAGGCAATACCAATGTTACCACTGCCACCAACCGCATGACCGAATGGCCCATTGCTTTGTTACGGGTATCGGCAACGGATGGCGCACAGCATAATACCATTGAGAACAATACCATCATACAGGATGTAAATTATTTAAACTCATTCGGCATATACAGTAATGTGCAGCATGTTCCCGGCTCGCCCGGTACAGCTTCTGATATCACCAGTTTTACAGGTTCCAATTCGTACAACAAATTTTATAAGAATACTATCGACAATGCCAACGCTGCCATTTTTGTAGTAGGCTCCAATACGGCTGCCTACAATGATGATGGAAATGATATCGGCGGATCAAGCAGTTTATCGGGCAACACGATCACCGATTTTGGATCGGATGCTGTGCAAACTAATTTTTCGGGAGGCTACTCTGATAACAGTGCGATACTGTTCAAGAACCAAACCAACTCCAACCTGTCTAACAACACTATGACCAGCGCGGAGAGTACTACCAATGCAGTTATTATCTGCGGTATATTTCAATCCAATCTCAATAATGTTATCGCTCCCTTTACAGTAACTGTAAATAATAACACCGTTACCATATTACGAAACAACACCAACTCCTACAGTACAGGCATCAGGGTAACAGGGCAGCCAACATCAGGCAGCTTTACCATCAACGGAAATAAGCTGCTCAACTTTACACAAAGCTATCCTTCCAACGATGCGGTAATTACCGGCTTCGACATCTTTGAAAGCTGCCCCGGTATGCTGATAGCCAACAATACCCTGAAAGGATTTACTACATCAACTGCTACTGCTGCTTTTTACGGAATGTATGTAGGAGGCGTAGTTACAGGTAATCTTGATATCGGCAACAACCAGTTTGGCGATATCAGCACCGGGCTCATCACCAACAATGTTGCTTCCACCATGTCGTTCTATGGTATCTATAATTTTGCAGGTTCATCCACCTGTACTACCACCATCACCAGTAATTCTTTTAACGGTATCAATTGTGTGAACTTAGGGCCAGTCAACCTTATCAAAAATGTTGGTACTACAGGCGCTAACCTGAGTATAAGCTATAACAACTTTGGCAACAGCAGCGGAACATTGATCGACTTCAGCGGGGCGCAAACCTCAGATTTTTATGGTATCAATAATTCCGGCTTATCCACTAATAGCAGTATTAATATCGGGGGCAACACATTTAAAGGCATGAACCATGCTGTGGATTGTTCGTACAAAGGTGTTTTTATAAATGATGCTCCATCAGGAACGGCAGGGGCTTCCTCCGGTATCTCCAATAATACGTTCACTGATCTGTATTCCCGCACTTCGGGGGATGTGTACCTGGTCAACCATTCGTATGCAATGATCTCGGGAAATAATTTTACCTGTAACTACAACAAAATAAGCGGCAGTTATTCAAAGCTTGCAGGAGGACAGCTATTCGGGATATATGCAGCAGGCAATGCAGTGAGCGGATCGTTTGCTGCGGAAACGAACAATGATTTTTCCAATATTACCTTATCATCAGGCGCTACTGATTTTTATGGGATAAATGAGCAGCAGGGCGTATCAGCTGCTGATGGCCCGTCAAAAATAATAACCAATAATACCTTCAGCAGTATACTGGGTATCAGCGGGGTGTACCCGATCTATGTAAAAGGAGGTGTTTCATTGAATTGTTCCTCCAATACATTTTCAACACTTACATCGGGCACGATAGCAGCGATCACAGCAGGGCCTTCAGCTGGTGTGGGGGCCAACTATGCTATCTATAACAATACCTTCACTAACCTGACCGGCACTGCCGCCACAGCAGAAGCTATAGAGTGCGGCAGCGGTATTACGCCTGTGTCTGTTTATGGCAACAGCATCAGCGGCCTCCGCACTTCGGGTACTAATGTATATGGCATAGTTACATCGGCGCCAACAGCAGCTGTTTATGATAATACCATTTCGGCTGTTACCGTATCAGCTGCAACGGGTTCAATAACAGGCATAAATATAAATGCAGGAACAACGGTAGATGTGTATCGCAATAAGATATACAACATGCAGCATAATGCAGTTACCAATTCCTTATTTGCAGGTGTAAGCGGCATACGTATCGGCGGGGCAACATCGGTAACGGTGCATAATAATTTCGTCAGCGATCTGAAAGCACCCGGGGTAAGCAACCTGTTTGTGGTACGGGGCATCGAAACCAGTGCTAATGTAGCATCGGCCTCGTATAACCTGTATTACAATTCTGTTTATTTAAATGCCACATCATCGGGAACGAACTTTGGTACTGCAGGTGTGTATACCGTTGGCTCAGCAACAGCTACCAGTTCCGCATTCACCATGACCGATAATATCATCGTGAATACTTCTACACCAAATGGCGCAGGCTTCAGTGCAGCTTACCGCCGTTCCAATGGGTTCCTGGATAATTATGCTGCCGCTTCCGATAACAACCTGCTGTATGTAGGTACACCATCTGCCACCAAAGTGATCTTTTATGATGGCACCAATACCGATCAAACATTGACTGCATTTCAAACAAGGGTATCGCCAAGAGATGCCAATGATATAAGTATGATGCCCGGCTTTACTTCGGCTACCGACCTGCATTTAACAGCGAATTGCAGTATTGATAACAGGGGAAAACCTGTAGCAGGTATCACCACTGATATTGATATGGCTACCCGTGATGTTACAACGCCTGATATTGGTGCCGATGAATTTACTTCTTCGCCATCAGGAAGTCTTGCGGGTATTGTTGGCACTGCTGTTTGCGAGAACAGGACGGTATCGGTATCGGGAACGAATTATTACAACAGCTCCTGTGATCTGATCGCAAGGGTTTTACCATCAGGAGGTTCAGCCGTGGCCGGCACTATAAATGCATGTGTTACTAAAGACGCATCAGTGCAAACCTTCAATGCAGAACCATACGTTGCCCGTCATTTTGATATTGAACCGGCAACCAATCCGTTGACCTCAACTGCAAAGGTTACTTTATATTTCACCGACCAGGAGTTTGTTGATTTCAATGCAGCAAGCGCAGGCTTTCCGTTGCTGCCTACTGTTGCGGGTGGTGGTAACAGTGATCCGAATATTGCCAATTTGAAAGTTACGCAGTATCACGGTACACCCACCAGCACACCATCTTCGCCGGGCATGTACACTATTAATGGCGGTGAAGGTATTTTGATCAATCCTGCTGATGCAGCTATTGTATGGAACGGCTCGTATTGGGCAGTAACGTTTGATGTAACGGGCTTCTCCGGTTTTTATGTACATACCAATTTATATTATCCGTTGCCGATAACACTGAATTATCTGCAGGGCATTAAGCAGGGAAATAAAAACAATTTATCGTGGAAAGTAACCTGCAACAACACACCAAAAGCTACGCTTACTTTAGAGCGCAGCAATGATGCAACAAACTTTGCTGCTGTTTACACTATCACCGCTGATGCATTGCGTTGCCAGCAACCTTTCGGTTACCAGGATGCAGATCCTGTTGCCGGTAAAAATTATTATCGTTTGAAAATGACGGATGAGAATGGTAAGTTTACCTACAGCAATATCATTGTGCTGCTGAATGAGATCAAGGGCTTTGATATTATTGCCATTGCCCCCAACCCTGTAACAGCTAATCATTTTAAACTGAATATTACCAGCGCAGAAAATATGCCGGTGAATATAGTGATAAGGGACATGCTGGGAAGAGTAATGCAGCAGCAACCGGTGAACGTGATAGCAGGATACAACAGTATAGAAATGAATGTAGCTAACCTTGCTGCCGGTATGTACAGCATTTGCGGAATAACTGTTTCGGATAGATCGAAAGTGATACGGTTTGTGAAGCAGTAGATAAACTGTTTAATTAATTAATGGCTTAATTGTTCTTTTACCGCAGAGAAATAGAGGGCGCAGAGTTTTCGCAGAGTATTTCTGCGAAAACTCTTATTAACTCATATTCTTTGCGGTGAAAAAAGATTTTTCTCAGCGAGGGATTTACTAAGAAATAACGTCTAAAAACATAGCCTTAAACCTAACCAGCATGAAAAAGATCATCGTATTGATTTTTACAGCAGTTGTGCTGCAAAACGGTGCCCTGAGCCAGGTAACCGTTACCAACCCCACCAATACCACACCCAACCTTGCAGCAACCTATACCTCGCTGGCAAATGCTATAACAGCATTGGATGCCATTACAGCCATCAGCGGCCCGGTTACAATAACACTTACTGCAGGCAATCCAGAAACAGCGCCTGCGGGTGGATACAATATACAATTTGCTGCTACAACTTCTGTGCTTACTCCCATCATTATAAACGGGAATAATAATATTATTACCGCATCCTCATCATTAACCGCAGGATCTACCAGCGATGCTATCTTTAAACTGGTAGGCGTTGACTATACAGAAATAGAGAATTTTACGATGAAGGAAAACGCTGCCAATACAGTTACCAGTCCGCAGGCTTCTAATAATATGACTGAATTTGGCGTGGCTCTTTTTCGGTCAAGTACCACTAATGGCGCTCAGTTCAATGTGATCATGAATAATACTATTTCACTCAACAAGGATTATACCAACAGCTTTGGAATATATAGTAATGTTAGAAGCACGGCTACAGGTGTACTTACAACTAATGACATCACGAACGTTAGTGGTTCTAATTATGGTAATAAAGTATATGGCAACAATATCAGTAACGTAAATGCAGGTATTACTTTCATTGGTACTAATCTTGCAGGCGCACAGGATGTAGGCAACGATATAGGGGGTGCAAGTGCTGCCACAGGTAATACTATTACAGACTGGGGAAGTGCAGCGCCTATAAGTAACTTTCCTTCTAATTCCGGCACCCTGTATGGCATTTTCGTAAACAACCAGACCAGCGAAAATGTTTCTTACAACATTATTACCAGTGCAGCGGTAAGCGGTACCAGTACAACGTTTGTTGGTATACGTAAAGATTATACAGCTTCTCAACCGGTAGGTACAGTAACTTCTACCATTAGCCATAACACCATTACAATGACAAGTAGTTTTACAAGCGGCACTTTCGACGGCATACTTAGCCAGGGAATGACAACACTTAGTACGGCTACTATAAACATCAATAACAACACCATTCAAAACTGTGTTATGAATGGGGCAGCTTCTTCCAGCACCATTATAGGTATAGCTAACAGCTCTGCACCGGGAGTATTGAATATGAATGATAACATTATACGTGGCAATACTTCAACCGCCACAACAGGCGGTTTTACCGGAATTCAAAATACCGGTGCTGTAGTGACAACCTTGAATATGAATAATAATCAGTTGGGAGGTGGGGGAAACAGCCTGGTAATATTCAGTGTTACTACCACCTCAAGTATAGTAGGTCTTTCAAACTCAAATGGCACTGCAGCAGAAAATGTTTCGATATCAGATAATACTATCGACGGCATCAGTTGCCCGCAATCAGGTACAATAACAGCTGTTAATATTACAGGAGGCACCGGTGCAAATTTTACTGTCAACAATAATACTTTTATCAATACTTCAATAACAGGGGTTGGAGCAACTGGCTCAACTATTATTGGTATGAGCAATAATGCAACAGCCGCTACATTGTCTATAACTAACAGTACTATCAATGGCCATACTACAACAACCAATAATGGCAACTTTATTGCCATACAAAATACAGCTGCGGTTACTTCTGCTGTTGATATCTCCAATAACAATATCGGTTCTGCAGCAGCAAATGCGGTTACCTACAGTGCAGCAACAGGCAGCCTGATTTACGGCATCCTGAATACCAGTGCAGGTGCAGCAGCTACCGTAGGGATCACATTTAATACGATCCTTGGAATAAGCGGCGTCTCCAACAGTAATAACACTTATGCTATATTGAGTTCCGGATCACCTGCAACAACAAACATCACCAATAATACCATCGGCAATGCCAGCCGCAATGCGGTAACTTTTTCGGCACCATCAGGTGGTGCTGTGTATGGTATCATCAATACCGGTGGCGCTGCCACTACCAACCTGAACATCACCAATAATAAGGTTGATAAAATAAGCGGCGTTTCATTTACGAACACCAATCCCGGCATAGGCGGCATTGCCAATACATCATCAGGTATTGGCGGTACACTCAATCTCAATAACAATGCTATCGGTACCACTACCGGAACATTCGTAACCACAACAGCCAGCAGCTCATCCAATTTTTATGCTATGCTGAATAACAATGGCGCCTCCACTGCAACGGTTAACATGAATGACAATACCGTTGATGGATTCTTCATCAACAGTACTACCGGCAATCTCACTACTATGGCATTGAACGGCAGCAATATTGGAACTGCGCTGATGAGCGGCAACAGTTTTGGTTCTACCGGTACGCTTATTAATTATGCCGCCGCACAACCTACTAACGGAACTTTCCGGGTAATGGACTTGGGAACCGGGAGCAGTAATGCTACTTCTACCATGACCTGCCAAAACAATACAGTCAGGAATATCATTCATTCAGTTACCGGTGTGGCAACGGTAAGCTGCATCTTTACCAATGCCACGCCACTCACTTTAACGATCTCGGGTAACCAATTTATTAACCTGAACCTGAATATTTCCGGCAGTGCATGGATGATACTGGATATTGCAACAAGAGCTTCGGGACAAACATTAACGGTCGATAACAACAGTATAGTTACCGGGTTAACAAAAACAGTTTCGGGCGGTGTAGTGTCAGGTTATTATTCATTCCTCGGCTCATCTGCCAACGGGTCTATACTAAATATTACCAACAATAACTTCAGTAATATATCTGTCACCGGCAGCAGTCAGTTGTTTGGTATTGTTGCCAATACCGGAGCCTCAGCGTCAAACGGAACAACGGCAACAATTACCGGCAATACGGTCAGTAATCTTACTGCCGTAAGTAACGATATTATAGGTATTTATGTTGATAAGACAGCCGCAGCTACCATTGCCAATAATATTTTATCCAATTATAATTCTAATGCTGCTATTTATGGTATTGACCTGGAGAATAGCAATGGCCAGGGCACTATTGATGTGCACGACAATACGGTGAATAACTATTCATCAACCGGTGCCAGCGGACATGTAAGAGGCTTGTTTGTTAACAGTGCTAATTTACCAACGCTCAATGTTTACAATAACAGCTTCACCAATTATTCAACTGCGGGGCTAAGCAATTTTACAGCCGGTATAATGTTCAATGGTTGCCAAACGGCTAATATTTATGATAATGCGATGAACAATTATACCAATGCCGGCACTTCATCTCCATTGGCAACAGGTATTAATATAACAGCAGGCACGTCATTCAATATCTACCGTAATAATATTCATACCTTATCGGCTACCGGTAATTTTACTCCATCAAACGCTGTTGTATCAGGCATAAGAGCAGGGGCGGGAACAACGGGTATTTTTTATAATAATTTTATAAGCGACCTTACTGCGCCCGCTGTAAACTTTATTGATGCAATACGTGGTATTGATATCAATTCATCAACGGCAGCGTCAGCTTACAATGTTTACTACAACTCTGTTTATATCAATGCAACTTCAACCGGCACCAACTTTGGAACTTCGGGTATCTATCATCTTACCAATGCAACCGCCACCACTGCCGCGTTGAACATGATCGATAATATCATTGTAAATACTTCCACTGCAAATGGAACAGGCGTAACAGCTGCTTACAGGCGCTCGGATGCAACACTGACAAACTTTGCTGCTACTGCTGATTATAATTTATTGTATGCAGGCACGCCATCGGCAACAAAGCTTATTTATTATGATGGTACCAATGCAGATCAGACATTAGCCGCATACCAAACAAGGGTACTTACAAGAGAAGCAAACTCTATCACCGCCATGCCGAATTTTACTTCCGTTACCGATCTGCATATAATTATACCGGATTGCAACCTCACCAATAAAGGGACTCCTGTTGCCGGAATAACAACCGATATAGATGCCACAACAAGAAATGTTACTAACCCGGATATTGGAGCAGATGAATTTGCAGGGTACGGCGCCACTACCAATGTGGCATTGGCTACCAGCAGCACAAATGGTATCGACCTGGTAAAAGGATGCGATGAACTCGGCTGGACCTACTATACAGATCCTGCCGATAATTCCAGGTACCTGTTTGCAATAAACTGGGACCCTTCTGCAGTAAGCGATAATACCGCAGCTAAAGCGGCAGCAACAGTTCGCATACAGGTTGATGCATCTTACTTTACCGTGAACGACAATTCGGTGCCCTATGGTACATGGACCATGCAGCGCTACTGGAATGTAGATCTCCATGGTGTTGCAATGACCGGCCCGGCCAATATGCGCTTCTTTTACAGTACCGCAGAAAAAACAACTGTGGATGTACAGGCTTCCAATTTTGCTGCAACTTATGCCGGCACGTTGGAACCCCCAACCTGGTTCAAAACAAAAACCATTGCTTTTGCAGGTGATGCAGCACATATGGATGAAGACGGCGTGTATAATTCCATCGGCCTGGTAGATGTAAATGCAGTTCCGGCGGCTACGCTCAACAGCGTATTGTATGCACAGTTCAATACCGTTTCCACGTTAAGCGGCGGTACTTATGCTACCGGGGTAGGGCCAAATACACCACTGCCGATCACGTTAAATTATTTGCAAGGTGTTAAGCAGGGAAATAAAAATAATTTATCGTGGAAAGTAACCTGTAACAATACACCAAAAGCTACACTTACATTAGAGCGCAGCATCGATGCAGCAAACTTCTCTGCTATTTATACCATTACTGCTGATGCAGCACGTTGTCAACAGCCATTCGATTACCTTGATGCAAATCCTGTTGCCGGTAAGAATTATTACCGCCTGAAAATGACCGATGAGAACGGTAAGTTTACTTACAGCAATATCATTGTGCTGCTGAATGAAATCAAAGGCTTTGACATTATTGCCATTGCCCCGAATCCCGTTACTACCGGCCGTTTCAAACTGAACATAACGAGCGCAGAAAATACTAAAATGAATGTAGTGATCATGGATATGCAGGGCAGGGTAGTGCAACAGCAAACAGTGAGTATGATGGCTGGATATAATTCGCTGGATATGAATGTTGTTAACCTTGCAGCTGGTACTTATAATATTTATGGAACAACAGCTTCAGACAGATCAAGAGTAATGCGGTTTGTGAAGCAGTAATAAATTGTTTAATTGATTTATGGATTAATTGTTCTTTCATCGCGGAGAAATAGAGAGTACAGAGTTTTCGCAGAGTATCTCTGCGAAAACTCTTATTAACTCATGTTCTTTGCGGTAAATAAACAAAACACAATTAAAGCCATTTAAGCAATAAAACAATTTAACCAGTTGCCTTATTATCCGCCACTACAACAGAAATCTTTACAGGTTGAGAACCCTTCTTATTATCCAATCTCTTTTTAAGTACGATATAGCATACTACCAGTAAGGCCAATAAAAAAATAATAGCAAAATATACCCAGGGACGATCTTTGAATTTGCGCTTTGCTTTACGTTTTTTCTTTTTATCCAGTTGCTTTTGCAGGTCGATATTTAACAACTGCACATAAGCAGAAAGATTATTTGTATTTTCAAATTCACTCAATCCTTCTACAGCATCATTCATGAACGGGTCATCAGCCATCTGCTTTTCCACTTCATGCGCTTCATCAGCAGGCAGCTGCTTATTAAGATAGTCCAGCAGTTTATCCTGCTCGATATCTTTATTCAGGTTAGATAATATGTCTTTTAAATTATCGCTCATTTTGCTGAAGGCGGTCCATTAAGATTTTTAAATTCCGTTTACCATTTTGAATATGGCTCTTTACCTGCATTAAACTATAACTGGTTTGTTCTGTTATTTCCTGGTAGCTTTTTTTCTCCAGGTAAAACAAAGTTACACATAGTTGCTGCTCTTTGTTCAACTGCTTTAAAGCTTCCGCCATATTGTTCAATGTTTTGTCCTTTTCGATGTAGCTCGTTTTTTCTTCACTTTCATCAGGAGTAACCATCATTTTTTCATTGAGCTCGGCCGTATATTTTCCTTTGTCACGCAGTTTCATCAGGCAGTGGTTTTTGGCCACCATGTATATCCAGCTCTTAAAATACTCTACTTTATATTTATGCAGTTCGTTAATGGCTTTTAAAAATACCTGTTGTACGCAGTCTTTTGCTTCTTCTTCATTTTTAAGGTACTTCATGCACACACCCAATAATAGCATGGTATAGCGCTGTAATAAAATACCAAGCCATTCATTATCATGATCTGCATAAAAACGCTGCAGCAATTCGTTGTCTTCGATATGGTTGTACCTGCCTGTGTTCACAATAAAAAGAGAAACAAATTTGTATGTTAGTGAGATGTAAACATACTTTAAATTCCATAATTTTAAACCATTAGAAGACCATTTATGAGTTATGCTGTTTGTTGTGTACCCGTTGCACCTGTAAGAACCGAACCCGACCACAGATCTGAAATGGCCAGCCAGTTATTATTCGGTGAATATGCTATCATCACTGTTTTTGAAAAGAGCGGATGGATAAAGATCGTGAACAAGGCGGATGCTTATACGGGTTGGTGCCAGGCTTCGCATTTCCAGGAAATTGATGAGCAGGATTACAATTCAGAAGAATTGCATCTTGCAGGAGATTGGGCAAACGAGATCGAGTACAACGGTCACCCGATGTGGATACCTTTCGGCAGTGCACTAGGTGCAATGAAAAATGGCCGGCATTCCTGGCGAAAGAATACAGTTCATTTTCCGGGAAAGATATGGAACCCCGCTGATGCGAAGCATGATGCTAAAACGATCAAACAGGTTGCCTATAAATTTCTCAACTCACCTTACCTGTGGGGCGGGCGTTCTGTTTTTGGAACAGACTGCAGCGGTTTTGTACAGGCTGTTTTTCGTTTGCTGAATATCCAGCTTTTACGGGATGCTGCTGAACAGGCTAAACAGGGCGAGCTTATCAGTTTTATACAGCAGGCCCGCTGCGGCGATCTTGCCTTTTTTGATAATGAAGAAGGTATGATCATTCATACAGGAATATTATTGAACGAGTACGAGATCATACATGCTTCGGGTAAAGTGCGTATTGATAAAATAGATAGCCAGGGAATTATTAATGCAGATACCGGTGAGCGGACACAGAAGCTGAGGATAATAAAGAGATACTTTTAGTCCATGGTCAATGGACTATAGACCATAGACTACAGACCACCGACTACAGGGATTGTAAATTATAGAGTACTGTCGTCTGTTACCTGTTGTCCGCCGTTCGTCGTCTGTCGTCTGTCGTTCGTTGTCATCACTGCAGTCTTCCCATCCACTACCACCGGCCTGGGCTTATCAAAGAAGAGCATCTTGATAGCGATGATAATCATCAGGACGGCAAATACTTTTTTCACCGTTGCATCAGGCAAACTCAGCGCTAATTTACTTCCCCAATAACTGCCTGCCAAAAAGCCAATAGCCAGGATACCTACTACCTTTACATCAATATGTCCTTGTTTATAAAACTGTAATACAGCCAGTATACCTACGGGCAATAATATCAAACCCAATGATGTGCCCTGTGCCGCTTTTTGGCTGAAGCCGAGAAAATAGATAAGCGAAGGAACAATGATGATACCGCCGCCTACGCCAACAAAGCCGCTCAGCATTCCGGCAGCAATTCCTATCAGGATTATGATAAGTATAGCTTGAATATCCATAGTAATTGGTTTTGTATTCATTTATGAAAGGTGGTTTTGTAGCAGGCAATGGCTTCATTGATCACGCGGTAAGCGGTTTCCTTATCCTGGAAATCATCGATTGCTACTTTTTTATTTTCCAGTACTTTATATTGTTCAAAATAATTTTTCAGAACAGCAATAAAATGCTGCGATACCTGGCTGATATCTGTAAAATGATTTACCGAAGGGTCTTTGGTAGCCACAGCAATGATCTTGTCATCCTGTACGCCGGTATCTATCATCTGCATATTGCCTATTACTGTTGCTTCTACCAGGCAAAGCGGCTGAATGCTTTCGCTGCACAATACTAAAATATCCAGCGGGTCGCCATCCTTGCCAAGTGTTTGCGGAATAAAACCATAGTTAATAGGGTAGTGGAAAGAAGAATAAATGATCCTGTCCAGTTTCAACAGCCCTGTATTTTTATCGATCTCGTATTTTGTCCTGGATCCCTGCGGAATTTCGATCAATCCATTTACTACCTGCGGGGCTTTATCGCCGTAGCTTGCGCCATGCCAGGGATGTAAAACGTTTGTCTGCATGTTATGCGTTATTAGTGAGCTTAAAACCTATCGCTGCTGCCGCTATGCCCAATGCGATACTAAGAATGATATAGAGTATTGCTAAAAAATATTTTCCGTTTTGCAGCAAAAGCAAATTCTCCATAGAAAAAGCAGAGAATGTGGTAAAGCCACCGCAAATGCCGGTAGCTAAAAATAATTTCCAGTTGTTGCCAAACGCTTCGTTTCTTACACTCAATCCAAATACAATACCAATAAACAAACTGCCGATAATATTAATGATCAGCGTGTGATAAGGAAAATTTCTTCCTCCCATTAATAAATTACCACCATAGCGAAGCATAGAGCCGATACCACCACCCAATCCTACTAATAAAAAATCTTTTAGCATAATTGTATTACTGATTTTCTGCTGAAGTAAATTTCAGATCAACGAGCCACTTGCCATTTACCCAAACCAGCTTTAGTTTTGTTTTTACATCTTTCTTATACGTGTTTGAATAATCAACAATTCTTGTTGAATCGTTGGGAGTTTCCATTTTATTGATCAGTATATCTGCTGCTTTGTATTTTTCCAGTTCAGCTTTATCCTTGGAATGGTATTGCTGTTCGAACCGTTCAAAATATTGCTGGTTCATTTCATCCTTTAATAAATATTGTTCCGCCGATCTGAAATCATTATCCAGTATGCTGCGGATAAAAGCAGTAGCAACATCGGTATCTGTTGTTGCGGGCTTCTTATCGCTCGGGCTGCAGGAAAAAAAGGATAACAGCAGTATCGGTACAAGCAATTTTTTTATCATAGTTAAAGTTAAACATCTTTCCATTACGGAAAATAAAAAAGGCCCCGCCATTTGGCGGGGCCCTTTTATAAAATATGGTGCTGAATTAGTTATTCATTTTTTTAGCCGCTTCTTCCAGTTTCTTGGTAGCGTCTTCGATCTTTTCTTTGTTCTCGTCTAATTTATCCAGGCCTTCTTTTACTTTATCGCCCAATGAATCGATATTCGAGTCTTCCATTTTATTCATACTGTCTTCGCCTTTCTCTTTCATTTTATCCATACCCATGGTCATCATAGAAGCTTTATCGAAAGCTACTTTCCAGCCACCGCTTTCTTTTTTCAATGTAAAATTGGTTGCTTCGCCGCTGGCTTTTTCTTTTACTTCAATAGTAGCTTTATCACCGTCGATCTTTGGTTCGCCAAATTCCATTTTGCTTTTATCATACTTTTCATCTTTTTCATCTTTACTCATCGGACTTTTCATAGCCATTTCCATCATGTCCAGCATACTTTTACTATCGGCTGTAGCATATTTACGGGCTGCGGAAATATCTTTCTTTGCTAAAGCATCAAAAAAGCTGATCAATACAGCTTTAGGATCGCTGCTACCTCCGCTGTTACAACTTGAAAAGAATACTACGGTGCCGATCACCGCTGCTGCCATTAACAATTTTTTCATAAACTTTTATTTTTTGGTTGAGGGACAAAAATAATTTTATTTTCCGGTTTTCAAAATTGTTTATTTATAAACAATACTGGCTTGTTTTACACAGTCAGGCTGCAAAAAAAGATCATCAACACCAATAAATTCAAAGGTGCCGATATGGCTCGTGGTAAATTGCAGTTTGCCCTTAGTGCCCAGCACGTAGGCTTTGTACACAAATTCGGCGCAGTACATATGGTCATTGGTCTTCAGGTCGAAGTGCATGTCGAACATTACACCCATGTGCCGCAATTGCCGAACGGTAACCATTAACGTATCTATCTCCGCTTTGGCTAAAGGAAAGCGGTAGATGCCGATCCCCCTGTTCTCATACGGCTCTGCAAAAATTTCAACAGGGTCACGGCGTATCTTTTGATCGGGATTCCATTCGCCGCCCAATGCATGATACACAAATATGCTGTCATTTTCTATCGATGCAATACCGCAATGAGAATAAGTTTGGTCACGCTGGCATAAAGAGCGCAGGCTTTCGCTGGTGAAATCATTGCCGGTGCGAACGATAAGATCGCCTGTTGCAATGGTATGTTTTAAAGAATCTATACTTGCAAATGCCCGGGCAATTTTTTGCTGCGCCAGTAAGGAATCATTTGCTGTAACAACTAATTTATTATACTCCTCTTTTTTACTGCTGCAGGATACAAATAAAAAAATGAGGCAGCTTGTCAGCCACCTCATTATATGGGAATGATTAGTAAGTCTGTTCATCAACTCAAAACTACGGGTTGTTTTTCTTTTCCGTTTCTTTTACATCATCTTTATTGTAGGCTTTTATGATCTGTTTCACTAAGCGGTGACGTACTACGTCTTCTTCATCCAGTTCAATGTAAGAAATGCCTTCAATATTTCTTAAGATACGGGTTGCTTTGAACAAGCCACTCTGCTGGTTCTTAGGCAGATCGATTTGCGTAGGATCGCCGGTGATGATCGCTTTTGCATTTGGCCCGATACGGGTAAGGAACATTTTGATCTGCAGATCATTGGTATTCTGCGCTTCATCCAAAATAATAAAAGCATTATCGAGTGTTCGTCCCCTCATATATGCCAGTGGTGCAATTTCTATTGTTCTTGTCTGCATATAATACCCGAGTTTATCAGCAGGTATCATATCATCCAGCGCATCATACAGCGGGCGTAAATACGGATCGATCTTTTCTTTCAGGTCGCCGGGCAAAAAGCCAAGACTTTCACCGGCTTCTACTGCGGGCCTTGTAAGAATGATCTTTTTAACCAGCTTATTTTTCAATGCCCTTACCGCTAAGGCAACAGCAGTATAGGTTTTACCCGTACCGGCAGGGCCGATGGCAAATAAGATGTCGTTCTTATCGCAGGCTTCCACCATTTTTTTCTGGTTGGCAGTTCGTGCACGCACTGTTTTACCATTGGGGCCAAATACCAATACATCATTCGGGTTGCGGTCCATGAAATTATCGATCACGCGTTCATCATCGCCGCCCAGTATCTGTTCAAAATAATTGGCGCTCATGTGGCCGTTCCGTTCCAGGTATTGTAAAATAAGATCGATCTTTTCCTTTGCACCTTCGATCTGTTCGGGGGCACCGCTAAGTTTTATCTGTGTGCCGCGACTGAGAATTTTTAAGAGGGGGAATTTCTTTTTTAAGATGTCTAATTTTCCGTTGTTTACACCAAAGAACTCAATGGGATTAACGGTCTCGAGGTTAATAATAGTCTCTGTCAATTGTCTTCAGTTTTTTACGCTGTTTTTGTCAATAGCCTTTGCTATACATAGCAGCGATCAGTTAATAACTATTGTTCGGTACTTCTTAACTATCCTTTCCAAATTTAACGAATAGATAGTCATACTTCCCAAATTTACTTATTAACACAACAAAAGAAATGGTGGAAAAGTTAAAGTTAACCTGTTAATTTTTTTTCACGCAAAGACGCAAAGAGAACGCAAAGCAAAATATTGCTTATGCTTTGCGTGAAAGCTATGGTTCGATAAAAGTTGAATAAAGATATTTAGTGCAAATGAGTGATATAACAATGCTAAATAGGTGTTCTATCGCTTACTCACAAAAAAGCTTTTCAAATTAGCATACTATTGTAAAGCCCCTCCTTTGGAGGGGTTGGGGAGGCCTTATCCGCTGCAACTAACGCAACCATCTTCCATACTGCACGTGCCGCCATTCAATGCAACATCTTCTATATTATTTCTGCCTTCTACAACTGTTAAGTTATGAGTATCAATCAATGGCTCAACTGTTTTACCACCTTGTTTTTCAACAGTGAATTGAACAGCCTGCGATGCAGCTTTGGTACGCAGGTAATACATACCGGTCTTCAAACCTTTGCGCCATGCATAAAAATGCATTGATGTTAATTTAGAAGTAGTAGGCGCATCAACAAATAAATTCAACGATTGCGATTGACAGATATATGCCCCACGATCAGCAGCCATATCAATAATTGCCCGTTGCTTGATTTCCCAAACAGTTTTGTAGATCTCTTTGATGTTATCAGGAATGCCATTTATTTTTTGAACAGAACCATTATGCTGCATGATACTGTTCTTCATGTCGTCGTTCCATAAATTCAATTCTACCAGGTCTTTCAGCAAATGTTTATTCACTACAACAAACTCCCCGCTTAAAACCCTGCGTACATAAATGTTGGAAGTGTACGGCTCAAAGCATTCATTGTTGCCTAATATCTGCGAAGTAGATGCTGTAGGCATTGGCGCTACCAATAATGAATTGCGAACACCATGTTTTAGTACTTCTGCTTTTAAAGTGTACCAATCCCAACGCATAGTAGGCTCAATACCCCACATATCAAATTGAAATATTGCTTTAGAAACAGGTGAGCCTGTATATGTTTCATAAGTGCCTTCAACTTTGGCAAGATCTTTACTTGCCGTCATGGCAGCGAAATATATCGTTTCAAAAATTTCCTTGTTCAGTTGCTTGGCTTCATCACTTTCAAAAGCGAGGCGCAGTAAAATGAATACATCTGCCAGTCCCTGTACACCCAAGCCAATCGGGCGGTGGCGCATGTTAGATGTTCTTGCCTCTTCAACAGGGTAATAATTATTGTCGATTATTTTATTCAGGTTCTGCGCTACCTGGTATGTTACTTCATACAATTTATCATGATCGAATTTGCCATTGATCACAAAACGGGGCAATGCCAATGAAGCTAAATTACAAACCGCAACTTCTTCAGGAGAAGTGTATTCCATGATCTCGGTACATAAATTCGAGCTTTTAATTGTGCCCAAATTTTGCTGATTGCTTTTGCTGTTGGCTGCATCTTTATACAACAAATATGGCGTACCGGTTTCTATCTGTGCATCTAAAATGGCAAACCATAATTCCTGTGCTTTGATCGTTTTCTTTGCTTTACCTGCTGCTTCATAACCGGTATATAATTTTTCAAATTCTTCACTGTGGCAATCTTGTAAGCCCGGCGCTTCGTTCGGACAAAACAAACTCCACTCACCATCAGCTTCTACACGTTTCATAAAAAGATCACTGATCCATAGCGCATAAAAAAGGTCCCTTGCCCGCATCTCTTCTTTACCATGATTTTTTCTCAGGTCGAGGAATTCAAAAATATCCGAATGCCACGGTTCTAAATAAACTGCAAAAGCACCTTTGCGTTTTCCACCTCCCTGGTCAACATAACGTGCAGTATCATTAAATACTTTCAGCATCGGGATGATGCCGTTACTTGTACCATTAGTGCCGCCGATATAACTTCCGGTAGCACGTATATTATGAATCGCTAAGCCAATTCCGCCGGCGCTCTGCGAAATCTTTGCGGTTTGTTTCAGTGTATCATAAATACCTTCAATGCTGTCGTCTTTCATGGTCAATAAAAAGCAACTGCTCATTTGCGGCTTTGGTGTACCTGCATTGAATAAGGTTGGCGTAGCATGGGTGAACCAGCGTTCGCTCATTAAATGATAGGTTTTAATGGCGGCATCAATATCATTTTTATGAATGCCGATAGAAACCCTCATATACATTTGTTGCGGCCGCTCAACTATTTTGCCATCCAGTTTCAACAGGTAAGATTTCTCTAAAGTTTTAAAGCCGAAATAATCAAAGCCATAATCCCTGTCGTAAATAATGGTCGAGTCCAACAACTCTGCATTATCATGAATGATCTGCCATACATCATCTGCTATCAGCGGAAGATATTTACCGGTCTTGCTGTCTGTACATTCATGCAGCAACTGCATTGTTTGCGAAAAACTCTTGGTGGTATTCTTATGTAAATTACTTACTGCAATGCGGCTGGCCAGCAAGGCATAATCAGGATGCTTCACCGTAAGCGATGCTGCTGTTTCCGCAGCAAGGTTATCCAATTCAGTTGTTGTAACACCATCGTACAAGCCTTCAATTACTTTTTTTGCTACATCAACAGCATTTACAAAACGCCTGTCGAGGCTGTAACAAAGTTTCTCTATACGGGCAGTTATTTTGTCAAATTTTACACTTTCTCTTTTTCCGTTTCTTTTAATTACCTGCATACTATTTATGATTTAATAATGTGTGATTTTTGATTTTGTTATATTCTTTAACCGCAGAGAAAAGAGTTAATTGAGTTTTCGCAGAGCCTCTCTGCGAAAACTCTGCCCTCTCAATTTCTCCGCGGTGAAAATTAAAAGTCTTCGTCAACAGAAAAAGCCTGCGATTCCTTACTTCCTATTACTCCTGATTTTTGATAATCCCCTACACGTTTCTCAAAGAAATTTGTCTTCCCTTCCAACGATATCATCTCCATAAAATCAAATGGATTGGTAGCATTGAACATTTTTGGATAACCCAATTCTTTCAGCCATCTGTCGGCAACAAACTCAATGTATTGTTGCATCAGGTCGGCATTCATGCCAATTAATTTAACCGGCAACGCTTCGCTGATAAATTCTTTTTCAATGGCAACAGCATCGCCGATGATGCCAAACACTTCTTCTTGTGAAAGCTTTCCGTTAAGCATGCTGTACAGCAGGCAGGCAAATTCACAATGCAATCCTTCATCACGGCTGATCAGTTCGTTGCTGAATGTAAGCCCGGGCATCAAGCCTCTTTTCTTCAACCAGAAAATGGAGCAAAAGCTGCCGCTGAAAAATATTCCTTCTACTGCGGCAAAGGCAACCAGGCGTTCGGCAAAACTCCCGTTCTCTATCCAGCGCAAGGCCCAGTCTGCTTTTTTCTTTACCGCAGGTACGGTATCAATGGCATGGAACAGGCGGTCTTTTTCTACCGGGTCTTTAATGTAAGTATCTATAAGCAAAGCATACGTTTCCGAATGTATATTTTCCATCATGATCTGGAAACCATAAAAACACCTTGCTTCGGGCAGTTGCACTTCGCTCATAAAATTCACAGCGAGGTTTTCATTTACTATACCATCGCTGGCGGCAAAAAAAGCCAACACATGCGAAATGAAATGACGTTCACCATCATTCAGTGAAGCCCAGTCTTTCAGGTCGCTGCTGAGGTCGATTTCTTCAGCTGTCCAAAAGCTGGCCTCATGTTTTTTATATTGTTCCCACACTTTTGGGTAATTGATAGGAAGGATAACAAAGCGGTCTTTGTTTTCTTTCAATAAGATCTCGTCGTGCTGCATAATTCAGAATAGGTTTTTGTTGCAGGAGGCAGGATTGGAGCTGATTACAAGAGATACGAATCCCTGATGGTGTAGCCAGTTCGCTGCCTTTCTCCCGAAAGCGTTGTAACTAAATGTTGATGTATGGCAGGTCTTCTGACTTTCCCGGTTACTGAAGCCTTCCCATCCCGTGTATCGGAACAGTGGCAATGGAGTTTCAGCAACGCAATACCTGTTGGTATCGGGATCTACAGCTACGGGGATAGTTCCGGACTTTCACCGGATTCCCTTTTAATGCAACTATATAAAAGGACATAGTGCACACCATAAATACAGTGCAACGTTACTACCGAATATTAAATTATCGTGAAGGATTTATGCACTTACTGTTGAAAACAAATATAAAGCAGGAATAGAGGGGTGTTTTATTGCACGGATTTTACGAATTACACTAATTTTTACAAAGCACAATTCGTGTAATTCGCCCTGATTCGTGCAATGGATAATTCTTTTAATTAGTGTAATTCGTAAAAATTAGTGTAATAGATAAAAAACTAAAATCTTCCCACGATCTTAAAATTCACCAAACGTGGCGTTAACCGGTTAGGAATACTATATACGGAGTTGGAAAAATCTTTTATCAGTTGATAGCTTATCGTATTCGCCCTGTCGATCAGGTTAAATACTTCAAAGCTGGCCCAGATATTTTCAAAATCCCTGAATGGGCTGTGGCTCCTGCGCTTGGATTTTTCGCTGAGCAGTTGCGCACTGAAGCCAATATCAACACGGATATAAGGCTCTACGATCAATGCATTGCGGTACTTTACACTGTTGGGAATATTATAGCTCATATTGCTGCCGTACAGCAAATTCAAATGCACTTTAAAATTCTTATTGGTAGGCAGGTAATCTTCTAAAAATAAACCAAAGGTTATCAACCGGTCTGTAGGGCGGCGAACCCAGCCCATATTCGTTTTTACACTATCCACCACAACCTGGTCGACACTCTGCGAATTGATGATCTCGCCTGCAGCATTTTTATATTGATAATAATAATCGTTATCCAGGTCTTCCCTTGTACGCATAAAGCCAATGCTTACCCAGCTCTCCGCATCTTTTACCAGTTCGCCAAAAAGCCTTGCTTCAAAACCGGCAGCGTATGCTTTTGCATCATTATTACCTGCATAGCGCACTTTTACATTGTCGATATCATACACATCAACATCCCTTAAATTCTTGTAGTACGCTTCTGTTGTTAAACGGAAAGGTCTTCCCTCAAACCCTTTGAAATTGTAATCCATTCCCGCTACTACCTGGTAACTCTTTTGCGCCATCAACCCCGTATTCAATGTGCCGTCATAACGACGCAGTTCCCTGTAAAAGGGCGGCTGATCATAAACACCTGCTGCCAGTTTCAGGATGATATCTTTTTTCCAGTTTGGTTTCCAACTTAATTGTGCACGTGGACTAACTAAAATTTCTTTGTTCAGCGAATTATAATTGTAGCGTACACCTGCCTGTAAAGTGACGTTCTTAATATCGCTGCCAAGGCGGATATTATCCTGTATATAACCGCTGTATTTTTGAATGGAAAGATCAGCAGTTGAATTGATAGAGCGGTATAAACTTAATGGCCCGGGATTGTCAGGTAACGAATAACCGGCAGAATCCTGGTATTCCCATTCTTTTAATTTATCGTTGATGTTTGTTTGTTCGATACTGTTACCAAACTGGATAAAATGTTTTCCCTTTTCTATACTTCCTTTCAGCGAAGCGTTGTACACAACAATATCAAGCGCATTTCTTGCATAGTTTTGATAATAACCGGCGCCTAAAGGATTAATGATCTGCCCGTAAGTACTGCTGCTGTTATCAAAATCACGTTCGCCAAACAGGTAGCTGCCTGCAATATCAAAATTCTCATTTTCTTTATCCTGGAAACGGCTGAGCATCCATTTCAGGTTTACTTTTTTGTTGGGATGATAAACAGCACTCAGGCCAAGCAGGTTGGTTTTATAGCTGTCCTTTTCCTGTCCTTCAAAAAACACATCCAGTCCTAGATTAGCGGTAAACAATGGCGAAAAAACAGAAGCTGTTTTTTGTGCCTCTTCAGGAAACATGGAGAAGCGGGTAACAGATAGATTGCCCAGCAATTCCAGTTGCAGCTTTTCATTTACTTTATAGGTAATAAAAGTTTGTATGTCTGAAGAAGAAGGGATGTAAGCGCCTTTTGTTTCCTGGCTCTTTAATAGATTTTTGTTGCTGCGGTTGCGTATGCCAAGAAGATAAGTAACGTTGCCTTTTTTTGCAGTGCCTTCTAAACTCAGTCCCTGCTCCAGCAAACTGACATAAGCAGAACCGCCAAAGGTTTTTGGTTTCTTATATTGTATATCCAGCACACTGCTCATTTTATCGCCGTACTTTGCCTGGAAACCCCCATTGTAAAAACTAACATTTCTTGCCAGCTCGGGATTAATAAAACTAAGACCTTCCTGCTGCCCGCTTCTTACCAGGTATGGACGAAATATTTCAAAGTCGTTGATGTAGATCAAATTCTCGTCATAGTTACCGCCGCGTACGCTGTATTGCGATGAAAGCTCGTTGTTGCTGCCCACCAATATTTTTATCAGCCCTTCTACACCACCGGTAGTACTTGGCAAAGCCAATGCATTCTTGGGATTTATTTTAACCAGCCCGGTCTCGTTCCTTTCTTTTTCATCGCTCACAACAACAGCTTCTAAAGTTTTTCCGCCACGTTCCATCGGCAGCGTTAATTTTTCTTCTTCGTTTTCACTCAGATAAAAATTCTTCTGTGCTTCTGTATAACCAGTATGGGAAAAGATGAGGGCGAAGGCTTTGTCAGCAGGTACTTTGATCCTGAAATAGCCACTGTCATTGGTAATAACACCGGTTGTTTTGCCTAAGATAGTAACCGAAACATTTGGAATGCTGTGTTCATTTTCATCAACGACCCTGCCGCTTACCCATGCCGATTTTTTTTGTGCAGATACAGTTAGGGAAGCCAGGATAAACAGGATAACCGCCAATTTTCTCATGGCATGAAGGTAAAGATTTTTAGAATTATATTCGTGATTGTATTTAATCGTTTTACCGCATAAAAACTGATACAGTGAGATCACTTTTGTTGGCATGTACAGCTGCATTTATTTTATTATCCTGCAACCGGCAGCAGGCTAAAGACGAAGAAGAAAAAAGCCCTGCTGAAAAAAGAAAAAAGACAGCAGATGCTTCCATGAATAATATCTCCCGGTCAAAAGATATTGCTGCATTGCTTTGTCAGCATTGGGAACATAAAGGCGATCATGAATTGCCTTATTTGAATGAAGATGATGAAGACCCGGTGCCGATGAGGGCTTTTTATTTTTTTAATGACGGAACGTTAATAAAAGACCCGAGGAATATCATGCAGGTTGGTAAATGGGTGTATAATGATGATGCAAAGCAAATAGAGATAAACGTAAGCGGCGGAATAAAAAAGCGGTATAAAATAAGAGCGATCTCTTACAAAAAATTATTACTATCGGAAGATGGTGAAGTGAAGGCCGAAGAATACAGGGCTGATGGATTATCGCATAAGAACAATAATGATGACCCTTTTTATTTAAACAATATACAATGGATGCTAAAGCCGGCAGCAGCCGAAGATGATGCTGCTATTCGCAAACGCGTAAAAAGTGCTGTGCATTTTTATTACCTCTTTTATACAGATGCTTATAAAAGAGATGCAACGGAAATATTTTTTTATGGCCTGCCTGGCTGTTTCAAATGGTATGCAGGCGGCATTTACCTGAAAAAAGAAACTGTACTGCAAAAAAAATGGAAAGAGATCTTCTTTAATGCCGAAGATGCACACAAAGCTTACCTGCTGCTAGATAAAATGATGTCGCAAAGCTACCAATGGGATAAGAGTGCAGGCAATTGGGTAAAACAAAATGCCGGTGTGCTAAAGCAAATGGACGACAAGATCAATTCGTTATAACAATCAGCCGATCGCTTTTAATGCCGCTATTGTTTTAGCCGGGTCAGCCGATCTGAAAACCGTATTGCCGGCAACCAATACATCTGCACCGGCAGCAATGATAGAAGGCGCATTGTCCAGCGTAATGCCGCCATCAATTTCGATCTTTACTTTTAAAGAACGTTCGTCTATCATTTCCCGCAACTGGGTGATCTTATAAATAGTATGAGGTATAAAAGATTGTCCGCCAAAACCAGGGTTCACACTCATCAAACAAACAAGATCAATATCGCCTAAAATATCTTTTAGCGATTCAACAGGAGTATGCGGATTAACGGCTACACCTGCTTTCATGCCCAGGCTTTTTATCTGTTGTATGTTACGATGTAAATGCCTGCACGCTTCAATATGAACAGTAAGACTGTCTGCACCCGCTTTTTGAAAAGCTTCTGCATAATTGCCCGGCTCTTCTATCATTAAATGCACATCGCAGAATTTAGTAGTGGCTTTCCTGAAAAATTCTACAACCATCGGCCCAAAACTGATATTGGGAACAAAGCGCCCATCCATAACATCAAGATGATACCAGTCTGCCTGGCTTTCATTCAGCATTTTACAGTCAGCTTCCAGGTTCAAAAAATTTGCGGATAATAATGATGGGGCGATGAGAGGCATTGGTAATTGGTAATTGGTAATTGGTAATTGGTAATTGGTAATTGGTAATTGGTAATTGGTAATTGGTAATTGGTAATTGGTAATTGGTAATTGGTAATTGGTAA
>JBEHZB010000002.1:0-400000 GCA_048497855.1 Bacteroidota bacterium | reverse complement strand
CTGTTGTAACAGATCGAAATTTACTGAATACGGATAGTACCAGGCGCTTTCTTCAAGAAAAGGATCTTTGTGCTGATAAATAACATAACGGTATTCCCGGCTGATGGCATCGAAGCGGCAATGCGCATCTTCTTTTACTTCGTATATCTTTTTTACAACGATATCGTTGGGGAGGATAGCGTTGAGATGATAGGTCTCATCAGTAATCGGTACGGGAGAATCAAAATGAAAGAAATTCTGCAGGGCATGTACGCCCGCATCTGTACGGGAAGATCCTGTTAACTGAAACTCTGTTCTGAAATATATCTTCAATGCCTTTTCTACTTCTGCCTGAATTGAATTGGCATTTTGCTGTACCTGGAAACCGGAATAGTGTGTGCCTTTGTAGGCTACTTCTATGAAATAACGAGGCATTCCGGATTTGTGATTTACGATTTACGAATGACGATTTACGAATAACGAATAACATTTAGTGTTTTACCATCGCATCAAAGCGGTTGATATAATATTCATCAGTAAGCAATGTTCTGAGTGTACTGAAATTTCCTGAATCAGATACAAACGGATAAGCGGCATCAAACAGCTTATACTTCCCCTCATCTTTTAAAAAGAGCACGCCAAGATTTTTTACCTGCTCAGTTGTAAAGCATCTTGTTTTAAACACTTTTCTTGCTACTGTTACCATATCATCTTCACTGTTTTCGCCGATCATTTTTTTGCGGAGCTTCATAAAATCATCTGCTGATGCAAAATTCTTACAATCGGAATTGATCATTATTTTTTTTGCCGGTGCCGGTTGTACAGTTTCTTCTTTGGGCTTTTCTGTTACCGTTGCACTAACGGGTTTGCTTTCTGCGACAGCCGGGGTTGTAACTGCAACAGGAGTTTCCTTTTGCACCGGCACCAATACTTTCACCGTATCTGGTTTTCCGTTTACCATGTCTACATATACCACTTCGGTTCCATCAGCATTTTTTGTAGAAGCCAGTTTGGTAATAGCAGCTTTTTGTGTAACCGTCGGTGTTGTTTCTTCTTTGGTGGCTTCTTTTTGCAGGATGCCGGGATCGTTCACTACATTAGACAATGTATTGGAAAACCCATCATTGCTTACCGGCTTGCTCACAGCTGCCTGGGTGCCTTTTGCACTGGCCATTATCACATTCATTGTTTGAATATTAAACAGCCCCCACCCTTTATCGCCAAAATTCTTCAGCACGTAGCCTTCGTCCTTCTTATCGATCTTAACGGTAACCACCTGTTCGGCCCATTCATTTTTAGGGAACCCAATCCCAAAAACATAGGAGCCATCCTGCAGTTTGGGTATGATAACATATCCTGAAGCAGATGAGCTGAATACCTTGCTATCCAGCTTTACATAAAAAGGCTGTTTATTTTCCGTTTGTATGTATATATAATGGTTCTGCTGGGCGTTAAGACTAACGGTCAGTAAAAGGGTAAGGGAAAAAAGGAAAAACTGTTTCATTGCTATTTGAACTTTATACGTTGGCCAAAAATACTCATTAATTATGATGGTGTTGCCATTTATAAAAAATTGGCCCCGGATAACAAAACTGCTGCTATTTTTGTGCACTAAAATTTTAATATGAAAAAATTGCTTTTTGTGATTGCTTTAGGTGCAGGCCCGCTGACGATGCTAGCGCAGCCGGGCACAGAGCCAAAGGATACTTCCTGGAAAAAGATATACCGTGCCTCCAGTACCAGGATCAACGACCTGGTGCATACAAAACTTGATGTTAAGTTTGATTACGATAAGGCATGGATGTATGGCAAGGCGTGGGTTACGCTGAAACCTCATTTTTATGCAACCGACTCTTTATTACTGGATGCTAAAGGAATGGATGTGAAAGAAGTATCTATAATGAAGGGCGCCGCTAAGGCACCGTTGAAATTTACCAACGATGGCTGGCAGCTGAATATTAAACTGGATAAAACTTACCTGGGTGGCGAAAATTACACCATCTATGTTGATTATATCAGTAAGCCGAACGATCTTAAAGTACAGGGAAGCGCTGCTATCAACGATGCCAAAGGGCTGTATTTCATCAACCCGAAAGGAGAAGAAAAAGACAAGCCTACTCAAATATGGACACAGGGCGAAACTGAAGCTAACAGCGCCTGGTTTCCGACCATAGATAAGCCGAACCAAAAATCGACGGAAGAAATTTACATGACCGTGCCTTCTAAATATGTTACGCTGAGCAACGGTTTGCTGATCAGCCAAAAGAAAAATGCTGATGGCACACGTACCGATTACTGGAAGATGGACCTTCCTCATGCCCCTTATCTTTTCTTTATGGGCGTGGGTGAATTCTCTGTTATAAAAGACAGCTACAAAGGAAAAGAAGTAAGCTATTATGTAGAGAAAGAATATGCACCTGTTGCAAGGGGCATATTTGGTTATACTCCTGAAATGATAAAGTTCTATTCTGAAAGGCTGGGTGTTGATTTTCCGTGGGCCAAGTATGCGCAGATCGTAGGCAGGGATTATGTAAGTGGCGCAATGGAAAACACCACAGCTACCCTGCACCAGGAAAGCGCTTACCAGAATGCACGTGAGCTTACCGATGGCAATGGCTGGGAAAGCACTGTTGCGCATGAACTGTTTCACCAATGGTTTGGGGATTTGGTTACTGCTGAAAGCTGGAGCAATATTACTGTAAATGAAAGTTTTGCCAACTACAGCGAAACATTATGGGATGAATATAAGCACGGTAAAGATGCGGGTGATGCACAAAACTACAGTGATATGCAGGGCTATCTTCAGCCGGGCAATGAGAAGAAGGACCTTGTACGTTTTCATTATGCGGATAAGGAAGATGTATTTGATGGTGTGAGCTATAACAAGGGCGGCCGCATTTTACATATGCTGCGCAATTATGTTGGTGATGATGCTTTCTTTAAATCATTGAACAATTATTTAACCACCAATAAATTTAAGGCTGGCGAAGCTGGTCAGCTGCGTTTGGCGTTTGAAGAAGTTACCGGCCAGGATATGAACTGGTACTGGAACCAATGGTATTATGGCAGCGGTCATCCTGAACTGAAGATCGATTATAATTATGATGATGCAGCGGGCAAAGCAACAGTTATCATTGAGCAAACTCAAAAAAGCGATAAAGTGTTTCGCTTACCGATTGCTATTGATGTATATAACGGCGCTGCTAAAAAACGCTATAAAGTTTGGGTAGAGAACAAGATCGATTCTTTTACCTTCAATTATACCCAGCATCCTGATCTTATTAATGTGGATGGTGATAAAATTTTGTTGTGCACTAAAAAAGATAACAAGACGCCTGAAAATTATATTGCCCAGATAAAATATGCGCCTTTGTATCTCGACAGAAAAGAAGCGCTGGATTATTTTGGTAAAAAAGCAATGCCTGAATTGGCAATGGGCCTTACTGATAAATATGCTCCTTTACGCAGGAGTACGATCACCAAACTGGGCAGTTCTAAAATGGCGAGCGACCCTGCTGTTATTAAGTCAATAGAAACTATTGCGAATACGGATAAAGACAGGAAGACAAAGGCTGCGGCTATTAAATTCTTAGGTAAAACAAAGGATGCTAAATATCAAGCTTTATACGAAAAGAATGTGAACGACAGCAGCTACAGTGTTGCGGGTGCATCATTAGAAGCATTGACCGAACTGCAACCTGCTAAAGCTTATGATCTTGCCAAGAAATACAGTGTTGATGCAAAAGGCGACCTGGGTACGGTAGTTACTGATGTGTTGATGAGCCAGGGTACAGAGGCTGATTTTACTTTTATTGCCAACCGTTATAATGCATTGCCATTGAGCCAGGAAAAAGTTCAGGGTACTGCTACGTTTGCTGATTATTTGGGTAAAGTGCAGAATATTGATAACGTGAAAAAAGGTATCGATATGATCATCAAATTCAGGGAAGTTATTCCTGAACAGTTCAGGGGCTTTACCGATCCTTCGATGAAAGGTGCGCTGGATAAGTTAGGTAAAACAAAAGGAAAAGAGATCACTGATTATATCAACAATGCCTGGAAATAATTCCAATCATTTTTAATAATAAGGCCCCGCAATTGCGGGGCTTTTATTTTATGGCTAAACTGTAAGTAACTGTTACTAAATCCTGATGGCTTTTGTCCACTGTTCGGTTCCATCTTTATCAACATGACTGAGACGGTAAAACTTTTTCGGCTTGCTTTCTTTGGGCTGCACGAAAATATATTTATAACCTTCCTGCCGGGGATCGGCTCCCAGTACGAGGCCGATAGTGGTAAATGTCTTTCCGTCTTTACTGGCCTGCACCCGCCAGTAGCTGGAAGGGCTTTCGGCATCGGTTGACCATTCTATGAATTGCCGGGTGCTTGTTTGGGTTATCTTAAAATTCTTAACACTGATAAGATCGTTGGTTTGCGCATTTGCAGTACTAAGGACCAAAATAAAGGCTGCCAGCAGGGAAATATGTTTTACTGTTTTATTCATTCTGTCAATTTCTTTCTTCTAAGAATAGAAAAAAACGATAAAGGTTGCATCGAAAAAATATTTATTTTGATATGCAAAAAATATTGGTGCTTAAGTGGTTGATAATGAAGCCCCCTCCGCCCCCGAAGGGGAGTTGCCCCTCCGCCCCTAAAGGGGGACTTGAGGAGAAGATTACATTTTGTTAGGTTGTGTAGGGCTATTTTATGGTTTTTAAGTTGAGAAACATGGTTGCGTACGGTTGTTTCATAGTTTTTAAGTTGGAAATCATAGTTGCGTACGCTTGTTTCATAGTTTTTAAGTTGGAAAACATAGTTGCGTACGCTTGTTTCATAGTTTTTAAGTTGAAAAACATAGTTGCGTACGCTTGTTTCATAGTTTTTAAGTTGGAAAACATAGTTGCGTACGCTTGTTTCATAGTTTTTAAGTTGTAAAACATGGTTGCGTAAGGTTGTTTCATAGTTCTGAAGGGATGTTTTATGGTTTTACCGCAGAGAAATGGAGTTAAGGGGAGGTTTCGCAGAGATTTGGAGATAATATGCGTTAAGGATGACTGGTGTTTTATGGTTTTACCGCGGAGGCGCAGAGACGCGGAGGGGTTACTGAACTCTTCGAAGGCTCTGCCTTCGTAAGTACTATGTTCAACAGGAGCTTTGCTCCGTATCAACAAACAGTAAACTTTGCGGAAAAAGAAACGGGATAAAATCCCTTTATAACATAACGCTTACGAAGGCAGAGCCTTCGAAGAGAGTAGAGAGAGCAGTTTAATGGTTTGATTGTTTTATGGTTTAATTGCTTTGCCAACAATTAAACCATAAAACAATTTAACTATTAATCTCTTATGGGGTTAGTGGGCCAACTATCTACCAACTGCCGCTTGCGCCTCCGCCGCCAAAACTGCCGCCGCCAAAGCCGCCGAATCCTCCTCCGCCACCACCGCCGCTGCTGCCACCACTCCAACCGCCGCCACCCCAGAATACAGGGCCTCCAAAACCACGGTACCCTCTGCGGCTCATGAAACCGCCGCCGCCTTTGCTGCCGCCTGAAATGCCCAGGAATACGATTATGAGGATAACGATGAGCACAATTTTACCGGCAGAGGTGCCGCCTTTTTTCCTGTAATTGGCCGGGGCTTTATAAATCCCTTTTACGGCTTTGATGATCTCATCGGTGCCTTCATCGATACCGCGGTAATAATCGCTGCCTTTAAAGCGTGGCACGATGGTGTAATCGATGATCTGCTTGCAGGTTATATCGGGCAATGCGCCTTCTAAACCATAGCCGGGTGCTATACTTAATGCATGATTGTTGGGATCGGTACAGATAAGCAATACTACGCCGTTATTATTTTTTTCGCCACCTACGCCCCATTTTCTTCCGAGTTCTGTTGCATAATCTGTTGCATCATTATCTATTGATTTTACCAGTACCACGGCTATCTGGGTAGAGGTAGAATCATCGAACCGGTCGAGCTTGTTTTCCAGGGTTTGCACCTGGTCGGCAGTAAGCGTTCCTGTAAAATCATTTACCAGCTTTGGCGGGTTGGGCCTTGGCGGGATATCCTGCGCCCATGCGGTAAAGCCGGTGATCAATAAAAGAAATACTATTACTTTTTTCATCTGGTGATGTTACTGGAATTATTTGCCGAAAACGATCTCGTCGGGCAATTCATTTTTATCTTCTGTTCTGTTATAAGGAAATTTTTCTTTGAGCGTTTCGCCTACCTGGTAAATGCATTGTACTATTCCTTCGCAAATATCATCGCCGTTAAATTTGGCGATCATATTCTTTACTGCATTATCCCAGTACCCGGCGCCGGTTATTTTATAGATGCCTTCATCGCCAAACAGCGCCAGCTCTTTATGTTTAGTTGCGATATATAACAGCACGCCATTACGGTGTTCTGTTTTTTCCATTTTTAATTTGAAGAAGAGTTCTGCGGCCCTGTCTACCGGCGCTACAAAAGGGTTTTTACTTTCCACGAAGATCCTGATCTCGCCGCTCGTTTGCTGCTCCATAGAGCGGATAGCTGCAACGATGCGTTCTTTTTCTTCTTCAGAAAAAAAATCTTTCTTTTTAAAAAATGGAAATAGGCTCATTAAAATTTTATTTCGGTTGCTTTATCTGTGCCTGCATCTGCACTGAAGCCATCTTTAGCTTTAAAGCCAAACAGGCCTGCTGCCAGGCTTGTTGGGAAACTCCTTACTGAAGTGTTGTAATTTTGTACAGCCTCGTTAAAATCTTTTCGTGCAACTTTTATTCTTCTTTCGGTGCCTTCCAGCTGTACCTGCAATCCTTTAAATGCTTCGGTTCCTTTCAGCTCCGGGTATTTTTCAACGCTTATGATCAAACGATTGGCCGATGCTGCCAGTTCATCCTGTGCTTTGGCCTGCTCGTTGTAACTATCTGCGGAAATATTGCTGCTGCTTACATTTACCGATGCTGCTTTTGACCGGGCCTCTGTTACTTTTTCCAACGTGGTTTGTTCGTAATTGGCGTTGCCCTTTACTACATTCACCAGGTTGGGGATAAGATCCATCCTGCGCTGGTAGGCATTTTGAACTTCGGCCCATTGGTTCTTTACTTTTTCTTCTTTTTTCACCAACCCGTTATAGGCTACGATGAAAAAAATTACCAGCACCGCCAGTATGCCTCCGGCAATAAACAGCGGGTATCTTTTTTTGTTCATTTATTTTCTGTGCTAAATGAGTGCTTACTTTTTATTCATGTCATCAAAGTTCACATCCACTTTTTTCTCTGCGCCTTTATCTGCTTCAAACATTCCTTTTTGTTTAAAGCCACTCATGCCTGCAATGATGTTTACAGGGAAGGAACGAACTTTGGTATTGTACACCTGCACTTCGTCATTGAATTTCTTTCTTGCATCTTTGATATTGTTCTCGATGCCTTCCAGCTGGCTTTGCAGTTTCATAAAGCCTTCTGTTGCTTTTAATGTGGGATATGATTCTACAGTTGCCAGCAAACGGCTGAGTGAACCGCTCAATTGACTTTGAGCTGCCTGGAACTCTGCAATTTTTTCAGGAGTAAGATTATCTGCATTGATGTTTACGCTGGTTGCTTTTGCACGTGCTTCTACAACTGCGGTCAATGTATTCTGTTCGAAATTAGCGGCGCCTTTTACGGTGTTCACTAAATTTCCAACAAGATCAGAACGGTTCTGGTATTCGGCCTGTACATTACCCCATGCTTTTTTTACGGTCTCATCCTGCTTTACCAAACCATTGTAGCCGCTGCAGCCCCAAAAAACAAGGATAACGAGTATGCCTAATACAACAAATAAACCTGTGCGTTTCATGATTATATATTTTAATGTTTAAGGATTCAAAATTAATATTCCTTTTCTAATTCGGAAGATTAATTCTGCGGGTAGTAAAGCAACAACAAATAACTTAATGAGAAGTTTAAATCACCGGTTTTGCAAATTTGCCATACAAATGCGCTTTTTTTGTTATTTTACTATGCAATAGAAAAAATAAAACTGAAAAGCGAGGACCTGATCAATGAAAATATATGAAGCAACCAGTGCCGATACCTATGATCTGCTGAGTATTGAAAAAAAATGCTTCAAAGCGCACCAGTTTAGCAAAACTCAATTCCAATATTATTTAAACCAGGATAGCTGTATCTCTTTTGCAATTAGTGATAATGATGCCTGTGGCTATATTTTAGGCATTGTAGATCACCGGGGAAAAGAAAAGAAAGCGCTTATCTATTCGCTCGCCATATTGCCCGGGTACAGAAACAAGGGCTACGCAACGTTGCTTATGCAGCGGTTTGAAAGCGAGGCAGCAAAAAGAGGGTGCAGGCAGGTTTTGCTGGTAGTGGGCAAGAGCAATAAAAAAGCATTTGACCTGTACATTAAGTTAGGCTACCGAGTGAAAGATGTACGCAAGGATTATTATGGTAAGGGCCAGCATGGCTTAAATATGTTCCGGATCTTAAACTAAACCCTATATATGACAACGGAAAATCTTTTAATTGCAATTTTCATCATTGCATGGATCTGTATTATGCTGCCTTCTATAATTTATCTCTGCAGTGCATGGGTAAAAAGAAGAGAAAGATTACTTGCTTTGCTTAGTGATGAATCCATTGAACTTTATTTCAGGCAATTCTATCCTAATGAAATAACCAAAAAGAAAGAAAGATCATTACAAAAACATTTTAAAGATCATTTTAACCGGCTGTACGGAAGAAGACATTATGTGTGCCCGCTGATATTACTGGGCCTGTTATCCGGCCTGGGTTTGCTGGCAACTTTTTTTTCTGTTGAAACCTGGTTAGATGTTCCGGGTAGAATTTCCATTTCTTTCAGCTCTGTTACCATCAGTGCATTTTTAGGGGCCTACACCTGGGTATTGGGAGATCAACTGGTACGGTTTCAACGAAGCGATTTTACTTCGCATGATGTGTATAACGGGGTGTACAGGTTTTTGGTTGCGGTACCGCTGGGATTGAGTTTATCAGCATTTGCAAAAGATACCGTAGCAGATGCCTTTGTTTTTTTATTGGCTGCATTTCCGTTACAAACTTTACTAAAATTTTCGCGGCGGCTTGTTTCGCAAAAATTAGGATTGGGTGAAAGCGATCCTGAGAATGGTCAGCTGGAATTACAGCAATTACAGGGTGTAAGTCTTACCACTGCTGAAAAATACCAGGAAACAGGCATTACCACTATCTCTGAACTGGCATGGGCCGATCCTATTGACCTGATGATAAAAACCAATAAGGATTTCAGTTTCGTGATCGATTCTATCAGCCAGAGTTTGCTTTGGGTGTATTTTGATAAGGAGACAAAATCGCTGTACAAATTTTCGTTGCGTGGCGCACAGGAAGTATGTACGTTTTTGGAGGACCTGGATTCTGATGAACCAAAGACAAAAGCTGCGGCTAAAAAAACAAAAGAATCGTGCGCTGCTATTTTATCAATGGATCCTGAATCATTCATATTTACGCTGCTTTCGGTAAGAGACGACCCTTACGCACAATTCTTATTTAAGGTCTGGGGATAGTTTGCAGTGTTATTGCTTTATCGCTGCAATACCGGGCAGTTCCTTGCCTTCAAAATATTCCAGCATAGCGCCGCCGCCGGTGCTTACATAGCTAACCTTGTCGGCCAGCTTGAATTGATTTACGGCTGCAACACTATCTCCGCCACCAACAAGGCTAAACGCTCCATTGGCAGTGGCTGCTGCTACGGCCTCGGCTACAGATTTTGTTCCGTTCTGAAATTTTTCCATTTCAAAAACACCCATCGGCCCGTTCCATAAAATGGTTTTTGACCTGCCGATTATTTCGCTGAAGATGCCGATGGCTTTTGCGCCGATGTCCAATCCCATCCAGCCATCAGGAATCTGATCACTCGGAGATTCTTTGGTATTGGCATCCGCGGCAAATTTATCTGCTATAACAGAGGTTTCGGGTAAATGGATGCTTACATTTTTTTGTTTGGCTTTTTCCAGTATGTCGAGTGCTGTTTGCAAACGGTCATCCTCGCAAAGTGAATTGCCGATCTTACTGCCACGTGCCTTTAAAAAAGTATACGACATACCGCCGCCGATAATGATATCAGTTGCTCTTTCCAATAAATTTTCGATGATGAGGATCTTATCTGAAACTTTGGCGCCGCCGATAATTGCGGTGAATGGTTTTTCGGCGCTGTGCAATACTTTTTCGGCGCTGTTCACTTCTCCTTCCATCAACAGGCCAAACATTTTTTTATCTGCCGGGAAAAATTTTGCGATCACTGCTGTTGAAGCATGCGCCCTGTGTGCGGTACCGAATGCATCGTTCACATATACATCGCCCAACTGGCTTAATTTTTTTGCAAAAGCTTCATCACCTTTTTCTTCTTCTTTGTAAAAGCGGAGGTTCTCTAACAGCAATACATCACCCGGAGCCAGCATAGATGCGGTAAGGGCGGCTTGTTCGCCGATGCAGTCGTCTGCGAAGAATACTTTTGTGTCCCCAACCCCTGAAGGGGAGTTATCGGAATTTGAGTTTAGCAATTCGTGCAGGTGCTTAACCAGGTGCTTTAAAGAGTATTTGTCTGTCGGGCCGTCTTTTGGCCTGCCGAGGTGGCTCATTAAGATTACACTGCCACCATCTGCCAGTATCTTTTTAATGGTCGGTATAGTGGCTGTCATCCGGGTATCATCGGTAATGTTGAACTGATCGTCTAACGGCACATTGAAATCTACACGTACCAATGCTTTTTGCCCGGAGAAATTGTGATTGCTGAATGTTGACATAAACCCCCTGTCCCCTAAAGAGGGACTTAATTTTAAAGATTATAAATTAAAGGAGGCTTCCAAAGAATTGAAAGCCTCAAGTTAAATATGTTGAACAAAGAACTAATGAACAGAACAAGTTCGCCTATGAAAATAATAGAAGATAGAATGCCCGACTCAAAAAACTCAAACCATTTTCTTCGCTATCATCTTCTCCATGGTTCCCCCCAACGAGTTGGGGGCGGAGGGGCTTACTTAATCAGTTTTGCAAAATGATGCACGGTACGCACTAACTGCGATACATAGCTCATTTCATTATCGTACCAGCTCACTGTTTTTACCAGTTGCTTATCGCCCAATGTTTGCACTTTGGTTTGTGTAGCATCAAACAATGAACCGAAATTGATACCGATGATATCGCTGCTTACGATCTCATCTTCGGTATAGCCAAAGCTTTCGTTGGAAGCAGCTTTCATAGCAGCGTTTATCTCTGCTGCTGTAACTGTTTTTTCTAAAATAGAATACAATTCGGTAACAGAGCCCGTGATAACCGGTACACGTTGTGCGCCGCCATCCAGTTTGCCTTTCAGTTCCGGTAATACCAACCCGATTGCTTTTGCAGCGCCGGTACTATTGGGAACAATATTGGCTGCAGCGGCCCTTGCCCTGCGCAGGTCACCTTTTGGATGTGGTGCATCCAATGTGTTCTGATCGTTCGTATAAGCATGAATGGTGCTCATGATACCGGTAACGATACCAAAATTATCATTCAGTGTTTTTGCCATTGGCGCCAGGCAGTTGGTAGTGCAGCTTGCGCAGCTGATGATGGTTTCGGAGCCATCTAAAATAGCATGGTTCACATTGAACACTACTGTTTTAAGATCGCCGGTTGCCGGTGCAGAGATCACTACTCTTTTTGCGCCTGCAGTAATGTGAGCCTGCGCTTTATCTTTATCAGCAAAAAAACCGGTGCTTTCTATCACTACATCTACATCGTGCTGTCCCCACGGAATTTGTGCCGGATCTTTTTGTGCGTATATCTTTACTTCGTGTCCATTTACCACTATCGCATTTTCTGTATGCGTTACATTTTGACCAAAGCGGCCCTGGGCGCTATCGTACTTTAATAAATGCGCCAGCACTTCCGGACTGGTAAGATCGTTGATGGCTACCACATCTATTCCTTCCATATTATAAATCTGGCGAAAAACTAAACGGCCTATCCTTCCAAAACCGTTGATAGCAACTTTAACTGTACCCATGACTAATGAGAATTAAGAAATTAAGAATTAATAATTAGCGGTGCAAAAGTACAGTTTGTAGCGTACATAAGCCGTAGAATATTTTGCTTCAACGGGTTAAAATATTTGGCTGAAAAACTGATAGATACTATCTTTGCCGTCCTTTAACGGAAATGCCGCGTTGGTCAAGGGGTTAAGACGCCTCCCTTTCACGGAGGAATCACGGGTTCGAATCCCGTACGTGGTACAAGAGAGCTACAAGCCGCAAGGGAGTAGCTGCAAGCAAAAAGCCTTTCAAATCGAGAGGCTTTTTTATTTTGAGAGTTGTAAGCCACAAGGGAGTAGCTGCAAGAAAGATTGGTAAACTTCACTAAACGGCAAACACTAATAACAAATAACTAGTGTCAAATAACCAATAACGAAAAAGCCCCGCCACTTTCGTGACAGGGCCTCATTTGATCGTGCTCGTACTATTCTATTTACCATCAAATTTTTTGAAGATCGAACGTACATTCTGATCTATTTCTTTTTCAGTGATATTGCTTCTGTTCAATTGTTTGGTGGCCCAGCCCTGCCAAACAGCTTTATCGGTTTTAGTATCGATCATCGTTACCGTAACCGTTCCTTCCTTGACCAAAGTGGAATAATTGTCGTAACCCATTAGTTCTGAAGGGTAGTAAAAAGTGTTTACCCTTCTTGTACGCGGATTATAATAGCTCCTTGTAAAAGGGTCTGAATAAACAGGATCTCTTTTTTCCTTCCTGTTCCTTTCTAATAAAAGATCTGTACTTATCAGTACATCAGGATTATCTTTCGATTCTACATAACCCTTCTTCTGCAATTGTTCATTTACCGAATTGCGGATGTTTTGCTCAGCAATATCATTGTTATGATTTGCTTTCGCATTCTTAGGCTTTTCCTTCTCTACCCAGCTGTACGTTTTGTACTGGCTGAAATTTGCCGAATTATCTTTTTGTACATGGGCCGTACCGGCGCAACCTGCTAAAAAAATTGCTGTGCCAATAGAAAATGCACCTATCCAGCCAAATGATGATTTAAGTGCCATGGTTTTGCTCCTTTTTTTGTTTAATGATAGTGAGAATATCTCCACTTATAAACGTAAAAACGGCACTGGTGTTCTTGCTGTTATTGTGAAAGTTTAGTGAAAGAATTATTGAAAAATATCATACAATTTTGCGTGGAATTTGTTTAGAAAGGATTGTTAAATTAACCCCTATCTTTAAGCAAACTTTTTTCTTATGAGTATTAACTGGACAGGGGTATATCCTGCACTTACAACAAAATTTACGGCTGATGACAAACTCGACCTTCAGCTTTTTGAAAAGAATTTACAGGCACAATTAGCTGCCGGTGTCAACGGAATTATTTTGGGTGGCACACTTGGCGAAGCAAGTGTATTGACAACCGAAGAAAAAGAAACGCTGGTAAAATTTGCTGTTGAAAAATGCGGCAACATACCGGTGATATTGAATATTGCCGAAGGCTCTACCACTGTGGCTTTGCAACAGGCCGAATATGCAAAAGCATGGGGCGCACAAGGATTAATGCTGCTGCCGCCGATGCGTTATAAAACTGATCACCGGGAAACGGTTACTTATTTTAAAACGATCGCCGAAACTACAGCGCTGCCGATAATGATCTATAACAATCCTGTTGATTATAAAACAGAAGTAACGCTGGATATGTTTGCCGACCTGGCTGTATGTAAAAATATCCAGGCTGTAAAAGAATCTACCAGGGATGTAACGAATGTAACAAGAATGATAAACCGTTTTGGCGACCGCTATAAAATTTTATGTGGCGTAGATACTTTGGCCATGGAAGAATTATGTTTAGGCGCCGATGGATGGGTGGCAGGTTTGGTTTGCGCTTTTCCTGCAGAAACCGTTGCTATTTATAATTTGGTAAAAGCCGGTAAAATAAATGAAGCGGCTAAGATATACCGTTGGTTCATGCCTTTATTGGAACTGGATATTCATCCAAAACTAGTGCAATACATCAAGCTGGCTGAAACACAGGCAGGAATTGGATCGGAAAATGTACGGGCTCCGAGGCTTACCCTGATCGGTGAAGAAAGAGAAGCAGTGCTTAAAGTTATTAATGATGGTATAGCAGCGAGGCCGAAGCTGAATAGTAATTAGTAATTGGGAATTAGTAATTAGGATCAGTCACTTTGTATGTTATAAAGATCCTAAGAGACGATCAAAACAAATATTCAATAATCAATTTTCAATGCTCAATGTTCAACGATAATACACCCCAGGAAATTGAAGCTGTAATGCAACAGGCATGGAAAGCTTTTCATGAATACAGAAAAATATCGCTTGCAAAACGTGCTGCTTTTATGAAAGCCATCGCCGTAGAATTAGAGAACTGTGGTGATGCACTTATACAGACTGCGATGAGTGAAACGAATTTACCCGAAGCAAGATTAAGAGGAGAAAGAACAAGAACCATATTTCAATTGAACAGCTATGCAGATGCTTGTGAAAAAGGTTCATGGCTGGAAGCAAGAATTGACACCGCAATACCAACTAAAGTTCCGCCCAAACCAGACATACGAAAAATGCTGGTACCGCTGGGGCCTGTGGTGATTTTTGGCGCAAGCAATTTTCCTTTTGCGTATTCTACTGCGGGTGGCGATACTGCCTGTGCTTTTGCAGCGGGTTGCCCCGTTATTGTAAAAGCGCATCCTGCACATGCACAAACAAGCGAGATCGTTGCGAAGGCAATTTTAAAAGCTGCGGACATTTGCAATATGCCTGGTGGCATCTTTGCTCATATACATGGCGCATCGGTTGAAGTAGGCAAGGCGCTGGTAACACATCCTTATACCAAAGCAGTTGGCTTCACAGGTTCGTATGCCGGCGGCAAACAATTATTTGATTGGGGCAATCAACGCAAAGAACCCATTCCTGTTTTTGCAGAGATGGGAAGTATCAATCCTGTTTTTTTATTGCCTGAAAAATTAGATGCCGATGCTGTTGCCATCGCAAAAAATTATGCAGCATCTATTACTTTAGGAGTTGGTCAATTTTGTACCAACCCCGGGCTGATCATCGGTATTGAAAGCGAAGCATTGAATACTTTCATTACTACATTGGGGGATGAGATCAAAAACATTGCACCCGGCACTATGCTTCATCCCGGCATTGCCAAAGCATTTGAAGAAAAGAAAACAACTGCATTGTCGCAAAATGGTGTAACAACCGTTGCTGTTTCGCAAACAGAAAAAAAAGAAAACCAGGGAACACCTGTTATTGCTTCAGCAACAGGAAAAACATTTTTAGATAATCCTGTATTGCACCAGGAAGTTTTTGGCCCCTACTCTATTGTGATCCGTTGCGCCGACAGGAATGAAATGATCGAAGTTGCCCAACGTTTAGAAGGACAATTAACAGCAACATTAATGGCCACTGATAATGACATCTTAAATAATATAAGCTTAGTAGAAGCTGTGCAAAATATTTGCGGCCGTTTCATTTTAAACAGCGTGCCTACAGGTGTTGAAGTTTGCTTAAGTATGCAGCACGGCGGTCCTTTTCCTGCAACAACTGACAGCCGGTTTACTTCCGTAGGTGCGGATGGTATAAAACGTTTTGCAAGGCCGGTAGCTTTTCAAAACTGGAGCAATGCTATGTTGCCGGAAGAATTGATGGATGAGAATCCTTTAGGAATATGGAGAACAGTTAATGATTAACTTACTAAAGACTAGTGCATGAAAAAAATTTCCTGTTTTATTGTTTGCTTAGGATGTAGTGTTTTAAGTTTTGCACAGCAAAAAATAACCATTGCTCCTGCTATTGACAGCGTATTGAATGCAATAAAAGATTTTGAGAAGCAACAGGCAAAGCAGGACAGTGCAACAGGACATGTTTTAGGAACCAATACAGAAGCTTCGCTGGCTAAACGCTATAATTTTTTCAACGCCGAATATAACAGGTTGAACAGTATAAATGAAGCATTGCTTTCTTTCGATGACAAGATCAATCTTGAATTATTGAAGTATGATATAGAAGATGAACTTTCTTCTTATAAATTTAAAATGTACTTAAACCCGATATTGGCTGATGAAGGCTTTCATACGGGGCTAGCATCCATGGGGTCGGAAGTGATCAGTAATAAAAAAGACGCCGAATATTATATTACCAGGCTAAGAGATATGCCAAGATATGTAGATGAGGAGTTGGCCTTAATGCGCAAAGGATTGGCATTGGGCATTTGCCAGCCACGGTCTATTTTAGATGGCTATGAAAATACCTATACACAACATATTGTTGATGATCCATTAAAAAGCATTTTTTATAAGCCCTTCCTGAACAAACCTTTTTCTATCAGCGAAGAAGATTGGAAAAGATTGACTGCCGAAGCTCAACAAGCTGTTCAGCAATACGCAATCGTAGCTTTTAAAAACATAAAACGGTTCTTCGATACGGAGTACTTACCCAAGACCAGGAAAACTATTGGTGTATCTAACTTTCCTGATGGACTGGCGTATTACCAGGACCGGGTTCATCATTATACAACAACAGCTATTTCTTACGAAGAAGTTTATCAATTGGGATTAACTGAAGTGGCAAGAATAAAAAAAGAAATGCTGGATGTAATGAAGGAAGTGAATTTTTCCGGCAACCTGCAGCAATTTATTACTTACCTGAGAACTGATCCAAAATTCTATGCACCTACCCCTGAACAATTATTGAAAGAGGCTTCTTACATTGCCAAGCAGGCCGATGGTATGTTGCCCGCTTTCTTCGGCAAGCTTCCACGCCAGCCTTATGGTGTAGAAGCAGTGCCTGCTCATCTTGCGCCAACTTACACCGCAGGCAGGTATGCAGGCGCTTCTATCTTCAGCAAGCGTGCCGGGCATTACTGGGTAAATACTTACGATCTGAAAAGCCGCCCGCTGTATGCACTGGAAGCATTAACGATGCATGAGGCTGTACCGGGTCATCATTTACAAATTGCATTAACGCAGGAATTGGAAAACCTGCCACCATTTCGCCGCAACCTTTATGTAAATGCTTTTGGCGAAGGTTGGGGTTTGTATTGTGAATATTTAGGAACAGAAATGGGTTTTTATAAAGATCCCTATTCGCATTTTGGAAGGCTCACTTATGAAATGTGGCGTGCCTGCAGGCTGGTTATTGATGTGGCGCTGCATACCAAAGGCTGGACAAGAGAACAGGCTGTAAATTACCTGGCAGAGAACACAGCGCTTTCTATGCATGAAGTAAATACGGAGATCAACCGCTACATTTCATGGCCGGGACAAGCATTGGCTTACAAGATGGGAGAACTAAAAATAAAAGAATTAAGAAAGCGGGCCGAAGAAAAACTACAGCAGAAATTTGATATCCGCGAATTTCACGATCTCGTATTATCGCAGGGCACCGTTACCCTGAAGATACTGGAAATGATGATAGATAAATATATAGCCGATAAGCTTAAATAGCCTGCACTATAGCGATGGCTGCAATTGCTGTTTCGTTTCCTGCTGTTTTTTTAAACTGAAGTAGCCACTTATCAACAGCGATAAAATAAAATAGCCTGTTAAAATATAACTTGCCGCAGCATAATAGCTGTTGCTGCCAAACCAATCGCCAACATAAAAAATAATACCGATACCGGCTGCTGCTTTTGCCAGTTCCCAAACTACTGCATATTTATTTCCATCCATCAATTCAGCATAAGCATACACAAATAAAAAGATGAAGCCGCCATAGATAAAAATATTCGGCTTGCCTATTGCTGCAATGTTGCCAAAAAGATAACTGGTAAATAAAAGCAGCAGCAGCAATTGTATCCACGACCAGGTGATCAATAATTTAGAAGACGCTGTATCATACTTTTCAAAGTTGTAAGCATCTTCAATTTTATGAACAGGAAATTTTTTCTCTACATCAGAAGGCCGCCAGCCGGTAGGCATGAACCATATACGCAGCTTATCTTTCCAGCTTTCGGCATGCCAGGCATCTTTTATCAAAAGGCTCATGTGCTGAAAATTTATCTTGATCGGGTTCCAGGTGCGTACAGGTCTTGTAATGCCATATACCGGCGGCACTTCTTTTAATTCTTCCTGGAAAGTGCCAAACCATTTATCCCATACAATAAATATTTGCCCGTAATTCTTATCAATATATTCTTTGTTCAATGCATGATGAACCCGGTGATGCGAGGGTGTTACAATGATCTTTTCTAAAAATCCCATCTTGCCGATGTGCTGTGTATGATACCAGAATTGCGCAAACAAATGAAGTGGCGCCACCACAGCAATTACTTTTGCATCGATACCCAACAATGCAGCGGGCAACAATAAAATAACGAACAACCGGAAAAATACAGAAACACTTTGCCGCAACGCACAGGCCAGGTTAAATTCTTCGCTGCTGTGATGAATGATATGGCTGTTCCAGAAAAAATTGATTTTATGATCCAATGCATGCACAGTATAGCCGGCAAAATCAAGTACAATAAAAGTGATAAGATAAGTAAGCCATGTAGTGTTGATATGTGTAATGGCCACCCTGTTCACCAGCCATTCATAAGTAACCAATGCAATGCTTAATCCCAATACATCTTTGGTAACATTGGTAACGCCGGAACTGAGGCTGGAAAACATATCCATTGTACGAACCGTTTCTTTCTTTCTATACCAGCCATACCATTTTTCGAAAAGGACCAATGCTAAAAAAGCAGGCATAGCTACCAGCAGTATCTTTCCATATTGTTCCATAAGAAAGTTTGATTAAGTTGCAATACAAATCTACTAAACGGGATGAAGAAAACCTTTTTTTGTATTGATGCTCATACCTGCGGAAATCCGGTAAGGTTGGTAAGAGAAGGGGGGCCAATACTGCACGGGGCAAACATGAGCGAAAAACGTCAGCATTTTTTAAATGAATACGACTGGATAAGAAAGGGGTTAATGTTTGAGCCTCGTGGACACGACATGATGAGCGGCAGCATTTTATACCCGCCACATGATACGAAAAATGATGTTGCGGTTCTCTTTATAGAAACCAGCGGCTGCCTGCCCATGTGCGGCCACGGCACTATCGGCACCATCACCATTGCAATAGAAGAAGGATTGATACAACCAAAAATACCGGGCATTGTAAGGATGGAAGCTCCGGCAGGGTTGGTGATGATTGAGTATAGGACACGGACCACAAGGCACCCTCTATCTCCCCCAAAGGGGGAGGAAATGGAGGAGATTGATGCGGAGATGGAAGGAGAAAAAGTAAAAGTAGAGTCAGTTAAGTTGACGAATGTGGCTTCTTATTTAGCTGCAACCGAATTAACAGTTGATTGTCCTGAATTGGGCGAGTTGATTATTGATGTCTCGTACGGCGGAAATTTTTATGCTATTGTTGATGTACAAAAAAACTTTAAAGGTCTTGAACATTATGGAGCAGATAAACTGATCAGTTGGGCAAGAGGACTGAGAAAGAACATCAATGCGAAATATGAATTCATTCATCCTGAAAATGAAACGATAAAAGGGTGCAGTCATATTTTGTGGACCGGCGCTGTGCTCGACAAAACTTCTACTGCACGTAATGCGGTTTTTTATGGTGATAAAGCCATTGACCGCAGTCCTTGCGGAACAGGCACCAGCGCAAGAATGGCGCAATGGTACACCAAAGGAAAATTGAAAAAAGGCGATGCCTTCATTCATGAAAGTATTATCGGCAGTAAATTCATCGGCACTATCGAAGAAGAAACAACCGTTGGCGGCAAGCCAGCTATCCGTCCGGGTATTGAAGGTTGGGCAAAAGTATATGGCTATAATACTATAACGATAGATGATGAGGATGATCCGTATGCGTATGGGTTCCAGGTGATATAAACCACCCCTGTCCCTTAAAGGGGAACTTGAATAGATGCGGCATCACATCATCAAAACAACTTTCATAATCGTTGCATTATATTTGATTTAGTAAAATGATTTGCATAGAAATCTTTATTGATCACAATTAAAAGTTTAGCTCATTTGATTTTCTATCCTATGCTATTGAAATTAATGAGTTGAGGTTCCCCTTTAGGGGACAGGGGTATGCAGATTACAATTATTGGTGGAGGCGTTATTGGATTAAGCAGCGCTTTTTATTTACAGCAGCAAGGTTATGCTGTTACAGTTATTGAACGCGGCGATATTACCGATGGCTGCTCGTTTGGCAATATGGGATATATTTCACCAAGCCATTTTGTACCGCTTGCTTCGCCGGGCATTATTGCCGAAGGATTGAAACATATGCTGAGCAGCAGCAGCCCGTTCTATGTAAAGCCGAGATTGAATTGGGAACTGCTGCAATGGGGTTATCATTTCTGGAAGAGCAGTAACGCAAAGACAGTTGAAAAAAATGCGCCGCACCTGAATGCGATATTACAACTCAGCCGTCATTTGATAAATGATATGAGAGATACGATCGGCGATACATTCAACATGGAAGAGAAGGGCTGCATGATGATGTGCAAAGGACAAAAAACTTTAGAGCATGAATTTCATTTGGCCGATGATGCAGAAAAATTAGGGTTGAAAGTAGAACGGCTGAATGCAGCACAGGTACAGGCTTTGGAACCTGATGTAGAATTAAACATAGCGGGTGCTGTTTTATTTAAAGATGATTGCCATTTTGATCCGGGCAAGATGATGACAGCATTGAAAAATTATTTAGCAAGCAAAGGAGTACAATTTCAACTGAATACTACTGTTACCGGCTTTGAAAAAACAGCGAACAAAATTTCAGCTGTTATTACAGATAAAGGAAAATTTGATTGCGCTGCTGTTGTAGTTGCCCCGGGAAGCTGGTTGCCAATTGTAGCAAAGATGATGGGCATAAAATTATTATTGCAACCGGGCAAAGGATACAGTCATACTTATGATCATGTCGAAAAAAATATAAAATATCCTGCAATTTTAGTAGATGGTCGCTGTGCCATTACGCCGTGGGGCAACAGGCTGCGTATCGGCGGCACTATGGAGATAAGTGGTATCAATAATAAAGTTTTAGTAAAACGCATGCAGGGCATTTATGATTCTGCAAAGCTTTTTTATCCCGGCTTAAAGATCGACTTCCCTCCTGTTGATAAAATATGGAACGGCTTACGTCCTGTTACACCAGATGGTTTGCCCTATATCGGCAAGCATGCAACTATTGATAACGTTGTGTTTGCTGGCGGACACGCCATGCTGGGTATTTCGCAGGCAACTGGCACAGGCAAATTGGTTTGCGAACTGGTACAGCAGCAACCTGCCAGTATCGACATCAGTGCATTTAACCTTGAACGTTTCTAGGTCAGCCCGATCTCGTAATGCTGCTCCGGTATTTCCACATGCGCAAATCCTTTGCGCAGCAACCTGTTCCTGAAATCCTGCTGTACGTTATATTCACCGTGTACTAAAAAAAGTGTGCGTACCTGCTTAGGGTCCTGGCAGGCAATGAACTGGCACAGATCATCATAATCGCCATGCGCACTCATACTGCGCATTTCACCGATCTCTGCATTTACTTCATGCACCTGTCCAAAAATACCTACTTCTTTAGGATGAAGTTTTAACCTGCCACCTAATGAATTGGGTTCGCAATAGCCGGTAAGTAAAATTGAATTGCGGCTGTTCTCAATATTATTACTGATATGGTGCTTCACCCTTCCGGCTTCTGCCATACCGCTTGCAGAAATAATTACGCAAGGTTCCTTTTTATAATTCAGCATTTTGGAGTCATCAACTGTTTTAGTAAACCGTAATCCTTTGAACAGGAAGGGGTCATTGTCGCTTTTGAATATTTTTTGTACCCTCGAATTAAAGTACTGCCCGTAATGTTTAACGATCTCCGTTGCTGTGGCGCTCAACGGGCTATCCACAATATATTCCAGGTCGGGCAACCGGTTTTCCAGTTCCAGTTGGTTGAGTGTAAATAATATTTCCTGTGTGCGGCCAACACTAAATGCAGGAATAATAAGCTTACCCTTCTTCTCCAGGCAGGTGTGTTTTATCCAATGCAGCAGCACATCCGGTGTAGGATTAAATTCATCATGCAGGCTGTTGCCATATGTTGATTCCAGTATGATATAATCCGCCTGCGGAAAAACATCAGGAGAGCGCAGGATGATATCCCGATAGCGGCCCACATCCCCGCTGAACGTTATCCGGGTAACTTTTCCGTTCTCTGTTATCTTTAAATTTACTACTGCACTACCTATGATATGACCGGCATCGGTATAACAGAATTCTATTCCATCGCCAACTGTATGCCAGGTATTGTAATCCACCACTTCAAACTGCTGCGCTGCTTTTACAGCATCTTCTGTTGTATATAATGGCAACAGGTAAGGCAGGCCTTCAGCCGCCCTGCGTTTATTGGCAAACTTTACATCGCTTTCCTGTATGCCCGCAGAGTCTTCCATCAGCACTGCTGCCAGGTCTTTCGTTGCAGGTGTGGCAAATATTTTTCCTTTATAACCTTCTTTCACCAGTTTAGGCAGTAAGCCACAATGATCAATATGCGCATGCGACAATATCATGTAATCAACACCTGCTGCATCAAAACCAAAACTGCTGTTCAATGGAAAGGTTTGATCGCCCATGCCCTGGAACATACCGCAATCGAGCAATAATTTTTTTCCGTTCTTTAATGTAATAAGATGTTTGGATCCGGTAACCGTTCTGGCAGCACCGTGGAAAGCTATTTTCATACGCGTATTTTAAGATGTCAGGTGTTAGATGTCAGATAACAGATGTTAGATGTTAGATGTTGGTATGAATTTCTCACGTCTCACTTTTCACGTCTCATTCCTTCATTCTCAATTCTCTTCATTTACCCTGCGCTTCCCAAAAAAGCCATCATCCCCATTCCTATTTCTATAGCGCTTTCATCAATGTTAAAGGTTGGTGTGTGCACACCGCTGGTAATGCCTTTGGCTTTATTGCCCGCTCCTATCCTGAAAAAACATCCCGGAATCTCGTGGGAATAATAAGCAAAATCTTCTGCCCCCATCCGCAATTCTGTTGTCTCTACATTTTCTTTGCCGATAAATGTTTCAGCCATTTTTCTTGCTTCATCATTCAAAGCCTCATTATTAAAAACAAAAGGGTAACCCACATCAATATGAATAGTGGCTTCAGCACCCATGGCAGCCACCAGTTCAAGGGTTTGTTTCTTTATCAGTTCATGCGCTTTAAAACGCCATTCTTCATTCATGGCCCTGAAAGTGCCCATCAGCTTTACTTCGCTTGGTATCACATTAGTAGTATTGCCTCCCTGGAAAGAAGTGATGGATAACACGCTTGGATTAAAAGGGCTGTTATTTCTTGAAACGATCTGCTGCAAACTAACAACCAGGTGAGAAGCGATCAAAATAGTGTCAGCCGTAAACTGGGGAGCTGCTGCATGTCCGCCCTTACTCCTTATCGTTATATACAGTTCATCGGCGCTGGCCATTACCATACCACCGCGAAAACTCAGGCGGCCCGTTTCCAGCCCGGGATGAACATGCAGGGCAAATATCTTTTCCGGCTTCGGGTTTTCCAGCACACCTTCTTTAATAAGCAGGCTTGCTCCACCGGGATTTTTTTCTTCGCCCGGCTGAAAGATGAGCTTTACCGTTCCTTCCCATTCATCTTTCAGCTCGTTCAATATTTTTGCGGCACCCAGCAAACAGGTAGTATGCACATCATGGCCGCAGGCATGCATAACGCCCGGGTTGGTGGATTTATAATCAATAATATTTTCTTCTGTGATCGGCAGCGCATCCATGTCTGCCCGCAACGCAATGATCTTCTTACCAGGGTTCTTTCCTTTTATCAAGCCTATTACGCCGGTAGTTGCTTTTACTTCAAAAGGGATGTTCCAACCGGTAAGTTTTTGCTGAACAAATTTTGATGTTTCAAATTCCTGGTAACTTAATTCTGGATGTGCATGCAGATGATGCCTTACTTCAATGAATTCGGGAGCGTACTGTTTTGCCAGCTGTTGTATTTTCTCTTTAAGCATAATTTCCTGTCAAATGGGTCAAAAAAAAGAGTTTCCTTATCGAAACTCCAATCAATTTACAGCATTATCGTTATTTAGTCGTCATCTTTTTCTTTGTTCTTATCCGGCTTCACTTCTACCATTTCCGGTACCAGGTAAATGTTGGTAGTAACGATCTTGCCACCGTTGAGCATTTTGCGGTATTTTTCCGCTTCGTCCTTATCAACGAAGTTGCCGAATTTCAGTTTGATATACGGCGCCTGGAAGGTCATATACACTTTTTGTTCGGGAAATTTCTGTAAAAGTTGCGCCCGTACTTTCATGGCGTAATCCCTGTCGTTGCTGCTTAGTACCAACAAGCGATATCCCTTTGCCGCTTTCAAACTATTTGCTGCCGCTTCGTTGAATTCTGCTACTTTTTTTCCCAGCAGGTCGAGTCGTGGATCTTTATTTACCGTTACCAAACCACCCACCACAGAATCTGTTTTAGCAGTTTGTGCCGATGCCGAAGCTCCGCTTATTATCAATACCAATCCTGTAATTATCTTTTTCATATTGCGCCTTATTAACAAAAACTGTTCCATCAATTCATTTTCGATTCAGCCATGATCTGTACACTGCTGCTGCAGCCCAGCCTGTCTGCACCGGCATCTATCAGTTCTTTGGCAAAACTATAGCTTTTTATTCCGCCACTGGCCTTGATCTTTATGGCATCCGCCAAATGTTTACGCATCAGCTTTATCGCTGCTACTGTCGCTCCTTTTTCTGCATAGCCGGTACTCGTCTTCATAAAATCTACTCCTGCCACACCGTAGATATCACAACACTTAATGATCTCCTCATCTGTCAAAATACCACTTTCTATGATCACTTTAATAACCTTTTCTTTACTGCGGATGATGGGCATTACCGTATTGATCTCGTTGGCCAAAAACTGCCAGTCGTTATTTTTTACGGCACTGATGTTGATCACCATATCCAGTTCATCGGCACCATCCAGTATAGCCAGCACTATTTCCGCCACCTTAGCTTCAATAGCTGAATAACCGAACGGGAAACCTATTACCGTAGCCACTTTTACCTCACTTCCGGCAGTAAGCATCTTTGCCTGCTTAACAAAAAGAGGGGGCACGCATACCGCGGCAAAACCATTTTCCACTGCTTCTTTACATACCTTTTCTACATCTGCAACGAGCGTCGTTGGTTTTAATACCGTATGATCAATATAAGAGGCGATATTCATAATGCTTATACAGGGGCAAAAGTACTGATTTACCCTCTAACGAAATTCCACCGGCGGTTGTTTTTAAGGGTAATGATTTGTTATATTTACCGTTCAACCATTACCAAAACCTATTTGCATGAGAAAGACTAAACTCCTGTGCTGCCTGTTGCTTCTTTTTACAACGTACCTTCAACTGGATGCACAGAGTACTTACCCCGTTAATGATGTAGCCAATCCAAAAGAAGGCTGCTATGCATTTACCAATGCCACTATAGTAAAAGATGCACAGACCACTTTACAGAATGCCACGCTGGTTATCCGCCAGGGAATAATAGTAGCCGCAGGAAACGGCGTTGCTATTCCTAAAGATGCTGTAGTGGTGGATTGCAGCGGTAAATATATTTATCCTTCGTTCATAGATATGTATTCTGATTATGGTACGCAACCTGTTGTTCGCGGCGGATTTAATTTTGGCGGACAATCGCAGATGCTGTCGAATACAAAAGGTGCCTATGGCTGGAACCAGGCCATTAAATCGGAAGTTGATGCTTCTACCCTGTTTGCGGTAAATGATCCCCGTGCCAAAGAACTGCGCAATATCGGCTTTGGCAGTGTGGCTACCCACCAGGCCGATGGCATTTCAAGAGGAACAAGTGCTTTTGTAACACTCGCCAATGAAAAAGAAAATAAAGTGTTGCTGAAAGAAAAAGTATCAGCCAATTATTCATTTGATAAAGGCAGCTCTACACAGGACTATCCTAGTTCATTGATGGGATGCATTGCTTTATTGCGCCAGAATTTTTTAGATGCACAATGGTATAAAACAAAACCGGCAACAGAAGGCACCAATCTTTCTTTACAGGCATTTAACGATAATCAAAGCTTACCGCAAATATTTGAGAGCAATGATAAATGGAGCGACCTGAGGGCAGATAAAGTTGGTGACGAATTTGGGGTGCAATATATCATCAAAGCCGGTGGCAATGAATACCAGCGTATCAGCGAAGTAAAAGCCACGAATGCTGCGTTTATCGTGCCATTGAATTTTCCGCAGGCAATGGATGTAGAAGATCCTACCGATGCAAGATTTGTTTCGCTGGGCGATCTTAAGAACTGGGAATTGGCGCCGACCAATCCCGGTACATTCGAAAAGAATAATATCAATTTTGCATTAACAGCTTACGGATTAAAGGAAACCAATACTTTTCTCGCCAACCTTCGCAAAGCAATGCAATACGGCTTAACCGAGCAAAAAGCCCTGGATGCATTGACAAAAATTCCTGCAACGCTTTTAGGTATGTATGATAAAGTAGGCAGTCTTGATGCAGGCAAGGTAGCCAATTTCCTTATTACTTCAGGACCTGTATTCAATGAAAGAACAGTGCTGTACCAAAACTGGATACAGGGAAATAAATATGCGGTGAAAGATGATAACTGGAAAGATGTTCGTGGTAATTATACTTTTTATTTTAACAATGATACGTACGAACTGAAATTAAAAGGTGATGCTGCAAAACCAACTGCTGTTTTGGTAAAAGGTGATACTACAAAAGTTGACCTTACCATACAGGATAAGCTGGTGAAGCTGAGTTTTAATATAAGAAAAGACAGCAGCTCTTCCGTACGGTTAAGCGGTGTTATAAGCGATGATACCTGGAACGGAACGGGACAAATGAACGGCAACTGGATCAGCTGGAAAGCAGTACGCTCGGGCAATATGGATAGCGACAGCAGCAGAAAAAGAAGAGAGCCTTTTGCGGGAAAGATCAGTGATGTAACTTATCCGAATGGTGGTTATGGCTGGAAGGAATTGCCCAAACAGGAAAACCTGCTTATAAAAAATGCAACCGTTTGGACAAGTGAAAAAGAAGGCAAACTGGAAAACACAGATGTATTAATTAAGAACGGCAAAATAGTAGCCATCGGAAAAAACCTTTCCGACCCTACTGCAAAAGTGATCGATGGCACAGGTAAACATCTTTCGCCGGGAATTATTGATGAGCATTCACATATCGCCGGAACGGGCAGTATCAACGAATGCTCCCAATCGGTAACAGCAGAAGTGCGTATTGCTGACATCATCAACCCGGACGACATCAATATTTACCGGCAGCTAAGCGGCGGCGTTACCAGCAGCCATATTCTGCATGGCAGTTGTAATACTATCGGCGGACAAACACAGTTGTTAAAACTCCGCTGGGGTGTTGACGCCGAGCAGATGAAATTTGCCAACTGGGATGGCTTTATAAAATTTGCCCTTGGCGAAAATGTAAAACGCTCTTCCAACAACCAGGGCAACAACCGTTTCCCGGATACCAGGATGGGTGTAGAAGAAGTACTGACCGATGCCTTTACAAGAGCAAGGGATTATGAAAAACTCGGCCCCAATAAAAGAAGGGACCTTGAGCTGGATGCCTTGGTAGAGATATTGAATAAAAAAAGATTCATTACCTGCCACAGCTATGTGCAAAGCGAGATCAATGCTTTGATAAAAGTAGCAGACAGGTTCAATTTCAGGGTAAACACATTTACCCACATTTTAGAGGGATATAAAGTAGCGGATAAGCTAAAGGCGCATGGTTCCAACGTATCTACCTTCAGCGATTGGTGGGCCTATAAAATGGAAGTGGTAGATGCCATTCCGCAGAATGCAGGCATCATGCAAAAGGTAGGTTTGAATGTAGCTATTAATTCTGACGATGCAGAAATGGCCCGCCGCCTTAACCAGGAAGCTGCCAAGAGTGTTAAATATACCGGCATGAGCGAAGAAGATGCGCTGAAGATGGTTACGATAAATCCTGCTGTAATGCTGCATGTGGGCGACAGAACAGGAAGTATAAAAGTTGGTAAGGATGCAGATGTTGTATTGTGGAGCGATAACCCGTTAAGCATTTATGCAAAAGCAGAAAAAACAATTGTTGATGGCATCATTTATTTTGACAGGGAAAGAGATAAGCAGCAGCGGGAAGATATTGCCAGGGAAAAAGCAAGGCTCATTCAAAAAATGATCGGTGCTAAAAAGAATGGCGACAGAACTGTTCCTGCCACTCCTTCTTTCCAGGAAATAAATTTTTGTGAAGAAGATCATGATGATGTAAAGGACCTGTGGCACAGGATAGAAAGCAGGATCATTTCAACAGAAGTACAATAATCAATTACACCACTACTATTGTAGTTTTAAAATAATAACATGAAAAAATCAATCATAAAAATAGTTTTGCTGCTGGCAGTTTTTCTTCCGTTGCAATTGATGGCACAGGAAAATATGCATCCATCGCCTGCACAAACTGGTACCATAGCCCTGATCAACGGCACCATTCATATCGGCAACGGGCAGGTTCTCCCGAACGGAATGGTCGTTTTTAATAATGGTAAGATCACCAGTGTTGGCCCAACAACTGCTGTAACTGCAGCAAAGATCATCGACCTTAAGGGGGCGCATGTTTATCCCGGCATTATTGCACCTAATACCAATCTTGGTTTGGTAGAAGTAGGCGCTGTACGTGCCACTGCAGATTTTAATGAATTGGGTGATATCAATCCCAGCATACGTTCTTTAGTAGCCTATAATACAGACAGCAAAATAATAAACACGCTACGCAGCAATGGTGTATTGCTGGCCAATATTGTTCCAAGCGGCGGCAGCATCAGCGGCTCATCATCCGTAGTACAACTGGATGCATGGAACTGGGAAGATGCCGCCTACAAAGCAGATAACGGTATTCATTATAATATGCCTGCTTTAATTAACCGTCCTAACCAGGGCTTCCGCAGAAGAGAAGCGGACAATGTTGATCCTGTAAAACAAGGGCTGGACAGAATTGAGAATATCCGCAAATTTTTCAGGGAGGCAAAAGCGTACCTCGCAGAATCCAATCATGCTGCTGTCAATTTAAAATTTGAAGCGGTAAAAGGTTTGTTCGACAGATCGCAAACCTTCTTTGTGCATTGCGACCTTGTTAAAGAGATGATGATGGCTATTGATCTTGCAAAAGAATTCAATTTTAAATTATCCATCGTGGGCGGAGGTGATAGCTGGATCATCGCCAACCTTCTCAAAGAAAATAATGTTTCTGTTATCTTATCAGAACCACACAGTTTGCCTTCAACAGAAGATGATGATGTGGACCAGCCTTATAAGACAGGCGCTGCATTACAAAAAGCCGGCGTGTTGTTCACCATTTGCCAGGATGCCGGTGATGGTTTCTGGCAGCAGCGCAACCTGCCTTTTGAAGCAGGCACAATGGCTGCTTACGGATTAAGCAAAGAAGAAGCGCTTACTGCTATAACGTTGAATGCAGCAAAGATATTGGGCATAGATGACAGGACAGGATCGCTGGAAACCGGTAAAGATGCCAATATCTTGATCAGCGAAGGGGATATCCTGGATATGAAAAGCAGCATCGTTACGCAGGCTTTTATACAGGGGCGTGAACTTAATCTTGATAATAAACAAAAACAATTGTACGAGAAGTATAAATATAAATATGCTATACGCTAAACAACTGCGTACTAAATTATCATTAACGCATTCTCTTTTGAGAATGCGTTTTTTATTTAACCGGTTTATTCTCTATTACTTTCTTTTTTCCTCTTCGCTCATTTTTTCAAACGACCATGGGCCATTACCAACGATCATAAAATAAATAAGCAACAGCAAAACAATAACAGGCAGTATCAATTCAGAAAATGGAGATGAGCTATCCGAATAATTGATAAGAATGATCGCTCCTATCAATATCGGTATCTGTACAAGGCACACCAGTCGGGTGTGTATGCCCAATGTCAATAAGATACCTCCCATTAAATGGGCAACGAAAATAAACTGCGCCACTGCTGAAAGAAAGAAATGACTAAAGTGTAGTTTTGTACCCGCCATAAGAGAAATTACCGAACTCATATTGCGGAGCACATCAATGCCTTTGTAAAAAAGAAATAGCCCTAAAGCTATACGAATGATATCCAGCCATTTGGGATGATGCCTGTCGCCCCAAAGCTCAAAGCGTTGTATGACGTTCATATCGTTACGTTTTAAAAGTGAAGAAAAGAACTGCTATAAACTTACTCTTTTTTTGAAAGAATTGCAATGCTTTTGTTGTGGCCGATCGTAACCGCTTATGTAACAAGGTATTCGCCTCACCAGTTTCTTTACGCTTATTGTTATCTTAGCAGGAATAATAAAAACAACAACGATGCCAGAAACGCAGCTCCAATTTCTTGGTCATGCTACCTTTAAAGTAACCACACCCGAAGGAAAGATAATTTTGGTTGATCCCTGGCTTACAGGCAATCCGTTTATACCAATTGAATATCAAAAACAGGATATTATCGATTATATCATTGTTACACATGGCCATGATGATCATTTTGATAGTAACATGCCGCAGATCATTGCTGATACCAATGCAACATTTGCGGGTAATAATATATGCCGATGGTACCTGATGGAAAAAGGTGTGCCGCAAAAAAATATTCAGCCGATTAATTTAGGAGGAACAGTTAGCCTGGATGAGTTTACCAAATTAACCATGGTGAATGCGTTTCATATTTCGCATATCAATGTTAGCGATACACAAATGATCTATCCGCACCAGGCGGTAGGTTTTGTATTGCAGTTATCAGATGGCATGCGTATCTATTTTGCCGGCGACACTTCCGTTTTTGGCGACATGAAACTGATCGGCGAAATATATAAACCAACTATTGCTGTATTACCTATCGGCGATTGTTACACCATGGGTCCATTGGAAGCGTCGTACGCTATTCGTTTATTGAATGTAAAACATGTACTGCCTTTTCATTACGGTACCTACCCTTCTCTTACAGGCACACCAGAAGAACTGGCAAGATTGACGAATGATATTGATGGATTGAGAATACATGCCTTGAAGGCCGGTGAATTCTTACTGAAAAAATAAATTAGAACTCCGTTTATGTTTGAAACATTTGGCAAAAAACCAACCGGCGAACGGCTTAAAAGAATTGAACGCTCCGTAAATTATAAGAACGGGAGCTTTCAGAATATAGAGGCCACACCAATGCTGGTGAATACTTCCTGGTTCAAATTGATAAAGGATCTTTTCAATAAGCCAAAAAATGTTTCACCATCACATATTTTACCCAATATAAAAACTGATCTGCAACAATTACCCGCTGATAAACCTGTTGTTATTTGGTTTGGCCACTCTTCTTATCTTATCAGCTATAAAGGCTTTACTATTTTAGTTGACCCGGTATTCAGCGGCAGCGCTTCGCCTTTTTCTTTTATGGTAAAAGCATTTAAAGGAGCGAATGATTTTTCCGTTGCTGATCTTCCTGCCATAGATGTATTACTGCTTACACATGATCATTACGATCATCTTGATCATCGAACAATAAAAAAATTGAACGGGAAAACAAAACAGATCATCACTTCATTAGGCGTTGGATCGCATCTTGAATATTGGGGAATACCAAAAGAAAAAATAACAGAACTGGATTGGTGGGATACGGTAACCATCAATGCTGATGTTAATTTTACCGCTGCACCTGCACGGCATTTTTCAGGAAGAGGTTTGACACGAGGCAAAACGTTCTGGTCTTCTTTTATACTCAACCTGTTTGGTTACCGGTTGTTTCTTGGCGGCGATTCGGGTTATGATAAACAATTTGAACTCATCGGTAAAAAATTCGGCGGCTTCGACCTTGCCATACTGGAAACGGGGCAATACAATGCAAGCTGGCCCTTTATTCATATGATGCCCGAACAGGCTGTACAGGCAGCAAAAGATCTTAATGCAAAAGTGTTGCTGCCTGTACATTGGAGCAAATTTGCTTTGGCCTACCATCCCTGGAACGAACCGCCTAAAAAAGTAACAGTTGCTGCAAAAGAATTGCTGCAGCAGGTTGTTATCCCAATGATAGGCCAGCCGTATATTATCGGTGAGCCGTTCGATCAGCAATATTGGTGGGGTGCTCAATAAAAACTAATGCACTGTTAAGAATGCTGAACGGAAAGCAATGAGTTGTATTTCATTTTACTTTTAAAATAAAAAATATGGCCGCAGACAATAATGATAAATCACCGCATATTCTCAATGCTTCTTCAAACCTGCTGGGGCTTTGCTTTGTAGTGCTTACTTCACTTAAGGTGCTCAACATTTCGGGCAAAACAATAATTGATGAGCTCACTACCGTAGCCATATTATTTTTCATGTCGAGTTGCATACTTTCTTTTTTATCCATTCGGGGCAATATTAAAAAAAGCGGTAGAATGGAGAAGCTGGCCGACATCTTCTTTCTCAGCGGATTAACATTGCTGTTTATCACAGCGCTTCTTTTTTCTTTCGATATAATACAATAGAATTTTAATTTCGTGCAATGCAATCAATGATCACCAGGCCCATACAACCGGCAGATAATATCGCTTTGGCAAATGTGATACGGGCCACCTTAACAGAATTCAATGCTGCTCATCCCGGCACGGTATATTATGACCCTACTACCGATGCGCTGTATGAATTATTTCAACAGGAAAAGGCAGCTTATAATGTTGCAGAAATAAATGGCATTGTAGTTGGCGGCGGCGGTATTTATCCAACAGAAGGTTTGCCGAACGATACCTGCGAATTAGTGAAAATGTATTTATTGCCGCAGGCAAGGGGAACAGGATTGGGAAAATTGCTTATTGAAAAAAGCATTGAACAGGCTAAAGCAAACGGCTTTAAAAAGATCTACCTTGAAAGTATGCCGGAACTGAAACAGGCCTTAAAAGTGTATGCAAAATTTGGCTTTGAATATTTAACAGCGCCAATGGGCAACAGTGGCCATACCGGCTGCAGCCTGTGGATGCTGAAAGAGATTGACCCATAAAACACTGCCATTCATCATAAAACAGGAAAATAGGTGTATCTACCTGTAGCTTTTTTATAAAAAACCGTATATTGCACTACCAACTGCTTACTGTATCATAATTCTCTCCCAAAGAAACTACTTTAAGCTAATAAACCTTGTTCAATATCCTGCTTTCATTTTGACAGCAGAAACACCCTCCCAAAAGAAATAGTTAATTAAAATCCATTAACACTATTCTGTTATTGGAACCAAACTGTTTTAAACACACTCTGAAATGAAACGATTATTACCTGCCGGTAAAAAGCCTATCCTTATTTGCTTTATTACAGCGCTTGTTTTTACCGCACAATTAAACGCACAAACAGTGCCCACTGGTTTTACAACAACCAATATCGGTGGTACGTGGACAGAACCTGTTGGCGTAGCCTTCAACAAAACAGGCAGTAAATTATTTGTCTGGGAAAAAGGTGGCCGTGTTTATTTATTGAACCGTGTAGGCACCACCAGTAATTACACCAAACAAACTACGCCTGTGCTGGATATCTCTCCCGAAGTAGGTAACTGGCGTGATCATGGAATGCTGGGCTTTGCGCTTGACCCTAATTTTGAGACCAATGGGTTGTTCTACGTAATGTATGTGGTGGACAGGCATTACCTGATGTATTTCGGCACAAGTTCGTACAGCGCCACTACTGATGATTATTATAAAGCTACTATCGGCCGCATCACCCGTTATAAAACAAAAGTAAGCGGCAGTAATACCGTGGCTGATCTTACCAGCCGCACCATTTTACTCGGCGAAACAAAATCAACAGGTATACCTATTTTACATGAATCGCATGGTGTAGGTTCATTGGTGTTTGCTGCTGACGGCACATTGCTGGTAACGGCAGGCGATGCAGGCAGCTACAATACTACCGATGCAGGCAGCCTTGCTGAAACCTATTATGCACAGGCGCTTACTGATGGCATCATTCGTGCCAATGAAAATGTAGGCTCTTACCGTTCGCAAATGATCAATTCATTGAACGGAAAACTATTGCGTATTGATCCAACCAATGGCAACGGTGTAAGCAGTAATCCTTTTTATCAATCCGCTTCGCCACGTTCGGCACAGTCGAGGGTATGGGCGATGGGTTTCAGAAACCCGTTCCGTTTCAATCTCCGTCCCAATACCGGCTCTACCAATCCCGCTACCGGCGATCTTGGTGAAATATATGTTGGCGACGTGGGTTGGGATAAATATGAAGAACTAAATGTGATCAAAGCTCCGGCAAGCAATTGCGGCTGGCCACTGTTTGAAGGATTGATGGCGCAATCAAGTTATCAAAGCGCCAGCCCTGCCAATAAAGATGAGCCTAATCCTTTGTATGGAACAGGCGGTTGTACACAACAATATTTTTTGTTCCGCAATCTTTTAAAACAAGCTACGGCGGATAATAATACTACGATCTACAATCCATGCAACAGCTCTGTTGCTATCAGCAGTGTTAACAAGAACCGGTTCTTTCACCGCATACCGGTACTGGACTGGAAGCATGGCACTGACAGTGCAAGGGTTGGTGTATTCAACGGCAATACATTGGGTGTTGCGCAGATCGGTTCTGCTGCATCAGGTGTTACCGGCGTTCCTTTCCAGGGAAGTTCTGTTGTGGGCGGTTGCTGGTACACCGGCAGCTTATTTCCTTCGGTATATAAGAATACGTATTTCATGGCCGACTATGGCGGCAGCTGGATAAGGAACGTAACGATGTTGTATGTTGACCAGGTGCAGGAAGTAAAAGCGTTTTCTACCAGCGGCTTTGGCGCTGTAGTTTGTATGGCAGAGAACCCTGCTGACGGCAGTATCTTTTGTGCAGATATCGGCACAGGAAATGTAGTACGCATCGGCTATGGCGGCAACCAACCGCCGGTAGTTAAAATGAGTTCGGATAAAACCTATGGCCCTACCACACTAACGGTTAACTTTACAGGCAATAACTCCTATGATCCTGAAAATGGCGCCATCACATATTCGTGGAACTTTGGTGACGGCTCGGCATTAAGCACTGCCGCTAATCCTCAACACTCTTTCGTAGCAAGTAACGGCCTGCCTAAAAAGTTTGTAACCACATTAACGGTGAAAGACAATCAGAACCAAACCAGTGTTGACAGCATCATCATTTCTGTAAACAATACACCGCCGGTAGTTAACATCACCAGCCCGGTAAAAAATTCATTTTACAAACTGGGTGCCGACAGCTTATATACTTTATCGGCTACTGTAACAGATGCGCAACAAACCAACGGGCAATTAAAATATGTATGGCAAACCATATTAAGGCACAACACCCACCAGCACGTTGAACCTGTTGATACAACCCGGTTGACAAAAGCCATGATATCCAGGATCGGTTGCAACGGCGATACCTATTACTGGTTCATCAAACTTACTGTAACTGATAATGCAGGATTATCTACAACAGATTCATCCAGGATATATCCTCAATGCAGCGGCGTGTTGCCATTAACGCTCAACTCGCTTGATGTGAGTGTACACGGCCAAACCAACCTGCTGAGCTGGGTTACTTCATCAGAAATAAATTTGATGGCCTTTGAAATAGAGCGCAGCTATGATGGTGTGAACTTTGAACGTATCGGAAGAGTGAATGCACAACGTGCGCCCGGACTTGGTTATTACAGCTGGCCCGATGCCAATCATCTTGATGGTAATTGTTTTTACAGGTTAAAAATGCTTGATGTAAGTGAATATTTCAGTTACTCTTATATTGTAAGAGCATTCTCGGGAAGCAAAGCAGGCAGTGAGCTTTCTGTAACCCCCAATCCTGTTAAGAACAGCTTTGTTTTAGGCGCACGCTTTATTGAAGGAGGAGAAATAACGATCCGTATTCTTAATAATACCGGCGCTGTAGTAAAACAAATGCAGCGAAAAGCCGCAGCAGGCTTCAATAATTTTACTATTGAGGCATTACAGGATATAACTCCTGGTATTTATGTAATTGAAGTAATACAGGATAATGAAAAAAGAAGAATGAAATTTATAAAAGCCGGATGATAGTCGTGCCGTGCCTATTCTAACAATAAGTCCTCGCTGTAATGGCGGGGATTTTTTTTGTTAGAGCTATCATGGCTGAGGAGTATGAATGATTTACGATTTACGATTTGCGAATGACGATTTACGAATATGACAACAGACGATAGACCACAGAGAGCCTTATTGAATAAGTAGTGTTTGCAAACCTAAAGCATTCGTAAATCGTCATTCGTAAATCGTAAATGCCAAAGTATCTTTGCAGTAATGAACTACCAGCTATCATTTAAAAAATTTATCACCAGCCAGCATTTATCTACGGGCATAAATGTAACGATAGCGGTATTGGTACCGGGTATTATTTTGTACCAGTATAATCTGCTGAGTGTTGCTATCGGTATACCGCTTGGCGCCATGTTCGTGAGTTTATCCGACAGCGCAGGACCGCCGCAACACCGCATTAATGGTATGATAGCAGCCATACTGCTGAACAGCCTGATGATATTGGTTGCAGGCTTCAGTTATCCTTATCCTGTATTGGCAACTATAGAGATTGCCATTTTTGGTATCGTACTTTCTATGGGCGGCGTATTTGGCAACAGGGCAAATAATATCGGCATCATGGCGTTGATCGCTTTTATTTTAGGCGGCGCCCATATTGCTCAAGACCCATGGAAACAATCATTATACTATTTGATCGGTGGCGCATGGTATGGCATATTCAGTTTAACTTCTTACCAGCTCCGCCCCTATAAATTAGTGGAACAACTGGTGGGTGAATCGTTGATAGAGATCAATAATTACCTGCAAACCAAAGGAGAATTGTACAGTAAGAATGTGAACTATGCTACGGTGTACGAAAAATTATTACCTCAGCAAATTGCTATTCATAAACTGCAGGAAGATATCCGTGAACTGATGTTCAAAACACGAACATTCGTAAAAGAATCTACGGATAAGAGCCGCAGGCTGATGATGATCTTCCTCGACAGCATCGACCTGTTTGAACAGATAATGACCACACAACAGGATTATGCCAAACTGCATAAGGATTTTGATGACACCACTATTCTTGATCAATATCATTTCAACATAAAGACCGCTGCCCACACGTTGGAACTGATGGGCATTGCCATACAGTCTGCCAACTACAGGGCGGGCTCTTATCATTACCAGCAGGAGCTTGCCAAAAGCAAACAGTTATTTTCTGCACTAAGAAAAGAACATTTGAACGCAGGTACAGTGGAGGCTTTTATAACCTTGCGCCACATCTTGTATAACCTGGAAAAATTAACTGAAAGGCTGGACCGCATTGCTGTTTATCTGAATAAAAAAGAAAAAATAAAGCAGCCCATAAATATTACTACGCAGCCTTTTATAACGCACCAGCAATTTAATTTCCGGATGTTCTTTTCCAATCTTACGGTTAAGTCGGTGCATTTCAGGCATGCTTTACGGGTAACGATCGCTTTGCTGTGCGGTTATATTATTTCGCTGTATTTCCCGCTGGGCCACGGTTACTGGATATTGCTGAGTATTGCTTCTATCATGAAGCCATCTTTTGGTACCAGTAAAAAAAGAAATTTTGAACGGGTGCTGGGAACGGTTACCGGCGCATTGGCAGGCTTTAGTTTTTTATACATCACACAGAACCATACCGCTATTTTTATTGCCATGCTGATCGCGATGGCAACAGCTTATAGTTTTTTACGGTTGCAATATTTTGTAAGCAGCGCTTTTATTACATTGTATGTGCTGCTAAGCTTTTATTTTTTACAAGGCACATTGGCTGGTGTTTTTAACGACAGGGTGATCGATACGCTTATCGGCAGCGCCATTTCATTTGTGTGTTCTTATTTTATTTTACCGAGCTGGGAATACAGTTCCATTAAAGATGTGGTGCTGGCAGCTATTAAGGCCAACAAAGAATATTTTACCAAAGCAACCGGTTATTTTACCGGCAACGCTCCTACGGAATTAAATTATAAAATTGCCCGCAAGGGCGCTTTCGTTGCATTGGCCAATCTTTCCGAAGCATTGCAGCGTATGCTTACCGATCCTAAAAGCCGCCAACATGCATTGCAGGATTATCACCAGTTTACGGTAGCGCATCATATCCTTACGTCTTACATTGCTTCTATTTCTTATTATGCCGGGCAATTCACCAATACCATCGAAACAAAAGACTTTATTTCTATTGCCAATACCTTGAATAAACAATTCGACCAGTTGCTATTGCTTGCAGAAGGCAATAAAGAAGCTGTTGCAGAAATGACCAGCTTCCCTTTTAATAAACGGGTAGAAAAATTATTGGCACAACGCAAGCAACAGCTTACGGAAGGATCAGAAACTATGGATATCCGCAAAACATTATCAGAGCTTAAAAGCATCACCGATCAATTCTTACTGGTACATGCGGTGCTGAATGATGAGATAAAGATCCTGAAAAAGATCGATGGAGTTACGATTTACGAATGACGATTTACGAATTCCTTCAAATAATAGCTTTCACAAAAATTCACAAACTATTCATGAAGATGCACAGGGCATTTTTGTGATTTGTTTAATGCTGTGCAAATAAAAAAGCTACTCGTATAAGTAGCTTTTCAGTTTTATTAATAAGTTTTCAATTATATACGCTTCACATTCGTAAATCGTCATTCGTAAATCTAAAATTGTTTACGCTTCTTTCCCGTGGCAGTTCTTATATTTCTTTCCGCTGCCGCAAGGACAAGGGTCGTTTCTTCCCGGCGCTTTTTCTACACGTATCGGTTCCTGTTTTATCGGTGTTGAAGGATCGATGTAATCATTTTCCTGGCTAAGGTATTCAGGGCCACCGGTACTGCTGGTTTCGTACTGTTCTTTACGCTGGCGCATCTTACTCATGTCGGTCTTCTGTTCCCTGCCTTCTTTTATTCTTGCACCGGCATTACTGTTTTGTTCGCCCGGTATCTGTGCATGACACAAGAAGCTTACAATATCTTTATTTACCTGGTCGTCCATTTGTTTAAAAGCGCTGAAGGCTTCTATCTTATAAATTACCAGCGGATCTTTTTGTTCGTAGCCCGCAGTTTGTACGCTGTGGCGCAGATCATCCATTGCACGTAAATGTTCCTTCCAGGCATCATCGATCAATGCAAGGGTAATGCTTCTTTCCAACGCATTGTTCAGTTCCTTACCATCAGAAGAAAGATATTTATCAAGGTTGGCCAAAGCCTGTATTGCTTTTTTACCATCTGTAAACGGTACGGCTACATTTTCAATATGATTGCCTTGTTCTTTACGGATGTTCTTTATTACCGGCAATGTCTGCTGTATCATAGCATCCGTTTTGCGGCGGTATTGCGCAACGGCTTCGGTATATAAACGCTCTGCCAAAACAGGCACATCATCTTTATCCAGTTCTTCTGCGGTGATCGTTGTATCAATACCAAAGTTGATGATAGCTCCTAATTTAAATCCATCATGATCGCTTCCTTCTTTAAAGGAATTGACCAGTCCTTCGGCAACAGAATAAAAAGCATTATCGAGGTCAAGCGCCAAACGTTCTCCAAACAAAGCGTGGTTACGTTTACCGTAAATAACATTACGCTGCTTGTTCATTACATCATCATACTCCAGCAGGCGTTTACGAATGCCGAAGTTATTTTCTTCTACTTTCTTCTGCGCCCTTTCGATGGATTTGCTGATCATGCTGTGCTGTATCACTTCACCTTCTTTGTAGCCCATCCTGTCCATCAATCCTGCAATACGCTCACTGCCAAACATACGCATCAGGTCATCTTCCAGCGATACAAAAAAGCTTGATGTACCGGGATCGCCCTGGCGACCGGCACGGCCACGCAACTGCCTGTCTACACGACGGCTTTCATGGCGCTCTGTACCAATGATCGCTAATCCACCCGCTTCTTTTACACCAGGCCCAAGCTTAATATCCGTACCACGACCAGCCATGTTGGTAGCAATGGTAACTGCACCAGCCAAACCGGCTTCGGCAACAACCTGTGCTTCCTTAGCATGTTGTTTCGCATTCAGTACATTATGCGGAATATTTTTTTGCTTCAACATCCTTGCCAATAACTCACTCACCTCTACAGAAGTAGTACCAACAAGTGTTGGCCTTCCTATGCTGCGCAGGCGTTCTATCTCATCAATAACTGCTTTGTATTTTTCTCTTTTCGTTTTGTACACAAGGTCCTGGTCATCTTTACGGATAACTTTTACATTGGTAGGAATGGTTACCACATCCAGTTTGTAGATTGTCCACAACTCTGCTGCTTCTGTTTCCGCAGTACCGGTCATACCCGCAAGCTTGTGGTACATCCTGAAATAATTCTGCAAGGTAACGGTAGCGTATGTTTGCGTTGACGCTTCTATCTTCACGTTTTCTTTTGCTTCCAGTGCCTGGTGAAGACCATCTGAATAACGTCTTCCTTCCATGATACGGCCTGTTTGCTCATCCACGATCTTTACGGCATCGTCGATAATAACATATTCTACATCTTTATCAAAAAGAGTATAAGCTTTTAATAACTGCTGTACAGTATGTATGCGGTCTGCTTTTAAAGAATATTCATTCAGCAGGCCTTCTTTGCGGTGCAGTTTTTCTTCTGTTTCCAGGTCGCTCTTTTCAATATCCGCCAGCTTGGTAGCAATATCAGGAAGTATAAAGAATTCAGGATCTTCTCCTCCCCTTGTAATTAATTGTATTCCCCTGTCGGTAAGCTCTACCTGGTTATTTTTTTCATCTATGCTGAAGTACAGTTCTTCATCAACTTTAGGCATTTGCTTTTGCTGATCGGCGATATAATAGTTTTCGCTCTTCTGCAATTTCACCCTTATACCCGGCTCGCTTAAAAATTTGATCAAAGCGCCGTTCTTTGGTAAACCACGATGCGCCCTCATTAAAGCAAGACCGCCATCTTTAGGGTCATCATTTCCTTCGGCTATTTTTTTCTTTGCTTCAATTAAAAATTGGTTCACCACTTTTTTCTGTGCTTCCACTATCTTTTCAATACGTGGCTTCAGCTCAAAGAACTGTTGTGTATCATTATTATGGCCAACCGGTCCGGAGATGATCAACGGCGTACGGGCATCATCTATTAATACGCTATCCACCTCATCCACCATAGCAAAGTGATGTTTACGCTGTACCATTTCATCCGGCGTGTGCACCATATTATCCCTCAGGTAATCAAAACCAAATTCGTTATTGGTACCATAAGTTATATCAGCGTTGTAGGCATTGCGGCGGGCATCGCTGTTGGGTTCATGCTTATCAATACAATCAACACGCAATCCCAGCCATTCGAATATCGGTCCGTTCCACTCACTATCCCTTCGTGCCAGGTAGTCATTCACGGTTACAATATGCATCCCCTCTCCTGCCAATGCATTCAGGTAAGCAGGCAAGGTACTTACCAGCGTTTTACCTTCACCGGTTGCCATCTCGGCAATCTTGCCGGAATGCAGTACCGCACCACCGATCAGCTGCACATCGTAATGCACCATGTTCCAGGTAACGCTGCCACCGGCAGCCGTCCAGGTATTTTTATGAATGGCTTTATCGCCATCTATAGTAACAGTATCTTTTTTTGTAGCTAATTCCCTGTCAAGGTCGGTAGCCGTGCTTTCCAGCGTAGTATTTTCTTTAAAGCGGCGACTGGCTTCTTTCACTACTGCAAAAGCTTCGGGAAGTAATTGCTGTAAAATTTCTTCTATCTGCTTATCCCTGTCTTTTTTATGTTCATCTATCTCTTTATAAATAGTATCCTTGCCGGTGATATCCTCGGCAGGCAATTGTTCTGCGGCTTCTTTCTTTTCTGCTATCGTTTTATCTATATCAGTAAGATGGTCAGCGATACGCTGGCGGAATTCTTTTGTTTTATTACGAAGCTGGTCGTTGCTCAGCGATTGGTATTCAGCAAAGTAGTGGTTGATCTTTTCGATCTCGGGGGTAATCTTCTTTACGTCCTTTTCACTTTTACTGCCGCCAAATAGCTTTGATATAATGCCTAACATATATATATAGTTATACTTAAAATATTTTTTTGTTGGTCAAATATGGTGCTCAATTATTTTTAGAGCCAAATTGACAGAGCCCGCTCTTAAATCGGGGGCAGCAAAGGTAGCCAAAAGTTGCCAGTTAAAGGTTAAGACGTTTAAAGACCGGTATTGTTTTTACTAACCGGGCGCTGTGCCATATATGTAGGTAAAAAACTACATAAACTTCAGGATTCGCCTACATATTATCTCTTTCAGCAGAATTACTTTTGTTCCGATAGATTTTATTTCTAAAGGATGATTTAAATATCCGATATGCCCTGGAGAGCCAGTTCCCTGCCTTTCGCCGGCATTAAAAATCCTATGACGAACCACTTGAAATCTCCAGATAACTCCGGAGATTTCTTTTTTTAAAGCCTGTACGGTTTTCTAAGCGCTTTGCCTTACCTTTGCCCCCCGAAAAAGAAGCTTTAATTTTCTAATTATTTTGATATGTCAGGTGCATTAAAAGAGGTTCGTAACCGTATAAAAAGCGTACAAAGCACGCAGCAGATTACTAAAGCCATGAAAATGGTGAGTGCCGCTAAATTACGTCGTGCGCAGGATGCCATTACCCAGATGCGTCCTTACGCCCAGAAATTACAGGAAATGCTGAGCAATATTGTCAGCAGCAGCGAAGGTGATGTGAATATGGCACTGGCAACAGAAAGGCCCATAGAAAAAGCTATGGTAATAGTAGTAACCAGCGACAGGGGCCTTTGCGGCGGTTACAACAGTAATCTTATTAAGCTTGCCAAACAGGTGATCAATGAAAAATATCCTGCACAGCATGCCAAAGGCAACGTACAGGTTCTGCCGATCGGCAAAAAAGGATATGAGCATTTTACCAAGAACGGGTATAAAGTAGTAGATAAATTCTGGGATATTTTTACAGGGTTAAGTTTTGATAAAGTACAGGCTGCGGCTTTATATGCCATGGAAGCCTTTGCCAATAAGGAAATTGATGCTGTGGAACTGGTGTACAGCGAGTTTAAAAATGCTGCTACTCAACTCTTTGTTGCCGAACAGTTTTTACCGGTACAAAAAGTGCAAAAAGTAGCCGGCCAGGCCAATGCCGATTTTATTTTTGAACCAAGCCAGGAAGTATTGATCGCAGAACTGATGCCTAAGATATTGAACACCCAGTTGTTTAAAGCTACATTGGATGCCAATGCCAGTGAGCACGGTGCCCGTATGACGGCGATGGACAAGGCCAGTGATAATGCGAACGAATTATTAAAATCATTGAAGATCAGTTATAACAGGGCAAGGCAGGCTGCCATTACAACAGAGCTGACAGAAATTGTGAGCGGCGCAGCGGCATTGCAAGGATAACCCCTGACCCCTAAAGGGGAAAAGGAGGAGAACAAATTTTATAAACAAAACATTTACCCCTTTAGGGGATAGGGGCTATGGAACTTTCTCAAATCATTCCTCATATAGAAGCGCTGATATTTGCCAGCGATAAACCATTGACCAATGCAGAATTGGCAGAGCTGGTCAATAATGCGCTGGGCTTTATTGAAGACAGGGCCACTATCGAACAGGTAGATGCTGCTATTGAAGGTATCCGGGAAAAATACAGTGCAGAATTTTATGCCTTCGAATTACGGGAAACCGGCGGCGGATGGCAATTTCTTACCAAAAAAGAATATTATAAAACTGTAGCCCTGCTTAATGGCGATAAATTCTTAAAACGCCTTTCTATAGCGGCGTTGGAAACACTGGCCATCATTGCTTATAAACAACCCATCACTAAAAGCGAGATAGAAGCTATACGTGGTGTGAATTGTGATTATGCTGTACAGAAATTACTGGAAAAAGACCTTGTGATCATTTCCGGAAGAAACGAAGATGCTGTTGGCAAACCGCTTATTTATGCTACTTCAAAATCCTTCATGGATTATTTCGGCATCAACAGCGCCGACGAATTGCCAAAGATCAATGAAGTGCTGATGGAAGAACTGGTAAACGCTACCAATGTACAGGCTGCCAAAGATGAACAGGCTGTCCTGGAAAATGAAAATATAGAAGAAGGAATAACAGTAACAGAAGAAGAAACCGTTGAAGAAGATACTATTGCTTTAGCCGTTACCGAAAATGGCGAGATCGTTGAAACTACTCCTGATACCGACGATCCTGAAAAAGAAACGGAAGAATAAGGCCACTGATTACGCAGATTAACACTGATTTAAACAAATAATCTTGTATAATCATTTTAATCTGTGGCAAATTAATTCTGCGACATCCGCGTAATCTGCGGGAAAATTCCCCTTGTTTCATCCTGCTAATCTTCATCAAAGCATCCAACCACCCTTTCGTTTTCGTAATTTCGCAACATGTCAGAAATTTTATCCCATCAACAATTAATTGATATCGCCAACCAATTCGGCACACCGGTATATGTATATAATGCAGATCGTATTACCACACAATATGAAAAATTAACTGCCGCATTTCAAGGCACCGATGCCCGCTTTTTCTTCGCCTGTAAATCATTGACCAATATCAATATCCTGAGGCATATTAAAAGCCTCGGCTGCAATGTGGACTGCAGTTCTATTAACGAAGCCAAACTGGCGCTGCTGGCAGGTTTTGAGCCGCAAAATATTCTGTACACTTCCAACGGCATTCATTTTTCAGAGATAGAAGAAGCACAGCAACTGGGCATACATATTAATATTGACAGCCTCAGCAACCTGGAAAAATTCGGAAAAAAATATGGACACAGTTATCCCGTTGGCATACGCCTTCGGCCCAATATAATGGCCGGCGGAAATTTAAAGATCTCCACCGGGCACGATAAAAGCAAATTCGGTATACCGGTAGATCAACTGGATAAGATACTCGATCTTGTAGCAACCCACAATCTCTTCATACAAAACCTGCACATCCATACCGGTAGCGATATTAAGAATGTAGATGTTTTTGTAAAAGGTATCGAAGTGCTTTTTGATATCATTCCACATTTTAAAGAATTGAATTCCGTTGATCTTGGTGGTGGCTTTAAAGTACCTTACCGTGAGGGCGATGGAGAAACAGATATTGAACTGTTGGCAAAAAAAGTTAAAGAGGCATTTGATAACCATCCTAATCCTAATGGAAACCCATTGCAGGTTTGGTTTGAACCCGGCAAGTTTTTAGTAAGCGCCGCAGGCTATTTTATAACGGAAGTAAATGTGTTGAAAGAAACTGCCAATACGGTATTTGCGGGTGTCAACAGCGGTTTCAATCATTTGATACGGCCGATGATGTACGATGCTTATCATCATATCGAAAACATCAGCAACACTACTGCTCCTGGAAAAATTTATACTGTAACAGGCAACATTTGTGAAACAGACACCTTTGCTTTGGACAGAAAAATAGCTGAAATACGTGAAGGCGACCTGCTCGTTTTTTATAATGCCGGCGCTTATGGTTTTGAAATGAGCAGCAATTTTAATTCCCGTTTAAAACCTGCCGAAGTACTGGTAAAAGATGGCGAAGCTAAGCTGATCCGCAGAAGAGATGAGTTTGATGATCTGTTAAGAGCGCAGATATTGTAGGGAATTGGGAGTTTGGAATTAGGGATTGGGGTTTACCGCAGAGGCGCAGAGTACAAACTCTTTTCCCTCTTTCTCTCTTTGTTCTCTTAGCTAAAAAAATAAACCATAGATTTGAGATACCATGATCCAAAAAATCTTCTTCGCTATTTTATTTTCTCTTGGCAGCATCACAGTATTTGCACAACCCTTCGATTGTTCCAAATTCAAAGAAGGAAAATTCAGAACGGCAGATCATAATGTTGGCAGCATAATCATCACAGAAAGAAGAGGCGGTTATCAAACAGAATCGAATGAAGCTTTGAAACTGGTTATACGCTTCAGGGTAAACTGGACAGACAATTGCAGCTACACATTGACCCTTGATAAAATAATCCGCAACGAAAATAAAATTGCCATTCCATCCAATACAGAAGTAAAAGTTAAGATCGTTGAAACCAGCCGCAGCTCTTATATCCAGGAATCCTCTTCATCCATTACCAATGGCACTGCAAGATCGGAAGTAACAAAACTGGATTAACTCAATACGCAATCCTTTTCTTTTTTTGCGAAGTATGTGCGCTGAAATAACCCAGTGCACCACCGATGATATTACTGGTTGGATTTCCGGGAGATACCGGCTGACCATTATTTTGATCCACACCACTTAATTCTTTAAAATAATTGAATACATTTTTGTCGATGCATTGCATTTCCAATTGTATGGTGTCGCCAACTTTTACGTAATCACTATCATTAAATAACTGCCGCGCCATGTATCTTCCATCTGATAAGCGATCATCATAAACAAAAATTTGTTTCGGTGCCTTACCATTTATGTTTTGGATAAATTGATAATAGTTTTCTATACCTGTCGGGTCTTGAAAATTGGGAACTGAATTAATAAAAAGCAAACCGAAGGTTGCGATGTGTTGAAATGTCAGCGAATCAAAAACAGGTGCCGGTGAAGGCATGGTGCTTGTTGAAGTATAATTTTTCCCTTCCGCAATTATATTTAAGTTGTACGTATGCCCTTGCACACCTTGCAATGTATTGGTAATATAAGTTCCCGGAGTGGATTCTGTAAGAATATTGGTAACGCCTGCGGTAACATCTTCAATACGGACCGAAGCCCCTGAAACAACCGGGAAAATATTTGGCGAACTGTACGGAACAGATTTATTCAACGTTACAATATAAGGACCTGGGGCATCTGTAATATCGCCTTGTATCACCAGTTGCGGTGCCGCATCTCGCAGATCAACCTCCACAACTTTTGTGCAGGACAGCAATACAACGGCAACAAAAAGAAAATGAACTATTGATCGCTTCATGATCTAAAATTTAAAATTGTACGTGATCGATGGAACTATTTTAAACAACGTAGTTTGTACGGCCTGTGTTTTGGAAGGATCATCAGGATCATCCTGGAAATCTATACTGTACGCATTTTCCCTGTTGTAAACATTATAGATAAAGAACGACCAGCTGCTTTCAAACTTCGCTGTTTTTTTGCGCTGCCATGTTACACCGATATCCAGCCGGTGATAGGCAGGCATACGGTAGCCGTTGCGCTCGGTATAGTAAAAGAAAGTTTGCCCGTTGATACTGTACTTACCACTGGGAAAAGTAACAGCATTACCGGTGTTGTACACGAACGTGCCGGAAAAAGTAAGTTTCTTATTAAGTTCATAAATAGCCACTACCGAAAGTTCATGTGTTTTATCTTGCGTAGCATTGAACCAGCGGCCGTTATCAATACCATCAAATTTGCGTTCCGTTTTGGATAAGGTGTATCCTATCCATCCATTCAACTTGCCGTATTTCTTTTTAAAGAATAATTCCAAGCCATAAGCCCTTCCTTTTCCATATAGTAATTGCGATTCTACATTTTCATTTGCCCTTAATTCGGCGCCGGTAATGTAATCTATCTGGTTGAGCAGTGACTTGTAATAAATCTCACTGGAAAATTCGTAGCCGTTATCTTTAAAGTTCTGATAATAGCCCAATGCAACCTGGTCGGCTATTTCAGGCTTTACATTGTTGCTGCTGCCGATATACAGGTCGGTAGGATTAGCCGATGTGGAATTGGATAACAAATGAATATTCTGCACATTTCTTGAGTAAGAAAATTTAAGCGATTTTTTTTCGCTGAATTTATAGCTGGCCGCAAATCTTGGCTCCAGGTTAAAATAAGTCTTTACGAATTTACCGGAAGAATACGAAGCCGTATCAATCGTATTACCTGCAGCATCATAACTGTAAAAATTCCCGGGGCCCAAAACGCTGTAACTGCTGAAACGCAAGCCGTAAGTAAAATTGAATTTATCAAACGTGTTCCATTCATGAGAGATATAGGCTGCATTTTCCAAACTGTATTTTCTTTGCAGCTTCAGCGAGTTAAAACTGGATTGCTCCGAAGCCTCTACCACACCCGGCACAAGGGTGTGGTGGATGATGTTGACACCAAAATTCAGTTTGCTGCTGGCGTTGATATAATATTGCAGATCCTCTTTTAAATTAAAATCTTCTATCCGTGAAGTGATAAGCAGGTTATTATTACCGGCATTTATCCTTATTTTATAATTATAATTGGTATAGATAAAAGAAGTATTAGAGAACAGGCGACTGTTGAAAATATGATTCAACCGCAACGTTCCAGTTGTGTTGCCATAATCTATACTGAATGTACCGCCCAGGCCGAGATTATCTCTTCCGTTGTAAATAGAAAAGTACAAACGGTTCTTATCATCCAGTTTATAATTGGCCTTGCCGTTAAGATCGTAGAAATAAAGCGTGTTGTTTTTTATAGAGGAATCTTTTGCCAGCGCCAGGAAAAGATCGGCATAAGTTCTTCTTGCACTGATATTGAAAGAGCCTTTATCTTTTACGATCGGCCCTTCCGCATTCAGGCGGGAAGAGATCAATCCTACTCCCCCGCTCATGCCAAATTTTTGGTTATTGCCGTCATTCGTTTTTATATCCAGCACAGACGAAAGCCTGCCGCCATATTCCGCAGGCATGCCGCCTTTGTAAACCGTAATATCTTTTATAGCATCTGAATTAAACGTAGAAAAAAAGCCCAGCAAATGCGAAGCATTATAAATCGTTGCTTCATCCAGCAGGATAAGGTTTTGATCGGAAGAGCCGCCACGAACATAAAAGCCGCTGTTGCCTTCACCGGCGCTCTTTATTCCCGGCAGCAATTGTATTGTTTTCAGTACATCTTTTTCGCCAAATATCACCGGCACGTTCCTGATCTCGTTGGTAGATAATTTTTGTACCCCCATCAATGCACGGGTAACATTTTCGTTCTTTTTCTTACTGCTTATCACTACCGCCTCCAACTGTACAGGTGATTGCTTTAAGTTGATCTGCACTTCAATATTTTTTGTAAGAGAAATGCGTTGCGTATCGGGCAAAAAACCGGCAAAGCTGGTTATAAGATCGTACTCTCCTGCATCGGCAGTAATAGAATAAAAGCCATAAGCGTTGGAAACCGCACCGGTATTGCTTTTAGGAGAAAGAACCACATTTACCCCGATCATTGTTTCGCCGGTGCGCCCATCCCGGATGGTTCCGCTGACAGTAAATTTTGCCTTGTCCTGGCCGAAAACCAGTACCGGCATTACTACAACGACAACTAAACACCATTTAAAGAGATTCACGGACATAAGGTTTCCTGGTATACTTCGGTATTTGTTTGAAAGAATTTTACTTTGGCAAAATTAGTCCTTAAACATCTACTTCGGCTTATCATTACGGTTCTCAAAAAGAAAATTTCATTTTATACATCTTTTAACAGCAAAATTTTTATTTCCCTGTTGCACAATTCAAAAATTATTTCAACATTTACGTAGCAAATCAAAAATGCCGATTTTAGCATTCCGCTAAGGTCAACCAAACTTCAACAAAACAACTTCAATTTATGGACTCCGATCGAGTAACTTGTCCAAAAAAGTTCAGTACAACTTTTTTACGGACCATGCTATGTCTTATAGCAATTGTATCCTTATTTTCCTGTAGCAAAAAAGACAAATGGATCGATGTAGATCCTGCCTACAGCAAATACATTGATGCCTATACTACAGGTATCGTTTCCAAAACCAGCAGCGTTCGCATTCAACTGGCAGCAGATGCCAACACCGTGCATGCTGTGGGTGAAGTAGTAAAAGAATCTTTATTCAGCTTCTCTCCATCTGTAAAAGGAAAAGCCGTATGGCTGGATGCAAGAACGATCGAGTTCAAACCCGAAACCAACTTAACCCCCGACCAGCTTTATACTGTAAGCTTTAAACTGGGTAAGGTTACCAAAGTGCCGGATAAATATTCCACTTTCAAGTTCAGCATGCAAACGGTTAAGCCTTCGTTTAAAATAACCGATTATGGCCTACGAAGCAGCGGCGTAAAGAACAAAATGTCTTTCAGTGGTGAGCTGGCAACTGCTGATGTGGAAGATGGAAAACAGGTAGAAAAATTATTGACGGCTACACAAAACAATAAAACGTTAACCATAACCTGGCAGCACAATGATGCAGCAAAAACACATACTTATATTATTGAGAATATTGAACGGGCAAATAATGTAACCAACGCCATCATTACCTGGAACGGCAGCCCGATGAATATGGATGTAAAAGGCGAGCGTGTGGTTGCCATACCTTCTGTTGGCGATTTTAAAGTGCTTAATATTATGGCGATGAACGAGGCACAGCAATATGCTTCTGTTCAGTTCAGCGACCCCATCGGTGTTGGACAAGATCTGACAGGCCTTATCTCCGTAAGCGGCCAGTCTGACATTTCTTATACCATCAACGGAAGTGAAGTAAAGGTTTTTACCTCCGGTAAATTGGATGGCAATTATACCGTAAATATCAATGCAGGAATAAAGAATACCTGGGGCGATATTTTGGATAAAGGCTTTACCGCCAACATCAATTTTGAGAATAAACTTCCTTCTGTTAAGATCCATGGCAAAGGAAATATTTTGCCTAACAGCGGAAGACTGGTATTACCTTTTGAAGCAGTGAATTTAAATGCGGTTGATATCAGCATCATCAAGATATTTGAAAATAATGTTCCTCAATTCCTACAGGAAAATGATCTTGCCGGTAACAGCGAATTGCGCCGCGTTGCAAAGCCTATTGTACAAAAAACATTGCGACTGGATGATGATAAAACGCTTGACCTGCATAAGCACCAGCATTTTTCTTTAGACATTGATAAGTTCCTGAAAACCGAGCAGGGCGCTATTTACAGGGTAACTATCGGTTTCCGCCCTGAATATTCGTTATATCAATCTACCGATACTGCACAAACAAAAAGCGGAGATGAAGACGAAGGGTATGGAGAAGGTTATAATGATTCGTATAGCAAGAACGGCGTTGACGATGATGATGATTTCTGGAGCAGGTACGATGACTATTATCCTTATGGCTATAATTGGGATAAGCGTGATGACCCTACCAGCAAATCGTACTACAATAAAGACCGCTGGGCTACAAGAAATATATTGGCAAGCAACATCGGCCTTACTGCAAAACGTGGCAATGATAACAGCCTGACTGTTGCTGTAAGTAATATTTTGACCACAGAACCGATGGATGGTGTGGACCTGGAAGTAATGGATTACCAGCAAATGATCGTTGCTAAAGCAAAGAGCGGCAGCGACGGCTTTGCCAATGTTGACCTGAAGCGTAAGCCTTATTTGCTGATCGCTAAAAAAGGTAATGAGCGTGGTTATTTGAAGCTGGATGATGGAAGTTCACTTCCGCTCAGCCGTTTTGATGTAAGCGGCGAAGAAGTAAAGAATGGCATCAAAGGTTTCATTTTTGGAGAGCGTGGTGTATGGCGTCCCGGTGATACCATGTACCTGAATTGTATCATCGAGGATAAAGAAAAAAAATTACCGGCTGACCACCCAGTAGAATTTAATTTATACACGCCACAAGGGCAACTGTATAAACATACTGTGCAAAATGATGCGGAGGATGGATTCTATTTATTCAAGACCAGTACCGATGCTTCATCGCCAACAGGTAACTGGCTGGCAAAAGTAAAAGTTGGCGGCGCAGTTTTTGAAAAGACCATTAAGGTAGAAACCGTAATGCCCAACCGGTTGAAAATAAATATTGATTTTGGTAAAGATCCACTGCTGGGTAATGGCAGTTCATCTGCCGGGGTATTGAATGCAAAATGGCTTTTTGGCGCAACAGGCAAAAACCTGAAAGCAAAGATCGATGCTTCATTATATGCGAGGACAACATCGTTCCCTAAATTTGCCGGCTTTGAATTTGATAATCCTACTGCTAATTATTCTACACAAAGTAAAACGATATACGACGGCACACTGGATGCTGATGGTAATGCTTCCATCAATCCGAATTTTGAAATAGATGAAGCGGCACCAGGCATGCTTAGTGCCAACATGATCGTAAAAGTATTTGAGCCTGGCGGAAGCTTCAGCATTGATAACATGAGTGTACCGTATAGCCCTTACTCGAGCTATGTTGGTATCAAATTACCGGATGGAGAAAAACCATTTGATTATTTACTGGCTGGTAAAACACATACTACGCAAATCGTAAATGTAGATGCACACGGCAACCTTATTGGCGGCAGTAATGATGTGGAAGTGCAGTTCTACCGCATTCAATGGCGCTGGTGGTGGGATGACAACGGGGATAATTTGAGCAATTTTACCCAAAACGAATATAATAAACTGATCAAAAAAGAAACCGTTCGCCTTACTAACGGCCGTGGGCAATGGCAGTTCGGTACATCAGAAAATGAATGGGGACGATATTTGATCCTGGTAAAAGATCTTAAAAGCGGCCACACTACCGGCTCTACTTTATACATTGATGAGCCGGGCTGGCAAAGCAGGGGTGGCAATGATGATCAAACCGCGGCGTCGATGCTGGCTTTTACTGCCAATAAAGATAAATACAATGTTGGTGATGAAGTAGCGCTCACCATTCCCAGCAGTAAAGGCGGCAGGGTATTGGTAAGTTTGGAAAGCGGAAGTAAAGTGATCAAATCTTTCTGGAAAGAGACCGACCAGGGGCAAACCATAGTAAAATTCAAAGCAGATGCTGATATGGCGCCGAATGTTTATGCTACAGTAAGCTTGCTGCAGCCGCATTCGCAAACGATCAATGATCTTCCGATACGGATGTATGGTTCCATTCCCATTTTTGTAGAAGATAAGAACACGATACTAAAACCTGTTCTCAATATTGCCAACAGCATACGTCCCGAACAAAATGTTTCTTTCACGGTTAGCGAAACAAGCGGAAAAGAAATGACTTATTGCGTTGCGATCGTTGATGAAGGCCTGCTGGATCTTACCCGTTTTAAAACACCCGATCCGCACAGCGTGTTCTATGCAAGAGAAGCATTGGGTGTAAAAAGCTTCGACATGTTCGATTACGTGATCGGCGCATGGGGCGGCGATCTTGAACGCATACTGACCATTGGCGGTGATGCGGAAGCCGGACAGACCAAACAAAAAACAGCCAACCGTTTTAAACCGGTTGTAAAATATCTTGGGCCATTTCATTTAAGCCGCGGACAAACACAAAAACAATCGTTCACCTTACCATCTTACATAGGCTCTGTAAGAGCAATGGTGGTAGCGGCACACGACGGTAGCTATGGTTTTGCAGAAAAAGCAGTAGCTGTTAAAAAACCATTGATGCTGCTGGCTACTATGCCAAGGGTATTAGGTCCCGGCGAAACGATCAAATTGCCGGTCACTGTTTTTGCAATGGAGAACAACATCAAAAATGTAAATGTTTCTCTTCAATCCAATCCATATTTAGAAGTGGTAGGTGGCAATTCGCAAACCGTAAGCTTTTCGCAAACCGGCGAACAAATGGTATATTTTGATGTACGGGTAAAACCAAATGTAGGCATCGGCAAAGTAAAACTGCTGGCATCTTCTGGTGGAGAAAAAGCAGACTATGAAGTAGAGCTGGATATTCGTAATCCCAATCCGCCGGTAACAAGTGTAAGTGAAATTACATTGGCACCGGGGCAACAATGGAGAACGAAAGCTTCACCGATAGGTGTTGTTGCTACCAGCAGCGCTGTGGTAGAAATATCCAGCGTGCCATCTATGAACCTGCAAAAACGGTTGAACTATTTGATAGAATATCCGCATGGCTGTATCGAGCAAACTACGTCATCGGTGTTCCCTCAGTTGGTATTAAATCAACTTACCGATCTTGATGATTATAAAAAAGCACAGGTAGATAAAAATATAAAGGCAGCTATCGGCAGGATACAAAATTTCCAAACATCGGCTGGAGGTTTCAGTTACTGGCCGGGCGAAGGTGAAGCTGATGAATGGGGCACCAACTATGCCGGTCATTTTTTAATTGAGGCGCAGGCGAATGGTTATTTCGTAAGTGATTATATGCTGCAGCAATTTAAAAATTATCAACGCGGCAAAGCCAACAGCTGGGTTCCATCTACCACTAATTTTTATGGTGGTGATCTTATCCAATCGTATCGCCTCTATACATTAGCACTGGCAAAAGCCCCGGAACTGGGTGCTATGAACCGTTTGAAGGAATTCAAATATTTATCTCCCGAAGCAAAATGGAGATTAGCAGCAGCCTATAAACTGGCAGGCCAGGAAAATACTGCGCTTGATCTTATCAGCGGCTTACCGGTATCGTTCGAAACACGTACTTCGCCGGGCATCACATTTGGTTCTGATCTGCGTGACCAGGCTATGGTGCTGGAAACATTAACGATACTTGGACGAAAAGCTAAGGCTGCAGAATTGTTGCCAACCATAGCAGCAAAATTATCGCAAGACAGTTGGTACAGCACACAAACAACTGCTTATGCTTTAATAGCTATCGCAAAATATTGTGGTAAAAATCCAAGCGGTGCCAAAATTTTAGCCAACAGTAATATTGATGGCAAATCAACAGATATCAACTCTGCTTCTTATTTAAGACAGGTGCCCGTTGTATTAAAGAATGAAGGCAACAATGTAGTGATCACCAATAAAGGAAGCAATACGTTGTATGTACGTTTGGTAACACAGGGTCAACCTCTGGCAGGCGACAGTTTAAAAGTAAACAACAACCCTACTGTATTAACGATGAGTGTAAGTTATATTTCGCAAAACGGAACTCCTGTAGATATCAATAAGTTATCGCAGGGTACAGATTTTGTCGCCAAGGTAGTGATCACCAATCCCGGCAGACGTGGTTATTATTCGCAAATGGCTTTGTCGCAGATATTCCCGAGCGGCTGGGAAATTTTAAATGCCCGCATGTTTGATGGTGAGGGCGCTTTCAAATCATCGCCATCCACTTACCAGGATATTCGTGATGACAGGGTATATACTTACTTTGATATTTCAGCCAATCAAACGCTGACGTATTATGTACAGTTGAATGCCTCTTATCTCGGCCGTTTCTTTTTACCCGGCACTTTTGCCGAAGCGATGTATGATAACAGCATCACCGCAGGGGTGAACGGACGATGGGTGGAAGTGGTGAATCAGTAAAATAAAGGAGCACCGGTAATACAATGATACAGCTTATAAAAAAGCGTATGGTATTGCCGGTGTTTTTTATTCTGTAATTGATTCTCTTCCTAACTTCATTTTATTATACTAATTCATTGAAACACTTTTTTTCTTACATAACATTCAAAATAAAAAACCTCAGCAACAGGTCACGGATCAAATTGCTGATACTGCTGGGACTGCTGGTATGGTTCTATGCTTCTCTACCCAAAAAATTATTCAACGCCCCTACTTCTTATATCATTGAAGATGTGGATGGCAACTTGCTAAACGCCACCATAGCAGCTGATGGCCAGTGGCGCTTTCCATACAATAAAAATGTACCGCAAAAATTCATTGACTGCATCACCACATTCGAAGACAAGCGCTTCTTCAATCACCCGGGTGTTGATCCTGTGGCTATCGGGAGAGCAGTAGTAAAAAACATAAAAAGTAAAGAAGTAGTACAGGGTGGTAGTACTATAACAATGCAGGTTATACGCCTTTCTAAAAAAGACGACAGCCGAAGCATCTGGAACAAACTAAAAGAAAGTATCCTCGCCACGCGGCTGGAAATGTCGTATTCCAAAAAAGAAATTTTAGCATTGTATGCCAGCAATGCCCCTTTCGGCAGTAACGTAGTAGGGCTGGATGCAGCAGCATGGCGCTATTACGGAAGAAGCCCGGATAAATTAAGCTGGGGCGAAATGGCAGCGTTGGCAGTATTACCCAATGCACCGGCACTCGTACACCCGGGAAAGAACAGGGATGTATTGCTGCGAAAGAGAAATATATTGCTCGATCAATTACGGGAACGGGGTATCATTGATAAAAGCAGTTGCGAACTGGCAAAGCTGGAACCCTTGCCTGGTGAGCCTTTGGCATTACCACAATTTGCACCGCATTTATTACAGCGATTCATCAAAGAAAATAAAAACAATGTTGGTATAACAAAAGTTAAGACCACACTGGATGGTGTATTGCAAAGAAATGTGGCCCGTATCGTTCAGCAGCACCAGTCTGTTCTGAAAGGCAACGGCATCAACAACGCCTGTGTATTGGTATTGGATGTAGAAACAGGAAACACGCTGGCTTATGTCGGCAATATTTCGGCGCCCGGCGATGCTTCGATGGAAAGCGATGTAGATATTATTGCAGCGCCGCGAAGCCCGGGCAGTGCATTAAAACCTATCCTTTATGCAGCCATGTTAAGCGATGGATTGATCCTTCCTAATTCTATCGTGCCCGATATACCCACACAGATCGGGAGCTATGCGCCGCAAAATTTCGATCTTGGTTTTGATGGCGCTGTGCCGGCCAACAGGGCACTGGCAAGAAGTTTAAATATACCTGCGGTAAAATTATTGCAGCAATATAAGTACCAGCGTTTTTACGAAACCTTACAGCGGTGCGGCATCACTACATTGAACCGTTCTGCAGATACGTATGGCCTCAGTCTTATACTCGGCGGTTGCGAAGTAACCATGTGGGATATTGCCGGTGTATATGCTTCTATGGCAAGAGCATTGAATCATCAAACAAAAAATTACGGCAAGATGGATCCGAAAGATTTTCATCCGCCCAGGTATGTAAGCAGGGAATCGGGAATTGGTAATTCGGATGCAGCAGCCAACCCAAATCCCGATTCCCAATCCCCAATTCCTTTAGATGCTACTTCCATCTACTTCACCTTCCAGGCCATGCAGGAAGTAATGCGCCCCGGCGAAGAAGGTTTGTGGCAACAGTTTTCCTCTTCACAAAAGATCGCCTGGAAAACCGGTACCAGCTTTGGTTTCAGGGATGGATGGGCAATAGGCGTAACGCCAAAGAATGTAGTGGCAGTATGGGTAGGCAATGCAGATGGTGAAGGACGGCCGGGATTAGTAGGTGTACAAACGGCAGCGCCTATACTTTTTGATATCTTCCGTTTATTGCCCAACAGCACCTGGTGGAAAAAACCAACCTACAATTTTTCGTATGTGCCCGTATGCAGGCAAAGCGGCTACAGGGCCAATATTGATTGCCCGGATGTAGATACGTTATTCATGCCGCCGAATGGCAATAAAGTTCCTTTATGCCCTTACCATAAAATAATTCATTTAGATGCAACAGGTAATTACCGGGTAACCGAAGAATGCGAAAGCCCTTCTTCGATGCAGCATAAAAGCTGGTTCATCCTCTCCCCTGCCATGGAATATTATTACAAGCAGCGCAATGCAGATTATAAAGTATTACCGCTATTTAAACCGGGCTGCACCTTTGCCGAAACAGGCAAACCGATTGAGATCATTTATCCGCAACCTGATGCAAAAATTTATGTGCCGCTGGAAGTTACCGGGCAAAAAGGCAATACTGTTTTCACCGCAGCACACCGGCGCAGCAATGCTAAAATTTTCTGGAGCCTTGATGATCAATTTATCGGCACTACGCAAAACTTTCACCAGATCGGCCTCAACCCTTCTCCCGGCAAACATATCATCACACTGGTAGATGAGAACGGCATCAGCGTATCACGGCAGTTTGAGATACTGGAAAAAGAAAAGCCCTGATTATTTTAGGCTGTCTTTTCTTCAATAATATCGTTTTAAAACATTCTTAAAAACTGCTTATTTTTAAAGTCTAAAATCTAGCAGTATGCCAATACGTATGGAAGATGATCCGCAGGATCAACAGGACTTCGATGACAGTAATACATCCCGTGGCGGAGGCGGTGGTACCAGTGGTGGTGGATTATTGAGTTTTTTACCGTTGCTTTTAGGATTAATGGGCGGCAAAGGAGGCAAGGGCGGTATTATAATATTATTATTGTTAGCTGCAGGCGGCTACTTCTTTTTTCAAAAATCCGGTTGCAATACAACCGGTGGCGGCGGTGTGGAAACGATAAAAAAATTATTCTCTCAAAGCGGTTACAGTTACAGTCCCGAAGAATTTAAAAAAGCAAGTGTATATGAAGGACTGAGTGATGATAATACCAAAAACCCTTTACCTGAAAGTGTTTCTTTATTACGCTTTGCGCCCGACAGGCGCAACCAGGGCCAGCAGGGAAGCTGTGTAGCATGGAGCAGTGTGTACGCGGCGAGAACCATTGTAGAAGCAGCTTCTACCGGGCAAAGCGGCAACAGTACGGCTTACAGCCCTTCATTTGTGTATAATCAAATTGGCCTGGAAGGGTGCGAAGGTTCTTATATAGAAAGGGCCATGGAATTCATGAAAGATAAAGGCGTAGTTTCCTATAACGACTTCCCTTACAACGACCAGGAGTGCAGCACACAACCTAACAGTGCTTTATGGAACAAGGCTTCGCAAAACCGCATGCACGGCTTTACAAGATTGACGGATGGCGCCGGTGTAGATGGCATTAATGTGAGGGCAGTAAAAGAACATTTGGCGAAAGATGCACCGGTAGTTATCGGTATGATGGTTGGCGGTTCCTTTATGCAGGATATGATGGGCAAAGACCTTTGGGCACCAACTGATGAAGACCGCAGCCAGATGGGTTTTGGCGGGCATGCGATGTGTGTGATCGGTTATGATGACCGCAAGCAGGCCTTTCAGATCATGAATAGCTGGGGACCCGACTGGGGCAATAACGGTGTGGCATGGGTGCGTTATGCCGACTTCAAGGAGTTTGTAAAAGAAGCCTATGGTATTGACCCAATGCCTAAACGTGGCGCTGCATTGAACCAAACATTTGAATGCGCCATTGGCCTTGTTGGCAATAACAGCAAAACTTATATCCCGCTAAAACTAAAAGGTGATAATGTTTTTGAGACAGTAAATACGGTAGCACCCGGTACTAAATTCAAAATGGAGATAAAGAATTCCACTGAGTGTAATATTTATATTTTTGGCCAGGAAACTGATGGCAGCAGTTACACCCTCTTCCCTTATCCCGATAAAACAGATGCTACCAAAACAAGCTTTTCGCCGTACTGCGGCATTACCGGCTATCGCCTTTTTCCACGAGGCAAAAGTTTAACACCAGATAATATCGGCAATAAAGATGTATTTGCTATCGTGGTTACCAAACAGCCCATCGATTGGTATGCTGTTAATGCAGCCATCTCAAAAAGCAGCGGTACAGATTATGGGGCAAAAGTTTTAGAAGCTTTAAAGGGTAATGCCATCAGCAATGTTAACTTTGCAGCAGGCAGCGGCGGAACGATAAATTTTAAAACGGATAATACGCAACAAAATGCGGTGATAGCTGTTGTGGAGGTGAATAAGTAAGGCCCCCGCCCCTCCGCCCCTAAAGGGGAACTGATTATATAGGAGATCGAAGTGAAGATTTAAAATGTATAAAACATAATCTTCGAATTCCGTCTTCTAAAGAAGAGAGGTTGGGATGAGGTTCAATGTTGATCTTTTTATAAATTTTATTTTTAAACCTATACTCATCATGAATAAGATCTTGCTGTTTTTTTTAGCGCTTTGTTTTAGTGCAACTGTTACCGCACAGGAAACTAAATTGTATAACCCTTATGCTGATGCTGACTCTGCTATCAAAGCAGCAGTAAAAAAAGCAAGGGCCGAAAACAAATATGTACTGCTGCAGGGCGGCGGCAACTGGTGTAAATGGTGTATCGAATTTGCCCGTTTTTGCAAGGCCGATCCAAAGATCGATTCGGTAATGAAGGCCAGCTTTGTGTGGTATCATCTTAACTGGAGCAAGGAAAATGAGAACAAAAAAACATTTGCCAAATATGGTTATCCTCAACGCTTTGGTTATCCCGTATTTATTATTTTAGATGGCAACGGCAACCGCATAAACACACAGAACAGTGAGTACCTGGAAGATGGCAAGCAAAGCTATAACAGGGAAAAGGTACAGGCGTTTTTAGAAATGTGGTCGCCACGGGCCTTGAATCCTAAAATGTATGGCGATTGAGGTATTGAATATTTAATAGGGAATATTTAATATTGAAAACATTGCGTGATCAAACAATATTAAATATTAAATCAACAATATTAAATTCTATGGCTATTGCCAATAAAAAATTCCTTCAACTCGTAAACAGCCCGTTCAAGTTCCGGCTGTTTTTATTTTATAAATTACCGAGCGCTTTTTTTTGCGGTGTAAGAGTAAGATACGCTGATGAAAATAAATGTGTAGTTACAGTTCCTTATAAATGGCTGAGCCAGAATCCATTTAAAAGTACCTATTTTGCCTGCTTAAGTATGGCTGCAGAAATGAGTACAGGTATTTTAGCCATGGCGCATATTTATCAGCGCAAGCCGACAGTAAGCATGCTGGTATTGGATGTAAAAGGGAATTTTTTAAAAAAAGCCGTAGGCAGAACAACGTTTACCTGCGAAGATGGGGCCTTTATTCAACGCATCATTGAGGAAGCAATATCCAGCGGCGAAGGCAGATCAGTAACTACAAAATCTACCGGCAGAAATGCAGCTAATGAAATTGTAGCTGAATTTGAAATTACCTGGAGTTTTAAAGCAAAAAGCAGCAATAAATAATGAAGCAGTTATTGATGATCGTACTGGTGCTTTCGTCAAAAGCTTTTGCGCAAAATAATTGTACCAATAAACTTGTTGCATCACATCACACAGCGCTATTATGCGGTAGTTCTCTTATTATTGATTCACTAAATAATATTTACTACAGTACCGGTTGCGAACAGCATGTCAGTTATGCATTTGATAAATGCCATATTTCCAATGATACTATTTACATTGACAGATCAAATCTTTTATTAAAACAGCCTTTTTTTGTAACGGAAACAAAAAATACAGGCAATACTCAAACAATAGCTTTTAAAACCCTTAACGGCAACACGATCAATTACAGGTATGATCATAAAGATTCAGCTTATTTTGCAATAGCCAGGACAAAAAAAGACAAACGCAAAGATCTGATGTTAAAAAACTCATTGTTAAGTTTTAAAAACGGCAGCATTAAAGTGCTGGAGTTTCCTTTACTGGAAAGAATATTCGGTGTGCCTATTACATTTTGGGTAAAAAAGGGTTACTCTTATGAACTACGAATAAACGTTCCTTTTCCCCTTGATCTTTGTATTCATAGCGCATCAAATTTTTCTGAACAATACCTTTTAATAGATGGGAATGACGTGGTTTTTCCAAAAAACAATTTTAGAATGAAACTGGTTTGCAGAAAATAAGTTTTTAGTACTTCAACCAAACAAGTACACTCTATTTGTATTTACGTAAATTGCACCTCCTTTCCTGTTAGTAAAACATTAATTGGCAGGTGAGAAAAAAGTTGAATATGGCTGTATCGTATCCCGATTCAATCGGGACGACGCCAATGAAGCTTAATAGTAGCACAAAAGCCGGGTTCAAAAAAATCTGCTTTACTGTTAAGTATGAACTTTAACGATCAAATTATGTCAAAAGACTTACGCAAGCAACAGGCACTGGAATACCATGCCAAAGGAAGACCAGGAAAGATAGAAGTGGTGCCAACCAAAGAAGCAAAAACACAACGTGACCTGTCATTGGCTTATTCTCCCGGCGTGGCTGCGCCCTGCCTCGAAATAGAAGCCAATCCCGAAGATGTTTATAAATATACGGCCAAAGGAAACCTGGTTGGCGTTATCAGCAATGGTACGGCCGTACTGGGATTGGGTAATATCGGCCCTGCAGCCGGTAAGCCGGTAATGGAAGGCAAAGGGGTATTGTTCAAAATATTTGCTGATATAGATGTGTTTGATATCGAGATCGCAGAAACAGATCCTGTAAAATTTGTACAGATCGTAAAAGCGCTGGAGCCAACATTTGGCGGTATCAATTTAGAAGATATCAAAGCGCCGGAGTGTTTTTATATTGAACAGGAACTGAAAAAGCAATGCAATATCCCTATCATGCACGATGATCAGCATGGTACAGCCATCATCAGCGCAGCTGCTTTATTGAATGCATTGCAACTGCAAAAGAAAAAGATAGAAAAGGTACGGTTTGTAGTGAACGGCGCAGGAGCCGCTGCTATGGCTTGTATCCAGTTGTACGAATCACTGGGTGCAAAGCAGGAAAATTTTATGGTATTCGACCGCAAAGGTATCCTGTATAAAGGTCGCCCTGATGTAGAAGAAATGAAGCTGCGTTTTTGTACCGATGCCAAATACAAAGATTATGATCTGGCCAGGGCAATGAAAGATGCGGATGTTTTCATCGGCCTTAGTGTAGGCAATGCTGTTAATGCGGATATGGTAAAGAGCATGGCTAAGAACCCTATTGTATTTGCTATGGCCAACCCCGATCCCGAAATACCTTACGAAGTAGCGATCGCTGCACGCAAAGATATCATCATGGCCACAGGAAGAAGCGATTATCCTAACCAGGTAAATAATGTATTGGGCTTCCCGTATATTTTCCGCGGTGCGCTTGATGTAAGGGCCACACAGATCAACGAAGCCATGAAACTGGCTGCAGTAAAGGCATTGGCAGAAATGGCCAAATCGCCGGTACCGGATATTGTAACCCTTGCATACAATGAAAAGACGATTGTATTCGGCCCCAATTATATCATTCCAAAACCAGTAGACCCCCGTTTGCTTTCAACAGTAGCGCCTGCAGTAGCCAGGGCCGCTATGGAGAGTGGTGTGGCAAAGTACCCTATTACAGATTGGGATGCTTATGTACTGGAACTGAATAAACGTCTTGGACTGGATAACCAGTTGAGCCGTGTTATCGGTAATAAAGCGAAGAAAGAACCGAAGCGTGTAGTGTTTGCCGATGCAGAGAACCTGAAGATATTAAAGGTGGCGCAGATGGCACAGGAAGAAGGGGTTGCTTACCCTATCCTGCTGGGCAATGAGGCCAGGATCCAAAAGATCGCTGAAGCAAATGGTATCGACCTGGAAGGTATCCCGGTATTGAACCCACAGGATGATAAGCACGAAGAGCTGCGCAAACAATATGGCGATGTTTTTTTCAACAAACGCCAGCGCAAGGGTGTAAATAAATATGAAGCTTATAAGGCGATGAAGGACCGCAATCACTTTGGCTGTATGCTGGTAGAGACCGGCGAAGCGGATTGTATGATCAGTGGGCTGAGCAGGAATTATCCTGATACTATCCGCCCTGCCATCCAGATCATTGGTACCGAAGAAGGCGTAAAAAAGATCGCCGGTATGTATATCATGTTCACCAAACGTGGACCTTTATTTTTAGCAGATACTACGGTTAACTTTAATCCTACTGCCGAAGAATTGGCGGAGATAACCCTGATGGTAGCCAAAGAGATCCGCCAGTTCAATATTGTACCACGCATTGCTATGTTGTCGTACTCTAATTTTGGCAGCAGCGATTCGCCGGAAGCTACCTTGGTTAGAAAAGCACACGAGATCGTAAAAGCAAAAGACCCTAAACTGATCTGCGATGGTGAGGTACAGGGTATCCTTGCTTTTAATAAAGAGATACTGAAAGAAAATTATCCGTTTACCGAATTACTGAACGGGGAAGTTAATACCCTCATTTTCCCGAACCTCGCCGCAGGTAATATTGCTTATAATTTATTACAGGAAGTAGGCGGTGCCGATTCTATAGGGCCTATCTTATTAGGACTGAAAAAACCGGTACACGTATTGCAACTGGGAAGCTCAATCCGTTCTATATTCAATATGGTGCTTATTGCAGTAGTAGATGCCCAGATGAAATGCAAGAACAGCAATACCGAAGAAGAAGTGAGGAAAAGCAGGTGGTGGAAGCGTTTTAAAAATAAAACATCAGACCTATAACGTTTTTGGCGAAGCTGCCGTTGTTGCTGCTTATCGCCAACAATAGTATCTTCGGTTTTCGATAACCAAAAACAAAACCGGGAAACAATAATGAGTTTTTTTACCCACTTCGGCCGCTACCTCTTAATGCTCAAGGGCATGTTTAGCCGGCCGGAGAACATGAGGATGTACTGGAAAGAATTTACACACCAGTGTGTAGAATTAGGTATTGGCTCGTTGGGTATTGTTACCATCATCTCCGTTTTTATGGGTGCGGTAAGTGCTGTGCAAACAGCCTATCAATTGGTTAGCCCACTCATTTCAAAATCTACCATTGCACAGATCGTTCGTGATACGGTAACGCTGGAGTTTGCACCTACACTGGTTTGTATCGTACTGGCCGGTGTTATCGGCAGTAAGATAGCCAGCGAACTGGGCAATATGCGGGTGAGCGAACAGATAGATGCATTGGAGATCATGGGCATTAATACCAAATCGTATCTCATCATGCCCAAGATCGCTGCAGCTATGGTTACTATTCCTTTACTGGTAGTGCTGGCAATGGCACTGGGTATCTATGGTGGCCGTTTGGCAGGTTCTGCTTCAGGCATTTTATCTACCGAAACCTATGACCGCGGTTTGCGGGAAAGTTTTGTTCCCTACAATGTATTTTTTGGATTGATAAAAGCCTATACGTTTGCTTTTATCATCAGTACTATACCGGCATATTATGGTTATTATGTAAAAGGCGGTGCACTGGAAATAGGAAGAAGCAGTACAAAAAGCGTAGTGGTAAGCTGTATCATGATATTATTTGCGGATTATTTGCTGGCGGCGCTGTTGCTGTAAAGCCCCCTAACCCCCTAAAGGGGGAATTGGAGCTCACGAAATGAAAAATATTTTGGTAAATAAATAGGCTATAAATAATTAGAAACTAAAAGCCCCTTTAGGGGTTGGGGTTATGATTGAATTTAAGAACATAAAAAAATCTTTCGGCGATAAAGTAGTATTAAATGACGTAAGTCATGTGATGCAGACCGGCATGTGCAATCTTATCATTGGTACCAGTGGCAGTGGTAAAACGGTACTGCAAAAAGTACTGGTAGGCTTGTTTGAACCAGACCACGGCGAGATCATTTATGATAACATGAGCTTTACCGATATGACACAGGAGCAACGTAAAGAATTGCGCCAGCAGATCGGCATGCTGTTCCAGGGCTCGGCTTTGTTCGATAGCATGACCGTAGAACAGAATGTGATGTTTCCGCTGGATATGTTCTCGCCGATGAGCTACAGCGAAAAAATAAAACGGGTGAACGAAGTGCTGGACAGGGTTAATTTAAAAGATGCCAATAAAAAATTCCCGGCAGAGATCAGTGGTGGTATGAAGAAAAGGGTGGGCATTGCCCGGGCTATTGTATTGAACCCGAAATATTTATTTTGCGATGAACCTAACTCCGGGCTCGACCCGCAAACCTCCATGGTGATCGATAAACTCATTTTCGATATCACCAAAGAATTCAACATGACCACTGTGATCAATACCCACGATATGAACAGCGTGATGGAGATCGGCGAAAATATCCTCTACATGTTTGAAGGCAAAAAAGAATGGAGTGGAAATAATAAGGAGATCATCTTCTCCAAAAATGAAAAACTCAATGCCTTCATCTTTGCCTCAGAGTTTTTACAGGATGCCAAAGATATGCGTATGCTGGAAGCCAAAGGCAAGATTGATAACGACAGGAACATGGATGAACTGCTTAATGGTTCAGGGCCTGCTATAGAATAACTACTGCGGCTGGCTGCACTGTTAACTGCCACAATCCCACCATCTTGGGTAAAATTTGTAAGCATTTAGTGGAAATAACTCCCCCGTAAAACCGACAATACTATTGGCAACAGGCATTTTCGGCAACGGTATATAATTTGCGCCACTTACAATGTATGCAAAAGAAGATACTGGTGACAGATGACGACCCGTCATTACAGGAACTTTTCAGGATGATACTGGAAAGTGCGGGCTATGAGGTAGAGGTACGATCTAACGGACTTGGCATTCTTGAAAATCAATTTATGATACCTGATCTCTTTTTGCTCGACAGGCAGCTATCCGGCATAGATGGTTTAGATATTTGCAGGCATCTAAAAAACCAGGAAAAAACAAAACACATCCCTGTTATCATGATATCCGCCAATCCTGATATTGCACAGTTATCCAGGGATGCAGGCGCCGATAATTATATTGAAAAGCCTTTTATAAAAAAACATTTGTTGAAGGTGATCGAAACCCATATTCGTATTACTGCGTAAAAAAATCATTGGCAATTTGATCTTCTTCCGTTGGGAACAGAGACCTACATCTGCCCACTTGGCAATTGCTGCGTAAACTCAATTAACTTATTTCTCAGCGGCGAAAATTACTATCTTTGCGCCACATTTTTAATTCTTCATTTTTAATTATCAATTATTCTCATGTCAGTTCTGGTCAACAAAGATTCCAAAGTTATCGTACAAGGCTTTACCGGTACAGAAGGCACTTTTCACGCTACGCAAATGATCGAATACGGCACCAATGTGGTGGGTGGCGTTACACCCGGCAAAGGTGGCACTACTCACCTGGATAAGCCTGTTTTTAATACCGTTGCCGATGCCGTTAAAACAGCAGGCGCCAATGTGAGCATCATTTTTGTGCCCCCGGCCTTTGCAGCCGATGCCATTATGGAAGCTGCCGATGCAGGTATAGCCCTGGTAGTTTGTATCACCGAAGGCATACCTGTTCAGGACATGGTGAAAGTAAAAAATTACTTAGTGGGGAAAAATACTCGCTTAATAGGACCAAATTGCCCCGGTGTCATCACCGCAGAAGAATGCAAAGTGGGTATCATGCCCGGTTTTATTTTCAAAAAAGGAAGAATTGGAATTGTGAGTAAAAGTGGTACACTTACCTATGAAGCGGCAGACCAGGTAGCCAAGGCTGGCCTCGGTATTTCTACCGCCATCGGTATCGGCGGCGATCCAATAATCGGTACTACTACCAAAGAAGCAGTTGAACTCTTCATGAATGACGCCGACACCGATGCCATTGTAATGATCGGCGAGATCGGCGGAGGCATGGAAGCCGAAGCTGCTCAATATGTTAAGAGCACAGGCAATAAAAAACCGGTAGTTGGTTTTATCGCCGGGCAAACCGCTCCTCCGGGTCGCCGTATGGGGCATGCAGGTGCTATTGTTGGCGGTGCCGATGATACGGCTGCTGCCAAAATGAAGATCATGGCCGAGTGTGGCATCCACGTGGTAGCCAGCCCCGCAGATATCGGCAAGACCATGGCCGAAGCATTAAAAAAATAATTTCTTCCAAAAAATAATATTCCTTTTAAAAAACAGCACAGATTTTGTGCTGTTTTTTTGTACCCATAATGTCCTTTCAGCAAAAAAACGAACAGCTTTTTATTTATTCTTTAAAACAGTACATTATGAAAGGATTACTTACTCTTATTTTATTTACGGGTTGGTTTTTAACTTCTTCAGGACAAGTTACCTGGAACTTTAATACTGCATCGCCTACATCGGGGGTGCTTGCCAATTCAACTGTCAGCGATGTTACGCAGGTTAACAACAGCGGCGTTACCACACTTATTACTGCCACATCGCCTTCAACCGGCTATCCGGGCGCTTCAGGTGGTAACAATGCCGGCGCTACAGCATTTACAGGGGGCTTAAATATAGCTACGTCAACTTATTTTGAAGTTACCATTACACCAGCTTCGGGCTATGCCGTTGCTGTTGTGGCAATGTCTTTAGGCAACCAGTCTACAGACGCTACAGGGCCGGCATTGATAACCGTACGCTCCTCGCTTGATGGCTATGCCTCAGATGCAGGCTCTATCAGCGTTTCTCTTACAGGCGCATGGGGTATTACCATACCGATACTTACTCCGTTGAACGGCACTGTGGATCAACCCATTACCTTAAGAATATATGGTTCGGATGGTACCGGCACAGAAACACCCGGCACAGCTAACTGGCTTATAGATGACCTGAGCATTACTTATGCAGTAAGTGTATTGGCTGCCAATATAACTTCATTCAATGGTTCCTTAACCGGCACCAACAAAGCCTCGCTCAAATGGTCGAGCGGCGGCGAAACCAGTCTTGCAAAATACGAAGTAGAGAGAAGCACAGATGGTATCAATTATAGCAGCATCGGTTCTGTTACCGCAAACGGCAACAGCGCAGGTTCGTATGAATATACCGATGCAAATGTGGCACGTACCATAAATTTCTATCGTCTTAAAATGGTGAATACAAACGGATCATTCACTTACTCTTCTATTGTACGGCTTAATAACAAAGCTACTCTCAGTTCAATTGTCAACGTATATCCTTCACCGGCCAGTTCAATAATAACTACAGAGTTTGCTGCAGAGCAATCGCAGGATGCCTCGTTGATGGTTATTGATGCTACCGGCAGGGTGTATATACAACAAACTATAAAAGTGCAAAAAGGAAATAATAATATTACTGTTCCGGTAAATAAACTTTCTAAGGGCACTTACGCCGTTATGATAAGATCAGCCAACGGCGTAAACCTCGAAAGCAGGTTCATTAAAAATTAGTTTTCGTTTTAGTTATCCATTTTTCCATTCCCGGCAGACCAAACTGCCGGGCTTTTTTTATATAAATAAAAAAGCCGGAACTTTCGCTCCGGCCTCAAAGTATAGCCATTGAAAACCAAAAAAACTAAGGATTCTTTTTTATGTAGTCCATCAACTCCTCTTTACTGCTGCTGAACGAAAAGGAATTATTCACTACAAAATAATTATTCTTGTCCGCCGTGTATTTATAAGCAAATTTTGCAAGTTCCAGCTTATTATCCTCAAAAAAGAACAGCGATAACACATCTTTAACCTGCGCTGCCGTAAAATAATTCGACGGCATATACTGTTTAGCTATCTTCAGCTTGGTATCATCCGACATTTCGTTCTTAATACTCTGCTTAAACTGCTCAAATGATTGTGCATCCATTGCAGTATAAACAGGACTATTATTATTGTTGTTATTCCAGTTGTTATTATTTCCCCAATCATCATCGTCATCATCATTATAATATCCCTGTGCAGTTACCTGTTCATCCACAAAGGCTTTACCAAATCGGTTGATCATAATATCAATACTGTATTGCTGCCTTAACGTGATATTGCCGTTGTACACCAACTGGTAGTTATCATTATTATTTCCGTAGCCATTATTTTGATTTCCACGTCTTCCTGCTTTCAGCTGATATACCTTAACAGTATGCATACCCATTCTCAAATTCTTAATCACCAGCTCATTGCCGGATACTTTATATTTATTTCCGTCTATCATCACCCTGGTTGTCATATTGCCTATGGTAGAAATGCTCAACTGCGACGACTGGAACCTGTTATTCTGCGCCGCAGCAACAACAGTAAAAAATACTACAGTAAAAAATGTAAACGTTAGTTTCATGTTCAGTGTTTATTAGGTTATTATGTATAGATTCAAAACATATGCCGTTGTAACATGGGCAAAAGATAATAAAAAGTTAAAGAAAAATGCAAGCTCATTTTTATGCAAATCATATTCCGCCTACATCTAACTGCATAATAAATGAAATTGTATCTTGTAATTAAAATCAGTCTGTTATGATGAAAAAAATTCTGCTGGCAATTTTTGCTGTTACCGGTTTAGCCATAACAACCGTAGCGCAAATAAAAAACAATTACGAAAAGAACTGGAAAAAAGTAGACGACCTGGAAAAAAAAGGACTTACCAAAACTGCCCTTGAAGAAGTAATAAATATTTACAACCTGGCAGTAAAAGATAACAACGATCCGCAACAGATAAAAGCCGCCATGTACCAGGTAAAATACAGGAACATGGTACAGGAAGACAGCCGGGAGAACAACATCTTTTTTGTAGACACGCTTATTGCAAAAGCAAAAGGCCCCGCAAAGAATATATTGCAAAGCATGCATGCCGAAATGTTTTGGAACTACCTGCAAAACAACCGCTGGAAATTCAGCAGCCGTACTGCACTGATGGAAGAAAAAAGCAAAGACATTACTACCTGGAGCCTTGAAAAATTACACGAAACAATCGGCAACTTATACAAAGCATCATTAAGCAACGAAGCCCTGTTAAAAAATACCAAAGTAGATGATTTTGATCCCGTGATCACAAAAGGAGAAAACACCCGGCAACTGCGCCCTACCCTGTTCGATTTTTTAGCTTTCCGTGCGCTCAATTATTTCATGAGCGATGATAATGCTCTTTCCAAACCGGCTTACCAGTTTACCATAAATGATGCCGCAGCATTTGCACCCGCAGATGAATTTATCAAACTCTCTTTTACAACAAAAGATACCGCTTCCTTACATAACAGGGCGCTCCTGTTATTCCGGGAACTGTTAAAATTCCATTTGGCAGATGCACAACCCGATGCATTGATAGATGCCGACCTGCAGCGGTTGAATTTTGTGAACCAGTATGGCGTAATGGAAGGAAAAGAAAAATTATACGAAGAAGCGCTGAAAAATATCGAGAACAAATTTGCTTCCAGCCCTGCCGGCACACAGGCTATGTACCTGAGAGCAAAACTATATTTAAAAAGAGGAAGTGATTATAATGCGTATACAAGGCCGGAACATCAGTATGACATTAAACGGGCCAAAGAATTAGCAGAAGCTGCCTTTGCAAAATTCCCTAAAAGTGAAGGCGGCATCAATGCAAAAAACCTGGTGTTGCAGATACTGGAACCCAATATCGACCTGGAAACAGAAAAGGTAAATGTGATCGGCCAGCCCTTTCGCACGCTGGTAAATTATAAAAATGTAAAAACAGTTTACCTGCGTATCATTAAAACAACCAAAGAAGAAATAAAAAAAATGGACAGGCGTGAAGAGGAAGCCTACTGGAAAAATATTGTCGCTTTAAAACCACTAAAAAACTGGAAGGTTGATCTGCCTGATCCGCAGGATTTTCAAGACCACTCCACCGAGATCAAAATTGATGGCGTAGATAACGGCATCTATTTTATCCTGGCAAGTATTGATGAAAATTTCTCTACACAAAAAAATATATTGGCCAAGCAGCAAACCTATGTAAGCAACATCAGCTATATCCACAACAGCGACAATGAATATTATGTATTGCACCGCGATAATGGCAAGCCATTAAGCAATACTACCATACAGGTTTGGGAAACAAAATACAATTACACTACCAGCCACTATGATGAAATAAAAGCAGAGAGTTACAAAACAAACAGCAATGGCTATTTCAAAATAAAACCATCGCAGCAATACAGAACATTTACGTTGCAGTTTAAGAGCGGAACCGACGAGTTGTTCATAGACGAAAGCAATTACAATAATGATCGTTATTACTACAACAGCGTTGAGCCTGTACCATATTACCGCACCTTCTTATTTACCGACCGCTCCATTTATCGTCCCGGGCAAACGATGTATTTCAAGGGCATCGTTATAAAAAATGATCCTAAGACTAATAAGAACGAGATAGCTGCTAATTTTAAAACAACTTTATTATTACGTGATGCCAACAATCAAAAGGTAGCGCAGATCGCTGTTATTACCAATGATTATGGTTCCTATAAAGGCACGTTCAAATTACCCGAAGGTTCACTGAACGGCCAGTTCAATATATTCGACACGGTTACCGCGGGCACACAATATTTTAGCGTAGAAGAATATAAGCGGCCAAAGTTCTTTGTAACAGTAGAAAAACCAAAAGGCACTTACCGCCTCAACGACAGCGTAAAAGTTACCGGCACTGCTAAAGCGTATGCAGGAAATAATATCGACGGCGCCACAGTAAAATACCGGGTTGTGCGTAAGGTGCAATATCCTGTTTGGTGGGGATGGGGTTATTACAGCAAAAGAGGGGGCTACTACCTTCCTTCAGGTAAGGATCAAATGGAGATCACCAATGGTACTGTAACAACAGATGCCAAAGGAGAATTTCATGTTACTTTTAAAGCAATACCCGATGAAAGCGTAGATAAAAAAAATCAGCCCATTTTTTATTATGAAGTAAGCGCTGATGTAACCGATATCAACGGCGAAACAAAAAGCGGGGAAACTTCTGTAGCAGTAGCCTATCAAATGCTGCAGTTGAACATCGGCCTGCCGCAAAAATTGCCAGCCGATAGCCTGAAAGATTTAATGATCAGCACCACCAATCTCAATAACATTTATGAAAAGGCAACCGTAAATGTTACCATACAAAAATTGGTAGCCCCTGCTAAAATTTTCAGGGCAAGATATTGGGACATGCCCGATCAGTTTGTAATGAGCAAAGAAGAATACTATACCACGTTCCCGTACGATGTTTATAAAGATGAGGACCAAACCTACAAATGGCCACTCGGAGAAAAAGCAGCAGATATAACAGATACTACCACCGAACTTTCAACTTTCAACATTCAACATTCAACATTCTCTTCAGGTTGGTACAAGATCGTTGCTGTTACAAAAGATAAAAATGGAGAAGAAGTAAGAGCAGAAAGATATATCCAGCTTACCCGTGATAATGATCCAATAAAAGAAGCTGTTGCTGTTGATGTAAAAAAGGATGTTGCAGAACCCGGCGAAGCCATCAGCTATACGATCAAAACAGGGTTTGATAATATCTGGCTCATCCACAGTTTTGCAAAAATGAATAACAATACCACCGTTACTTACCCTGTTGTAACACCGGCCCAGTCCTTCGTACAGCAAATAGCAGCAAAAGAAGAAGACCGCGGCGGTATGCAAATGAGCTATGCATTTATACAGCACAACAGGATTTATAAAGGCGATGAAGCATTCAGCATACCCTGGAGCAATAAAGAGCTGAATATTTCTTATGCAACTTTCCGCGATAAATTATTACCCGGCAGTGAAGAAAAATGGAAAGTAAAAATTACTGGCCTCAAGGGAGAAAAGGTAGCAGCAGAAATGCTGGCAGGCATGTACGATGCATCGCTGGATCAATTCAAACCGCACAGCTGGAGCAGTTTAAACATCTGGCCCGGTTTGTATGCAGACCTGGACTGGACTGAAAATGGTTTTACCGCAATCAACTCAGAAGAATACGATAAGATTTCTCCTGCCTACCTTACAGTTATCCCTAAAAGATATGATGCCTTAACAGGTAGTTATCTTGACTATTATCGTGAGAACAGCATGTACTTTTATGATTATGCCGAAACTAAAAGCATGCGGCTTGTTGCGCCAAAAATGAACCTGGCAGCCCCACCCCCGCCGCCTTCACCAATGACACAACCATTGACATTTGCAGTAGGAAATAACAATCTTACATTAGGATATACCGGTACCCTTGATAAAGAAAGAAACGGTTTAGCATATGAACATCTTGACACTGAAGTCGTTCAGGCTCAAAATAACAGCGGTGGAAATGATGCCGTTCAGATCCGCAAGAATTTCAACGAAACCGCTTTCTTCTTTCCTGATCTGTTGACAGATGCTGATGGTAATATAGAATTCAGTTTTACCATTCCCGAAGCGCTTACCAACTGGAAACTGATGACATTGGCACATACCAAAGAACTGGCAAGCGGCTACAGCGAAAAAAATACAGTAACACAAAAACCATTGATGGTGCAGCCAAATGCGCCACGCTTTTTACGCGAAGGCGACCGCTTGGAATTCAGCGCTAAAGTGGTTAATCTTAGTGATTCAGAAGTAACCGGCACAGCACAGCTCGAACTGCTGGATGCTGCAACCAACAAGCCGGTTGACGGATGGTTCAAAAATGTTTTCCCGGTGCAATATTTTACTATTGCAGCCGGACAAAGTGGTGCGGTAAAATTCCCTATCGACATCCCGTTCAATTTTAATTCTGCAATGACCTACCGCATTGTTGCAAAAACAACGCAGTTTTCTGATGGAGAAGAAATGGCCATACCTGTTCTTACCAACCGCATGCTGGTTACAGAATCCATGCCCATCAATCTCCGTAATCAAACAACAAAAACATTCCGTTTCGATAAATTATTGAACAGCGGCAACAGCCAAACGCTTTCAAATCATGCATTAACGGTAGAATACACCAGCAATCCTGCATGGTACGCTGTACAGGCATTGCCTTATTTAATGGAATATCCTTACGAATGTGCAGAGCAAACCTTTAACCGTTATTACGCCAATACATTGGCAACGTACATCAGCAACTCCACACCAAAGATCAAAGCGGTTTTTGAAAAATGGAAGACCGTAGATACCGCAGCATTGATGAGCAACCTGCAAAAGAATGAAGAATTAAAATCGGCCTTGCTGCAGGAAACACCGTGGGTACTGGAAGCGCAAAATGAAAGCCAGCAAAAAAAGAACATTGCCTTGCTGTTCGATATGGTAAAGATGAGCAGCGAGATGAACAAAGCCTTCAACAAATTAAAAGAAGCTCAAAGCAGCAATGGCGGTTTCACCTGGTTCAAAGGCGGTGCCGATGACCGTTACATCACGCAATACATCATCACCGGTATCGGGCACTTAAGAAAATTGAATGCACTGTCTGGCGATAATTATGAAAAGGTAAAAGCTGTTGTAGCCAAAGCAGTACCTTATCTTGATAAAAAAATAAAAGAAGAATACGATAACCTTATTAAGTATAAAGCAAAGCTTAGTGATGATCACTTAAGTTATACTGTAATTCAATATTTATATATGCGCAGCTTCTTCCCTGAATACGCTGTTGATGCTTCTTCGAAAACAGCTTATACTTATTATAGCGGACAAGCTGCAAAATACTGGCTCGGCCAAAGTAAATATATGCAGGCCATGATAGCGATAGCATTGAACCGCTCAGCAAATAAAATAACAGCAAAGAATATTATCAGATCGCTGAAAGAAAATGCTATCGTAAAAGAAGAGATGGGTATGTATTGGAAAGAATGGGCAACCGGCGGTTATTACTGGTACCAGGCACCGATAGAAAGCCAGGCACTGATGATAGAAGCCTTTACCGAAGTTGATGGAAACACCACCACCATTGATGACCTTAAAACATGGTTATTAAAACAAAAACAAACACAAAACTGGAAGACCACCAAAGCCACTGCCGAAGCCTGTTATGCATTACTGATCGGTGGCAGCAACTGGCTGGCTGAAGAAAAAGAAGTGACCATCAACTTAGGCAGCACCATTATTAAAAGCACCGACGCCGCAGCAGAAGCCGGTACCGGTTATTTTAAAAAACGTATCGAAGGCGAAAAAGTAAAAGCAGAAATGGGAAATATATCAGTTACTGTAAATTCAGCTGATGGCAAAGTTCTCACCAACAAGTTGGGGAGCGGAGGGAGTTGGGGTTCTGTTTACTGGCAATATTTCGACGACCTTGATAAGATCACTTCCGCAGAGACACCCTTAAAGCTGAATAAGAAATTGTTCATTGAACGAAACAGCGATCACGGACCTGTACTGGAAGAACTGAAAGATGATGCACAACTAAAAGTAGGCGATAAAATAAAAGTGCGTATCGAATTGCGTGCAGACAGGGATATGGAATATGTGCACATGAAAGATATGCGGGCCGCCTGTATGGAGCCTGTCAATGTCATCAGCACTTACAAATGGCAAGGCGGCCTCGGCTATTATGAAAGTACCAAAGATGCCAGCACCAATTTCTTCTTTAGCTGGTTGTCGAGAGGTACTTATGTTTTCGAATACCCGATGTTTGTTACCCATGCCGGTAATTTCAGCAACGGCATCACTACTATTCAATGTATGTACGCACCGGAGTTTACCAGTCATAGTGAAGGGATACGGGTGAATGTGGAATAGATTTTATTACACGGATTAGAACGGATTACACGAATTGGTTGAATAAACCGGTTCGTGTTTTGCCCCCTATCCCCCTAAAGGGGAGAAAAGCAGAAGGAAGGAGAAGATGATGTTATGTTATTTTGCCCCCTATCCCCCTAAAGGGGTGAAAAGTAGAAGGGAGAAGAAGATCATGTTATGTTATCAGGTGAATGAGTTTTCATAAGCTTTGAACTGATATTCATAACATACCAATGAGTATTCCTAACGTTTGAATCAGGTTCCGCCTTCCTGGAAGTAGCTTCCTTGTGCTTCGGAAGAGCTTCCCTGTGTTTCGGAAGAGCTTCCCTCGATTTCGGAATGGCTTCCCTGCATTTCGGAGTAGTTTCCATGTATTTTGAAATAGCTTCCATCTATTTCAGAAGAGTTGCCCTCGATTTCTGAATAGTTTCCCTGTATTTCGAAATAGTTTCCATCTATTTCAGAAGGATTTCCCTGTACTTCGAAATAGCTTCCCTCGATTTCAGAAGAGCTTCCATCTATTTCGCAATAACTTCCCTCTATTTCGAATTAATTTCCCTGTTGTATAAAATAGTTTCCTTGTGTGGAACTTTTATCTCCTCCTCCCTTCTACTTTCCCCCTTTGGGGGATAGGGGGCTTCTTCGGGAGGATATGGACAAAAAACCTCCATTCAACGTATATTTGCCGCTCAATTAACAAAATACAATGTACAGAACTCACACCTGTGGCGAATTAAGGCTCAGCGATACCAACAAGACCATCACCCTTGCCGGTTGGGTACAAACCGTTCGTAAATTTGGCAGCATCACTTTTGTTGATCTCCGCGACCGCTATGGTATTACACAATTATTATTTTCAGAAAGCCTGAATGAACAGCTGGAAGCCAATCCCCTGGGAAGGGAATTTGTATTGCAGGCCACAGGCACCGTGAATGAGCGCAGCAGCAAGAATGCCAACATACCCACAGGCGATATCGAAATAGCCGTTACAGAATTTACCATATTAAATAAGTCAGCCGTTCCCCCGTTCACCATACAGGATGATACCGATGGCGGCGACGACCTCCGCATGAAATACCGTTTTCTCGACCTGCGCAGAAGTGCCGTAAAAAGAAATCTCGAGATACGTTATGCAGTAAACCGCTCTGCAAGAAATTACCTGCACGAAAATAATTTCATGGACATCGAAACGCCCTTCCTTATCAAATCAACACCGGAAGGTGCAAGGGATTTTGTGGTGCCGTCGAGAATGAATGCAGGACAGTTCTATGCGCTGCCGCAATCACCACAAACCTTTAAGCAATTATTAATGGTAAGCGGGTACGACCGTTACTATCAAATTGTAAAATGTTTCCGTGATGAGGATCTTCGTGCTGATCGCCAGCCTGAATTTACACAGATCGATTGCGAAATGTGCTTTGTAGAACAGGAAGATATCCTCAACATGTTTGAAGGTTTGGTGAAACGCATTTTTAAAGATGTAAAGAACATTGATTATACCGAGACCTTACAACGCATGACCTGGGAAGAAGCGATGTGGACCTACGGAAATGATAAACCCGATATCCGTTTCGGTATGCAGCTGTGCAACCTGAAATTTCCTTCGCACACATTTGCCGGCAAAGCCGATATCTCTTCTTTAATAAGCGGCGTAGATTTCAAAGTATTTGATGAGGCAGAAACTGTTATCGCCATTGCTGCACCAGGCTGCAGCGAATACACCCGCAAGCAAACGGATGAACTGACCGAATGGGTAAAGCGCCCGCAGATAGGCATGAAAGGATTGGTGTTCATTAAATGCAATGCGGACGGTACTTTTAAAAGCAGTGTAGATAAATTTTACAATGAAGAAAAATTAAAAGCTATTGCCGAAGCAGCTAATGCCAAAGCAGGTGATCTTATTTTAATTTTAGCTGGTGCAGAAGAACGGACACGTAAAGCAATAAGCGATCTTCGTTTGTACATGGGCCAAACACTGGGCCTTCGCAAACCTGATGAATTTAAATTATTGTGGGTGCTCGATTTCCCGCTGTTTGAATATGATGAAGAAGGCAACCGCTGGGTAGCCCGTCACCACCCGTTCACTTCGCCAAAGCCGGAACAAATTGAAACGATGATCAATAACAATCCTGTTATTGAAAATGCAGGTGAATACTTAAAACATCCCTATGCCAACATCAAAGCCAATGCGTATGATATGGTATTGAACGGTAACGAGATCGGCGGCGGTTCAATACGCATTTTCCAAAGAGAATTGCAGGAAAAAATGTTTGCCGCTTTAGGAATGGATGCAGAAGAACAGCAGCATAAATTCGGCTTCCTGCTTGGCGCCTTTGAATACGGCGCACCGCCGCATGGTGGTATCGCTTTCGGCTTCGACAGGCTGTGTGCTTTATTGGGCGGTAGTGAAAGCATACGTGATTTCATTGCATTCCCGAAGAACAACAGTGGCCGTGATGTAATGATCGATGCGCCATCAGCTATTGATGCCAAACAGTTTGATGAGTTGCAGATAAAGCTCGACCTGAAACAATAAGCAATACATTCACTACAAAATAATCAGGTGATAAAAAAGTGGGCCATCTTTCGTGTTGTTATTATTATTCAGCTGGTCATTAGCATCGCTGTTATAGTTGCATTGGCTTTCACATTTTACAATATAGTTGACCAGGATTACGATTACCGTCAAAGTGTACTCACAGGCACAGGAGTTTGCATGGCAGCTTTTTTTCTGGTCGTATTATTCGATTGCTTTTGTTTATACCTGCTTCAACGAAGATATCCTGACAAGGAATTATCGGTTTCTAATAAAATACTGTTCGTCCTGTCAATATTTTTTATAAGTATCAGCACCTTAATTTCTGTTGCTATTACCATTTATGGTTTAACAGAAACGGTTACTGATTGGGAAAACAATAAAGACATGCTTACTTTATTTATACTCCTGTTCTCCATACTTTATTCAACCGGCCTTATCTATTCGCTTATCAATGTAATAAAATTAAAAAGGGCTATCAGGAAAAATGCAACAGCAAATGCTGCAATGCTTATCGACCAGATCGGCTCCTGAAATAAGCCAACTTTTATAATTTACTTAATAAATTTATTGCCTATCTTTTCATCCTCAACTTTTAAAAAAGTAAGCATGAGATTATTCAAATGGTCATTGATACTCGCAATAGCTGCAGCATCTGCTTCATGCTCTAAGGATAACACCACATCAGATATTACGGTAACAGAAAAAACATTGCTCAATGTTTCTTATGGCACCGATGCTTTGCAGAAGATGGATATCTATTTACCTGCGGGCCGTCGCAGCGATTCTACTAAAGTAATGGTAATTATACATGGCGGCGCCTGGTACAGCGGTGATAAGAACGACATGACCACTGTTATAGATTCGCTGAAAAAACGATTACCGGATTATGCTTTCTTCAATCTTAATTACCGCTTATCAACCGGCACTGCCAATACCTTCCCCACACAGGAACTGGATGTACGTGCCGCTGTAAATTATATTTACGGCAAAGCCAGTGATTACCAGGTAAGCCAGAAATTTATTTTAGCAGGCGCCAGTGCAGGCGGTCACCTTGCTATGTTGCAGGGCTTTAAAGACAGCATACCGGTAAGGCCAAAAGCAATCGTTTCTTTCTTCGGCCCTTCCGATCTTGTAGATATGTATAACAACCCGGTTGGCGGCAATGCGGCGCTTTCCACTTTACTGGCAACGGCAATTGGTAAAACACCAACCCAGGACCCGGCTTTATATTTCAACTCAAGCCCTGTAAATTTTATACGCACTACATCAGCGCCTACTATTTTATTACATGGTGGTGTTGATCCTTTAGTGAATGCCTCGCAATCTGTAGCGGTACAAAACTTATTGACTGCAGCAGGCGTTACCAATCAATATGTTTTTTATCCAACGGGTGGCCACGGCGATTGGGATGCAGCAACGTATACCGATGCATTCAATAAGATACAGGCATTCTTAAAAGCTAACGTGCATTGATCATAACACCATGAAAAGTTTTCTTCTCTTTGTCATTCTATTGTGCAGCAGTTATTGTGCACTGGCGCAGGATAGTGCTGCCGTTTATACTTCATATACCACAGCAGAAAAAAGATTAACCACACACAGGAATATCATCAACAACTCTATAACAAAAAATTTATCCTTACCATTAACAGCTGAAACAGAAGAAAATTGGGAAGATGCATTTTATTCCATGGCGCTCATCAATTACAGGACCTTGTGGATAGACAACAGGATAAAAACAGCTTTCGATTCTATCGGTTACAGAACGCCGGAGTTTCAACGCTCATTGATCGAGATGATCTATACCGTTTATCCCAATGATTTTAATGATGAGGTATTTCAGCTAGCAGGCATTACACAAAGCACAAAAGTATTTGCGATGTGCAGCGAATTCCTTATCAAACAACATGACTATAATGCTGCGGCCATTTTTATACTTGGCATTACCCACAAAGGAATGATAGATGCCAACATGATCCCCGGCGATACCGCAGCAAATAAGGCCATTTTAAAAATGCTGGAGCTTTCTATTACCAAACCCGATTTTAAAAAGACAGGAAAACTAATAAAGAAAATTACTGCACCAGGTTATTTGCCCGGCACTACGGTTATCTATAGCTTTCAGCGGCACAACAGGAATTATCCCGGCATTGTAATGGTTCGAAACGGCAATGGTGAGTTTGTACGTAATGATGACGGCACTGTTTTTTCTGTTGCGCAACTGGCAAGAAGTGTAAGCAATATGCCTTTTTATTTAACCAATGGCAATACGCCGCAAGGTATATTCAGGGTGAATGGAACAGCTGTTTCAAAAAGCATGGCGATAGGCCCAACCACCAACATACAATTACTGATGCCTTATGAGACCACGCCGCAATTCTTTTTAAAAGACTCTTCTGTTATTGATACCATTTGGAACGAAGCATTATACCAAAAGCTGCTGCCCAACGGCTGGAAGGATAACCAGGCATTGTACCAAAGTTTTTACGCCAGTAAAATTGGCCGCACCGAGATCATTGCACACGGCACTACAGTAGATCCTGAATTTTACAGGAACGAATCTTACTACCCTCAAACCCCCACACAAGGCTGTTTATGCACCAAAGAAATATGGGATGCCAACGGCAAAAGAACAATAAGCGATCAGCAAAAATTGATCGGGGCATTCAATAAAACCGGTGATGCCAATGGCTATCTTATTGTTATTGAAATAGACGACCAGCAAAAAGAAGTAACACCCGAAGAGATCCTTCATCTTTTAAATCAGTAACGCTGCGGAACACGGCAGGTTTATTGTTGGTATTTACCGGCATAAATTTACCTGTCCACTAAAATCTTTAGTATCTTTAATCCATGAGTACAGCACCATTGGCAGAGCGGATGCGGCCAACTACTTTGGATCAGCTTGCCGGTCAGCAACACCTTACCGGTAAAGGCAGTATTTTACGTGCTGCTATCGAACAGGGCAAATTACCTTCTGTTATTTTATGGGGACCGCCGGGTGTTGGCAAAACCACCATTGCCAATATCATTGCACATACTTTACAGGCGCCTTTTTATACTTTAAGCGCTATTTCTTCGGGCGTAAAAGAAGTGAGGGAAGTAATTGAGGAAGCCAAAACAAAAAGCGGCGCTATACTTTTTATTGATGAGATACATCGCTTTAATAAAGGCCAGCAGGATGCATTATTGGGCGCTGTAGAAAAAGGCATTGTTACCCTCATCGGCGCTACTACCGAAAATCCTTCTTTTGAAGTGAACAGTGCGTTGCTGAGCCGCTGCCAGGTATATGTATTAAAAGCTTTGAACAAAGATGATCTTATACAATTGATGCAAACAGCCATCGAAAAAGATGTGCTGTTAAGCAAAAAGAAAATTGAACTGAAAGAAACAGAAGCGTTGATCAATATTTCTGGCGGCGATGCAAGAAAACTGTTGAACCTTTTAGAACTGGTTACAGATACTTTAGGTAAAAATGCTGTTATTACTGATGATACAGTGATGGAAATAGCGCAACAGCGCATAGCACTGTATGATAAAAAAGGCGAACAGCATTACGATATCATTTCGGCTTTTATAAAAAGCATGCGGGGCAGCGATCCCAATGGTGCGGTGTACTGGCTGGCAAGAATGATAGAAGGTGGTGAAGATGTAAAATTCATTGCACGGCGCATGGTGATATTTGCCAGTGAAGATATCGGCAATGCCAACCCCAATGCTTTATTATTAGCCACCAATACTTTCCAGGCCGTGAATATGATCGGCTATCCTGAAAGCAGAATTATACTATCGCAGTGTGCTACTTACCTGGCAAGCTCTGTAAAAAGCAATGCCTCTTATATGGCAATTGGTGCGGCATTGGCTGCTGTAAAACAATACGGCGATCTGCCCGTGCCTTTGCATATCCGTAATGCACCCACCAAATTGATGAAGGACATGAATTACGGAAAGGATTATCAATATGCTCATCAATACGATAACAATTTTTCAGTACAGGAATATTTGCCGGATCAATTAAAAGGAACTGCTTTTTTTGTACCGGGGAAGAATGCGAGGGAAGAAGAGCTGAGGAAATTTTTGAAAGAGAGATGGAAGGAGAAGTATGGGTATTAGTTATTGGTTATTACACTAATTAGAACGGATTACACTAATTTTTTAAAATCAAGTTGTGCTATTCGTGATCATTCGTGTAATTCGTGGTTAAGCAATTTGTGCAATTCGTGGTTATTCGTGTAATTCGTGGTTAAGCAATTTGTGCAATTCGTGGTTATTCGTGTAATTCGTGTTTCAAAAAAATTAACTGCTAATGTCTATAAACTGGATATTCAAATCATTTGATGAATTAACAACCGCTGAGTTATATGCCATAATTGAGCTGCGTAACCGTGTTTTTGTGGTAGAGCAAAACTGCCCTTACCAGGATGCCGATTATAAGGACCAGAAATCTTTTCACCTTATGGGATGGAAGGAGGAGGAACTGGCTGCTTATACCCGTATTATCCCGCAGGGTATCTCCTATGCTGAAGCAAGTATTGGCCGGGTAGTAACTTCTCCTGATCACCGCGGCGGAGGCATTGGCCGGGAACTCATGCAGCGCAGTATAGATAAGGCTTTCAGCCAGTTTCAATGCGCCACAATAAAGATCGGCGCACAGGTTTATCTAAAGCAGTTTTATGAATCATTGGGCTTTGTGCAAACCGGCGAAGAATACCTGGAAGATGGCATACCGCATATTGAGATGTTGCTGGAAAAATAATCTGCCCGAAAATGCAATATTTTGTTAACGCCTCCGTTTTAGTTAAGTAGTGCGGTAAAATTTCGAGTTTTACTGTGCTTTTTCAATATCAATATCCTTATTACGTTGAAAGACTAAACCAATTCCTGATGCAACCACATTTACACAAGAGTGTAGGTAAAAGTTTACTGCTGCTTTTGATTTGTTTCTCTCTCTACTCCAAATCACATTCACAGTCTTTGCTTTTCGGTAACGAAAAGATCAAATGGGAAGTTGGTTTTGACTTCGGCCCCAGCTTTTTTCTTGGCGACCTTGGTGGTAATGCCGGAAAGGGCACCAACTCGTTAAAGGATCTTAACCTGGAATTTACCCACCTGATGAAGGGTGCTTTTATGACCATGTACCCCAATAAATGGATGGGCACAAGGCTGGCTATTGATTATACTTATCTTGAAGGAGATGACGCTGCTATCACCACCAATGGTGTGGATGAATTATGGCGCAAACAACGCAATCTCGATTTCAGAACAAATATTTTATCAGCTTACGTTGCCGTTGAGCTTTTTCCTACCATGCTTTTTAACCGCAACAGTGAATATGAACCAAGGTTAAGGCCATATGTTTTTGGCGGTGTAGGTTTTTTTAAATTCAACCCGCAGGGATCGCTTACCGATGCTTATGGAAACAAGACCTGGTACAACCTGCATCCATTGCGTACCGAAGGCGAGGGTATGGCAGAATACCCGAACAGCAAACCTTACCAGCTTACGCAAATGTATATTCCCGGTGGTGCAGGCATAAAATATTATGCATCAGACAGGATCAATGTAAGCATGGAAGTATTGTACCGTAAAACATTTACTGATTATATAGACGATGTGAGCAAGACCTACATCGATCCCAATAAATTCACTAAATATCTTACTACGCAGGAAGCGGATATAGCCAGAAGGATATCAGATAAAGCGATCGGTATCATTTATCCCGGTATGACAAGGTATCCTGAAGGTACACAGCGTGGCGACAGTAAAAATGCAGATACTTATTTTTCTGTAGTGGCAAAAGTAGGTTTCCGGTTAGGTCCGATATATGAAAGCTCTTTTGCAAGAAGAGCAGCAAGGCAAACGAGGTGCCCGTCAGTATATTAAACACATAATAAAAGCAATATCCTAAAATGAAGAACCATGAACAATCATTTTCCATTAAAAGCTGCAGTACTGTTCACCACCTGCGTGTTGCTGATACTGCACTATTATAAATAATTAAAGAGGCTTGTCTTCGATGACTGATAAAGTGTAAAGCGATACTACAGAAGTCTACCCCCAAGGATACCTATGAATATTTTCATATTCACAGACTACCCCTGAAACCACATATTTCAAATGACTTCGTTCTTATCCTTTGCACTCTTTTATGTCTCGGGTCGATTTAAAATCCAAATCCATGTTTACGAGGCATGGATTTTTTATTTTGCGGGGTTGCAATTTTAATTTTTTTTGTTGTTCTTTACGCACAAAACCAACAGCATGCGCTCCCGCTTACAATTAACCATACTTATCTTTTGCGGTTTACTGTTGTCGTCCTGCGAATTCAATTGCAGTATCGGTAAAAACAAAGATGCTGCTGAAAACGGCAAAACCGTTACTTCATCAACAGTAGAAAAGAACGGCACTACTTTAACCAATAATATAGAGCTTAACACCAAAGGCGTAAAAGTTAAAAAAGCTACGTTGCTGCTTCCTGATAACAGCAGGGTGTCGGACGATAATATGGTGAACCTGAACCAAAAGATAAAAATGGTTTTATTTATTGAAGATGGATGGACGTTGAAGGAAGGGAAGAACTATATCGGCGGCTCAGAAAAGATCGTATCGGATGATGGGCAGGTTATCGTAGATGCGGCAGACCTGTTTACTGATTATACTGAAACAGGTATAGACCCCGAAGATGCAAAAGTGATCAGTCTATCAGCTGTCATTACCCAGGAAACAGGAAAAAGCAAATATTATGAAGTAACCTTCAGGGTATGGGATAAAGCCGGTGATGGAGAGATCACCGGCAGTTATAAATTCTATACCAGGCATTAAAATTTTCCCGGAAGAAACTGTTACACCAATTCCGCTTTCAAAAATTTACCGGTAAAGCTTTCTTTTGTTTTTATCAATCCTTCGGGAGTGCCTTCATATAATAACTGGCCACCGCCATCGCCACCTTCAGGGCCAATGTCGATGATATGATCGGCAACTTTTATTACATCCATATTATGTTCGATCACTAATACTGTATTGCCCCTGTCAACGAGTTTATTCAGTACTTCCAGCAAATGCTGTATATCCTGGAAATGAAGACCGGTAGTGGGTTCATCAAGAATGTAAAACGTTTTGCCGGTATCTTTTTTACCTAACTCAGTAGATAATTTTACCCGCTGCGCTTCTCCCCCGCTTAATGTTACAGCGCTTTGCCCGAGGGTGATATAGCCTAAGCCAACTTCCTGCAACACTTTTATTTTACGATAGATATACGGCACCGCCTGGAAGAATTCTACGGCTTCATCTACTGTCATATCCAGCACATCGCTGATGGATTTTCCTTTGTAGCGTATCTCCAGTGTTTCCCTGTTGTATCGTTTGCCATTGCATTTTTCACAATGTACATGTACATCGGGCAAGAAATTCATTTCTATTACTCTCATGCCACCGCCTTCACAAACATCACATCTTCCGCTTTTAACATTAAAAGAAAAACGGCCCGCATTGTAGCCACGAATTTTGGCTTCGGGCACTGATGCAAATAAGGTACGTATATCGGTAAAGAAGCCGCAATAGGTTGCTGGGTTGCTTCTCGGCGTACGGCCAATTGGGCTTTGGTCTATCTCGATCACTTTATCGATCTGTTCCAAACCTTTTACCGATTTGTATTCCATCGGGCTTGTCTTCGAATTATAACAATACTGGCTCAGCAGCGGATATAATGTCTCATTGATCAAAGTAGATTTTCCGCTGCCGCTTACGCCTGTTATCAATATCAATTTTCCCAAAGGAAATTTTACAGAAACATCTTTTAAATTATTTCCTTTTACACCTTTCAGTTCAATGAACTTACCGTTGCCTTGCCTTCTTTCCTGCGGCACTGCAATATTTTTTTCGCCGCTTAAATATTTTGCGGTTTCAGAGCCGGAGCTCAACACTTCTTTTGGCGTACCTGCGGCAACGATCTTTCCGCCATGCTTACCGGCTTTAGGGCCAATATCTACTAAATGATCTGCAGCCAGCATGATATCCTTATCATGCTCCACTACCAATACGCTGTTGCCGATATCACGAAGATTTTGCAACGCACTTATCAGGCGCTGGTTATCACGCTGATGCAAACCAATGCTCGGCTCATCTAAAATATACGTGATGCCCTGCAATTGTGAACCTATCTGCGTTGCCAAACGGATACGCTGACTTTCGCCGCCACTAAGGGTTTTAGAAGGACGATTAAGAGAAAGATAAGTTAACCCAACATCCAGTAAAAATTGTAAGCGCTCCCTGATCTCTTTCAATACATCTTTAGCAATAGCATTCTGTTTATTTTCCAGGCGCAGTTCTATTCCATCAAACCATGCCGCTAAATTATCCAGGTTAAGATTGCTTAATTCTGAAATGTTGCGGTTATCAATTTTAAACCAAAGGCTTTCTTTTTTTAATCGTGCGCCATTGCAGGTATTGCATTTAGCCAGCTGCATATATTGTTCTACCCAGGCCCGCAATCCTTCATTGCTTTGCGGCGAACTGAACCAACGTTTCAACATCGGTATGATGCCTTCATAACTTCCGGTATAAATATGCGGAATGGTCTCATCGCTTAGGTCAAGTTCCAAATCGGCATTGATCTCCTGGTCGCCATACAGCAACAGGTCAACCTGCGCCTGCGGAAGATCTTTAACCGGCTTATCCAGTTTGATCTTATGCTTTTTTGCAAAGTCCACTACCTGCTGAAACACACTCGCATTGCGCTCTTCGCCCAACGGAACAATAGCGCCTTCTTTTACACTCAACGATCTATCCGGCAGCACTTCACTCATATCTATGGTATATACATTACCCAATCCTTTACAGGTAGGGCATGCACCATAAGGACTATTGAAAGAGAACGCATTGGGCGAAGGTTCTTCGTAACTGATGCCGGTATCCACGCACATCAGCTGCTTGCTGTATTGCACCACTTTATCATCATCGTTGATGAGCAGGAACATGAGGTCTTTCCCTAACTGCAATGCTTTTTGCACACTCTGGCTAACACGCAGTTTCATATCATCGGTTACCGCCAGCCTGTCTACCACTACTTCAATATCATGAATCTTATAACGGTCAACCTCCATTTTAGGAATAAGGTCCTTCACTTCGCCATCTACCCGCACTTTTAAAAATCCTTTTTTGCGGATATCTTCAAACAGTTCGCGGTAATGACCTTTACGGCCACGTACCAGCGGTGCCAGTAAGCTTATTTTTTTATTGGGAAATTTTTTAAAGATCTGCTGCACAATTTCTTCTTCACTGAACTTCACCATCTTTTTACCCGTGTTGTAACTGTAGGCTTCGCCTATTCTTGCAAACAGCAAACGCAGAAAATCATAGATCTCGGTGATGGTGCCAACGGTACTGCGGGGATTTTTGTTCGTGGTTTTTTGTTCGATGGAAATTACCGGCGAAAGCCCGGTGATCTTGTCCACATCGGGGCGCTCCATATCACCCACAAACTGGCGGGCATAGGCACTAAAGCTTTCCATGTAGCGGCGCTGCCCTTCGTTGTAAATGGTATCAAATGCCAGCGACGATTTACCGCTGCCGCTGACACCGGTAAAAACCACCAATTTGTTTTTGGGAACTTTAATATCTACATCCTTCAGGTTGTGTTCTCTTGCTCCAAATACTTCAATAAAATCGTTATCTGCAGGCGTTTCGGCCACAGCTTTCTTTTCTTTCGCCATGTGTACTTACTTACGGTAAATATACAAACAAAAAACGGGCTGTTTGGTTCTGGGCAAAACAAACATTATCCGTATTTTACAGCTAAATCATGCTTATGCTGTTCAATTTATTTGGGAAAAAAGATACGCCGCCAATGCCCGTTTTTCTCAATAAAACCTATGCGCATACTTCAGGAAAAATGAAAGCCTGCCTTACGTTGGCGAAGGAAAACAGCGCTGTAATTTTTATTGCGTGGTTCAGCGATACGCTGCATGATTTCAAAGCGTATTTTACCCAACACGGTGTAGATGAAGACCGGGTAAAAGATTACCGTTCTGTGAATGCAAGCCAGCTTCAAAACAGCGTGCCTGTTTTTGTGGAGCATCATCCGTTACTGGAAAAAGAAAAGGACCTGGTTGTTGCCTGGCCGGTAAAGAACATCACGTTTTATAATGCGCTGGATGAAGCCGTTTTTGAGCCTTTTGGTGGTGAAAAAATAATAGGGCTGATGGAAAAATGGGGGCTTAAAGAAGATGAAGCTGTTGAGCACACTATGATCTCTCAATCAATTGTAAACGCCCAAAAAAAGATAGCAAAGAAGGTTACCATAGAGCAAACTGCACGTTCGCAAAAAGAATGGATGGAGAAAAATGTAAAATAAATATCCCTGTCCCAAAAAAATGACAATCTACCAAATCCTTTACCACACAGCGTTTACTGCGACGAAAAATATTTTTTGATTTTTTTATTTGGAATTTCAACAAATGTACCATTACCTTTGTGCCAGTTCTTTACTACATCACTTATCAAGAAAGGCAGAGGGTAATGGCCCGATGAAGCCTTGACAACCTATCCACACTTCGGTTTGGAAAAGGTGCCAATTCCATCTCAGCAGCAATGTTGGGACAGATAAGTCAGATCTAAGCTTCGAAAAATAATGTTACAACATATTCAAAAGCTCATCTGATTTATCGGATGAGCTTTTTTTATTGCCCGCCCCTGAAGGGCGGGGCAATTCATAAAAAACTCATTCGATAAAAACCGCTCTCTTCTCTTGTTAAGTTGATGAAAACAGAACACTGTTTCAACAAAATTCACCAAATAATTAAAACAAAAGAGATGAGCAATGCAACACAACTGATCCACAGTATTCCAGTCGATCCATTAACAGGTTCTATCAGCGTACCCATTTACCAAACCAGCACGTACATACAGGAGGCACCGGGTGTAAACAAGGGCTACGACTATGCAAGAAGCAACAACCCCACAAGAGGTACGCTGGAAAATATCATTGCACAATTAGAGAAAGGCAGTGTAGGTGTCGCTTTCGGCAGTGGGCTGGCTGCAATTGATGCAGTGGTTAAATTATTAAAAGCAGGCGATGAGATATTGGCGGTTGATGATATTTATGGCGGTGCATTCCGTTTGTTCACCCATATCTATGAAAAATTCGGCATCAAGATCACGTATGTTGATACCACAGATGCAGCCAATGTATTCAACGCTATTACACCTAATACAAAATTGATCTGGCTGGAAACACCTACCAATCCTACGTTAAAGATCAGCGATATAGAAGCCATTGCAAAAATTGCCAAAGCCAATTCCTGTTTACTTTGCGTGGATAATACTTTTGCATCACCCGCCTTACAACAGCCTCTTTCGCTGGGAGCTGATCTTGTAGTGCACAGCGCCACAAAATATTTGGGTGGCCACAGCGATCTTATTGCCGGCCTTGTTGTAGCAAAAGATGCTGAACTGGGCGAAAAGATAAAATTCATACAAAATGCCAGCGGCGCTATTCTTTCCCCGTTTGATAGTTTCCTGGTGATACGTGGTATTGAAACACTGCACCTGCGCACACAGCAGCACTGCCGCAATGCACAGGCCGTTGCTGAATTCCTGGAAACACATCCTGCGGTAGATAAGGTTTTTTATCCCGGTTTAAAAACTCACGTTAACCACGACATTGCTAAAAGGCAGGCTAAAGGTTTTGGCGGTATCGTTTCTTTCACCTTAAAAAATAACACGGAAGATGCTGCCGTTGCATTTGTTACCGGCACACAATATTTCAAACTGGCCGAAAGCCTGGGCGGTATAAAAAGTTTATTGTGCCACCCGGCAAACATGACACACAAAAGCATCCCGGCTGAAAAGCGCAGGGCTTCGGGTGTGGCAGACAGCCTGATCCGCTTAAGCGTTGGTTTGGAAGAGGTAGAAGACCTGATCGCAGATCTGGACCAGGCTTTTGCAAAACTGAAAAAGGCAAATGCTAAAACCAGTGTTAGTGCATAGCTGCAACAAATTATTCAACTTATTAACCGCAGCGAACAAGAGTTAAAAAGAGTTTTCGCAGAGTTGCTCTGCGAAAACTTTGCTTCTCCTGTTCCCCTGGTAAAAAAATAATAAATGGGAAATAGTAAATTAACTATCGGTCTCTTTGGTTTTGGTGTAGTAGGTAAAGGGCTTTACGATGTATTGCATAATACGCCAACCCTTCAGTCATCTATCAAAAAGATCTGCATCAAAAATGCCGGTAAAAAAAGAGCCATTGCTGCGGAGCATTTTACCACAGATGCACAGGTGCTGCTAAATGATGACGGCATTAATGTAATTGTAGAACTGATAGATGATGCCGATGCCGCTTTTGAAATTGTAAAGACAGCTTTGCAAAATAAAAAAGCCGTAGTAAGCGCCAATAAGAAAATGATCGCCGAACATTTTGAAGAGTTACTGCAATTACAGCAGCAATATCAAACACCGTTCCTGTACGAAGCGGCCTGCTGCGCCAGCATGCCCATTGTACGCAACCTGGAAGAATATTACGACAACGACCTGCTGCAATCCTTCCGTGGTATTATCAATGGCTCTACCAATTATATCTTAACCAAGATCATTGATGAGCAACTGGAATTTGGAGAAGCATTGCTGGCTGCACAACAATCGGGCTTTGCAGAAAGTAACCCTAAGCTGGATATCGGCGGCTTTGACGCTGCCAATAAATTAAGTATCCTGCTGGCGCATTCCTTTGGTGTAAAAGCAGGTACAGATCAATTTCTTTTCAATGGTATTGAAAATATTTCAGGAAAGGACGCTGTTATCGCTAAAGAAAAAAAATACAACATTAAATTGGTAGCCAATGCGCAAAAACTGGAGAACGGAAAATTGGCGGCTTTTGTATTGCCGCAGTTTGTAACCGCAGCAGATGAATTGTATCATGTACAAAATGAATTTAATGCAGTAACGATAGAAAGCACTTTTGCAGATAAGCATTTTTTTAAAGGAAAAGGCGCCGGTGCATTTCCAACGGCTTCGGCAGTGTTAAGTGATATATCGGCCCTGCGCTATGATTATAAATACGAGTATAAAAAGATACATCATCAAACTGATACAGAATTAACCAACGATTTTTACCTGAAGGTTTTTGTAAGTGTTGATGAAGTGGAAAAGATCGATAAAAGCCATTTTGAATGGATAGAAGAATGGCACAACGGCTTTCAATACAGCCATTTGATAGCCGTTATCCATGCACAAAAATTATTTACTACCGACTGGTGGAAACAACCGGGCGTTTCATTGATCCTTTGTCCTGAAGCGATCATAGAAACAGTAGAGTATAAAAAAATAAGTAAACGCAGCCTTGAACTGGCCGGCGTTGTATAAGCTGTCTTTTGTTATTTGGTTTAAATTGAAACAGGCCCCCGGTAAAGGGGGTTTTGTTTTCCCTGCCCTAAAGGGCAGGGCAATTCAAAAGGGCAAGGCAATTCATGAGGCGCATAAACAAAAACCTTTTAACTACTTTTAGTATCACAAAATGCACCCGTTATGATAAGCTATTATTTCAACCTTTTCGGCGTATTGATGTTTGCCATCTCCGGCGCTTTGGCGGCTTCCGGTAAAAATATGTACAAAGATCTTTTTGGTTTAAGCTTTACCGGTTTTGCTACCGCCATTGGCGGCGGCACTTTACGGGATATTATTTTAGGTGCACACCCTATTGCATGGGTAGCAGACAATAATTACCTGGTAGCAATAACTATCGGCATTGTGCTTACAGTGATCTTTAAGCGGCAGCTGGTAAAGATCCCTAAATTATTATTGATCTTCGACACTATCGGGATCGCTATTTATACCATCATCGGTATGGAAAAAGCGCTGGAGCTGCATGTGGCTCCGCTTGCCGCTGTTCTTATGGGATTATTTACTGCCGTAATGGGCGGCGTAATAAGGGATACACTGATCAACGAGATACCGCAAATATTCAGGAAAGAAATTTATGCAACAGCATGTATAGCAGGCGCTTTGGTTTACCTTGTTTTAAAATACAGTTCTTTACCAATGATATGGAGCGCCGTTATCAGCATAATAACTATTATTGCAGTGCGGCTGGCAGCGATAAAATTCAAATGGTCGCTGCCAAAAGTGGATATATGATCTGCAGGCACAGCATTTGATCTCAATTTTAAAAACAATTCTTATGTCTTCATGCACTTTTACAGTACCCTTTTCAGGCGATGCTGATACAATAGTAAATAAAGCCAAAACAGCTGTGGAAAACCAGGGCGGCACTTTTACAGGAGATACTACCAAAGGTTCTTTTCATGTAAGCCTGTTAAGTAATAATGTTGCAGGCTCCTACGTTGTGAAGGGGCAGGAACTTACACTTACCATTACTGATAAACCTTTTTTTGTACCCTGCAATACCATCGAGAGTTTTTTAAAAAGCAAGCTTGCTTAATATTATCATCAGTATTAGCTGCACATAGTAGAAGATATTCCCCAGGTACAAATTGGTTGCGTAGCAAAAACGGCTGGCATAGTTTTAGGGTTATACTTTGCTGAAAACAAAGTATAAATAATCTAAAACAATAGTTATGGCAACGAATGAAAAATTATCTGAAGTATTGAACGACCTGATCGCCATTAATAATGATCGCATTGAGGGTTATGAAAAAGCAGCAGATGAAACAAAAGAAATAGATGTGGACCTGCAAGCCGTATTTCATAAAATGGCTGATGAAAGCAGGCAATATAAAGCAGAGTTGATCAATGAAGTAAAACGGCTGGGTGCAGAACCGGAGACAGGTTCAACAGGGTTAGGTAAAGTGTACCGTACCTGGATGGATATCAAAACAGCTTTTACCGGCAAAGACAGGCAGAGTATTTTAAACTCCTGCGAATACGGCGAAGATGCTGCACAAAAAGCCTACAGGGAAGCATTGGCTTCTGATGCTGAAATTGATGCAGATACAAGACAATTAATTACTTCTCAGCAGGCATCACTGAAAGAATCGCATGACCTGATAAAGAAGTACAGAGATATGCATAAAACAGTAAATGCTTAATTGCGATTAGTCTAATGATACTACTGTTTTTACATTTAAAAAGCCCCGATACCGGGGCTTTTTAGTACTCATTAGTATAAGGAATGATGGTTTATGCTGTTTCGATCTTTTGCATCCGCGGCACCAGGAAGTGCATAATGAGCCATCCTAACAGGTAAGCAGAGCCGCAAATTGCAAACATAATATAGTACGCCGTTTCTATCTGGTGAATTGCCCGGTAATGGACAAACATTCTTTTCTGTACAAAAAGTGTAAGGGCAATACCGCCCAGGCCGCCAAACATACCGCCGATGCCGGTTACAGAGGCTGTTGATTTTTTGGGGAACATATCGCTTACGGTAGTAAATATATTGGCGCTCCAGGCCTGGTGCGCCGCTGCTGCAATACCGATAACGATCACTGCATACCACATATTCATCTTACCCAGTATCAATGCAAAAAATATCGGCAATACAAAAAATGCATAGATAAGCATGGAAAGCTTACGTGCCTTGAATACGGGCAGGCCTTTCTTTATAAGCCGGTAAGGAAGATAGCCGCCAAAAACACTGCCTACTGTTGAGATCATGTACACCAGTGCAACCGGCCAGTTCAGGTCTCCCAGTTTTGTATGATAAACACTTTCAAAAAAATCGGGCAGCCAGAAAATATAGAACCACCAGATAGGATCGGTAAGAAATTTACCAATTACAAATGCCCAGGTTTGTTTATAACCCAGCAATTTTACCCAGGATAATTTTGGTCCTTCATCAGTAAGTTGCGGCTCTTCGTCTTTATCGCTTTCGATATATTCTATTTCAGCAGCATTCGCTTTTTTACTTTTCCTGGGGATATTGTATAATATTCCCCAAAAGATAAGCCATACCAAACCCAGCATACCTGTTACAATAAATGCCGATTGCCAGCCCCAGTTCTTTACCATCCAGGGTACACAAAGCGGCGTAACAATGGCGCCGATATTTGCACCGGAATTAAATATTCCGGTAGCTAAAGCCCTTTCTTTTTTCGGGAACCATTCTGCAACGGTTTTTATAGCCGCAGGAAAGTTACCTGATTCTGTCAACCCCAACGCACTGCGAACGATCTTAAAGCCTAATACCGTATTCACTAAAGAAGTACAGATGCCGGCAACACTCCAAAGAAAGAGATATAAACCATAGCCAAGTTTTGTTCCCAGTTTATCAATCAGGCGGCCTGCGCCCAACATGCCTAATGCATAAAAAAGTTTGAAGAATATCTCTACATCTGCATAATCAGCATCGGTCCAGCCCAGGTCGTTGGTAAAGGTTGACTTTAAAAAACTAATGACATTTCTGTCGATGTAGTTTATGGTTGTGGCAAAGAATATAAGCCCACAAATGGTCCACCTGTATTTACTCATCTTTTGCTGGTACATCATAGCAATGTGTTTATTTCTTTGCAGAAATGTGAATGCAATCGTTGCAATACTTATTTTCCGGCTTTAACGGAATGTATGATCTCGAAAACTTCTTTGGTTGTTTTTTCTATCGCAGCATAATCCTGTTGCTCCATTAATTTTTTGCTGATCAGCTTGCTGCCCATACCTACGGCACATACGCCCGCTTTGAACCATCCTTCAATATTCTCTTTGGTAGTATCTACTCCACCGGTTGGCATAAACAATAAGTTAGGGAAAATATCTTTGATACCGCTTAAAAATTCAGGGCCAAGCAAATTGCCGGGAAAAAGTTTGATGAATGTTATGCCTGCATTTTCCGCTGCAATGATCTCTGTTGGCGTCATACAGCCGGGGGCATAAAAAATATCATTGCTTACCGCATAATCAGCTACTTCTTTTACAAAGCCCGGGCTCACTAAAAAATCGGCGCCTGCTTCTATATAATTTTTAGCTGTTGGTAAATTCTTTACAGTACCTATTCCCAATAAAAGACCCGGCATTTCATTATTCCGTATCTCTACCAGTTTTTTAAAATTGCTAAATGCGGCTTCGCCACGATTGGTGTATTCTACGGCTTTAACACCTGCTTTATAGATCGCTCTTAATACATCAATACTAACTGTTTCGCTGGCATTAAAATATAAAGGCAACATGCCTTGTGCTATGATACTGTTCGCCGTATCTGTTATCCTGCTCATACTTAGATTTTAACTTTTATAACTAATTTTTTCACTTCGCTTTCTGCGATCATCGGCGCATGTACATCTTCGGGAAAGAAGATGGCGAACTGGCCGCTGGTCAATTGAAAATACATATCCGGCCTGTCGTCATAAAACTGTACATCCTTATCGGGATTGTATTCACCCTTTGGCAAAACACAGCTGCCGCGTGGCTTCCAGCCTATTGTTTCTTTTCCGTTGATACAAAGCTGGATGTCGATATTTTTATTATGACATTCAAATTTGGCAATAGACTCCTCTGCGGTCATTCCTTTTTTATTGGAATAAATGGCACGAAGGTTATCGCCGTCAATATCGGATTTACCATCAGGTTCATTTTGCAGATCAACAGTATTAATGTATTCAAATGCCTGTTGAAATAATGGATGAAGGCTGAAATATTTTGATGCGTTTGCTAAAGTATCTATAATCATAACCGTGTTAATAAATTCTCAATAATCAATGTTCAATTCTCAATGTTCAAGTATGCAGAGAGGGTTATCGCTGTACCCGACCGCTTCCATCACCTTTCACCAGGTCCTTCACATCGCTTAATGTTGCATGGTTCAGGTCGCCCGGTATAGTATGCTTGATGGCAGATGCTGCTACACCAAACTCAGCCGCATCGGGCATTGACATGCCGGTAACCAATCCATAAATAAAGCCGCTGGCAAATGAATCGCCGCTGCCAACCCTATCCACTATACGCACTTCATATTGTTTGGTATGATAAAATTCATTGCCATCATACACCAATGCACTCCAGCCGTTATCACTTGCACTGTGGCTTTCCCGCAATGATGAAGCAATATATTTAAAGCCGAATTTTTCTTTCATTTGTTTGAACACATCTTTAAAGCCATCAAGGTTCAGTTCACCTTTTGTTACATCTGTATCTTTTGCTTTAAAGCCCAGCGAAGTATCAGCATCTTCTTCATTACCGATACACACATCAACATACTGGCAAAGCCTGGTCATTACTTCACGGGCCTTTTCTTTGCTCCATAATTTTTTACGGTAGTTAAGGTCGATGCTGGTAGTGATGCCTTTTGCTTTCGCTGCTTTCAATGCTGCTTCGGTTAATGCCGCAGCCTTATCGCTCAGCGCAGGCGTGATACCGGTAGTATGAAACCACACTGCTCCTTCAAATATCTTATCAAAATCAAATTCACTTACATCCACATCTGCTATTGATGCGCCTGCACGATCGTATATCACCTGCGATGCCCTCATAGAAGCGCCGGTCTCCAAAAAATAAATGCCCAGGCGATCACCGCCTCTTGCGATGAACTGTGTATCTACACCATAACGGCGCAAATGATTAATGGCACTTTGCCCTATTGCATTATTGGGCACTTTTGAAACGAATGTTCCGTTCAATCCATAATTGCATAACGCTGCGGCCACATTGGCTTCGCCGCCACCATAGGTTACATCAAAACTATCTGCCTGAACAAAACGCTTGTAGTCAGGTGTTGATAAACGCAACATGATCTCGCCTAAGGTTACTACTTTCTTACTCATTTTTTATTGGTTTTTGTATTGATCAATGGCTTTAAAATTAATCAATGGTTGGTACTTTTTTAAAAAAATCAGCGGCATCGTTGCCGGAAACCCGTTAGCTGTTTTGAGTTTTCAGTTTTCGGTTTTTATGTTTTGTCCCTTGTGTCTTGCTACTTGCGTCTTGCCCTTAAAATCCAAAGTATTCCTTCGCATTGTTATAACAGATATCCTGGATGATCTTGCCGGTCCATTTGATATCGTAGGGCAATTCGCCATTCTCTATTTCTTCGCCAAACATATTGCACAACAGCCTGCGGAAATATTCGTGCCTCGGGAAACTCATAAAGCTCCTGCTATCGGTAAGCATGCCCACGAACTTACTCAGTAATCCCATGTTGGATAAGGCATTGAGCTGTTTGGTCATGCCATCTTTCTGATCGAGGAACCACCAGCCGGAACCGAATTGTATCTTGCCTGCAACGGAACCATCATTGAAATTGCCGATCATGGTAGCCATCAGTTCATTATCGGCAGGGTTCAGGTTGTAGATGATCGTTTTTGCCAACTGGTCCGTTGCATCCAGTTTGTTCAAAAATTTTGATAACACCCTTGCCTGTGAAAAATCGCCGATGGAATCCCAGCCTGTATCTGCGCCCAGTTGCTTCAGCATCCTCGAATTATTGTTGCGCAATGCTCCTAAATGATATTGCTGCACCCAGCCTTTTTCGTGATCCCATTTTGCAAATTCGATCAGCATCGCCGATTTGAATTTCAGGTTTTCTATTGCTGTGATCTCTTTGCCGCTGCGGATGGTTGCAAATATTTTATTGATCTCATCATCAGTATAGTCTTCTGCATAGATCTGCTCCAACCCATGATCTGAAACTGAAGCGCCGTTTGCTGCAAAATAATCGTGGCGTTTTTTTAATGCTGTTAGATATTCGGAATAAGAGCTGATGGAAATATCAGTAATGGCCTGCACTTTATCTACATACGCATTAAAGGTTTGCAGGTCATCTACATTCATGGCCTTATCAGGACGATATGCAGGCAACACCCTGATATCAACATCGTTGGTTTTTATCTTTTGATGATGTTCCAGTGAATCGGTGGGATCGTCTGTTGTACACAACACTTTTACATTCATCTTACGAAGCAAACCCTGCACGGAGTATTCTTTGGTTTGCAACAACTCACCAGCCTGGTCATAGATCTCTTTTGCGGTTTCAGAAGAAAGCAGTGTATCAATATTAAAGTAACGCTGCAGCTCCAGGTGCGTCCAGTGATACAAAGGATTACGCATAGTATAAGGAACGGTAGCGGCCCATTGTTCAAATTTTTCATAATCACCTGCATCGCCGGTACAGTATCTTTCATTGATACCGTTGGTTCGCATTGCCCTCCATTTATAGTGATCGCCGTAAAGCCATACCTGGGTGATGTTTGCGAAGTTGATATCATTGGCTATTTGATCCGGTGGCAAATGATTATGATAGTCAATGACAGGCATTGCTTTAGCATAATCATGATATAACTGTTCGGCAGTTTTATTTTGCAGCAGGAAATTTTGATCTAAGAATTTTTTCATGTTATTTTTTTTGCCACAGATTGTACGGATTTATACAGATCTACTTGTTATAAAGATACTCCTCGTTTCCAGGGAATGAAATCATCCTGGTTCAACAAGACAGCTTTAGGTATTACCTCGCCGCTGGCTGCTTTGATACAATACTCCAATATATCTTCGCCCATCTGTTCAATTGTTTTATCGCCTTCTATCACCGGCCCGCAATCTATATCAATAATATCATTCATCCTCTTGGTAAGGTTACTGTTGGTAGATACCTTGATGGTTGGGCAAACAGGATTGCCGGTTGGCGTACCCAATCCTGTGGTGAACAAAATAAGCGTAGCGCCGCTGGCAGCTTTACCTGTCGTAGCTTCTACATCATTGCCGGGCGTGCATACTAAATTCAATCCCGGCTTTGTTGCCACTTCTGTATAATCCAGTACATCTACTACCGGTGATGTACCGCCTTTTTTTGCAGCACCTGCACTTTTCATGGCATCAGTGATCAAACCATCTTTTATATTACCCGGCGATGGGTTCATATGAAAACCTGAACCTGCATTTACTGCGGCTTCACTATAAGCTGTCATTAAAGAAATAAATTTTTCAGCAGCAGCTTTGTCCGTCGTTCTGTCAATAAGATTTTGTTCTACCCCACATAATTCAGGAAACTCTGCCAGCAATACTTTACCACCCAATGCTACTACCAGGTCGCTGCAATAACCTACCGCAGGATTTGCTGATATACCGCTGAAACCGTCGCTGCCACCACATTTTACGCCAATGGCCAATTTGCTTAATGGCGCCGGGCTGCGTTCTGCTTTATTTATTTCGATCAGTCCTTCAAATGTTTTTTTTATTGCATTGCCGATCAACTGTTCTTCACTTTGCGATTGCTGCTGCTCAAAAATGTACAGCGGTTTATTAAAATCAGGATGAAGTGTTTTCAAGTCATTCGTAAAATCCTGCACCTGTAAATTCTGGCAACCCAAGCTTAAAACTGTTACACCGGCAACATTAGGATGTGCCGCATAAGATGCCAGCAGTTTGCTCAACACCGCCGCATCCTGGCGAATGCCGCCACAACCGCCCTGGTGATTTAAGAATTTTATACCATCAACATTTTTAAATACTCTGTGCTGATGATTTGCTGTTGGCAATGAAAGATCAATTTCATCAATAGCCGAACCATGCTTATAAGCTTCAACTAATTGATGAGCGTAATTTTTATATTTTGCTGTAACGGCATAACCAAGTTCATTATGCAGCGCTTCTTTTATTACATCAAGGTTGCGGTTCTCACAAAATACCGTCGGGATGAATAACCAATAATTGGCTGTGCCTACCTCTCCATTGCTGCGATGATAACCGTTGAACGTTCTGTTGGCAAATTTAGTAACATCGGGAGCTGTCCACTGATAATGAGAAGGCCGGTAATGATAAGGTGACGCAGCATGCTTTACATTCGACGTAGTGATCACTTCTCCTTTTGCAATTGCTGTTTGCGCTTTGCCTACAAGGCCACCATACATGATCACTTCATCACCGGGCCGAAGATCTTTTATAACAAATTTATGCTTGGCCGATACATTGCTTACCGGTATATATTCTTCACCTCCATAATTGACTGCCTCGCCTTTTTTAAGTTCGGTGAGCGCAACCAATACATTATCGGCAGGATGTACTTTTAAAACCTTCTGCTTCATCAGGCCAAAATTTTATTTACCACAGGTTGCAATATAGTTGCCATTCCCTGTTCATTTATTTTTCCCATCTTTTCAGTAACTGCCTGTGCAAAACCCGGCAGCTGGGAAAGATCTGTGCCCCATATCAAATTGTTCTTCAGCACAGCGGTTACAAATTGTTCGTCAATCTTTTGTGCTTTCCATTTTTCGTAAAAATATTTTGCAGACTCATCTTTTATGGGATACAAATTCCCGTTCTGTTCTCCGTAAAATACACCGTTATCTTCTTTCACTGCTTTCATAAATAAAAGATAAGCTGCAAATCCTAATGCCATTTTTTCCGGCACTTTTTTATTCATCTTATAATGGCTCAGCAATAAAGGCACAACCCTCATTTCCATTTTCGCCGTATAATTCATAGTTATGCTTAGCCAGTGATGCTCAATAAGAGGATTGCGGAACCTGTCCAGCACTTTTGCTATAAAGATACTTTTTTCCTTTTCCGGGATCGTATAAGGAATAGCCGGCGCTATTTCATCACTCATTAATGTTTTAATGAAGTCGCTCATGCTCGCATTATCCATCGCTTTATGTACAGTGGGGAAGCCTGCTAAAAAAGCCACACCGCTGCTAAGGGTATGTGTACCGTTCAATAATCGTAATTTCAATTCACGAAAGAGCTCGATATCTTTTGTGATAACAATACCGTCATCTGCTTTGGCAAAGGAAAGTACCGATGCTATATCTTCATCTCCTTCAATTGCCCAAAGACTGTACACTTCACTCATTGACAGCAGTTCATCAGAATAGCCCAATGTTTTTTCCAATTCTGTTTTTACAGGACTGTTGGGCTTGCCGGGAACAATACGGTCCACCAATGAATTACAAAAGTGGTTGCAGTTTTCCAGCCAATCAATGAACGCTTCATCCAGGCCATTTAAGTAAGCCAGTTCCGTAACAATGGCTTCCAGTTTTTTTCCGTTATCAACGATCAGCTCTGTTGGCACAATGACCATTCCACATTGCTTGCTTCCGTCAAACGCTTTATAGCGCTCATATAAAAAGGCTAATAATTTTCCCGGAAAAGAAACCGGCGGGTGCCTGCGGATATCATCGTTATTCACCAGCTCTATCCCTACTTCGGTTGTATTGGAAATAATGACCTGCAAATGCGGGTTGTGCGCACACTGCAATATGGCTTCCCATTCGTTCTTTGCAGAAAACACCCTGCTAATAGCCGAGCAAATAATATTCTGTTCTTTTTTATCGCCGTCTTCGATGCCTCTTATACAAATACTGTACAGGCCATCCTGTTTTTCAAAAGCGTCTGCATCGCCACCATCAGTAGATTTAACTACTACTATCCTGCCATTGAAAATATTCTGCTTGTTGGCCTTATCAATAAAATAATCAGGCAGGCCACGCAGCAATACACCTGTTCCGAACTGCAGTACTTTTTCGGGCAGGTCAAATAATTCATCTGAAGGTATCTCTACCTTGCCCGGGTTAATATTCTTTAACGTATATCTTGACAATTTCATAACGCTCATTTTACCTGGTCACTTTTATTTTCCATTTTTCTACCCATTCAGGATAATCTTTTGCCAATAGTTTGGCCGGCCATGTACCATACCAGCCATATCCTATTCTTCTTTCATTCTCTATCTCCGCAACTGTTTTTTTCCGCTGACTATCTCTTCCAGAAAAGAAAGGTTCATTGGTATCAATATCATAAAACCTTGCCCAGATGATGGAATTGTTATCCGGCAATATCACCCTGTCTTTTCCGCCTGGTTCAGATGGTGCTTCAATATCTACGTATTTATATCCAACGATCTTTACTTTATCCAGCCATAGTGCACCGCCATTTACTGCATTGATTATTTCTTTAGAAGGGTTATCCATCCGCATTAAAAAACGTATAATGCCAACCGATTCCATACCGCTTAATGATACCAGTTCAAACTTCCTGGCCATTTCAGGCTGCAATGTTTTAGCATTGTATTGTGCACACCAGGCAGTAAGTTTACCGTTTTGTTTGAGTTGTGTTTTTAAAATGCAATCAATACCTTTTTGCACAGCCTCTTTACACTTTATGATGTAGGCTGCATCAACAATATCAAGGTCATTCTTCTTTTCCACCACATCCTGCAGTACGTTCAGCACATTCACCATTGCATTGTCGTTGTAGGTTATCTGCGAACGGTAACTCGAAAAATCAGGATAATACTGTGGCCAGCCACCATTGGCATATTGCGCCTTCAGCAAATAATCAATGCCATGCTCTGCAGCTTTGAGATAGTTCTCATTCTTTGTTTGCTTATAGGTCTTTACCAGGTATTTAATTTCTTTAGTGGTGGCTTCATTATCAATCGTAGCGTCAATGCCCGCAACATAACCGCTTTGCAATTCTTTCTTTTCTGCATCAGTAAGCTGGTGTTTGTAATCTACTTTTTTATCCCCCTGGAAATGTTTGGGCCAGCCGCCGTTGGCACGCTGGTACAATAACATATTTTCTGCAATGGGATCGGTTGCTGCACTTGCGGCGCTGCTGTTTTGTAAAGATGCTGAAGCCGCAACCGGGTTCCATTTACCATCAAATGCCCAGCTTCCATTGATAGCATTTACGGATAACCCTGCTGGTAAATTATTTTTGTGCCAGCTGTAATCGCCACCTTCTTTATGACAGTTGTAATAGTAAACCCTTTTGCCCCATTGCAATTTATTTTCTGTTGGCACCTGGTAAATATCTGCATCGGCCATATTCTTTGCGAAAGAACAATTCACTAAATAAAATTGTGCATCGCGATGATAACGGCCAAGTTTAAAATTATCATCCCCAACAAACGTGCAGTTCATCAGCACCGTTTTACTGGATTCATATTTAGAACCATCGTGCCAAATAGCAGCATTGAGATTATGGCAAATAAAAGTGCAATTCTCCGCCAGCGCCCAACCTCTCGGGCAATAAAAATCAACACCGCCTTCCATCACGCAATCTTTAAAATAGAACATACCGTCGTCTGTATTCCACGGACTTACTGTATCCCCGCCATACGCTGTGAAGATGCAGTTCTTTACAATCAGCCTTGTTGTGGCAAAGGACCGCAATGCCATCTGGTGACCGGTAGATTGAATGGTCTTCGTTTTTCCCGAGTCAGCAGGGCAATCGATAGTAATATCCGTTGGATTATCTTTTCCAAAACTGTTGACGAAAGAAATATTCTCTAACGTGATATCACTTCCTTTCAGGTTCAATGTTGCTGTACCGTAATCATCATGCTTACCGCAGCGCCATGCTTCTCTTGCCAGTGAAATAGTAACAATGGTATTTTTAGGATCTTCTCCTTTCAACGTGATAAAGTTCTTATCAATAAAAAGTTTCTCTTTATAAATACCTTTCTTAATTACAATGATGCGTTGTGCTGTTGCATCTTCCGGCAAACTGTTGATGGCATCCTGTATGGTTTTGAACATACCCGAACCATCGGCAGCTACAGTAATTTCTTTTTGCGCAAACAAATAACTATTTGCACAAAGCAGCATTACCAATAAAAGATATCGTTTAAGTAAGGTCATTATTTTTTTGTTTGCTTCAACAGCCATTTTATCAAATCATCACCCGCTTTATAGTTCTCATATTCCAGCGGCAGTTTTCTTCCGTCCATATATTCGTTATAAAACCAGGGATCGCCAACAGCAAATACAGTTCCCTTGCCCACTTTGCTTACACTCATCAGCACTTCGCCATTTTCTGTATATACCGTTGTTGCAGGCTTTTGAAGCGTAAGCGTACACAGTTGTTTGATATACACTTTTGTAACGTTCTTAAATATCGGGTGACCGGCAGGTATTGGCAAAGCTCCTTGTTCAAACTGGTTGTTGATCACATCATGCCGCATGTTCTCATTGAAGCTGATACCGAACTTTGTAGCCAGTTCATCATAATGTTTAAACTCTACATTGTTACTATCGTTTGCCATCATCACTAACACGCCGCCAGCTTTTACCCAGTTATACAATGCGTCGATATGCGCCGGTTCTATATAGTTAGGGTTCTTATTTTCTTTCGGCCAGTCAGGATCTATCAGGAAATAGATCGCAGCATCCTTCAGATTGTCTGTTGTAGGCGCTGCATCCAATAACGTTGTGGTTGCGCCATTTTTATTTACGAGATAATTGAAAAATGAAAAACCGCCGTTATCTTCTTCGTGCCATTTGTAATGAAACACAACCGTATTTCCGAAAACGTCTTTCTTTGTTTCGCGGTTAAAATAATTATCCATTATTACCAGCTTGCCTTTGCCATTCGATAAAGTGGGCAACATTTCCATTTCATTACTGGCCAATATAAAAGCGCCCATTCCTTTTGGATCGTTCACAATAACAGGCTCTTTCATATAATACTCAAAGCTGCCGTCGCGGTAAGGCTTACCACCAAGGCCGGAAACTTTTACTGTACCGTATAAATTGGTTTGACCATTCTCTGTTTTAATGAATTGCTTTACAATACCGGCATAACCATTCTTTGCAACAGTAATTTTTGAAGCAGGTATATAACCTTTGCGCACAGCCTTTGCAATGGTGAATACAAACATGCTTGATGCCGATGCTTCGGTATAATTTGGTTTTTTATTGGGTTGATCCAATATATCGTACCACAAACCTGTTTTTTTATCCTGCACTTTTTCTATCGCATTTACAAAGCGGTTGAGGATATCCAGCAATGCTTTGCGTTTAGGATGATCGGCAGGCAGGTAATCCAATACATCAACCAGTGCTACGCCATACCAGCCCATCGCCCTTGCCCAAAAATTAGGCGAGGTGCCTGTTTGCTTATTGGCCCACTGCTGTTCTTTACTTTCATCCCACGCATGATACAGCAAACCTGTTTTAGCATCTCTTGTGTGCTGCTCGGCCCAGATGAATTGGTTGGCTATATCATTGAATGCTGTATCCTCATGTGCAAGCCAGGCATACTCTGCATAAAATGGCTCGCCCATATAAAGACCATCCAGCCACATTTGATTGGTGTAAATTTTTTTATGCCAGAAGCCGCCTTCTTTTGTTCGTGGCTGTTCACGCAATTGCTGCCGTAAGGTATTGGCAGCTTTTAAATATTTGTCTTTACCCGTAACACGATACAGCAGCAAACATAATTTTCCATTGTTGATGTAATCGATATTGAACTCGTCTTTCTTATAATCTTTTATACTGCCATCTTCTGCAATATAAAAATCCATCAGCCGCTGAATGTAATTAAAGTAAACAGGATCGCCGGTGTTCAGCCAAACGCCTTCCACGCCTTTTAATATTACACCCATATCATAACTCCACCTGGCAGGTTTTCCTTCCAGTGCGAATGAATCTTTCCAAAGGTTCATTGCTGTAGCGGTCATTTGCTGCGACAATGGCTTTTGCTGCGCCGCAACAACAGTTGCATTGAACAATAAAATGAGTATGAGTTTTACAGATCGCATGTTACAGCATTAATTTTTTTTCTTTTTCTTTTTAACTTCTGCAGCAGGTGTTGAAGGTTCTGCTTTCATTGCCCAGATCACTGCATTTTCTGCAGCACCAAAATCAGCCAGCAACGCTCTTTTAGCGGGAGCCCTGTTGGTATTGAATAAATTGATATCTCTTGACCGCTCTCCCTGTACCTGTATCAATAATTCACTGCTGTCTTTATATTTTAAATCATTAAGGCTGATGTTATCGCTATTCAAAACATACGCTACCGGGTCAGTATCCTTACTCAACATCGTAACGTTCCTGATATTGATGTTGCTGGCTTCCTGGATATCTATTCCTTCATCCGCCTGCAACAGCGCATTTTCAATCAGTACATTCTGTACATGCATTTCAGGAATACCGCGTACAAAGATGCCTTTAGATGCGCCGTTGCAGGTAATGTTCCTGAAGTAAAAATCATGGAATTGTGGTGTGCCTTCATCAACAGGTTTGGTTTCCACCTTAGGCGGTTCTCTTTTTTCGCCAGCCAACACAACAGGATCCTTCGCCATGTAATACATATCAAACAATATCGCTTCTGCGGCAATATCTTTCATGTTCACATTGTTCACGTAAATATTTTCTACCACACCACCACGGCCTCTTGTTGTTTTAAACCGAAGACCGATATCGCTGCCGATGAAATTACAGTTGCTCACAAAAAGATTTCTTGCACCACCGCTCATTTCGCTTCCTACTACAAAACCGCCGTGTGAATGATATACGGTGCAATTGTTCACGATGACATCCTGTGTTGGCACACCTCTTTTTCTTCCTTCTGCATCGCGGCCGCTTTTGATACAAATGCCGTCATCACCGGTATCAAACACACAATCTTTCACGGCTACATTCCTGCTGCTTTCCAGGTCGAGTGCATCGGTATTGGTACCATACCAGGGGTTCTTTACTTTCAACCCTTTGATGGTAACGTGTTCGCTCATAGCGATATGTGTTGTCCATGCCGGGCTGTTCTCAAAGGTTACACCTTCTATTAAAACATTTTTACATTGGGAAATGCGGATCATGTTAGGGCGAAGGAAGTCTTTTACATCTTCAAAGTCCTTCAATGTTTTGCCTGCTGTTAATTTACCGATATTATTATCGTTCAATCCTTTTAATGCTTTTGCCGAAGAGTACCATGTTTTTTTATCTTCTGTAAGTACACCGCCGTATTTTTTTAATTGCAGCTTCCATTCTGTTTCGCTTACTTTATCTCTTCGCAACGGTCTCCAGTAAAAGCCATTGCCATCCATGATACCTTTACCGGTGATGGCAATATTTTCCAGGTGCTCTGCTACAACCGGCGACTGGCACCTTGCTGCATCAACACCTTCAAAAGAAGAAACCACCAATGGGTACTGATCAAAATCGGGAGTAAATATCACCAGCGCCCCTTCATCCAAATGCAGGTTGATATTGCTTTTCATGATGATGGGGCCGCTAACGAATGAACCGCGTGGTATCTCTACCGTGCCTCCGCCCTTTGCTGCGCAATCGTCAATAGCCCGATTGATCGCTGCACTGTTCAATGTTAATCCATCTGCAACAGCGCCATAGTTTATAATATTGAACGTATCTCTTTTGAAATGCGGCACATATATCTTAGGCAATTCAAACGCAAATTTTTCTTTGAAGTCTGATGGCTTTAAATATTTTGCCAGCGGAAGATTTTGATCTTTTATACTCTGGCAAACCAATGATGCCATCGAGGCTGCGCCGTATTCGCTGAAGTGCGTATTATCTTCTTCCTTGCCTTTATAATTCTTAAAATGACCGGCAGGAATATTCAGGAACAACCGCTTTGAATCCTCAACACCTTCTTTTACGATCAGTGCTTCGCTGCTTTTGTGCAGATCGATAAGCGGTACATTCATCGCTGCTGCCACTTCTTTTACTATGCCGGGATAATCGCCATGCTGGTCCACAAATTTTCCTGCATCATCAAATTTCCTGCGCATTACCGGTGTAACTAAAATAGGATTGGCGCCTTTGCTGCGCACATCATTGATAAAGCGGATGAGATTTTGTTTGTACAAGGTATGCGCCGGTGCAGAGCGTGTGGTATCTTCCACTTTACTATCGTTGTGCCCGAACTGAATGATCACATAATCACCGGCAGATAAACGGCTCATCACTGTATCCCAACGATGTTCGTTGATAAAGCTTTTGGTGCTTCTTCCGTTTACTGCATGATTCTGTATTGCAATGTCGCCGGTAAAATATGAAGGAAACAATTGCCCCCATCCTCTTTCAGGATTATCATCAACAGGTTTATCTGCCATCGTGCTGTCGCCTACCAAAAAAACCGTTGGCTTTTTTTCGGGTGGTAAAAAAGACAGGCCACCTATGCAAAGCAATACCGCAAAAATGGATTTAAGAAGCATGCAAATCAATCGTTTAAGGTCAACAATTTTACCATTATATTTCAAGGTTTTAGCGTATTGAACAGCGTTTATTTACGCAATCGTTGCCGGTAACGATAACGTTACCGCCGTTAACAAAAAATTCACTCCTTTTCTATCCTAAACCAGTCAATATCAACCGTTCCCGGAACAGCTGTTTTGGCGGTTCCGGTACAAAACAGGCCTAATTTTGCACCGATCCAGCGGCCTGGTTTTGCGGTGAATTTTTCGCTTATGTTCATAAACTTTTCATTGTCGTAACTGTAGCTGAACCGGCACACTGCTCCTTTAGTGATCCGCACTTTAAAATACACGGTATTTCCGTCAGCGGCCCCGATCAGTTGTTGCATTTCTTTTGCCCCTTTATCAGCCTGTTTGCAGGTACTGAATTGCACATACATACTGTCTGCTTTTTTAACCAGGGAGAGATAAGCATAATCGGCGCCCAGTATAATGAACCCGGCTTTTTCACCATCTGCATTTGGCCTGAAGGTAAACTTCGTTGTAGCTACAAATTCATCGGCAGGAAATTTCTGCATTAAAATATTCGGCACTTCCCAATAATTTTTTGAACTGTCGATGACAGCAGCAAACAAACGCAGATCGTTTCCTGTGAGGCTGCTCCAACTGCTGTCGGGATTGGCCTGCCATTGCCATTGCAAACCCAATGTTGCTGTATTAAAATCGTCCGACTCCTGTGGTGTGATGATTGGATAAGATGATTTGCCGGTATTTGGTTTTTTATAGTTCAATACCGGTTCGCCTTTACCGTCGTTATCTTCATCGCTGCCGATCACCGGCCAGTCATTTATCCATTTCATCGGTTGCAAATGCACTACTCTTCCGTATGCGCCTTTATCCTGGAAATGCAGGAACCAATCTTCTTTCGTATTTGTTGTAACCCATGCTCCCTGGTGCGGACCATTGATGGAAGTGTTGCCTTTATCCATTACTACTTTTCTTTCGTAAGGTCCATAAATATTTTTTGAGCGAAGCACCAGTTGCCATCCTGTTGAAACACCACCGGCCGGTGCAAAAATGTAATAGTACTTATTGCGTTTGTAAAATTTAGGACCTTCTACCGTAGGATCAGTTACATGTCCATCGAAAACTATTTTACCCGTGTCGATGATCTTATCACCTGCACTGTTCATTTTTTTTATGGTAAGAATTGATTTGATACCGGCACGGCTACCGGCATAAGCATGCACCAGGTATACACTGCCATCATCGTCCCATAATGGACAAGGATCTATTAATCCTTTACCGGCCTGCACCAGCACAGGATCAGTCCAGGGGCCATTTATATTTTTTGCTTTGGTTAGATAGATGCCGAAATCAGGATCCGGATAATAAATGCAGAACTCTTTGTTATGATAGCGGATGGCCGGCGCCCACACACCATTACCATGTTGTGTTTTGGAAAAATGATCGAAAGGCGGCTGGCGCTTTAATGCGTGACCAATGATGGACCAGTTGACCAGGTCCTTTGAATGCAGTATCGGCAAACCCGGCACTGCATCAAAACTTGAAGCTACCATATAATAATCATCGCCTACTCTTATTGCATCCGGATCAGAATAATCGGCATTGATCACCGGGTTCTTGTATGTGCCATCACCATTATCTGCTACCCACACTTTTGAAATGTAATGCCCTGTTCTTTTTTGCTGCGCAACAAGTGTTGTGGTACACAGCAGTAAACATGTTGCGTAAACTATTGTTAACCGGTATCGTTTTCTATTGCTCATACTTAAACACATTGTTTAAAAACAAAATGGTATACCGCATCACATCATTGAACCAGGGATGAAAGAACCAGAACGGGTGCGGTGTATCCGGCAATTCATGTATCTCTGAATAAATATTAAGTGAATCCAGTTTTTTGATCATGTCCGTTCTTCCTGCATGAAACCTGGGTGATGAACTATTGATAAAAAGTATCGGAACACTATTGCTGTTCACATGATATAACGGCGATGCATCTTTCCACAGTCCCGGTTTTTGTTCGTACGTGCCGCCGAGCCACTGGCCAGCCATTACTCCTTCTTCCGATTCAGGATGCTTAAATGCCAGTATGCCATCCATATCAACAACAGCCTGCACGGCAGAAGAATGTGCTGCATCATTTATGTTGTCTTCGAGGTATTCAATATTATTTGTTGTACCAAGCAATGCTGCCAGTTGCCCGCCGGCAGAGCAACCCAATGCTGCGATCTTGGTGGTATCGATACCATATTGTTTTGCATTGGCACGCATCCATTTTACTGCTCCTTTAAGATCCTGTACTGCCGCAGGATATGTCGCTTCCAGCGACAGCCTGTATTCTGCACTCACCGCCACATAACCTTTTTTAGCCAGCTCAATTGCCATAGCATGATTCTGTGTTTTATTACCCGAGCGCCAGCCACCGCCATAGATCATTACTACAGCAGGTTTATGCTTACGTGTTTTCTTTGGATAAAAAATATCCAGCAACAATTCTCTTCCGTTAATGCTGCGGTAAACAATATCCGGCTTAAAAATAATAGCAGCAGGTTTTTCAGGAGCTGCAATGACGATATAGGGCCGCTTCTTTTTTTCTTTTACGAATGAACTCTGCACTGTAAAAGATGTATCACGTACCACAGGTTGCTGCTGGCCATAAGCAACATAGCTTATTACGATCAGTACCAACAGCAAAGTCTTTTGCATACGCTTCTTTTATTTTTTTATGGGATCAGTAAAGCCTTTTTCGCCCAACCATAATTCTAACAAGGGCAGCCACAGTTCTGTTGAGCCGGGATTGTCTTTTATTTTTATGCCGTGCCCGCCTAATGGAAAAATGTGCAGGCTGGCATTTATTTTTTTCTCCAGCAAAGCTGCATAAAACAATAAACTGTTTTGAATGTTTACCGTACTATCATTTAATGCATGCACCATAAATGTTGGCGGTGTTGATGCAGTAACCTGTAATTCGTTGGAGTTCTTTTCAATACTTGCTGCTGAGGGATTTAATCCAAGCAGATTTTTTTTACTTCCGGCATGCGCAAATTTTCCCATAGTAATTACAGGGGATAACAGCACCATAAAATCAGGACGAAAAGAAAGCGTATCCATTGCATCGCCAATGCTGCTCACATCATCTTCATGAATACCAAGCGAACTGGCCACATGGCCACCGGCAGAAACACCCATCACGCCGATCTTGTTTTTTTGAATTCCCCACGTTGCTGCATTATTGCGAATGATACGCATGGCACGCTGTGCATCCTGCAAGGGGGCTATATCACGCTGTTTCAGATCGGCCTGGTGCGGTAAGCGGTTGATCAATACAAAAACATTTATCCCTAACGTATTGAACCATTTTGCAAAATTGAAACCGTTGTATAAATAAGATAAACGTTCATAGCCGCCACCGGGGCAAATCAATATGGCGCTTCCTTTATTCTCATCTTTATTTACCCGAAATACATATATGCCCGGGTTTCCTACTCTCCATATCCTTTCATTATAAATAGTATCGGTGACAACAATGCCATTAAAATCCGGCTTCTTATCTTTTGGCCAAAGCGGGATGAATTCCTGCGCCTGTGTTTTAAGCACTACGGCCAAAAGCAATAACGAAAGCAATTTCAACGGCTTCATGTTTAATTTTTTAATGACTGATCTATCCAGTCGGCAGTGGTAAAAATATTTTTCAGCGTATATTTTTTTACTTCTTTATTGGTCAGTTGCCTGCTCCATTTTACCCGTTGTGATGTGTTGCCGCCTTCGCCAAAACTTTTATATTCTGCATATAAAACCGTCTTCTCATTCTCCGGGTTCTTCCAGTTATCCCAGCCTTCTTTTACAATATGGCTGCCTATTTCTGTTCTTATAAAAACTGTTTTTGCATAAGGCCGCCAGGGCCTGCCGAGATAAGCTTTAGTAACACCCGTATCTGCAATAAGTTTACAATCAAAGAAAACAAAACCAAAATCCTGGCCCGGCCTTGTTGATGCCGCTGTAATATACGAGTTGGTTAAATTTTTTATTGTGCAGCTTTGAAATACTACCGTTGCTTCTCCAAAAATAAAATCCGTTGTTCCTTCAATGTAGCAATCCTGTACATATTGACGGCTGTTTTGTGTGGCAGCATAATAAGTATCCTGGTTTGCCAGTAACGAACAATGCTTCGCAACAAACCTGTCGCCTTCTACATGCAGTGCGACAGCCTGCCCAACACGGCCTGCTGTATTTTTTATAGTAAGATCCTCGATATGGCAATCGTTACCCTGTATCAACAATGTGTAAGAAGTGTACGTACGCAGCGAATCTGTTTTTAAGCATTCATCTCTTACTGCAAGCCGCTTGCCTGCATGATCATTGTAAGATATAATAGTTTCATCCCTGTCTTCGCCGATCAAAGAGATATTCGTTTTCCACGAAGGGATGATCAGCTTTTCATTGTACACGCCTTTCTTTATAAAGATGGTAACCTGTTGCTGCGAAAGATCCCTCACTGCATATACTGCATCCTGAATGGTAGTAAAGTTGCCGCTGCCATCTTTGGCTACAGTAAAGAATTTTGGATAAGACGGTATCTGTGCCAATGCGCTGACAGAAAGCAACAACCCGATAAAAACAAACCAATGTTTTTTCATTTCTTTATTTCATTCAGCACTAACTATGCCATTATAAAAGAATAAGGCTGCTGCCATTCAGCAGCAGCCTTATAACTAACTCAAGACTATTTAATCAACACTCAACGTATTTTTAATAATTCGGGTTTTGAGACAGGTTAAAATTTGCATCTCTTGCAGGTTGCGGTATAGGCAGTAATTCTCCTTTGCCTGTTACAAAGCCGGTAGCATATCTTGATACAGCTGTTGTATTGATGGCAGATGTTACCCAAACCACTTTGGTAGTACCTGACGGAGTAGATGTTGGTGCCGTTTTGTACAATGAATTATTCCAGATACCGCCGATATTATTATTATCAGAAGTACTTGTAGTTATATAATACATCGCTATAGGAAGATTAGCTGTTAAGCAATAAGATGGAAAAGCGCTCATGTAAGATGGATTCACCATTGCTGTATTGGCCGACATCTTCAGCATATTGGCTTTTGATTCTGCAATTGCCGTATTCAATAAGTTCCAGCGGATGAGATCATATTTTCTTATGCCCTCTCCACCCAGTTCTAATGAACGTTCTCTTACGATAGCTTTAAAGAAATCAGTTTTACCCAGGCCTGAAGGTATATCTACTGTGGCATCAGGCGTGGTCAATGGCTTGCCATATCCTCTCCTGCGTACCTGGTTAAGCGCATCGTATGCTGCATTTGTTGCACCATTGATCTCGTTCTCTGCTTCTGCAAACATCAGCAGTACATCAGCGTAGCGCAATATCTGCCATTTCAATCCAAGGTACTGTACCTGGTTGGTTGGTGCAATAGTTGGATTGGTTATCCAGTCTCTCCTGTATTTACCATCACAAATTGCAGTGATGGCCTGTCCAACTTTTGTGCTTCCGTTAGCAGCTACATTGTATGCTGCGCAGGTTACATCTCTTCTTAAGTCGGTTGAATCAAATAAATAAAAATAATTTGGCAAAACGTTAATGCTCTTATTGCCCAGTGCATTTACAGTAGGCCCGTTGTAATAGCCCAGCTTGGTATCTTCTGCACCGGTAAGGCCTGCAGCACTTACCTGGAACATCAGTTCACCGTTAGGATCGGCAAGCACATGCGCACAAACCTGGTCTTTCCAAAGCGCTTTAAAACTTGAATTAAGGCTATGCTGTCCTGAAGTAATGATCTCGTTGCATTCATCTCTTGCTATCTGGTAATATTTTAAATAATCGCTGCGGCGTTCCATTGTTTTACTGTCCTGCCTTAATGAATAACCGCCACGATATAAAGCTATTCTCGCTCTTAATCCTTTTACTGTACCCTTGGTGATCCTTTCATCTACCGGGTCGCCGATAGAAGTGATCTCATTTCTCCACGGTACCAGGTCTTCTGCAGTTTTCAGATCATCCAGCAGGTGATCGTACAAGGTATCCCTGCTTACCCTGAAAGGAAAAGGGTTTTCCAATACCAGTTCTGCTGCGGGTTTAAAATGTGCAGGAAGATCGCCCCAGTTCCTTATTGCTTCAAAATAAAATTGTGCCCTTAAGGTCAATGCCTCGCCGTACATTCTTCTTAACTGTTTCTTTTCCTGGTCGGTACCACCTGAGTACATGGCCATGTTGGGGATATTGGCAATGCATATATTAGCGTATTCTATTCCCTGGAACATTTGATTGAACGGGTTAGTGATCTGTGCATTACCCGAAGTAGCACTGTAGCGGGCAATATCCCTCCTGTCGTTATCAGCAGCGCCGGTAGGGCCCTGCATCTCATCATTATCAACAGGGTAATATAAACTTACACGGATACCATAACCATTATCGCCTACCAAACGGCTGTAAACACCGGCCAATGCTTTATAGGTATTAGGCACATCGCTAAACACCACATCACTGCTAAGATCTGTTATAGGCTGCTGATCCAGGTATTTTTTACAACTGCTTGCACTGATGACCACCACAGCCGTTACAAGTAAAGTCAGTTTATTGAAATATTTAGTATTCATATCAAAGATTTATTTGTACTTATTAAAATGATGCATTTATACCAAAGATAAAACTGCGGCTTTTTGGATAAGCTGAATAATCAAGCGCCGGTGTAAGCGGGCTGCTTCTTACGCTCACTTCAGGATCGTAACCGGAGTAACTTGTTATTACTGCAAGGTTATTAGCCGTTACATAAAAACGCAGCTTGCTCATACCCATTCTTGCAACAGCGTGTACCGGTAATGTATAGCCTATAGTAATATTGTTGATACGCAGGAAGGAACCATTTTCCATAGCCCATGAGGTTGGGTAAAATGCACCGGCGCTCTTGATCGGCTGCCAGATAGTTGCACCGGCATTCAATGCTTTGATGATATCCGGGGCAACGCCTACTACCTGCCCGGCTGAGTTAACATATTGTGTAGTGCGGCCTTGTGCATCAACTACTTTCCAGCGGCCACTCATCATTGCCAGCATGTTGGAGTTGGCGGTGTAACCGTTGGTAAATTCGATCTTGTTGGCGTTATATACATCGTTGCCATAAGAGAAATTCACGAAGATGCTTGCATCCCATTGTTTATAGCTAAACTGGTTGTTCCAGCCACCGGTGAATTTTGGTGTAGGGTTACCGATGATCTGCCTGTCATTATCCAGGTCGATAACACCATCTTTGTTGAGATCTTTAAATTTAGGAGAACCGGGTTGAACTGTACCAATGATACCTACAGCATTAGGTACTCCCGGTGCAAGTGTGTACACACCAGTAACTGAATTGTAGATAAAATCATCAGTAGTATAAAAACCATCACTCACCAATCCCCACATTGAGCCAACAGGGTCTCCTCTTCTTACGATATAATCAGTTGGCTGGCCCGAAACGCCCCAGCTTGCAGCAGGGAAGAAACTCTTTTGGTTAACACCAAGCGCCAGTACTTTATTTTTATTAAAGGAGATATTGAAGTTAGAGTTCCAGGTAAGGTTATTCCTTCCTCTTAACACAAGGGCGCCTAACTGTATCTCAACACCTTTATTGGATGTTTTACCAATGTTCTGCAGCTGTGTAGAGTAACCGAAGGTAGATGGTATCGGCACATTCAGCAACAGGTCTCTTGAAGTATTGTTATAAATATCAACACTCAGGTTTACCCTGTTCTTAAACAGGCTCAGGTCCATACCGTAGTTGCGGTTTTCGGTAGATTCCCATTTCAGGTCCTGGTTTACCAATGCTCCTGAATAGTAAGCAATAACAGCCTGGTTGTTTATACCATAAAAATAAGTTCCGTCATTTTTATACGTAGTTAAGAAAAGATAATCGTTGATACGGTTGTTACCCACAAGGCCATATCCAAAGCGGAATTTCAGGTCGCTTATCACGTTGATCTTCTCCATGAATTTTTCCTGTTTCACTCTCCACGCTACAGATCCCGCAGGGAAATAGCCCCATTGCCTGCCCGGTGCAAATTTTGAAGCGCCATCTGCACGAACGTTGAAAGAGAAAAGGTATTTATCCTTATACGCATAATTTATCCTGCTGAAGAACGATAAATTGGTGTAGCGTGTTTTTCCCAGTTTTGGATATCCTGTAAAAGGCGTACCCAGGCTGGTTTGTTTAAATGCAGTACCGTATGGTGTAAATAAAGGGAAATTCTTGAACAGGCTCGACCTGCTTTCTGTTCTAAGGTCGTAGGTTTCTTCACCAACCAATACATCAAAATCGTGTTTGCCTTTAAAGTCCTGTAAAGAATAACTCAGTACATTACTGTTGGTGATCGTTTCTTTAGTGGTGGTATCCAGTCCTGCAATAGGTTTTTTTGCACCCGATATAATGGAATAAGGAGTGATACTGTCGCTGAATTGACGATCGATCAGCTCATTGCGGTCGTAGCCGAATGTTGAAGTAAAGGTGAAGTGTTTCAGGAAAGTATAGGTAAGATTTGCATTTGCATTATACGCATCCGTTGTTTTCTTGCGGTATTCTGCATTAGCTAATTGTATAGGGTTGATAAGATTTAAACCGTTGCCAACATTAGGATCGGCAAACTGGTCCGGATCGTCGATATCCTGGTTGAGAGAAAGGAACGGCCTGTATTTAACAGCGTTGCGCAGGCGGTTGTACGAAGATCCTTTTTCATCCGAAACACCCGCTCCGTAAACATCCTGGTGAGTGTACCGTGCACCCACACCTACTTTTAAATTGCTCAGTATTTTATAATCGCCTTTAAAATTAACGACATGGCGGGTATATTTTGAATTGATCACGATCGCTTTATCGTTGTTGAAGGTATAGCCGAAATTGTAGGTAGTTTTTTTACCACCACCCGATGCAGAAATGTTATGTGTTTGTGTGATGCCTGTTCTGCCAAATACTTCATCCTGCCAGTCAACAGGGTCAACATTTTTATAGTTGGATAATGTATCCCAGGTGGTTCCAAAATTTTTAATGAAGGTCAGGCTATCAGTATTGCTGCCCCTTGAACGTTCTGATTGATACACTACATAATCGTAGGGATCCATTACATCCAATTCTTTTGCCAGGAATTTAACCCCAACAAAACCATTATAATTTACCCGCAGTTTGCCCGGCCTGCCGCTTTTAGTAGTAATAACAATAACGCCATTGGCGCCTCTTGCACCATATATAGCTGTTGCAGCAGCATCTTTCAACACATCAATGGTTTGAATATCCTGCGGCGAGATCATAGAAAGACCATTTTCTACCTGGATACCATCAATAACATACAAAGGAGAGTTATCGCCGGTAATAGACATACCGCCACGTACCCTTATCCTTATCTGTGCATCCGGCGATCCTTCTGCTGTGGTAGCCGTAACGCCGGCCAGTCTTCCGTTCAGCATTTCTGCTGCGGAGTTAACAGGGATATCCCTCAGGTCCTTTGCACTTACAGAAGAAACAGAGGCCAGCAGGTTCTTTCGTTTTACGGTTTGATAACCGATAACCACTACATCATCTCCTGTGATGGCTTCTCGTTTTAAATGCACCGATACATTACCGCTGCCATCTGCACTAACCTGCTGTTTTCCAAAACCAACAGAAGAGATGGTGAGGTCGGCATTACCACTTCCTGTTACGGTAATGGAAAAGTTTCCGTCCTTATCTGTTTGTACACCTTTTGTGGTACCCTTCACCAGCACATTGGCCCCGCTAACGGGATTACCATTTTCATCAACCACCTTTCCTTTGATGGTTCTGTTTTGTGCCGATAAATTAAGCGAGAGACATAATGAGGCAAACAGCAATAACAGCAATTTATTCATATAGCAATGGTTTAGATTCAAAAAAATAGACAGCGTTAGCAATAAATAATAGCAACCGTTATCATAGTTCTGGCAAGTTCTGCAGTAAATATGTTGCAGGTAAATTCTGTACCAATGCTACACAGTTTTTTTAATAAGTATATGAGATTGAAATGATTTATTTACGCAATCGTTGCCGGTAACGATTGCAAATTCTTGTAAATCACTGAAAATAAACCAACTTGGCAAAAAAGGCTATCTTTAAGGTGCTTAAATAAATCCCTGCTGCAGGTGTCTATTGCAATAAAAAATGTACGAAGCCATAACGATAAAAGATATTGCCAAAGCGCTGGGCCTTTCCACCTCTACCGTATCCCGTGCCTTACGAGGTAGTTATGAAATAAGCCCCGAAACAAAGAAGATGGTAATGGAATATGCGGAGCGCTTTAATTATCGCCCCAACCCCATTGCGCTAAGTTTAAAAGAAAGACGCAGCCGCTCTATCGGCGTAGTGGTTTGCGAGATCGCTAATAACTTTTTTTCGCAGGCCATCAACGGTATCGAATCCATCGCTTATAATAAAGGCTACCACGTTATCATTTCGCAAAGCCACGAATCGTACGACAGGGAGATCGTGAACGTAGAGCACCTTTCGTCCCGTTCGGTAGATGGGTTGCTGGTATCCTTATCAACAGAAACGGATAAGGTGGATCATTTTAAAAAACTGCACGATAAAGGACTGCCGATCGTTTTCTTCGACAGGATACCGGCAGACATTGATACGCATAAAGTAGTGGTAGAAAATTACAAAGGCGCTTACGATGCTACCAAACATTTGATCGATGCAGGCTACACCCGTATAGCACATGTTACCAATTCGGCACATTTATCTATTACCAAAGAAAGACTGGAAGGTTATAAAGCTGCGCTGGCAGATAATAAGCTGCCGTACAATGAAGCTTATATAAAATATTGCAACCACGGCGGGATGATCTTTGCCGAAATAGAAGATGCGATAAAAGAATTAACTGCACTAAAAGAAAGCCCCGATGCCATCTTCTGCGCCAGCGACAGGCTCACTACCAGTTGCCTTACTGCATTAAAGGCATTGAAGATAAAATTGCCCGAAGAGATGGGGCTTGTTGGTTTCACCAACTCTGCCTTGGTAGAATTGATAGAGCCAAGTGTTACCGCCGTAAAGCAACCCGCTTTTGAAATGGGACAAACCGCGACTGAATTGCTGATACAATTAATAGAAAGCAAACGCCCCGTTACCGAATTTGAAACAAGGGTATTGGAAACCGAACTTTTTATACGTCATTCTTCGGCGCCGAAGACGAAGAAGAAGGGGAAGGGAAGCAAATAAACCCTCTATTTATTTCTGTTGATCTCCTTTTGTTGATTTCGTTTACCTGGTATATACACAAACATACCTGCAAGCATACCCAACGTAGTACAGGCTATTGCCGTAATAAGTGTAGGCGCTTCACGGGAATTTTTTGTGAACCAGGCTGCCAGTACACCAAGGATAATGATAAGCACTACAGCGCAAAGGCTGCTTACAAGTATGCGGTATATCTTGTACTCCGGTGCCGGTGCTTCCCTCACTGCATGTTTAATAAAACTCACCGGATCATGCTTTAGTATATCAATTAAGCGTGGCTCACTCTCCATCAGTTCATCTAACTGTTGAATGGATTGCAACTTATACTTACTGAATTCCTCCTTTTCAGGCAATGCTGTTATTTCACGTATGGCTTTTGCAGGATCTGTTTTTAGCTGTTCAAGCAGATCATTATCTGGATTTTCGTCTAACAGTTCCTGAAGTTGAAGAAGGGAGCGGATTTTATGATGGAGCATAATAATTTTTTTAGCTCATTTTGCATTTAATTGTCTTACCCAGAGTGGCAGTGACATTGTGAAAGAAGTATCAAAAGCACATCTATACTTATCAAAAACTCTTTTCCAAAAGTTCAATAAATCTTCATTGCTTGTATGCTGTTTATTCTTCGAGGAAAGAACAAGACTGGCTTCTGCCTTATAGTTACTAAATGTATTTGAAACAGGCCTGTTCTCAATAGATCTAGCTGCATTTACGGAATTAATTACTTTAATTCCACAACAATCTTCCAGCATATCTGAAAGGATAACTATTTTAACCGGCAGATCTTTATCCGGCATATCATTTTTAACTTCACTCGCCAGCGCATCCAGTATATCTATTATACAAGTACTTTTTGATTTTTTCAAAGCACTCAGTTCTTCTAATTTTGCTTTTAAACTATCCAGCATACAGCTAAAATACTTCTCCCTCTTTTTTTCCTGTTTGGGTGTTTCGATACTTGTCTTTTCCGGAAGACTATAATCGAAGAAGGCTTTTCGGGTTCCGTTCTCCCGAATATCAAAAAGCTTTACGCTATATTCTTTATTTATTTTTGAAAAAACAGTTAGTGTATTATTCTTCATTTCTTCAAAACTCAAAGTGTCTTGACTTTGCGAGAAATCACACAGCATATAGCACATTGGTGTAGGCAGCGAAGTTGTTTTTATTTTCGTCTTACATTCATAGGTATCTTTGTTTTTGCAACTACTGAATAATATTACATAAAGAGGTAAGCAGAAAAGAATTAGTTTTTTCATTTTTAATTTAGTTTACTTATATAATGGTTAATCTTTTTTGACACGCCTAAATTTCTCCAACCCATAACTTTTGAATAAAAGTCCTCGCCTATAGTATATTTATCCGGCTGCCTTGAACCTATGCCATAACCCCTGTTATAAAAAGCAAACAAATACTCCTCATATTCTCCTACCATACGTGCTTCATCGCCCAACCGATTATTCGCGGCGCTAAGATCTTCGTATTCTTTTTGAACTATTGTAAATTGCTCAACTGAGTCGAGATATTTGCGTAAGGAATTTTTACAATTTTGTTTCGCCCTGATCAACCGGCTCATATTTTGCAGATTGGTAAGAGCATGCGAAAGACAGATACCCCCGATTACCGGAAACAGAATTGAAATTGCAATAAAAGCAGCGCCACTAATAAAATTCAAATCAAATTCATCATTATTCGAAGCTGCCTGCAACCTCAGGCAAGCAAGTGCAATTATTGAAAGAAGCGTAAAAATAGCCAGGCCTGTTTTCCATTTTCTTTTATCCCGATGCTCCTTTTCTATATTCTTACGTCCAGCTTCATCATCTGCAATATTTTTAATAAGGTCATTTTCCTGAACAAACCGATTAAATGTCATTAATTTATTGGCATAAGGAGTTCCTACAAATTCATCATAATATATTTTGATGTAGATAGTACAAAGTGCTATACCCAATGAGGTTACAACCGTTTCCCAATTCTTTGCAAGGATTAGTTTAGCATTTCCTGTAAATAACTCCTGGAAAGTTTCACCTATAGCAGATGAGCCCGGCAAATTAAATCCATCATGTATCAGTGTAAAAGCGAGTGGCATGTCCGCCAAAATAAGCGCCAGAGAAATCCCCAAATACACCACAAATAAAAGCCAGGAATAACTGCGTGGAAAAAACCGGTATTGATACTTGATATAATCGTAATAGGCCTGGTCTCTTTCATGAGATTGCTTATCGTAATCCATTATATCAAATCGTGTATCTTTTTCTGCCTGTGCCGATGCCAATTTACCCTTCACTACAACATAAATATGGCGGAAAGTTTCCTGTGCTGTTGCTTTAGCAATATTTATAAAGTCCTTTATTACTACTCCCAGGGATCCATCCCTACGCCCCATCTCATACATGTACCTGTGGCTGGCACTGATACGTTTGTACAATCCAAGTTTTACAATGATATCATCCAGCTCTGAAATTCGTTTTGAATACTCTTCAAACGATTTATCCTCATCAAGGTTGTTGCTTTCCTGGGGCACAGATGCAGTAACAGGAATAATGGGGTCTTTACGTTTAAATAGATTTCTAAAAGCCCGGAAAAAAGATCCTATGCTTTGACCAATGCGGTAAAACCATGTATTTGTTTTAGGGGTATCCATAATTGTTGTTGTTATGATTGTGAAGCAATAAGGGGTAGCGGTAACGGCCCATCCGGAAGACAGGGAGCAAAATAACCAGGCGTAGGGCCCATGCCATTTTCGCGGTACCACATACCCAGGTGAAAGCCATCCTGCAGTTCGCTTGTTTTAATAGTATATTCCGTTCTTATCCGCTGAAAGCGTTTTGATTTTTCCTTTATCGTTGCTTCTATAAGGTCTTCGTATTCTTCTATATCATGCAGGCATTCCTCTTCTTCGTTCTTATATTTTCTCAGCTCGGTTATCTTGGCTACTTTATAATCATCAATATCTTCCTCGGCCTTTTTCACTTTTGCTCTTTTTTCCCTGTATTCAAATTCTACGGCTTTCAGTTCGTCTGTTATATGCGGAAAATATTTTTCTTCCCATGGCGCCACTTCTATTATTGGTTCAGCTTCCCCGGTTATTGCGGGTTTCGCTTCTTTCTTCGACCATTTTACCAAGTCCTTTATCTTTTCAAAAAAACTTTTTGGCTTTCCTTTCTTTCTTTCCACCTTGGTATCATAATCAGTAGCCTGTGCTTTATACGTAAATTGCTTCAATACATGGTTCATGATATTACCATGCTCTTCCGCAACCTTATTATGCAGGTCGGGCGCTTCGGCGCTGGAGCAGTAAGCTATCCAGTCTATTAATTGCTGCATCACTCTTTCCAGGTAGTTGCTTGTTTTTATCAGGCCGTGGCCACGTACACTATATGCAAATGATATACTGCCCATCAGGCAAACTGCTATGAATAATAATATAGCATATCGCGTACGCTGATCAACAGAGATAATGCTTAGCCCGGTTGTCGTTTGATCGTACGGAATGGCGATGATACAGATACTGAATACCAGGAAACAAATAAGAATTGTTACAAGCTCCCAGTTTGCTTTAACCCAGTTAACATGCACATCCGGGTTGGCATCATATTTTTTAACCAGCCTGGGCTCTACGATCTTTATGATGTATAAATAAATAAGCCCTGCAAACGACATAGCTATACAGGTACCAACGATCATTCCTTCCGAACTGGCATTGATCGAATTAAGGATATCGCCGTTCTTTACCTGTCCGGCAATACATAATAGTATCAGTCCTGCAATAAGAATAGCCGGTACAAGTTGCAGCCAGAAGGCATACCAGTTATTACTTTTAATACGGGCCTGGTATTGAAGCTGTTTAAATTTCCTGGCAATACTGCCCCCCAGTACCATTTCACTTAACACATCTTCTTCACCATTTGCTTTTAACCATCTTATTAAAAGGTTGCACAGCCAGCTGATGCCGGTTACCAGCAGTATCAGTGCTAAAAGGATCAGTATCTTTAAAAATCCATTAAGCGGTTTATTCGCAGTATCTATCAATCCGCTGAAAATAAAATACAGCATATCCTGGTTGCCAAAGCCTGCCGTACCCGCAAAGGTGGAAAAGAAAAAACCTGCTGCACCAAAAGATATGGTGCCGATAGTAGTAAGCACCCTTGTAGTGATCGGATTAATGCTATCGATATCCAGTACACTGATATATTTATTTACTTTTTTGTAGCGCTTTTCATATGAATCATACAATTCCTGGTAGCATTTGGATAACCGCGTAAGATGATCTTTTTCATCATTAAATTTTTTCAGGTTCAATGATCTTGTTTCATCGTAGATCGTTTTCTGTATATCCAGCGCTTTCTTTACCTGCTCGTCTGCTTCTTTAAGGCTCTTGCTGATAATACCCGATTTAGCTTCGCCAAGTTTTATACGGATATCAGTAATGCGGTTTTGCAGTTCAAGCAATTCAGCTTCCTGCTTTAGTTTTTCCTTTACCAGTTCCTGCAGGTCGGTATCGGCAGATTCTTTATACTGCTCGGCCAGTGTGATCTTTTCTTTTAATTCAGCTATCCTGTCTTTACAACCTGCAATACGGGCATTCAAATGTTCAATACGTTTTTCAGCAAATTGGTCAGCTTCATTTAACCTGTCGGTAGCTTCCTGTTTATATTCATTCAGCAATGCTGCCAGCCGCTGCATCGGGCATTCAATATGGCTTATCGCTTCAAAAAATCCCCGCCGCTTCATCGCTTCAGAAAGGTTGGCATCCAATGGAGGCGTTACCGGTTCCGGTGCAGGAGTTACAGGATCGGTATCTATAGTGATCTTTTTAGGGGGCTCATTGTTATCAGCTGCTACTCCCCACTGGTCGGCTACAGATTTGTTCTCATTCTTCATGGTACTTATAATTATTAGTTATGGTAATCGTGTTTATATTTTGAAAGGCCGTTTTCTTGCAAACTGATCGGCCCCTGGCCCAAACTTGAAAAGATTTGGTTTTGAGCTGGCCGGCATACAGGCAGATATGCGTTTATGCAGTTCGTTATAGCTATCGCAAAACTCGTATCGCTCCAGCACCTTCAGCATCCAATAGGTATAAAGGCTGTTATTAAGATTGTCGCCTGCATAAGCGCTTTGTTCATCCTGGCATGCCGACAGCAGCAAACAGGATGCCTGCACCTCATCTGATTTTTCTACAGGGAAACGGCCATTGGAACGAACCATAGATTTCTTCAGGTCCTTGATGGATGTTCCCGAATGGCAGCAATCTGCAATGACCAGTATGCGCACACCGGGCCTGAACAGTTTCCAGTGCTCAAACAATTCATCATCAATTATCATCCCGTCGTAAAGGCACCAGGTCTCATCAAACTTATCCTCTTCATCGCCATTCCTGTCGGTAACATGATAACCATGACCAGAGAAGCTCAGAAAAAAAATATCGCCGTAATCAAGATGTCTTGCTGCTAATTTGATCCCATCCAGTACCACCCTTGTAGTGGCTTCTTCATTAATAAGTATGGCCGAATTAAATTTGAAACGGTCTGCAATACCCATCTTCGCTATTGCATCATTATCGCAGTTGGGCAGTATCTCTGGATTATTAAAGCCTAACCTGCTGTAGCAAACCCTGTCGTATTTATTAACGCCTATATGCAATGAAAAACCCTTGGGCATAAACAGTTAGATTTAAAATGAATGATGCGTAAAGGTGTAAAAGGCATCAGCATTGCCCAACAGGCGAACAACGTAAAATTTTATAGGTGTTTTTCCTATGCTCAGTGTTTTACTCCTTTTTTACATTGCAGGTAAGATGAAACAGCTGTGAAATTATTTTTTAGGGGAAAACACTATTGTTGTGCGAAAGCGCATACAATTATTTTGATGATCAATTTTTTTTCATCTTAAAACTTTAATTATGTCGTACAGAACTCCAAAACCGTTACCAACAACGTTTATACCTAAAGAAGTGGTAAACGAACGTGTAAACAATTACCTGGCAAACAAACACAATTTGCTAAGCGCTGCTATCAGTAAAGATGACAGCATATCTGCCTGGTATTCTTTAGAACAGTTTGAAGAATTAATGCGGGAAATGTATTATCAAAATGCCGACGGCCTGAGAATTTATTTTGGTGCACTCGGCGAAGAAGACCTGCTATATCCTAACCAATTGACCATTATCTTTGTACCAACGTACCTGGATGAGAACACGAGCAAACATACCGATATCATAATAGATAATGAAGCCGGGTATGTTGATCGTGAAGAAGCCGGTGCAAAAAAACTCGCCAAATCAGCCGGATCAAACACCAAAAAAAATCTGGATGCATTAGGCCTATGTCCACCATCCTGTTCAGACCATGATTGCGCATACCCATTACCCATATAATAATCAATTATGAATAACTGGCTCTTGTACCTAGACCTTTTAATTCTTTTCATAAGTTATATATCCAGCCTGAGAGCGTTCAGGCTGGATATGCCTTTACCTTTCCGCCAATTCTCTTTTTTCGTGCTCTTCCTTTTCCTGAGCGAGATATTTGGTACTGCATGGCCAAGAGTATTATACCGGCTTACACCTTTCGCCCAAAGTAATCTATGGTTTTATAATCTTCTTTTTTTTTGCTGCTGTGTTTTTTACCTCTACTTTTTTTATAAAGTACTGCAATCGGGCAGGATGAAAAAAACGATCAGGATACTAACCTTCATTTATATCCTCTTTGCTGTTATCAATTTCTTTTTTATACAGGGAACACTGGAACTGAATACTTATACAGAATTGCTCACTTCCTTTTTAGTAGTCTTTTTAAGCATCGCTTATTATTACCAGCTTTTGTTTGCCAAAGAAGTAATAGTGCTTAAGAACGATGCCATGTTCTGGATCAGTACCGGGTTGCTCATTTATCACCTGGGCAGTGTGATGGGATTATTTCTTATTAATGTGATGAATCTTATCTCCAATGAAAAAGCACAAAGCATTCATTTTATTATCCGTATCGCTGCTTTAATCATGTACCTAACCTTTTCAATTGCCTTTTTATGTCAAAAGAAAAAATGATCTGGGAAGCTGTTATTTTCGGAACCATACTTTTAGTGGCACTGGGGTGTGTTATCATCTCTTTCATTTTTCTTTACCAGCGAAAAAGATACCGACACCGGGAAGAAGTGGTACAAATGCAGGAAACTTTTACCAAAGAAATGCTGCACTCCAAAACAGAGATACAGGAACAAACCCTGCAGCATATTGCCACAGAGATACACGACAATTTCAACCCAACGCTGTCGGTAATAAATTTAAATCTTGCCAGCGTTATACCCGGTGTAGAAGAGCCGGTTAAAGAAACCATCCTGGACACCAAAGGGCTGGTTAGAAATTTGATGGCCGAAATGCGGGCCCTTTCCAACAGCTTAAATACCGACCAGATATCCCGTATCGGTTTTACCCGTGCGCTGGAGCAGTATATCGACCGCTTACGAAAAACAGGATTTTACACCATCAACTTCATCAATAATGATGATGAGTTACGGCTGCAGCCCAATAAAGAAATTATTTTACTGCGTATGTGCCAGGAAGTACTGAACAATATCGTAAAGCATGCAGAAGCAAAGAATATTACTATCCGTGTAACACATCGCAACAGGATGTACAGTGTGGAGATAACAGACGACGGCAAAGGATTTGATCCGGAAATAACAGCAGCTAACCCGGAAAAACAAGACAGCACCGGCCTGCGAAATTTACGCAACAGGGCGCTTATCATCGATGCGGACCTTTCTGTAAAAAGCACCCCCGGCGCCGGCACAACCATCATAATATCTGTACAATTATAAAATCATTTATGGAACATTCTTCAAAAACAAAGATCGCTATAGCCGACGATCATGCTTTATTCCGCAAGGGACTTATTAAGCTGCTGGACGAACACCGTTACGAACTGCTTTTTGATGTAGAGCACGGCAAAGCTTTTATAGAAAAGATAAAAGAAAACGATGCCCTTGTTCCCGACATTGCCATCATGGATATTGAAATGCCCGGCATGAATGGCTACGAAACAGTAGCCTGGCTGCGGGATAATTATCCCGACATTAAAGTATTGGTGGTATCAATGGTAGATCGGGAAGAGGCTATCGTACGCATGCTGAAGCTTGGCGTAAAAGGATACCTGTCGAAAGAGATGGAGCCTGAAGACCTGCATGCTGCCCTGCAATCCATCATGCAGAAGAATTATTATTACACCGATTTTGTTACCAATAAGCTCGTGCATTCCATACAAAACAACGAAGCCGTTGCAGAAAATAAAAAAGGGTTTCTGTTAAACCACGAAGCCTGGGACAGCCTTAATGTAAAGCAAAAAGAATTTGTGCGTTATGCCTGCACCGAACTGATCTACGATGAGATAGCCGAAAAAATGTTTGTAAGTCCCAAAACAGTTGATGGCTACCGCGATGCCGTATTTGAACGCTTTAATGTAAAGAACCGGGTGGGCCTGGTGCTGTATGCTATAAAGAATAAGCTTGTTAGTATTTAATGGTTTAATTGAACAATGGTTTAATGGCTTGATTGTTTAATGGTTAAATTGTTGGTAAGACAATTAAACCATTAAACCATTGAACAATTTATCATCCTCTTCGAAGGCTTTGCCTTCGTAAGTACTATGTTCAACAGGAGCTTTGCTCCGCATTCTCAAACAGGAAACTTTGTACAAAGAAAAACGGGATGCCATCCCTTTATAACATAATGCTTACGAAGGCAAAGCCTTCGAAGAGAGCGGGAGATTCTGCAAATATCACCACAAAAAAAACCGGCAGCATTACGCCACCGGCTTCCATCTTAAAACATGAGTGAAAATCTAAGCACTTTTTTTAGCAGCAGGCTTTTTACGTTCAGCCTTACGTTTACCGCCTGCCTGTTCGTATTCGGAACTGTTCTTGCCATATTTGGATGCCACACCTGTAAGGATGCGTTCGTTCCAGTTACGCAGTTCGGCTTCCCTTTCTTTTAAAAGGTTTAGCTTTTGATCTACTAAACTAAGCGTGGTGTTGTAATCGTCCATCGCTGCTTTTACTCCTGCAATAACACCGTTGTAATTAGAAGCGGTAAGGTCATTGCCGAGATTAAATTCGCCGTCAATGCTTTTAACAGCAGCCAGGCGGCGGAATGCTTTTTCGTAAGCTTTCGAAGATGTTTTTCTTCTTCCCATAATAAATAAAATTTGTTTGTATAAAGACAGAAAAAAAAGGAAAAGGGTTGCAAGCAAAAAAAATAAATTTTATAATTTTTATTAACCAATTGAAAATCAACAGCAAAAAAGATAAAATATTTTTTCGTCTTACACCTGTAACTAATAAGATTATACGCAATTACATAGAATACCTTCTAGATACACTAGAAAGATTTCGAGAACGCTCAAGTGTTTGTCGAGAACTCTCGAGTGTTTGTTCTAAACATTCGAATGTTTCTTTGTAACACTTGAGTGTTCATAAGGAACGCTTAAGTGTTTATTAGTAACACTCAAGCGTTTGTTAGGAACGTTGAAGCGTTTGTTGCAAACACTCGAGTGTTTGTTAATAACGCTTAAGTGTTTGTTAGTAACACTGGAGTGTTCCTAACGAACGCTTGAGTGTTTGTTAGTAATGCTTAAGTGTTCATTAGAAACGCTTGAGTATTTGTTGCAGCTCTTCGCAGAAAAAAATCAGCGTTCATCTGTGGGATCATCTGCGTTCATCAGCGGTTCAAAATACGCCACCAGCTGCTGCATGGTAATACACAGATCGCTCAGCAGTTTATACATACCATACACATTAAAGCGTTCGCTGTATTGCCAGCCGGTCTCTTCCTGCTTATCATAAATAAAGCAGGCCAGCTGCCAAAGCTCTTCGTTTAGTTTGCCTGGGGGAAATAAGGAAATAAATGTTTTCAGATTGTTGATGTACCGGCGCAGTTCGGGGTCATTATGCCATCCTGCTGATTCGTTGTTTGTGCTCATTTGTAAAATATTTGCATGAAAAAAGGTGTGTCCTTAAACTCTGCAACCGACAACAGGCACGGCAATGCCCTCCAGCAGTTGAAAGTAAAGGGCACACCTTTTTACAGGTGTGTCCGCTTTAACTTTACTTAGCTGGTGAGAAATTTGCCGTTTCGTTGCCTAAGCTTCGTTATAGTTTACACTAAAATATTTTACAGCTATAAAAATACGGGAATGTTTTTTATAACTGCGTGGCTATAAGACACAAAAATGAGCGAGATGGTTGCATGGAGGGAGAAGTTTTTTTTAAGATAGAGGTTAAATTTCTTTGATATTGGTGAAGCGGGCAATGCTTATTGTTATATATCTGCCGGTTGGTAAAGCCTGAAAGGCTGGTAGTATTATAGAAAAGCCAGCAATGGATAGGAGAATCCCGAAGGGATGGTATGCGATGTAATTTCACCCCTTCGGGGTTTTTAGAAGCTGTTTATTGTTTGATGCTATAATAATGGTATCCCTTCGGGATTATAGAGGGATTGGTTGTTAATCGCTTGGTACAGTCCCTACTGCACTAAAGACACTAAAAATAATTAGTACCTTCCTATTGTCAATTTTATATTCATATGCACACATATGTAATAGCAGATAAATTCATAATTCTGAAGGGAAGCAGAACCGCCGAATCAAAGCATCGAAATCATCTATCAAAGATGTTAATTGAAAATTTTGGTACCGGTATTTATGATACAGGCACAGTGACGAAAATACTTTACTTCTGCAGAGAATATTACATTTCTAAATTTGAATGCATTCTTTTAAAGGAAAAATCATTTTCATTTTATAGACAAATAATCTGGTTTCACGAACAAGCGACAAATCTTAGGCATGATAATGATATCAAGAAGTTACCGCGAGGGATAGATAAATCGTATATCGCGAAATATCGACGAATTTTAAAAATGATAATAGAACAAGGTTGCTATATCAATATGGTTACAGGCGAAAAAGTAGATGCCAATTTTAAAAATCGAATAACTCCAATCTTAAACGAATTATTATTTGTTGGAGAAATGATTCTTACATTGTCTGAGTCTATAGCAGAACAGGAAATGATAGAAGATATAATGGACGTTACGTTTGACAAAAAAAATCTCTACAAATTATCAAGAAGACACCATTACGAGTTTATTTTCAATCATATCGGCAACAAACAAGAAAATGATGAAGCAGATTATGTAACAGATTCAAATGGCGAAAAAGATTTTAAAAGTGCTATTTTAGAAAATTTTGGATTCGAATATGATAAAATTATGCAGGTTGTGATTTTACTTATGGAGCATCATAAACGCGAGTTTGGGGATTGTCTGTCTTTTGATTGCAATAATTTTATTAGGGATATTAAAAGTTACTCTGGCGGTACCTTAAAAGCTATAAAATTGTTCTTATCTGGATTGACTCTTACAAGGTCAATTAAAATGCCATTAACAGAATTTGTTAAAAAACCTCATTCGCTTAACAAATATTTATATAGACCTTTTTTAGTTTGGACGATAAATAGAAAAAAGTTCTTTGTTTTTAGTATTGCATCATGGCATGAAGCTGTAGTTAGTTTGTATCTGAATGCAATCCCTTGGGGTAAATTTCCAAAAGAATGGGAGGGGATAAAGAAGCTCAAAAAATACGTGGATAATAAACACGATGAACACGACAAATGGCTTGATGATAAAGTTGAAAATGATCTCAAAGATGCAGGAATACGCTATCAGCGTAACATAACTAAATTAATAACAAAAAATAAATCATATTCCTTAGTGGTAAAAGATATTGGAGAAATTGATTTTATAATACTATCCCACATCTTAAAAAAAGTTTTTATTGCGGATTGCAAACATTTAGTTGGTCGCTATGATATGGTTAACCAAAAAAATGATTATGACCATTTTACTAAGGATGGAAAACATAAGTCATACAATACCAGAATGAATTTAAAAACCAAATGGTTAAATGAAAATAAAAATATTCTTGAAGAGCATTTGCAATTAAAATTTAATGATTCATCTATTTCCTTAACAGAATATCAAATTGAGGGAATCTTTTTGCTTAATACCCCGACATTTTATATGTATAATTCGGATATAAGAATTTATACTCATGAACATTTAGTTAATGTAATTACAGGTAAGCATGTAGATCCGACATTTTTGTATACAGTTGATTCTGATGAGAGTCTTATTTCATACTCGGTAAAATACCCTTACTTTAGGAAACCCAAAATGATTTATTTTAATGAGCCTGATGACGAATGTGAAGTTGATAAATATGGATATCCTATTAAGTAGTACACTGCTTTAGAACCAAGGCAGAGCTCCACAACAAAAAAGCCCCTCAATAAAAATTGAAGGGCTTAAGTCAAAATGTCGGGATGGCAAGATTCGAACTTGCGACCTCCTGGTCCCAAACCAGGCGCGATAACCGGGCTACGCTACATCCCGAACGGTAAAAATATAAGCACGGGTTTATTGGGAACACCCGAACAATAAAAACTTTTATAAGAACTTCTGCGGAGAGGATGGGATTCGATCCGCTGGCTAGCGAAACAGTTTAACCCTACCTACATTCCATTTCAAAAAATCTGCGGAGAGGGTGGGATTCGAACCCACGGTACAGTTTAACCCGTACGACGATTTAGCAAACCGTTCCTTTCGGCCTCTCAGGCACCTCTCCAATTAAGGGGTGGCAAAAATACAATTCCATAAGTTATTACCCAAAACTAAATGAAAAATCTGCGATATTTTTTTACGTAAATCTATTTTATGTCTGCACCAGCAAGGAGCTGCAACCGGTAACAAAAAAATCCGGGCCCTTGCAGGGCCCGGAGTATATATTTGTGTTGATTTGTTATTACATGGCAGCCAGCTGTACTTTTTGCTGCAGTTCCAGTACGCTTTCTTTAAAAAGGCTGTCGGTATCCATCAGGTCCTTTACGGTTTGGCAGCTGTGTATTACAGTAGTGTGGTCCCTGCCGCCGAAATGCTCGCCGATGGTCTTTAAGGAATTTTTGGTGAATGCTTTTGCCAGGTACATCGTTATCTGGCGGGCCTGTACTATTTCACGCTTGCGTGTTTTTTGCAGCAGCTTATCGTACGGTACGTCGAAGTATTCGCACACCATCTTTTGTATGGCGTCGATGGTTATTTCTTTACTGGACGATTTGACGAAATTGCGTAACACTTTTTTGGCTAATTCTAGGTCTATTTCTCTCTTATTTAGCGAAGATTGTGCCAATAATGATATTAATGCGCCTTCCAGTTCCCTTACGTTGCTGTTTATATTGTAAGCAATATATTTTACTACTTCTTTTGGCATTTCCAAACCGTCGTTCTTCATCTTTTTTTCCAGTATCTCTATCTTGGTCTCGTAGTCGGGCGCCTGAAGGTCGGCACTAAGGCCCCAGCGAAAACGGCTCAGCAATCTTTCCTGTACCCCTTCCAGATCTTTTGGTGGCTTATCGCTGGTCAATATCAGCTGTTTGCCGCTCTGGTGCAGGTGGTTGAATATAGAAAAGAAAGCATCCTGCGATTTTTCGGCCCTGTTGAAGAACTGTACATCATCAATGATCAACACATCTATCAACTGGTAAAAATGTATGAAATCATTAATGGCGCCGTTGCGGCCGTGATCGATGAACTGGTTGATGAACTTTTCGGAACTTACATATAATACCACTTTATTATTATGCAGCCTTTTTACTTCGTTGCCGATGGCTTGTGCCAAGTGCGTTTTACCCAAACCTACGCCGCCATATATTACCAACGGGTTAAAAGATGTGGCGCCTGGTTTTTCGGCAACTGTTTTACCGGCACGGCGGGCTACCCGGTTACAGTCTCCTTCTATAAATGAATCGAAAGTATAAGCGTGATTAAGTTGCGGGTCTATCTGCATCTTTTTGAGACCCGGAATTACGAACGGATTTTTAACAGGATTATTTATGACTAGCGGAAAATCCATTTCGTTGTTTGAATATGATTTAAAACCATGACCCGGCACATCCATCGTTAGCGGTTTATTTTTACTGTTACCGCTATCTACCATTATCCTGTATTCCAAACGTGCTGCCGGCCCCAATTCTCTTTTTAATGTTTTTGCTAAAAGCGAAACATAATGTTCTTCAAGGTACTCATAAAAAAACTGACTTGGTACCTGGATCGTTAAAACTTTTTCTTTTAATGCTACCGGCTTAATTGGTTCGAACCATGTTTTAAAATGCTGCCATTCTACAATGTCCTTGATTATCTCTAAACAATTACCCCATACTTTTTCAAAAGCTTTCTCCATTAGTCCTTTAGCAGTTTATATCTGAGTTTAAGAATAGTTTTACCCCCGGGAATCTTGCCGAATCTTTTTCAATTTTGCTTGAAAAAAAAGTTTAGCAGGACAGCGAATATCGAATAAATTGTTGAAAAAAAAATTTTTTATTCATTTGTTTTTTTCCCAACCACCACAGTATGCGATTTCGCAAGATTTTTCTTTTTGTAACCCGCAAATTCGAAGTCCAGCCTGCCCAGTACAATGCCCGCCCAGCCTACCTGGTTCACTAATACATCATCGCCATTTTTATTTTTATACACAATCGGGGCATCTAAAAAAGTATGGGTATGACCGCCAATGATGAGGTCGATATTTTCTGTTTGCTTTGCCAGTACTTCATCGCTCACTTTATTGTCTTTATACTGGTTACCTAAATGGCTGAGACAAATGACCATATCGCACCCCTCTTCCTTTTTTAGTTTAGCTGCTGTTTCGTTGGCGCTTTGTATGGGATCAAAATATTTTGTGTTACCATACAGGTTATCAGGTATTAATCCACTCATCTCAATGCCTACACCTGTAACACCGATCTTTAATTTTCCTTTTTTAAATATCTTATACGGCTGATACTTAAATTCCATTGGTGTATTGGTAAAACCATAATTGCACATTATGATCGGGAAATTGGCATACTGTAATTGTGTGGCAAAATTCTCAATGCCTGCATCAAAATCATGATTGCCCATGATAGAAGCATCGTATCGCATCGCCGCCATTGCTTTTATTTCAGGCTCGCCTTTGTATATATTAAAATAAGGCGTACCCTGGAAAATATCACCAGCATCCAATAACAGTACGTGCTCCTCCTGGCTGCGTATGGTATTAATAAGTTCGGCCCTTGCTGCTACGCCTCCAAGCCCCTGGTTCTTGCTGCCATCCATAGGAAAAGGCTCCAGCCTGCTGTGTACATCATTGGTATGCAGTATGGTAAGCTTTTTAAGTGCATTATCTTCCTGCAAACCGGCCAATACCGATTGGGAGGCCAGCAAGGCCCCCGTTGCCAGTACCGTTTGCTGTAAAAATTTTCTTCTAGTCTGCATTGGTTACCCTGTTTTCAATTGTTGCGGTAATGGTTTTGCCTTCTTTATTCAGCTGCGAAAAATAATCCAGCAGCGCAGTGCGAAACACAAGCCCGTTATTTATTTGCGGAATACCTTTCAGCATGATACAATCATCGCCACCGTTGGCCACATAATCATTGTTGGCAATAAGGTAGGTTTTATTTTCATCCAGCGGTTTGCCGCCGATCATTACATTTATCGCTTTCTTGTTTTTTATCTGCCAGGTAATACCTGCCGCAGGCCAGCCACCCCATTGGTCTGCAATATGATCCACAAACTGCTGCAATACTTTGCCGTTTATTTTTTGCAGCACAATGATATTATCAAAGGGCGCCAGCTCAAATATTTTTCCACGGGTGATATTACCGGCTGCAATAACCGGAAGGCGGATACCGCCATCATTTACAAAGGCTGCATCAATGGTCATTTTATATGACCGCTGCGCCATAATGAACATGGCATCTGCCAGCACATTGCCTAATGTTCCTTCGGGTTGTTTTTTTTCGAGCGTGATACCGGCTACCGCTACTACATTGCTCATACTTTTATTTACACTATCCTTATAGGGCTGTATCAAACCCAGCAATGCATTATCCTGCTTTGTTTGTTGTGTGATGCGGTAACTGTTGTATTGAACAGCTTGCGGCTGGTAGGTGCTTTTACACGAAGGGAATATGCCGGTAAATAATACACCGGCTATAATAATGGCACTGAATTTCCGCATAAAGAAAAGGCTGATGGTTGTATGAAGGAAGGTAGCCATTTTTATTAATAACGGGGTAAAAGAATCATAAAATTTTTGTCATCAAATAGATTTACATTTGGCATATAAATTTATCATTAATGAGTTACGAATTAACAGGCAAGCTGGTTGCCAAATACGATACCGTACAACGCACCGAAACATTCAAAACCAGGGAATTTGTGGTAGAGAAAAGCGAGGATATCGGCGGAAGAACGATCACTAATTTTATAAAATTTCAAAGCCTGCAGGATAAAACTTCTATTGTTGACAGGGTGAATACCGGCGATGAGATAAAAGTGTACTTCAATATTAAAGGTACCAAATGGGAGAAAGACGGCAAGGTAAATTATATCACCAATCTTGATGCGTGGAGAATAGAACAGATATTGCAGCCTGGTGCTACTGCCTCTACTGATAGTGAGTATATGGAACCTTTGGATACGTTCTCATCAACGCCGCCGGATGCGGTGGATGATCTGCCATTCTAAACCAGGATTAGATTGATTAATTGATTTTCGGGATTATAAAAGTTCTTAGGATAACTACCTAACACTATGCAACAAAAACTTTCTCTTAAACTACTTCCTTCGGAAGCAGCGGATGATGCTGTTATAAAAAAATTAATTGCCAAAACTTCAGGCAAAAAAGAAAGCGCTGTTTCCGGTTTTATCATCAATAAAAGATCTATTGATGCCAGGGGCAAAACCGTTTGGATAAATCTTACGGTAGATGCTTTTATTAACGAGCCTTTTCATAAACGCAACCTGCAATCCTTTCATTTTAAAGATGTAACTGCTGCTGAAAAACAAGCGGTTATCATTGGCGCCGGCCCGGCGGGCTTATTTGCTGCATTACAATTGATAGAGCTGGGCATTAAACCTATTTTATTGGAAAGGGGTAAAGATGTGCGTTCCCGCAGAAGGGATCTTGCTGCATTGAACAAAGAAGGCATTGTAAATCCTGAAAGTAATTATTGCTTTGGCGAAGGCGGCGCCGGCACCTACAGCGATGGTAAATTATATACCCGCAGCAACAAGCGTGGCGATATCGACCGCATCCTTAACCTCTTTGTTCATTTTGGTGCCGAAGAATCTATTTTATACGATGCTCATCCGCATATTGGTACCAATAAATTACCGCATATCATTACTGCCATGCGCAAACAAATTGTTGATAGCGGTGGCGAATTTCTTTTTGAAAAAAAAGTGGTTGACTTTATCACAGAAAAAGATACCGTTACTGCTGTTAAAACAGCTGATGGAAATATTTTTAAAGCAGCGGCTTTTATTTTAGCTACAGGCCATAGTGCAAGGGATATCTTTGAATTGCTGCACAATAAAAAAATATTAATAGAAGCAAAGCCTTTTGCATTAGGCGTTCGTATAGAGCATCCGCAACAACTTATTGATAACATACAATATCATTGCAGCACACGAAATGAATTTCTTCCGCCGGCATCGTATAGTTTGGTGCAGCAGGTAAATCAACGCGGCGTGTTTTCTTTTTGCATGTGCCCCGGCGGTATCATTGCGCCTGCATCTACTGCTCCCGGCGAATTGGTAGTTAATGGTTGGAGCCCTTCTAAAAGAAACAATCCCTTTGCCAACAGCGGTATGGTGGTGCAGGTGGAACTGGAAGACGTAATTAAAAATGAAAAATTAAAAATTAAAAATGATGCACTTGCCATGATGCATTTTCAGCAACAGGTAGAGCAACAATGTTTTATTGCCGGTGGCGGAAAATTTGTTGCGCCTGCACAGCGCATGGTTGATTTCAGCAATGGTAAATTATCTTCTTCCCTGCCCGATTGTTCTTATTTGCCGGGCATTCATGCTGTTCAGCTAAAAGATGTATTGCCCGATTTTGTTTACCAATCTTTGGCAAAAGGTTTTATTGAATTTGGCAAAAAGATGAAAGGCTATTTCAGCAATGATGCTGTTGTAGTAGCTACAGAAAGCCGCACTTCTTCTCCTATACGTATCCCCAGAGATCCAGAAACATTAACACATCCGCAACTGAAAAACCTGTATCCTTGTGGCGAAGGCGCAGGCTATGCCGGTGGTATTGTAAGCGCCTGCATGGATGGCGAAAGAGTGGCGAAACAAATTGAAGCAGTTCTTCAATAAAACAAGTAAATAAAAATGAAAGTCGTTTTCATATCCGCATTTTTAATTTGTAGTGTAAACAGTTATGCCCAATACAGCCCTGTTGGTAAAACATTTTCGGCACAGGTAAGTGCAAGCTGTAGAGAAACAACTACCGGCGGATGTATGATATATACGTATTGCAATTTATCTTTCGAAAAGGATAGCGTTGCCATATTCGATTATACAGAAAAGAATTGTATTTCTTCTGACCCCTCTGGTTCATTTCAAAAAAATGGCTATGGGCCAACGAAAAAATATTCCTGGAAAATAAAGGATGGTTTAATTACCATAAAAGATTTTACAGATTATGGCAACTTCAACCAATACGATGCTGCTGTATTGGCGGGCAAAAAAGAAATGAATGGCAAATGGGAAGAGCTTGATTTTACCCTAAGGACCAATTAAGCTACTCTCCTCTTTTTTGAACATTCTTTCTTGAGATCAATAAGGAATCGCTGATCAGTTTATTGTGCTTAAAGCTTTTCTTCTCCAGTTTTAAATTACTTTCTTCCTGGTCCGAAAAGCAGGGTTGTACAATGTTGCAGAGGTTTGGCTTTCCTGCATCTACCCAACTGGTGTACCAAAAGTCGGCAACCAGGTCAGCAGAATAGATCAATTGTTCGTTCACTGTATTTTTTAATGCATCAGAATAGGCTTTTGCAAATTCAGAAGTATATCCTTTCACCTCTTTTCCACGGCGTACCTGCACCCTGAATTTTGTATTCTCTGTAAAATTCTTCGATACTTCTTTTTCTAACCGCAACAGATCAGGTACCAGGGCTGATGCTCTTCTTATCGCTTTCCAAACTGCTTCTTCCGGTTCATCAAGATAAGTTGCTTTATGACGGCTGCTTAATTTATAACCATCCATTTCAATTTCGGGTATCATACTTTCCCATAAAGAGTGTATCCCTTTTTGGTCTGTTAATTGTCCATCGTAATTAGCGGTAGTATGCAGCGGTACATTGGCATCGCCGATATAATGGCCCAGGTCTGCCGCATAAAATAAGATGCTGTCTTTATCCAGTTTCTTAAATGCATTGGTGAGCCTGTTCTTCATAATGATGATATGATACGGCACATAACCATATTTCAACAACGTATCCTTGCTGTATTTGCTGATGGCCTCATCAAATTTCAACGGCATGTGCTCGCTTGCATCATGCTCAAACATTTCCAGGTCAACAAAATGCTTGGTTGCTTCGGTGCTGTCCTGGTTCCGTCTTTCATCGGGTCTCGGTGCATTTTTTACCAGGTATTCCATGTTGCGGTAAAAGAAAGGCTGCATGCCGCCCGGCAATTCATATACGGCCAGCTGATTAATGGTACGGTGCACCAGGAAACCCCAGCTTGAGCACATTGCCACAATAGCAATTGCCAGTGCCGAACGGAAGATCATTTTCATCAGGAAAAGTTTTGCGTAAAGTTGCAGCAAAAATAACTGTTGCAGTACTTTCTTTTTACCGCTTAACAAAAAAATGACCGCTGTGCAAATAATAAATCAATACTTTATGCCCCCCAGAATTGTACAACTGCTTACATGTACTATTTTTGATAACTAAAGTTTACTTCATGAATATTTTAGAACTGCATAACCTTAAAAAATATTTTGCCACGCAAAAAGCTGTTGATGATATCACTATGAATATAGAGCAGGGTAGCATCTTTGGTTTACTGGGCCCTAATGGTGCCGGTAAAACTACTTTGCTGCGCATGATAACCGGTATATTTTACCAGGACAGCGGTGATATCATTTTTAACGGAAAACAATTCGATCCGGCCAACGACATTTTAAAGATCGGCTATATGCCGGAAGAGAGAGGGTTGTATAAAAAGATGAAGATCGGCGAACAGGCGCTGTATCTTGCCCGGTTGAAAGGGTTAAGTAAGGCCGAGGCTATGACCAAGATCAAGGAATGGTTCGTGCGGCTTGAAATGCAAAGCTGGTGGGGCAAAAAAGTAGAGGACCTGAGTAAAGGCATGAGCCAGAAGCTGCAGTTTGTAACTACCGTATTGCATGAACCTAAACTGATCATCCTGGATGAACCCTTCAGCGGACTTGACCCGGTTAATGCAAACTTAATTAAAGACGAAATATTCAGGCTGGCAAAGAACGGCGCTACCATCATTTTCAGTACACACCGTATGGAGCAGGTAGAAGAAATATGCGACCATATTGTGCTGGTAAATAAAGGAAAGAAAATACTGGATGGTACGGTAAGCGATGTAAAACAACAGTTTAAAGAAAACCTGTTCACTATCCAGCTTCAGCAGGCACCAGGTAAAATTGAGAACGATATATTCGAGATCATTGATACGGTTAAAGAGGACTACATTGTAAAGATCAATGAAGGCCATACGCCTAATGAAGTGCTGAGTTATTTTATTGCCAAAGGCAACAACATCATTTCATTCAGGGAAGTATTGCCTTCTTTAAATGAAATATTCATCCGCCTGGTAGAAGGCACGCCTGCTTCGAGACAGTTTCAAAAAGTGGAACCGTAAAATAAAAACCAACGCTACTTAATCATACAATACTATGAGCAAAACATTATTGATCGTAAAAAGAGAATACATCACCAGGATAAGAAAAAGAACTTTTATAATCGGTACTATTCTTTTTCCATTACTCTACCTGGGCATGATCTTCGGCACCAGCTATATTGATAAAAAAAGCAGTCAAAACCTTAACGTAGCGATCGTTGACAGCTCCGGCCTGTTTACACAGGATATGCTGGCAAATGAAAATGTACTGGACAGCAGCAACCTGCTTAATTTATCTATGGTAAGCGAAACTGTAATAAGCAGGGATTATGAAAAACTTGGTTACAGCGGCTACATCGTCATTCCTGCAAATACAGACTGGAAGAATGACCTGGCATTGAAATTCAATTCTAAAAAAACTTATGGCTCACCCATTGTTGTTCCTATAGCAGCAAAACTGAACAGGGTATGGAGCAAGATAAAATATGACAAGCTCGGCATCGACGCTGCAAAGATCGCATCGCTGAATGCAAGGATAACCATAGATACAAAAAATATCAAGGACAGTACGGTAGATGCCAATATAGCTGGCACTATCGGCTCTGTTTGCGGATTGCTGATGTATATTATCTTACTGCTTTACGGTTCGCAGGTAATGATGGGTGTTACAGAAGAAAAAACAAACCGTATTGCTGAAGTGATGGTATCATCGGTAAAGCCATTTCAATTAATGCTGGGCAAGATCGTTGGTATCGGTATGGTAGCGCTTACTCAATTCCTGATATGGATCGCCTGTATATTCGTTATTTATAACATCGGCAAGGCTTCCGGCGGCAACGGTGGTGTTATGGCCGGTATGGTAGGGCAGGTACAGGGCGTATTTGCCAGTGTGAATATTGTTTCTATTCTTTCTCTTTTTATATTTTATTTACTGGCTGGTTTCTTTTTCTATTCTTCTTTATATGCTGCCATTGGCAGTGCTATCAATGAAGATATGAGAGAGGCGCAATCATTAAGCTTTCCCATTACACTGATCATCATCTTTTCTATTGGGCTTATGACCACGGTAATAAAAAACCCTACAGGGCCCGTAGCTACCTGGGCAAGTATAATCCCGTTCAGCTCGCCTATAGTAATGATGGCACGCATTCCTTTTGGCGTACCCAATACCGTTCCGATATGGCAACTGGGCCTGTCGATGATCTTGTTGATCGGTGGATTTATTTTTACTACCTGGTTTGCAGGCAAGATATACCGTACCGGTATATTGATGTATGGCAAAAAGCCAAGCTGGAAAGAGATGATAAAGTGGGCGTTCAGGAAATGATGAGAGGTGGTTGGTATGTTAATCCGTTTAAACGTTAATTTGTATATACGTTTAAACGGATTAACCAATTAACAGATAAACAAATTTATTTAAGAGGTTCTGTTTGCGGCTGAAGCTCATCCTGTGCCTTTCCTTTCAACGCTGCTTTTTCGAGCGCCTTATTCAATTCTGCACTAAGGTATTTGCTTATCAGTTTCCAGCTAACCAGTATAATACCTATTAAGCCGCCAAGTATCAAACCGATAAAAGTATATATCATCTTCGATTTTAGCGCAACATCAAATGGTGGTTCAGGCCTGTCGAGCGGTTCTATGATAGGTGTATCCTTTTGCAGTTTGTAGGCTGCAGATTCCCGGTTATTTACAGCATAATAATATTGTGATTGTACTGTTGCTTTATCCTGCGCAAGATTTTGTTTGGGTATGCTGTAGCGCTGCAGTTCCTGGTTGGTAAAAAAAGTGCTTTCATCTTCTGCAATAGCTTTTTTATCCAGTGCATTCAATACAGCCAATAGTGAATCTGCTTTTTTAACGGCAAAATCAAAATCAAGCTGCGCTTTTTTCTTTTTCAGTTCAATATAAAAGTTCGATATCTTATCAATATAAACATAGCTTACTTCTTTTACCAGCTCCTGGTTGCTGTTGGTATAATGCAACTCTAAAATTCCGTTCTTATTTATTTTAGAAGAAAAACCTCCTTTCAATAAATTACTGGCTGTATTCATTAACTGCTGACTGTCCAGCGGCATTTTGATAGCTTCCCCCTGCATAAAACCTACGTGCCTGTTATGTTCTTCTATCAGTAACTCAGCGATCATTTTACCATTAACCTTTGTCATAGCCACTGCTTCTCTTGTTCTGCGGCTGCCGGCCAGTTCCACAATGTTTATAGATGCTTCTCCCGTAAAGGATTGCTGTGCATCTGCCATACCCAGCAAAGTGCTTATGGTAGAGCTGGCTGTTGCATTATTACCAGAACTGTTCAACGGGAATACAGTTGCTGTAGAAGTGTACATGGGCACACTCTGCTTAGCCATATAATAGAAAAATGCGCCAAAGCCTGCTGCGATCAATATGATCAGCCAGCTGAATTTTTTAAGCCTTTTTAATAATTGTTTTATCAGTTCGATATTATTCATCTCAGCGCTTTGATTTTCCGGCAATTATTTTATGATGTTGGCAATAACAGCAGCAGCGGCAATTGGAATACTGGCCAGTACCACCTGCATTATAGCATCTGTTACTTCTTTTCCTTCAGGCCTGAATGGCACCGTAATAGTAGAGCCTTCTTTTACCCTGGGGTAAAGATGCACAAACAGGATGTTGGTAGTACGCTTGCTTTTCCCATTTGCATACGTAACATACACCCTGCGTTTCCATGGCCGTATACCAAAACCGCCGGCTTTGTCTATATAATACGTAACATTCGTATGCTCCCTGTCGTAAGTAAGCTTCAGCGGCGATTGCACCGTACCGGTTACCGATACAAAAGGATTTATCTCCGGAACAAAAATCACATCACCTTCCTGCAATATAATATCGTACTTGGAGTTTTTATATTTCAGCGCTTTGTAAAGGTCGATGCTTACCGGCTCCTGTGCTACTGCAGCAAGAGGCGTTTTTACGGAATCGAGCTGAATACCGCCAAGAGAATCCGTTAAAGAAGCAACTTTATTGGTAACATTATCCCTGTAGTACTGTGTTTTTTTACGATACAGAATTGCGCCGCTCAGATCTGCATTTTCTTTTAAGCCACCCGCCCTTGCTATGTAAGACGATAAGCGTTCGTATTTACTTAACCGCGGATAAGGACCTGAATATTTAACCAGGCCGTTGATCTGCACCAGTTGCTGCAATTCAAAAGTGGGATTCTTTCTTACATATACCTGGTCGTAAGGTTTTAAAACGATGTTTGCCGAAACACTATCCAGTTCTAGCGAAGGAGAAACCCTTACTGTTTTTAAAACGGTCCTGGTAGGCTGCTGTTCTCTTTTTGCAGAATCGATATCCACAATACTCGATATCTCGATCCTTCCATATTCTGCCGATTGTTTCAATCCACCGGATAAATACAAAAGGTCCTGCAAGGTCATTCCGCCGTATTTATTTATCCGTCCTTCTTTTCTTACTTCGCCGAATATTTCTACATATTGTTTATCGCCAAACTGGTTGGCACTGAATAACAGCACCTGGTCGTTAGCAAATAATTCTACATTATAAATACTTGCCGTATCATTATTGGTGATACCGCTCAGGTTTACTTCTACTTTACTGGCTTTAATATTGGTACTATCGCCACCACCCCTGAAAATATAGGCACGTGGTAAATACGTATTACGGGTAATGCCACCTGCCCTGTTGATCACATCAAAAAGCTTGTCTCCTCTCCGTATCTCATATTGGCCGGGATAAGATACTTCTCCCTTTACTTCTACTTTATTAACCAGCCCGGGGTTGATGGCTATTACTTTTACAATATCGCCATCCTCCAGTTTAAAATCTTCATTTCTGAACCGGGGATCATTGGTAGGATTAATTATAGCAGTAGAGTTAACATCTTTAATGATCTGTTTTTCCAGTTCGGTACGGTATACTTTTACACCACTCGAAAAGGCGTCTTTTTCCAGGCCGCCGCTATACTTCAATAAAGCTTTAAGCCCTTCATCTTTTTTCAGCTGGTAATACATAGGCCGCTTAAATTTTCCTTCGGCCTTTACTTTCTTTTCCACCGTTTGCAATATCACAAAGTCATTATTCTCCATGTAGATATGCTTACCAAAATCGCCGGTAGTAAGGTATTTATATACATCCAGCTGATCGATCACTCTTCCGTTCCTTTTTATTAAGATCTCTCTCAGGTTTGCCAGGTCTGTAGGGCCTCCTGCCAAAGCAATCACATTGAATGCATTGGTAAATGCCGAAACAGTTACCGGTCCTTGTTTATTTACTTCACCCGCTACGTTTACGTTTATGGTTCTTGGCTGGCCTAACGATACCGTAATATTGGTACCAACAGGCACGTACGAACGAAACCGCTGTGTTATTAATGACCGTACATTCTCAAAGGTTAATCCCTGTACATATATTTTACCTAATCCTGTCGGAAAGATTGAGCCATCTCTTGCTACGGTATAATCAAAGGTGGCTTCGGCGCCGTTCCATAATGATACAATGATCTGATCATAAACGCCGATAGGGTAATCCAATGGCGGAGTTGATAATTCTGTGATAGAAGCTATTACACCGCTCCTGAACAAATGCATACCGTAAGTATCATCAGTAGTATTTACCGATTGTGGTGTTTTTTCTTTTACAAGACTATCAGTATCGATCTTATCTTTTAATGACTTGTTCTTATCCGTACCGATCGTTTTATTATCGCTGCCTTTATCCTTCAGCAGGTCGTTAAGCTGGGCTGGGGTTAACTGTGTTGTTGGTAATGTAGGCACATCCGGGGCGCTGGGGTCCTTAATAGGTGGCTGTGCCTGGGCTTCGCTTTTTAATACAAAAAAAAGCAAGACCAATACGATAAGCTTTCTCATTTTAGCACACACTTGCCCGGTTGTTAGTAACATTTGTTGATTGTTGATTTACAAAATTTTTATAAATGCGCAAAGATAATACTATTTCAATGGCTGCTTTGCCAGCGCTTCAAATTCCGTCCACAGCTCTTTTACAATAGCAGCAGCCGGTTGTATATTTTTAATGAGGGCGCTCACCTGCCCTATTTCCAGTTCCCCTTCTTCCAGGTCGCCGTCAAACATTCCTTTTTTCGCCCTGCCCCTGCCCAGCAGCTTTTGCAGTTCTTCTGCCGTTGCACCTTCTTCTTCCGCTTTTTTTACGCTGTCGTAAAATTTATTTTTTATCAGCCGTACCGGTGTCAGTTGTTTCAACGATAATACTGTATCCCCTTCTTTTGTTTCCAGTATGGCATTCTTAAAATTAATATGCGATGATGCTTCTTCGCTGGCCACAAAGCGGCTGCCCACCTGAACCCCTTCTGCTCCCAATACCATCGCTGCCAGCATTTGCCTTCCTGTAGCAATACCTCCTGCAGCTATCACCGGGATCTTTACGGCATTGCATACAGCAGGTATCAATACCATCGTGGTCGTTTCCTCTCTTCCATTATGGCCACCTGCCTCAAAACCTTCTGCCACTACTGCGTCGCAACCTGCTTCTTCGGCCTTCAGTGCAAATTTGCTGCTGCTTACCACGTGCACTACTTTAATGCCTTCTTTTTTTAAGATCGATGTCCATGTTTTAGGGTTGCCGGCCGAGCTAAAAACAATGGGCACTTTTTCTTCTATTATAATCGCAATATGCTTATCAATATCCGGGTAAAGCAACGGTACATTTACACCAAAAGGTTTATCTGTGGCTGCCTTGCATTTTTGAATATGCTCCCGCAATACTTCCGGGTACATACTGCCGCTGCCGATAAGCCCCAATCCCCCCGCATTACTTACTGCACTGGCAAGCCTCCAGCCGCTTGCCCATATCATACCTGCCTGTATTACAGGATATTCGATACTAAACAAAGCCGTGATCCTGTTATTCATATACGATTCGTTTCCGGATGCATATTAAAACTTAACAAACAGAAAGTACTTTGAAACGCAAAGTAAACTGTTTTATTTTATAAATCAAAGAAAAAATGCGCAAATATGCACATGGGTAACCTGTGCATGTTGTTATTCTGATCTGCCGCCACCAAGGTCTATCGCAGTATTATCGCCTATATTAAGGTTGCGGCTAACACCCTTTACCGCAGCATCACTTCCGATAAGGGAATTGTTCAGTACGATCTCGAAAAGATTGGAGTACGCCCCTACTATCGAGTCTTTTATTATGGTGTGGTTCAAAGTGGTATGTTCGGCTATGGTTACGTTGGGGCCGATAACAGAGTTCTTAATATCACAGCCCTCGGCAATACTTACCGGGGGGATGATGATCGTATTTTCAAAATTATGGCTGGTAGAGGTATTGCCGCCAAATTTTTTAAGCAAGGTAGCATTGGATTCCAGCAGGCTTTCCTTTCTGCCGCAATCAAACCAGTTCTGCACTTTAAATGATTTGAATTTAGCCCCGCTCTGTATCATACATTCCAATGCATCGGTAAGGTTAAATTCGTCGTAGCTCTTTATATCAGTAGCAATTATCTTTTCAATACATCCGAAAAGGAAATTGGTCTCTTTTATTTTATATACTCCCACCAGGGCCATATTGCTTTTTGGTATCGCAGGTTTTTCTACTACCCTGCTGATAAAGCCATCTTCCTCAATTTCGGCAACCCCAAAATTGCGGGGGTCATCTACTTTTTTTATGCCCAGCATAGAATGCGGCGCATTGATCACTTCCCGTACATCATAATCAGCAATAGTATCACCTAAAACGATCAGTACTTCATCAGTACCCACTATTTCTTTGGTAAGATCGATAGCATGACCGGTACCATGCCTTTCGTACTGGCGGATAAAATGATAATTAAGATGAGGATAATTTGTCTTCACATAGCTTTCTATCTTCTCCCCCAGGTAACCGGTTATGAAAATGAAATCATTGATACCGGCTTCGTGAAGTTGATCTACAATAATACTGAGGATCGTTTTTCCTGCAAGAGGGATCAACGCTTTAGGTTGTGTATATGTATGCGGACGGAGCTTAGTGCCTGCGCCTGCAACGGGAATGATAGCCTTCATTGTTAAACACTTGCCTGTTTTGATCAGGGTATTTAATGGTCAATTAAGATATTTCTTTTGCTGAACGGGGTGTGAAAGTAATACATTTTTTGAGTAAATACTACATATCTGGCTTGTGTTTGATTTAGTGCATGTCATTTTCTGTTCGGGGGATGTTGTTTTGCCCGCAGATGCCGCTGATACCGCTGATCCTGTTATCAATTTTCAATAGTATTTTATCTGCGCCATTTGCGAAATCTGCGGGACATCCATCTAAAATCGTAAATCGAACTATATTTGCGGTCTAATACATTTATATGCAAAGAGATACTGTCATTTTTGACCTGATAGACAAGGAACTGGAACGCCAGCGCAACGGCATTGAATTGATCGCTTCTGAAAATTTTACCAGTTTGCAGGTAATGCAGGCCATGGGTACTTCTTTGACCAATAAATACGCCGAAGGCTACCCCGGCAGAAGATATTACGGCGGCTGCGAAATTGTGGACCAGGTAGAACAACTGGCTATCGACAGGCTGAAACAGATCTTTAACTGCGCCTATGCCAATGTACAACCACATAGCGGTGCACAGGCCAATGCTGCATTGTTGCTGGCCATACTGCAGCCCGGCGACAAAATATTAGGTCTCGACCTGAGTATGGGCGGGCACCTTACACACGGATCGCCGGTAAATTTTTCCGGTAAACTATACGAACCGCATTTTTACGGGGTAAAAAAAGAAACAGGGCTTATTGATTATGAAATGCTGGAAGAAAAAGCAAGAGCAGAAAAGCCAAAAGTGATCATCTGCGGAGCAAGTGCGTACAGCCGTGATATAGATTATGCAAGGGTAAGAAAAGCAGCCGATGAAGTTGGCGCTTTTGTAATGTGCGATATGGCGCACCCGGCTGGTTTGATCGCCAAAGGCTTACTAAGCTCGCCTTTTGAACATTGCCATTTTGTAACCAGCACCACCCATAAAACATTGCGTGGGCCACGCGGCGGTATCATCATGATGAAAGAAGATTTTGAGAACCCGTTTGGATTGAAAGACGTGAAAGGCAATACCCGCATGATGAGTAACCTGATCGACATGGCTGTTTTCCCGGGTACGCAGGGCGGGCCGCTGGAGCATGTTATCGCAGCAAAAGCAGTGGCATTCGGTGAGATACTGTCAGATGAATTTACCAATTATGCCAAACAGGTAGTGAGCAATGCGCAGGCTATGGCCAAGGCATTTGTAGCTAAACAATATGATATCATCAGTGGCGGAACAGATAACCACTTAATGCTGATCGATCTTCGCAATAAGAACATCAGCGGTAAAAAAGCAGAACAGGTATTAGGCAAAGCCGATATAACTGTTAATAAGAACATGGTACCCTTTGATGATAAAAGCGCTTTTGTTACCTCGGGCATCCGTGTTGGCGTACCGGCCATTACCACCCGTGGCATGAAGGAAGAGCATATGGCAACTGTAGTTGATCTTATTGATAAGGCATTGATGAATGCAGATGATGAAGCAGTGCTTGCCTCAATTGCCAAAGAAGTAAAAGCTTTTATGCAGCAGTTCCCGTTGTACCCTGAACTGGGGTAAAACAACGATGTTAATAAGTTTCTGACGGCAGGTAAACAGGTCTCCTGTTGCCTGCTGGTACTGTTTTCCGGCAAATCCTGTATGGGCAATATCCAATTTTATCTTCTATTTTATTAATATGTAACCTCTTTAGGGTATTTTTTTTATTTCCTCCCTGTTCTACTTTTACATTTTCAATTAAAGCTGTAACAGGCTTTCACTGAAAAGAAGCCTTTGGTTAAAAGGAATATCCATTTTTGGAAAAAGAGAAATAATAAATGTAAAATATTTGTAAAAAATATATACATTTATCCATCCCCTTAATAACTCCTAAGCCAGCAGGCAACTGTTCGATATACCCCCCGAAGACTTTGGCATATTTGTCATTTCAAAACTGCGTTATGATGAAAGTTTTACGCTCAGTATGTATCACTGTTATTGTTGGTATAAGTTGCCTTAAGGGTAATGCTCAAAATCTTGCTGTAAATAACGACGGCAGCGCTGCCAATGCCAGCGCTATACTGGATGCAAAAAGCACTTCCAAAGGTGTGCTGATACCAAGGATGAGCAAAACGCAAAAAAATTCCATTGCTTCTCCTGCTACCGGGTTATTGGTATTCCAGGAAACGCCAGACAGCGTAGGTTTTCATTATTATAACGGCACCGCATGGGTGTGGCTGGCTAATGCCGCTACAGATACGGTAGCCTGGAAAACTACGGGCAACAGCGGCATTACCAGCAATCATTTTATAGGTACATTAAACGACAGCGCCCTGCGCTTTCGCATAAGAAATATTTCCTCGGGTTTTATTGATTCCCTTACAGAAAGCACTGCCCTAGGCTACAGATCGGGCAATATGCAAACCACGGGAACGGGCAATACTTCCATAGGCTTCCTCAGCCTTGACAGCAATACTACCGGGTATTGGAATACCGCTATAGGCCATTATGCCTTATTAAGAAATAATACCGGCGGAGATAATACAGCTATAGGCAATGCTGCTTCACAGGAACAGAAATTCGGCACTTCCAATGTGGCGGTAGGTGCAGGAGCTATGAGAGATGCGGATACCAATACGCTTACTACTGCCGTAGGGCGTGTGGCATTGCAACTGGTTAGGAATTCAACCGGTAATACTGGAATTGGCGAAGCCAGTTTACGCAACCATACCAAAGGGGATTACAATACTGCACTGGGAATGGAATCGATGGAGCTGGACAGCATCGGCACCATGAATGTAGCAGCAGGATGGCGTTCGCTGAGATGGAATAAAACCGGTACTGAAAATACGGCGCTGGGTGTAGGCGCTATGGAGCTGGACAGCTCGGGCAGCTATAATACAGCTGTGGGCCGTTCTGCGATGTTCAATAATAAGAAAGGTATTTACAATGTGGCGATGGGGTATGAGGCCCTGGCCAGTAATGATTCAACACGGAATACCGCCATCGGTTCCTATGCATTGAGTTACAGCAACCGCAATTATAATACGGCAGTTGGTTACGCTGCCGGTTACCTGAATAATTATTTACAGGTTACCGATGCAGATCTTGGCACCGAAAATGCTTATGTAGGCTATGCTTCGGGTTATTATGCCAATACCGGCAGCAGAAATGTAGGTATGGGTTACAGGGCCTTGCAGGGAGCGGGTTATTTTAGTAGTGATGTTCCGGGTAATACCTATTATAAACGCAACGTGGCTATTGGCGATTCCAGCATGACAAATGCTTATGGAAGCGATAATGTTGCCATAGGTTATAAAACATTATCACAGTCTGCCAATGGCGGACAGCATGTTGCCATCGGCAGCAGGGCGTTGTCAAAAACAACAGCTACTTATCCTAATACAGCAGTTGGTTATTCCAGCCAGGACAGCAGTGCAACCGGCGGCGCCAATACGTCGCTGGGAAGCTATAGTTTAACGATGAACAAAACAGGTTACAACAATACTGCTCTTGGCAATGCCGCCATGTATGAATCAGTAAATACAGTTTCAGGATCTACGCTCAACAACAACACTGCGGTTGGTAATAATGCCTATCGCTTAGGAAGGTATTATGGCAATACTGCTATCGGTGCAGAAACACTGGTAAATGATACATCGGGTGTTTATAATGTGGCGGTAGGATATGTTGCACTTAATCAAAATCTTTCCGGATACTCTAATGTAGGTGTTGGTACATCTGCGTTGCGTAACAATAAAACGGGTACGCAGAATACAGCAGTAGGTACCAATGCCATGTTTTATCATTCGGTGAACAGCAATAATGTGGCCGTGGGTAATAATGCCATGTTCTACGACAGCCTGGGATACAGCAATGTAGCAATAGGTGCGCAGGCCGGGTACTTTAATGACTCTTCGTGGAATACTTTTGTTGGTAACCAAAGTGGTTTGTACAACGATAAAGGTTTTAAGAATACCTATATCGGTGAACAGGCAGGATACAGCAATGCTTCGGGCAACTCCAATACCATGGTCGGTGAAGATGCCGGTATAAACATGACTTCGGGCAGCAGTAATGTATTTATCGGGCAAGGTACAGGCAGCTATGCCCGTATTGGTGATAATAATACATTAGTAGGCAGATTAAACGCCAATAACGGAAGCGCCACCAACTATAACCTGCAGGGCAATTCTTCATTAGGAGCTTATGCTGCACAATCCCTGGCCAGTTCTTCTTACAATACTTATATCGGTTTTGCTTCAGGACAAACGGACAGCTCGGGCAGTAATAATACCGCTGTAGGCAGGTTAAGCCTGCCGCTGAATTATAACGGAGCCGCAAATGTTGCGATAGGCTCGCAGGCCTTGTACAGCACTACAGGCAGTAATAATACAGCATTAGGGTATGGTACCGGCACCAATAATGTCAGTGGCAGCGCCAATACATTTATCGGTTATCTTGCCGGGGCCAACAATACCAATTTGATAAATTCTACTGCTATCGGTGCAAATTCTTTGGCTACCCAAAACAACACTTTGGTCTTAGGAAGCATCAATGGTGTGAACGGGGCAACATCCAATACTTCTGTTGGTATTGGTACCAATACCCCGGGTGCATTACTGGATGTGAGCGGAACATTCAGCCTCGGAGCTAATGGTTCTGTATTAACAGAAGTGATCAAGGCCAGTGTTGTTTCGGATGTTACTTCGGTAGCTGCTAACAGTTCACTTTTATGGACATTTACTGTTACCAATGCAACAACAGGAAGTACGGCATTTGTATCGCCATCTGGTGCACTAACTAACGGTTTGATCATAGCATACGCAAGGGTAAGTGCAGCTAATACTGTAGAAGTAAAATTTACCAATACTACCGGTGGCGCTATAGATCCGGCATCGTTAACATATTATATTACTGTTATCAGGTAATTTTTTTAAATAAGAAAGAATTTATTTTTATGGCGAAAATCTCATTTTGTTAATAACGAACCATTTACAATAAAAGAAAGTATTTTACCGGGATTTAAATACCGTACAAACCGAAACATAGAAAACCAATCATCCTTTGTAAAGCTGCATTTAATTTAAACAAAATTAATAAGCCTTACTATGAGTAAATGTCTTCGCCTGGTGCTGGCAATAATGACCACCTGCACCTTGCATTTTGCCGCCTCTGCACAAAATTTAGCGGTTAACAATGATGGAAGCACAGCCAATGCCAGCGCCATTATTGATGCCAAAAGCACTGATAAAGGTGTGCTGATACCAAGAATGAGCAAAGCACAAAAAAATGCTATTACCTCCCCTGCCACAGGACTATTGGTGTTCCAGGAAACACCCGACAGCATTGGCTTTCATTATTATAACGGTACAGCATGGGTGTGGCTGGCCAATTCCAGCAGCAGTGTAGGCTGGCTTACTACGGGCAACAGCGGCACCGACAGCATCACCAATTTCTTAGGTACACTTGATGATAAACCTTTGATGCTTCGCCAGAACAATAAATGGATGGGACAGTTGAACACCAAGACGCACAATTACTTTATTGGCGGAGGTGCCGGTTTCAATAATACTATTGCACGCCAGAATGTTGCGTTTGGCGATAGCGCCCTGTTCAATAATACCACAGCAGGTGGCAATACCGCCATTGGCTATCGTTCGATGCTTGCCGCTACAACCGGGGGGTTGAACGTAGCAGTAGGTAATAATACCTTATCCAGCATTACTACCGGCGGGCAGAACGTAGCCATAGGTGATAATGCCATGACAAGTATGAAAACAGGATCAACCAATATACTGATAGGCCCGGGAGCTATGGAAGCCGCTACCGCAGGTATAGGAAATATCGGTTTGGGATTATGGGCGCTGCGTGGCAATGACAGTGGCTATCATAATATCGCTTTGGGTACCTCTTCTTTGTATTATAACGATTCTTCCAGGAATATTGGTATTGGCTACGAAGCGCTTGCGTATAACAACCGCAACAACAATATGGGCATCGGGTACCAGGCGGGCTTTTTGAATAATTATCTTCAGACAGATAAAGCGCTGGGTACTGAAAACACCTACTTAGGATTTCAAAGCGGTTATTACGCCAATACCGGAAGCTATAACGTAGCTGTTGGTAATGCAGCGTTGGTAGGTGCAGGATATTTTAACAGCGATGCCCCGGGCAATACGTATTATAAACGAAATGTAGCAATCGGCGACTCTTCCATGGCCAACTCTTACGGAAGTGATAACGTAGCTATAGGCTATAAAGCTTTACAAAACAGTTACAATACCAGCCAGCATGTTGCCGTAGGCAGCAGGGCATTGTTCAATACCACATCAACTTATCCCAATACTGCGGTAGGTTATTCCAGCCAGGACAGCAGTGCAACCGGCGGCGCCAATACAACACTTGGCAGCTTTACATTAACGAAGAATAAAGTAGGTTACAACAATACGGCTATCGGTAATGCAGCTATGTACGAAGCAACCGGCGTTCAACTAATAGACAATACAGCAGTGGGTAATGATGCGTTAAGATTTACCCGCTATTACGGCCAGTCGGCATTTGGGGCAGGCGCATTGCGCAACGATACTTCGGGTTTATATAATACGGCATTGGGTTACCTGGCTATGTACACTCACATACGGGGCAATTCAAATACCGCGGTTGGTACCAGCGCACTGCGCTATGATACAACAGGCAACCTGAATACCACCATGGGTGTAAACAGCATGATGAACCATAAGATCGGCGATAATAACGTGGCAATGGGTGTAGAAGCGTTGTTCAATGATATAGATGGTGGTGCCAATACCGCTATTGGTACTTATGCCCTGCATGAGCATAAAACGAATGGTGTAAATACAGCGGTAGGTTTTGAAGCAATGTATTATGATACTGCGGGCTCCTATACCACAGCGTTAGGCTTCAGGGCATTGCGCTTTACCAAGAAAGGCTACGAGAATACAGCATTGGGTGTTGGTGCTATTGAGTACACCGATTCTTCTTACTATAATACAGCAGTGGGCCGTGGAGCCATGTTCCAGAAAGGCGGTACCTATAATACCGCTGTTGGTTATTATGCCGCAGGCGAAGGCCCGGGCGTACCTACTACAAAAAATTACACCATCGGAACTACCAATATCGGCGCCTTTGCCGGTTTCAGAACTATTGCCAATGAAAATACTTTTATAGGCTATTACTCCGGTTATGGCGGAGGTGCAGATACGTTGAAAGGAATAGAAAATACCGGCCTGGGAAGTTACACGCTTTCTTATACTACTACCGGTAAAAGCAATACAGCAGCCGGTATGGGCGCTTTATACAATAACAGCACCGGCAGCGCCAATGTGGCCGTTGGTACAAGGGCATCATTGTTCAATACAACAGCCAGCTATAATACAGCAGTTGGCGACAGCGCATTGTACAATGCCAATACCGGCGAAAATGCTGCATATGGCTACAAAGCGCTTTTCAGTCATAATATAGCAACCGGAAGCAGCTGGAACAATGCTTTCGGTAGCAGGGCCGGTGAGAACCTTACCAGCGGTACACAAAACGTATTGATGGGTAGCTGGACATTTCTTGGCCATACTTCCGGCACATTGAATACTGCTATAGGGAATGCTTCTATGGCGAATGGTACCGGCGGTAACAACAACACAGCCCTGGGTGCCTATACCTTGAATGCTACTACATCGGGTGGTAACAATAATACAGGTATCGGTTATAATGCCGGTTCCACCAACACCACAGGAATCAACAATACTTTCCTGGGTTACGGTGCAGATGCATCTTCTGGAACACTGACCAATGCAACTGCTATCGGGTATAATACTATTGTTGGCGCCAATAATTCACTGGTGCTGGGCAATGGCGCCAATGTGGGTATCGGTACTTCTGCGCCTGTTACCAAACTGCATGTAAAAACGGGTACCAGCGGCGCTACGCTGAATGCCAGCAGCGATGAAACATTCGAATCCAATACCACTTCTTATGTAGAGCTTGCTGCGCCTGATGCTGCTGAAACCGGTATCTTATCCAGCAATACTTCGGGTATCAGAAGCGCTATTATATTCAGCTCCAATAACGGCATGCAACTGAGAACAGGCGGCAATACCAACAGGCTGTATATCAACAGCACCGGCTATGCAGGTGTTAACAGAACACCTACTACCGGCACCAGCGTAGGTACATTGCAGGTACAGAACGTAGGATCGAGTGATGATATCCTGGGCCTGTATAATTCATCATCGGGCAACAGGTGGACATTCTATCTAAGCGCAGATATGAACTTATATTACAACGGTGCTATCAAAGGAACATTCGCCAGCACTTCGGGGGCCTATTCTGCAGTGAGCGATATGCGATACAAGAAAGATATCACTTCCTACAGTTACGGCATTGATGCGGTAAAAGCATTAACGCCTTATAAGTATCATTACCTGGATAACAGTTCTGCTGATCCTTATACCGTTGGTTTTATGGCGCAGGATCTTTTGAAGATCTATCCGGAAGCAGTGCATAATAATACTGATAAACAAGGCAATCAATTTTATACTGTAGATTATCAAACCTTCTCTGTGCTGTCTATCAAAGCCATACAGGAGCAACAGGTATTAATAGACAAACAAGCCAAGGAAAATGAAGAACTAAAAAAGAAGAACGAGCAACTGGAAAAAGATGTGCAGTTGATAAAGGCGAAGCTGGGAATGTAAAGCTCTTGCTTATCACTCGAAATAGAGATAGGCAGGTAAGAAAAGGTTCTTTACTTTGTCGATGAACTGAAGTTGATAATAGACAACTATTATCGCTACGCTTAGATAAAAGAGGAATATGTTTGTTTCCGGTTTTTGAATTAAAAAAGTAATTTTAAACACTTAATACAGTGCTTATGCTGTTAAAAAAATTCGGCCTTATTTACCTTTGCCTGCTGGCGGTTAGCGCCAATGCACAGCAGGTGGCCAAAGCTACCAATGTTAACCTGGTAACAAGTCCGGGTACCCGTATCGTTATCAATGGCGGCATTACATTTACCGGCACCAGCAATTTCAAAGACAGCGGACAGGTATTTTTATTAAGCAATAATATTGGGGGAAGAGAGAACTGGTTAGATTCTACTGCATCGGGTGTATATGATGCCAACAGTAATGGTAAAGTGATATTCGGCAGCGACAGCCTGCAATTCATTTACGGCGCTACAAAATTTTACGATATGCGCCTGTTCAACGACAGCGGCGCTTATCTGAACAGCGATATTGAAGTGCGCAATCAACTGGATCTTGATAAAGGGATATTGTACACTGTACCACTTACTACCAAAATGTATGTGAGCAACCCCGCCACAACCAGTATTGCCAGTACCAATGGATTTACTACCAGCAGGATCAACGGCCGTTTGGAAAGGGCCGCCAATACAACATCTCCTTTTTATCTTTTTCCAATCGGTAAGGATACGTTGTATGCCCCGATAAAACTAACCAAGCAAAATACCAATACCGCCCGCTTTACGGCAGAATATTTTGCAGCTGTTCCATACGATAATCTTAATGTTATTAATCCCCCGGTAGATCATATCAGTGATGTGGAATATTGGGAGATCACCAGTGATATTGCTACCGGCCCCGATGATGATGCTAAAGTTGCATTATCATGGAGGGGTTACAGCCGGGTGAGCAGCAACCCTATTGTGAGGGATAGTTTACTGGTGGCGCAATATATTGATGAATCGCCTTTTCATTGGGATGTACCCGGCGGATGGGCTACTGGCAATGTTTCAGGACCTGATAGCCTTTCGGGCTATGTTACGGCCAATGCCTATACGGGCAGTTTCAATTTTGCAGAAAGAAGATTCACCATCGGAACATTCAGTAAAAATAATTTGCTGCCGATAAAAATTGTATCTTTTACTGCTGCGGCCGACGGGCACAAAGTTCGCCTGAACTGGGATATAAGAAACGACCAGGACATCAATGTGTATGAAATTGAAAAATCGTTAACATCCGGTAACTTCACTTACCTGGGTTCGGTTACTTCGCTGCAAAAAACACAATGGGTATATACCGGCTTTGATAATAACCCTGCTGTTGGGTGGAACTATTACCGCTTAAAGATCATTGATAAGAACGGCCGCTTTACTTACAGCGATATCCGCAAAGTGAAATTTGCAGATGGCTTACAACAGGTTAAAATATTCCCGGTACCTGCAACAGAAGTATTGAATGTACAGTTGCCAACTTCTTATACCAAAGTAATGCTACAGCTGTTCAGCATTGATGGCAAGCTTATTTCTTCAACACAGCCTACCAGCAATATCATTCAACTGAATGTACGGAATTTGCCGGGCGGCACTTATGTTATCCGCATTTTCAATAATGGCGAAACAGAAAGCTATCCTTTCATAAAACAATAACGTTTATCTAAAATAATACAGCCGTACCTATACCAGGTGCGGCTTTTTTTTGTGCTGTAATTATTTTACTTTCGCTTAAACAATGTTTTATGATACAACGTATTCAATCCTTATGGCTGCTGCTGGTTGCAATCTGTGCCTTTGCTACATTCTCTTTTGCTTTTTATTCCGGCCTCAGCACTGCTCATGAGCCTTTCCTTAGAGCTAATGCCACATTTTTGATCAGTACGGTAACAGTGTCCATTGGGGTATTGGCACTGGTCAATATTTTTCTTTTCAAAAAGAGAACATTGCAATTACGTTTATGCGTTTTAGGTATTGTACTGGAAGCTTTACTGATCTTTTTATATTATCGTGAAGTGGGCACCTATACTGTTGGATCTTATTCTTTAGCCGCTATTTTACATGGCGTAAATGTATTTGCATTCTTCATGGCAGCCAGGGCTATTAATAAAGATGAAAAGTTGATAAAGGATAGTGACAGGCTGAGGTAGCTGCAAGAAGCAAGCTACAGGGGTGCAATCCTTATGCTTGTGTCTCTTCATATTTTCGGATAAGACCTGGGGTTCGAGGCTTCTCCCTTGAGGCTTGAAGCTTGCAGCTGGCAACTCACAAGAACCTGCCCGTATAACTCTCTTTACATTTTTTAAGGTCGGAAGGCTTGCCTGCAAACACCAGTGTACCTCCTCCATCGCCCGCTTCAGGACCGAGATCAATTACCCAATCCGCTGATTTAATTACATCCGTGTTGTGTTCTATCACCAATATGGAATGTCCTTGCTCTATCAGTGCATTAAAGGATGCCAGTAATTTTTTTATATCGTTGAAATGCAGCCCTGTTGTTGGTTCATCAAAGATGAACAATATGCTGCCCTGCGTTTTTCCTTTACCTAAAAAAGAAGCCAGCTTTACCCGCTGCGCCTCACCACCGCTCAATGTATCGGATGATTGCCCGAGCTTAACGTAACCCAAGCCTACATCGCTTAATGGACGTATTTTTTTTGCCACTTCTTTTTCTTCTGCAAAAAAATCGATGGCGTCATCTACGCTCATATCCAGCACGTCGAAAATATTTTTATCGTGGTATTTTATTTCCAGTACTTCTTCTTTAAAGCGCTTACCGCCGCATACATCGCAGGTTAAATGCACATCTGCCAAAAACTGCATCTCTACGATCTGTTCGCCTTCACCTTTACAGGCATCACATCTTCCTCCATCTACATTAAATGAAAAATGCTTGGGCTGAAAACCTCTCATCTTACTTAATGGCTGGCGGCTGAACAGGTCACGTATCTCATCGTAAGCTTTTATATAGGTAACCGGGTTGCTTCTCGATGATTTACCGATAGGATTTTGATCTACCATTTCTACCTGTGCAATGCTATCTACGTCGCCTTTCAATGCTTTGAATATGCCGGCTTTTTCTGTGAACTCGCCTTTCAGTTTTTGCAAAGCAGGGTATAATATCTGCTTTACCAATGTTGTTTTACCACTGCCGCTTACACCACTTACTACACATAATGTGTTCAAAGGAAATTCAACAGTAACATTTTTTAAATTGTTTTGCCTGGCACCTTCAATTTTTATGGAGCGGTTCCATTTGCGTACATGCGGCGGCGGATCGATACTTAATTTACCGGATAAATATTTCCCGGTAAGACTATCAGGGTTTGCAATGATCTCATCATAGTTACCGGCAGCAACCACTTCCCCACCCAAATGACTTGCCAATGGCCCCATATCAATAATGTGATCCGCTTCTCTCATCATCATTTCATCATGCTCCACTACTACTACGGTATTACCAAGATCACGCAGCTCTTTCAATACACCGATCAGCCGTTCGGTATCACGGCTGTGCAATCCAATAGAGGGTTCATCTAAAATGTACAGCGAATTGGTAAGGTTACTTCCCAGGCTTCTTGTCAATTGTATACGCTGGCTTTCGCCACCACTCAATGAATTGGCTAAACGGTTTAATGTAAGGTATCCCAAACCAACATCCAGCAAGGTTTTTATACGGTGATTGATCTCGAGCAATATCCTTTTTGCTACCTGTTTATCATATTCCGACAGTTGCAGTTCTTCAAACCAAACCTTCAGGTCTTTTACCGGCAGCTCACATAATTCACCGATATGCTTATCGCCAACTTTTACATACAAAGCTTCTTTGCGCAGCCGGTAACCTTTACAATCTGTACATTGTGTTCTGCCCCTGTAGCGGCTCAATAATACACGATATTGTACTTTATATAAATTCTGTTCTACTTCCCGGAAAAAGGCATCGATACCATCAACATATTCATTTCCCTTCCAAAGCACATCTACCTGTTTTGGGGTAAGATCAATGACAGGTTTATGTACCGGAAAATCAAATTTCTTTGCGGCTCTTACAAAGGCATCTTTCCACAAACCCAGCTTCTCTCCTTTCCATGGCGCAACAGCACCTTCGTACACACTTAGTTGTGGATTGGGTATGATAAGATCCGGATCAAGCCCTAGTATTTGTGAAAACCCTTCGCAGGTAGGGCAGGCGCCATAAGGGTTATTGAACGAAAATAAATTCGGCACCGGCTCTTCAAATACAATACCATCCAGTTCAAATTTATTGCTGAAGTGCATCGTCTTGCTGCCGTTTATCTCCAGTAATAATTCTCCTTCACCTTCATAAAATGCGGTATTGGCCGAATCAGAGATGCGGTGCAGATCATCTTCTTCAAAATCTTTTGCCACCAATCTGTCTATCAATAAAAACAACGATTGCTGTTCTTTCGCCGTAGGTGGCTTTGTTGCTTCCAGCAGGTCCTCTATCCTCACCACTTCCTTATTCATATAAAGCCGGGAGAACCCCTTTTGCAATAAGATATTCAGCTCTTCTTTAAAATCACGGTTCTTTTGTTTTTTAAAGGGAACCAGCACTAATATCTTATCGCCTTCTTTAAGCGACTGAATGGTCTTTATTACATCTGTTACATCATCCTTCTTCACTTCTCTGCCACTTATCGGCGAGATGGTCTTGCCAACCCTTGCAAACAGCAACCGCAGGTAATCGTATATTTCGGTCATACTGCCAACAGTACTGCGTGGCGTACGGGTGATCACTTTTTGTTCGATGGCAATAGCAGGGCAAAGGCCTTTGATATAATCCACATCAGGTTTATTCATGCGCTGCATGAACTGGCGGGCATATGCACTCAAGCTTTCTGCATAGCGGCGCTGCCCCTCTGCAAATAAGGTATCAATAGTAAGCGATGATTTTCCGGAACCGGATACACCGGTAACCACTACCAGCTTATTGCGTGGTATAGAAGCTGTTACATTCTTTAAATTATGTACCCTTGCTCCTTTAATTAAAATGCTGTCCGTGCCTGTTGTTGGGGATCTTTTTTTATCAGAAACTGTATTCATTTCCATTGGATAACAAAAATACAGCGTAGTTGTTGCGCTGCCTCATAAATGTGAAAGATTTCTTAAAACGCTGCCTACCCGCTTATAAAACAAACAGCGTTTACTATTTTTATTGTGCTAAAGGCGCTAAAAAAAAGTTGTAAAAAAATTTGGCGGTTTAAAAATTATCATTATTTTCACAGTCCAATATCCAATAAAGTGAAAAACCGTCGTTGCCTATCTGTCTAGACTTCTACGTATTATTCTCTTATTGGTTCCTGTCACCATCCTAAAAACCAAAAACTGTAGAAGTTTATGAAATGCCTTAACAATTTAACTGACCAGCAGCTCATCCATTTATATATGGACGGAGATGCCGACGCTCTTGCAACACTCGTAATGCGTTACAAGGACAAAATTTACACTTCCATTTATTTGTTGGTAAAAGACAAATATCTTGCCGAAGACATTTTCCAGGATGTATTTATTCGTGTAATTGACACTTTAAAAGGTGGCCGTTATACCGATGAGGGTAAATTCCTGCCATGGGCAATGCGTATTGCACACAACATGTGTGTAGATCATTTCCGCAAAGTGAAGCGTAGCCCTGCCATTAAAACCAGCGATGACCGCGACATTTTTGAAGTATTGAACTTCAGTGAACCGGGCGTTGATCACAGAATGATGGCTGGCCAAAGCCACGACCGTGTTCGCAAAATGGTGGATATGCTTCCCGAAGACCAGCGTGAAGTGATCATCCTGCGCCATTATGCCGACCTAAGCTTTAAGGAAATTGCCGACCTTACCAGCTGCAGCATCAACACTGCTTTGGGCCGCATGCGCTATGGCCTGATTAACCTGCGCAAAATGATGACTGAAAGACAGATCGCACTATAGAAATTTTGTAACCCCCTTACAAAGTAAAAACCCTTCGACTAATCGGAGGGTTTTTTATTTACGATTTACGAATGACGATTTACGAATGTCTTTAGATTAAGCAGTATTTATTTAATTTAAAGGCGCTTTAGTGGTCCGTTGTCCGTCATCTTTATATCTCCGCTTCAATCTTCTACCTTTCCTCCCCCTTTGGGGGAGATAGAGGGGGCTTACCTCTTCTTATACTCTCCCTTCACCTCTTCCAGTATCTTTTTAAACCGATCAATGCCCGGCTCATAGCCGCCTGCATCTTTGATCACCTTACCATCTTTATCTACAAAAATATATAAAGGCTGTGCGTTGGAATTAGCGATGGTGGCTTCAAAGTCAAGGTTCTTGGCGCCCATACGTTTTATTTTAGAGCCATCTATTTTGGAAACATATTGTTCGCTTTCGGGCAGCGTTAGTTTATCATCTACATATAAAGACGCTACAATAAAATCATTCTTCAATATATTTCTTATTTCATCCTGGTTCAATACTTCGCTTTCCATTTTGCGGCAGTTGGCGCAACTATGACCGGTAAAATCCAGCATGATCGGCTTGTTCTGTTCTTTAGCCGCCGCAAGTGCTTCATCATAATCAAAAAATGCAGGCACACCTATTATTTCCGATTGCAGGATGTCGGTATATTTTGTTGGCCTGATCTTATTGCTATCCAGCTTTGCTGTTTTGGAAGAATCGTTATACTGTCCGCCTGCTTCTATGGAAAGACGATGCAGGTTAAAATCCTGTGTTTTGGTTTCGGGTATCCAGGCGCTGATGCCTTTTAGCGGCGCACCCCAAAGCCCGGGGATCATATAAACGGTAAAGGCCAATACTGCGATGGCAAAAAATGTCCTGGTTACAGTAAGATATGGTGCACCGTAATCATTTTGCGGCAACGAATCATCATGCTTGAATTTTAATTTGCCCAGTAAATAAAAACCCAGCATGCCAAAAAGCACTATCCATAAACAGAGATACACTTCCCTGTCGAGGATATGCCAGTGATAAGCCAGGTCAACATTAGATAAGAATTTTAATGACAGCGCCAGTTCAATAAATCCAAAACTCACTTTCATGGTATTAAGCCAGCCGCCTGCTTTTGCCATTTTATTCAATAACCCCGGGAAGAAAGCGAACAATGCAAAAGGCAAGGCAAGCGCAATAGAAAAGCCAAGGAAACCAAGAGTTGGGGCAAGCCGCTGATGCTCCTGCGATATTAATTTGGCAAGCCCGCTTATGAACGGCACAGTACACGAAAAAGAAACGATCACTAAAGTAAGCGCCATAAAGAATATCCCGGTGTAACTTCCCGTACCCGCTTTACTATCGGCCCTGTTGGCCCAGGAAGAAGGCAGGTTAATTTCGAAGGCGCCTAAAAAAGAAATACCGAAAATGAGGAACAATGCAAATACAAAAAGATTGAACCCGGCGCTGCTGGATACCTCGTATAAAAAGTTATCGCCAAAGATCAATGTGATCACTACGCCTATAAAAGTAAAGATGCCAATAATGGAAAGCGCATATACTGAAGCATTCTTCAACCCCTTTGCCCTGGTTGAACTGCGCTTTACAAAAAAACTTACCGTTACGGGGATCATGGCGTAAATACAGGGTTGCAATACCGCCAAAAAACCTATGCCCAGGCCTTTCAGAAAAATAGACCACAACGATTTATGCAGTAATTCATTGGGCACACCGCTTTTATTTTGCGCAAATACTGTAAAAGCAATGAAGATTAAGAAAACCGTAAGCAATAATTTTGGATACCTCATATAACCACTAAATTAAAAAAAGGATAACAGACTGTTATCCTTTTTGTTCTTTTATAGTTCATTTATAATTTTATTTCAAACTCCACTTCTTTCGGCGGCAGGCATTTTTTATCGTTACATACCATGTATTCAATGGTTCCCCTCACCTTTTTTTCGCCGGGCCTTACTTTTACTACCTGTACAAAATCCACATTGTTCTCAAAGAATTTTTGATTTACACCAAATGCTTTTTCAAAAACGGTCTGCATTTTTCCATCTTCCTTTAATTTATTTACGCCATCGGCATTGGTAAATTTTACCACTGTCGGGTCTGCGCCACCATCAGGATTGGCAGTGGAATACAAGTGCCACTTGGGATCTATCAGGGCCTTGATACGTATCTCGTATTGATTGGCGCCGGTCTTTTTTGCGGTGTAACTTAATTTAACAGGGTTCAGTATCTGTGCATTAGCTGCAACACCTGCTATCAATAAAAACAAACCAAAGAATAATTTTTTCATACTGTTCAATTACAAAAACAAATTTACGTTATTTAAACCGGCATGGTTTGCCGTTAATATAATGCGCTTGCTTTTTTAACGTTTAATTTATTCCAAAGAGGTGCCCAAATATCTTCCTGCCGTCTTCATTGCCCAAAGCCTTGCTGCAGGCCCTTTCAGGATGCGGCATCATACCAAAAACATTTCTTTCTTTATTGCAGATGCCGGCGATATTGTGCAGGGCACCGTTAGGGTTGCTCTCTGAAGTGATATGTCCTTTTTCATTGCAGTAGCGGTAAATGATCTGGCGGTGCATTTCCAGTTCTTCCAGTGTTTTGGTATCGGCAAAATATCTTCCTTCGCCATGGGCTATAGGCACCATCAACGGACTTCCGCCTTCTGCTGCTGTTTCTTTAAGGTAGATATTTTTACAGATGAATTGCTGGTTGCTGTTGCGCAACAGTGCGCCGGGCAATAAGCCGCTTTCGCACAGTATCTGGAAGCCATTGCAGATGCCTAATACTTTGCCGCCTTCATTGGCAAAATTGATCACACTCTGCATCATCGGGCTAAAACGGGCTATAGCGCCGCAGCGCAGGTAATCGCCGTAGCTGAAACCGCCGGGCAATACGATACAATCATCGGTATTGAACATACTGATATCTTTATCCTTATGCCAAAGCTGTACTACTTCCTGCTGTAACTCATCTTGCAGAACTTCTATCATATCCCTGTCGCAATTGCTGCCGGGAAAGATCACTACGCCAAATTTCATGATGAAAAGTGTTTTGTTGGAGTGGCAAAGGTACAGTTTTACCGCAGAGGCGCAAAGGCGGGGGAAAGCAAATTTTCAATGTTCAATGTTCAACGCTCAATGTTCAATGTTCAAGTGAGGAAGACCACGGACGACGGACAACTAACCACGAAATATTTTCCCAATAAATGAATACTGCCCGGCCTAAAAGCATTCGTAAATCGTCATTCGTAAATCGTAAATCTTACAAAAAGTAATTCAGCGCTACCACAAAAGCCACCATCAGCCAGTGCAGCAATTGCGGGAACCATTTGCGATTGGGATAAAAAAAGGCTGCGCCGATCAAGGCAGATACGGGTATGGCGCATAATATCCAGTACTCGAACGTATGCGTGGCATTGATGAAGGGCACAAAAACGGCCACGATAAGATAAAGGAAAACAAGGTTCCAGCTTTTGCGGGCCTGTATCAGCTGACGCCTGAAATTCTGTTGTACAAAGATCAATCCTATGATGGATGCAAACAGCACAATGATGATGGCTGCATAGGCCCAGTTGGTTTGATTGAATTTAGGCGTAGTTACGGCAAAGCCGGGAAAAACATATTTCTGCCACCTGTCGGTAAGAAAAACAAAGGCCAGTAAAAAATAATAGGGCGTAATGATACCCACCAATGCAATTACCCACTCTGCCAGTTTGAACGGCCTTGTAATAACGAGCCCGAAAATAATAAGCGCCGCAAAAGCCAGCGATGGAAAATAAAAAAAGGTAGATATACCGATAGCAATACCAATATTGAACAATACTGTTTTTGGATTGGCCGTATTGTGCAGGCTGCTCATTTTTGCCCATACCCACAACAGCAGCGTATTGATGATAAGCGGCGCCGACAACACATTCCATTCAGTAAATAAAGAAGTTACCAGCAGGTAACTCATACCCGTGAGGTAATTGGGTTTTTGCATGAGTCGCTGCTCGTTCACCAGTTTATTAAATGTAATGGCCTGTGTGTAAAGTAACGCAAATGCAATGATGGGATAAATGACAGGCAGGCCGGCGCTCAATGGCTGCAGCTGTTCCAGTAACCGTTTATACAAAAAGCCATCTATCTGCTGCGGCTTTGGCACCTGCGGATGCAGGAACATAGGCAGCTTCAGCAACAGCCCGTAAAGAAGCAGCAGGAAACTATTGTAAGGGTTATTGGCCTTGAACGTACCGGTCAATGGTAATTAAGAATTAAATATTAAACACTAAAAATTTACCATTGCGAAGTTGCCAAATAAAAGGGAAAGAGAAAAGATTAATTCTAATGGGTAGTGTACCTGTTTTAAAAGCTGTAAGCACTGAGCTGCAAGGGGCAAGTCTGAAGAATAGCTCCAAGCATTAAGCTGCAAGGGACAAGTCTGTAAGCAAGCCATCTTTTCCTTTTTCGAACAGCTTTTAAAGGTATTATACTTCTCCCTTGCAGCTTGCGTCTTGCAACTCAGTCCGGCACCATTTTACTCCAGGTCAACCTTTGCAAAACAAATATTACCGCGATAGGTACAAGGCACAATAATCTGCCTGGCGGTTATCTGTTTGCTCAATCTTGGCATGAACTCGTATCCTTTTTCCATGCTTTTAAGTGTAGGGTTGCGCTTTATTTCGCCGGAAGCTGTAAGGCTGTTATCGGCAATGATCTGGTTCTTGTTATTCATGTTGAAAAGAAAATGTATCTCCCCTCCTGATGTCATAGTAGAATAAGAAAGATAGTTATCATTATCATCATCATACTGATCTTTATGAATTACCCGTGACCACTCTTCCCTGCCGAATTTATCAATATTCAGGATCAGTATATTGTTGTAATAGTAGCGCACACTCTGCATATTATTAAAGCTGCTGGTTGGCCTGTAGTAGCCATAATACCGGTTGTAGTAATAATAAGAATTGGAAGAATAATAATTGGGGCTGCCCAGGTAATCCCATCGGTTCCAGTTATTGAAGCCGTTGTTGCGGGTTTGGGTAGAATAATCTTCTGCAATCAAAATATAACCACCGTCTTTTTTTATTACCGCCTGGCGAATGAAAAAATCATCCAAAGCAAAACGCAGCTGGCCTTCCTGCTTGGCTTCATCACGTACAGAATCGCTGATGGGTATAAATGCTGTAGCGGTTTGCAAACCATTCATACGTACCCACGCAGTAGTAAACAGGCCTTCAATATTGCCCCGGCTTTTTTTACTGTAAAAAGAATGAATGAGATATCTTTTATTGAGGTTGTCGGGTTTTAATCTTACTTCATCAATATAATTCTTATCAAGGTCTATCTTATGATAAGCAAAGGTATCTTCTGTTGGCGCCAGTGTTACCAGGTTCAATATATTGCTGCTTTCCCTGTTGCCGCTTTTTGAATCTTTGGTAAAAATAAAATTGCCGTCATTATCTACAGCAAAATTATCATAGTTATCCCTGCGGTCGTCCATTGAAATGATCTGCCTGTTCTTATGCAGCAACTGGAAGTTATTATCGTACAGCATACTTACGATACTGTAGGTATCATTTTTCTTATGCACTTTAAATACGGCTATCTTTTGTTTGTCTTCGCTATAAACTGCGCTGTATATCTTATTATCGGCCAGTACAGGAATTTTAGTGGTATCCAGCTCCTGTGGCTCTGATAATTTTTTTCCGTTGCCATCCATCTTTACCGCCATACAGTACAGTATATTTTTTTTCTGGTACTGGTATATCATGTAAAAGAAATCGGGATAGGTAACAAAATCAACGTTGAATGTTTTATCCGGGATAAAATCGAGATTGATATTTTCTTTAAGCCCCATCTCGTTATCGAGGATAGTAATACGATGGCGCCAGCGTATATTTTTATAGATGAGAAAATTGCCGTTCATCTTACCGATTATCTCAAAGTTCATATCCTTGCTGTCGTCCCTGTCGTAATCGGAATAAGTTACTTTTTGGGCAGTACCGGTAAGCGGCAAAACAAGCATTAAAATTATGGCAGATAATAGGCGGTTCATAGCAAGAAACTTTATTCTAAAATTACGATTTAAAAGGCAATGCCTGTAAATTACACTGTAACAGGATGAATGTATAGTTGTTTTTACATAAAACGATAAAACTTTAGTTATGCAAACGGTTTTAATTACCGGGGGTACCGGTTTGGTAGGCAAAAATTTAGCCGGGTCGCTTGCCGAAAAAGGATATAACATTATCATACTTACCCGCAAATTACCGGCCAATCAAAACGAAAAAAATATACGCTATGCATTGTGGGATGTGCACCGGCAACAAATAGATACCGATGCAGTGCAACAGGCCGATCATATCATTCACCTTGCAGGCGCGGGGGTAATGGACCATAAATGGACGGATGCGTATAAAAAAGAGATCATCGACAGCAGGGCAAAAAGTGCTGCGCTGCTCATTGATACCTTGCGACAACATACGCATAAAGTGAAAACATTTATCAGCGCCAGCGCTATTGGTTATTATGGAAAGGATAAAACACCAGTTGTTCCTTTTGAAGAAACCGCTGAACCGGATACCGCTTTTTTAGGTGAAGTGTGCCGCCTTTGGGAAGAAAGTGTGGAACCGGTAAAAGAGCTGGGCATCCGCCTGGTAAAATTGAGAATAGGAATCGTATTAAGTGAAACAGGCGGGGCGTTGAAAGAATTTATTTCCCCCCTGCGTTTTGGTGTTGCTACAATATTAGGCAACGGCAAACAGGTAGTAAGCTGGATACATTTAACCGATCTGTGCCGGTTATGCTTATATGCCATTGAAAATGAAAAAATGAAGGATGCGTATAACGTAGTAGCACCATCACCTGTTACCAATAAAGAACTGGTACGCACGCTGGCTAAAAAAAGAAACGGCAATTTTTATATCCCCATGCCTGTTCCTGCTTTTGTTTTAAAACTTGTTTTGGGAGGCAGGAGCATAGAAGTATTAAAAAGCGCCACCGTAAGCAGCAAAAAAACGGAAGCTGCCGGTTTTGATTTTCAGTATCCCACTCTTGAAGCTGCGCTGAACGATCTTTTGAAAAAAGATTAAGTTTTAAGATCTGCCTTGCGGAAATAATTGATGATGGCATAGCCATACACACTGATATAGATCAATGCGGCAACGATCAGTGTATAATCGGCCACTGTTCTTCTTTCCATAACGGCAGGCTTGAATGGATTGGGCACCAATGAATCAGCCACTTCAAGCGGCATGAAATAACCGGCCTGGCTATCCCGCAAAGTAAATATCAGCCAAAGAATATTATCAAGGATACATACTATGGCAAAATAAATGATGATCGATAGCCCGGTACGTTTTATGAATATCGCCACCAGGTATGCTACCATCAGGTAAACGACTGCCATAAGCGCAAAGTAGCCCACATAGCGGATCGAACTGAACATACTATCTGCTGAAGGGGAGTACACCAATCCTACCAGCAGGCCGCAGAGGAACACCAGCACTGTAGATACCAATACGAAAAAGATAAGCAGCGAAAATTTTGCTTTTAAGAAATCCATCCTGCTCCAGCCATCAATGATATTCTGGCGATGCGTTCTGTATTGCACTTCGTTGGTGATAAGCAAAATGAACAACATGCCTATCAGGATAAAGAATATACCGCCAAACCAGCTTGCAGATAACCATACCTTAGGAAATACAAAAGGCGTATCCACAAATGACCGCAATGCATTTTCTTCAAGGCTTAAATTATGGGCCTCCATATATTTATTGGCCGTAAAATAAAATGCTATCGGGTATAAAACCAGGAAAGCAAGAAACAGTACCCAGAAGGTTCTGTACGATTTTATTTTTATCCATTCTATTTTAAAAAGATTCAGCATATCGTAGATGATTAGTGTTATTAAATTTATCGGTCGCTTTGTTTACCTGTTATTTCCAAAAATCTTGTTTCCAGCGATTTCCGTTTCAGGTTAAGTTTATTAAGCACAATGCCTTTTTCAAAACAATATTTATTGAGTTGCGCAGGTGTCAGGGTGTCATTGCAGGTTACCTGTAATTCGCCATCTTCAGCATCCACGCTTACAATGCCGGACAATTGCTGCAATACCTGCTGCAATATGGTGTTGTTATCTGCTGCCACTTCGATCAATACATTGGTAACAGTGTCTTTATTATCACCGGAAGTATTCATTACTTCTTTTACTGAGCCTACTGTTTTCAACACGCCTTTTTGTATGATGGCTACATGCGTACAAACTTTCTCTACTTCATCCAAAATGTGACTGGCCATAATAATGGTCTTTCCTTTGCGGTTCAGGTCTTTTATCAGTTCCCGTATCTCCGCTATACCCGCAGGGTCAAGGCCATTGGTTGGCTCATCAAATACCAGTGTATCAGGATCACCCAATAATGTGGAAGCAATAGCAAGGCGCTGCTTCATACCCAGCGAATAGGTATTGAATTTAGAAGCCCGGCGCTCGTAAAGATTTACAATGCGCAACACTTTCTCAATATCTTCTTCGCCCCTGCCTTTTATTTTTGCTGCTATCTTTAAATTATCTTCTGCACTTAAATAATGATAAAAGTTAGGCGTTTCCAGTAATGTGCCTATCTGCTTGCGTACCTTTTCTGTAGCTGCTTCGCCGTTCCACGAATACGATCCGGCGGTAGGTTTTAAAATATCCATTACTATACCAAGCAATGTTGTTTTACCACTACCATTGGGCCCAAGGATACCGAACACGGTTCCTTTCGGCACATTGAAGCTTACACTATTCAATGCCCTTACAAAACCATAATTCTTGGAAATGTTCTCTATTGAAAGTACTGTTGCCACTGGTTAAATATTTACCGTTATAAAATTATATTCTTCAAGATAAGCATAAAAGAAATGAAAAATGCTGTTCTGATGTCTGTAAAGGCAAAAGATTCTGCTCACAGACTACACCCTCTTCGAAGGCTTTGCCTTCGTAAGTACTATGTTCAACAGGAGCTTTGCTCCGTATTCCCAAACAAGAGACTTTTCAGAAGTACAAACGGGATGCAATCCCTTTATAACATAAGGCTTACGAAGGCAAAGCCTTCGAAGAGAGCAGAAACTACGGTAGTCTTGCAGACAACAATAAAACCATTAAACAATGCAACCATTACTCATTACTTTTTCACCATGTCAGCTTTCTTTATCCACCCGTAAATAAATTTACCATTCGCCGCAATGAATTCGGTATAGATGGCAGTATCGTTCTCTGTTACATTCTGCACTTCATCTCCTTTTACAAAATATTGCTTTTTTGCTTTGGTCGTTTTCTCATCTTCGTACACTATTGCTTTTGCAGCGGTCACCTTATACACTTCGGTATCAAAGTTCTGTTTTTTCAGCCAGGCATTGTTCAGCACCGGCTGTTTCTTCTTTCGCATATAGCTGCCGTCTGCATATACGCCGTTGCCAAAGCCGCAATCAAAGCTTACAGCATCAGCAGTGAGCACTACCTTATCTTTCTTAAAATAAAAATGCAAGAGGCATTTACTTTTAGCATTTTCATACGAGTTGTCATAAACAGCGCTGTCGCCTTTTATAGTGATCGTGCCCGTAGCCTCGCCCATATTGTAAGAAGGCCAGCCTTTGTTGATATCAAGCCAGAAGCGATACACATTCTCGTCTATCTTAAGCAGACCAAGGTTGCCTTGTGCCCCCTCGTTGGCAAACTCTTTCGGCGCCTTTCCCTGTGGCTTGTACGAGTAACCGTATTCGCCGGAATAATTTACCTGCCCGGCAACACTATTGCTGATAAACAGCACAGCAAGAACAAACAAATATTTTTTCATGAACCTATTTTAAATACTGCATAAAATAATCGGTAACCTTTTGATACAAATGCGCCCTGTCTTTTCCCAGCACATTATGCTCATGGCCGGGATAGATCATATAATCTACCTGCACACCTTTATCGATACAGGCCCTTACAAAATTCACCGAATGCTCCTGTACCACTACATTGTCCTGCAAGCCGTGTATCAACAATAATTTATCTTTTAATTTTCCTGCCTGCTTGATAAGATTGGTAGCTTCGTATCCTTCAGGATTTTCCTGTGGCGTATCCATGTACCGCTCTCCATACATAATCTCATACATCTGCCAGTTCATCACCGGCCCGCCGGCAACGGCTGCTTTAAATACACCGGGATGATTAAGCACAAAATCTGTTGTCATAAAACCACCATAGCTCCATCCAAACAATCCCATTTTATCTTTATCAACATAAGGCAATGCTGTAAGATAGTTCACGCCGCTCTCCAGGTCTTCCATCTGCGCAACACCTGCCCTGCGGAATATCGTCTGCTCAAATGCACGCCCACGGCTGCTGCTGCCTCTTGTATCTAATGTAAATACTACGTAGCCACGTTCTGCCATGTATTGAAACCAATAATCGCCTGCGCTGCCATTCCAGCTGTTCAATATCATTTGCGCATGAGGGCCTCCATACCAATACACGATGACCGGGTATTTTTTTGTGGCATCAAAATTTACCGGTTTAAACAAACGGCAATACAAACTGTCGCCGTAATTATTTTTTATAGTAAAGATGGAGAGTTCGCCTTTTGCATAATCCTTTACCGGGTCGCCGGCCTGTAATAATAGTTTCGACTTGCCTGTTTTTACTTCCTGCAATTGCAGCAAGCGTGGTGTAGTTGTGCTGGAATAACTGTCGATGATAAAAGTACCATCGGTGCTTACCTGCGGCGCATGCACCCCCGAATTTTGTGTAACTCTTTTTTCTATACCCGTTTTTAAATTAAGCTGGTACAAATTTTTAGTGATCGGAGATTCCTGTGTAGAAGTATAATATAGATTTTCTCCTTTCGCATCAAAGCCTTTTACTTCCAGCACTTCCCAATTGCCTTTGGTGAGTTGCTTTATCACGTTGCCTGTTGCTGCATCGTAGAGATATAAATGATTCCAGCCATCTTTTTTGCTTTGCCAGATGAACTGGCCCGGTTTGTTTTTTACAAACAGCATCGGCACCAATGGCTCTACATATTTATCATCGCTTTCTTCAAATACTACCTGTAACATATCGCCTGTTGCAGCATCAAACTTTTTCAGCTGCATATGATTTTGTTCCCTGTTCAATACAGCGATGTACACAAATTTATCATCAGGGCTCCAGGCAATATTGGTAAGATATTGTTCAGCAGGCTCGCCTGTTTTCAGGTATACCAGGCTTTTCGTTTCTGCATTATACACACCCAATGTTACATGATGGCTTTTATCTCCCGCCATTGGATATTTTATATTCGTATTTACTGCCGGTCTTTTTGTCCAGTCAATGATCGGGTAATCGGTTACCATACTTTGATCCATCCGGTAAAAAGCCAGCAGCTTACCGTTATTGCTCCAAAATGTTCCTTTAACTATACCAAACTCTTCGCGGTGTACAGAGGAGGCATACACAATATCAGTGCTGCCGTCGCTGGTCACTTTATTATCATCGCTTCCTTTTGCTACATGCAAATTGTAATTATCGAGATAAGCCACATAACCTGCGCTGCTTTCTTCCACATTCTCTTTATCAGCAAGCGATTTGTTCAGCAGTTCTTTTGCCGTATTGGTTTGCGGGTTCAATGCGATCTTATTTCCATCTACAGTTATTACCCAGTCGGAAGATATATTGAACCGTATTGCAGGCATCTTTTTCTGCTCCGCATATCCAGCTGCCTTTAATTTTTCGTTCAGTTGTTCCAATGTTAAAAACGGGGCCTCTGCATTGGCCATGTTGCCGGATACCCAAACATCTTTATCATCTATCCTTTTCAGGTACACATAATTATTGGTACCATAAATAAACTGAAGCTGCCGTAAATTCTCTGCGGCAAGTGTTGTACGGTTCTTTACCATGGCATCTTCCATGGTCAATAATTTGTTTTGCGCCGTTGCAGAAAAAGAAAGGAATAACAGGCAGGTAAAAAGGATCTTAGGCATGTTCTTTGTTTTTAATTAAAACAAATGTAACTGAAATTTGGTCACAAGTTTTGCCTGCCTGCTGTAAAAACAGGGCTTGACAAAGCGTTCCTGATTTTGTATTTTGTAACACTTCAATCTATGCCTTATGATATTCATCCGTCAGATAGATAAATGGAGTTCCACACATCATCCCTGGTGGCTGGTGTTTTTAAGGGTCATTTTAGGTGGCTGCCTCTTTATAAAAGGAATGTCTTTTTTGCAGGATGCCCAATACCTGGAAAATATAATTGCTGGTACCAGGTTCAACTCCAATAATAATATCCTCCTTGCACAGATCATTACCTGGGTTCATTTATTGGGTGGCACGTTTATAGTAATTGGCCTTTTTACCAGGTTGTCGGTATTGCTGCAGATACCTATTTTGCTGGGTGCAATTATTTTCGTTAACGCTAAAATGGGTTTCTCACCAGGCTCCGAACTTGGCTTTGCGCTGCTTATTCTTTTATTATTGATCGTATTTTTTATAGAAGGTGGAGGCCCCCTTTCCCTGGATAATTATTTTAAAAACTATTTTAAAATAAATGCCGAGCATTGATAAAAGTAAAGCCGGTATAGTTTACCGGCTTTACTTTTATCTTCAAAAAAGAAGGACCTAATTTCTCAAAGGCTTCCCGGTTTTTAAAACAGCCTGTATCCTTTCCAATGTTTTTTTCTCTCCTGTTAAACTTAAAAACGCTTCTCTTTCCAGGTCGAGTAAATATTGTTCATTCACCAGTGTGGGTTCGCTGAGGTCGCCGCCGCACATTACGTAAGCCAATTTTTTAGCTACCGTTACATCATGTTCTGTTGCATAATTCCCTTTGTACATACCATTGATGCCAGCCAGCATAGTTCCCAATGCGCCACGGCCCAATACTTTAATATCGTTGCGCTGTACCGGCATCACATAGCCGTCATCATACAAATTGATCACGGCATCTTTTGCTTCAGCAATGCGCCTGCCCTGGTTCACACTCACTATATCTTTTCCCTTGCGGTAAATACCTAAGTCGTAAGCCTCATAAGCAGATGTTGCTACTTTAGCTGTTGCGATGGTTAAAAAACGGTTCTGCAAGGTCAGCGTATCTACCTCACCATCATGCATTTCATCTGCTGCACGCAATACAAATTCTTTTGTGCCGCCACCTCCTGGAATAACACCGATACCAACTTCTACCAGGCCGGTATAGGTTTCAGCAGCAGGAATAACTTTATCGGCATGCAAACTCATTTCGCAGGCGCCACCCAAAGCCAGCCCGTGCGGTGCAACTACAACCGGTATACCGGAATAGCGTACACGCATTATTGTATTCTGAAACATGCGTATCGCCATCTCTATTTCATCATAATCCTGTTCTATTGCCAGCATGAATATCATGCCCACATTAGCACCGGCGCTGAAATTTGTGCCATCGTTTGCAATCACCAGCCCTTTGTATTTATCCTCCGCCAATGCTATCGACTTTTGAATGCCTTCAAGCACTTCACCACCAATGCTGCCCATTTTGGTGTACCATTCCAAGCCCAGCACATCATCTCCCAAATGATAAGTACGGCAGGCTGCATTTTTCCAAACGGTCTTATCTTCAAAATTCTTCATTACAATAAAAGCATCGCCGCCAGGCAATGGCTTGTATGTTCTAGATGCCACATCATAATACAGGCGCTTACCATTTTCTACCTTATAAAATGAAGCAGCACCCGATGCGATCATTTCCTCTACCCATGCTGCCACTTTATAACCAGCTGCCTTCATAGCTTCCAGCGTTTTAGCTACGCCCAATACATCCCAGCTTTCAAATGCACCGATCTCCCAGCCAAAGCCAGCCATCATTGCATCATCAACCTTGTACAATTCATCGCTGATCTCTGGAATGCGGTGAGAAATATAAGCGAAGAGATTATAATGAAATAAGCGATAGAACTCACCGGCCTTATCTGTACCGGCGCACAATGCTTTTATTCTTGTTTTAAGATCGTCAATTGGTTTGGCTGTTTCCAATGTGGCAAATTTTGGCTTTACCCTCGGGCCATATTCCATCGTTTGCAAATTCAGCGTCAATATTTCTTTTTCGCCTGTTGCAGATTTTGTCTTTTTGAAAAAGCCCTGCCCTGTTTTATCACCGAGCCAATTATTCTCTACCATTTTATTTAACCAGGCAGGAATTACGAATTGCTCTTTCGCTTCATCATCCGGGCAATTTTCATATACGCCCTTTGCTACTTTTACCAGCGTATCAATGCCCACCACATCTGCTGTACGGAATGTAGCAGACTTTGGCCGCCCGATAACCGGCCCTGTTAAGGCATCGATCTCATCAACATTTAACTGCAGCTTTTCCATTGCATTCATAATGGCCATAATGCCGAAAACGCCGATACGGTTGGCGATGAAGGCTGGTGTGTCTTTACAGAGTACCGTTGTTTTACCCAATTCCAAACTTCCATATTCCATTAAAAAATCTACTACTGCTGTATCGGTAGATGGTGTGGGGATTATTTCAAGCAGGCGCAAATATCTTGGCGGGTTAAAAAAGTGCGTGCCGCAAAAATGCTTTTTAAAATCATCGCTTCTTCCTTCGGTCATCATGTGTATCGGGATGCCTGAAGTATTAGATGTGATCAATGTTCCGGGCTTACGGTATTTTTCTACTTCTGTAAAAATGGATTGTTTGATATCCAACCTTTCTATTACTACTTCAATTACCCAATCATAATCAGCAATGTCTTTCATGTTATCGGTAAAGTTGCCCGTTTTGATACGCTTTACCACATCTTTGGTATATACCGGCGAAGGATTGGATTTTATCGCTGCTGCTAAAGCATCATTCACGATCTTGTTCTTATCCGCAGGCTTTGCATCTGCTGCAATATCTTTTGGCTGAATATCCAGTAACAATACCTGCAAACCCACGCCTGCAAAATGACAGGCTATCCGGCTGCCCATTACGCCACTGCCCAATACGGCCACTTTTTTTATGATACGCTTTGACATCTTTTGAAAATTAGTTAGTTAAACAACTATTTTAGAAACCGAAATTAGCATTTTATTATTTACGGATAAAATATAAAAAGTGAGCGGTGAAAAGTGAAACAAATGATCAATAATACAGGGAAATAAAGATCTCTTTGGCAGCATTGATCTTCCATTTATATATTTGGTTTACCAGGCTAAACCTGTCGTTGGGAGACCAGATCAAAATATCATACTGCGGAAAATAATGGTGCAGAAAAGGATGCTGAAAATAATATCCCGACAATGCATTTACGGAAGCATGCTGCAACACAGTGGAGATGCTGTCTGCCCATTGTACCAGTCCGCTGTCATTCAGCAGGTAAGGATTGAACATCGGTGTATAATAGGAAGTATAAAAACCATTATCACTGAAATGCTGCAACAGGTCAACACGATCCGATTCGATCAATATTTTATCGGTAAGATGATATTGTTCCCTCAGTCGTATTATCTTTTGAAGAGCAGGTTGCGCTGTTGCGTTATCAAGATTTTTAAAATCCATCCAGATGCTTGCCTGCAAACCGTTCCTTTGATATTCATCCAGTAAGGTCTCAAAATTCAATCCTGTTGAATTATCGATATCATGATGCACATCAAATATATTTCTTGCCGTATCAAAATAAATATCCACTTCCATACCACTGCTGCTCTTATCTACTTTGCTGTTCAGCCTTTCTATTGAGTTAACTCCCTTGATCCAGTTCTTATTGGTATTGATCAAATGATTGCGCTTGTCGGGAAAAGTTGTGGCAACAGTATATTCGGGGTATTTTTTTGGCAGCGCTACCCTTATCAATCCCTTGTGCATATAGCCATCCACCCCTATCAATACAATGATTATAGCTGCTATTAACTTATATTTGTTTCGCACAATGCGCCTGGCGATCATGATCATTGTTTTTTATGAAACTACAGCAATTTCAAGCTTCTGCAAAGATAACCTGGCAAAACAACAAACCGTTTGTACTGCTGATAATTAGCTTTGTTGCTATACTTACCGTTTTAAAAATAATTTTTTATACTTACAATTACACGTTGCTCTTTAATGATACTGCCACAGCTTCCAGGTTTAAAATGGCTGGCTGGTCATTACTATATGACCTGCTTATTGTTTTACTGGTAAATGTCCCATTGCTTTTTTTATTGCAGCTGGCAAGATGGCTGCCATCCAAAATATCATCCTGGTTCATCATCCCATTATTTATATTGCTGAATGGCTTTGTACTGCTGCTGAACCTGGCTGATGTCTTTTATTTCCGCTTCCACTTTCAAAGAGCCAGCGCCGATCTTCTTTTTGTACTGGACCATCCGTTAAAGGAATTGTTGCATTTAAATGTTCTTATAATAATCGCCCTGCTGTTGTTGTTTGCTGCCTGTTTTATAATAGCCTGGAAATTGTTGCGCCGCTTTTACCGGGCATTTGCAGCCGGAAAATATTGCAAAGCAATTACTGTCATTGCTTTAGTATTGATAACAGCAGCAATAGTTTTTAAAACCAGTTTTTCTAAATTGATGGTTCCTACCTACCCGTTGGTAAGCCTGAACAGTAAAGAGATACTGGTGGTTGAAAATTCCTTTCATACTTTCTCTTATTCGCTTTTCAGAAGCGGACAGGAAATACCGGTAAAAAATTATTTCAGCGCCGAAGAATGTGATGCCATCTTTCCCTTAAAAAAAGTATTGGTAAATACTGATACTGGTAAAAGAAATATAGTACTCTTCATTATGGAAAGCGTGCCTTATGATTTTTTTGATACTGCCGGCAGGTACAAAGTTGCAATGCCTTTCTTTGATTCGCTGCTGCAAAAAAGCACATTATTCACCAATGCGTTTTCTTACAGCTTAAATTCCAATAAAGGTATCACGGCGGTACTGGCGGGCACCCCTACCCTCACGGAGATACCGCTTTATCATTCGCAATATGTAAGCATGCCCATAACGCCTGTTGGCACTGCATTAAAAGCAAACGGCTATCATTCTTTTTTTTGTATAGGCGATGATTACGACAATTTTGGTTTTGCAAAATGTACCAACTGGCTGGGCATCGAAAAATATTATTGCAGGGATGACATGACTGCTTATAAGGACAAGCCTTCGCACACTATGGGCATACATGATGAATATGTGCTTGACTTTATGCGAAAAAAAATAAATGAACAGCAACAGCCTTTTTTTACGGTCAACTATAATATCACTACACATTATCCTTTTGATCTTCCGCCTGCGTATAAGGATTTCCCGGCCGGTTACAGCGCACCTATGAAGACCATGAGCTATTATGATCACAGCCTGCAGCTATTTTTTGATCATGTTAAAAATGAACAATGGTTTCAGCACACAGTATTTATTTTTTGTTCCGATCACTGGCAGGTGCCTACAGAGGATGACCTATCGTTTAATAATGTCGATGGTTTTCATATTCCCATCATTATCTATGATCCTTCATCCGCAGAAAAAAAAGTGAATACTGCTATGACAAGCCAGTTTGATGTATTGGGTACAATTTTATCAGTTGCAGGTTATAAGGATACCCTGATCTCTTATGGCGGCAACCTGCTGGATAGCACAGCAACAAAAAACAACAAAGTGGTTTTCTCTAAAGTAAACAGTACCTTATACCAGGTAATGGATTCTTCTTATTCGTTAGGCTATAATATCGTTGCAGACAAGGCTGAATATTTATATCGCTATACTTCCGACAAGGCGCTGAAAATAAATTTGTTGAACACAGCTGATAACATTGTTCAACAGCAATATTTAATACAGAAGATCAAAGCTTTTATTCAAAAAACCACGATGCAATATCATCACCAGGCATTTAAATAAAAAAGCAGGCCTTACGGGGCCTGCATATTGTTTGCTGCTATGTGAGAAAAATTTTAGCCTGTTATTGCCAGTATTCTGTACCGGTATTACTTACATAACCGCCTTTACCATCTTTTGTTTTTACCCAAATAAAATTCCCGTTCCTGTTCACCAGTTTCACATCAGCATATCTCGGCGGAACAGAAGTGTTATTCATAAAATAAAAACCTTTGTTGTTATTACCGTCGGTTACTACAAAACCACCGTTCGCATCATAATCGATCTGGTTATAGTCGGATGGAAAAAGATCTTTATTATCAACACTGCGCACATAAGCCCTTCCATCTTTCGTAACAATGAAATAATCTTTACCGTCTCTTTCTGTTACTCTTGTAAGGCCGGTATATTCCGGTGTCATAACAACAGAACCATCTCCTTTGAAGATACCATTCATGCCATTATTTTTTTTACCCTGCAGGTATACATCACTGCCAATATTGAATTTGGTCAATGAAGAATATTCAAATGGTACTACCGTTTCAAATTTATTGTTGAATACGCCATACATACCGCCTCTTTGGGCAATATAATAATTGTCTGAACTGCTGGGCAATGTATAGTCATCGGTGATCTTATCGAACAGGCCGGCAGGGGCGTTGGTAAGTGAATATACTTTTTGTGTTGTCTGCATTGGCACCCTGTTCACCGGGTCGGCCATTTCATTCATTGCCGGGCAAACCTTTAATTGTAACCCTTTTGTATTGATGCATACTTCGTAGCCATCAGGTTTTGGGGCAGCGCCTGCAAACAGCACAGTATCTGATTTTCCCTTAGCCTTATTTTCTACATAGCCATAGCGAAAAGGCTTAGCTACATAATATTTAAAAGGTATCACTACTTTACCTGCACGGTTGATATAACCATACTTACCACCCTTTTTCACTGCTGCATAACCACCGGAAAACCAGTTGGCTTCATCGTATTGCGGTTGTATCACTACTTGTTTGTCTGCTGTAGCATATCCCCATTTATCGCCGCTGCGATAAGGAACCAATGACCAGTCAGGTTGCTGTGCATACGCTGCAATGGCCGTTATAACTACTAGTATTACTGATAAAAAAATTTTCCGTTTCATAATTGATAAGTTTAAAAATCCAACTATAAGTTGCAAATCTGCTACCAAATATAAAAAAGCCCTGAAGATCAGTATTTCACCAAACTATTGGGAAATTTTGTAGAATTTATTCCCCAAATAGTACTAACTGACATTGCTGCCACTATCTATTATAACAGAAGGGCTCACAAAATGTAATTTACCGGCTGCATCTTCAGCCATTAATATCATTCCGTTGCTTTCAATGCCTTTCATTTTCCGTGGTGCCAGGTTCGCCACTACTACTACTTGTTTATTGATAATGTCTTCCGGTTGAAAGTGCAATGCAATACCACTAACAATAGTTCTTTTTTCAAAACCAAGATCAACTTCCAGTTTCAACAGCTTATCCGCTTTTGCTACTTTTTCCGCAGCAAGTATGGTCCCTACTTTAAGATCGATCTTAGCAAAATCATCGAAAACGATTTCGGATTTCAGATTTCGGATCTCAGATTTGTTATCCGTCGTCGGTTGTCCATTGTCCGTTGTCTTTTCTATCGCCATTTTTTTAGTTTTTAATTTTTCCACCTGTTCCGCTACTTCAGTATCTTCTATCTTCCTGAATAATAATTGCGGTTCACGCAAACTATATCCTACACTTAATAATTTATTGCTGCCTGCATTTTCCCAATCCAGTATTTTATCTACTACTTTCATCATGTAGCACATTTTCTTTGCGGTAAATGGTAAGAACGGATTGATGAAAAGCGCAAGATTGGCTGTTAACTGCAAACACACATGTAAGCAATTATCAATGATATTCTGTGCTTCTGTGGTCGGTTGTCCATCATCTGTTGTCTGCTTCGCCACTATCCACGGCTGCTTATCCTGCATGTATTTGTTGCCTTTACGTGCAAGGTCTATTACTTCATACAAGGCATCTCTAAATTTATATCCTTCTATCAGATCCTGTATTTTCTCTTTGGTCTTTTGAATTTCTGCAAACAGGTTCTTATCCGCTTCATCTAAAATTTCAGCATGCAGCTTAGGCACTTTACCGCCACATAACTTATGCATCAGCACAAATGTTCTGTTCACAAAATTTCCGAAAATAGCTACCAGCTCGCTGTTTACAGCATCCTGGAAACCTTTCCAGGTAAACTCGCTGTCTTTTGTTTCGGGTGCTATCTGCGTTAAGTAATACCGCAACGCATCCACCATCATATCCCCACCATTCTCTTTCTTTACAAAATCATTGATGTAATCATCCATCTCTATGCTCCACCCACGGCTCGTACTCATCTTATCACCTTCCAGGTTCATGAATTCATTGGCCGGTACATTATCAGGTAAAATGTTACCATGCAATTTCAGCATTACCGGAAAAATGATGCAATGAAAAACAATATTATCCTTACCAATGAAATGCACCAGTTTGGTATCCTTATCATTCCAATATGGCTTCCAGTCTTTATTATTATCCAGCGCCCATTGTTTTGTTGCGCTGATGTAGCCGATTGGCGCATCAAACCAAACGTAAAGCACCTTACCAGCCCCCCTGCCCCCCAAGGGGGGTTCTGACGAACGGTCTGCCTGCTCTTCAATAGCTTTTAACTTTATAGAGATGGTATCTATTGTTTTGTCAGTGTCTCCTAACACTTGTTCATTAGTGAATCGCATTACTTCAAAACCTTTGCTATTTAACCAGGCTGTTCGTTCTGCATCACTTATTTTATTATCCGGCAATTGATGGATAGAGCCATCAACTTCAATGATGAGTTTTTTATCGAGACAAATAAAATCTGCAATGAAAGAACCAATGATATGTTCTCTTCTGAATTTATAACCATCCAGCTTTTTTCCCCTAAGCATTTGCCATAGTGCATGTTCAGCAGGAGTAGGATTGCTTCTATGCTCCGTAACAAACTCTTTTAGCAATCCGTAAACTGAAGGATCGGCAGTTTCATAATCAAAAAACCCCTTTGAATTACCAGGGTCTGAGATCCCCCCTTGGGGGGCGGGGGGGCTTGGCACTTTCACCCCCCAATCCAAATCTCTTGTTACGGCCCTGGCCTGCAACCCCATATCTATCCAGCTTTTACATTGTCCAACCACAGTTGGTCGCCAATCTTCCGCATGCTCTTTTAATATCCATTCCCGTAAAAATGCTTCATGCTTTTCCAGCGGCAGGTACCAATGTTTCGTGGCTTTTTTTATTGGCGCATTACCGCTTAATGTACTTCTTGGTTCTATCAGTTGTTCGGGGCTTAAGCTGGTGCCGCATCTTTCGCATTGATCGCCATACGCATTCGGGTTGGCGCATACCGGGCAGGTGCCAATGATATAGCGGTCGGCCAAAAATGTTTTAGCTTCTTCATCATAATACTGCTCCGTTTCCTTTACTTCAAGATCGCCGTTATCATTTAATACAGTAAAAAATTCCTGTGCCGTTTCATGATGTATCGGTTCGGAAGTTCGGTGATAGATATCGAAAGAAATGCCCAGGTCGTGCATATTGCTTTTCAGCATAGCATGATACTTATCTACAATTTCCCCAGGCGTTGTATTTTCTTTCATCGCCTGTATAGTTATTGCAGCGCCATGTTCATCGCTGCCGCATACATACACTACATCTTTTTTCTGCGCCCTTAAATAACGCACATAAATATCTGCAGGCAAATAAGCCCCGGCCAAATGCCCGATATGCTTAGGCCCGTTGGCATAAGGCAATGCAGACGTAATTAAATATCGTTTGGGATCTGTCATTTTTGTTTATCAGCTTTAAATCATTGTTCAGCATCGTTCCCGCCGCGGCGGGCTCACTTGTACCACATAACTTTATTCATCCTTAATTATGTTATGTTAGTAAATTCAAGCAATGCCCAACGGCGCAAAAATACTTTAAAGCGCACCATTGCCCAAAAGTAAAACAGCCTTGCAAAAGCAAGGCCGTTTAATATTCCCTCAATTAATGCCGATAGTAAAGTACTACAGGTCCAGCTCTGCCAACTTCCTTTTAAAAGCCTCAGGAGTTGTCTCTTCAAGATTCGTGATATTCACCTCTTTCTTGCCTGTAGTATATTTTTCAACAAAAGAAACTACTTTACCGTTCCTTTCGCCCAACCCAACTATATATACCTCCATATTTTGAGGTACATTTAAAAAGCCTATTTTGTTTTGATAATTATTTCCGGCCATTACAGAGCGAACGCCTGTAAAGACCAGTTGCGTTACAAAGTGTTCCGACTTTACATCTGCAGGAAGATTTACTATAAAATCAACCTTATTCTCATTTTCAAAAAACCTGTTACAATTCATCCAACCCATTTTCTTTATAGAGAACGAATACGTTTGCTGGGTTCTTAAATATTCATTGTAATATTTTTCGATCGAATCCGCATTATCCATATCCTTTTGCCCCCTGGTTTTGAACAGGCCTGTTCGTAAAGCCAATGCTTTTTTAAGGAACAGCATACTATCTCTTTTCACACGCCCGGCATAAAAGGCACTGTCTTTCTGATCTATGTATTTCCACTCAATAGCCTCATTAATGGTCAATCTTACAGAATCGCCTATGGCAGGTTTATCATTAAAAGTTGCCAGGTTATTTGTCCACCTGAATTTTTTCACGATTATCTCGTCATAGCGGTTCCCATATTTTTGAACAAGCAATTTTTTTACTTCTTCGGTGCTCAGGCGGCTCTTTCTCGGCATTGCAAATTTTGCTATCCGCTTATTGTTATCTTCTATTACTGAATATGGATTGTCGCCCAGGTTTAAAAACTTTGTCTTTCCATCAAATACCGGTATTGAACTTTGCGTTCCTGAAAGTTGCCAATTGATAGCGACATCTCTAAATGCGCCGGTTACTGTGGCATCGCTTCCTCCTGTTTCCATTCCTTGCGTAGCGGTAAACAACTGCATTTCCTCATCATATTCTTTTGTTGGTATTTGCAATTCAAGCTGCTTATCCACTTTAATATTAACAGGCTTTCCGTTTTGCGAAGCAGTAACTTTTATCATTCCGCCGGTTATCAATTGCTTTCCGTTGGATAATGTTGTAAGGTTAGCCGCAAGCATATCAGAATATTTGTAATACTCCACTACCGAAACTTTTATCGGCCCTTTAACGATACTGTTATTTTCATCAACAAATGCATTGGGTGGCACGGTTAGTTTTGTTCCTTCTTTGCCAATTATAATACCGCCTCTTTCCCCATAAATAATAAACTCCTGCGAAGGCTTTTGTATCTCACTGTAAAAATTATTCAACAGTTTTTTAGCGTTTACTTCTATATCTTTTTTAGGCAGAGGTGCAGCTACAGGAGAAGGATCTGATGAAGTGCCGGTATTGGTGTTAACTAAATTTTGCTGATCGTCATTTTGTTTAAAAACTTTTTCAACATTGCCCAAACCAACAGGAATGGCTCTATTAAGATTAAGTGTAACGGGTGCCTGGGCCAACGGTAAAGGAGAGTCAGCAGGCACCGGGTTCATTTTTAAAAATGAACCCGGTTCTGTTAACGCTAATGCCTTACTGTTTTCAGTAGTCCTGAAAAGAAAGAAAAGTAAAATAAAAGCAGTTAGTGAGGCACTTATAACGAACAGTTTACCTTTCGCTGTTTTTAACGGGGAAGTATTTGCTTTTGCCAATAAAATTCCCTGCATATTTTCCCAATGCTTGTCCATTTGGCTAAGATCTGCCAGTTGCTGGTTCTCTAATTGCCGCAGCTTATTTTCCATATTGTTATTATCCTGCTGCATAAGTTTTAAGTTCGGTTTCAGATAAGGCTTCTAATTTTATTTTTAATAATTTTTTTGCTTCGCTAAAGTGCCATTTGCTGGTGCCTTCGCTTATTCCCAATATCTCCCCCACTTGTTTATGTGTAAAGCCATCGTACACATACATGTTAAAAACTGTGGCGGTGGCGGGTGGCAACTGGCGTATCAACTGCTGCACATCTTTCCCGGATAATTTATTGAATGCGTCAGGAGATATGCTAATCTCATTTTCATCCGGGGCTCCTGCTATTTTATTGAAAATGCTTTTCTTTTTACAAAAATCAATACTGCAGTTGATCACTATCGTCTTTATCCATCCCAGCAGTTTCCCTTCTTCGGTATAATTGCCAATGTTCTTAAAAACTTTCAGCATGGCATTGTTATAGATCGTTCCAGCGCCATCTGCATCTGCCGCATATCTTGAGCATATCTTTATCATGTCGGGATAGCAAAGCTTATACAACTGTTGCTGGCACAGTATGTCATTCTGCTGACATCCTTTTATCAGTATTACAAGGCTAATATCCAAAAAACGTTTTTTACGTAGAAATGAGCTCATGTAATATATATAACTGTAGTTGGGTAACAAAGGGTTGGGTAAATTTTAATCTTTTTTTATCGGGGGGCTAAAACAAGGGTGAAATTGGTGCTAAATAATTAATTTCATGTACAACTACAATTCATGGACAGAAAGCTCTTTTTATCTACTATACTGCCTGTTTCGGCAACATTAAGCGCCATAGGAAAGGAGAAAGCTGTTTTAGGAAATACAGTTGAACCGAAGAACGTTCCGCCTTATTTAAAAAAGGGGGATATCATCGGCATTACTTCCCCCGCCGGTTATATTACATTGGATGATGTGCAACCGGCCATATTAAAATTGAAGGAATGGGGTTTTGAAATAAAGATCGGTAATACAATAGGCAAAAAGGATTTTACGTATGGCGGCACCGACCAGGAACGCCTGGAAGATTTTCAGCAGATGCTGGACGATACTTCTGTAAAAGCAATTCTATGTGCAAGGGGTGGTTATGGCGCTGTTCGTATAATAGACAGTATCAACTTTAAGAGATTTGTAAAGAACCCCAAATGGATCATTGGCTTCAGCGATATCACTGTTATACTTAATCATGTGTATAATAATTTCGGCATTGCTTCCATTCATTCTAAAATGTGCAACAGTTTTCCTTCTGACTGGAGCAAGGCAGAGCCTGTGCAGGTAGAAACCATCAACAGTATAAGGCAATGCCTGGCCGGGGAAAAAATGAAGTACACCTGTACGCCTAATGCAAAAAATAAGACCGGTATTGGCGAAGGCGAGTTGATTGGCGGCAACCTGAAGACCATCGAAAGTTTATCCGGCAGCAAAAGCGATATCAATACCGATGGAAAGATATTGTTTGTAGAAGATACCGGTGAATATTTTTACAGTATCGACCGCATGTTCTGGAATTTAAAGCGCACCGGCAAACTGGCCAGGCTAAAGGGTTTGATCGTTGGCGGATTTAAAGTAAAAAAAGATGATGAAGGGGAAGAATTTGGAAAAGCGCTGGAAGATATTGTACTGGAAAAAATTACAGAATATAATTACCCTGTTTGTTTTGATTTTCCTGTGGGCCATCAAAAAAATAACTTTGCATTGAAGTGCGGCATCAGCCACAGGCTGGCCGTGCATTTGAATGAATGTTATTTATCAGAAAATACACTGTAGAAGATCTTTGTTGCTTAACTAAAACTGAATCGAAATTATTTTAATGAAGATACCTTCCTCCTTAAAAAAAGGCAACACCATTGGCATCACCTGCCCGGCAGGATATATGGCTGCTGAAAAAGCGCAAACTTGCATTGAAACTTTACAAAGCTGGGGCTTTGAAGTAATGGTGGGAAAAACATTGGGCAGCGCTTCCAACAATTATTTTTCTGCAACCGATGAAGAACGCAGGGATGAGCTGCAGGCCATGCTGGATGATAAACATATCGACGCCATACTTTGTGGCCGCGGCGGTTATGGTATGAGTCGCATCATTGATGAGCTGGATTTCAGCAGGTTTAAAAAACATCCCAAATGGATCATCGGCTTTAGCGATATAACAGTATTACACGCACATCTTTACAGCACATTAAAAGTTGCAAGCCTGCATGCGCCTATGGCAGCAGCTTTCAATGATAATGGTTTTGAAAATGAATTTGTACGATCGCTGCACAAAGCGCTGGTTGGCAAAAAAGGAAGCTATGCCTGTCCTGCACACTCGTTCAATAAAAAAGGAAATGTACAGGGCGAATTGGTTGGTGGTAATTTGTCTTTACTGGCAACGATCATCGGTACTGCATCTGATATCAATACTAAAAACAAGATCCTTTTTATAGAAGATATCGGTGAATACATTTACAATATTGACCGGATGCTGTACCAATTAAAACGCAGCGGCAAACTGGATAAGCTGGCAGGCCTTATCATTGGCGGATTTACCGACATGAAAGATACGGAGCGCCCTTTCGGCAAAACTGTTTATGAAGTGATCAATGATGTGGTGAAAGAATATGATTATCCTGTTTGCTTTAATTTTCCCGTAAGTCACAGCAAAGAAAATTATGCATTAAAGATCGGGTGTGTTTATGATCTTAAAGTTGGCAAAGAAAAAGTTACACTTAAAGAAATATAAAAGGCCGGCTTTATCAGCCGGCCTTTGCATTAACTTATCAAAGGCTTCATCAGTTTATCCTCGATCCTGATGAGCAGCTTTTCTAAAGTCTGCAGTTTTTCAAATAATATGGTGTTGGTGATCGTTTCTTCCTGCCCGGAAGAAATTTGTTCTGTTACCGTTTTTTCATTTTCCATAATAGAAGGTTTATAGGTGTTGTAGCGAATTTGTTTTAGGCATTTGTTGTTGCAGTGTAGCCATATCCAATTGCAGGGCCTGTGCCACAGCCATTCCAAAACCTATATCTGCCCTAAAAAAATGGCACAACTGTCTTACTACAATAATATCTTTCTTTTCTCCGCTGATGCCGCTCATTGCCCCGGCTATATTATTTACAAGATTTTGTTTTGCTTCATCATCCAGTACTTCACGGTAAAAAATTCCCGGCTGGGTATAATGGTCATTCTCCCCTTCGGCGTTCCTGTCGTACCAATCCGCAACATTAGTATCCAATGTCCACGAAGGTTGTTTGGCAGATTCATCTGGCTTGATATCATCAAAACTATTGGGGAAATAATTGGGGTTGCTTCCACCATTATCATCAACCCTCATTAACCCATCTCTTTCATAATTATTGATCGCAAAAGGGCATTTATTTACCGGTATCTGTTCATAGTTTCCTCCCAGGCGGTAGCGGTGTGCATCGGGGTAAGACAGTAACCTTCCCTGCAACATTTTATCTGGTGAATAGCTGATGCCATCCGGTACATGCGCCGGTGCAAAAGCAGCCTGCTCTACTGATGCAAAATAATTTTTAGGATTTTCATTCAGTTCCATTATGCCAACTTCTATCAAGGGAAAATCTTTGTGGCTCCATGTTTTAGTAAGATCGAAAGGATTCCATTTGTAAGTCTTTGCCTGTTCTTCCGTCATGATCTGTACATTCAATGACCATTTAGGAAAATCTTTTTTATCAATAGCTTCTACCAAATCACGCTGCGCAAAATCAGGATCCTGCCCTTTCATATGCGTAGCTTCATCACTGGAAAAATTTTTGATCCCCTGTAAACAAACAAAGTGAAATTTTACCCAGTGCCGCTCATTATTATCATTGATAAAACTAAAAGTATGGCTGCCGAAACCATGCATATGCCGATAGCCGTAAGGTGTGCCCCTATCGCTCATCAGGAACATAACCTGGTGCAGGCTTTCAGGATTTAAACTCCAGAAGTCCCACATCATCGTTGGGCTTTTGCAGTTGGTATAAGGATCACGCTTTTGTGTATGAATGAAGTCGCCGAATTTTTTAGGGTCCTTTATAAAAAAGATAGGTGTGTTGTTTCCTACGAGGTCCCAGTTGCCATCTTCTGTATAGAATTTAACGGCAAAGCCACGGGGGTCTCTTTCTGTATCTGCGCTGCCTTTTTCGCCGCCTACAGTAGAGAACCTGGTAAATACACGGGTTTGTTTTCCCACTGCATTAAATACTTTGGCCCTTGTGTATTTAGAGATATCATTGGTAACGGTAAATGTGCCAAATGCGCCGGAGCCTTTGGCATGCACTACCCTTTCCGGTATCCTTTCCCTGTTAAAATGCGCCATCTTTTCGTGCAAAATAAAATCCTGTAATAACAACGGACCTCTTGCACCTACACTCATGGTGTCTTCATTATTATAATAAGGGATGCCGGATGCTGTGGTTAATTTTTTCTGTTCGCTCATGTTAGTAAGATTTAGTGGTAACAAATATGGTTAATTATTCCAGATAATTTTTATCGATAATATTTATAACTTCATAGTTTAAAACTATATCACTATGACACTAGTACAGCTGGAATATATTATCGCTGTTGACAATTACCGGCATTTTGCCAATGCCGCTGATAAATGCTTTGTTACCCAGCCTTCGCTAAGCATGCAGGTACAAAAGCTGGAAGAAGAATTAGGTTTAAAGATATTCGACCGCAGCAAACAGCCCGTTGTTCCTACAGAAGCCGGCGCTGCTGTTATTGAGCAGGCACGCAAAATAATTGCTGAAAAAAATATTATCAACGAGATCGTTCAGCAAAAAAAAGGTGTTATTACCGGCACGTTGCATATCGGTATTATCCCTACACTGGCGCCTTACCTGCTGCCATTGTTTATACAGCAGTTCATTAAAAAATACCCGTTGGTTAAACTGGTGGTTACCGAATTAACAACCGAACTGATTGTATCGAGGCTTAAAGAAGGCAGGATAGATGTGGGCATATTGGTAACACCGCTGGACGAAAAGGGAATAAAGGAAGACCCACTTTTTTATGAAGAGATGATGGCCTATGTTTCCAAAAAAGATAAGGCGTATAAAAAAACATACATACTGCCAACGGATATCGACCCTGATAATGTATGGCTGCTGGAAGAAGGCCATTGCTTCCGTTCACAGATCATCAATCTCTGCGAATTAAGAAAAGCGAGTGCCGCTGGTGGGCATTTTGATTACGAAGCCGGAAGCATAGAAACACTGCGGCGCATGGTAGAGCTGAATGACGGTATTACCATACTTCCCGAACTGGCCACATTAAATATCACCAAACAACAAGCACAGCTGATACGCCATTTCCGGCAACCGCAACCTACCAGGGAAGTGAGCATGGTGACGCATCGTGACCTTGTAAAAAAGCGGTTGATAGAATTATTAAAACAGGCTATTCTTGATTCGTTGCCTGCAAAAATAAAAAACAATAAGCCGAAGAATGTTGTCAGTATCTGATCAGTTATTCAATAAGCTGTCAAGCTTTTGATGAAAGAGTTTAAAATCATTGAGGTTATTATGCCCGCCATCTTCAATGGTAATAAATTCATCCATTGGTTTTAACACCTTCTTCAATTTGGCTGCACAGCGATAAGGTATCACTCCATCATCCGTTCCATGAAAGATAGTAACAGGATAGTTCACTTCTTTTATGTAGTCGATCAATGGTAATTTATAGGTTGACATTCTGGACACGGGATAAACAGGTGCATAATAGCTAACCAGGTCAGGAATGCTGCAATAGGGCGTTTCAAGGATCAGCCGTTTACAATCTTTTGCCATGGCTACATACGTGGCAATGCCGGTGCCTATTGATTTTCCATAAATGATCACACTGTCCTTTCCATATTTACTCAATGCCATACGCTGCACCTGCAAAGCCTGGTCATACATTTTCTGTTCTGTTCTTTTACCCGTGGTTTTTCCAAAGCCGGGATAATCTTCCATCCATACTTCATACCCGTGACTGGTAAAATTTTGTGCAAATTTTGCGTAGCGTTCTATATTGCCTTTGTTGCCATGAAAGTAAATCACCACCCCTTTCCGCACGCTGTCTTTCGGAAAAAATTTAACCATATTTACCGTATCGGTATTATTCATTGGTATGTTAACTTCTTCAAAAGGTACATCAAATTTAAACTGGTGACCGCGGCTTAATGGTGTTGGGTGAAACAGGAGATTTTCCTGCAGGTAGTATAATGCAATGCCTATGATGCAATATATCAAAATAATGATCTTCACCCAGCGAAAGATAAGTTGCTTTCTCGTTCGTGGCCTGCGCTGCCTTTTTTCATTTACTGTTTCTTCCTGTTCCATCTTACTGGTATTTTAAAATATCCCGTATAAAATTATGATACTCCGGAAACTGCGGCAGGTTATTATGCCTTCCGCCAATGATGCGTATCAATGTGATCTTTCTTGGATTAAGTTCCTGCAATTTTTCGCTGTTGCTTATCGGTATCAGCCAGTCTTTGGTGCCATGTAAAATATAAGTATGGCAATTTACTTTTTGTATCCATTTATCTGTTCGTAAATGATACCGCAAAATATATTTCACCGGCAGTATGGGTAAAAAACGTTCTATTGTTTTTTTAAAACTGAAATACGGCGCATCGAGAATTAAATACCTTGGCTTATTATCCGCAGCCAACTTTGCTGCAAAGCCGCTTCCCAGGCTTCTTCCGTAAACGATGATATGGTTCTCATGATACATTACAGTAAGCGTATCATACACAAACTGCATATCGTTCAGCATATCTTTTTCATTGCGCTTGCCGGTACTTTTACCAAAGCCGCGGTAATCTACCAATACTACATCATAATTATACCGGTAAAAATCTTTGGCATATTTGGCCCAGCCCTTTATACTTCTGGAGTTGCCGTGAAAATATAAGATGAGCCCCAAAGGTTTTTCTGTATAAAAATGTAAGCCGTTGATCCGAACGCCCTGTTCTACATCGAAAAACAATTCGCGGAAAGGGGCATCATATTTATAAACAAAATCCTGCCGAAGTTTTTCCGGCTTGAAAATGAATTTATCCTGTACAAAATAAACGATAACAGAAAGTACAACGATGCCTGCAATGATATAGAGAATGATATGAAGCAAACCAGTTTAGAGTTTGGTGTTTAGTGTTTTCTGTGTTAAGTACTTATCAAGTTAAGCATTCTGCTATTAATAGAAAATTTCAACAGAAAATCTAAAACATTAAACGAAAAATTCCTTCTTCCATGCTTCGGTACCGCCGATAAGGTTGACAAGGTTAGTGTAGGGAAATTTTTCCTGCAAGCGTTGAATAGCAAGCTGGCTCCGTATTCCCTTACGGCAATAAAAGATAACTTCTTTGCTTGCTGATATCCTTCCTGCCTGTTGAATGATCTCTCCCAACGGTATCAGTTCACCACCGATATTAAATTCATCATGCTCAAAAGGTTCTCTTACATCAATGAGCTGGATGTTTTCCTTATCGGCTATCTTTTGCTGTAATGTGGCAGCTGTAATGGATCGCATGGTTTATTCGTCTTCGTCTGTATAGATACGCTTCAGCTTCAGTTTGCTTACAGGCGCTACGATCAGCGGGAATTTTTCTACCTGTACCTTACTTTGTTCCAATCCAAAACCTTTTTCTTCGCTGAGTGATATTTCTTTTACCCAGAAATATAATTTCATGATCAGCTTTTCAAAGAAAGGCAATTCATTATCCTGCGACAGGAATTTTTCCATTACCACAAATTGAAAATCGCCTACCACATTATTCCGCTGCTGGCTTTCATAACGGCTGGTAACATTCACTTCCCTGTTGGCTACCAGGTCTTCCACTACTTTTTTAAACATCAGGTTCAACCGTGGCGCCTGGCGGAAGCCAAGGCGGAACTCAACACGGATGATATCATTAGGAATGATATGCTCTACTGAATATTCGGAAGTATATGGATCATCTAATGTATCAACATGCACGAACCAATAGATATCTGCACGTTTTGGCTTACCGCTTAAAATAGAATAAATGATCTTATGCTCGATCTCTTTAGGATTATTGGCGCTGGTTAAATATACCAGGTGTGTAGCATATTTGGGAACAGTAGTGTCATTGCTTAATTCTTCCAGCTTGGGTACATATTCTTCCAAGCGAACAAATTCCACATACCGGTTCTTGATCTTACGGGCCCTGTACCAGATATACATTACTGAAAATAATCCACCGCCAACGATCAATGTTACATAACCGCCATGAGGGAATTTATCAAGATTGGCAATCAAGAAGCTTATTTCGATACTTAAGAAAACACCAAGGAAAAGATAAATAAGGCCGGGATTTATACGCCGCGTTATCATGAAATTAGAGAAGAGTATAGTTGTAGCCAACATACATAACGTAATGGCTAAACCATATGCGGCGCCCATTGCACCTGATGTTTGAAAATACAGAACGATTCCGCAGCAGCCGAAAAATAAAAGCGCATTGATGCCGGGAATAAACAATTGCCCTTTTGCTTCTGACGGGTAATTGATCTTCATTCTTGGCCAAAGATTCAGCCGTATGGCTTCACTGATCAATGTAAATGAGCCACTGATCAATGCCTGGCTGGCAATGATGGCAGCAATGGTAGCAATGATGATCCCCGGTATTAAAAACCAGTCGGGCATCAATCCATAAAAAGGATTGCTCATTTCTACAGCACCGGGATGAGCAACCTGAAAACCGCCGCTGTTCAATAATTCTTTTGTTGCAAAAGTGGTTCCTTTAAAATTATGCAACAGGTAAGAGCCCTGGCCAAGATAATTAAGGATCAAAGACGTTTTTACAAATATCCAGCTGCGGCGGATATTGCCGCGGCCGCAATGCCCAAGATCGCTGTACAGCGCTTCCGCACCGGTGGTACAAAGGAAGACCGCCCCCAACAACCAGAAACCCTGCGGATAAATGGCCAACAAACGTATAGCATAATACGGATTAAAGGCTTTGAATATCTGCCAGTCATCGCTGATATGCATTACGCCTAAAACAGCCAGCATGGCAAACCATACCAGCATTAACGGACCAAATAATTTACCGATAGAATCGGTGCCAAACTGCTGCATGAAAAACAATATGGCCAGTATAACTATTACAATTATTATTATCGTTCTTAATTGTATGCCGTGCAATATAGGGATGTTGCCTAAGCCTTCTACAGCGGCAGTAACGCTGATCGGCGGTGTTATCATTCCATCGGCCAGTAATGCAGCGCCACCGATCATGGCAGGTATCACCAGCCATTTCTTTTGCCGCCGTACCAAAGTGTATAAAGAAAAGATACCGCCTTCTCCTTTATTATCTGCCCTGAGTGTAAGTATCACATACTTTAAAGTGGTCTGCAGGGTCAATGTCCAGATGATACAGGAAAGCCCGCCGATGATAAGCAGTTCATCAATTGCTTTGCCGTTAATAATTTCGCTGAATACGTAAAGAGGGGAAGTACCAATATCTCCGTAAATAATACCTAACGCTACTATTAAACCTGCCGTAGTAACCTTATTAACATGTTTTGACACAAAAAAGAAATTTACTAATACGCGAATTGCTTATTGCTAAAACTGCGCTCTGCAAGGCAATAAACCAGTCACAAATGTAAACTGAAAATCAATATAAACAAGAACAGGTTTGGGCTCCAAAAATGATGCCCAATGACGAAAAACCCTTGTTTCAGTGCTTCTAAAAACGGTTTTTTACCGGTGAAGAAAATTATATTCCTGTAATTGACCTCTATATATGGTATGAAATATGTACAGGGATAAAAGAACCTATCTTATAAAAATTATGAAACAGTTTTTAATACTACTCTTTGCAGCATCTGCGATCATTCTTACCAATTGTAATGATACAAAGCGGATGAGCGAAACTTCCATACCGCTGACAGATAAATCCTGGAGCCTGACCGAAGTGATGGGCAAGCCGGTTGTACTGGCGCCGGATACTAGAATGATCTTTGTGCGTTTTAAGAGCAACGAAAATAAACTGGAAGGCAATGGTGGCTGCAACAGTTTATTCGGCAAATTTGAATTAAGCGGTACTGACAGGATAAAGATGAATGTCGCTTCTACAAAGATGGCATGCGAAGGCACACGAATGGAAATTGAAAGTAATTTTTTTAAAGTGCTTACGATGGCAGACAGTTATTTCATTAAAGGAGATACGCTGCAGTTGTTCAAAGCAAAGATGGCGCCGCTGGCGAAGTTCTTGTTGGTCCATGGTTAATAGTTCATGGTTCATAGCCGAGACTTTAAATTGAATGTCTCTGCTATTATCTTGACCAAATGGCAATGGAGCAAAACATAATTAATGATGAATAAAGAAATATTGTTCATCCCAAAAAACTCGGCTATGGACCATCGACCATTAACTATAAGCCACCTAAACACAAGCCCCACTCTTGCGAGCGGGGCCATACAATATAAATCCAAATACAAACGACATTGCCGGTTATTGCTAACCGGCATAATTATTCTTAATCAGGTTTTTTACCGTCTAAAAAAGTGTTGATCGTGCCTATTTCGGCCTGGTTGTTCTCATCTGTTTTTACGGTGTAGTTGCTGTAAAAACTTTCTACATTGGCAATGGAATTGTGTAATTCCATGTTGCGGCGAAGGTAAGCTGGCACCGTTTCAAACTCGTTGTTAGGATCGGCTGCATTGATGTTGAACGACAAGTTCCGCAATTTCGCAATCCTTTCCATAGCCCGGCGCCTAAGTTCCTCTGCTTCGTCCTGCTCTGCAGGCTCCTCAACATTGGACATCATGATGGGCTGAGTTTGTTGTACAAGTTGCTCTTCCTCCGCCGCTTGATGGGATTTAACCACCAGCTGCATCTCAATAGCAGGTTCGTCTTCCTGAACTGATGACTGCAATGGCAGTAGTTCCTCAATTGAATTGGATTCGTGTTGTGGCTTCTCCTCCACATAGATCTGTGAAGGTTTCGCCAGTAAAACCCCAGACGAAGGGGTAGCGCTAGCTTCTTTATTTACAATTGTTACAGGGTTATCTGGTGTATTGTTAGTTTCAGCAATTATTGTTTTCCGGGGAGCTTGTTTTTCGGCAGGAAGTGGGTTTTCGGGCATCTCAAATTCTATTACCGGAATTTGATCTGCGGCCGAAGATATCTCAAAAAATACTGGTTTATCATCGATGTTTTCCACAGTATTTTTACCCGGTAAATTTACTTTTATTTCCTCCGGAGCCTCTACCAGCGTAGGCATCATAACATCTTCAACTACCGGAAAGGCAGGCGCTTCGGTGATCTCTGCTATCGCCTGTTCCTCTTCTTTTTCATCAAACTGTAACACAGGCTGCACCGGTTTTTTTACCTGTGCAGCAGGTTGCTCCTTCGACGGCATTTCCAATGTCATAACGATCTTATCATCTTTCTTTTCTTCTTTTACCGGTGCCGATTTGGTGAATGGATCCTTATGTTCAAAACCGGTTGCGATCAACGTTATACCAAGTTGATTGCCCAGGGTATTATCATAACCTAAACCAAGTATTACATCGGTATCTTCACCCGCCTGGCCCAGCAAATGATTTTGTATCACTTCCACTTCATCCATGGTAAATTCATGTTCGCCTTCAGCAGAATTGATATTGATCAGTATCCATTTTGCACCGCGGATATCATTATCATTCAGCAACGGAGAATTCAATGCATTTTCAATAGCCATTGCCGCCCTGTTCTCGCCTTCTGCTGTTGCGCTTCCTAAAATTGCTACACCACCATTGCTCATTACAGTACACACATCAGCAAAATCGACATTGATCTGGCCTGTGCTGTTGATCACATCGGTGATACATTTTGCAGCAGTTGCCAATACATTATCTGCTTTGGCAAAAGCTTCTTTCATTTTTAAATTACCAAACTGGTGACGCAGTTTATCATTGCTGATCACCAGCAAAGTATCTACATGATTCTTTAACAGCATCACGCCTTCTTCGGCTTGTGCAATTCTTTTCTTGCCTTCGTAAGCAAATGGTGTGGTTACAATACCTACGGTCAATATGCCGAGGTCTTTACAGATCTTGGCCAGTATGGGTGCACCACCTGTACCGGTTCCACCGCCCATACCTGCTGTAATGAATGCCATTTTGGTATTCACTTCCAGTATCCGTTTTATTTCTTCCAGGCTTTCTTCCGTTGCCTGGCGGCCGATGGCAGGGTTAGCGCCTGCACCCAGCCCTTGTGTAAGGTGTGGCCCCAGCTGAATTTTGTTGGGCACTTTGCTTAATGCAATGGCCTGTGCATCTGTATTACAGATGATGAAGTTTACACCTTCTATGTTCTGCGAAAACATGTGGTTTACCGCATTACTCCCCCCACCGCCTACACCGATCACTTTTATGATGGAGGATTGTTCCTTAGGCAAATCAAAATGTATCATAGCTTTTTACGTTTGCCCCTGCTGAATTCTGTAGAGAAAATTCAAACAGGGATTTTTAGAATTTCTATGCCGTAGGTTTTTCAATTAGTAAGAAAGAAAAACGCAGCATATATTTTTGGGTTAGCAGGGCCTCCCCAAACCCCTCCAAAAGGAGGGGCTTTAAAGACCCAGATATTTATAAGAACTTAAGCCCCTCTATCCCCTATGGGATAGAGGGGGCCGTTACAACTTTGCATCTTCTTCTTCCTTAAACAGATCGATCAAGCCGTTCTTGAAACCATCCATAAAACCTTTCAAAGTTTTACGCTGTTTCATTTTTACAGGCTTGTGTTCTGCTTCTACATCCAGTGTTTCATCAACAGGCTGCTGCTGCAGGTTTTCAGGCACTGCAACTTTTCTGAAGCTTTCTTCAAACTGCTTGTTGTTATTTTCATAATCATTATAGCCTTTCAATATCAAGCCGATACAGGTGCTGTACATAGGCTTAGCCAGTTCATCAATATGGCCTCCGGCAAGGTGCTCATTCGGATAACCGATTCGTGCATTTAAACCGGTAACATATTCTGTCAGCTGTATCAAATGTTTTAATTGAGAACCACCACCGGTTAGTATGATACCGCCGTTCAGCATTCTTGTGTCAAGACCAACCTGTTTTAAATGATAGGTTACAAAATCCATGATCTCACTCATACGTGCCTGTATGATACCAGCAAGATTTTTTACAGAGATCTCTTTCGGTGCCATACCACGTAAACCAGGAATAGTAATAAAAGCATTTGCTTTTGCTTCATCAGCCAATGCACTGCCGAATTGCACTTTCATTTGCTCAGCCTGTGTTTTTAAAACACCCAAACCTGTTTTAATATCATTGGTAATATTCTCGCCGCCAAAAGGAATAACGGCCGTGTGTTTTAAAATGCCTTCATAAAAAACAGCAAGGTCGGTTGTACCGCCACCGATATCAACAATAGCAACGCCCGCTTCCAGGTCCTGGTCGCACATTACGGCTGCCGCAGAAGCTAATGGTTGCAATACAAGATCTTTTGTTTGCAGACCTGCTTTTTCAACACTGCGGTTGATATTGCGGATCGCATTTTTATCACCGGTGATGATGTGAAAATTAGCGCCCACTTTTACACCGCTGTATCCAATTGGATTAGGGATGTTTTGAAAATTATCTACTGTAAATTCCTGCGGTATCACATCAATGATCTGGTCGCCTGCAGGGATGTAGGTACGATATTGATCTGCTATAAGGCGATCAATTTCTTCCTGGCGAATTTCTTCTTCTGTTGCCTGGCGAACGATGTCGCCACGGGTTTGCAGGCTTTTAATGTGATGACCGGCAATACCAACATATACTTCTCCAATTTCCAGGTTAGGATTAGAGTCGTAGCAGTTCTTCAATGCCATTTCAATGGCTTTGATGGTTTGGTCAATGTTCAACACCATGCCGTGTTGCACACCATTGCTGTTGGCACGGCCAAAGCCAAGTATCTCCAGCTTGCCATATTCATTCTTGCGGCCGGCAATGGCTGCAATTTTTGTAGTACCGATGTCCAGGCCTACGATAATGGGTTGTTCGTGATTCATAATTGTATGTGTTTGTGTTTGTATTTTTTGGTTGATGGTTCATCGTTAATGGTTGATAGCATAAACCTCAAATTCAAAGTCTCTGCCATGCTCTATCAACTATTATCTATGAACTATTAATAATCATTCCGCTTCGGCATTGTTGCTTTTGGTTGTTGCGCCGCCGGCTTTGTTGCCGGTTTAGGCTTCGGTTTTTCAACCGGTTTGTTGATTACTGGCTTTACAGGCTTTGCTGCTGCAGGTTTTGCAACTACAGGCTTGTTGTTGTTTATCACCGGCTTTGTTACCACTGGCTTTGCAACTGTTACCGTTTGTTTAACCGCTGTATCTTTTTCCGGCTTTGCAGGAACATACGCCCCTTCCACTTCATCATCCCGCTGTATGGATTGCTGGATCATTGTGCTGTCAACGTTTCCGGCCTTATCATTATCCGGCAGCAACAATTGCAGCGAATCAGCAGATTGCTCCTCGGCATGCATGGCTATTAATTGCATGATCTGTAACGTGCGTAATGAATCTGCTGTTTTTTCTTCTGCCCCTCTCAGCTTTGCCACTACCTGGTTCTTATATTGTACATTGATAGTGCTGTATTTATTCCAGTTGGTTTTTGCCATTACTTCTTTATAAAAGAGTTCCAGCTTTGAAAATTTCGCTTCCGCATCTGTTGCATCGCCAAACACAATAACCTGGCTGCCGATCTTGGGCATCATTTCAAATGTTCTGTCAGCCGTAATATCTACCTGGTCTATCAACGCCATGCGAAACGAATCTTTTTCAATGGCCATGCTCAATGTTCTTATATCCCTTAACAGGTTGCTGTCTGCTGCTGTCAGCACAATTTTATCAGAAGGAAAATTGGTGAACACCGGCAACCTTGCAGGAAATTTTTCACTTAGCGGCAACATCATTATAGAAGAGTCTATATAAAAAGTAGTGCCCGTTGTAGTAAACACCCTTGCTATCGGTTCTCTTTCTAAAATATTTACCCGCAGTATATTATTATTATCAAAGAACAATTCTGCCGATTTTACCCAGGTACTTTTTTCCAGCGATGTTTCCATTGCTTTTAAATTAAAAGAACCGATAGGTTTACCAACGGGTTCGCCATTGGCTACAGATTTAATAATATCCCTCACATCATTTTCATCTACAAAAAAATTATTGCTTACCCCTTCTATATTTATTTTAACTGCTGCGCAATGCTTTGCATCTTTTTTGCGGATTGCAGCTACCAGCAATACAGCAGTGCCTGCGCCAATGCTTATCCATAGCACTGTCAGTAAAATATTTTTAAGGCTGTATCGTTTTGCTTCACTCATTATTTCGGCCCGTCTATCCTCTCCGCCAGCTGGCGGAAGGAAATGGAGAAGATCATGTTTTATTTTTTATTACCTATTAGTAATGTATTTTTTATTGGTTCAATTAATGTGTCAATATCTCCTGCGCCTGCTGTTATTAATAATGCTGTTTTATTATCTTTTATCCAGGCCAATAATTCATCTTTTGTTTTAACTGTTTTGTTATAATTGGTCATCTTATTCAATATCATTTCGCTTGTTACTCCTTCTATCGGCAATTCTCTTGCAGGATAAATTGGCAAGAGTACCACCTGGTCTGCCAGGCTCAATACTTCTGCAAAGCCATCTGCAAAATCCCTCGTTCTTGTGTACAGGTGCGGCTGAAATATCACTGTACATTTTTTTCCCGGAAATAAATTCTTTGCGCCGGTTATCAATGCTCTTAATTCTTCCGGGTGATGCGCATAATCATCAATGAAAACCTGTTCGCCATTCTTCACTATATATTCAAACCGTCGCTTTATTCCTTTAAATCCGCTTACTGCTTTTTTTACTTTCTCTTCTTCTATTTTTAAATAATGAGCAACTGTTATTGCAGCAATAACATTTTCGATATTATGCATACCACCCATGTTCAGTACTACATCTTTTAACACTTCCTCTTTCAGCATTACATCAAACCTGTAGCTCCCGTTTTCTGTTTGTATGTTTGCTGCGTAAACATCAGCTTTATTATCATTTAAGTGATAAGTAAGATGCTGATCTGCTTTTAATTCGGCTTCTCTTTTTAATCCGTATTTGCTCAGCAACAAACCTCCCGGTTTTACCCTGGCAGAAAAATCGATGAATGCCTGTTCTACATTTTCTGCTGTGCCGTAAATATCCAGATGATCTGCATCCATTGCTGTAATGATGGCTACATCAGGACTTAATTTCAAAAAACTACGATCATATTCATCAGCTTCTACAACACAAACATTTTTTTCACTGCTCCAAAAATTGTTGTTATAGTTCACCGCAATACCTCCTAAAAAAGCATTGCAGCCATAACCGCTGTCTCTCAGTATATGTGCCACCATAGTGCTGGTACTTGTCTTGCCATGCGTGCCGGCTACACAAATATTGAAAGAGCTGTTTGTGATAGCACCCAGCACATCGCTTCGTTTTACTACCGTATAATTATTCTGCTGATAGTAATTCAATTCTGAATGATCTTTCGGAATGGCAGGTGTATATACTACGAGTTGCGCTTCTTTGTCAATGAACTTTACATTGTCTTCATAATGAATAATTATTCCTTCTGCCGACAATTGTTTGGTGAGTACTGTTTCTGTTTTATCATATCCTGAAACTTTCACTCCTTTTGCATTGAAATACCTGGCCAGTGCACTCATACCTATTCCGCCGATGCCAACAAAGTATATACTCCCCGCCCCTAAAGGGGAGTTATTCAACGTCTCTACTATTTCTTTTACATCTTTCATTTTGTTACTATCCTATACTATTCAATATTTCTTTCGCAATTATTTCGTCGGCATTGGTTATTCCAAGCTTGCCGATGTTTGTACTTAATTCGCTTTGCTTTTGCTCATCTTTCGACAGGTCAATCGCTGTTTTTACCAACCTATTAAACGCATCCTCATCCCTTATCATAAGCGCTGCGTTTTTATTAACTAAAATTTGTGCATTTTCAGTTTGATGGTCTTCTGCCGCAAACGGATAAGGCACAAATACAGTTGGTTTTTTTTCTACACATAATTCTGCAATTGCCATGGCGCCGCTTCGGCTGATAACCACGTCTGCCGCAGCATAAGCGTACTCCATATGACTGATAAAATCATTGGTCCACACATTTGCTTTTCCTTCTGCACGCTGCTTTGCTTTTTCTGCATATGGTTTGCCGCTTTGCCAGATCAACTGCAGGTCATTTGCTCCAAAAGCGTCGATGTCTTTATCAATGGCTTCGTTGATACTTTTTGCACCAAGGCTGCCACCTACAGAAAGAATGGTCTTCTTCGCCGGATCAAGATTAAAGAATGTTATTCCTTCTTCCCTGGTTACTGCACTTTGCGAAATAGCCGAGCGTACCGGGTTGCCGGTTATCATCAGCTTTTGCGCAGGAAAAAATTTTTCCATGCCTTCGGAAGCGACAAATATCTTCGTTGCTTTTTTTCCTAAAAGAATATTGCTTTTACCAGCAAAAGAATTGCTCTCGTGTATAAATGTTTTTATTCCTTTGGTTTGCGCATACCGTAATACCGGGAAGCTGGAATATCCCCCAACACCGATCACTGCAACAGGCTTAAACGATTTGAATATCCCTTTTACCTGGAAAAGACTTTTTACCAGCTTAAAAGGCAAGCCAATATTTTTTATCAAAGAACTTCTGTTGAGCCCTGCTATATCCAATCCTTCAATCTTATAACCCGCCTGCGGCACTTTTTCCATCTCCATTTTTCCTTTGGCACCTACAAACAGTATCTCCATTTCAGGTTGCAATTTTTTTATTGCATTGGCAATGGCTATTGCCGGAAAAATGTGACCACCTGTGCCGCCACCTGCGATGATAATGCCGGCCCCTTGTCCCCCAAAGGGGGAACTTGTATTGTTACTATCTTTTTTTTCTTCGTTCATTACGCTGTTCAAATACTTTCGTCCATTTCACTTTGTACTGTAGCACAAGTGATTTATACTCCCGTTTAAATTCCCCCTTCGGGGGCCAGGGGGCTTTCCATCTGCTCCACATTTCTCGCCACACTTAAAATAATACCAATAGACAAACATGTGAACAGGAAACTGCTACCGCCCATGCTTACCAGCGGCAATGTAACCCCTGTATTCGGGAATGCATTTACTGCAACTCCCATATTAGCCAATGCCTGTATCACCAGCGTAAAGCTTAGCGCCAACGCCAGAAATGCCCCAAACGCAAAAGGACATTTTCGATATAACCTTATGCATCGATACAAAAACAACAGGTAAATGAATACCATGAATGTTGCGCCCAGCAAACCATACTCTTCTATTATTATCGCATAAATAAAATCGCTGTACGAGTGCGGTAAAAAGTTGCGGGCATTGCTGTTGCCCGGGCCAACACCCATCCAGCCGCCGCCTGCAATAGCGATCTTTGCCTGGTTTATCTGGTACGATTTTTCATTATCCCCATCATTATCGCCATACACAAATGTTTGTATGCGGCTTATCCAGGTTGGGATACGCCCAGCTGAAAGTATTCCCGGCAGATCCTTTGAGCGATGTTCTTTTTTATCATAACTGCTTACTGCAACAATGAACAGTATGGCTATCGGTATGGCCGCAATGCCTATCGTTATTAAAATATGTTTGGTACTTACCCTGCCAATGAACATCAATAAAAAACTGGTGCCGCCAACCAACAATGCTGTAGATAAGTTAGCAGGCGCTATCAATAAACAAATAATACCCACCGGGATAATGACAGGTAAAAATCCTTTTTTAAAATCTTTGATCACATTTTGGCTGCGGCTGAGCTGCCGGCTCAAATACATGAACAGCGCCAGTTTGGCAAAGTCAGATGTTTGAAAGGTCATGTTGATGACCGGTAATTTTATCCAGCGGCTACCGTCATTTATCTTGGCTCCGAAAAAATAAGTATAGATCAATAAGGGAATAGAGATCAAGAATAACAGCTTTGCCAATCGTGAATAAAAAGTATAATTTACCCGGTGAGCAAAATAAATGATCATCACACCAAGCATAATAAAACCAAACTGCTTGAAGAGGTAACTTTCTGTGCTCTTGCTGTATTTGTAGGCTAATGAACCGGTGCTGCTATACACTACCAGCAAACTAACCAATACAAGAATGACAACGATACCCCAAATGACTTTATCGCCTTTGGTCTTGCTCGCCAAATTGCCACCCATGTTACTGATATTGGGTGTAAAAAATTGCCGTATGTTGATATTGTCTGCCAACGTGTTCGTTGTTCGTTGTTTGTTATTTGTTAATCGGTTAATCCGTTTAAACGTTTAAACGGATTAACCGATTAACGTTTACAATTCTTTTACTGCCTGTTTAAACTGGTTGCCCCTGTCTTCATAATTTTTGAAAAGATCAAAGCTTGCACATGCAGGGCTTAATAATACTACATCGCCTTTGCTGGCAAAATGAAATGCCGCCTGTACCGCTTCTTTTGCTGTTGCTGTATTTACCATTAAAGAAACGATATCTCCAAATGCTTCATGTATCTTCAGGTTATCGGTACCCATGCACACTATTGCTTTTACTTTTTCTTTTACAAGATCTTTCAGTAAAGAATAATCATTGCCTTTATCAATGCCGCCCAATATCAATATGGTTGGCTTTTCCATACTCTCCAATGCAAACCAGGTACTGTTTACATTTGTTGCTTTACTATCGTTGATAAAATCCACGTTACGGATAGTAGCCACCGGCTCCATACGATGTTCGAGACTTTCAAAAGTTTGTAATGCTTCCCGTATCTTTTCTTTACGGATATCTACTGCCGATGCGGCTAAGCTTGCTGCCATACTGTTATATTGATTGTGTTTTCCCTTCAGGGCAAAGTCTTCTATACTCATTTGCATTTCTTCGTTTTTCCATTTCAGGTGCATCTTTGCATTAAGCAGGTATGCACCCTGCGGCAGTTGTTTACTCATGGTGAATGGGGCTAGTGTTGATTTAATGGGATAATTGTGTAGATGTTCATTTGTTACTTCATCATCCATGCTATAGATAAATACATCTGTTGCCAGCTGATGCTGTGTTATTTTAAATTTACTGTCGATGTAGTTTTGAAATTTATATTCATACCTGTCCAAATGATCTTCGGTGATATTGGTCATTACCGCTACATCAGGGCGGAATGTTTTTATATCATCCAATTGAAAGGAACTTATCTCAGCGATATATAAAGGTTTGGGATCAGTTGCTACCTGTTTAGCAAATGAATAGCCAATGTTGCCTACCATCGCACAATCACTTCCGCCGTGTTTGCAGATATGATAGGTTAATGCAGTAGTAGTCGTCTTTCCGTTGCTGCCGGTTATGGCAATTATTTTACTATCGCCTTTATAGCGATAAGCCAGTTCTATCTCACTGATAACAGGAATACCTTTCGCTCTTATCTTTTTTACCAATGCATTTTTTTCAGGTATACCGGGGCTCTTCATTATTTCATCTGCTGCCAATATTTTTTCTTCGGTATGCTGTGCTTCTTCAAATTCAATTTTATGCAGCGCCAGTTCATTGCGGTACACATCTTTAATGGCGCCGCCATCACTTACGAACACATCATACCCCTTCCTGCTGGCCAGTATTGCTGCACCAACGCCACTTTCTCCTGCACCCAGTATGATCATTCTTTTTTTCATATCACATTTCCAGGATCGTTTCATCCTGCTTTACTAAAAGTTTGATATTCTCAAACAGTTAAAAAAGGTTCTTCAACAGCATAGAATTTAATAGGTCAGGTTTTTCTTCGGATATGTAACGGATCTTAAAATTGAAAAACAAATCGAATCCTTTCTGATTCTTCTTCCTGTTTTGCGGTTTTCCAATAACTGCCTTTATTTCTTTATTACTTATCTTAATTTTAATGTTACTACTGCTACTACAATACTTAAAATGGTCACGATCCAGAAACGCACTGCGATCTTACTTTCATGATATCCTAATTTCTGATAGTGATGATGCAACGGGCTCATTAAAAATACCCGCCGCCCTTCGCCGTACTTTCGCTTAGTGTATTTGAAATACGTTACCTGTATCATTACGCTTAAATTCTCTACCAGGAAAACAATGCATATCAATGGTATCAGCAACTCTTTACGAACAATAATGGCCAATGCTGCGATAATGCCACCTAAAGCAAGACTTCCAGTGTCGCCCATGAAAACCTGTGCCGGGTAAGCATTGTACCACAAGAAGCCGATACATGCACCTACAAATGCTGCAATAAAAATGGACAGTTCGCCCAGGTTGGGTATGTACATTATATTGAGGTATTCTGCGAATTTTATATTGCCGCTTACATAAGCAAATATGCCGAGACATATACCTATGATGGCACTGACACCTGTTGCCAGCCCATCCAATCCATCCGTTATATTCGCCCCGTTACTTACTGCCGTTACTATGAATATTACGATGAGTATGTAAAGGATGTAGGTATAATCACGCCAGCCTTTAGGTAACAATTTTGCATAATTGAATTCATGCGATTTTACAAATGGTATTGTAGTGATCGGTGTTTTAACTGATGCATATATTTTCTGCTGCCCGTCTATCATTACAGTATCCAGCTTTGCACCGGTTTGTTTTTCTTTAGGCCCCAATGTTATATCAGCATTATATTCTCTTTTAACAACAACATTCTGGTTAAAGTATAAAGTGGCGCCTACTACAATACCCAACATCACCTGCCCAAAAATTTTAAACCTGCCTGCCAATCCATCACTGTCGCTTTTTTTATAGGCTACACCTTTTGCCTGTGCTATACGCTTTGCCCTTATTTTTAAATAGTCATCAATAAAACCGATAGCGCCAAGCCAAACTGTACACAACAACATCAGCCGCACATATACTTTATTCAGATCTGCAAATAATAATGTCGGAATTATGATAGCCAGGATGATAATGATACCACCCATTGTTGGTGTGCCTTTTTTTTGCTGCTCGCCTGCCAGACCAAGATCACGTACGCTTTCGCCCAGTTGTTTGCGCTGCAATACTCTTATCAGTTTCTTTCCAAATACTGTAGTGATCAACAGGCTCACTATTACAGCCATCAACACACGGAAGGTGATGAACTGGAACAGGCCGCTTCCCGGGAAAGCCGATGTTTTCCAGTGTTGCGTTAACCAATCGAATAAATAATACAGCATAGATTTTTAATTTATAATTGACAATGGATAATTGATAATAAAAGACTCTGCGGCATTGTCAATTATCCATTATTAATTATCAATTATTAATTATTTACTTGTCCAATAATTCAAACATTTCACCAAGCACTTTCTTATCATCAAAATCATATTTCACACCTTTTATCTCCTGGTATTTTTCATGCCCCTTGCCTGCCACTAAAACGATGTCTTCTTTCTGCGCCAGCGTTACGGCTGTTTTGATCGCTTCTTTTCTGTCTGCAATAGAGATCACTTTTTTCCTTGCCACTACATTCACTCCCGCCTGCATATCATTCAATATCTCCAAAGGATCTTCATTGCGTGGATTATCTGATGTAAGTATTATCTTATCACTGTACTCACAGGCTACTTCCGCCATTACAGGACGTTTGGTCTTATCCCTGTTGCCACCACATCCTACTACTGTTATGATCCGCTCATGTCCCTGGCGTAATTTTTTTATAGTAGCTAATACGTTCAGTAAAGCATCCGGCGTATGCGCATAATCCACTATACCTATCACTCTTTCCTTATTGCTTACGGTGTAATCAAATCTTCCTTCAGCTCCATCAAGTCCGCTTAATATTTGCAGTACTGTTTGCTTATCCTGTTCCAGGCAGATCGCTGCACCGTAGACTGCCAGCAGGTTGTATGCATTGAACTCTCCTATCAACCTGAAATGCACATCTTCATTATTTACTGTCATGTGCAAACCAGATAAACTGTTATCCAATATCTTCCCTTTAAAATCTGCCAGTGTTTTAAGGCTGTAGAAATATTTCTTAGCCGCAGTATTCTGCAACATCACTGCACCACGTTTATCATCTGCATTACTGATAGCAAATGCAGTGGAAGGCAGTTCATCAAACCATGATTTTTTTACTTTGATGTATTCATCAAATGTCTTATGATAATCAAGATGGTCATGAGTGATATTGCTGAACAAAGCGCCGGTAAATTTCAATCCTGCAATACGGTGCTGGTGTATAGCATGGCTGCTGCATTCCATGAAAACATATTCACAGCCTTTATCCGCCATTTCTTTTAATAAAGCATTCAGGCTCACTGCATCGGGAGTAGTATGCGTGGCTGCAACAATTTCATTGCCTATTTGATTTTGAACAGTGCTTATCAAGCCGCATTTATGGCCCAGTGCCGTAAACAATTTCCACAACAGGGTAGCTATTGTTGTTTTGCCATTAGTTCCGGTTACACCAACCAGTTTAATTCTTAAAGATGGCTCGCCATAAAAATTATGACTCATAAAACCTGCTGCCAAACTGCAATTTTCTACCTGCACATAAGTGATGGCCTCCAATGTCTGTTCAGGAAATTTTTCACAAACAACTGCAATAGCTCCATCGGCAATTGCTTTTTCGATATACTCATGTCCATCAGCAGCATTGCCTTTTACTGCAATGAAACAGTTTCCCTGCCTAACTTTCCTTGAGTCAAGCTGAATATCTTTTATATCGATATTGGTATTACCCTTTACCGACCTGATCGAAACTTTATATAGTATGTCCTGCAATATCAATTCAGTATCAATGAAATGGTTTGTCCTTTTTTAAGATCAGTTCCTGCTGCAAGAGATTGGTTATACACTCTGCCTCTTCCTGTAAACACTACTTTTAATCCTGTTTCTTCCAGTTTATATACTGCATCCTTTAACCCCAATCCTGTTACATCCGGCACTTTCGATTTGTTATCCGCAGTTGCCGGTTGCATAACGCCGCTTTTATTTTTCATGCTTAAAGCAACCCAATTGCTGTTGGCGCTGTTATCTGTAAACGGCAGGTGAAGTGCTGAAGCCAGGCTCTTGAATTCTTTGCTCCAGCCCTGGTAATTATATTGCGTGCTGTCGATACCCGGCGATACAGTGAATTTTTTTGTACTTAAATATCTTCCGTATATCCTGTCGCTTATTTCTTTAAATACTTTACCGGAAACATCAGCGCCATATACCAGTTTAGATTGCCTGCTGTTTTGTATCACTACAGCAATGGTATATTTTGGCTGTGCCGCAGGAAAATACCCAATGAAGGATGCCTGGTAGATCTTGTTCCCTTTATTATACCCTGTATTATCCAGCGCTGTTACAGCTGTGCCGGTTTTACCCGCAATAGCGTAAGCAGTATCGTATACTACTGCATGTGCGGTACCATGCAGGCTATCCACTACCGCATCCAAACATGCTTTCAATTGCACCAGTGTTTCATCGCTGCATATTTTTTCTACCACTACTTCCGGCTGAATAGTTTTTACGTCAACACCATAATCACGTATCGCATTCACCAGGTAAGGCCGCATCATTTTACCGTTATTGGCTACTGCATTGTACAGCATCAGCATATGCAGCGGCGTTACCAGTTCTTCGTAACCATGCGCCATATAAGGAATGGTAGTATTTGCCCAATGTGCCCTGTTGGTTGGTTTCTTTATCATTGTTTTTGCCGAGGCTGCAACAATGTCAACACCTGTTGATACATCCAGCCGTAAGTCGTGCAGGTGTGCAATAAATTTAGAAGGCTGCGAATGATAATATTGATCAGCCAGTTTTGCAAAGGCTACATTACTGCTTTTATAAAAAGCTTCTTTCACCGATATATCTCCATTGGGATGCGTATCTTTTATCGTCAACCCATAAAAATTCTTTGCGCCGCCTTCACAATTCACTCTCGAATCCATGGTTACATATTTATCTTCTATCAAACTCAGCAGCGTAGCCAGTTTAAAAATAGAACCGGGCTCTGTTGCCTTACCGATACCATAATTAAAATCTTCAGCATAGGTACCATCCTTCTGTTGTCCCAGGTTAGCGATCGCTTTTATTTTACCCGTTGCCGTTTCCATTACGATAGCAGTACCATGTAATGAATTATTTTCTGCAACCATATTATATAAGGCTGTTTGTGCAACATCCTGTATATAAGTATCCAGTGTTGTAATGATATCCTTACCGTGCTCGGGTTCCAGCTCTGCACCTTCCACCGGCACATAAGCACCAGCGATATACCGCATCAAACGCCGGCCGGTAGAGCCTCTCAGCAAACTGTCGTACGTTCTTTCCAGGCCAACATTCTTGGTAGAATCTTCCCGTGATAAACCAATCGTTCTGTTCGCCATGTTTAAGAATGGGTTGATCCTTTTATCTCTTGGATCGATGATGAACCCGCTTTTATTTCTGCCTTGTCTTACCAAAGGAAAATCTCTCAGCTGTTCATAATCTGCAAAAGATATTTTTTTCTTCAGGCTGTAATAACGCTCTTCATCTTTATAAGCCTGTTTCAATTCCTTATTGTAAATCTTTGCAGTTTTATCTTTAAAAAGATTTGCCAGGCAGATACTCAGCGAATCAATATTTTCTTTGAAGCGCTTACCATTTTTTTCCCTCAAGCCGTCAGCGCCAAAATCAATGAACACATCAAAAATGGGTACCGATGTACTTAACATATTTCCATCTTCACTGTAAATAGTGCCACGCTCAGCTTCGATGGGTATATATTTAAGATGCAGGCTATCCCCCATGCTTCTCCAGTATTTGCCTTCGGCATGTTGTATATAGAAAGCCCTGCCCAACACTACTACACCAAGCAGTATCATACCTATAAAACAGAGGTACACTCTCCACAATATGTCTTTCTTGATATCCATGTTTCCCGGCCCTCCTATTCTATCCGCCAACTGGCGGAAGGAAAATGGAGAAGGTTATTTAGTAGATTATGTTGTCATTTTTAATTCGTGTAATTCGTTTCAATTAGTGTAATAACTTTTTGTTCTTTCAACTCAACCTGCCTTTTTATTTCGCAACCACTGAATCGCTAAGCAGTATCGGCGGTGTTATCAATTCTTTCAATCCTAATGGCTCAACCGCTTTTGCCAGTTCACTTGCCTTACTCCTGAATATCACATCGCTCTTTATCGTTTTGTATTCGTACTCCAGTTCTTTAATATGCTTTTCTGTTGTGCTTATCTTTCTTACCATCTTATCTGCATAATGACCGTTGTAGATATACAGCACAGCCAGCACCGCTAAAAACAGGAAGAAAGGAATATTCTTTTCTATCCATTTATAATTCAGCATCCGCTTCCAGTCAAACTTTTGACCGGCCGGTTGTTCTGTTGATATTTTTTTTTCTTCAGTCATTTAAGTAGTAAGTATTAAGTAGCAGGTAGCAAGCATTAATCCCTAAGCCCCAATTACTAATTACCAATTACCATCTACCTCTTTTCTGCAACTCTCAGCTTGGCACTCCTGCTCCTCGAATTCTTTTTTATTTCTTCTGCTGATGCAGTGATCGGTTTTTTGGTAATTATTGTCAAGGGATTTTCCGGTTTAATTCCATACACATCATCCGTTTCAATTTCTTCCACGCTTCCGCTCCGGAAAAAATTCTTCACGATCCTGTCTTCCAACGAATGGAACGTGATGATGGCGATACGGCCACCCGGCTTAAGTAGTTTTGGAGTTTGTTGCAATAGTTCCTGCAGCGCACCTAATTCATCATTCACTTCAATACGTAACGCCTGGAATACCTGGGCAAAGTATTTTTGAGGGTTCCCTTTTACCACATCTTTTACGGCTTGTTTAAATTCATTGATCGTTCGTACCGGTTTGATAGCTCTTTGTGCAACTATTGTTTTGGCCAGCGTTTTCGAATTCGTCACTTCGCCATACTGTTCCAGCATTTTATGCAATTGCTGTTCAGTAAAGTTTTTCAGCACATCAGCGGCTGTTACTGTTTGCCGCTGATCCATCCGCATATCCAGCGCTGCATCAAAGCGGGTAGAAAAGCCACGTTCTGCTTCATCAAACTGGTGACTCGAAACGCCGAGATCGGCCATGATGCCATCTACCTGTGTTATTTTTTGCAGGCGCAAGAAACGTTGCAGGTGCCGGAAATTTTGCGGCACAAATGTTACCCGTTTATCATCAGGTACATTTTTCCTGGCATCGTCATCCTGGTCAAATACGATCAGTTTCCCATCAGCATTCAACTGTTGCAAAATGGCAAGGCTATGTCCGCCGCCGCCAAAGGTGCAATCCACATAAGTCCCGTCCGGCTTTATGTTCAGGCCTTCAATAGTTTCTGATAACAATACAGGCACATGATATTCATTGGTATTCTGCTGTTCAATTGCTGGCTCTATCTTCGACTTGTTTTTACTCATCTCAACCATTTAACAATTAAACATTTCAACCATCCGATTTTTTATTCATCACCTCGTTTGCCAGGTCGCTAAAAGCCTGTGGTGTAAAGGTTTCAAAGAACTGTGTATACTTACTTTTATCCCAGATCTCAATTTTGTTTATTGCCGACACCAGCACGATATCTTTTTCCAGCCCGGCATGTTCGGTAAGGTTTTTTGGCAACAGCAATCTTCCCGCAGTATCCAGTTCCAGCTGTGTTGCGCCGTTCAAAAAATAGCGGCGAAATTCTCTTACCTTAGGATCAAAATCATTCAGTTTGCTGATTTCAAAAAAAATAGGATCCCAGGTTTGTTGTGGGTACAGGGTCAGGCATTTTTCAAAGCCCCTGTTAATAACGAATTGGTTACCCCCCTCTTCCGGCAGTTGCTTTTTAAAGCCAGCCGGCAGCAGGAAGCGACCCTTCGTGTCAACAGTTGCTTCGTATTCGCCTATGAATCCTATCATTTTCAATAAATTAGCCTTTTAAAGACTGAAATTACCACAAAATAACACTTTTTCCCACTAAAGGACATTTTTTTGGGATAAAGTTTTGTCCACATACGTATAGGCCAAAACAGCTATAGATTTGGACTGCTTTTGAACCATATTGCGTGTGAATGAAATGTGGAAAGCTGTGGATTACTGTTAACAACATCAAAATCTGCTGGAATAATGACTGCTGCCGGTTATTCAGGAACATCTCTTTTAAAAAAACTGGGTATCAAACCCGAAACAAAAGTGCTGCTGATAAATGCACCTGCCGACTATTTTAAATGGCTGGAAGCTGATATTACCCCGCAGTTGATCGCGGCAAATCAAAAGCCCGATCTAATTCATTTTTTTGCAGCGGATAATACAGTTTTTGAGAAAGGAATGAAAAAGATCCTCGCTATTGTAAAAAAGAACAGCCAGGTGATAATTTGGGTATCGTGGTATAAAAAAAGCTCAGGGCTTTTTGTTGATCTCACCGAAGATATGATCAGGAGTTTTGCTTTACAACATGATCTTGTTGATATAAAAGTTTGCGCAGTAAGTGATGCCTGGAGCGGATTAAAGTTAGTGGTTCCCGTTAGTAAGCGATAATTTTTACATTGATAATGGGATACTTACCGTAAAGCAGCTTCCTTTTCCTAAAACGCTTTCTGCCTTTATATGGCCGTGATGTGCGTCAACCATGGTTTTTACATAACTCAGTCCAAGCCCGAAGCCTTTTACATTATGTACATTGCCCGTATGCGCCCGGTAGAATTTTTCGAAGATGCGGTTCAGTGTTTCCTTATTCATGCCTATACCGCTGTCTTCAATTTTTATGCGGAAGAATTTGCCGATATTATCTGTAGTAAGTTTGATGTGAGGTGTTTCCCCTGAATATTTTACAGCATTATCCAAAAGGTTATTTACAAGATTTGTGAAGTGTACTTCATCTGCCAGTATGATATCTTTTTCTGCTTTCAATGCTACTTCAAGCTTACCGCTTTTTTCTTCTACCTGCAATGTAATATTGTTCAAGGCACTCTTGATCATTTCATGTGCAGATAATTTTTTCAGGTTCAGCTGCACTTCCTGCTTGTCCAGCAAAGCCGCCTGCAATATAGTTTCTACCTGCTTATTCATCCGCTTGTTCTCTTCCTTGATAATAGCTGTAAAATATCCCGTCTTCTCTTTATCATTCACTACTTTTTCATTTTTCAACGCATCCACAGCAAGCGATATCGTAGCAAGAGGCGTCTTAAATTCATGCGTCATGTTATTGATGAAATCAGATTTTATCTCACTCAGTTTTTTCTGTTTCAGTAAAGTGCGTATGGTAATAAAAAATGCTGTTGTTATGATGATAGTAAATAAAACAGCGCCGATAATGAACCAGAACATTTCTTTCCAGATGATACTTTTTTGATGCGGTACGATCACAGAAAGATATTCTTCCCTCACTAAATTTTCGAGGCTACTGCCACTTGGTGGCTCCAGTGCATATACATGGTTCTTATTATTGGCAGAATCACTATACAGTTTATAAAAATTATCCGTCAGCATCTGCTCGCCGGTAAGCGAGTTGGTAGAAATGGCAAACTCAAAAGGATAGTTATTCAGATTGTTCTTATCGAATGATTTGCGGATGATATCAGTGATCTCATCTTTTGAAAAACGCTGCATCACCGATGGTTTGAAATATTGCAGCTGCAACCTGTCTGTAGGAAAGATCATATCGTTCTTGCGGTTAGGCTGAACAGGGCCCTTATCCTGCATCAATACCTGCGCCGATTCATTCATGGCATGTACAATATTCTCTTCTATCTGTTTGTCTTTTGCATCCCGGGCGCTTTTTATCCATAAGAATTGAAAAAAGATCAACCCCAGCAACGAGAGCAATATCAGCACGGTAATAATGGGAAAAATTCTTTTCATCCTTGCAAAAGTAACGCAGTTATGGCGCTGTAAAATAAAGTAAAATAATCAAAGTATAACTTTAACGAAGGTTTAAGCCCGGTATTCGTCATAAAAATACCTTGCCGGTTATTTACACAATTTGCAATTAAGTGCTATTTTAGGAATATGATTCAACCGGCGCCAGGCATATTATTGATAGCTGATCCTTTTTTAAAGGACCCTAATTTTATGCGTACCGTTGTTTTTTTGTGCGAACATCAGCAACAGGGCAGTTTTGGTTTTGTGCTCAATAAGCAGTTCGAACAAACGCTGGATGAACTGATCGCCGACCTGGAAGGTTTTTCTATACCCGTTTATTATGGCGGACCGGTACAGCTTGATACCGTACATTTTCTGCATCAATATCCCGATGATATCCCTGATTCGGTAAAAGTGAGTGATGATATTTATTGGGGAGGAAATTTTGAAACCTTAACAGCTTTGATAAAAGCTGATAGTATAGACCTTTCCAAGATAAAATTCTTTATCGGCTACAGTGGCTGGGGCGATGGACAGCTGGCCACTGAAATGGATGAGAAAAGCTGGCTAACTGTTTCTGCTACACGAAAATTGGTTTTCAACACTGATCATGATGAGGTTTGGAAAGGCAGCCTTAAACATTTGGGCGGCGAATATGAATTGCTGGTAAATTACCCGATCGACCCGCAACTGAATTAGCAGGCCCCTCTTTCTAATTGCTAAACTTGTACTGATTGCTTTATTCTCTTTTAAAAATACCGGCTAAATGCGCTTTCTGGATCTATTGCAGGCAACTTAAGATCAGCAAAAAAGAAATACTAAAAACAAACGGACCTTTACTCATTGCGTCCAACCACCCCAACTCATTTTTGGATGCTATCATTTTAGCCACACTATTTAAACGTCCCGTTTATTCTTTAGCAAGAGGCGATGCATTTGCCTCAGCATTTTATGATAGGCTTTTACGCTCGCTGAATATCTTGCCGGTGTACCGCATAAGCGAGGGTGTAGAAAACCTGGAGCATAATTACAAGACCTTTGATGATTGTAAAAAATTATTCCGCTCAAATGGTATTGTATTGATCTTCAGTGAAGGCCGCTGCATCAATGAATGGCATTTGCGTCCATTAAAAAAAGGAACAGCCCGTTTAGCTGCAAGCAGCTGGCAGGATGGCATTCCGCTTACGGTACTGCCCTTAGGTATCAACTACAGTTCCTTTCATACGTTTGGTAAAAATCTGCAACTGAATTTCGGAGAAGCAATTACTGCACAGCAGGTTGAAAGCGATGCCTCTCAAGGAAAAAACCTGCGGAGTTTTAATGAAGAGCTCAAACAACAATTAGAAAAATTGGTATTGGAAATTGATAGCAACGATACCGCAAAAGTGAAAGAAAGATTTGCTGTAAAACAATCACTGTTCAAAAAAATAATGCTCGCTGTTCCCGCAGCAGCAGGCTATTTGATACATGCGCCTTTATATCTTCCTATAAAAAAATTTACCTGGAAAAGAGCCGCACACAACGATCATTTTGATTCGGTAATGATGGGGCTGCTTTTTATTTTATACCCCTTTTATTTACTGCTTATCAGTTTGCTTATTTATTTTTTCATCGGCAGCTGGTGGTGGGCATTAACTTTTATAGTGCTTCCTTTTTGTGCCTGGAGCTATGTGCAGGTAAAGCATCAATTTGATGCCACTAATTAATTTTATGCCACAGATTGAACGGATTACACGAATTAAGAATCAGCGAAATCACAAAATCATCTACAATCTGCGATTAAAAAAGCCTGCACAATTTGCGCAGGCTCTAACTATTTTAACCTAAATCCTAATTACTAATTCCTAATCCCCATTACGCTTCTACAGCACCTTCCACCAACACAGTCGCTTTATTGTTCAACACTTCTACAAAACCGCTTTGGATAGAATAGGAAGAAGTTGAAGTTTTATCCTTTAATATCTTCAGTTTACCAGATTTTAATGCACTTACCATCGGCGCATGTTTGTCTAATACTTCAAACAAACCATTGATGCCCGGCAACTGAACGCCGTACACATCGCCGCTGAAAATTTTACGTTCTGGTGTTAATATCTCTAAAGTCATAAGGCCCCTCCATCTCCCCAAAGGGGAGGGTTTAACTCAAACCAGTTTTTATAATTGGCTTAAGTATTTTGTTTATCAAAATTAAGAACTGATCCAAAAACTAATACTATAACAATCTAAGTTCCCCCTTTGGGGGGCCAGGGGATTTTTACGCCTGCGCCGCCGCCATCAGTTTCTTACCCTTTTCAACCGCATCTTCCAAAGTACCTACCAGGTTGAATGCCGCTTCTGGATATTGATCAACTTCACCATCCATAATAGCATTGAACCCACGGATCGTATCTTCAATTGGTACCAGTACACCTTTTAAACCGGTGAACTGTTCTGCCACGAAGAACGGCTGAGACAGGAAACGCTGAACTTTACGAGCCCTTGATACGGTTTGTTTATCCTCGTCGCTCAATTCATCCAAACCAAGGATGGCAATGATATCCTGTAATTCTTTATAGCGCTGTAAAATTAATTTTACACGGTTAGCTGTATTATAATGTTCATCACCCACGATCAATGGAGTAAGGATACGTGAAGTACTATCCAAAGGATCCACCGCAGGATAGATACCAAGATCAGCGATCTTACGGCTCAATACCGTAGTCGCATCCAAGTGGGCAAATGTTGTTGCCGGCGCCGGATCGGTCAAATCATCCGCAGGTACATATACCGCCTGAACCGAAGTGATAGAACCATTTTTAGTTGAAGTGATACGTTCCTGCATCAATCCCATTTCAGTAGCCAGTGTTGGCTGGTAACCCACCGCTGAAGGCATACGGCCCAACAGCGCCGATACTTCAGAACCGGCCTGGGTAAAACGGAAGATATTATCAACGAAGAACAAAATGTCTTTACCTTGTCCGCTGCCATCGCCATCACGGAAATATTCCGCGATCGTCAAACCACTCAAAGCCACACGTGCACGTGCTCCCGGCGGTTCGTTCATTTGTCCGAAAACGAAAGTTGCTTTACTGTCTTCCAAAGCTTTTACATCTACGGTGCTCAGATCCCAGCCGCCTTCTTCCATGCTGTGCTTGAATTTGTCGCCGTAGTTCATAATACCGGCTTCGATCATTTCCCTCATCAGGTCATTACCTTCACGGGTTCTTTCTCCCACACCTGCAAATACGGATAAACCGCTATATGCTTTCGCAATATTATTGATCAACTCCTGGATCAATACTGTTTTACCTACACCGGCACCGCCAAACAGCCCGATCTTACCACCTTTTGCATAAGGCTCAATCAAATCGATAACTTTAATACCGGTATATAATATTTCATTAGCTGTACTAAGGTCTTCAAAAATCGGCGGCTTGGCATGGATAGGGCGGCCACCAGCTTTGCTAACCTGTGGCAAACCATCAATGGCGTCTCCGGTTACGTTGAACAAACGGCCTTTGATCGCTTCACCTGTTGGCATCGCAATCGCTTTACCGGTATCAACTACCACAGTACCTCTCACCAAACCTTCGGTACCGTCCATCGCAATGGTACGCACACTATCCTCACCCAAATGCTGTTGTACTTCAAGCACCAGTGTATCGCCGTTTTCACGTTTCAGTTCCAGTGCGTTCAGGATCTCCGGAAGCTTGCTGTCGTTGTCAAACTGCACGTCTACAACGGCGCCGATAATTGATTTTATTTTACCCGTATTAGCCATAAAATTTATTTTGCCCCATCCCTAAAAGGGGGTTAAAATAGTTGAATAATCCTTGAATTTTATACTCTGTGCCCCTTTAGGGGATGGGGCGTTTTATTTCGAGCCGCAAAGGTAAGGGTTGAGGGTCGAAAAGTGAAAATTTAGGGTTGCTTTTTTCCCGCCCCTGATTTTTAAGGTTTTGCAGTTGAACCGCAAATACACTAAGGCACAAGATGACGCAATGAATTCTTAGTGATCCTTGCGTCTCTGCGCCTTAGCGGTGAAGAAAACAGGTTTTAAGCTTTTCTTAGCATCTTATTCTGAAATCCTTATGAAATTATACTGTTTCTTGTATCTATATTACCAAACTGCTATAACATGCCCCGTTCCTCAACTCAACTCCTGCTGACAATTTTATTCAGCTTTCTTTTTATTAATGCCAATGCACAGCAGCCGCAATTAAAAGTTGCCGGCAGCGATTCAGCCAGCGTTGTATTATCCAAAATGAAGGTAGAAGTAAAAGTGATCGGCAACTATTCCATTACTACTATGGAAATGGTGTTCTGCAATAATACTTCCCGTGTGCTTGAAGGCGAGCTTACTTTTCCCATGCCCGACGGCGTAAGCATCAGCCGCTATGCAATAGACATTAACGGAAAAATGAGAGAAGCCGTGCCCGTAGAAAAAGAAAAGGGGCAGGTGGCATTTGAAAATATTATCCGCCGCAATGTTGACCCGGGGCTGCTGGAAAAAGTAGAGGGCAATAATTTCCGCACAAGGATATATCCTATACCCGCCAACGGCTGCAGAACCGTTCTTATTGGTTACGATCAATTATTAACTGCACAAGGCCCTTATTCATTTGGTTATAATCTGCCTCTGCATTTTACCAAACCACTGGCGCATTTTGATTTTGCCATAACAGTCGCTTCTAATTATATACCCGAAGTTGGTACAGATTGTAATACCCATTTAAAGTTTGAAGAGTTAAATAAAGTTTTCACCGCTTCAGTTTCTAAAGAGAATTTTATGCCGGATGGGGCCTTCTCTATAACCATTCCTAAAACACCTGATGCAGCAGAAGTAAGCATGCAGGAAAAGAACGGGCAGTATTATTTTTTGATCAACACTTTTCCGGAAGTAAAAGTAACAGACAAAAAAATTCCCGACAGGATCACTGTTATATGGGATGCTTCACTTAGCGGTCTGAAACGTGACCATAAAAAAGAAATGGAACTGCTGGAAAGTTATATCAAAACCAAAGGCAACCTTGTTATTAATTTATACCAGGTAAATACGCAGTTCAATAAGATCAATTCGTTTGTTATCAGCAACGGTAACTGTGATGCACTAAAAAAAGCATTGGATAATATTACATACGATGGCGCTACCGATTTCAGTTCCATCACCTATATTCCTTTGGCAGATGAATATTTAGTATTTACCGACGGGCTAAATACGTTCGGCAATATTGATAACATGATATTACCACTACGGCCGGTTTATACCATTTGCGCCGCCCCTACTGCCGATTATGCTTTGTTGAAATATGTGGCCGCTCAAACAGGCGCCGCTTTCATCAACCTGAATGAACTGGATGTTGCTACCGCACAAAAATATTTAACACAGCAAACGCTTAGTTTTCTCGGGATCAAGGAGAACAGCAACATTACCCAATTGTATCCTTCTATGCCTGCGCCGATAGCAGACAATTGCAGCATTGCAGGTATCAGCAGCAGCAGCCACACCAGCATTACTTTACAATTCGGTTACGGAACAACAGTAACATTTGAAAAAACAATTGAACTGGACCTGGGTGTGAACCGCACCAATTTTGTGGATATACAAAAGATATGGGCGCAAAAGAAAATTGCAGAACTCGAAATTCAATACGAAAGGAATAAAAAGGCTATTAATGATTTAGGAAAACAATACGGTATCGTTACCCGTGGCACATCACTGATCGTTTTAGATGCTGTTGAAGATTATGTACAATACGAAATAGAGCCGCCTGCGGAATTGAGGAAAGAATATGATATGCTCATTAAAGCGAAACAGGAAAATTATTTAACCCAGCAAAAAGATGCGCTTGCTGAAGCGGTAAAATATTTTGTTGATGTACAGGATTGGTGGAAGAAGAATTATAAACAGGTGTATTTTAAATATAAAGCGAAAGAGGACGGAAGAGTTTTTACAGAGGTAAATACTGTGGGAGCATCAGCATCAGTTTCTACACAATATTTTTCAGCGCCATTAGTTACCACTGATGGACTGTCGTCAACCACGTCGCCGCCACCGCTGCCAACAACCGCAGTTCCGTTTTTACGAGTTGGCAGCGAGCAGGACAGATCTCTTATGCAGGAAGAGAAATTGGAAATTACTGCCGGTGTAGGCACCTACGCCTGGAGGAGTAATGAAAATATAGGTGTCGCAACACCACAGTATGATTCAAATGGAGTTTCTTCTATAACGATCACAGAAAACACTCCTGATAAAACTTACATCCAGGAGTTAAATAAAGTTGCCAAAGCAAATAAGTATGCAAAATACCTGGAGCTGAGAAAAGATAATGTTGGCGATCCTGTTTTTTATTTTTCTGTAGCGAATGAATTTTTTAAAGCCAGCGATACCTCAACCGGCTATTTGATCTTATCCAATATTGCCGATCTTAACCTGGATGACCATGAGCTGTATAAAATGCTGGGGTATAAATTAAAAACTGTAGGCGCTTACAGGGATGAAATAAATGTTTTCAAAAAAGTAGTACAGTGGCGCCCGCAGGATCCGCAGAGCTACAGGGATTATGCGCTGGCGCTGGAAGATGCAGGCCTGTATCAAAATGCTTTAGATACGCTATACTTTTCTCTTACTAAAAATTATGATCAGCAGATCAAAGATCTGTATCCCGGCATTGAAGAGATCATCGTTACAGAAATAAATAACCTTATTGCTTTGCACGGCAGCCAATTGGATATATCTAAAATTGATAAGCGGTTATTAAAACAATTGCCTGTTGATGTAAGAGTAGTGCTGAATTGGAACATGAATGATACTGATATTGATCTTTGGGTAATAGACCCCAACGGTGAAAAATGTTTTTACGGCCATAAGCTTACCACCATCGGCGGCAGGATATCCAATGACTTTACCAGGGGTTATGGACCGGAACATTTCATGTTGAAAAAAGCATTGAAAGGAAAATATAAAGTACTGATCAATTATTTTGGCGACAGGCAGCAAAAGATCGCAGGGCCAACTACGGTAATGGCAGAAATATTTACCAATTACGGCAGACCGGTTCAGCAGCGTAAAATGATTACACTGCAAATGCAGAAAAAAGATAACGGCGAAGTTTTAGTAGGAGAATTTAGTTTTTGATATGGTTATTTATAAATAGCAAACGTTGATAAATCCCTGCTCGCTTATTTTACGATAGAAAAGAATATGCTATTTTTAAAGCATGGCCGATAACGATATTATTTTAGGTTATTACAACAAACTTGCTAAAGATTACGACAATGATCGGTTCGGCAATAGTTATGGCCGGTATATTCATCAGCAGGAAATAAAATTATTAGCCACGGTACTAAAAGGCGTAGACGGTAATATTATTGATCTTGGTTGTGGTACAGGCAGACTTACTTCGTTTGCAACGACCGGGTTGGATGGCAGCAGTGAAATGCTGGCTGTTGCCAGGGCAAAACATACCGGCAAACAATTCATTTGCTCTTCAATAGAACAGTTGCCTTTTGCAGATAACAGTGTAGATGCTGTTTACAGTTTTCATGTATTTATGCATTTATCTAAAGAAACAACAAACGCTGCGTTTGCAGAAATTGCCCGGTCATTAAAGCCTGGCGGTAAACTGATCTTCGATTTTCCCGGTAGTAAAAGAAGAAAGCTGTTCTCATCCGGCACCTCGGGCTGGCATGGAAATACTGCATATGATATAAGCGAAATAAAAAACAAGCTGCAAGAAGATTTCGACCTGAAAAAATATTACGGCATTCTTTTTTTGCCGGTACACCGGTTGCCCAAAAGCATACGAAAATATTTTGGCGGCTTAGATAACCTGTTATGCCGCAGTTTTTTAAAAAAATATGCATCTTATAATTTAGCTATCCTTACAAAAAAATAAATGGGTATCAATAGCTATATACCGCCCACTTTAAAACACTTTATCAGGCTTAAGATAAGGCATACCAAAGATGTGCTAAATGCAACCAGGTTTGCTACTGCCATTTCCAATGTCAATGGCCTTAATGAAATAACTTCCATCATTCAGCCAATAACTAAAAACAGCAGCACGGCAAATAAGATCCATAACCTTGGCATTGCTGTTGAGCAATTGAATAATATTGAGATCGGGCCAAATAAAACTTTCTCGTTTTGGAAAGTATTGGGCAACCCCTCAAAAAAGAATGGATACAAAGAAAGCCGCACTATTATCAATGGCGCATTAACCAGTTCGGTTGGTGGCGGTTTGTGCCAGCTATCCGGTCTAATATATTACCTGGCGCTGCAGGCCGGTCTTACCATTACAGAACGCCATGCCCACAGCATTGATATTTATAATGATGATGAACGCTACACTCCTTTGGGCAGCGATGCCACTGTAAGTTATGGCTATAAAGATCTTCGCTTTGTTAACCCATTGCCATTCCCGGTAACGCTGCAATTAGAATTATCAGGCACTGCATTAACCGGTTCTTTACTGGCCCACAAAAAAGCACAGTCGTACGCTATAGAATTTACCTGTACAAAATATCCTTCTTTTACCGAGGTAATTACCTTACGCCATCACAACGGGGAACAATTGGTATTGACAAAAGACCGTTATCGATTGTTATCTGCCTGATCAAAACTGCATTTATCCGCTATTTATACCACTCAACACTTTTCTTTTTAAAAAAGACGGGATTGTATATATTTGCAACATCGTTTCAAATTTACTGTGATGAAGAAAATTCTCCTTTTCCTGTTTGTAGTTACTGCTTATACAGCTTTTGCCGGAAATATCCCGCCGGTTTACGGTTCCTTTTCAGGCAGGGTGCTGGACGCAAAGACAGGCGCCCCCATTGTTGCAGCTTCTATATATTTCAGTGATATAAAGGCTGGTACATCATCAGATGCCGATGGAAATTTTATTTTCAAAAATATTCCAGAAGGAAAGCATCTCATAGAAGTATCGCATATCGGCTATACCACCATTGCAGAAAATATTGAAGTAACGGGCAGCATCAAAAAAGATTTTTTACTTACTCCTTCTGTTATAGAAAGCAACGCAGTGATCGTTACCGGTGTTACCGGCGCTACGCAATTAAAGAAAGTTCCGTTTGCCGTTTCGGTAATGCGCAAGCAGGATCTTATGCAGTCCACTTCTTCCAATATCATTGAATCGCTTACCAAGATAGGCGGTGTATCTACTTTAGCAACCGGCCCGGCTATTTCCAAACCGGTGATACGTGGCTTAAGTTACAATCGTGTATTAACCGTAAATGACGGCGTACGCCAGGAAGGCCAGCAATGGGGTGATGAACATGGAATTGAAATTGATGAAGCCAGCGTGAATAAAGTAGAATTATTAAAAGGGCCTGCTTCTATTATTTATGGCAGCGATGCTATGGCAGGTGTAATAAATATCATCAGCAACGTGCCTGTACCGGCAAATACTATTAAAGCAAACATCAGCAGTAATTATCAAACCAATAATAAGCTCCGCTCGCTGAATGCCAATATCGGCGGCAATCACAATGGTTTTAACTGGAACATTTATACTTCCAATAAAGCTGCTGCTGATTATACCAACAAATACGACGGCCGTGTTTTCAATTCCAAATTCAAAGAGAATAATATTGGCGGTTACATAGGCTATAATGGCAACTGGGGCTACAGCCATTTACTGATGAGCAGTTTTAATTTAAAGACCGGCCTGGTGGAAGGAGAAAGAGATAACGAAGGTTATTTTATTAAACCTGTAGCTGGCGGCGGCGAGGAAAGGGCTACTGATGCAGATTTCAGCAGCGTTAATCCTGAAATACCTTATCAACATATCCGCCACTTTAAAATAGCTACTGATAACAGCATCAAAATAAACAAGAACAACCTTACTTTCAATATCGGCTTTCAGCGCAACCAGCGGGAAGAATTTGGTAACCCGGATGATCTTAATGAAAGAGCATTATATTTTGATCTTAAAACAATTACTTACACCACACAGTTTCATTTTGCTGAACAAAAAGGATGGAAAACATCTATCGGCATCAACGGTATGGATCAGCAAAATACCAATAAAGGTGTTGAGCAGCTAATACCTGATTATAAATTGTTTGATTTTGGCACATATCTCTATTCTCAAAAAACGATCAAAAAAATAACCTTAAGCGGTGGTGTACGTTTTGATAACCGTAATGTAAACGTAAGCGATCTTATGGATGCCGGTACTGTAAAAGGAAATGGCTTCTCCAAGAATTTTTCCAATCTTTCCGGCAGCGTAGGTATTGCTGCGCAGGTATCAGACAAAGTGAATTTAAAATTAAATGTAGCCCGTGGCTTCCGTGCACCAAGCATTCCTGAGCTGGCTTCTAACGGTTCTCACGAAGGAACGATACGCTATGAATATGGCGATATTGGCTTGAAGAGTGAGACCAGTTTGCAATTTGACGGAGGTATTGAAATTAATACCGAACATGTGTCGATGGGCTTCTCTGCTTTTTATAATGCTTTCAGCAATTTTATTTTTTACAGAAAACTGCAATCACTTAACGGTGGTGATTCTTTAGTGAATGTTAACGGTGCTGATCTTACTGCATTTAAATTTGATCAGCGTAAAGCATACCTGGCAGGTATTGAAGCAACCGTAGATATACATCCGCATCCTTTGGATTGGCTGCATATCCAAAATACGTTTTCGATGGTTAGCGGAAAATTCAGCGAAGCTATAGAAGGAAGCAAGAACATTCCTTTTATGCCTGCACCTAAATTATCAACTGAATTCAAAGCCAGTTTTCCTGTCATCAAAAATTATTTCCGCAATGCATTTTTTAAAGTAGAGCTGGATAATACGTTTACACAGAATAATATTTTCACTGCCTATAATACTGAAACAGCTACCAAAGGCTATTCATTAGTTAATGCAGGGTTTGGCGCCGATATTGTAAACAAGAAAAAACAAACGCTGTTCAGCTTTAGCATCAGTGCAGTTAATATTGGCGATGTGGCTTATCAAAATCATTTGAGCCGGTTGAAATATGCTGCAGAGAATGTGGTAACAGGAAGAACCGGTGTGTATAATATGGGACGCAATTTCAGCTTTAAAGTAAATGTACCGCTGGATTTTAAATGGAAAAAATAAATCCCGCCCGCAGATTGCACTGATATCGCAGAATGTTACATCATTGAATTTGCGTAATCAGCCAATCTGCGGGAAAATTTCCTTCTCCGCCAAAGTATAAAACCTGTTATAATTAATATTGCCCCGCTAAGACCAAACAAGCTGTAAATTATTTTCACCGGCAGGCCACCGTATTTTCCAAAATGTATTTGCGAGTTAATGATATCATACCTGTCATCGGCGCTGATACTATCTACAAATCTTGTTGAAAAAATATTGCCGGTACTATCCAGCATAACAGCATCTGCAAATTGTTTGGAATGAATAAAACTGTTGCCGCTCCTGCTTCCATAGATAGCGGTTTTACCTTTGGTGCTCTGCGTAAAATAAATAACGTAGCCTGTAAAATCAGGATGCGCCTGCTTTAACCTGTTATAAGCACTGTCGAAATTGAAAAATAATTTCGGCGACGCTTTTATAATATTTACCCAAGATGAAGAAGAATAAAATTCTTTTTTAAAAACATAGCGCTGCATCCAGAAGCCTGTTACAGCTATCATAAGATTGAACAGCAACGCCCATACACCGATCAGCTGATGAAGATTATTTTTCTTCCACACGCTCTTTCTAAAAAACAAAGCAGGTAAAATATTTTTCCTGTAAATGATCAAGCCTGTTATTATACTCAACAGGAAGAATAAAGCAAATACACCCAGCAGCCACTCCCCTTTTTTGCCCAGCTTAAAAGAGTTGTGAAATTCGGAGAGCCAGCTCATAAAATTATTTTTGCCATCATCACTTCCGCCTCTTGCTTTAAGTATTTCTCCTGTTTGCGGATGAATGAAAATTTGCAACGCCGATCCGTTTTGGTATGCACTGTCATGAATAGTGAAAGAAAAAGCCTGTGTCGTGCTATAACTTATGGAGGCATTGCTTATTTGTGCATTGGGATAATGCTGCTGTACAATTGCATAACAACTATCAATGGATAAAATATTTTTACCTTTTTCTGAAAGTACTGCCGGCCGTTGAAACGAATCCAACTCATCATGAAATACCAGTGCTGCGCCAGACAATGACAGTACTAAAATAAAAAGCCCGGCTATCAAACCAGCAACAGCATGAAGAGAAAAAAAGAAATCCTTTTTCAACGATACCATAAAAACAAGATGCAGGTTTAACGATCAATCAAACTCTTTTGGCTTTGTTTTTTTATAATCCTTATCGTAGCGCACAAAGAAATACAGGTAGATAACACGACTTAACCGCATTAGCCAGGGCTGTATGATAACGAGCAATAAAATATTGGAGATCAGCCACACAAATATTCGGTTGTCATTAATGGAAACACCGATCAAAACCAGCCAGGCAATAAATGTAGCAACAGAGATAGCTACCGTCAGGGCATAACTAACGTAACCGGTACCATACCAAAATCCTTCTTCCAGGTCGTACTTTTGGTTGCAAACCGGGCAGTTGTCGTACATGCCAAAGATATGTTTAAGCTTTATTTTACGAAATGGATTGGGGTCTTTAAACATAGGTCCACGACGACACCGGGGGCACTTCATAGTTAATATGCTCCACAGGTAATTTGGTTTAGGCTCCTTCACTTCAGTCATTTTGCAAAGGTATTGAACTTATAAGGGCCATAAAATTATTTATCGTATTTAAGCTTGAAATATAACATGATAAGAGAAAGCAATAATACGCTGGAGTTGGTATAAATCACCGGGCCGTTCATTATTATGATGCCATATACCAGCCAAAGTATCACGCTGATGGTGGCAAAAGAAAAAGTGAGGATAGAAATATCTTTTGCTGATTTGCTGCGATAGGTTTTAATTACCTGTGGTAAAAAAACGATAGCAGACATTGTGCCGGCTACCATACCAAGCATGTCGATGTTAGTCATAAGTAAGGGTTTTATTTAGGAGGCCGTTATTTTTTTTCTTTCGCCTATCTGCTGGCGCCACATCGCATAATACAATCCTTTTTCTTCCAGTAATTTTTCGTGGCTACCCGTTTCCACTACGTCGCCTTTTTCCAGCACATATATCCTGTCGGCATGCATAATGGTACTTAAGCGATGGGCAATTAAAATAGTGATCTGTTCTTTTTGTGAAGATATATCCCGTATCGTATTGGTAATTTCTTCTTCCGTCAACGAATCCAAAGCAGATGTGGCTTCATCAAAAATAAGCAGATGAGGCTTGCGCAATAAAGCACGGGCAATAGACAACCGTTGTTTTTCACCACCGGATAATTTTAATCCGCCTTCGCCGATCATAGTATCCACGCCCTTTTCGGCCCTTGCCAGCAGGTTGGTGCAGCTTGCCTTTACCAGCGCATCATTCAACTGGGCTTCTGATGCTGATGGATTTACAAACATCAGGTTCTCTTTTATTGTACCGCTGAATAAGTTGGTATCCTGTGTTACAAAACCAATTTGCTTACGCAGATCGTCAAAGTGTATTTCAGTTTCATCCAAATTATTGTACAGGATCTTTCCTTCCTGCGGACGGTACAATCCCACCAGCAATTTCATTAAGGTAGATTTACCACTTCCGCTTGGCCCAACAAAGGCGATGGTCTCTCCTACTTTTACATCAAAGCTGATATCATCTATCGCTTTGTGTGCAGCCGTTTGATGCTTGAACGAAACATTTCTAAATGCCAGTGTTTCTATACTGCCTAATGATTTTGGAAGAAGTGGTTCCTGTTCCGGTGCCTTTTGCATCAGGTTATGAAAATTATTCAGCGATGCTTCTGCTTCTCTGTACGACAATAAAATATTTCCTATTTCCTGTAAAGGGCCGAAGATGAAGAAAGAGAACACCTGCATGGTGATCAGTTCCCCGGCGTTCATTTGCTTATGAAAGATCAGCCACATCAAAATGAATAATATCACCTGGCGCAGCGTATTTACAAAAGTGCCTTGTATAAAACTTATACTGCGGATGCTTTTTACTTTGCGCAATTCAAGTCCCAATATCTTATAGGTGTTCTTGTTCAACCTCCCTACTTCCTGTTCGGTAAGGCCAAGACTTTTTACCAGTTCTATATTACGCAATGATTCTGTGGTAGAACCGGCCAATGCAGTTGTTTGCCCTACAATATTTTTCTGAATGATCTTTATCTTCTTACTTAAAATATTAGTGATGAGTGTCAATAAAATTATACCTACAAAATAAGCTACAGGCACCGTCCAGCTGATATACAGGCTGGCATATACAAACACAAATACCACACCTACCAGTACGCCAAATAATATATTGATAAAGCTGGTCATGAAGCGTTCTACATCCGAGCGTACTTTGGTCAGCACTGATAATGTTTCGCCGCTGCGCTGATCTTCAAATTGCTGGTAAGGCAATTTCATAGCATGCTGCAAACCATCGGTAAAAACCTTTGCACCAAATTTTTGTATCACTACGTTTAAAAAATAATCCTGGAAATTTTTAGCGATCCTGCTCACCATCGCAACACTGATAGAGCAGATCACGATGAACCAAACACCCGGCGAATTCCATGAGAAACTGTAAAAGAATTGGTTCTCTGTCATTGGCACAACGTCTTTATGCGTAATAGACTCCTGGTAATTGTTGGCCAGGTTTACCAGCTTACCCAGCAAAATAGGGTCGATCAAAGAGAAGCCAATGTTAACGGCAGCTAAAAACAAGGTTAGCGTAACCATCCATTTATAAGGCTTAAGATACTGTAATAGAACTTTCATGCAGCTAAATGTGTTTACGATACATCGAAAAAAATCAATGCATCAAATATCGTACAAGTTCGTAAAAAATGACAAGATTGCAGAAAGGCCAGGTGAAAATTGGCATTAATTCTTAATTTTTTCGCCACGGCGTGAGGATTTGCCTTTTGCGATATAACTAAAAATGATGCCGAATGTACATTCGGCATCATAGGTAAATACCATTAACTATTTACCACCTGCATCTTACTTGCTGGAAATACGTTCTGCAACGAATGCAGTTGGTACTCCTGCCTGTAGTATGTAGAAACTTTCCTTAAGCCTCGCAAAAACAGCGAACCTTTCCTTTTATCCTCTCCAGGACTCCCGATGCCAATCAGTAAAAAGTACCATAAAAGGAATAAATTGTTCCATATTACTAGTAGGTTCAATTATAATTTTACATCGTAATGAAAAAGGGAACTATACCTGTATATGACATCTGTGCTATTGATAATAAGATCGGCAATAAGGATCTGCTGATCGGAAATTTTGGGGAGTACTTATCAAAACATTACCAGGATCTCCATCGCCCTCACCGGCATTCCTTTTTTCACCTGGTATTTTTTACTAAAGGCAAAGGCTCGCATACCATCGATTTTGTAAAGTATCCTGTAAAACCCTTCCAGGTATATTTTATGATACCCGGACAGGTACACAGCTGGCATTTTACCGGTGATACAGATGGGTATATTGTTCATTTCAATGAAGCCTTGTTTCACACATTTTTACAGCAGGGAAATTTCCTGGAACGGTTTTCTTTTTTTAATGGCAACAGTAAAGATGGTGTTCGCCAATTGCCGGCAGATGCTCAAAAAGATGTAGTTGCCTTGTTTACCACGTTATTAGACGAGATCAGTTTACAAAAAGATGGTTACCTTGATATGGTACGCCTGAAGCTGCTTGAACTTTTTATAACAACAGAACGAAGTACTTCTTCATCAAAAACAAAGACAGCACCACAACATAAAACCATGTTGTTCCGCAATTTTCAGCAATTGGTAGATAAGCATTATCGTGATATCAAATTACCAAAAGAGTATGCTGAATTATTGTACATAACGCCTAATCATTTAAATGCGTTGTGCCAGGATATGCTGGGCAAAAAAGCCGGGCAGATAATAAGAGAAAGAGTTTTGCTGGAAGCAAAACGACTATTGACCAATGCTAAAATGAGCATCAGTGAAATTGCCTACGAGCTTAATTTTCAGGACAACTCTTATTTTAACCGCATGTTTAAAAAAGAAGAAGGAATAACACCCGATGAGTTCAGGAAGAAATTTATTGAACAGTAAAATTATGGATCATGAAAAACGAAAGCAAACCCTCTGTTTTAAATTTAGCAAAATGCAAATGTCCCCGCTGCCGCAAAGGAGATATGTTCGAAACAAAAAATCCTTATGCCTTAAAAAAATTCATGCAGATGAAAGATACCTGCGCAATATGCGGCCAGCCTTTTGATATTGAAGTAGGTTTTTATTACGGCTCCAGTTACGTTAGCTATGCGCTTTCTATTGCTATAAGTGTTGCCACATTTTTTGCCTGGTGGGTATTGATTGGTATATCTATAAACGACAACCGTATATTCGGCTGGCTTATTTTAAATACCGTTCTCTTAATAGCATTGCAGCCGCCGCTTATGCGGTTATCCCGTACGGGCTGGTTGGCTTTTTTTATACCGTATGATAAGAACTGGAAAACCAACCCGCCAAAAAAGCTGGAAAGAACCAATGAAGCGTTGAAGAATGCGTGGTAATAGTATCCGCTCCACCCTTTTTATTTAAACTCCTTTATTGTATCCCTTTATACACGCAAGCCTATAGGTTTGCGTGTATGGTTATACGTACTATATAAAAATAGCTGTTATTCTATTTTTTTTAGAAGAAAGTCTACTCTTAAAAAGAACTGATTCTCCTTGTTTTGCTTCTCGTAATCAGAACATTTATGAGAATACTGCTATTATCTTCAATTTTCGTTTTTAGTCTTACTTTTAATTGTTTTGCCCAACCTGTAAAACAAACAGGCTATGTTCCTTGGGAACATCCTGTTTTAAAACAACTCGCTAAAAATGGCCCCGGCCTTATTGCCTATAGCGACAACACTAAATATATAAATCTTAACATACTGGATACCGCAACTAAAATTATGTATTGTGCAAATTTTGCCGGTTATGTTATTGATGCCTATAAGCTAAGCGACACTGCTTACAACAGGATCATAAGTAAAAGGCTGTCACCTTTTAAAGAGTATCAAAACTATTTTGAAAGTAGCATAGAACTTCTCGATGCAGCAATTACTAAACTTCGTTTTCCAAAACTCAAAGCAAGGTATAAAGGCATTCCTGAATACGATGATTATGTAAACGAAATATATACACAGCCAACAATGAAAAAAGCCAAAACCCTTGCAGAAAAACTCACTTTTCTTTATTCGCAACGGCAAGAAGCACAAAACATATTAGCCCAAAGCAAAGCAGGCTATTATTATAATGTAATCCCCGATACAGCTATCATAAAAGAACTGGAAGCATCAAAAAGCGGTCAGTTAAAAATACTGGACAGTTTGGCCGAGTTCTATAATCCAAATATCATGAGCCCGGTATATAAAGCAAAACTTGACCTAGCCCTGTCAAAACTGTATTTCTATCTTCCGCATAATGTTTTATTCGATAGCCTGCATGTCAATCCCAAAAACCAAGAAAAGCTCGTCAATGAAAAAACAAACGTATTTATACTTTACCAAAATTACCAGCTTTGGCAGCTTGCTCAACTGGATAGCGCAATGAAACTTTTAATAGAAGGCAGTAATTCAAAAAACGCCAAAGTGAAAAAGGCCGTGCAGCAGTTATTAAATAACTATGGCAATAAACGGGATATATTCATAAAGAAACTCCCGGAAATGGATACGGCTGTTGCCCATAAAGTAGATATGATCACAGGCGTTGATGAAAACTATGCAGAGCAACGGCTGATGTACACGTTAAATAAGCAGCATACTTTTTATCCATGGTCAAAATTTCGCATCGACAAGAACAATATGCCGGTGTTTGCATTTGATTATCCTATGCAAACCATAGAAAGAGGTAATACGCATTACCAGCTTACCGATCATAGGGGCAATGTGATGACTGTTGTTACCGATAAAAAGATACCGCACGACGATAACCATGATGGTATTGTGGACCGCTACACACCGGATGTCGTAAAAGCTACAGACTATTCTTCGTTTGGCGCACCGCTGCCAGGCCGTACCTACCAGATAGCCGAATACCGGTATGGTTATAACGGGAAAGAAAAAGATAAGGAAACAGGGTATGATGATTATGGCAGCCGTATGTATGATGCTAACATTGGGAGGTTTTTGTCGATAGATCCTAAGGCAGGTAAGTATCCAAGCTTATCTCCCTATTTATATGCAGCAAACAATCCAATTCTTATGGTTGATCAGGATGGACAAGATGCTATCATAAGTATTACAAGAAATAAAGATGGTGGAGGCATTATCAAGATTACAACAGTGATACATGTAAATGGGAATGCAATAAATAAACAAATGAGTCCTTCAATAATTAGAGATTACAATGCTGCTGCAAAAAAGACTTTTCAAGGGGGTAGTTACAAGGACAAAAATGGAGGAGTTTGGAAAGAGGTATTTGATGTTAAATATGTTTATGATAAAGATATGACCAAAGAAAAATTACCTTCGGGTCATAATTTACTGGTTATAGATAAATCTAACTCTAATATCAAAGATGGAAGAGCAATAACCAAAGGGGACGCAATTTACATGTTACCTAAAAATCTATACGATAGAACATCTACACATGAAACTGGACATGCATTAGGCCTTACTGATCGATATTCAGAGTTTAGATTTAAGGATGCAAATGGAGATATACAAACTGGATTTCTGCCACACAAAGGCTATAACGAAAACCTTATGGGTTTTGGAACAGAAATAAATCAAGCGCAGATTGATAATTGGGGAGAACAGTTATTGAATAAATCCACGGAGTTAGGAAAAGATAACTTTGTTTTAAAGGGTATGATTGAGTATAAAACAGACGAAAGTGGAAGAAATTTAAGAGCTCCTTATACTGAAATAGATCCACAGGAAAAGCAAGATTATATTGATAATTTCAATAAAAATTTGAAACCCAAAAATGAAACCAATAAAAAGAACTAGAGTAGCTTTCTACTTAGCATTTGGAATTGCAATACTACAGTCTTGTACACAACATCTTTTTGTAAGCGATAATAGGTTTGTAAAAAAACAAGAGGGTTATTTGTTATTTTTTGAAAAGCATGCCACCAAGGATACAGGAATTATTGAAGATGCATATATAGATAGGCTTAACGATAGTAATGATGTACGTTCTCTTTTTTTTAGAAAAAAAATAGACACTTCTCTTTCGATTGCCCAAATTATTGAAGAAATAAGAACAAGCAATGTGGCAATCGAGTTGGGAGAATTTTGTGACCGAACCGAACTGTTACAGAATTTAGCTGATACACTTTCAGTTTCACCTTCTGGTATTTTTTACTTTATTCCTGCAACTGTTTCATACATAAACAATAAAGCAGGTGCATTTCGTAATATTAATCTCAATTTGAACGGCAATAGCTTAAAACTAAATTTATCAGAATCCTCGGCTCTGTTAGTCAATGTTGTGCCTTTTTTCAGTCAACGTCAATATGAGCGGGTTAAAGAGAAAAGTATAAAAAAAGAAAAACTTATTCCCCCGTACTAAGAATGTATTATACATTCCTAAAAAGCCTGCTCAATTAGTACTTACTATTGATAATAATAGTATTGTAAGGAAAATTATTCTCAGAAGAGGTTATGCTTATATATATATATCTAAAGTGGGAGGAAAAATAATATTCAATTTTACAAATAATCAACTCTATTTCGAATAATTTTTTTTGTCCCAGTCGGTGTGTAAATAGTTGATAGCAATGAAGTGAAAACCCCGACGGGACACGGATAACAGTGCAGACCGCTTGCAGCATTTCGCCCCTACTCATCCTCCCCACCCCTCCCTGTCCAAACTCCTGTACTGTATCGCCTCCGCCAAATGCTCCGGTTGAATATCGGCACAGGCAGCAAGGTCAGCAATAGTGCGGCTTACCTTTAATATCCTGTCGTATGCCCTTGCAGAAAGATTTAATTTTTCCATCGCAGTTTTTAATAAGTTCTGCCCGGCTGTGCTAATAGTGCATATTTCTTTTAATTGCTTACTGCTCATTTGTGCATTGGCATATACACCATCGCTGTCTTTATATCGTACAGATTGTATTTCCCTTGCACCGATCACCCGTTCCCTGATGCTTTTACTTTTTTCAAATGTTTGTGCAGAAGATAATTCGCTGAAAGCAACCGGCGTTACTTCTACATGCAGGTCTATCCTGTCAAGCAAAGGCCCCGATATCTTGTTCAGGTATTTTTGTACCGTACCGGGCGGACAAGTACATTCTCTTTCAGGGTGATTAAAATAACCACAAGGACAAGGGTTCATAGAAGCGATGAGCATAAAACTGGCAGGAAAATCCAGCGCTATCTTTGCTCTTGAAATAGTAACCTTTCTTTCTTCCATTGGTTGCCGCATCACTTCCAGAACAGTTCGTTTAAATTCCGGCAACTCATCTAAAAACAATACACCATTATGTGCCAGTGAAATTTCGCCGGGCTGCGGATTACCGCCACCACCAACTAAAGCTACATCCGAAATAGTATGGTGCGGCGAACGGTAAGGACGTTTAGATATCAGCGTTGCATTCTCCGGTAATTTACCTGCAACAGAGTGTATCTTGGTTGTTTCCAGCGCTTCCTGCAACGAAAGCGGCGGAAGAATAGTAGGCAAACGTTTTGCCAGCATAGTTTTACCGGCTCCCGGCGGACCGATCAGTATCGCATTGTGCCCTCCTGCTGCTGCAATTTCCAAAGCACGCTTTATATTCTCCTGTCCTTTTACATCACAAAAATCTATTTCAAAATCACTTTGCGCATTTGCAAATTCTTCTCTTGTATTTACAATAGTTGGCTGCAGCGAATTTTCATTCTCAAAAAAACCAATCACGTCATTAATATGACCAACGCCATACACTTCCAGGTTATTCACCATTGCCGCCTCCTTCGCATTTTGCAATGGCACTATCAATCCCTTAAAGCCTTCTTTGCGGGCCTGTATCGCAATGGGCAAGGCGCCTTTTATCGGGCGCAGCTCGCCATCAAGGCTCAGTTCGCCCATTATCACATACTCACTCAACCGTTCAGGATTTACAATTTGCTCTGTAGCGCCCAATGTACCAATTGCAATGGCCAGGTCAAAAGCAGAACCGGTCTTCTTTATGTCAGCCGGCGCCAAATTCACTACCAGCTTGGTACGTGGCATATAGTAGCGATTGCTTTTTATCGCACTTTCTACCCGTTGCAGGCTTTCTTTTACCGCACTATCGGGTAAGCCTACTATATAATAATCTTTGCCCTGGTTGTTTACATTTACTTCTACCGTTATCGTTATCGCCTCCACGCCATACACAGCGCTGCCAAACGTTTTTACCAACATGGATATTTAATTTTGATAAAAGTAAAGAAAATTTGGGGCCGTTGGCAGTTGTGCATTGCCGTTATAATCTAAATAGCATTTTTAGACAAATAAGAATTTATAATTTCTCCAGCATCTCCACCACCCCTTCCCGTTTAAGAATAAGATAACCCAGGCGATCGTTGCTTATGCCATCTTTTAATTGATAGCTAAAAGTAAGCTGGTCGCCGGAAGTAGATGTTTCAAAATATTTGAAACTGATGTTCGGGTATTTTTTCAGGTCTTCTCCTATCTCATACAAATGAGTGGAGAGTATAAAGAGGGAATTTTTTATTTTCAACAAGCCTTCTACCACTGCGGAGGAGCATTTCATGGCATCCTGTACATTGGTACCTTTAAACAGTTCATCTATCAGTATCAGCCATTTCTTCCCATTGTTGATCTTCATTACGGTTGCCTTAATGCGCTGTACTTCGTTATAAAAATAACTTTCGCCTTTAACTAAATTATCTACCACATTAATATTGCTTAACAAGCCATTAAATACGGTCAGCTGCATTTGCTCAGCAGGCACGCCCATACCCGTATGCGCAAGGAACACTGCGCTTCCTACAGATTTGATGAAAGTACTTTTACCGGCCATATTGGCGCCGGTTAAAAAGATAAAATTACTTTGCGGATCAAGCGTTACATTGTACGCAACCGGGTCGCTCAATAAAATATGGTACAGCCCTTTTGCTGCCAGCACCGGCTGATCACGCTCTATAAATTCGGGAAAAACGAGGTTGTATTTTTTTACCGCATTGGCCATACCATACCAGGCATCCAGTTGGGAGTACATATCTATCAGGTCCTGCATGCTGCTCTTGTAATGATAGCGTACAAAATGTGCAAACTGCAATAACTGGGCATTCGTTAATGCAGCAGACTTACTGTTTTCTTTTACAATATGGAATTGCTGCCGTTCAATTAGCTTTTGTATCTCCAGTATTATTTTTTTTAACGGCGCAGGTGTTTCTTCCTGCAAAAAGCGATGTACAAATTCCTGCATGCCTTTTATAAAATCAAAACAATGCTGTGCTGAATATTTTACCAGCGAAAAATCGGGCCCGTGCAATAATTTATAATTGAATGCGGTGAAAGAAGATGCCGCCTGTGGAATATCATCGATCACTGTTTCATAAAATTTTTCCACCACCATGATCGTACCGTTGCTTATCTGCATCGGCCATTGCTCCAGTCTGCTTTCAATAAGCCGGATCGTTTGCTGGATGCCTTTTATCTCTTCTATGCTTTTTAATGGCGTATTAAAGTTGAAACGCAGCTGTTCCCTTCCGTTGATAGTACGGGTCAGGTTTAATTTATTGAATACAGAAAATTCTTCTTCTTTATCAAATATCGAAAGGTCGGTAAGTGTTGTTTTGTCTATCTCCATTGGTATGTAATATTGAAGAAGTAATATTTAATATTTAAGATGCAACAGGTAATATTTTGAAGGCTCTTCTCAATATTCCATATCCATTATTATGTAATATTGAAGAAGTAATATTTAATATTTAAAATGCAACGGGTAATATTTTGAAGGCTCTCTCAATATTCTATATTAAATATTACCTATTAAATTCCGGCTGTTTCTTCATTGTTATGTAATATTGAAAATGTAATAAGTAATATTTTCAAAGTCTCTTCTCAATATTCCATATTAAATATTACCTATTAAATACTAACCGTTGTCCCTTTATACCTTCATTGAATACGCCATTGTCCCACACCAGGTTGCCGCTCACCCATGTTTTATCTATAGATGCAGGAAAGGTAAAATTCTCTAAGGGGCTCCAGCCGCATTTATAAAAAAGTCCTTCTTTAGTTACAGTAAAGGATTTGTTCATATCAACCATTACCATATCGGCAAAATAACCTTCCTGTATATATCCCCTGTCTTTTACCTGAAAACATTCTGCAACGGCATGGCTCATTTTCTCCACGATCTTTTCTAAAGATATTTTGCCTTGCTTATAATAATGCAGCATTAATAACAATGGGTGCTGTACCAGGGGCAGGCCTGCATGCGCATGTTCATAATCGCCTTCTTTTTCTGTAAGCAAATGCGGTGCATGATCGGTGGCAATTACATCCAGGCGGTCATCCAGCAAAGCTTCCCATAAGGCTTCTTTATTATTGGGCGCTTTAATAGCAGGGTTGCATTTTATTTTATAGCCCAGCCGTTCGTAATCATCTGCTGTAAAGTGAAGATGGTGTACACATACTTCTGCAGTAATTCTTTTTTCTTTCAGCGGCAGCATATTGCCAAACAGCTGTAATTCTTTTTCGGTGCTGATGTGCAGTATATGCAAACGGCTGTTGTATTTTTTTGCAAACTGTATGGCTGTTAAGGAAGATTCAAAACAGGCTTCTTCATTTCTTATCAATGGATGATCGGCAGCAGTTAATGTTCCTTTCTCTTTTTTTATACGCTCGTAATTATTTCTTATGATCCGCTCATCTTCGCAATGCGTAGCGATCAGCAATTCGCTTTCGCGGAATATCTTATCCAATGCGGTATGGCTGTCTACCAGCATATTGCCTGTGCTGGCACCCATAAATATCTTTACCCCACATATATCTTTTTTATGATCATTGATCTTAAGCACTTCTTCTGCATTGGTATTACTGGTGCCCATAAAAAAAGAATAATTCGCCAATGAAGTGTTGGATGCAATGGCATATTTATCTTCCAGCAATGGCAATGTAAGTGCATTGGGCACGGTGTTTGGCATTTCCATAAAGGATGTGACGCCACCTGCAACAGCCGCCCTGCTTTCGGTATAGATAGTAGCTTTATGCGTTAGCCCCGGCTCCCTGAAATGTACCTGGTCGTCTATAGCTCCCGGCAATAAATATTTTCCTTCGCCGTTTATTTCAATTGTTTTTGCTTTTGTTTCTATGGACGAAGCAATTTTTTCAATACGCTCGCCGTCTGTCAATATATCTAAAGCCGTAATTTTACCATCATTTACCAACTGAATGTTCTTAAAGAGGTATTTTTGCATATCTTGATGTTAGAGACCGTTAAAGTAAAATTCTAAATGCAAATTATTAAAAGCTTCGCCAAACTGCTGTTTTTTATTTGTCCTGTTGTTGCAACAGCTCAATCGACTTACCTTGACCAGGATACAAAAAATGCGCATTTCCTGGAAAGGGTTGAGATAAAACAACAAAACAACAATATACTTAACTTCTCTTCTATCCGCCCTTTTAACCGGAAAGATATTGTAATCCAGCTGATAGCCATGGATAGCGCTACAAGAGGTTATACCGATTCTACCTTAGGCATATATAATTACCAGGAAGAAGAGAACGATATAGAATTGAATTCGATCGACCAGCAAAATCTGCATAGTTTTTTAATGAACAACAGCGAATGGGTGAAGGATGGTGGCGACAGGGAAGATTTTTTAAGCGACAGGCCCTGGGGAGGTGTGTATCGATATAAAGCTAATTTTTTTGAAGTGCACAAAGAAGATTTTTTTCTTGCTATAAACCCGGTGATACAGTTCCAGGAAGGTTATGAAAGCGGTAATAAACAATCTACCTTTTTAAACAGCCGTGGTATAACGGCAAGGGGGCTTATTGCAAAAAAGATAGGCTTCGCCACTTACCTTACAGATAACCAGGAAAGAGGGCCGCTGTTTTACCAAAACTATATCGACAGCAATAAAGCTGTGCCGGGCGTAGGTTTTTACAAGGCTTTTAAAAAGAATGGTGTAGATTATTTTGATGCACGGGGCTATATTACTTTCGGTGTTACCAAATACATCAATGTACAATTTGGGTACGATAAGAATTTTATCGGCAACGGCTACCGAAGCCTGTTCCTGAGCGATTGGGGCAACAGCAATTTGTTCTTAAAGCTGAATACCAAGATCTGGAAATTCAACTACCAGAATTTATTTATGGAACTGATGCCGCAGTTTGGCGTAGTAAGTGATAAACTGGTTGACCGCAAATATGCAGCCATGCACCATCTTAGCATCAATGTTACACCGGCATTGAACATCGGTCTTTTTGAAGGAATTATTTTTGGCAGGAAGAATCATTTTGATCTGCAATACCTTAACCCTATTATATTCCTGCGCCATATAGAAGGTACTGTTGGCAGCCCTGATAATGCTTTAGCCGGTCTTGATTTTAAAGCCAATGTACTGCACAGGATACAATTGTACGGCCAGTTATTGCTGGATGAATTTAAATTATCGGAAGTAGTGAACAATAAAACCAGCTGGATAAATAAATATGGTTACCAGCTTGGCGCTAAATATGTTGATGCGTTCGGTATATCTAACCTGGACCTTCAGTTTGAAAGCAACAGGGTGAGGCCGTTCACTTATTCGCATTACGACAGTATCTCAAATTATACGCATTACAACCAGCCGCTGGCACATCCGCTGGGGGCCAATTTCCAGGAGTTTATCGGCATCATCAATTACCAGCCGATACCCAGGTTATCTATCAATTCAAAAACCATTTATTACAACCAGGGGCTCGACAGCAATGGGGTAAATTTTGGAGCTAATCCGTTTAATGATTACCAGACAAGGCCAAAAGATGATGGCTTTAAAGTGGGAAGCGGCAATAAAGCCACCTGCATCAATACTATTTTACAGTTATCATACGAGTTCAAACAGAACCTTTTCTTCGATCTTTGTTTTCAATACAGGAATTTTAAAACCCATGATATACCAAGCCAGGCCAGCTCAACAATGATCTCGGCAGGCGTACGGCTAAATATGCTGAGACGTAATTATGATTTTTAAGAACCGGCTTTTTTCTTATTTTTGAACCAACGTAGCTACACTCTCTACAGTTTCTGACTTCCCTTCCTATCAAGATCACTTGTATAACAAGGTGATAATCTAATTAAACCATCTATAATTATGTTTAGCCGTAGAGTAGTTTCTACCTGTGTATTAATGCTATTGATACAACCGGGATTTGCACAAAAAAAAGAGAAATTGAATTTACCACTCGATGGTATCTGGAGTGGTTTCTTCGATGAAAAAAAGAAGAACGTGCACATGCTGCATACCAGCAACCGTTTTGCATTTATTGAAACCAGGCCCGAAAGCAAACTGCAGATGATCTTCTCCCTTGATTTTGAAACAAGGAAAAGAATAGATACTTTATTTGCCAACCAGTTTACACAAGCAGGTGACAGCCTGCCAACCACATTCACCTTTTTTGAGGATTATGAATTTTCGCCTGACGATTCAAAGCTGCTGCTTAAAACACAGATAAGCCCGTTGTTTCACAATTCTACCAAAGAGGCTGGTTTTATTTGGGATGTTAATAAAAAAGACCTGCGGGTGATCAATGGTGATGGCAAGCAAAGCTATACCGGTTTTTCGCCCGACAGCAAAAAGATAGCTTACGTAAAAGATGGCAACCTGTATGTTATGGATCTTGAAACGAACAGTACACAGGCCATAACTTTTGATGGCGCCATGGGACAAAATCTATATGGCATGGCAGATGCTTTGTACGAAAATAATTTCGGCTTAACACAGGCCTATCAATGGAGCCCCAACAGTGAATACATTGCTTACTATCGGTTCAACGAAAGAACGGTACGCTCCTTCCCCATCTCTTATTATGACAGGACCTATCCCGGAGTAGAAGAGCAGCGCTATCCCAAAGCCGGTGAGATGGTACCGGAAATAAGTGTGTTCATTTACAACATAAAAAATAAAATAACGGTAAAGGCTGAACTTGGCCTTAACCCTGATCAATACATAACCGGTTTGAAATGGTATCCCGACAGCAGATCTGTTTTTATACAACGCCTGAACAGGGAGCAAACACAGCTGGACCTTTTACGTACCAATATAACAAACGGGCGAAGCACTGTGGTGCTTACCGAAGTAAAACCGGATTATGTAAATATTGATCCGGATAATATTTATTTTTTACCTGGCCGCAGATCTTTTTTGTGGCTGAGCGAACGTAAAGGCTATAATCATATTTATGAAGTAATGCTTGATAGTGTTTACCAGCGCCAGATTACCACCGGCAACTGGGAAGTATTTGGCATACAGGCCGTAAATGAAGCTACCGGCGAGATCTATTATACCGGCAATGAAGCCGATGCAAAAGAAAAACATCTTTATAAAATAAATATAGACGGCACCAGGCGAATAAAACTGACAGATGGCAATGGCTATCATAATGTTTTGATGACCGCTAACAACCGTTATTTTATTGATGAATACAGTTCGCTGAATACGCCTGTTGCTTATAAGATGTATAATACTGATGGCAAAGTGCTGATTGCTTATCAAAAAGGAAATAATAATGAAGCCATAGCAGATCAGAACCTGGTAGAGAACAGAAAATTAAAAGCACGCTTAAAGGAATATAAAATCCCTGATGCAGATTTTATAAATTTCGATAACGGTAATAAAGGACAATTGAAGGGCTGGGTAATAAAACCATACGATGCAACGGCCAAACGCCTGCCGGTGATCATTTATGTATATGGCGGCTTCAACAGGCAGGAAGTAATTGATCAGTGGGATGATAAAGCTACGCTAACTATGCGCTACCTGGCCAACCAGGGTTATTTAGTTGCCTGTATAGATCCCCGCGGCACACCCGGTCGTGGCGAGGCTTTCCGCAAGGCGACCTATAAAAAAGCAGGCGATCTGCAAATGGAAGATATCATTGCGTTCAAGAATTATATCAAAGAGAATTACAAAACAGATACGTCCAATATTGCTATTATGGGATGGAGCTATGGTGGTTACCTTGCAGCATTGGCAGCAACAAAATATGCCGGTGAATTTAAAGCTGCTATTGCCATTGCACCGGTAACCAACTGGCGGTTGTTTGAAAATATTTATGCAGAACGCCTGTTGCAGACACCGGGAGAAAATGCAGAAGGATATAATACAGCATCGCCGGTAAACTATGTAAATAATTATCAAAGCGGGTTATTGCTGGTGCAGGGTACTGCCGATGATATTGTGCATTATCAAAACAGTATGGAATTAAGCAAGGCGCTGATATTGGCCAACAAACAATTTGAGCAGGTCAGCTATCCTGATTATTCGCACGATATCAGCGATAATACCCCTAATTATGCACGGATACATTTGTTCAACAAGATCACCGAATTTTTAAAAATGCAGTTTGCCCCGCCTTTTACAGCGCAGGCTGCTCCAAAGAAAAATTGATTATTCAACTGTTAAAGAAAAAGAGATCGAACGTGAATTGATCTTATCAATTACGTTGGAGAATTTAAGGTTCTCATCCCGGGCGTGCAGGTTGCGCAGGCCCCAGCTTATTTTTAATTCGGGTGTTAATACAAACATGGGGAAATAAAAATGAAAGCCAAGACCGGCTTCAATACCATAATCGATCTTATTAAGCTTGATAAGGTTCTCCGCTTTTCTTGCACCGGCATTGGCAGCAAGATCGTACTCTGCTTTTACACCGCCAAGCATATATACTTTAAAGTTATTGATCCTGTCGCTGCTGAATTTAATACTAAGCGGAAGCGTTAAAGAAATGGACTGTATCTTTTTTTGTGTTACCGAATCTTCGCCACCCGGCCTGTCGGGGTATTTCAGGTTGTATTCAAATACCTTTTCAGTGAATGTGATATTCAATGGCGTAGTACGTATATCAAAGTGTTCGCTGAGGTTAAGATCTACCAGCCAGCCAAGATTAAGCCCGGTGCTGTTAACACTTTCCACTACCATTACACTGTCATTTAAAGAGCCATCCGGTAAGTATAAAAACATCGGATGGTGCGTAAAGCTAAAGTGCGACCGGTTCATACCGAGGGTGATACCAAAATGGATACGCTTGCTGTCGTGATCGGGAAGGTTGATCCCATCTCTTAATTGTGCCATGCCCATCAAAGGGCAAAACAAGATACCTGTCAGTATTGTATGAATTATTTTTCTCCGCAATAGATGCTGCATATTCCTAAGCTCAGTGGTTTGCAATATGTTTTCCTATATCCCAGTTCGTCTAAGATATTCGTAAAATTTTTTCCTTCGGGAAATTTTTTAATTGATTCGTCGAGATATTGGTATGCGTTGCGGTTTTTCGAGAATAATTTGCCCATGCCAGGCGCCACTACTTTCATATACACATTATAAAATGCCTTTGTTAAGGCCGACCGGGGCCTGCTGAACTCCAATACCACCAATCTTCCGCCCGGTTTCAGCACCCTTTTTATTTCCCTTAAGCCCTTACGGAGGTCCTGAAAATTACGTACCCCGAAAGCTACAGTTACGGCATCAAACGCATTGTCATCAAAATTTATTGTTTCGCTGTCGCCATTTAACAACTCTATAGTATTCTCTAAACCAAGCTTTTTTATCTTCTTTCTGCCAATATCCAGCATTCCATCACTAATATCTATGCCAATTATTTTATCGGGCTGCAATATAGCAGATGCCATAATAGCCACATCCGCTGTCCCGGTGGCTACATCTAATATTTTTTTAGGCTGAAGGTCGCGTAATTTCTTAATGGCTTTCTTCCTCCACTTTACATCTATGCCTGCACTGAGGAAACGGTTGATAAAGTCATACCGATAGGCAATATCATCAAACATATCTGCCACCTGCTGTTTCTTGGAGCGGTCAGAATCTTTGTACGGAACTACGGTATCATGTGCAAAATCGGTCATGCCCTGCAAAGGTAACGGTTTTCGGTCTTCAGTTTTGGGTCTTGGGTTTTCTGTTTTGAGTTTTGGGCTTTGAATCTTTTACTTCATTATTCCTTATTAATTATTCATTTACTTTTGCCCCATGCAGATCAAAACAGCCACTTACTTAATCAGCAGCCCGGGTTTTGAAAAATGCCCCGTTCCCGACAGGCCGGAGTATGCTTTTATCGGGCGCAGCAATGTGGGTAAATCTTCCCTCATAAACATGCTGTGCAACAATGAAAAACTGGCCAAAACATCTGCAGCACCGGGCAAAACACAACTGATCAATCATTTCGACATAGCTTCTACCATCAGCGCAAAAAAAGTACCGGCAGACTATTTTAAATGGTACCTCGTCGATCTTCCCGGCTATGGATTTGCCAAAGTAAGCCAAAGCAGCAGGCGGCGGTGGGAGCAAATGATCGAAAATTACCTGCGCAAAAGAGAAAACCTTACGATTGTTTTTGTATTGATAGATGCCCGACATAAACCTCAAAAGATTGACCTTGATTTTTTAGAGCAACTGAAATTGTGGAAAGTTCCTTTTTGCCTGGTATTTACCAAAAGCGATAAGGAGAACCAACGCACCGTAAGTAAAAATGTAAAGGATTTTTTAGAAGCAATGAAAAAGACCTGGCAATTTTTACCTCAACATTTTGTTACCAGCGCCATAAAAAAGACCGGCAGGGATAAGATCCTCTCTTTTATTGATGAGACCAATGTTTCGCTGGTGGATGCTTAAAATACCCTCTCAACGGTATTTGCTTCATTACTCCAAAGTCCTTCTTTTGTAAGAAAAAGATATGAAGCCTTTATTTATCGTTCTATTCCTGTTCTTTGCTGTATCTACAATAGCACAAAAAGATACTGTAACCAAAATAGAACTTAATTTACCCGACACTTCTTTTATCAACAGCCAGATGCGCAGGATGGATTCTATTAATAATGCAGAGTCGATGCGGAATATGGATCGTAATATGGGTTCTTTTTTATCGGAGATGAGAGAGCGGGACAGAAAAGCCAAACAGCAAATGTGGATGCGTTTAGGATTTGCAGGGTTAATGATCATCATTGCGATCATTGGCTTTACAAGAAGAAAAAAGGCGAAGGACGCTAAATAAAGAGGAGACAATTTCTTTACCGGTGATTGGCAACCATCGGTTCTATCACTATTCAATTCAGCAGGATCAGTTTACTACTTTGTTGGCACAACTGCTGCTGGCAAAAGCTTCCGGCTTGGCTTTAAAGGCAAAGCCCATTCCCAAAATATAACCCATTGCTTCCCGTAAAGCTTCGTTGCTTTTGAATTGCGGGTTGGTATTAATGTCGGCATGCACTTCCATATCAACATTATACGTAGTAAACAGATCGCACAATTCATAGGCGATCTCGATACTTTTGGCTACTTCTACCAGCATGCGTTCTTTAATGCTGTATTGGTGAAATGTTTTTTCGTTGTGAATAAACATAAAGCCACCGTGGCCTTCCCGCAAAAAAACAATTACGGTAGCAAACTCGGTTTCTTTGCCTTTTACCTGGCTGTCGGTACCAATACAAACTTTTAAATGATAACCTGATTCGGTTTCTCTTTTGATGGCGCTTTCTACGGCGTCTTTGATGGGAAGCTGGATAGGATCTCCGTTAAATTTTCTCCATAACATAAAAATGGGTTTTTTAAAGTTACGGAAAAAAGGAATTGAGGTAAGATTATTTATATGTTACCAGGTAAACCACGAATTACACGAATGAACACTAATAAGCGCCTTTTTTATTCGTGCCTATTCGTGTAATTCGTGGTTAAAAAAAAAGGGGGTCGCCCCTAACGCTTCCCCCTTGAATTACACATGAATCTACCTTACTGTTTTATAATCCGTTCTGTCTGATGGTTGGTAGCTCCTACCAATTGAATAATATACATACCACCAGGTTGATTGCTTATGTTTATTTTATTAACGCCTCTTTTGCCGTTGCCGGAAGTTATTTGTCTTCCGTTCATATCGCTGATGCGGTATTGATAATCTTCACCTGCATTTACCGCAATATCCGATTGTACCAATGTAGATACGCTGAATGAGCGGTCTCCTTTAGATGCAGCTTTTAAAGCAATAGTATTGGAATATACTGTTTGAAAAACAACAGAGGTCACTTTCAAACGATAATACAATATGGTGTTTTGATAAGGCTGATAAGTAAACTTCGTTGCACTTGATGCTACTGTTGTTAGCGGTGTAAAATTGCTGCCATCTGTTGATGATTCTACCACGATAGTTTTGATGGGTTCATCAGCAATAATGTTCCAGCTTAAATTATGTTTGCTGTTATCTACATTACCGGTCAATGCTACATCATGAATAGGCAATGCGCCGCTGGCCCCTGTTAAAGTATAGGAACCCAAGCTACCATAAGGTGTGATAGAACCGCCACCATCTATTTTTAAATAATAGGTACCGGCATTCAAAGATGTATCAATAGTTACGCTCATGGTAGCCGTAGGATCGTAGGTTCTGATAGCTACTGCTGATGAGTTGTACAAAGTAACCCGTATATCCAGGTCGGCTCCGATATAATCTCCTCCAACATTAAAAGGTATGGCGGTTAAGTGAAAGCTTGAATTTTGCGACAGCACAAAACGGAAAGCATCTTTATCAGTGTTGGTAGAGATGATACCGGTTTTATTGATGTTTGTTGGTGTTAAAGTAGTAGTGCTGCCGTTCAGTGTTTCTCCAAAATCATCTGCACGGTAAGTAAAACCATTTTGTGTAGAGATGATAGAAAGATTGTCCTGTATGCTTGAGCAGGTATATGGTGTAGGGCCATAGTTCCAGCTGGTCATATTTTTATAGTAGCTGTTGCCCATTATCGGCGCCCAGCCTGTTTGTCCACCGCCGGTGCCGCTGTTGTATTCTTCTATATAATTGCTGCAATCGCTTGGATCGTATTTTGACTGGTGAGAGAGACCAACAGTATGGCCGCTTTCGTGTGAGCAGCATTCGCCTACCATTTTAGGACTGTTGCCCAGTGCTTCAGAAAATACAAATGCAGGTGTATCATCGCCCCAGTTGAAGGAGCCAACATAAGAGATACCGCCTACACCCGGTGTCCAGGTGGTAGCAGTAACGATAACACGTATGCGATGTGCTAACGGCGCAGACAGGAAAACGGTGGAATCGGTAGTTACGTTTACATTGAAAGGGCGGTAATCTTCCGCTACACGGTTAAAGGCTTCAATGATCTGGGCATCGGTCATATTGGCCGGGGCACAATTGATGGGATTGCCGCCGTTCCAGATGGTACCGGAAACATAGTGACCGTCGAAATCTAAGAAAATTGTTGCAGGTGCTGATGGATAGCTACTTAATTTAGGTACGCTAAAACCATTTAGGGTAAGCAGCAAGCCCAACACGAACATTAGTAAAGGCTTTTTCATAATTCATGGTTTTTAAGAGGATTGTGGTGGATTTAGATCATGTGGTTTTTATATACTTAAGGTTGACTGCAAGGCTGGATGACCCTGTCGGTCTCTATTTTACTGAATTGATATCTTCCGGAAGCATCTTTGCCGAGTTCATAGCCATCAAAATATTTTTGGTTGATGATGCGCCCGATATAAGAAGTGCTCCTGTCGGCATCTACACGCTTTGAGATACTTAATAAGGTATTATCCAATGCAGAAGAACGTACCAGTACTGTTTGCAGGTTATTATTATACCTTACCTGGTTACTGATAACTGTTCCGGAAAATAGAAAATTGTTGGAAAAATTTACTGTGATATTCTGACCTTGAGGAGCTGCAAAAACAGCAGTAAGATCAGTTTCCTGGCAATCGAATTTGTCAGGAGAGTTCGCAAATAATTTTGGTTTTGCATTGCCCTGGCCTTGCGAAAAGCCTTTGATCGTTAGGGTACATAAGAGCAACAGCAATGCGTAGGTAGCAATGTGTTTCATTGGATTTATTTTGGTTATTAATAGATATATTGGATAGACTCTAACAATTGAAACGCAAATAGCGTGCTAATATTATTGTATAAAGAATTTTTTTTGGAGAAATTTGAAAATGCAGTAAAACTACGATAACTGAATAGGGTTAATACTGACCCGTGCTTAGTAAAACCAACGTACAGGCCTCTTTGGTGTCAATGCCGTTTTGTTCGGCAAGCTTTTCCAGTTCGTCATTTTCTGTGCCGGGGTTAAATATGATACGCCTGGGATGAAGAGAAAGAATGTAATCGTAGTATTCTTTTTGCCTGGTGGGATTTAAATAAAGTGTAACGGTATCAATATCAGTGAACGGAAGTTTTTCTGTTTCAATTTCGATATCCCCCACTTGGCCTTTCCGGTTGCCTAATGCAATAACAGGATGCCGGTTGGCAACAAGTTTATTTACTGCTAAATAGCTGTAGCGCTGCGGGTTAACGGAAGCGCCTAATACCAGTGTTGTTTTCTTTTCCATACTAATTTAAAAACCGTCCCCTTACTTCAGGGGTCGGCACCATACATTCCTGTTTTTGCCCGAACCATTTGTAACGGTTCCTGGCTACCCAGTTGTAAATGCCATCCCGTATAAACCTGGGAACAATAATCAAGCCATAACACAATGGCCATAAGCCTTTTAAATAACGGCACACTTTCAAGGCTGCTGTTGAGCGTTCGTAGGCTTTATCCTTATCAACAAAAATGAAGGAATAGAGTTCATTCGCCGGCAGGTTATATTGCTCCAGTAATTTTTTTGCTGTACCAGATTGCAGTGGGGTAAACCTTATCTGCGCTTTTTTATCTCTTTTAATAACAAAGTTTACGGCGCTGTTACAAAAGTTGCAAACCCCATCGAATAATATAACCGGCTGCTGTGTCATGCAGTCACAATTTACGACTTACGAATGACGAATGACGACCTGCCGGCAGGCAGGTTTACGAATAAAGGAAGGCCTTACATCATAAATCAAAAAAGGTGATATTTCTTCCTTGGTGTTTTGCTGATGATGTCTTTAAAAGCATCCTCCAGTAATGGATATTTAAACGTAAATCCTGTTTGGGTGATCTTCATTGGCAGTACCCACCGGCTTTTTAAGATAAGCTCTGTCTCGCTGCCGATCAGCCTTACGCCGATAGCCAGCATCCATTTATAGGCAGGCAAACCAATTATATGACCGGTTACTTTACGAAGTGTACGCATAAAATCATTGTTCGTAACAGCATTGGGACTCACGCAATTGTAAGTGCCTTCAATTTCTTTGTGTTCATCTATCCATTCTATCATGCGGCAGGTATCTTCAATATGTACCCAGCTGTACATTTGCTTACCACTGGCTTGTCTTCCGCCCAGTGCAAATTTTAAAAGATAAAAATAAGGTGTCATTACTCCGCCTGCGCCCAGAGTAATAGCCATGCGTAAAGCCACTTTCCGGGTAAAAGGTGTGCGTTGGTCATAAAAGGTTTTCTCCCAGGCTTTGCACACCTGTACAGAAAATCCATCTACAAAATCTGTAAAGCGCTCATCTCTTGGCTCGGTTGTGGCATGAGGATAAATTGTTGCAGAACCGGCATTGATCCACAGTTTGGGAGGAACAGTCGCTTTTTGAACTGCCTGCCCTAATACAGCAGTTGCATATACCCTGCTGTCCATGATCTCTTTTTTATTTTTTTCGTTGTAACGGCAGTTAACTGTTTTGCCCGCAAGGTTTATCAATATGTCTGCGCCATCGATCTCTTTTGCCCAGTTATCTAAAGTAACGCCATCCCATTTTACAAAACGTATCTGTTTCAAGGCAGTTTCATTTATACTGTGTTGACCAAAGGCATTTGTCTTCTCTCCTGCTACACCTCTTGTTAAAATAACTATCTCGTTTTCTTTTCCAAAATAATTGGCGATCTCCTGCCCGATGAAACCGGTGCCGCCTGCCAATACTATTTTTTTATTTTTCATTTTTATTTCGTTTAGATCAAAAGGTTTGTTTCTTTTCTATCTCCGGCAATGCTGCATCAATACGTTTTGCCAGTTCGGGCAATTTTATGGTTGGCACTGCAGGAAATAAATGATGCTCCAAATGATAGAACATATTGTAGGTAACAAAATTCTTCCACCAGGTGCGTTGTGTTCTTGCTATCACATTATCATCCAGGTCGTGGTGAACAGTCCATACCGCAAAAAAAGCAGATAATAATTCACCGGCTGTCATTACTATGCAATGATAGATCAGAAAATTACATTTTGTAATAATGGCTATCGCTGCAAAAACAATAATAGAGATCATTTCAAGCAGCGTTTCTTTTTTGTATTTCCTGTTACCCAATGTCAATGCTATTTTATGAATGCCATAAATATGCATTGGTCCGTGAAGTATAGCTCCATACCAGGTCATCTTTGCGCATTTGCCTTCATGGTCCTCTTCGCCGAGGCAATATTTGTGATGGCGCAAATGACTGAATTTAACTGCATGCGCAGATGTAAGCATTAAAAGGCTGTTGAGATATAAGGATAGCCAGGTTAGCTTTTTATTTGTGCCTAGTGTATTGTGAAAACCATTGTGCACCTGGCGTAAAGCGGTAAGGAAGAATAATACAGAACAGGGTATCGCTAAAAGATACCAACCATAAAAAGCCAATACCCAGGATGCCAGTAACCAGGGTAAGGTAATGGTGTTTTCAATGAAGATCTCTTTGGCAGAAAGTTTGGTGAGATCTTTCCAGTTTACTTTTTTAACTATTGCTGACTGGTTCATAACAGTTAGTTTAAGGGTGATCATTTTATTTAAGCATTGCCAGCGGCCTGCGCATTTTTATGTATACTTCGCGGTAACAGATGACAGTATAAAGTATTGCCAAAAAAGGCGCTGTGAATAATAGTATTATGTAAGAGCCGAAAGGAAATGTAACCAGTAAAACAATGGTTATCCAGTGATAGATATAGCGGCCGCCGGTTTTATGCGTAAAGCAACTGGTATTAACATGCACTATCATGCTTATGATCTGCCAGGCACCTGTTATAAAGTAACCTGCAAATAGCAGATCAGGATCAACAAAAACAGTAAGAAATAAAAAGGTAACAATGAGCGTAATACTTATCCAGAGATCAATTAGTTTAAACTTTTTCATAACCGTACATTTTGATATTTCAGAAAATATTGAAAGTAATGAGCTAAATAAAAGCCGCTGAGCGGCTGCTGTTTACTTTCAGCATAATTTATTTAAAGAACTTCAATAAGCTTCCCAGGAACCAGTTCTCATCAGCTTTTATCATCACGTCCAACATTTTATCGGCCTGGTTGCCAAAGCGCTTGATGCCGCTTACGGTATCTACGAACTGTTTTACATTCTTTTCTTTTTTATCGCCGTCTATCTTTTCCAACTGGCTCAATAACTTCAGCATGGGATCCAGTTCCCTTTTTTTTCTTTCCTTGATGATCTGTGTAGAAACTTTCCAGATATCTTTTTCTGCGGTGAAATATTCTTTGCGTTCGCCGGGAATCAATACTCTTTCTACAAGCCCCCAATCGATCAGGTCACGGGTGTTCATATTCACATTGCCACGGCTTATGTTCAACTCTTCCATGATCTCATCCTGTGTTATAGGATCAGGGCTTATCAGCAACAGGGCATGTATCTGCGCCATAGTACGATTGATACCCCAATGCGTTCCAAAGGCCCCCCAACTGCTGATGAACTGTGCTTTTGCTTCGGATAGTTTCATGATCGATCTGTTTTACAGCATAAAGATAGAAGATGTTATTGAATTTTCAAAATTATTTGAAAATATATTTTGCCACAGATTAAGGGATTAACACTGAAGATGCATTTTATTAAAGCTAAAGAAAGGTGTTTATCGGTTACAAAATACGAAAGGCGCTTTTCAGCGCCCTTCATTATTAATTATTCATTCTTAATTTTTAATTACTTACACCAACATCGTTACCGGGTTCTCCAGAAACTTCTTCAGCGTTTGCAGGAAAGCCGCTCCTACAGCGCCATCCACGCTGCGGTGATCGCAGCTTAAGGTAAGCTTCATAACGTTAATTACGCCAAAGCCATCGCCTTTTTTAACCACTACTTCTTTGATACGGCCAACAGCTAAAATAGCACTGTCCGGCGGATTGATGATCGCAGTAAATTCTTCAATATCCATCATCCCTAAATTAGAGATAGTGAACGTATTGCCGCTGAATTCGTTGGGTTGTAATTTTTTATCTCTTGCCTTACCGTATAATTCTTTTGCATCGGCGGCAATTTGTGATAATGATTTCTGATCGGCAAAACGTATCACCGGAACGATCAGTCCTTCGGGCATTGCCACAGCAGAGCCGATATGTATATGATGGTTCTGACGTATGAAATCTCCCATCCAGCTGCTGTTTACATCAGGATGCTGGCGCAGCGCCATGGCGCTTGCCTTGATGATCATATCATTGAAAGATATTTTTACCGGGCTAACTTCATTCATTGCGGTACGGGCAGCTATTGCATTATCCATGTTGATCTCCATCGTAAGATAGAAATGCGGTGCGCTGAATTTGCTTTCGCCCAGGCGACGTGCTATCACTTTACGCATTTGTGTTAGCGGAACATCGGTATGTCCTTCCTGCCCGATAACAGCTGGCCTTTGCTGGCTGGCTTGCGGTTTGTTGTCCGTTGTCCGTTGTCCGTCGTCTGCTGCCGGTTTATAGCCTTCAATATCTTTTTTAGTAACCCTCCCGTTATCGCCGCTACCAGTCACTTTAGAAATATCAATGCCTTTATCGGCTGCTAATTTTTTTGCTAAAGGAGATGCTTTGATCCGTTGGTCGGAAGAAGGTTGTTCGTTATTTGTGGTCTGTTGTCCGTTGTCGGTTGTCGGTTTCTCTTCCGCCGGTGCTGTTTCGCCAACCGGTACCTGTTGCGGATTATCTTTACCTAACTGTCCTGCTTTTTCGGCAGCCACATAAGCACTTACATCTGTGCCGGGCTTACCCACAATAGCAATGATCTCGTTGATCTTTGCGGCCTGGCCGGCTTCTACACCTATATATAATAAAGTGCCTTCTTCATAACCCACCACTTCCATAGTAGCTTTATCTGTTTCTACATCAGCCAGCACATCATCGCTTTTTACAGCATCGCCTACTTTTTTATTCCAGGAAACGATCTTGCCTTCTGTCATGGTATCGCTCAGCAGCGGCATGCGTATTTCTTTTGCTCCTGCCGGCAGGCTTACTTTTTCTGCCTTGGCTGCGGGTTTTGCAGCTTCTTTTGTTTCGGTTTTCGGAGCTTCCTTTTTAGCATCTGCTGCTTTTGCAGGTGCTGCGGCAGACTGGGCCCCGCCCTCTCCTTCCAATAATGATTTATAATCTTCGCCTTCTTTTCCTACAATTGCAATAACCTGGTTGATCTTGGCAGCTTGCCCCGCAGGTACCCCGATATAAAGTAATGTTCCATCCACATAGCCCGTTACTTCCATGGTAGCCTTATCGGTTTCCACATCGGCCAATACATCGTCGCTTTTTACTTTATCGCCTACTTTTTTATTCCACGTTACTATCTTTCCTTCCGTCATAGTATCGCTCAACAGCGGCATGCGTATCACTTCTGCCATAGTATAAGTTTCTGATTTTTTAGATTGAGGTTCGAAATTACGGCAAATTGAGGAAAACAACGACAGTTAAGCTAATAATCAAAGCTCCAGTTTCAGGCGTTCTTTCAATTCTTTTACCAGGGGGTATTCCTCAATTATCTTTAAGTATTGCTCTTTAGTAGTAAGCGGCTTCTCTACAGGCTGGGTATTTTCTTCAGTTTCAACAATTATAACACTATACGTAAGTAGTTTATTACTGAAATATTCCTGCAAATGATCGATCAATCCTGAACGCTCCTGCTCAATGAATTTTTGCTGGATATTATTACCGGTGGTGATCTCTATGGAAGTGGCATCAATGATCTTTAATGATGCCATTTTAAAATTGGTAACGGCCGAATGATTTTTTCTTTCTACCAGTTTTTCTATAAAGCTTTCCCAACACACAGATAACTCATCGTCTGTTAAAGGCTTTATGGTAGTTTCTGAATTATTTTGTTCAGCTATTTTATTACGGATCTTTTGAAGAGAACCGAGTGAAGCTTTTGGCTGCTGGATCTTTTCTGCTGATGGTTGATAGCTGGTCGTTTGTCGTCCATCGTCCGTCGTCTGTGGTCTGTGGTCTGTGGTCCTACTCTCCGTCTCAATAATAAGTTTGGCCGCCTTCGGCGCTTCCTGCTTTGCCTCTTCTTTTACTTTAATAATAGGCAACGACCTGAATGCAACAGCTTTCGCTTGCTCAACTACTTTTTTTTTACTTATTGCACCATCATCGTTCACTAATTGAACGGCCTGTAATAAATAGTTCAGCTTGATAATCGTTAACTCTACATGCAATCTTTTGTTCCTTGCCTGCTTATAATTGATCTCTGCTTCGTTCAGTAAATTAAGCGCTGCTATCAGCCAGCCTGTTTCTATCTTTTGTGCGGCCTGCAAATATTTTTGTTTAAAATCTTCTGCTACTTCCAGTAAGATAGCGGCTTTGGTATCTTTACTTACCAGCAGGTTGCGTACAAATTCTGCATAACCTTCCAGTAATGTATCACCTTCAAAACCTTTGCGGTTTATTTCATCATACAGCAGCATGGCATCGCTCAATTGTTCCTGCTGCATAAAATCGAGCAGCTTGAAATAATAATCTTCATCTAAGATGTTCAGGTGTTCAAGCGTATTGGAATACGTTAGCTTTCCGCTGCTGAAGCTTACGATCTTATCCAGGATACTTAAAGCATCCCTCATACAGCCTTCGCTTTTTTGTGCAATCACATGCAGCGCCGCTTTCTCTGCTTTGATCTCTTCCTTATCACATATCTCTTGCAGGTGCTCTATCGTATCATTGTTGGTAATGCGCTTAAAGTCGAATATCTGGCAGCGGCTCAATATCGTGGGAAGTATCTTATGTTTTTCTGTAGTAGCTAAAATAAAAATAGCGTAAGGCGGCGGTTCTTCCAGTGTTTTCAAAAAGGCATTGAATGCCGATGAGCTAAGCATGTGAACCTCATCCACGATATATACTTTGTATTTACCGGCCTGCGGTGCAAAGCGAACCTGTTCTACCAGGCTCCTGATATCATCTACCGAGTTGTTGCTGGCAGCATCCAGTTCATGAATGTTCAATGAAGTTCCTGCATCGAATGAAACGCAGGAATGACAAGTATTGCAAGCTTCGCCATCTTTGGTTTGATTTTCACAATTGATGGTCTTTGCCAAAATACGGGCACAGGTTGTTTTACCCACACCTCTTGGCCCACAAAACAAAAATGCATGCGCCAGCTGATTATTTTTGATCGCATTCTTTAATGTAGTGGTAATGTGCGACTGGCCCACAACAGTCGAAAAATTCTGTGGCCTGTACTTTCTCGCTGATACTATAAACTTATCCATTGGAGAACGAAAATACTGAAAGCTGGGATAATACTATTCTATTGCCTGTATAAATTAGTAACATATTCATAAAGCCTGTGTTTACAAGACTTTTATGGACTCGGGGTTGATAAAATTGACAGGCGGATTTTTGCTGATATTGCAGCTGACCGTAACGCCTTTTTGAACTTTTGCTTCCTGGATAGCTGTTGTAAGCACCATACATTCTATATCGTTGCCGGGCAGGTCTTCAAAAAGGCTGGTAAAATCTTTTACTTTTTTTTGAGATGCTACGGCAATCCGGATCATTGAATAAGCCGCATTGGTAGGATGCGGATGAATATCCTTCACCTGCCCTTTTATACTCGTCCAGTTAGGAACAATATTTACCATAGAATGAAGTTATGCTTTTTATGAAAAGCGTATTGCCTGTAAGAACAATACGCTTTTAGTAAAGGGCTATCTTGATTTTTTCGCCGCTTTTTTTGGAGCGGCTTTTTTCTTCGCTGTTTTTTTAGGAGCCTGTATCGCTCCCGCCTTTACATACAGATCTGCCTTTACAACACCATTGGTAATAGAGATATTCTTTACCTGCACACTTGTATCCAGGCTTCCATAAGACATTGACCCGGGGTTACTTGTTTTGGTAAAATTGCCGGTAGTGAACGCATCTTTAGCATCGCCACGGTTAACACCTGTTTCCAATTGTTTTTTTCCATCGGCCTGCATCAGCGCTACTTTATAATGGTTCTCGTTGCTGTTGTCACTTATAGCATCATCAACATGCCATATCAATAATCCGCCACCGGGCAACTTTTTATCAAATTTGTCCAGTTGCCTGTTCTCTATTAAAAAATATTCGCTGCCGGGGCCGCCATCTTTCCATAAGCGATATACCTTGTTGCTCTTCTTCACATCTTCTATCAATACACCTGCTTTATTGGTGGTTGGCTGTATAACGGTTATCCAGTTTTGTTTTTGCTTGCACCATGCACAGGGATGAGCAGGTGTATTGCCATTGCCGTTCCAACTGCCGCCGCCCATCAGGCACCAATCGCCTACACCTTCACCGGGGGCTTCGGTATCATACAGATCGGGGAAGCCAAATAATAAGTGACCGAGCTCATGTGCGCAAACACCCAGCTTACAATCTTCGGGAATAGTAAGGTAGGCGTACACTTTTGTATTGTCGGCCTGGTAAGCAGCAGGTAACAACCATTTGTGGCTCCATATATCGCCCGGCTTATTGGTCTCTTCTGCACCGCGGCCTGCATGCACCACTACATACGCATCTACAAAACCATCATGATCGTTATCGTATTTTGAAAAATCAATGGCCGCATTAGCCAGTTTAGCCGCATCCTGCGCCATCGTACGTGCATTAGGTTGTGCTGTGCCGGTACCGCTTTCGCCATGTGCATATACACTCATATTTTTTGGCAGGCGGTAGGGGCCAACAACTTCGCCTTCTATATCTACCAATCCATTGGTTACTTCTTTGTAATATTCTTTTACGCTTCCTGTGGCTACAACGCCTGTTGAAAAGAAAAGATCCTGGAAATGCTTTTTGGTAGTAGTGATCGCTTTATCAGGAAAATCAACCAGCACAACAACCACACGAACCTTTCCCTGCAATGGCGCTTTAGCAACAGCAGAACTTCTTACCCTTTCTACCGAGGCACCTAATGGAAAAACATTACCGGGTATCAACAGTCCATCATTTAAACCTATACGGGTATTCATGGTAGGCTTAAGCAAAAACCCCATTGTTGAATCGGCGGATAATTTTTTCAGTTTATCCAATTCTTTTTTAAGCTTCTCCCGTATCTCGGGACTTGGAGCTATCATACAACGGTTGCCATCATCACTTTTTTGCGATGCCTGGAAGATCTTAGTATAATTATGTAAAAAGCGGGAGAGTTTTGGCGACTTCATGTTAGTGAGATTTTATTAGTGAAAGGATAGAATTATCCTAACAAAATAAAAATTCACTTTTCCAATGTCAATACTACAAAGCGGGTATGCCGCTATAACTCCAGTAATAATTAAGCAAGTATGGGGTGCCGCTTAAATTCTTTTTCCCGGTCAAATAGATACCTGTAGGTAGCCAGGTTGCGGCTGCGAAAAGTTTCGCCAAAACTCTCTGCCACGTTTATCATTTTAGGGTTAAAATCACCGATCCATTGCATTTCATATTGGATATACTTATGAGGAGGAGCTTGTATAATAAAAGCGCATTCATTGATAAGATAGGAATCAATGCCTTTGCCCTGCCATTCGGGTACAATACCAAATACCAACCCATTGAATTTTCGTGATGGCCTGAATTTTTGCCGCAACACAAACTGTATCTTTTGTAATAATCCAAACTTACCGTTCAGGTGCTTGAAGTATTGGTTAAGGTCGGGCAGGTTAATGAACATACCAATGGCCGTTCCTTTATGATAAGCGAAATACACAATATTTTCGTCCATCACCGGTCTCATCTTTTTAAACATCAACAATACCTGTTCCTTCGGCATTTCTTTTAAGCCGCCGTGCCCTGCCCATGCTTTATTATATACTTCAGCAAAATCGGCTGCATATTTTTCCAGCTTATCTTTTTCGATAGTGCGAAAACTGATATCAGGATTGGCAGCATGTACAGCATGACGCTCTATTACCTTTTGCGCCATCTTCTTTTGCGGATCTAAACCAAAGCATACCTGGTTGAAAAAAAGCCGGAACCCATAATTTTCAAACAACTGCACATAATAAGGAGGGTTATAGTTCATACAATACAGCGGTTCATAATAGCCATCTGTTACCAATCCCCACCAGCGGTCACGCTCGCCAAAATTGATAGGGCCATCCATTGCCTGCATACCTTTCTCTGTGAGCCATGCTTTAGCTGTATCAAATAAAAAGTCAGCAGTTTTCTGATCATTGATGCATTCAAAAAAACCGATGCCGCCAACAGGTACATCATCTCCCTTATTTTTATATTTTTTATTGATGAATGCTGCGATCCTGCCAATCAATTTTCCGCTGTCATCTTTCAGTATCCAGCGTACCACTTCGCCAAAGCGAAACGCTTTGTTCTTTTCTTTATCAAAAACGTCGTTGATATCTTTATCAAGCGGGCGTATCCAGTTGGCATCGTTCTTATAAAGATCAACTGCTACCTGCAAGAACTGTTGTGCAGTTGTGCTGTCTGTTACCGGTATTAATTGCATAAGTAAATTGAAAGGGCAAATGTAACTAAATCCAATAGTTAAATAATTGATCGCTGCTTATCTTTATGGCATGACATCAAACAGCATTTTAGCATTCAGCAGCTCCAGGGCCGGCAACAGTTCTTATCTTGAAAAAGCGATACCGGCTATTCATGATCTTTTAGGCAATGAGCCGTTGAATATCGCTTTCATTCCTTTTGCATCAGTTAAAAATGATTACGATACTTATACATCGATGGTAGCAGAAGCCTTATCAGCACTGCCTTATACTGTCAACGTTGTTAAGCCTGAAAATGCAAAAGCCATTATTAAAGATGCACAGGTAATTATGGTTGGCGGCGGCAATAGTTTTAAACTGTTACACGATATTTATCAATACCAATTACTGGATATTATACGGGATAAAGTAGATAGCGGCGCACCATATATCGGCTGGAGCGCAGGCGCCAATATTACCGGGCCAACTATTGGCACCACGAATGATATGCCGATCATCATGCCGAAGAGTTTTAATGCTTTAGGATTTCTTCCTTTCCAGGTAAACCCGCATTACAACAATTTTAAACCAGAAGGCCATAATGGTGAAACACGAGATCAGCGCCTGGAAGAATTCATGCTTATGAATCCGGGGCTTCCTATAGTAGCTTTACCGGAAGGCACTTATCTGAAATTGCAGAATGGAAGCCTTCATTATTTTGGCGATAGTGAAGGTTATTTGTTTTCTAATGAAGAAGATGGCGCTCCATCAAAACAAGCGATTAAAAATGGAGAGGAGCTTTCTTTTCTTTTATACTAATCAATATTTTCAATAATCCCTGCAATGCCCTGTCCGCCGCCAACACAGGCGGTTACGATACCGTATTTTTTATTCAGCCGCTTCATATCATTCACCAGTTGCACCGTTAATTTACAACCGGTGCAACCCAACGGATGACCTAATGCTATAGCACCACCGTTTATATTTACAATAGAAGGATCGAGTTCTAATTTTCTTATCACGGCCAATGATTGCGAAGCGAATGCTTCATTCAATTCTATCAGATCGATTTGAGAAAGACTCATGCCTGCCTGCTTTAACACCTTTGGCACTGCTTCAACAGGACCAATGCCCATGATGCGTGGATGAACACCTGCGCTGGCGCAATTCACCAAACGTGCAATAGGCTTCAATCCCAGTTCATTTACCATTCTTTCACTCATCACTATCACAAAAGCAGCGCCGTCACTGGTTTGCGAGCTGTTGCCTGCTGTAACCGAGCCGCCCATGGCAAAAGCAGGTTTTAATTTTGCCAAACCTTCCGGTGAAGTATCGGCACGGTAGCCTTCATCGGTATCAACAACATAGTTGCGTTTTTGCTTTTTATTTTTTTCATCAAGATAAACCTGTTCTACTGTTATCGGCAAAATGCCGTTCTTGAAATAACCATTCTTAATGGCTTCGCCTGCTTTTAAATGACTGTTATAGCTGAATGCATCCTGGTCTTCGCGGCTTACGTTATATTCTTTGGCTACGGCTTCTGCAGTAAGCCCCATGCTTAAATAATAATCGGGTTCATCTTTAGCAATGGAATAAGCAGGTGAGGTTTTCCATCCTGCGGTAGGCACCAGGCTCATGCTTTCGGTACCACCGGCAATGATGCATTCCGCCATTCCTGTTCTGATCTTGGCCGTTGCTGTAGCAATAGCTTCCAGTCCGCTGGCACAATAACGGTTGATCGTAATACCTGCCACATGAAAACCTATCGCTCTTGCGGCAATGATACGGCCCACCTGTAAGCCTTGCTCCGCCTCGGGTACAGCGTTTCCTACTATAACATCATCTATCCGCTTTACATCAAGCTGCGGCACAGTTGCCAGCAAACCTTTTATTACTTCTACTGCCAGGTCATCGGGCCTTGTAAACCTGAAACCACCTTTTTTACTTTTTGCTACCGCCGTTCTGTAACCGGCTATTATGTACGCTTCTTGCATGGGTGAAAAGTTATTGGTTAATTGTTATTCGTTATTAGTTGTTGGTTATTCGTTAATGACTGATTAGGTTCGAAAAGTTCTTCACCTGATAACCAATAACTATTAACTACTAACAAAATAGTTGTTTATGCAACTTTATATACCAAAGGTATAATTTCTGCATCAAATCAAAAAACTGAAAACAGTAACTTAATTTTGCGCCACATGTATAACATTTTACGCTCCGTTTTGTTTTGGTTCGACCCTGAGTGGGTGCATTATTTTTCCATGAACAGCCTGAAATTTTTATGTAAGATAGGCTTTGTGAAAAAAGCGATTGCCGCTTCTTTTACTCCGAAAGAAAATGTTCAATGTTCAATACTCAATGTTCAATTTTCAAATCCCGTTGGGCTTGGTGCAGGCTTTGATAAAAACGCTAAATATCTCAACGAACTGGAAGCTTTGGGTTTTGGCTTTGTAGAGATAGGAACCGTAACACCACTGCCACAGGCTGGTAATGATAAGCCCCGTTTATTTCGTTTGCCGAAAGATAAGGCACTCATTAACAGGATGGGTTTTAATAATGATGGTGTGCAGGTAGTAGCAGAACGATTAAAAAAATGGCGGGAGAAAAAATCAAAAATTGTAATTGGGGGTAATATCGGGAAGAACAAAGTAACACCCAATGAAGACGCCTGGAAGGATTATGAGATCTGCTTTAATGCCCTACACGACTATGTAGATTATTTTGTGGTAAATGTGAGCTCGCCCAATACACCCGGCCTGCGTGAATTGCAGGAGAAAGATTCACTGCGGAAGATCTTAACTAACCTCCAGGAAATTCAAAAAACATCACTCCACATTCAGAAACCTATCCTGCTTAAAATAGCGCCTGATCTTACAACTGAGCAAATTGATGATGTGATAGATCTTGCATTGGAAATAAAACTGGATGGCCTTGTAATATCTAACACTACTATCAACCGAGATGGGTTGCAAACTACAACAGATACATTACAAAAGATAGGTGCAGGTGGTTTAAGCGGCCTGCCGGTTAAAAAGCGTTCTACAGAAATTATACACTATGTTTCTCAAAAAACGAACGGACAAATTCCTGTTATCGCCAGTGGCGGTATTTTTACCGGTGCAGATGCAAAAGAAAAAATAGATGCCGGTGCTTTATTGGTACAAGTGTGGACTGGTTTCATTTACGAAGGGCCATCCATAGTAAAAAATATTTCGTCTTATCTTGCCAAAGTAAAAAAATAAGCCAACCCGGATAACTACTAACAATTAACGATCAACAAGCATGGAGCATTTATTTACATCGGAAAGTATCATCAGTTTTTTTGTACTGGTTCTTTTAGAAATAGTATTGGGTATAGATAATGTGATCTTCGTAAGTATCATAATTAACCGTCTTCCCAATTCAAAAGAGAAACAGGCCCGTCGTATCTGGATGATAACCGGCATCATTTCCCGCAGTTTATTATTAATGGGGCTGGGGTGGCTGTTGAAACAAAAAGGTATCCCTGTGTTTACTTTATTCGGTAAAGGTTTTGATCTTTCCAGCCTGGTAATGTTGGCCGGTGGTTTATTTCTCATTTACAAAACGGTCAGGGAGATACATCATAAGCTGGAAGGTGAAGATGAAAATTATGCAGATGTAAATAAACCCAAACTTACTTTGGGCAAAGCTGTTGTGCAGATCATGCTGATAGATATTGTCTTTTCTTTTGACAGTATCATTACAGCGGGCGGCACAGCAGATCATGTGGAGATCATGATAGCTGCTGTAATAATTGCAATGTTCATTATGTTCTTATTTAGTCCTAAGATATCTGCCTTTATACATAAACACCCTTCGCTAAAAATGCTGGCGTTATCATTTTTGGTGATGATCGGTTTAACATTGGTAATTGAAGGCTGGGATGCCGAAAAGTCGGATGACCTTCACTTAAAGAATTATGTGTACTTCGGTATGGCATTTTCTTTTTTAGTTGAACTGCTGAATATGACCATGATGAAGCGCCAGAAAAAAAGAAGGATCGTTCAGTTAAATGAACCGCAGCTGGAAGAAGATGAGGAAGATAAGCCGGGCCATAAAGAAACTATGGAATAAAAAAAGCCGGCTTCACCCCCAGGAGACAACCGGCATAAGCATAAAGAAAACAGTTATTGTACCACTGAAATATAATAGTCGATTGCTGCAGGATCAATAGCGCCTGCTGTAAGGTTCCTGAATTTTATCCGTATAACTCCTGCTGTTGCCCTCGCCCATAATATTGCAATACCGGCTGTAAGATCTGCTGAAGGTGATACAGAAACAGCTGCTGTAGCGGTTACATTTGCCATTGCAACTGTTATTGTTGTTTCGCTGTTTGCCGCAATGGAAGGCACATCAATATTTACGGTGTTCTTTATTAATGCAGAATTTATTGTTCCGTTTGCACCTAAAGTAAATGTTCCGTTCACATCTAATTTTGATGCAGGCGATGTAGTATTGATACCCAGGTTGCCACTATTGTCAAGCGCCATTCTTGTAACAGAACCACCGCTGCTGAAAGCAATAGAACTGTCTGCTTCAAATAATATGCGGCTACGCACACTGGTAAGATTGGTGCTTGATAAAATTCCGCTTGGTACAGTTGATGCTGTTGACAACTCCATAAAAGTAATGGTGTTGCTTTCTAAAAGAAAATTAGTATTGACTTGAAATGTACCTCCTGATGTACCTTGCTTTACATGCAGTTTCCGAAATGGCTTGGTAGTACCGATGCCTACGTTTACCGAAGCCGTAGCGCCATTCACTCCTGATATAGAACCCAGTACCATTGCATTGGACGTATCAATCCTTGCATTGGCACCAATGGCAGCAGCGTTGGTTAGATTATTAACGTTTACATCCGCAAGGTGCCCTACTATAGTATTGAAACTTCCGGTAGTATTAATATCAAGTGCTGATGTTCCGATAGCAACATTGTTGGAACCTGTTGTATTATTCACCATAGAACGGTAACCAAGTGCAACGTTACTGTCAGCATTATTTACCCTGTTCAATGCTTCAAAACCAAGTGCAGTATTATAGCTGCTGAAATTATTGGAAGACACAAACCCTGCATTGGATAAGGCTTTGCTGCCTATGCCGGTATTAAAACTGCCCCTGTCTAATATTGCGCCGGCAAAACTTCCGAGGTATGTATTAGCCGTTCCGTCTTTATTATTTTGTGCCGCTGCAAAACCAACAGCTGTATTTGGATAAGGGCCGATAGTTAAATTACTGGTTGCAGTAGTATCCAATAATAATGCCCCGCTTCCAATAGCAACATTTCCGTTTCCTGTTTTGTTAAATGAAAGTGCATTATCCCCAAGTACAACATTATCTCCCCCGGATAACAAGGATGACATTGCACTATTTCCGATAACTACATTCCTGCTTCCCGAAGTATCAGCTCCGCCTGCTGAAGTACCGATCAGTACATTGAAGTCTGCCGACCTTAACGAATATCCTGCATATGCCCCTAAAGTACTGTTGAAATTGGCATCGAATGAACCAATTGTGCTGGCAGCCGAATTGGACCCGATAAATGTATTATTGCTTCCCGTATTATTAAAAGAACCGGTAGCCTGGCCTAAAAAAGTATTGTCGGAGCCCGTGGCATTTAACCCTGCGTTGTTGCCTATATAAGTATTGTTGCCATTAGTTGTATTTGCATAACCGGCCTGTTGCCCGATAAAAGTGTTGCTGCTGCTTGTTGTATTACTAAAGCCTGCTTCCTGGCCTATGAAAGTATTATTGATGCCCGTGTTTGCTACAGTGCCTTTATTATTATAGCCTGCATTTTGCCCAATGAAAGTATTATTAAAACCAAGGCTATCACTATACCCTGCATTAACACCAACAAATGTATTGCGGCTATTCACCCGGTGATTACGGCCTGCATAATTTCCGATGAATACCTGGTCGCTGCCATTGGTATTCTTATAACCTGCGCTATCACCAATGAACAATAAATTAGTTCGTGACACATTGGTAAAGCCTGCCACATGGCCAATAAAAATATTGGAAGATGCGTTTGAACTAAAACCTGCACTATCGCCCAGCGCTACACTATAATTACCGGTATTATTTAATGCCAGTGCCTGGTAACCTATTGCTGTATTACCAGAACCGGTTCCATTAGTGTAAAGCGATTGAAGCCCAACTGCAGTATTAGCAGCACCATTGATAGTGCTGAACATTGAATAGGCGCCCACAGCTACATTAGAAGAACCTGCTGTATCGTTTAACAGTGCAAAAGCGCCAACGGCCAAATTATAATTTCCTGTTTTATTTTTTTGCAAAGCTCCATTACCAATGCCCGTATTAAAATCACCTGTTGTATTATCCTCCATTGCATAAGCGCCTAATGCAGCATTGTTAAGGCCATTGGTGTTTCTTTTCATTGAATGAAAGCCATAAGCTGCATTGTCGAATGAAGTTGACATAGCTGCAAGTGAACTATCACCAAAACCTGTATTATGCCTGCCTGTTGTGGTTAACCTGCCTGCTGCATTTCCTAAAAAATAATTTTCCCTGTTCGCATTCAACTGCCCGAGCCATTGATTGTTTTGTTTGAAACGGATAGGCATGTTGTCCGTTGTGCCGATAAAATTGATCGCTGTATCTGTTGCTGCATTTCCTTTGCGGTTCCATGCTAATGTATCCTGTTGAGAAGTATTGGCCAGCCACAACCATGCACTGCCGTTGTAATAATAAAAACCAATGCTGTCCGGGCCATTTTGAAAGATCAGTAACCCGGTGGCAGGAGATACTATCGCTGCTTTTTCTGTTTTCGTCATTCGCGGAATGAGCAGACCTTTTGTAGTGCTTTTTACATCCAGCATTGCAGAAACATTGGCATTACTGCCATCCGTATTGATAGAAAACGACTGGGAATGAACAGCCATTACTATAAAGAAAGCCAGTATAAAGAATAAGCATTTCATCCCGGTAATTATTTATTTCAAATATGCCCAATAATTACATGGCGGGCAATCCCTAATTATAGGTATGCAGACAGAGCAGCAGGCTTTAGTTTAATCTTGTAATGGTATATTTTACCACAAGGTTATTTACAGGCTTATAAGTAAATGTATTGGTAGATTTATTGTACCGCACGTAATACAACATCAGCACCGATGAGCTGCGGTTAAAATTCAATGATTCATACGAGCCATCATTACCCATGTAAAACAGTGGCAATGCTGCTTCCAGTCCGTTGCTGGTGATTGCTGTTACATTTATTTTTGTGTAAGCCTGTACTTCCGGATCAGAAATGGTAGCCCTGCCGCGGGGACTTGCCAATTCAATCCCGGGGCAAGTAAGGGGTCCGAAAAAATCATTGGGTACAAGCGTGATCGTTTTATTCTCAGAACAAACCTTGCAACTGCTGTCAACAAAAGCTGCGGCTCCCTGGTAACTTTTAGCTTGCGGTGCCGGATCATTTCCCGCAAAGGTTTCTTTAACACAGCTGTATAATACACTTACCAATACGCTTGCCAGGATAAAAATGAATACTTTTTTCATGATAAAATATTTTCTGTAAAACTATTACCAGCAAGAAGTTGGTGCAATACCTAAATAAAGGGAGAAGTTGGTTATTAGTTATTAGTTATTAGGCAGTAGCAGTTAGTTAGTGGTTGACAAAACTAATAACCAATAACTGGCAACAAATAACTAATAACAAACAACTTACTGGTGCAGGTTTTTATAATAGTAGGCTATGGCTTCACCAAGTGAAGAGACGTGTAATTTTTCGTAGATCTTTTTTACGTGTGTATTTACGGTATGAAAACTAAGCGCTAATTGATCGGCTATCATTTTATAACTGTTGCCTTCGGCCAGTGATTGCAGCACTTGTTTTTCTCTTGCAGATAAAGGGCTTTCTTTTTGATTGGGTTGAAAGTATTCCAGCACTTTCAATGCAATACCGGGATTCATTACTGCGCCGCCTTCATATACTTCCTGTATAGCCTGCAGCAATCGTTGCGGCGAATCTTTTTTCAACACATAACCGCTTGCGCCATTGCGTATGCTTTCAAATATTTTTTCGCTGTCGTCGAATACGGTTTGCATCAATACTTTTATATGCGGCGCATGCTGTTTTATTTTTTTAAGCCCATCTATACCATTTACATTCGGCATATTGATATCCATCAGCACTACATCGGGGAAAGTTGTTTCCATATCATGCAGTACATCACTGCAATCAACTGCTTCGCCAACGTATTGGAGTTCGGGGCTCATCTGTATCAATGCTTTCAGGCTGTCTCTCCTGGCATCATTATCATCGTATATAAAAACTTTTATCGGCACTGAACAAATCTAATTAATTTATGCCCGGTAAGGCTATCACTAAATTTAGTTATGGCAGACAGGATATTGTTTCATTTTTACTAAAGCAGTTAACGATCTTTCGGAAGAATTGCTTTGATAATAGTCCCTTTTCCCGGCGAAGATTCAACAATAAGATTACCATTTATTTCTTTGCTGCGCTGCTGCATATTGGCAAGCCCATTACCTTTTTTAGCCGTATCGATATCAAAACCGGCACCATTGTCGGAAATGGTTAACACCAGATTATCGCCCTGCTGCCTAAAGTCTACTGATGCTTCTGTAGCATTGCTGTACTTCGCAATATTATTCATTGCTTCTTTAATAACGAGCAGTATATTTTTTCTTGCGTTGATCGTTTGCAGCGATTGCTCTGCTTCAGGAAGAATGTTGTAATGACAAACAATATTCTTTTCATTCAGCAATTCGGCGCCATAATTCTTGATCCTGGTTACCAATGGAGTAGTGTTGGCATCATTGGTCTTCATGCTCCACACAATATCATTCATGTTTTCCATCAGCTGCCTGGATTGTATTGCTATCTTATGCATCATCTCTTTTGCTTTTGGTGGATCTTCGGTAATGGTCTTTTCAGCAATAGTACCGTATATCTGCAGGCTGCTTAATGAAGCGCCGATATCATCATGCAGATCCTGGCTTATTTTATTGCGAACTTTTGCTAAACTTAATTTTTGATTTTGCTTATAGCGGTATACCAAAAAAGCAGTGATCAAAAAAGCGATGGCTGCCAGGGCCACCAATAACCGTGTATTGGCCAGTTCCTGCTTTTGTTTTACTTCGGTGATCTCCAGGTTCAGCAACCGCTTTTCATTTTCCAGGCCTGCATTAAGGATGGTTTGTATCTGCGCATTATTACCACGCACATTGGCAGTTTCAATAGTTGATCTTATTTCCAAAGCGTTCACTAACAGTTTATCGTCATTGTGTTTACGATACAACTCTACCGCAGTAGTTAAAAATTGTAATGCAAAAAAACGATTGAGCTGTGGCTTTTGATGCAACACCTCAAAACCTTTATCCAGTTCCGTTTTAGCAGTTGCATAATTATCCTGTTTATCAAAACACGCAGCCATGCCGCTATAGGTAAGCAGTTCCACATCAAAATCGGCAGAGTGTTGCGAAACTTTTCTTGCGGCAGTGTAATGCTGTATGGCGCTGTCTATATATCCTGTTTCAAAAAAAACAATACCGGCATTATTATGCGCAACAGCTATTCCTCTTTCCCAGTTTATTTCTGTTGCTTTTTGCAGGGAGATGCGGATATTAAGAAGGGCGCTATCGTACATTTTCAGTTTAATGTACGCTTCCCCCATATTACCATATAAATGATGCGGCTTGGAAAGGCTGATGTATTGTGCAGGATAAGGGGTTTGATGAGCATACCGTATGCCTTCTTTATAAAACTGAATGGCTTTTTTGCTGCTGTCGAGGTTCATGTAAAACAGGCCTGCAAAATTATAGCTGTCTGCCAGCAGCAGGCTGTCATTTAGTGTGGTAGCGGTTTGCAGGGCTCGGTTGGTTTCCTGCAATCCTAATTGCTGCAGGTTGTTGTAATAATAAACCTCTGCTTGTCTTGTTTGTAAAAAATAGGTGAACAGCGATGGCTTTTTCAGCGGCATCCGTTCATGTATCTTATTGAGCCAAAGCTGTGCAGAATCATATTGATCCTGGCCCATAAAAGTATCGGCGAGATAAAAACAGGTTTGTACAAATGCGGAATCATTTTTAGAAACCAATAGCGCCTGTCTTTTTGCAGAATCAATTTCATGTTGTGCATTTTGAGCAAACACAAGCGTTTCATTGAAAAGAGAAAGGAGCAGTATAAAAAGCAATTGCTTTTTCATCATGAATGAAAGATAAGCAAAACAAGATTATTTAGAAAGAGCGGCCCCGTTTACCAGCAATGTGGCGGCAACGATACCCGCTGTTTCAGTACGCAACCTTGTTTCGCCTAAACTTACAGGCACAAAGTTTTTTTGCAGCGCTTCTTCAATTTCTTTTTCGGTAAAATCTCCTTCGGGACCGATGAGGATGTGTAAATGTGCAGATGAGTTAATGAGCAAATGAGATAAGGGTTGTTTTTTATCTTCTGTGCAATGTGCTATAAAATAGCATGACGAATCAGAAGGCCGGGCATCTTTTATGTAACTATCAAATCTAACCGGCTCGCTCAACACTGGCAACCAGGTTTGCTGCGATTGCAGCATGGCACTGATCAATATGCCTTTCATCCTGTCGTAGCGAAAATGCTGTTTTTCGGTGCGTTGGCAAATTAGGGGAATTATTTCTGTAACGCCTATTTCGGTTGCTTTTTCGAGGAACCATTCAAAGCGGCTGTTATTTTTTACTAAAGAGATAGCGATGGTAATATTATTCGTTGGGCGTTGCTGACCGGCCGTTGTTAAAACTTTTACCGTGCAATGTTTTTTATGGGCATCGGTTATTTCAGCGGTGAATAAATTTCCTTTGCCATCTGTCAGTTGTAATTGTTCACCATTTTGCATACGCAGCACCTGCACTACATGCTTGCTGGTGTCTTCATCCAGTGTAATAGCTTTTGTATTGGAGATTATATCTTCTTTATAAAAAAATGGAAGGGGCATATCAGCGGAATGTTTTTGTCATCTCTATATGCTCTTCCAACGAAATTCCTTTGTCTTTGCCCGATAAATATTCAGCCTCACGATCTTTAATTTCATCCCATTGCTCATCACTTAATTCATATTCTTCTGCTTCATTGTTATAGCTCTTCAAAATAACATAAAATGCTTTCAATACTTTTTCATCATCAATGCTTTCTATTTTTTGATGTAATTTTTCTTTTATTGTTATTACTGAAGATTGCATAAAAAACCGTTTCTGTAAATTTAAATCAATTATTAAAAAGGCGCATCATCATCAAACTCACCATCATTCATTTTGCTGCCCTTTTGAATGTACAGTTTTGCGCCACCATCGCCGCCGTCGAGTCCTGCTACAGGTTTCCAATTGCCGCCACCACCTCCTGGTAAGCCTCCTCCAAAATCTCCACCACCACTTTCATCTTCAATGAATTTTTGAATATGCAGCAATGCTTTCAGTTTCACCGTATCCAGGCTACCGTTACGGTGCTTGGCTATCTTCACATAGGTTTCGCCTTTATTGCTTTCGCCAAATTCGTTGGCGGTGATATCATAATATTCAGGGCGGTACAGGAACATTACCATATCCGCATCCTGTTCAATAGCACCCGATTCCCTAAGATCACTCAGTTGCGGTATCTTATTTCCTTCTTTACGTTTTTCTACTTCACGACTTAATTGCGATAGTGCAATGATCGGTACCTGCAGTTCTTTTGCCAACCCTTTCAGGTCACGGGAAATACGGCTGATCTCCTGCTCACGGTTAGCATTCCGGTTCTCTCCGGCGCCACTCATCAGCTGCAAATAGTCAATGATGATCAAACCAACATTGTGCTTATTCTTCAACCGGCGGCATTTTGCCCTCAGTTCAAAAATGTTTAATGCCGCTGTATCATCAATAAATATCGGCGCTTTAGATAAACGTTCAATACCTCTTTTATACAACTGCTTCATTTCATGTTCTTCCAGCTTACCACGGGCAATCTTTTCCAGCCATATTTCACTTTCTGCACTTAATATACGCTGTACCAACTGGCTGCTGCTCATTTCCAAACTAAAGAAACCAACTGCTGTAGGCTTTACCGGGTCGAGCGCCGCACTGCGGGCAAGGTTAAGTGCAAAAGCCGTTTTACCAACCGAAGGACGTGCCGCTAATATGATAAGATCGGTAGGTTGCCAACCGTAAGTAAGCTTATCCATTGATGGAAAGCCGGTAGGCACACCTGTTATATCTTCCTGCCGGTTGCGCATGTCTTCAATACGCTGAATGGTTTTTACCAAAACCGTATCAATGCTGTCAAAATTTTTACGAAGATGACTGTTGGTGATCTCGAACAGTTTTCCTTCCGCATCATCCAGCATATCAAATACATCGGTACTGTCTTCATAAGCGTCGCCGATTATTTCACCACTGATACGTATGAGTTCCCGCTGAATGAATTTTTGCAACACTATCCTGGAGTGGGCGTCAATATTAGCTGAGGATACTACCGCATTGGTTAGTTTGGTAACATAATACGGACCGCCGACAAGATCAAGCTCTTCTCTAACTTTCAGTTCTTCCACCACCGTCAGCAGATCTATCGGCAGGCTTTTTATTGCCAACCCCTGCATGGCCCTGAAAATTCGCTGATTGGCCTCCGAATAAAAACATTCGGGTTTTAATATTTCCACTACGGTATCGAATGCACTTTTCTCGAGCATGATGGCGCCGAGTACTGCCTCTTCCAGTTCTTTGGCCTGCGGCGGCACTTTGCCGTACATCATTGAACTAAGATCGGGTACCGATTTACGGCGAAGCTTTTTGTCTTTATTGAAATTAGTAAGTTCCATGTTTTTTAAAGTTCCCTCTGCGGTAGGTTTGGTTTGTAGGGCGGCTAAGGTAACAGCAAAAAAATATTCGGGGAAGCTTCATTTTTATCCACAATGCTCTTTTCCTCCTTTTAATAGCTATTTTCCACACCTAATCAACAGCAAAGTTAGCTTATTAAGAGGTTGCCCACAGGAAATTAACAACCAAGAAATCAACATAATTCGGAAAGAGTTCCTTTTTATTAACAATTTGGTAATACCAAATTTTCTTTTTCTGCACCGTACATCTTTCAAAAAAGCTTGCGTTTTTAAAAATGTATGCTTAGTTTATAGCATAACCTTACCAGAACAGGGATTGCCAAAGCTGGCCTCAAAAAACTATCTTTGCAAACTGATAAAAGACAAATAATTACGTTACATGATCATTAGTTATAACTGGCTGAACGAATACCTGCCCGAAAGAATAGAACCGGAAAAGCTGAGTAAGATACTTACTGCTATAGGGCTTGAAGTGGAAACCCTTGAAAAATACGAAGAAATAAAAGGTGGTTTGCAGGGATTGGTGATAGGCGAAGTACTGGAATGCAGCAAACATCCTGATGCTGATAAATTATCGCTTACCAAAGTAAATATCGGTAATGAAGACCCTCTGCAGATCGTTTGCGGAGCGCCTAATGTTGCTGCCGGCCAAAAGGTGGTAGTAGCTACTGTTGGCACAACAATTTATCCTGCAACCGGTGAGCCGATGACAATGAAGAAGGCAAAAATACGTGGCGTGGAAAGCCAGGGTATGATCTGTGCTGAAGATGAGATCGGGTTAGGACAAAGCCATGCCGGTATCATGATATTACCTGCTGATACAAAAGTGGGTACACCTGCTGCTGAATATTTTCAACCATACGAAGATTTTATTTTTGAAATAGGCCTTACGCCCAACCGCATGGATGCTATGAGCCATTTGGGTGTGGCAAAAGATGTGTGCGCTTACCTGGCGCACCACAATAAAAAAGATGCTGTTGTAAAACTTCCTTTTAAAAATAATTTCAAACCCGATCACCAGGGTTTGCAAATGGAAGTAGTGATCGAAAACACTGTTGTCTGCCAACGCTATGCCGGTATCAGCCTGCAAGGCGTTACAATTGCCGAAAGCCCGAAATGGCTGCAGCAACATTTAAAAAGCATTGGCCTTCGCCCGATCAATAACATCGTTGATATCACCAATTTCATTTTGCACGAAACCGGGCAACCGCTACATGCTTTTGATGCTGATGCCATAAAAGGCAATAAGGTGATCATCAAAAATTTACCGGAAGGAACGCTGTTCGTAACGCTTGATGAAAAGGAAAGAAAATTATCTGCTGAAGATATAATGATCTGCAATGCAGAAGAAGCTATGTGTATAGGCGGTGTATATGGCGGCTTGCATAGCGGTGTTACCAATGCAACAAAAAATATTTTCTTAGAAAGCGCCTGGTTCAACCCGGTAAGCATCCGTAAAACTTCGTTGCGTCATGGATTACGTACCGATGCTGCTACACGTTTTGAAAAAGGTGTGGACATCAGCAATACGGTCAATGTATTAAAAAGAGCCGCTCTTTTAATTAAAGAAATTGCCGGTGGCGAAATTGCCAGCGATGTAATAGATATTTATCCTGCGCCAAAAGAAAAAACAGAAGTAGCACTTAAATATCATTACTTGAAAAAACTAAGCGGTAAAAATTATCATGCTGATGCTATCAAGAATATTTTAAGCAGCCTTGGTTTTGAATTGATAATAGAAGGCATGGATGAAATGCGCTTTACTGTTCCTTTCAGCAAGCCGGATATTACCTTGCCTGCGGATATTGTGGAAGAGATCATGCGCATTGATGGACTGGATAATATTGAGATACCGGCTACCATCAGTTTATCTCCATCTGTTGAAACCCTTGCCCATGAAGCGGTTTATAAAGAAAAGACGGCGAATTATTTAACCGGCCTTGGCTTTTACGAGATTTTCACCAACAGCATTACCAACAGCGCTTATTTTAATGAAGAAACATTACAGACTACGGTTAAGATGATCAATAATCTTAGCGAGGAACTGAATGTAATGCGCCCTTCTATGCTGGAAACCGGCCTGGAATCTGTTGCGTATAATCTTAACCGGAAAAACAGCGATCTTAAATTCTTTGAATTCGGTAAAACATATTCCACCGCAGCTACAGGCAAATATGATGAGCATGAGCACCTGTGCCTGTATGTAAGTGGCAATAAACTGGCCGGTAACTGGAACAGCAAAACTTCTAAAACAGATATTTATTTTATAAAGGGCGCCTGTGAAAAAATATTTGCACTGCTGGGTTTACAGGTAACAGAATATGCTGTATCGCAAAATGAAAAATTAAGCCTCGGCCTGCAGGTAAAAATTAAAAATGAAATAATTGCTGAATTAGGCCTGGTGAATAAAAATTTATTGAGCCGCTTCGATATCAAACAACCTGTTTTGTATGCTGATATCTACTGGGAAAAAGTGTTGAAACTGAACAGGAAGAATGCCATCCGGTTCAAAGAGATCAGCAAATTCCCCGCAGTGCAGCGTGATCTTTCTATTGTAGTCGATAAGGCCCTGCAATACGAAGCCATACAAAAAGCTACACAGGCTGCTAAAGTGGGCAAACTTACTGCTGTTAATTTGTTCGATGTTTTTGAAAGCGAAAAATTAGGCGCCAATAAAAAATCGATGGCCGTAAGTTTTACTTTCCTGGATGAAGAGAAAACACTGACTGATAAGGAGATCGACGGCATGATGAATAAGATCATTACATCGTATGAGAAGGAATTGAATGCGGAGGTAAGGAAGTAATTGGGAATTGGGAATTAGGGTTGAACATACAGCGGATAGCAGATCATGGTTGTTCATGAATAACTAATAACAATTCACGAATAACCATTAACAAATAACGATTACCTTTCCAGCTAAAGGAGCATGGAGGAACTTGACCAACATATCAAACGTATCAACGACAAGCTTCAGCATTTGCTGAAGAACTACAAATTGCTGCAAAAAGACAACGAGCGGCAATCGAAGCTCATACAGGAATTACAGCAAACCAAAGAAAGCAGCAACGAACAGATCGCTGTATTGCAGCAGCAGGTGCTCATCTTAAAAACATCCACAGGGCAAATGAATGAAACGGATAAAAAGGAATTTGAAAAGATGATCAACCGGCACCTTCGTGAAATTGATAAATGTATAGCCTTATTAAGCGAATAGATCATGGCAGAACTTATACCCGTAAATATTATCATTGGCGACCGAAACTACCGCATCAAAACCGAACCTAAGGATGAAGAAGTGATACGCAAAACCTTGAAGACGATCAATGAAAAGATCGTGGAATTCAAGACACAATTTGCCGGAAAAGATATGCAGGATTATGTGGCCATGGTATTGATCTGGTATGCTACACAAGTGCCCTCTTCCGGTAACCCTGCTTTTGAAAAAGAAGTGGCCGAAGCTTTATTGAAGCTGGAGCAGCAGTTGGATAAGGAGTTGTAATAAGATTTTTCACAAAGCTTCACAAAGTTTTTTCACGAAGATACACAGAGAGCGTTTTTACGTTCCGGAGGAATGCTTCGTGGGTAGAATAGAAATAAGTGGCTTGATACGATCCGTAGGAACGTTTGGTACTTCCCCTCTCAATTATTTTACTGTTACCGTAAAACCTCGGTGCTGAATACTTCATCAATTGTTACAGAGCCGCACTACAAATGGAAAAGATATTCTGCGGCGGGGCTTTTATAATAAAGTAACCGCTTGTAAAAATCCCGCCGAGACAAAGGACACCATTTAGTCAATTCCAAGGTCTTTATGCATTTCTCTCATCTCTTTTCCAAATTCAATACTTTCTAATATAGGTTTTCGCTTTTCTTCCGGTAAACAATGAATGCAGGTTGGATATTGAATACCTTTGTAATGCTCTTTGCATTGAGGACATAATTCCATCCTGTGTAAGTCATAACTTGAAGCACATCTTTTGCAAGCTGTTATCGTGTCTTCGAATGATAGATATTTGATGTCATCATTTAGATAAAGTAAAAATGCCTCTTTCTTAATCGTTGCAGCGTCCTTAGTTACTGCCCGCTCTCTTTGCAACCAATACCTGATACTTGACAGGTTATGCTCATTTTTCCATTTTTTTGATATAAAGCACTTATCTCTAACTTCAATTGCATCTTCATTCTCAAGAAAAATTGAGATAAGTTCATCAACTGATTTATAAACTGGCTCATCAAATTCGTGCTTACATTCTGTACAACGATGTTGTGGGACTTTTCTTACTCTTCTATTAGAATTACTACTCTTACAATTTGGACACAAAGGAGTGGGTGCATAATCATAATCTTTGAGTATGTGATTTCCAAATTCAGATTTATCAATTTCGGGATTAATGTTGATATAATCTTTAGTATACCCCCTTCTTATTTCTGTTAGATATTCAGAGTATTTCCTGGGGTGAGAAAGATGCTGTATCGTTAATGTCTCCTTGCTACTACATATTTGACATTTGTCTTTAATCAATTTAGCCCTTCTTTCTTTCCAGTCTTTTGTATACCAAGATTTTTTTCCTTCTTTGAAATCCTTCCAATATTTTTCTTGTGCGAATTCTATTCCAATTTCGCCACTCGCCAACTTGTCCCTTAGTTCTATGCGTTCGTTGTATGTCAACATATTGATTCTTGACTTATTCCTTTTTAAACGTACTGTCTATTAAACTTGCTGCTAACGTTCGAGGCTTTGTGCAGTTGGGGAATTGACCAACTGTCTGCCCGGAATCGAAGCTAAATTTATACCTAAAAGCCGAAGTTAAGAATTACTGCCCAGCAGAATTCCGTCTGCCGAATATGAAGCTTGGATATGCACTGCCGATGATTGCTTCAATGTCGAGCCCCAATTGCACAAAACCTTTTGTTGGGCGCAGCTAATAATGAAGAATAATTTCTTGAGATGTTTGTGTCTTGCCAGTCAATTTTTTTATAAGTAGCTTTTCTTCTTCTTGAAGCGTTTTAATGTCAGTAACTAAAACATCATTAATTGAAGGTTTGCTATCAAGAAAAACCTCACCGGGATTTCTAGGAACAATCACTTGTAAACTTTTGGGTAGTGGTACAATGGCTTGTACTGGCCGTTGTTCACCTGTTTGAAGTCGATATAAAAAATCCTTTTGAAAAGCAGGTAATGCATCATCTTTAATCCAATTGAGTCTGATTTGCATTAAGTCTGTATAGTTGGCTAATAGTTCATCTACATCCTTTTTTGTAAAATTACCCCTGTGTTGATTAATCAAGGACTCCAGCCCACCTTTTAGCAGATTTTTATCAGCATGGAAGCATAGAAATTTATTAAATACAGCTCTTTTCAATCTTATAAAGTTTATGTCCTTTGGATATTGCTTATATATACTAGAGTTACTTTTTGATATGCTAGCATATAATTCTATATCAAAACAGTCAGCTATATTTTTAGAAATAAATTCATCAATTAGTTGTTGCTTATTGCTAATTGAATCAGCAAGCATGTCATTAATTTTAGATAGTGAATCAAGTTGTTTACTTCTTTCTTTTATTTTTTTTGCAAGTGTAATTTTAGCTTCACTTGAATCATTGTACAAATCTAGTTTTTCTCTTAAAGATCTATTGATGACTAAAAGTGAGTCAAAAGAATTTTTATCTGAGTATTTTACTCGATCTGTCGAATAAACATAAAAACCTCCTATTGTTAAAATGAATAAGCTCATCACAAGAAAAAGATATACCCAGTGCTTAATATTTACTCCTGTCCGTACTAACCTAACAAACATCGAATACAACAAGATTACATAAATAGCTAAAAAGCCAATAAATCCATATTTGAGAAAGTCTGGAGATATTAATGATTCTAAAAACATAATAATTTAGTTGCGCCCAACTCATAAATATACGCATACACTAAAATTCGCTATATCTATAAGCTTGATATCCATAAATGTACAATAAATAATAACATGATAGAAAAAAGTAATACTTCCACATAATTAATTGTTTAAAGTACGCAAGTATCTGTTTGCCATTTTTCGTCCTTGTTGGTGATTATACCGTTGCCGAAGCAGTCTCGGCAAATAGTACACTTCACCCCTACAAATCCCCACTATTTTTATTCAACTCCCTATCTATCACCACTATCGCCTTGCTGGCCTTTATCAGCATAGTATAAAAACAATGAAAATTAGAACGTTCCTTATACGTCCATTCGTTTTCTGTTTTGGAGTTGGCAAACTGGAAGGAGAGAAACCAGATCATTTCTTCCATTTCATCCGGTTTAAAAAGTTCTAAAAGAAGGTGAATGGTATCCAGGCTTTGCTGCAGTTCTTTCGATGGTATAAAACCATACTTGTTGGTTGGCATACGTTAAAAAATTTTGGTTGTAATGAAAAAGGTGCGTCCTAAACTTACAACCGAAGAGAGGCAGTGGAAAGCCAGCCCAGTTATAAGAAAAGGAACGCACCTTTGTCAAAGGTGCATTCTCTTAACTACTCTAGGCGAAAATTCCACTTTTCTCTTTAGAGTTTGTTAATGGGAACACTCAATATTTTTTAACTGCCGTAAAAATATATTATTTAACCACAACTATTGCTGTTGATACTAAATAGCTGTGTTGGTAATTTATTTTACAGCAGTGTTTAATTCTATTAAAGGAACGAATACCTATGCCCCGTACGCTACTTCTGCAATATCATTGAGCTTGTCATGTACTTCGCTGCTTCAATACCTTAGCTATTTAAAACTCAATATCATCAGCTACATTGCCACCCTGCTCAGCAGCAAAACGTGCTGCATACTCCTCTTTCTTTTCATTTTGATACTGGATAAAATGTACAAGCTGGTCATCACCCCGCCGCCTTATTTCAGCTGACCATTTCATGGCAGCAGACTGCATTTCTCCCAATGGCACACCAAAAGTATCTACGATCCATTGAGCCCCATCCAGTCCGTGAGCATAGGCAGCATCTCTTGCACCAATAAGCTCATAACAGAAGTAAGTATCGTTATTAATACGTTCGATATTGGAAATACCTTCTGCTGAAGCCGCAGCAGTAAGCGAACCTAATAATGGATGGTCGTTAGCCATGCCAAAATATTTTCCATATAAGCTGGTAACGGTAAATGTTCCATCTTCCTGCATGCGTTTCATCCATAGCGTATTTACTTCTTCCCATACCGGCAATTCTATTCCCAGTGCTTTGCATACTATTTCGGGCTCAATACCTGATGCCATCTTACTGCCCGCAGCTCCATAATCTTTTAAACTGATACCATGTATAGGTTGCAATAAAGGATTGTTGGCATCTTCCTGTATATCGCCAAAATTATACCTCGGCGCATCATCCTTTTCTTCATATTGTTCCTGTTTTGTTTCAACTGGTTGTTGTTCCTGCTGAATTTCCTCTTGTGATGTTTCCTTACTGCCGGTATCGCCCAGCAGGTTATTCAATAATTTTTTAAACATAGTTGTTGCTTTTTTGTGAATTAATCATTTATCATTCTTGTATAATCATATTTTTCCTTTGCTTTATGATCTTCCAATAGCCGTAAACAGAATTTATCATTTTGTTCTTTAAGATCCGGAACGATCTTATTTATTTCAGCAAATACCGCTTTAATATAGCTTTCATACAAAACAGGCTTTTGTTCGTTGGCAAGTTTTAATTCCTGTTCTGTTATCGCAAGGTTGCTTTCTATTTCGTGTTTTTCTTTTTTATCTTTTTTCCCAAGGCGTATCTTCCTGGATTTTAATTGATGGCGCTGATCAAACAGATCTTTTGCCCGTTGCACCATTATAAGATAAGCCTGTTGCAAATGCATACAGCGTTGCTCTGCCAATGGCCTTGAAATATCTTCCAGTTGTTGGGCCTTCGCTGATGGTTGAAAGGTGTTTTGTGTTTGACAGTATGGGCAGGTAATATAAGTGGCAATAAAGAATATTTTTTCCAGCTTAAGCATACCTCCACATTGTATACATGAGAATTTATTCATTATAATTTCATGTTCAGTAAGAATAGCCTGGTATCTTGTTTCCAGGCTGTCTTCTTTTTCTATTTCTTTAAACGTTGAGGATTCTAATTGCCTTAATACGGTTTGCCATTTATTAAAGTAATTGTCATCACAACGGTGCTTCCAGCTATTTATAATTGTACGGGCTTTACTATGTGTTGCATTACTACTATTGCTAAAATCATGTTCAAGATCATAGGACCTTTCCAATATCTGTTCTTTATGTGCGTTACTTGCTTTGTCAAAAATGGTTTGCAACTGCCCTTGTATCCCATTCCTGAAACGGGCATAAGTGCGGCGGTATTGATCAGTATCTGTTTTAAAAAGCTCCGCTGCCTCTGCCTTTGTTTCATCGAGCATACCGGTAAACCTTTCCCTGAGCTTATCTAAAAAAACTTTCCACCTTACTTCTAAAGCATCAAGTTCAGCAGTAAGCGCCTGCAGTTGGTTACTATCTTCTTTATTTCCAAACAAAAAGCCCATGAATCAGTTATCCTCTTTTTTTATATTAATGCCATCGGTTAATGTTACCTGCATAAATTCAAATCCACAGAAGGCGCATTTTGTCAGCCCATCATTTTCTGCACGCCCTGCTCCACAATTAGGGCAGCTTGATATCGCTACTTCTGCCGGCTTATTATTATTTTCCAGTTCATGCCCATAATTTTTTTGCGACTGCGCTTTTTGTTTTAGTTTTTGTACCCATCCCTGTATTTTATCTTCGCTCATGGTATTATAATTTATTCATCAGTTCCGTTTTCTTGTTATTGTATTCACTTTCACTTATCAAACCTTCCTCAACCCATTGCTTTAATTGTTTCAGGCGGGCCGTAATATCCATTTCGGCTGCAGGTTTATTTTGTGCAGATTGCATTGCATTCATCATCATACCTGCCAATAGGCTTTGCTGCATTCCCTCATTGGCTACAGTTCCAGTTTCTCCAATAGCATTGGCTGTGTTGAACTGCTGGTATTTATTCATATCAGGTACCATATTCATTCCTGTTATCTTATCATAGTAGGCTGTTACTTCATCGGGCAGGGTAACACTGGTAATGGTAAAACTGCTGAGTTCCATACCAATGTTTTTAAAGTAAGGTTGCAGTAAAGGCTGTATCCGTTGTGCCAGTGCTGTTACATTGCCAGCTACATCCATTACGGCTACCTGTGCCTGTGCCAGTACTTCACCAAATTTTGGTGAGATATAATCCCGTAACTGGTACTCCATTTCTTTTATTGAGAGCACGGGATAGCTTCCTGCATATTCCCGGAAGAACACGTCTGCGCCTGTAATTTTTGCATTGTAAACGCCGAATGCCCGTAGGCGGACCTGCTGAAACTGAGGGTCACGTAATAGTATGGGTGCAGGTGTGCCCCATTTTAAATTGAGGAATTGTTTGGTGCTGAAAAAATATACGTCTGCTTTAAAAGGGCTTTCAAAACCGTATTTCCACCCTTTTAACCTGCTGAGTACAGGAATATTGGCAGTACTTAATTTATGCCGGCCGGGGGCAAATATGTCTGCCAGTTGGCCTTCGTTCAGCAACATAGCTACCTGCCCTTCCCGTACAGTAAGTTGTGCTCCGTTCTTGATCTCTTTATCTGCATCGGCAAATTTCCACATCAACAGGTTGGGATCCTGTTCTACCCATTCGATGATCTCTATAAATGGCAGTGACATACTTATTGATTTTGTATAAACAAGAATTTAATTTTCCTTCAAATACAATACGTTGCCCTCTACATTTGTACGGGTAACAAAATTATTTTGCGCTACCATCGCTTCAAATCGCAACTCTTTCAGTCTTTCCTGTATATTTTTATAATGCTCTATAAATTCTTCCTCTTTGTTATCGTTTTCTTTATTGCTATCAACAGTCTTTTGCCGGAATTCCATCCATTCTGCAGTTAAGGGTATATATTCTTCTTTTACCAATGAAAATATTGCCTTTGCCTTGGTATGAAAAATCTCTGCCTCTTTTTCGGGTTTAAGAAGACTTATTGCATTAATTGAACTATCAGTTATTTCTTTTAAATACTGCACTTCCTGCCACTTGTCTTTTTGAAACGATGCACTTATATTATCTTCTTCATTCACTTTAACCAATATTTGCTGTACGATCTTCACCATCTTATTATTGTATTCCAGGCCTTTATTGGCATGACAACCGGTTAGTGCGATCAGTAACAAAAGGGTAATTATTTTTCTCATGCAAAATGGCAGTGTTATACAAAAATGATTGCCCGTAAGGCAATCATCTCTGTTTTTAATGGCTATACTTTAAATCCCCGGAAACATCCCCTGTGCTTTTTCACCGACCAGGGGTATCGGCTTACGTTGTTCATTAATGGCTGCTATCAATCCTATTACCCATAATACCAGGAACACCAGTGAGGCTAGTGACAAAATTGTATTAACAATGGCGGGTAAAAAGGAGCCCAATATCATAGTGACCACATTCCAGGCAATGGCACATAAGAACAGTAACAGGCTTTGCCTTAAATGGTAAGACCCCAGTGCTGTTTTTTTATCTTTATGCATAGCAAAATAGGCTATCAGCCATCCGATGATTGTAATGTAGCTAAGTATCGCTACGGTCTTTCCGTTGTTTTCGTTCGACATATATTTTGATTTATATTTACTGGTTTATATTCTCATTATAGCATTATACAATTGAATTGTTGCTGCATATAAAATGGGAAGATTTAGAAATAAATTATCCCGTAGTCGCAAATGTATAGTTCAGAAAAAAGTGAAGGCGTAGAAAACAGCCTAATCTTTATCGAATTTTAGCTATTTTTTTCTGGCAAATAGCAGAGCGTTATCAAACAAATGAAAAGAAGCAGCGCTTCGAAGATGCGCTTTATTCTGAAACAATAGCAAAGAGATTCATATGGTCTTTTATATAATTGTTTATTTCTATTGTTTCGGTTGTTTTAAAATATTCTTTTTCTAACAGTTCAAATCCTTTGTAGTTTTTATTCTCGTACAGTTTAGTAATATCAGTCGTTGATACTTCCTTTTTGAGTTCTTTTCGATATCGCCTGAATATTTTCTTTGCGCTGTTAATTATTGCTGAGATACCTGAAGCGCCCCATTCGGCCATGATCTTTGCAAAGGGAGAATCAAAAATGTATTCTCCATGACCATTTTTAATCAATTGAATAAAACCGCCGTTTCGTATCCCGGCATCAAAAGTGGCAAAACATAGCAGGGCATGCTGCTGGTTGGTAAATTCTTCCCGGGGCATTGGCAATCCTTTTTCAAGATATGGGGTCATGATGCCTGTGTACTTGTCAATAAGATATTCAATAAGAGAATTGGGGTCTGTTTGCATATTCTCCAGTTGCTTTTTTGTAATGACCGGAAGTTTATAGTTACGCATAATTTACTTTTTTGTGTTAACTCTATGCGATGTTGAACGCAGAGCGGCAGGTAAATGCTGGTTGCTTTTTCTGCTTTTATTCTAAACAGCAAAGCAAAAAGAATCCATTTTATATACAGGTAGATTTTCAACTAAAGAATATAGAAGATCATCCATTTTTTAGGAAACCGCAAAGGCGCAGAGGCGCAAAATTTCGCTAAGGATCCTGGCGGTATCCCTGTCTTTGCGCCTTCGCGGTGAAAAGAATAAAAAAAGCTGCTACATTTTTGTAACAGCTCTCTTTTTAAAAATATTATTGATGATTACCTTATCCGGTGCAGGTAATCATTATTCATGAATTGCTTTTTCACATCTTTCAGGTCACGCAAAATGCTGGCATCTACAAGATTACCACCCAATTCCAAAACAAAACCACCGATCAGTTCATCGTTTACCACTGTTTCCATTTCGATATTCTGCAGGCTGGCAGATGATCTTACTTTTGCTGCTATGGCCTGCTGAAGGTCTTCGCTCATCGGCACAGCTGTAGTGATCTTAACCTTATGGATATTATTGATCGCATTATACTGGGTAATAAATGCAGTGGCTATTTCAGGCAGGTTATTCTCTCTTCCTTTGCGAACCAGCAGGTCGATAAAAGCGCTGGTAAGCGGGGTTACCCTGCCGGTGGTAATGGATTCAATTATCTTTCCTTTCTTATCTGCTTTAATAACAGGGCTTACCAATACGGCAACAAAATCGGGGTTGCTTTTGCATATCTGCTGTACCAGCTTCATATCGCCATATATATTAGCCAGCTGATTTTGCTCTGTAGCAATATCAACTAAACTTTTGGCGTACCGGCCTGCTAAACGTGGATTGTTCATATAGAAATTTATAAATCTGCAAATGTGTACATTTGCACATCAATTAATTCAATTTTGCTTCTTCAGCTAATTGCTTGATATAATTTTCCTGCTCTGCTTTATTGCTCAGTTCGCGGCGCAATATCTTTTCACTCACTTCTATCACCAAATTGCCTACCTGGTTCTTTATTTCTGTCAGCGCAGCCATTTTTTGATGGTTGATAGCAGCCTGTGCATCGCTGATGATCTTTCCGGCTTCTACCTTAGCCTGTTCTTTCGCTTCGTTGATTATTTTGTCCTTGGTTTCTTTTGCTTCTTTAAGCATCGTAGCTCTTTCTTCACGGGCCTTTGCCAGCAGGGTTTCATTTTCGCTTTTCAGCTGGGCCATTTCTGCCTGTACCTTTTCTGCGGTAGCAATGCTGTCGCTGATCTTTGCTTCTCTTTCTTTAAGTCCTTTGATAATGGCGGGCCATGCAAATTTTCTCAAAATAAAAAATGCGATCAAAAATGCTAAAGCATTCCAGAATAAAAGACCTAAGTCCGGTAATAAAAGTTTCATCTGTAACTGTATTTAAAAAATATACTGATTAAAAGAAAACAAAAATTACTGCATCCTCCGCCCTGTGCTTTGGATGCAGTAAAAAGGTCGACTACGCTTTCAATACTGCCAACAGGCCGGCAACTGCAGCAAGCAGCGCCACACCCTCTACAAGAGCGGCAGCAAGGATCATAGTACTACGAATGTCGTTAGTGGCTTCTGGCTGGCGTGCAATTGATTCAACTGCGCCTTTACCGATCAAACCCACACCTATACCGGCACCTATTGCTGCAAGACCTGCACCAACAGCACCACCAAGGTGAGAGAAACCTAACTGAACTTCTAACAAAGTGTTCAATAAACTCATACTACTCGATTTTATATTGATTAAAAAAAAACGCTTTAAATCCGCCCCTAAATCCCCTAAAGGGGACTTACGAAGACTTCAAGACCGGAATAACCAATTCCTAAATCCCAATTCCCAATTACTAGATCACCACTTCATCATGGTGCCCGTCAACATCATCATGACCGCCTTCAAATGCCTGCCCGATAAATACTGCTGTAAGGTTAGCAAAAATGTATGCCTGTATAAATGCTACCAATACTTCCAGCAAATAAATAAATACGGTCAATGCAACAAAGAAAGGCGATGAACCCCAGCCTATTGCTGCTTTCATAGTTGCCATAATAAATATCAGTACAATGAAGCTGGTAATAATAATGTGGCCCGCTATCATGTTAGCAAACAACCTCACAATAAGTGCGAATGGCTTGGTAAAGATGCCCAATATTTCCACCGGTATCAAGATCGGTTTAACACCATGTGGTACAGGAGGCCAGAAAATGTGTGACCAGAAATGCTTATTAGTACTGATCATGATCACGATAAAGGATATAACACCCAGCACCAATGTGAAAGCAATATTGCCGGTAACATTTGCCGAGCCTGGTATCAATCCAAATATATTATTGATCAGGATGAAGAAAAAGATAGTAAGCAACAAAGGAAGATATGCATCAGTACGTTTTCCAAGGTTAGGCTTAGCTACATCATCACGTATAAAAGTAACCACCGGTTCCAAAGCATTTTGCCATCCCTTAGGTGCATTTTTTACGCCTTCTCCTTTTTTATATTTTTTTGCAACGCCTGTTACAAGAATTATCAATATCAATAAGGATAAAATAACCTGTGTTGCATTTTTGGTAAGTGAAAAATCATATATTTTAACCGATGCATCCGGCATGCCTGCTGCATCTACCGCATATATCTTGCCTTCGTCGTAAAGTGGCTTACCGCCGGCATCTTTTGCATTTTGCAGGTTATGCTCTTCCAAAAATTCCTCGGTCATCAGCATATAGCCGTCGTGTGCTTCTTCGCCATGATGAAAGGCTGAAGACATAAATACATCCAAACCTTTTCCTTTTTGATAGATAATAATAGGTAAAGGGATGCTGATGTGCTTTGATTCCTTGGGATTTTCGTCGTTTTTAAGGGTAAGCAGGTGAAATTCGTGTGCATCCATTACGTGCTCAACGATCAATTTACCGGCATCCATTTTCTTTGCCTCGGGTTCCTGTGATTTTTCCTTGTCGCCCTGTGCAAAAGAAGGAGTAGAAAAAAACAGTGTTCCCAAGCTGAAAACCGCTACCAGTATTGATTTGAAACGATGTGACGACATATATACCCTGAAATTTGCCGCAAAGATAAGCAGGGAGCAGGGAAATCCGAAATTAGCGGGTAAAAATTAAAAAAAATAGCTACAGATTAAGGCTGGCAGGTACTTACGCCACTTTCTCCTGTTTTTCAAACTGCATCTTATGCAGCTGGTAATAAAAACCCTGCCTGGCCAGTAATTCTTCGTGTGTGCCCAGTTCTTTTATCTCGCCTTTATCCAGTACCAGTATCTTATCGGCCTTGCGGATAGTGCTGAGGCGGTGGGCAATAACGATAGAAGTACGCCCGGCGATCAGTTTATCAATAGCATGCTGGATAAGCTTTTCACTTTCTGTATCTACCGATGAAGTAGCTTCGTCCAGTATCAAAATAGCGGGATCATATAAAAGCGCCCTTACAAAAGATAATAGCTGCCGCTGCCCTAACGAAAGCGTAGCGCCTCTTTCCATAACATTATAATCGTAATTGCCGGGCAACTGCATAATAAAATCATGAATGCCGATCAGTTTGGCTGCATGGATAACATCTTCCCTTTTTATATCGTTATTGCGCAGGGTAACATTATCCAGCACCGAGCCGCTGAAAAGAAAAACATCCTGCAACACTACGCCGATCTTGCTGCGCAACACATCCGATTCAAAATCTTCTATGTTTGTATCATCAATCTTTATTGTTCCCTTTTGTATATGATATAGGCGGTTGAGCAAACTGATGATGGATGTTTTACCACTGCCGGTATGCCCCACAATAGCCAGTGTCTCGCCGGGCGCTATATTAAAAGAAATATTTTTCAGCACATAATGTTCTTCATCATAGGCAAACCATACCTTATCAAATTCAACTTTTCCCTGTACATCCTTTGGCGCATAGGTACCGTTATTAACCATTGTGTCTTCATTATCCAGCACTTTAAATACCCTTTCGCTGGCAATCATGCCCATTTGCAATATATTGAACTTATCGGCGATAACACGCAAGGGGCGAAACAATAAATTGAGACAAAGAATGAATGAAGTGATAACACCCGCAGAGCTATAGCCTGTTGTACCTGCAATTAATAAACCTGTTGATAATGCCATTACCAATTCTACTATAGGAAAAAAAACAGAGTAGGCAAAGATGGCTTTGATATTAGCATTGCGGTGTTCTTTATTAATGGCATCAAATTTATTCTGCTCCCTTTTTTCTGCTGCAAAGGCCTGTACCACGCTCATACCGGTGATGTGCTCCTGCACAAAGGCATTCAGGTTGGCAACTGCATTGCGCACCCTGATAAAAGATTTGTTCACGCTTTCTTTAAAGAAATAAGTAGCTACTATCAATAAAGGAAATGGTGATAAGCAAATCAATGTTAATCGCCAGTCCACAACAAACATATACGTAAGCACAGAAATGATCGACAGCAGGTCGGCGATGATGGGTATCAACCCGTCGCTGAAAATATCATTTATGGATTCGATATCGTTGATGGTTCTTGTTGTAAGTGTACCAATAGGTGTTTTATCGTACTGCGAAAGATTGAGGTGCAATATTTTTTTATAGGTAGTTACCCGCAGATCCTTCACTACACTTTGACCAAGCGATGCTGTAAGAAACGTGAAGAAAAAGCGGCAGCCTGTTTCCAGTAGTAATAAAATGATCTGTATGATGGTGATCTCGATAATAAACCCACCGGCGCCATTAATGAAATGCCCGTGTGTAGTATCTTTTACGCCATCGTTGATAGTAAGCTGTATCAGGAACGGGCGCAGCGGCGCCATTACGGCCAATACGATAGATAAGATCAACGAACCGTAAAACTTATTGCGATAAGGAGCGGCAAACTGGAATACCCTCTGCAGTAATGAAAAATTAAAGATTTTTTTCTTTGCCCTTGGCTGATCACTCATGAAGCAAAGATAGAGAAAGAAGCTGCAAGGAAAAAGCTGCAAGGGAGAAGCATGCTCTTCGAAATGAATACTTGCCCCTTGCGACTTGTGTCTTGCGGCTGGTTTACTCTCCTTCCATCTTTTTATTATACGCCTTTATAAAAATAGCGCCGAGGTTTTTGTACGGCGGAATATAATCATCCCAACTCTCCCGGGTATCTTTATCGGCGGTAGAAAAAGTTTTGGTCAGCGAGGCCCACATGCTTTTCCATACCAGTGTTTTACCGGTAAGAAAGGTTTGGTTAAGATAATTGGTAACCGGTTGATTAATATCTCCCTTCCCGATCTCTTTTGTAGAAATGATATGGGCATCGGGTGAATTCTGTATGATCAAACTTAAATTTTTATACCCGCCGCAGGAACCCAGCACAACGATCTTTGCATCATCCGGCATACGTTTTAACGTGCGTGGCAGCCAGTAACTATGCCCACGGTGTATCACTACACTCGGCAGCAGGTCGTTTGCATCCAGGTAGGCATTCAAATGTATCTGGGCGCTGTCATCAAGGTTGGCATCACTATCCAGCGGACGGTTGGCATATATCCATACTTTCTTTCCTTTTATGGACTTGATCTCTACCCATTCTTTTTTGCCGGTAAGCTGCCATTGCTTTTTATCGGAAAAAGAATTGACGAAGCTGGAAAAATATTTTTTTCCGTCATCATCGCCATAAAAGAAAACCTGCTGCACAATACGCCCGCTGTCATCTGCCAGTTGGGTATTATCAATACTGTAAATAGAAGGTATGCCGATCTCACCCGTAAGGTCGATCTTGTTGCTGCTGTCTGCCGAAAGAAAAATAATTTTAAGCAACCCGTAAATGGTTTTTCCCTTTGCATTATTGCTTTGAATGCTGCGATTTTCATTATCCTTTACATAAGTAAGAATATTGGACAATAGTTTTTTATCGTGTATGCTGCTGTACGAATCGGCTACATCTACAGCATCTTCCAGGTTGCCGGTGTTATCCAGGTTGGCAACAAATGCTTTCATCAGTGTTTCTGCATTGGGCTTTGGCATCAGGCGTAAAAAAGTATCCAGCTTGTTGTAATTAGCCGCCATTTTAATGAAGCGCTTGAAGTAATCGAAATTAACATTCAGCAATAAGGAATCGGTACGGGATGCGGACCCGAGCCGCTGTACCAAACGGTTAAAGCTGTGCTTATAGCTGCTGGTATATATTTCACTTTCGCCGGTTACCAGCATATAATACAGGTCAACAGAAGATAAAGGCTCCACTGCTTTCATCCGCACATTTTCCGGCTTTTCGTGCAGTTCATTGATGGGTGTAATGAAATACTGGATAGCTTTTCTCTGCAGCACTTCTCTCAACCCATTGGCCCCAAACATAGCTACCGGCGTATCTTTTGCAGGGCCGGTCATTCTTTTAAAATAATCTATTTCGGTGCTTACCAACAGCTTATAGTATTTGATGCTGTCGTAGCCATTTTCATTATCATCTATATATTTTTTCAGATCGGGTATATTTTTTTTACCGCTTAAAATATCATCCAAAAAAGGAAAATACAATAATGCATTAGGTGTTTGGCTTAACTCTGCCACTTTTACTACCAAAGGATTCTGGTTGCGGAGTATCAGTTTGCCAACAACAGAATTGGAAGCCGCTGCATAATTATATATTCCTACAGGATTCAGCTTTGCACTTACCGCCACCAGGCTATCGGCAAAAGGCTCACTGGCATAAGGCTCTATACTTTGCAATATTTTGTCGGGGTTAAGCACACAGTATTTTAAAAAAAGCACGTTTCTGCTTTCCTTATATCCTTTATTTTCTGTAAAAATATTGGTGATGATAGTGCCTACTTCATAAGGCACCTTATCAATAATAGAAGCCATGCTCTGCCCATCTATATTCAGTTTCATCGCATTCTCAAAATTATCCACCAGCATGGGTGCATAGGCAGGGGCCAGCTGCTTGTGTTTCCAGCTGGTACGGTAACCTTTCATCATTAATTCGATATACGTAAGATAACGCACCTTATCATTATTGGTAGCCAGCTTAGCGCTTGTTTCTACAAAATTCTGCAGCTCGTCCACTTTTCTTATCAATGCATCGGTAACGGCGAGGTTAACATCTTCATTGGAAGAAACCCTGACAATGCCGTCTGACTTGCCGTCTGCCCTATCTGCCAGCTTTTGTTCCTGGTCTATACGATCGTGAAATAGCCTCCGCTGGATAGGCACCGTAACAGTATCTACCCCTGCAAAAGCATTTAAGCTGCAAACCACTAATAAAGAGAGAAATAATTTTTTCATACTACCTGTTCTATTACAAAGATGCCAAAATTAGGCGAGAGGTTGCATTTGGGACAAACAATATAACAGATTAACTTTTTTATACTATATTTTCTGCTTAACAATTTGATAATACACCGCTTACCCCAAACCCGGGGAATCCTTACGCATTAAGACTATTTTTGCACCGCATATTACTTATGAGCACTGTTAAAAAAATATTAATTGCTGATGATGAACCGGATATCCTTGAGATCCTCAAATACAATTTGCAGGGCGAGGGATACGAAGTTTATACTGCAAAGAATGGCACCGAAGCGATAGAAGTTGCCAAAAAAACGCTTCCCGACCTTATTATCCTGGATATCATGATGCCCGGGAAGAATGGCATTGAGGTGTGTAATATCCTGCGTTTGCAACCGGCCTTTAAAGAAACGCTGATCATTTTCCTTACGGCATTAAGCGATGAGACCACCGAAATAAAAGGACTGGAAACCGGCGCTGATGACTATCTTACCAAACCGATCAGTCCTAAAGTATTGATAAGTAAGGTAAACGCTCTGTTCAGGAGGTTGAATAAAGAAGATACGGGCATATTACAGATCGGCGACCTGCAGATAGACCGGGAAAAATACATCATCAACTACCAGGGCAATGATATCATATTGGCCCGCAAAGAATTTGAGCTCCTGGCATTGCTGGCCAGCAAACCCGGAAAGGTTTTTCTGCGCAATGAGATACTGAACCAGGTTTGGGGTACAGAAGTGATCGTTGGCGACCGTACTATTGATGTACACATTCGCAAGATCCGCCAGAAACTTAACCTTGATTGTATTACTACGGTGAAAGGGGTTGGGTACAAGTTTGAGTTATAGCTATTGGTTAATAGTTATTTGTTATTGGCTATTAGTTAACAGGGATAGTTCTTTACTTTCGCAGAGTGCCGGCTACCAACTATCAACTATCAACCGTCAATTGATCGATGCTTTCACGAAAAAATTTTTCTCCTCAGCAATTATCTGCACTCACCGCATTTACATTGGCGCTGCCTATTGCCATAGGTATATTTGTATTTAAGCCGGTATGGTGGATCGCTTTGCTTTCGTTTGTTGTAATATTTGCCGGAAGCTACGGGTTGATATTATATACCCTGCAAACCTTCATCTACCGCAAAATAAAACTCATTTATAAATTCATTTACCAAACCAAGGCCAGTAAGCGGGAAGAATTTTATTACAAACATATCTTACCACAAAAAAGTATAGATGAAGTACGGCAGGATGTAGAAGCCTGGGCCGTACAGCGCAAAGAGGAAATTGAAATGCTGCAGCAAAACGAAGCTTACCGGAAAGAATTTTTGCAGAACCTCAGCCATGAATTGAAGACGCCCATTTTTGCTATACAGGGTTATGTAGATACCTTACTGGGCGGCGCTTTGGGCAACCCCGATGTAAATAAGAAATTCTTACAAAGTACTTCCCGTAATGTGGACAGGCTGGTGAACCTTGTGGATGACCTTGATGAAATATCAAGGTTGGAAAGCGGCGAACAGCAATTGTACAAACAGAATTTTGTGATACAGGACCTGCTGAAGGATGTGTATGAAACACTTTCTATTAAAGCGGATGAAAAAGAAATAAAATGCACCATTAAAAAAGGTTGCGAGTTTCCGCTGACCGTTTTTGCTGATAAGGAAAAGATACGCCAGGTGTTCATTAACCTTGTTGATAATGCGATAAAATATGGTAAGCAAGGCGGCCTGATAGAAGCCAGTTTTTACAAGGTAGATGGCCAGCGTATATTGATAGAGGTAAGTGATGATGGCAGCGGTATTGCTGAAGACCACCTGAACAGGATATTTGAACGTTTTTACCGTACCGACCTGGCCCGCAGCCGTAAAGTAGGGGGCAGCGGACTAGGCCTTTCTATCTGCAAACACATTATTGAGGCTCACGGACAAACGATCCATGTGCGCAGTAAAATTGATGTGGGCAGCACGTTTGGATTTACGCTGCAGAGTAAAAAAGATTGATCTTTCCTGGAAAGCAAAATGTTCAACAATCAATGCTCAATGTTCAATGCTCAAGTTGAGAAACTCTGCGCCTCCGCGTCTCTGCGGTTAGAATCAATTATCTTTGCGCCATGCAACATGCAACGGAAGACTTACAGATCAGGTGGCTTAAACTACGCATCAAACTGAAGGAACGCTATGGAATAAAGCCGGATATGGATGGCGTGCTTTTTTTGATAGGCATACAGGAACTGGGCAGCGGCAAGCAGGATTTTACCAAAGAACAAAAACAGGACCTCATGCATATTGCTGTTTGCACCGTATTATCACAAAGCGGTTATTATTTAAATGAAGGCAACGATGAAGAGGGCTGGCCGCATTTTAAACAACTGAAAGCTTTGCCGGACTTCAATATGTTTGAGCAGGAAAATTTTCTGAAAGATCATGTGCTGCTGTATTTCCAGCAACTGGGTTTTATCTCCTGATTTATTTTTTGCTAAAAAGCGGGTTTTGAACCGTACTTATGCCAATCTTATTACATTTGCCCTGCTTTTAAAAAATCTAAACTCATTACGAATATGTACAAGAAGATCTCTTTAGTGGCTGTTCTGTTAGCCGGTTGCTTATTTTTTATTACCAACGGGGCGGCTGCGCAGGTAAAGAAGGCGCCTGTTAAAAAGAAGCCGGTAGCTGCTGTTAAAAAGACTACGATCAGAAAAACTGCTGCTCCTGTTATCATAAAAAAGATACCAGGCACAAGGGTTAAATTAACTACCGATTCGGGTGTGATCGTAATGCGCCTGTATGATAAAACCCCGAAGCACAGGGATAATTTTATTAAGCTGGTGAATGATCATTTTTATGACAGTCTTTTATTTCACCGCGTTATCAATACGTTCATGATACAGGGCGGCGATCCGCAAAGTAAAAATGCAGTTGCCGGCACTATGCTGGGCAATGGTGATGTTGGCTATACAATTCCTGCAGAATTTGATACTACCCTTTTTCATAAAAGAGGAGCTTTGGCTGCAGCAAGGGATAATAACCCGGAGAAGGCCAGCAGTGGCTGCCAGTTCTATATTGTGCAAGGCAAAAAATATACTGATGCCGAGCTTGATATGCTGGAACAGCGCATGGGCACAAAATTTTCGCCATTAAAACGCACGGCGTATAAAACAGTTGGTGGCACCCCTTTTCTTGATATGAACTACACCGTATTTGGCGAAGTGGAAAGCGGCTTTGATGTGATCGATAAAATTGCGAACGTGCCGAAAGACGGTGCTGACAGGCCCTTGGGCGATGTGCGGATGAAAATGGAAATTATTAAATAGTTTATTGTTTGCCGGTAATAGTAAAAACTTTACTTTGCAAACCGTATCATAATTTATAACACTTATAATTACAAGAAATGAACTTTCCAGAAAATCTCCGCTATACCAAAGATCACGAATGGGTTTCGTTAGAAGGCAATGTTGCTACTGTAGGCATTACCGATTTTGCACAACGGGAACTGGGCGATATTGTTTATGTAGATATCCCTTCTGTTGGTAAAACACTGGCTAATGAAGAAGTATTTGGTACAGTGGAAGCGGTGAAAACGGTAAGCGATCTTTTTTTGCCTGTTGCGGGCACGGTGCTGGAGATCAATCCTGCATTGGAAACGCAGCCCGAACTGGTGAACACCGATCCTTATGGAGAAGGATGGATGATAAAAATGGCTGTTGATAATGTAGCTGATGTAGAAGCGTTGATGAATGCATCAACTTATGCTGCAAGTGTAAGCTAAGCTTATCGTTAAATATAAATTTCGATCTTGACTATTATTCCCATAAAAAAATTCATACCAGGCATAGCCTGGTTTTTTGTTGTACTTACCCTCATTTGCCTGCCGGGCTCCGACCTGCCGCAAGTGGATAACTGGCTGAACCTTATCTATTTTGATAAATGGATACATGTGGGCATTTTCGGATTGCTGGCTTTTTTATTCATGCTGCCTGTTGCAAGGTCTTCTTTTATTTACAGCGATAAACTGGCTTACTGTATTAAAATTGCTATTGCCGTTATTGTGTGGGGATTGACTACAGAGTTCATTCAGCGGTATTATATCAAAGGCCGCAGCTTCGACCTGTTTGACTGGGCTGCAGACAGCACGGGCGCTTCGCTGGCGTTTTTATTTGTTAAAATGCGCTTCCTGAAGCGTAAATAACCTAAAACACTGCCTTGCCGCTTGCGGCATACGTTTTAACTTCTTACATTTGTATAATGCAGAATGTAGAAAACATGGAATACAATACCACACGAAATCACCTGATCATGAAAGAATATGGCAGACATATTCAGAAGATGGTGGAATATTTATTATCCATAAAAGATAAAGAAGAAAGACAACGCAATGCGTATGCTGTAATAGAGCTGATGGGTTTTTTAAATCCTCACCTGAAAAATGTAGAAGATTTTCGCCATAAACTTTGGGATCATCTTTTCCTGATCAGTGATTTTACATTGGATGTAGAAAGCCCTTACCCGATACCTACCAGGGAAACGTTAAAAGCAAAACCCGAGCGTTTGCGTTATCCAAAAAGATATCCCCGCTTCAATCATCTTGGTAAAAATATTGAAGTAGTTATTGATAAGGCATTGAAAGAAGAAAACCCGGAAAAGAAACAGGGCTTTGCCAATGCTGTTGCTTATTATATGAAGCTTACGTACAGCAACTGGCATAAAGAACTGGTGCATGATGATACGATCCAAAGCGAACTGTCATCTATGACCAATGGCGAACTGGAATTCAATAACAGGCCTTTTGTAAAACACCGTGCCGACAACCGTACTGAAGAATACGGAAACAACAACAGGAACAACAACAATTACCGTAAGAACTTTGGCGGAAGAGATAACAGGAACAATAACAACGGCGGCAATAACAGGAATGCCAACAATAACCGTGGCGGTAATGGCGGAAGGGATAACAGGAACAATAACAACAATCGTAATTTTAAAAAGAGGTATTAATTCTTTTATTACACGGATTAAAACGAATTACACGAATTATAAAAAATACCTGATGGCTTTAAAACATCAGGTATTTTTATTTGTGTTCTTTTAATTCATGTAATTGTTTTTAATTCGCATATTGTTTTAATTCGTGTAATTCGTTTTAATTAGTGTAATTATAATTATATGGAATTCTTTGAAGTAAGAGGCGGTAAAAAATTATCCGGTGAGATCATTCCGCAGGGTGCAAAAAATGAGGCCCTGCAGATCATCTCTGCCGTTTTGTTAACAGCCGAAAAAGTTACTGTTACCAATATACCCGACATTATAGATGTTAACCTGCAGATAGAATTACTGGCAGAAATGAATGTAAAGGTTGACCGTGTAAGCAGGGACACCTGCATCTTCCAGGCAGATGAAGTGGATGTGGACTACCTGCACAGTCCCGCTTATAATAAAAAAAGCGGTAAGCTAAGAGGCTCTGTAATGCTGGCCGGGCCAATGCTGGCGAGGTTTAAAAAAGCATACATCCCAAAGCCCGGTGGCGATAAGATCGGCCGCAGAAGGTTGGATACACATATCATCGGGTTCGAAAAACTGGGCGCTTCTTTTTCCTATAATGAAGACGGATTTTTTCATTTGGCTGCTGATGAATTGAAAGGCACTTACATGCAGCTGGATGAACCAAGTGTTACAGGTACCGCCAATATTTTAATGGCCGCTGTTTTAGCCAAAGGCAAAACAACTATTTACAACGCCGCCTGCGAGCCTTACATACAACAACTTTGCAGGATGCTCAAGAACATGGGCGCAACTATTAGTGGTATAGGCAGCAATATGCTTACTATTGATGGAGTTGAAAAACTACATGGCACCGAACACCGCATGCTGCCGGATATGATAGAAGTAGGAAGTTTTATCGGTCTTGCCGCAATGACACAAAGCGATATCACCATTAAAAATGCAGGTGTTGAACATCTGGGCATCATACCCGAAAAATTTCAACAGTTGGGTATTAAACTGGATATCGCCGGTGATGACATCCACATTCCTGCACAGGAAATTTATGAGATACAACGCTATATGGATGGCGGCGTATTGGGCATTTACGATCATCCCTGGCCGGGCTTTACTCCTGATCTTTTAAGTATAGTACTGGTTACTGCCATACAGGCAAAAGGCGGTGTGCTGATACACCAGAAAATGTTTGAGAGCCGTTTGTTTTTTGTAGATAAGCTGATAGAAATGGGCGCACAGATCATTCTCTGCGATCCGCACCGTGCCGTGGTAATTGGTTTGGAAAGAGAACAGCAGTTGCGGGGTATTACCATGAGCAGCCCGGATATCAGGGCTGGGGTGGCTTTGCTGATAGCTGCCCTAAGCGCACAAGGTAAAAGCATCATTCAAAACATTGAGCAGATAGACAGGGGATATCAAAATATTGATGAGCGCTTACGCAATTTAGGCGCCGATATAAAAAGAGTAAATTAAAGCAGATGAAAAAGATGAACTACATTTTGCTGTGTTGGTTTAGTTTGATCGCTCTTATCTCCTGCCAAAATAAAACGGTAAACCTATTGAGCAAAAGATGGGATTACGAAAAGATAGAGAATGTAGATACCATCAACAGGAAGTTCATTTCTGTTGAAGATTCGGTGGCCAATGCCAATATGGAAATGGCCATGAAATTATTAAGCTGGACCTTTAAAAAGAACATGGATTACGAATGTACCGTTGGCAATCATGTTGCTACACAAGGTACTTACGCATTATCGGAGCAGGATAAGATACTTACCATGACGCCTTCTACAAAAAACAATATCAATAATTACACGATCAATGTACTTACTGAAAATGAACTGGTATTAACCGGCCTGGCCAATGGTGTTACTGTTATTTTACATTTTCGGGCGCATGATTGAAATAGTCATTTAATTAGTTTCTTTGCAGCATGACCGCAACGCTTCATAAATTGCTTATCATTACTGCTCCATCCGGCGCCGGTAAAACATCTATTACCAGGCATTTGATGCAGCAGTTTCCTCAACTGGCCTTTTCTGTTTCGGCAGCAACACGCAAGCCAAGAGGAAACGAAAAGAACGGGCTGGATTATCATTTCATTACCGAAGAAGATTTTAAGCAAAAGATACAGCACGACGAATTTGTAGAGTGGGAAATGGTGTATGAAGGAAAATATTACGGCACACTAAAAAATGAATTGCAGCTTATCTGGCAACTGGGCAAGATACCTGTACTGGATATAGATGTTAAAGGTGCCATCCATGTGCAGCAGCAGTTCCCGGATACCTCACTCAGTCTTTTTATTGAGCCGCCTTCTGTTGAAGAATTGAAAAAACGTCTTACAGGTCGCGGCACCGAAACAGCCGAATCGCTTGCAGCAAGGATAAACAAAGCCACTTACGAGCTTTCTTTTAAGGAACAGTTCAATAAAGTTATCGTAAACGACAAATTGCACCATGCTTATGAAGAAGCAGAAAAGATAGTGGGCAGTTTTATCAGGCAATAACACTGCAGTTTCTTATTTTTATATATGGATTGGATATCCCCCCTTATCGCTATAATCGCTTCACTGGTATTGATCGGCTTCTTTTCAGGGCTGGAGATCGCCTTTGTTTCAGCTAATAAACTTTCTATAGAATTAAGGCGAAAACAAGGCAGCTATGCCGGGAAAGTATGGGGACAGTTTTCTGATAAACCGGCAAAATTCATAGGCACTACACTTATCGGCTTCAATATCATACTGGTAACTTATGGTTTATTATGGAGCGGTTTTTTGGAAATGCTGCTTTTTGACTGGCTACATGTTACCAATCCTTATGTAAAGCTTATTATCGAAACCATTGCTTCGGCTTCGCTGCTGCTTTTTGTAGAATTCATCTTCAAAGCATTTTTTAAGGCTAAGTCCGATATCATTCTCAGCAACAACATCATTACTTACCTGGCACGCTTCTTCTATTCCCTGTTCTCTTCCATTGCTTCTTTTTTAGTGAACATTGCCGAATGGATACTGCGTATCATTTTTGATGTAAAGATCAAGAACAGTAAAGATGTTTTTACAAAGATAGACCTGGAGCATTTTTTACAGCAAAGCAAGGGGCATGAAGAAGAAAATGCAGATGAGATCAATAAAGAATTATTTGAGAATGCTTTATCATTAAGTGAAATAAAATTGCGGGAATGCCTGATACCTAGAAGAGAGATCGAGGGTATCCCTGTTACGTCATCCATTGAAGAGGTAAAACAGAAATTCATTGCTTCTAAATTAAGTAAGCTGGTAGTGTATGAAAATAATATCGATTCGATACTGGGCTATGTGCATCAGCTGGACCTTTTTAAAAACCCATCTTCCGTAAGTTCTATTTTATTACCTATACCAACAGTGCCCGAAAGCATGAGCGCTACCGACCTGATGAATAAATTCAGTAAGGAAAGAAAAAGTATTGCCTGGGTGATAGATGAGTTTGGAGGTACAGCAGGTATTGTAACTATGGAAGATATCCTGGAAGAAATATTTGGTGAGATAAGAGATGAATATGATGACACAGAGGAATTCATAGAAAAACAATTATCGGGCAACGAATTTATTTTTAGCGGAAGGCTGGAACTGGATTACATCACCGAAAAATACAAACTGCATTTTGTTGGCGATGAAGAGGCAGAAACACTGTCAGGCTATATCATTCAGAACCATGAGGATATCCCTAAACAAAAAGAGCATATCATCATCGGCAATTATCAATACGATATTTTAAATGTAAGCGATACCAGGATCGAAACAGTAAAAATCAAAGTACTGAAATGATCTCCTCTTCTTTTTTATTAATTATTTCTTTCTAATCAACAGTTCATGATCGTTGGAGTTAATATGGTATTGGGTACAGATGGCGACATTAGCGGTCATAGTAATTTTTTACAAGGATGTTTTGCTACGTTGGCAAAACAACATCCGCAGGATCAATTTATTTATATCGTTGACCGGCCTGTAGAAACAGCTGCAAAGAATATTACTGTTATTGTAACCGACACTTTACCGAAAAAAACTTTATTGTGGCGCTATTGGCTTGACTACAAATTATCTTCCATCATAAAAAAGCAGCACGTAGATGTGTTGGTAAATGCAGGAGCTTGTTCGTTGCGTACCAAAGTTCCGCAATGTCTTCTTATCAATGACCTTTCTTTTTTGCATATACCTCAGTTCCTCAATAAAAGTCCTATTCGCTTTTATAAAAAGCTGATGCCGAAATTTTTAGCTAAAGCAAAACATATAGTTGCTGTTTCCCAATTTTCAAAAGCAGCTGTCATTAAGCATTATAAAATTGAGGACACAAAGATCAATGTAGTGTATAGCGGCGCAGGTAAGCAATTTCAACCAATAGACTGGAAAGAAAAAGAAGCTATCAAAGAAAAATATACTTCGGGGAGAGAATACTTTTTATTTTCCGGCAACATCCATCCGGCTAAAAATATGCTGAACCTGCTGAAAGCATTTTCACATTTTAAAAAATGGCAGAAGAGTAATATGCAACTGGTTATTGCCGGAACTATTGCAGCGGGTTATGAAAAATTCATGGAAGACCTTGCCACTTATAAATATCGAAATGAGGTAGTGGTTATTAATTCCCCGGCCGAAGAAGAACTGGTGAAGCTGACAGCAGCAGCATATGCTATGATCTACCCTTCTTCTTATGAAGATTTTGGCACCCCGCCTTTACAGGCAATGCAAAGTGAGGTACCGGTAATAGCCGGCAACACCGGCGCCATGCCTGAAATATATGGTAATGCGGCCCTTTATGCAGCCCCTGATGATTTTAAGGCTATCGCTACACAAATGATGCTTTTATTTAAAGATGAAAATAAAAGGAATGAGATGATCGCGGCGGGTAACGAACAAGCTAAAAGCTACAGCTGGGAACAAACAGCCGCTTCTTTGTGGCAGGCTGTTTTAAAGTGTATGGAATAACTGGCGGATGTGGCGATTCCGTATTAACTTCGCAGCTGTTAAATAAAGCAGCGTATAAATTTTATGAATAAATCTACGATACAAATAGATGTATTACTGGACCCCAATAAGGTACCCGAACAAATAACCTGGCAGGCTACCGACAGCAGCGCTGCAATGGCGCAAAAAGCAAAAGCCATGTGCATCGCTTTTTGGGATGCCGAAGATAAATCTGCATTACGCATCGACCTGTGGACAAAAGATATGATGGTAGATGAAATGGCCGATTTTTATTATCAAATGATGATGAGTATGGCCGACACTTTTAAACGGGCTACGCAATACCAGGATATGAGCGACGACATGAAGAAATTTGCAAAAGAATTCTTTGATAAATTCAGGGCGAAGCAACTTAGCGAACAGAAGTAAGCTGCAAGGGATTAGCTGCAATACACAAGTTTCAAGGGATAAGCATGCTGTTTGAACCACTTTGCTTCTCCCTTGAAGCTTGCGGCTTGTAGCTCGAATTTTAAAACCTGCAGCTATCTAAACATAACAATCTAAAAACAACCACCATGAGTCTGGAACAACAAATAATGGCCGAAATGAAAGACGCCATGAAAAGCAAGAATGAAGGCGTTTTGCGCAGCTTAAGGGCTATTAAAGCCGAGATCATAAAAGCAAAAACAGAACCGGGCGCCGCAGGCGAAATTGATGAAGCAACGGAACAAAAGTTCCTGCAAAAAATGATGAAGCAGCGTAAAGATTCGCTGGAAATATTTGAACAGCAGGGCCGTGCCGATCTTGCTGCAAAAGAAAAAGAAGAAATGGAAGTGATCGAACGCTTTTTACCCAAGCAATTAAGCGAAGCGGAAATAAAAGAAGCCGTTGCAAAGATCATTGCAGAAACCGGCGCATCTTCTCCTGCTGATATGGGTAAAGTAATGGGTGTGGCCAGCAAGCAACTGGCAGGCAAAGCAGATGGGAAAACAATCAGCACTATTGTAAAGGAATTATTAAGCAACGGATGATCATAGACATCCTTTTTGCAGTGCTAATGGTGATAGCTGTTTTAAAAGGTTATCAAAAGGGATTGATCGTTGCGGTCTTTTCTATCATAGCATTTATAATAGGTATTGCGGCGGCGTTAAAATTATCTACTGTGGTAGCAGGCTGGTTGAAAGACAGTACCAGCCTGTCCGGCAAATGGCTTCCTTTTATCTCCTTTGCGTTGGTATTCCTGGGTGTAGTGCTGCTGGTTCGGCTTGGCGCAAAGCTTATTGAAAGAACATTCCAGGCTGTAATGCTGGGCTGGGCAAACCGGTTGGGCGGTATCGTTTTTTATGCAGCACTCTACATCATCATCTTCAGCATATTCTTATTTTATGCAGCGCAAATTCAATTGTTGAAACCTGCTACCATTGCCTCTTCGCAAACCTATTCTTTTATACAACCCTGGGGGCCTAAAGTTATAGATGGCTTTGGTAAAGTGATTCCCATCTTTAAAGATATGTTCACCGACCTCAGCGATTTCTTCGGCGGTGTATCTACCGATCTTCCTAAATAATAGTTCAATTAACATTTTATTGGGTAACCTCACTTTCAATTAAACGTTAAATAACTATATTTGTATTAGTCCACCATTTATATAGACTAATAAAAACCAACAACATGCATAAAACATACATTGCTTTTGCAGTGCCGCTATTTCTTTTTTTTATGGGGCTCGAGTATTTTTATGCTAAACGCAAAGGCAGGAATTTTTTCCAGTTTGCCGAATCTGTTGCCAATATAAATGTGGGTATTGCTGAGCGCCTGCTGGATGTTTTTACCATAGTTCCTTTCTATTATTTTTTTGATTACCTGCATACGCATTTTGCATTGTTTCATTTTAAGCCCGGTGCAATAACCTGGATATTATTATTCCTGTTCACTGATCTTGTATGGTATTGGTACCACCGTTTGGCACACGAGATCAATTTATTATGGGCAGCGCATATTGTACATCATCAAAGTGAAGATTTTAATTACACGGTATCGGCACGTATCACTGTTTTCCAGGCCAGCATCCGTTGCCTGTTCTGGGCTGTGCTGCCGCTTATCGGTTTTCCTGCGGGGATGATATCTGTCTTCCTGCTGATACATGGTCTTTATCCTTTTTTCATTCATACACAAACCATTGGCAAACTGGGTTGGCTGGAATATTTTATGGTCACCCCTTCGCATCACCGGGTACATCATTCTTCCAATCCTGAATATTTAGATAAGAATTACGGCGATGTACTCATCATCTGGGATAAATTATTCGGAACATTTACAGAAGAAAAAACAACACCGGTTTATGGGTTGACCAAGCCTTTAGAAAGCCATAGCTTTTTATGGCAGCATTTTCATTATCCGCTGGAGCTGCTGGTGGCTATGAAAAGAACAAAAGGTTTTACAGCAAAACTTAAAGTACTGTTTAGCAGGCCCGATACATTGGATCCAAGATTACGCTTATTGCTGGAGAAAAAATTTTTAAAGAAAAAAACTTTTCTGAAACCAACTGCATCGCATAAGATATATGTAACCATTCAAACTACCCTTACACTGGTGATCTTGTTTTTCACCATTTATCTATATAACCATCTTTCTGTGACGCAAGTATTGCTGCTTACTACATTTATATTGGTAAGCCTGGTAAATACCGGCGCTATTTTAGAACAGCGCTCCTGGATATTTTACCTTGAATTTGCCAGGATCATCATTCCATTGATATGGATATGGATATACTACCCTTACATCGCTACATCAGTCTGCATCATTCTTACTTTGTTGCTGTTACTGTATTTTTTCAGGCCGATGGAAAAAAGGTACCACAGGCTGCTGTTCCGGGAAGTAAATGCCTGAGTTCTTTTACACACAGCGCCTGATTTAGGGGGATGATGGTAACTTTACGCCAAAACAGGGTTTTTTCCTTTAAATCAATTATTTTGCAACTAATTGAACCTACACTCATACCATATAGCTAACGGATGACTTACGAAATAAAACAAGACGGAAAATTTAAGTTCATAGAAGAGGGGCAGGGTGAGCCACTAATGCTGCTGCATGGATTATTTGGTGCATTAAGTAATTTTCAGCCTTTAATAGAGCATTTTCGCAAAACACATAAGGTGATCGTACCCATGCTGCCTTTGCTGGAACTTGATCTTTTACATACTTCTGTAGGTGGCCTGCAAAAATTTGTGCAGCGCTTTATTGAACACCGCAGGTACGAACCGGTACATCTTTTAGGTAATTCGCTCGGCGGCCATGTTGCGCTGGTATATATTTTAAAACATCCCGAACGGGTAAAGTCGCTTATTTTAACCGGTAGTTCCGGTTTATTTGAAAATGGCATGGGTGATACTTATCCTAAGCGTGGCGATAAAGAATATATCCGCAAAAAAACAGCACTTACTTTTTACGATCCTGCTATGGCAACTGATGAACTGGTAAATGAAGTGTTTGAAATAACCAACAACCGTTTAAAAGTTATCAAGATCATTGCGCTGGCCAAAAGCGCCATACGCAATAATTTAGGCGAAGAACTGAACCAGGTACAGCAACCCACTTGTCTTATCTGGGGTAATAATGATACTATCACACCGCCATTTGTAGGAAAAGAATTTCACCGGCTGATACCGAACAGTGAGCTGCACTTTGTTGATAAATGCGGTCATGCGCCAATGATGGAAGTGCCGGAAGAATTTAACAGGATACTGGGAGCGTTCCTGGAAAAATTAAAGACACCTCCTGCAACTATTTAACGATTTTTTTTGTCATATACTTTAAACGGGATCGTTCCGTTAATATCTTAGAAGTGAATTGTTCGGTTGAGCAATTCAAATAAACCGCCTGTAAAACCCAAATAGTATATGTTAACCATCGAACTCATAAATAATAGCATACCCCGGCTGCAATTACAAGATACCGTTGGCAAAGCACTTCAACTGATAGAAGATTACCGGGTAACCCATTTGCCCGTTGTTTCAGAAGATAAATTCCTGGGGCTTATAAGCGAAGAAGACCTGTATGATACCGAAGAGAAAAAAATGCCAATGGAACTGATGCAGGAAAATTTCATTTTTGCCGCAGTTAAAGAAAATGAGCATTTTTTAAATGCAGTTAACTGCAGCAACCAATACGATACTACAGTAGTGCCGGTAGTAAATAAAGAAAATGAATTGCTGGGCGTTATCACTGCACGTGATCTGCTGAAAGCATTGGGCAATTTTGCCGGCACCAACGAAATTGGCGGAATAATAGTACTGGAAATGGAGCGAAGCCAGTTCGCTATATCAGAGATCAGCCGTATCGTAGAAAGTAATGATGCTACTATACTTCACCTGAATACAACAGTACATGCCGATACCGGCCTGCTCACTGTATCTATTCACATCAATAAAAAAGAGATCGCTGCCATTGTTGCTACTTTTGAACGGTACGACTATGATGTACTGTATTATTTTGGCGACGAGAACCTCGAGAACGAGATACACAGCAACTACCGCCATCTCATGAATTACCTTGATATTTAACCCGGCTGTTCTTCTTAGGTCAATATCCATTACTTTTACGTATATGCCATAAGGCTTAGCATTACCTGTAATGACATATCATAAGCACCTGTTTTTGTATTGCCTGCTTTTTATAACAGCATCATCCCTGTATGCACAGGTTGATACCAATATTGTTATGCACCCCTTGCCCGATTCTTCGGCCAAACAATATATACAGGATATCATCGTCAAAGGCAATAAAAAAACAAAGACCTATATCATATTGCGGGAGATGCGTTTTAAAAAAGGCGACTCTTTAACTGCGGTTGATCTTGCAGCAGAACTGGAACAGGCCAGGCAACTGGTATATAACACTACTTTATTTAACGAAGTTAAGATAGAGGCTACGCCCATTTCCTCAAATAACGTTATTGTAAAGGTAACAGTAAAAGAGCGCTGGTATATTTACCCGCTGCCGCAATTCCAGATCGTTGACAGGAACCTTAACGAATGGCTGAAAGTATATAAAGGCAGCCTTGACAGGGTTAACTACGGCGCAAAATTCACCCACTATAATTTAAGCGGAAGACGTGACCAGCTTAGAGTGTACCTGCTGGGCGGCTATTCAAGAAATATTGCATTCAGTTATTCGGCGCCATACAGCAATTCTAAACTTACAGAGGGTTTTAATATTGGCGCAGGCTTTACACAAAACAGGGAGATCGCTTATAAGACCAGTTATAACAATAAGATATTATTTTATCCACCCGACTCTTTAAAAAAAGGCACCGGCAGCTTTGTTCGTGATTTTTGGTTTGCCAGCGCAGCTTATATAATAAGACGCGGCTTTTTTCAGCGCCATATTTTTAACCTCAGCTATAACCATTATAAAATAACCGACTCTATACTGCTGCCAAAATATAATCCGCATTATTTTAATGAGAATTCCACCAGGAAAGGATTCCCTGAACTTTCATATACTTTTCAATACATCAATGTAGATAATGTTTCGTATCCGTTGACAGGCACTACTTCATTTGTAAGCCTTATCAAACGGGGCTTTGGATTTAGCGGTAATATTAACATGCTGCAACTGGAAGCCGGTTACAATAAATTTATTTCGCTGGGCAGAAAATGGTACGCCAGCACCAACCTTAACGGAAAAATAAAATTGCCTTTTGAGCAGGCTTATCTTAATCAACGCGGCCTGGGTTATGGGGATATTTATTTAAGAGGACTGGAATATTACGTGATCGATGGTGTAGCTACTGCATTGGCAAAACAGACATTAAAAAAACAGATCCTGTCTTTCAACATTCCTTTTCCGTTCAGATCAAAAACTATTTCAAAGATACCCTTCACCTTTTTTGCAAAAACCTTTGGCGACCTGGGTTATGCGTATAATAAAAAAGCCTACCAGGGATATTTGAACAACAGGTTATTATATTCCGGTGGCTTTGGTATCGATATCGTTACACTGTATGATATAAATCTCCGGCTGGAATACAGTTTTAACCAGTTAAACGAAAACGGGCTATTTTTGCATACGCAGGGTGGGTTTTAATGAGAGGATATTTCCTTCATTGAACTATCAATCATAAATTATGAGAATAGCAATTTACAGCCGGGGTATTGAGAACAACCAGCGCAACGATTTTAATATGTTGCTGGAAGAATTGGACAAACATAATGTAGAGCCTGTTTTTTACCAGGATTTTTTCAATCAATTCTATTCTTCTCTCGATATAAAAACTAAATATTCCACATTCAATTCTTCTGCCGATCTTGATGAAACCATCGACTGTATGATAAGCCTTGGCGGCGACGGAACGTTGCTGGATACCGTAACATTGGTACGGGATAAAGGCACACCGGTAGTAGGTATAAATTATGGCCGTCTCGGTTTTTTGGCTAATATAGGCCGCGAAGAATTGACAACTGCTGTAGAAGCATTGGTGAACCGGACCTTTGTACTCGACAAAAGAACCCTGCTTCATCTTGATGCCAACATACCTTTATTTGGAGAAGTACCGTATGCATTGAATGAGTTTTCACTGCATAAAAAAGATACTTCGCCAATGATAAAGATCCATACCTATCTCAACGGCGAATTTTTAAATACCTATTGGGCCGATGGATTGATCGTGGCTACACCAACCGGTTCTACAGGCTATTCATTAAGCTGCAATGGCCCTGTTGTTTTTCCCGACAGCAGCAATTTTATCATTACACCGGTTTCGCCGCACAATCTTAACATTCGCCCTATTGTGGTGCCCGACAATAATATCATTTCATTTGAAGTAGAAGGAAGAACAGATGGCTTCCTTTGTACACTCGACAGCCGCAGGGAAATCGTTACCAAAGAAATACAGCTTGCGGTAAAAAAAGAAAAGTTCGGCATCAACCTTATCCGTCTTAATGAAAATAATTTTCTGCAAACATTGCGCAGCAAATTATCATGGGGGTTGGATAAACGGAATTAGTTAATAGTTAATGGTTCATAGTTAATAGCAGGCATTATATCTCTGTGGCTTCTCCGCCTCCGCGGTTAAAGCCCTAAATTTGCACCATGCAACGCCGCTTTAAAAAATTACGCTACATCTTTCTTATCTACTGGATATTGTTGGGGTATATCATTGCAGCATTGATCTGGTGGTTCATTGCGCTTAATACACAAAACCAGCAGATGACGGTTTATAAACTGAAGCAGTTAAAGACCGACGACAGCTCCTATGGTACAGAAGCAACGCGGTTGCTTGACGCAGAAAAAAGAAAAACAGCGCAATACATCGGCGAAGGCAGTACTTTTCTTTTATTGATCCTTGCCGGTGCGGTATTTGTTTTCAGGGCGGTACGCAGGCAATTAAAGTTCAGCCAGGAGCAGGAAAATTTTATGATGGCGCTTACACATGAATTGAAGACGCCCATTGCTGTTGCCAAATTGAATTTGGAAACGCTGCAAAAAAGAAAGCTCGATGAAGTGCAGCAGCAGCGGCTTATACAAACCACTTTGCAGGAAGCCAACCGGTTGAACAGCTTGTGCAACAATATGCTGCTTTCTTCTCAGTTTGAAGCCGGCGGATACCTGTTCACCCTGGAAGAAACTAATTTCAGTGAATTAGCTGCCGGCTGTGTGCAGGATTTTGTGATACGCTTTCCGCAACGCTATATTCAGCAACAGATCATTCCCGATCTTTTTGTAAGCGGCGATCGCCTGCTGTTGCAAATGGCAGTTAACAATCTTATTGATAATGCTATAAAATATTCGCCTAAAGAATCGGCGATCACTGTTGTATTGCAGGAAAAAAATAACAATGAAATTGAACTGTCTGTAAAAGATGAAGGCAAAGGCATCAGTGAGGAAGAAAAGCAAAAAGTATTCAGTAAATTTTACCGGGTAGGCAATGCTGCTACCAAAGCCGCTAAAGGCACGGGGCTGGGATTGTTCCTTACAAAAAAGATATTGCAGCAACACAAAGGCAACATTTCTGTGACAGATAATATCCCGACAGGCGCTATTTTTACAATTAGATTACAAACACTACGCGAAAAGAACCAGATATAAAATGTCCGATAAAAAATTTTCCATACTGCTGGTAGAAGATGAAGAGAACCTTCAGGAAGCTCTCAAACTAAATCTAGAGCTGGAAGGTTATGAAGTAAGCAGTGCCTATGATGGTGCCGAAGCATTGAAAACAGTGCAGCAGGAGCATTTCGACCTGATCATACTGGATGTGATGTTGCCCGAACTGGATGGCATTGCGGTTTGCGAAACCATTCGCCTGCAACACCCTGATCTGCCTATACTTATACTAAGTGCCAAAAACAGCAGCGCCGACAGGATACTGGGATTAAAAAAAGGCGCTGACGATTATCTTACCAAACCTTTTAACCTGGAAGAATTATTATTGCGTGTAAGCAAGCTCATTAAAAAAAGCGAACAGCTTACTTCAAGACAGCCATTACCGGAAACCTATTCTTTCGGAAAGAACAAGATCGATTTTAAATCGCTGGATTGCATTACCAAAGACGGCAAGCTGATAACTCTAACCAAGAAGGAAGTAATGCTGTTGAAATTATTGATCGAGAATAAAAATGAAGTGGTAACAAGAGAAAAGATATTGCAGGCGGTGTGGGGCTACAATGTTTATCCAACTACAAGAACGATCGATAATTTCATTTTGAACTTCCGTAAATATTTTGAAGACGACAGCCGCAACCCTAAATATTTTCACTCTGCCAGGGGCGTTGGCTATAAATTCACTGATGCCTAAGCTTTGTAAGTATTAAGCATTTGTACCAGTTCATTCGCCCTGTCGTACACCTGCTGCATTTTTGAAGTATCGCTGAATGGAGTGTACAGTTCCCATTCTATCTCATCCAGCAATTGCTGCACCTGCAAAGAAGTTTCGATAGCTATATTCTTTTTATCCATTCTTTCATTAATGGTCTTTTTATTCAGTTCTTCCTGCGGGATATTCAATTTATGCGACAGAAAGTTTTTAAAGGATTGATTAAGGGTTGTATAAAATTGTTTGCTGTCGTTATTAACAAGATATAGCTCCGCTTCCTCCAAAGGATTTTTCTGGTTGCTGATGATCTCTTCTACCGGCTCTGTTATCAACGCTGCTTTTTCTTTTTCCTTCACCAGTTCCTCTTCTTTTGCTTTCTTTATTCTCTTATTGTCTTTCTTTAACCAAATGATAAGCCCTATCAATATCAACGCCGCTACAATACTTACTACCAGTCTGCGGTTGCTGAACACCTTATGCAGGAAGCCTTTGTTCTTTTCTTCATTAACAATGGCCATAGTATCTTTTGCAATCTTTCCTGTTCCTTTTGTAACGGTAAATGAAAGCGTCTTGGTAGTGATCGTTTTATACTTCGCTGTTTTAGGATCAAAAAAACTAAACTCAATTGGGGGCAATGTGTGACTGCCCGGATCGGTAACGGTAAAAGGATATTCAATTAACTTTTTTCCGCTTACCGGAACGGTTGTTTTTTCGATGTCATCTATCGATTTCGGTTCAAACGCATCCAGGCCTTGTGGCCATTGTATCTCAGGGTTATTTACCAATTGCAGGTTTCCTTCGCCACTTAATATTATTTGCAGCTTTCCTGCATCATCGGTAGAAAAATTATCTTTTTCCAAACCTGCTACCAGGTTAAAGTTTCCTACAGCACCTTTGAAACCGGCAGGCTTATCTGCATCAGGCAAAGCCTTTACCTGTATCGTTACAGGTTTACTTTGCAATGCCACTACCTGGTCCTCCACCCCATTTGCCGGAATAGTAGCTTCGGTAAAATCACGAAAAACATCATTCATATCATCTGCCTGCTGCCGTGCATATTCTTCTTTGATGAAGCGTACTTTATTTTCTATTTCTATTGGTTCCAGTTCAAGGTTGCCCGATTGCAATGGATACAACTGCACTTTACGGATCGTATAAACATTGTATTCTTTTCCTTCAAATCTTTCATGGGTATAATTCATGTTATTCGGCTGCTGCAGATCGATCACCGAAAAACCATTGAAAGAAGGATTTCCTGTAACACTGCTTTCGCTTTTTAGGCGGGTGTATAATTTATACGTTGCAATAACAGGCTCACCAACATAACAGGAATTCTTATTCACTTCTACCCTTACCAGCATATTGCGCTTTATCTTATCCATCGCACTTTCGCCTTTACGCAAAATATAATCGTTGTATTGTATCTCCGGCTTTGCATCTGCAAAAGGATCCATCATATTGAATGGCATACCGGGAATAGCGGTATTATTTTGAGCATTCCTGTTGCCGGATACGGTATTGCTTACTTTCAACGAAACAGGATTGCTTCTGTAGCTGGCACCCGCAACTATTACTGTTGCTGAAGGGATGGAAAATGTACCCGGTGATTTAGGCTTGATAAGATACACCAATGAAAAAGAAGATTTCGTTACGCCATTGATCATGGTAGTACTGCTTTCCTGGCTTGGTCCGCTAACGATGGTAAAATCTTTTAACGCCGGAGGTGCAACACGGTCAACATCCTGTGCATTTTCAATAGTTAAGCGCAGTTGTGCATATTCGTCCTTGCTGATCTGTGATGGTGAAACACTGGCAGTAAACCTTACCTGCCCGGCAACCGTATTGCCGGTAAAAAGTATAAGCAGTAAGATAATTTTTTGTAAGGTTGATGCCATAAGTTGAACCGCAAAAATAATTGATGCTTTGCTGGTGTAAAAGAACGAAGGTATAAAAGGTGATAAAGAACTGTTAAAGGTCGCCGAGCTGGGGCCGCAGCACAATATCCTCTACTACGGCCTGCATAGAAAGTTTGCTGCAGGCCAGCACCATCAGTGCAATATCATGCGCTTCCATGATCCTGTTATTAGAATTGTCAAAATTACCCCAGGAATCGGTGAGTACAGCTCCCGGTAAAACAGCCGTAACTTTTATATTGAAGGGCTTCAGTTCTTCCCGAAGATTTTTACTGAAACCTAACAGCGCAAATTTACTGATGCTGTAAGCGCCGCCATTGGGATAGGCTTCTAAAGATGCAACAGAACAGACATTAAAAATATGACGGCTTTTGCTGTTTGCTTTATCCATCATTGCAGGCAAGAGTATTCGGGTAAGATGATAAGCGCTGTATAAATTGGTCGCAATCATTTTTTCCATATTGCCTTCTTCCTCGTTATATATATTGCCCGGTAAAAAATTGCCGGCGTTATTTACAAGAATTTCCGGGGTGCCGGAATTAAGGCACCAGTTTCCAAAATCTTTTGCCGCTGTTGTATCAGAAAGATCGGCGGCTTTATAATGCACTGTGCATTGCGGATTATTCGCTTTTATTTCTTTTGCCGTTTGTTGCAATTGCTCTTCATTTCTTGAACATAAAAAAAGTGTTGCCCCTTCCGCAGCAAAAATTTCAGCTATTGCTTTTCCTATCCCTTTGGATGCGCCTGTGATCACAACATTCATATTCCAGATTTTAGATTTAGATTGCAGTCAAAAGTACGATAAAGTTGGTCGTTGTTGCATTTCCGGCCAGCCGACAACTATCAACGTTCAACTTACCAGCATAATGAAATACAAACACCTCTTTTTCGATCTTGATCATACCTTATGGGATTTTAATTCCAATGCAAAAGCTACGCTTACTGATATGTATGCCATCTTTGAGCTGGATAAAAAAATAGCCGTTCCCTTCGATGATTTTTACAAAAGCTATTTATATCATAACGAGATATTGTGGGACAAATATCACCAGGGTTTAATTACACAGGAAGACCTGAAATGGAAGCGCATGTGGCGTACGCTGCTGGATTTTAAGATCGGTGATGAAATACTGGCAAGGGAACTGAGCGGAAAATTTTTAGAGATACTGCCTACCAAGCAGGGGCTGTTTCCTCATACTATCCAACTGCTGGATTATCTCACCGAAAAAAAATATGTACTGCATCTTATTACCAATGGCTTCGAAAAAACACAATGGAATAAGCTTACCAACAGCGGGCTGGGAAAATATTTTACGCATGTGATCACTTCAGAAGAAAGCAACAGCTTAAAGCCCAAAAAAGAAATTTTTGATTATGCCCTGGCTAAAGCGGGTGCATTATTGCAGCACAGTATTATGATCGGTGATAACCCCGAGGCAGATATACAGGGTGCCATCAATGCGGGAATGGATTGCATCTTTGTAAACCATATCAATGCCACAACAACTTTGCAGCCAACTTATACGGTGTACCATTTAAAAGAGCTGGAAACAATTTTTTAAATCTTTATCAAGGAAAATAAAAAAGCCCTTTCTAACGAAAGGGCTCAATAATTTCAAGCAAGCTTACTTATAATTTCGCTGTTGTTTCTTTTGCTTTTTTCTTGCAGCAGGATTTGCCGGCTTTTGCATCTTTAGAGCAGCAGGTTTTTCCTTTTGCACATTTTTTCTTTTTGCCGTTGTCTGCAAAAGTTACGCCTGTAACTAATAAAGCTGCAGTCATCAGTACCAATACTTTTTTCATGTCTATGATTTTTAAATGAATAATCGGGTGGTAAAAATAGGCTTCGTAACCCAAAATGCCAATTTGAAACTGTTAAATATTATAAGGTTGCTACCACAGTTACGCCGCCTTTTACAGCCTGGTTCAACTGTACATTTACTTTAGTGCCAACAGGTAATAAAAGATCTACCCTGCTGCCAAATTTGATAAAACCCATCTCTTCTGTTTGATTCACTTTTTGCCCTACTGCCAGGTAATTCACAATACGCTTTGCCAGTGCACCGGCTATCTGCTTTACCAAAACCTCTGTTTCTCCTTTGCGGATCACTACACTATGGCGCTCATTATCAGTAGAGGATTTAGGATCCCAGGCTACCAAAAATTTTCCTTTATGATATTGATTATATACTACTTCGCCACTCAGCGGGTTGCGGTTCACATGCACATTGGCCGGGCTCATGAAAATAGAAACCTGCAGGCGTTTTGTTTTAAAATATTCTTCGTCCACTGTTTCTTCTATCACTACCACTTTACCATCAGCAGGGGCTACTATTGCATTTTCATTAATGGTAAGTACACGGTTAGGTATGCGAAAGAAAGAAACGATAAATAATAACAACGCCAATGTGATGACGAACAGGGATATACAAAGCCACATCAGGGAAGCGCTAAAAAAATAAAATATGGCAATATTGATGGCGCCGAATACTAAGGCACAAATAGCAATGGTCTTATATCCCTCCCGATGTATGGTCATAGTTATTATTTAGTCGGCAAAGGTACAATACGAAACGGCAAATACCTTACCACAAGCAAACTTTTAAGACATGCAGAAAACTACAGGAACAGGTACAGGTAGAGCCAAACAAATGGCGTTGCAACCAGCAAGGAATCAAAGCGGTCTAAAAAGCCGCCGTGGCCCGGCATGATGGAGCCACTGTCTTTTACATTGGCCATACGTTTCAGTTTGCTTTCCAGCAGGTCGCCGAGCGTGCCAAATATGGCGCAGATAGCAGCAACAGCAACCCAATGCTTTACAGGGATAATTTGCGCTACCGGAATATAATAACCCAGTACACCTATTACAGCAATGCAAAGTATCGCACCACCGGAAGTGCCTTCCCATGTTTTTTTAGGAGATATTTTTGAGAAAGGCGTTTTACCGATCAATGAGCCAACGATATAAGCCATGGTATCATTTATCCAGATAGAGAAGATAATACCGCAGGGAATCAGGCAAGAGTAAACAATATCACTCATCCTGGTTGCTGTTTCTAATGACGACCATATTCCTAAATGGATCATCAGTACTACAGGCAGTGTAATATATACCAGGCCCAATAAAGTATAAGGCAGATATTTTTTATGGTGTATTTTTTTTACCAGCTTCAGAAATTCGTACCAGCAACCGCAATGTATTATGGTAAACAAGATCAAAAAACTCCAGAAATTCCATAACAAACCCGCCAGCATTACTATTACAAATACTACTGCTGTTAATGACCGTGTTCTTAATGTTTGAAGATTAAGTGCCATGTTTAATTTATTGGATTGCCTTCGTTATCAGTTCTTGTCCAGGAAGGATTGCTGTCGTCTTCATAATCAGCGGGCAATATTTCTACACCGGGTAAATTATTTTTCTTCTGATTATTCTTATAAAAAATGATCGCGGTTGCGATAAATACAGCAGCGCCGATCAGCACGAATGTAAGGTTGAATTTGTCATCCGCTGTGGCATCTATCTTAACCTTTGACAGTGTTGCCAAATACAGGCTGGTTACAGATAAGCCATTGAAAGCCGCATGCATCAATACCGGCAGCCAAAGGTTACCTGTTTGATAAAATACCCACCCCAATACAATACCTAAAAAAACACGGCCCAGGAAATCGCCGTACTCAAAATGAAAAGCACTGAAAATAACAGCTGTCAGTAAAATTGCCAGTACAGGATTTTTAAACCAGCGGGTAAATAAATTCTGTATCGCTCCCCTGAAAAATATTTCTTCAAAAAAGCCTGGCAATACGGCCATTATTACCAACGCTAACATGTATTCACTGAAACTCCTCATAGTGCCTAATACCATTGCCTGTTTCATATACCCTACCCTCGATTCCTGTATCTTGTTTTTTATAAAATCGCCTAAAGGAAGTTTCAGGGTTAGCTCGTGCAGCCCTGCTACCAAAGGAATAGCAGAAAAGATCAGCAATACAGCCAGTATGAACTGTACAATATCGAGCTGTTTTTTTATGCCTAAATGCTGCGCTGCATTCTTATGGCATATCCTGGCATATACTACTACCGGTAAAAAGAAAAGGAATAATACACCGATGAATTGTACCAAACGCAACAGGTTTGCATTTTCAGGTACCAGCAATTCGTCCATGCTTTTTACAACAGCACCTGTTTTAGCCAGTATTACCAGGCTGGATATCAAGCCGCCTGCTATTAAACCGCCGATCGTTAAACCTGCTAAAATGCCTGCCTGTGCCAGGTAAGAGTATTTTTTTGTTGCGATATGCGCCATGTTGCGGGGTAAATTTGTTGTAAATTTGCGGAGTCAAAAATAAGGCTATTCGTGTAACAGTAGTAACTATTTGATAGTTATGGTTTTAGCGGACTCCAAAATAAAATTATTGTGATAAAAATCGGAAACAAGATTGAATTACCAGATTTCCCGTTGTTGCTGGCACCGATGGAAGATGTGAGCGATCCGCCTTTTCGTGCTGTATGTAAAGACAAGGGCGCCGACCTGATGTACACCGAATTTATTTCTTCGGAAGGATTGATACGTGATGCAATCAAGAGCCGGAAGAAGCTGGACATCTTTGATTACGAAAAACCGGTAGGCATTCAAATATTTGGCGGCGATGAGGACAGCCTTGCTTTAGCCGCAAAAATTGTTGATGTTACCAACCCCGATCTGCTGGATATAAATTTTGGCTGCCCCGTAAAAAAAGTGGCGATGAAAGGCGCCGGTGCCGGAGTGTTGAAAGATATCGACCTGATGGTACGGCTTACGAGTGCTGTGGTAAAATCTACTTCATTACCTGTTACTGTTAAAACCCGTTTGGGTTGGGATGATAACACCAAAAATATTGAAGAGGTGGCTGAGCGCCTGCAGGATGTTGGCATTAAAGCGCTGGCCATTCACGGGCGCACCCGTACACAAATGTATAAGGGCTCGGCAGATTGGGAACTGATCGGCAAAGTGAAGAATAATCCCCGCATTAACATCCCGATATTCGGTAATGGTGATATCGACTCTCCTGAAAAAGCTGTGGAGTATAAAAATAAATATGGCGTGGATGGCATTATGATCGGTCGTGCTGCCATTGGTTATCCGTGGATCTTTAACGAGATCAAGCATTTTGTACAAACCGGCGAACACCTCCCTTCACCTGGTATTGAGGACAGGGTGGAAGTTTGTAAAAAACATTTACATAAATCTTTTGAATGGAAAGGCCCTAAAGTAGGCATCTTTGAAATGCGCCGTCATTATACCAATTATTTAAAAGGATTGCCCGGTATAAAAGATTACCGTTTAAAACTGGTAACACTCGAAACGGTAGAAGAAATTGATGCCGTACTGGACGAGATCGTTTTAAGATACAAGGGTTATGAATTTGATAAAACTCCTATTGAGCTGATCAATTATCATGAGAAATGCCCTGTTGATTAATTCGGATAAATGATCGTCTCCAATCTGGTAATATAGATCTTCCCTCTTCTTTCCGCAATAAGATCAGCGCCGAATAAAAGAATTGCCTGTATTGCTAATGTAATACCGAACCCATACCAGAATGCTTTACCGGTATTCGTTCTGAATAAAAAAATAAAGAGAAGGCCTATCAATATAAAAACTATTTCGAGCCACCGATAGAGTTTAAAATTTTTCATCACCGTTCTCATACGGGGCAGTTCTTCCATTTTTACAAAGCGCACCGGCTCTATACCGGCTTTATAGGAAACATCTATACGCTGTTTATCACTGCGGGTATATACAGTACAGCCAACAATAAACTGCAGCAACCCCAGCGCCAGCAAGGGTACAGCTGCGCCTTTAAAAAAAACAGGATTGGTTTTAATGAAAAAGAAAAATACAACAGCCAATACTATGGCAACTATACCAAGTATAATAAAAATAAGGCTCTCCTGTTTTTCACCGGTAAAATATTTATGGATAAAACTGAGGTCTCGCTGTTCGAACATAGATTTATTTTTTTAGGGTACGAATAACTTCATCACTTAACGGTTCTACGGATGAGGCAAAGAAATTAACAAGCCTGCCATTTTCATCTACAAGATACTTACAAAAATTCCAGGTTGGCTCCTGGTCGTTCCATCCATTCTGTTTGGGGTCGGTGAGCCATTTAAAAACAGGATTTTGGTCAGCACCTTTTATCACACTGCTTTTTTGCATCAGCGGGAAAGTTACGCCATAATTTACTTTGCAGAATTCAGCGATGGTCGCATTATCACCTTTTTCCTGTTCTTTAAAATCATTGGCAGGAAAACCAATGATCACCAGTTCATCTTTATACTGCTGGTATAATTTTTCCAGGTCGGCATATTGATTGGTATAGCCGCAATCGGAAGCGGTATTTACCAATAATATTTTTTTGCCTTTGTATTGTGAAAGATCGATGGGCGTGCCATTGATAGCGTTGCCTGTTAATGTATAAAAGGAAACAGGTGGCTGGATATTGTTTGTCATGGTTGTTCTGTTTTTTCCGGTTATTTTATTCCACCACATAAAGGCGGGGTAAACAGCTTTTAAAATTTTTTGTCTGTAAGTCATGTGTTTCGAATTGATATTGGCTATTTCTACGTAAGCAAAAAAGGCAATGAGTAATATACTGAGTACAATAAAAAATTTCGTTAGTTTAGAATATTTTCTTTTACCTGTACTCATCTTTTATAAATTTAAAACATCTGCTTCGATCTTCTCATAATTACCCTTCAAGAAAAGAGGCAATTACCTTATCACCCATTTCAAAAACTTCAGTTTCCCTTTAAACGGCGGATATTTTATTGAAGGATCGAACCAAGTTGGTGTTTTCATGATCGCTTTTTTATGGCTAAATGTTTCAAACGAATACCGGCCATGATAATTACCACTGCCGCTGGATCCTTTTCCACCAAAGGGCAGGTTGTGATTGGTTAAATGCAGTGCTGTATTATTCACACAGCCTCCGCCAAAGGATATTGCATTCAGCCACTCCTTTTCTTTTTTGTTGTTTGATGTAAAGATATAAAGCGCCAATGGATTAGGATTATGGGCAATGATCGCTTTCGCTTCTTCAGCATCTTTAAACGTAAGCACCGGTAATATCGGCCCGAATATTTCTTCTTTCATCACCGGCGAATCAATGGCTACATCCGTTAAGATAGCAGGTTCAATAAAAAGATTACTCCTGTCTGTTTTTCCACCCAAACTGATTGTACCCTGTTGCAGGTAAGCAGCCAGCCTGTCGAATTGTTTCTCATTGATGATCTTTCCATATTCGCTGCTGGCAGCAGCATTACCTTTAAACGAATGTTGCACTGCATCTTTTATGGCATCAATCAGCGCATCTTTCTTACTCTCCTGAACCAATACATAATCCGGCGCTACACACATTTGCCCGGCGTTGGAAAATTTCGACATAGCGATCCGTCTTCCCGCAACTTTTATATCCGCATCCGCTTCCACTATGCAGGGACTTTTACCGCCCAATTCCAGTGTAACAGGCACCAATCTTTCTGCCGCCATTTTATAGATAATTTTACCAACAGCAGTACTACCGGTATAGAATACATGATCGAAGCTAAAGTTATTCATCATGGCCGGTATCACAGTTGCGCCGTCGCCTTCGGTAAATAAAACATATTCCTTATCAAATGTTTCCTCAATGATCCTCTTCATTACGGCCGCAGTTGCCGGTGCAAACTCCGATGCTTTAAGCACTACGCAATTGCCAGCCGCTATAGCGCCAACCATCGGTGTAAATAATAGTTGCAGCGGATAGTTCCAAGGCCCAATGATGAGTACAATACCCAACGGTTCTTTTATCACAAAGCTTTTGGAAGGCAGGTTAACCAAATTCGTTGGCACTAAGTCATGCTGCATCCATGCTTTCAGGTTTTTCAATGCAGCATTTATTTCTGATAATAAAAAACCCGTCTCTGTTACCCAGCACTCTTCAGGGCTTTTTTTAAGATCAGCATATAAAGCTTCATGCAGTTGCTTTTCGTAGCGCTTAACAGCAGTCTTTAATTTTACCAATTGCTGTTTGCGAAATGCATAGGGCCGGGTAATACCGCTGTCAAAATAACGCCGCATTTGTAAAAGCTCATTTATTTCTGCCATTACCGGTAAATTTGTCCCAAGGTAATAAATCAGGTTGGTATGACAGATGAACAATACATGCAGCAGGCGCTAAAAGAAGCGCAGAAAGCTTATGATGCAGGCGAAGTGCCCGTAGGCGCTATCATTGTGCTGAACAACCAGGTCATTGCCCGTGCACATAACCAGGTAGAACTATTGAATGACAGTACCGCACATGCCGAAATATTGGCGCTTACTTCAGCCTATAATTCATTGGGCAGCAAATATTTGCCCGATGCAATTTTATATGTGACTGTAGAAACCTGCCTGATGTGCAGCGGGGCTTTATACTGGAGCAAGATCGGTAAAGTGGTATTTGGCGCAGCAGATGAAAAGAATGGTTACAGAAGAACAACCGGCAGCAATTCGCCTTTTCATCCCAAAACCATTGTAACCGGCGGAGTATTAAAAGAGCAATGTGCCCAACTGATGAAAGATTTTTTCAAGGCCAGGCGGTAAGATCAGCGTACCAGCAGCTTATTGCTCACCGTTTTTCCTTTTTGTTTTACTGCAATAAAGTAAATACCTGCCGGCAGGGAGAACATGATCGTAATAATATCATTGCCGCTGAACAATAAGCGCCTGTCGTCCCTCATCCTGTTACCCTTGCTGTCTGATACTATTACCTGCACCTCGCCTGCCTCAAAGCCTTTCACCGCTATCTCTGCCTTATTCTTAACCGGGTTGGATAACAGTTTTGCCGTGGGTAATTTTTTCACCGCTGTTGTATCTTTTACAAGTATCACGGTATTAAGCTTACCATGTGTACTGTCGGAAAGTGGCGCCACTGCTGAACTCTGTGCGTATGCACTACAAATTCCCGAAAACGTAAAAAAGAGGACCAGTATTTGTTTCATTTTAGGCAATTACAAAAAATAGATAACGTAAATTTGTCACCAACATTTCACAACGATTTCATAAAATAAAAAACAATAGTTATGGCATTTACACTTCCGGCTCTTCCTTACGCACACGATGCACTGGAGCCACATATCGACACAACAACCATGCAGATACACCACGGCAAGCACCACCAGGCCTATGTTGATAATCTTAACAAAGCCATTGCAGGTACTGCCAACGAAAATAAATCGCTGGAAGAATTGGTAGCTGCTGCAGGCAGTATCAGTCCTGCGGTACGCAACAACGGCGGCGGCCACTGGAATCACAGTTTCTTTTGGGAAAGCCTTGCACCCAATGCAGGCGGCGCACCATCCGGCGCACTGGCCGATGCTATCAATGCAGCTTTCGGTTCTTTCGAAGCCTTCAAAGAAAAATTCAACACCGCAGGTACTACCCGTTTCGGCAGTGGCTGGGCATGGCTTACTGTAAAAGATGGCAAACTCGAAATAAGCTCTACGCCTAACCAGGATAATCCATTGATGGATGTTGCCGAAGTAAAAGGCACACCGCTATTAGGTTGCGATGTATGGGAACATGCTTATTACCTGAAGTATCAAAATAAGCGCCCTGATTATTTGAATGCGTTCTGGAACGTAGTGAACTGGAAAAAAGTGGAAGAGCGTTTTGCTGGCGCAAAATAATGGCCCTCTATCTGCCAACTGGCGGAAGGAAATGGAGAAGATTATTTTTTGCGATCGGGAATTGTTTTATGAACCAGGCATTTGAGCCCTGCAATACATTCATCATTAGAATTACTATTAAGCTTCGGCTTTCGATATTAAACTGCCCGTATTTTTCGGGCAGTTTTTTTATGCAGTGCCGCAAAAATCAACAACAATCTATCTTTACGGCACAACAATCTCTGCATAAGAACATTCCCCACAGCATCATTAACCCTGATAAAATATATTCCCACGGTAATTCCGGAAAAATTGCCGTTGCATTATTCTGATCATTAAGGGATATCGATCTTAACAATGCCCCGGCTGTATTGAATAATCTGAGCTGTTGCATCTTTTAACCTGAACTAACCCGGCCTGCCGGTACGCTCTACATATCTTCCTTTCGATCATCTTTAATTTCAGTTGCGCTATGATAAGCCCTGTTACTTTTCCTGCTACCGCCGTTGAAAAAAATATTGCCAGTGAAATAAGCAACCTGTTCATTACCGAAGCCCGGAACAGTTCAATATTCAGGATCATCCCTAATACACAAAATAGTATCCCGGGTATCAAAAAATATTTTCCGGTTGTGCAGCCACAGGCATTGCGGTACCGGTTTATCTTTTCGCTGTATACTCCATTTTCGTTAGGCGGCAAAAAATCAAGTTCTATTTTCAGGTATACACTCTTGTCACGGGAAGAAGACAGTTCCTTCAGTTGTGCAATAGTGCTTATAGTATATTCATTGGTTAGCATGATGATAGATTGACAATGATTAAATACAAAGTTTTCCGCATTCCGCTTTTGCCATATCTGCAGCCTCACTATCATTCTTGGCATATATGGTTATCACTTTGTTTTGCGGGCTCATGCAATTGCATTTGCAGCGAAAGGTATATTCATATCCCGTAGCTGTTGGCACCGGGTCTTTTACAGAATCGATGGGTGAGCAGGCGAATGTATCTTTTAAATGATCGTAAGCGGTACAAGTCTGGCAAACAGCATCTATAGCTGCGCCAAATGGTGCTGTAATGCCGAATATCAGCCATGATATGGACATGCACACTGTTTCCGTAACAGGTACCAGTATATATTGCACAACCAAAACAATAATTTCTATCACAATAACTATGAACCAGCATATCCAGGTACGGGGATCCCACCATTTTTTCTTATTGCACTGCTGCTGTAAGTTATTTACATACTGTTTTACCGGTGTAACAACCTGTTGACTGATCCATTTAGTGAATGTTTTACAGAGTAAAGGCATAATGCTCTTGTTTTATGTTAAATAATGATTTTACATCTAAATCAAGAGAAAATAGTTTTTGTTACCCCCCGGATGTCATCTTTTTTTTATCGCCAGAATTATTTACATTAGGATATAATTATACTACCAATGAAATTTGAATCAGTAGTGCCCATACTTTATTCTGCCGACCTGGAGCGGAGCATCGATTATTACATCAACAAGCTGGCATTTACTGATAAGTGGATATGGGATGATGAAAAAAGTTTCGGCGGTGTAAGCCTTGATTGTGTACGCATTTTCTTCTGCAAGCTCAACCAGGGCAATCCAGGTACCTGGCTTGCTATCAATGTTGATAATGTAGATGAATACTATGAAATAATAAAACCTAAAGGCGCAGTTATTTTATCCATGCCTGAAGATAAACCCTGGTTTATGAGGGAAATGCTGGTACAGGACCATGACGGGCATATCATTCGGTTTGGAAATAATATTGAAGGCGCTGATGACTAAGTTCTTACTGGTTTTCGGATAAAATAATGGTTCAGGCCGCTCCTAAGATTTTGTAATTGCCTTCCTGAACATCAATGCAAGCATTAACATACAGGCAGGCGCTGTAATTGCCCATGGAATAGCCATAAGCAACAGCCTGTCTGAAAAATCCGGATAGAAATAAACAAACACGATCAATGGGGTAACCAATGCATGAACCAGGAAACAATAACGCACCCATTTTTGAGGCCCTTGTTTTTCAAACACAGGCACAGCAAATAGTGTAACCAATCCCATACAGATATACCCTATTGCATCAAAATCCCAGAAAAGTGAATGAGGAGTTTGGTTAAGGAGCTGCACCTCGTCAGCCTTTCCCTTAAGTGTCATGGGAATTACTGTTGCCAATTGAACAACATAATTGGCCGTAACAAATATGGCATACATGATCGTGAAGATAAGCGCCGCATGGCTCCAGAATTTTTTGTCGGGTGGCGCTGTATAGTGAAGCGCAAGTATTGCAAGCACAAAAGGTATTACTATGCAAAGTGAAAATCCGAAGATCAGTATTTGATCCCACGGATAGGTAAGAATGCCCAATACCTGCAATGACTGAACGATAAAGAATGCTGTCATTGCAGTAAAGGCAAGCATGCCACACCAAAATCCGGTTTTATAAATTGAGGGGTTCATTTTGTACCATAAGTTTGGGTTACCAGGTATTGTATTCGTTGCAGACGATACAAATATATAAGATATAGCAGGATATAAAAATGACGTTTTAAACAAAGCAATTTGACGTTTTGAACAAAACAGCGTCACTACATCGGGTTTACTTTTGCTTTATAAAAATTAAACCGATGAATATAAAAGACAACTACAACAGAGCTTTACAGCAACCCATTCATTCAGGGTTCAATGCAACATCAACAGTTACTGATGTTATTAATGACATAGATCTCAGCGGCAAAACAATTATCGTTACAGGTGGCTATGCAGGCATAGGATTGGAGACTGTGAAAACTTTTTCCAAAGCAGGTGCAAGGATAATTGTACCAGCCCGTGATATAAAAAAAGCTACTGCTAATCTGCATGGCATAGCAAACGTAACGATTGAAACAATGGACCTGATGGTGCCGGAATCAATCGATTCTTTTGCAGAAAAATTCCTGGCTACCAGCAGTGCGCTTGATATCCTTGTCAATAATGCGGGTATCATGTGGGTGCCACTGGTACGGGATGAACGGGGCTACGAATCGCAACTTGCCACCAATCATTTAGGCCATTTTCAACTCACCGCCCGGCTTTGGCCTGCATTAAAAAAAGCGAATAATGCAAGAGTCATTACAGTATCTTCCTTTGGTCACCAGATGGCTCCTTTTAATTTTGATGATCCTAATTTTTTGAACCGTGAATATGAAACCTTGCAAGGTTACGGGCAATCCAAAACAGCCAATAATCTTTTTACCGTAGAGCTGGATCATCGTGCCAAAGTGTTTGGTGTAAGGGCTTTTGCGGTTCACCCCGGGTCGGTAAATGGCACAGACCTTGGCCGTGCAGCACCTATGGCTTTATTTCAGCAAATGGGCACGCATGATGCTGATGGAAATATTTTTCCTGAAGTGGCCGCAAACTTAAAAACTGTTGAGCAGGGTGCTGCAACTTCTGTATGGTGCGCTACCAGCAAGCACTTGAATGATATCGGCGGTGTGTACTGCGAGAACGCAGATGTGGCTGAACTGGATGAAGGTGACATTGAACATAACTATAACGACCCTTCGTCATTAAGAGGTGTAAAGCCTTATTCGGTCAATGCGGAAAATGCAGAAAAATTGTGGGCGTTAAGCGAAGCAATGACAGGCATTTCATTTCCGGTGAACTGATAACATACAGCCGGGCTCATTTACCCGGCTTGTTTTATTTTGTAAATTTATAATGGCAACCATGGAATTTGAAACGAAATATATTACTCCTGATATTAAGCTTTCGCACTTTGAAGGAAAGTTTTTTAAAACGGAAGTGGTGTTCGAGCATCATCTGCTGGTTTGGTTTATTTCCGGCGAAACAAAGATCATACAGGCTGATGCTACATATATTTTTGGTGCAGGCGATATCTTTCTTATTCCGCGAAATCAGTTAGCTACAGTTATCAATTACCCGAAAGATGGAAAACCGCATAAGGCTGTGGCAATGGCCCTCACCAAAGAAAGGTTGCAGGATTTTTACCGTCGTCATAAAGCTGTCGGTAAGGCACAGCCTATTCAAAAAGTATATCGCTTTTCAAAACATCCGTTGCTGGAAAGCTGTCTCTCTTCCCTGATCCATTATTTTGATTTGGGAGAAGACTTGCCACTGAACCTGGCCAATATTAAAATTGAAGAGGCCATCAGCATACTTCGATCTATTGATAAAGATGTAGATGGCCTGCTGGCCGACTTTGAAGAGCCTGGTAAAATAAACCTTACCGATTTTATGGAGCGACATTATATGTTCAACATGACGATGGGAAAATTCAGTTACCTCACTGGCAGAAGCCTGGCAACATTCAGGCGGGATTTTAAAAAAGCTTTTAACGTAACACCGCAAAAATGGCTGACAGGTAAACGGCTTGACTTAGCGCATTATCTTATGGTAGAAAAACAACTGAAGCCTGCCGATGTATATTTAGAAGCAGGCTTTGAGAATTTTTCGCATTTTTCTTATGCCTTTAAAAATCATTTTGGGTATCCACCGAATAGTTTGGTGGAAAGATAGAACCTTCTCCGGAGAGACATTTTTTCACAAAGTGCACGAAGGAAGCACAGAGATACACAGGGCGTATTTTTAACTTCGTTAGTTTTAACCCTTATACTTCAACTTGAATTGATTGAGATATTCAAAGAACCTGGTGTAGCCTTCTGTTGGGCCGAACTCAGTGGAAAATAATGCATGCCAGTTAGGATATTTACCATTGGGGATATTCAGTTCCCGTTCTGCAAAAAAGATAAGGTAGTCCATCCTGCCGATGTGCTTCAGTTTGGTTTTGCTTTCGGCAGCCATTAATTTATAGCCGTTGATAAAGCCATACAATGCGTCGATATTGTTATTCAAACCGAAATATTCCGGCTGTGCTTCTATTGCATCCAGTATCTTAAAGATATCGGCAGCATCGGTATAGAGTTTTGCTTTGGGCTTTGGTTTTTCAGCGGCTGCCGCTGCTCTGTAGCTGACCACCTTGGGATTGTTCTGCATAAAAAGCGCAAAGTCTCTTTCTACTTCAGGTATGGTACTATCTGCTTTTACAAATTTGAGTACGGCCATCGCTTCTTCAAAGCGTTCTGCCCTGGCCCTTGCCATCAATATATTAGATAGATTATTGGTGAGGTAGTGCGGATGGCCCTTGTAATTATAATATCGCCATTCCAGGTATTTGACCTGCAGGTTCTTGCCACTTGTGGCTGTAATATGGTTGCAGCATATTTCTGCCAGTACCTCAAATTCTTCCAGCGGATACGGGTTACTGGTAAATCCATTTAAATAACACAGCGCCAGTGCAGCACCACTAAGGGTTACAAAGGGATTCATCTGGCCTAGTTCTAATCCCTCATCTTCCTGGCCCTGCTCCGAAGCAGCTTTTTTTGCCATTTTTAGAAAGTTTTTTGTAGAACGTAGTTTTGGGGATTTCATTGTTGGAGGTCAGGCAAATTGTTTTGCAGCATTCAGGCCGATCGCTGTATACTGACCGCCTGTTACAATTATAAAAGCTATTTTTGCACCGCCAACAATCTCTACATTCTTATACCATAACACCTGCTCCTTAGTATTACCTGCAACAAACGAAACCGTTTTTTAACAGGAAACAAACCAACAGTAATGGGATATATAAAAAACAGGCTCAAAGCAATTTTCGATTCCATCGGAAACAGGAATTATAAACGCAAAATACTGAACGCATTACCCTTTTGGGCCGGGGCGCTTATTACAGGCCTTGTTGCCATTCTTTATGCCAGGATATTCTCGTTTGCCGAAAGCGGTACTGCGTATCTTTTTTCCAAAGCGGCCTGGTGCTTTTTTATAGTTACACCTTTCTGTTTTTTTGTCGCCTGGTGGATCGTGCAGAAGTATGCACCCTTTTCGCGGGGAAGCGGCATTCCGCAGGTAAGTGCAGCCATTGAGCTTTCCAATCCAAAACATTATTACAAAGTAGATAAGCTGCTTAGTTTAAGGATCATTATCGTGAAGATCATATCCAGCCTGGTACTCGTTTTTGGAGGCGGTGTTACAGGCCGTGAAGGGCCTACGATACAGATATCGGCATCTATCTTTAAAAAGATAAACGACCTGTTGCCCAAATGGTACCCCAAAATATCCAAGAGCAATATGATCGTAACAGGCGCTGCTGCCGGACTGGCAGCGGCATTCAATACACCGCTGGGAGGTATTGTGTTTGCTATAGAAGAATTAACAAAAACCCATTTCAGTTATTTTAAGTCGGCATTACTTACAGGAGTGATCATTGCCGGTCTTACCGCATTGCATTTCTTGGGTCCTTACCTGTATCTCGGTTATCCTGCATTAACCGATATTCCTGCATCGCTTATTCTTATCATAATCCCTCTTGCGCTTATTACAGGATTGGGAGGCAGCGGCATGGGAAAATCAATTTTGTTCATTTTCAAAAAGAAAGCGCTGCTTACCAAAAAGTATCAGCGCATATTGTATGTGCTTACCTGCGGTGTTATTATTGCAGCATTGGGTTATTATTTTGATATACGAACCTTTGGTTCGGGTAAAGATATCATGGTGAATACGCTTTTTACCGGTGATAAAACAATGCCGTGGCAACTGCCGGTTTTAAGGATAGCCGGGCCGATCATATCTTTTTCAACAGGTGCAGCCGGGGGGATATTTGCTCCTTCGCTCAGCGCCGGTGCCAGCATTGGCGCTTTTATTGCGGGATGGTGCCATCTTCCTGCCACTTCAGTTAACCTTATTGTGCTTTGCGGAATGGCGGGCTTTCTTACGGGTGTTACACGAAGCCCTTTTACCTGTTCTATTCTTGTTATTGAAATGACCAATACACACAATATCATCTTTTATATCATGCTTACGTCTTTGGTGGCCAATCTTGTTTCCAATTTCGTGAGCAAGCATTCGTTCTACGATCATCTTAAAGATCAATACATCAAAGAGATCCATCACAGCGAAGTGCAAACGAAACCGACACAGGATTGATCACAGAAAACAAATAAGGATTACAGGTTTTTGAAAGTTGACAACTCTTTTATAAATGGGCCAGGCTGCTTATAGCGGCCCGACCCTGATAAATTACTGCACAATTTGCAATTGCTTTTTTTCCAGCATTACTTTAAAATGTACTTCAGCTTTTAATGCTTTGAATACTTTAAGGATGGTGTCGATCGTTGCGCTGTTTACACTGCTTTCAAGTTTGGATATCTGCGCTTTTTGTACGCCTACCAGCTCGCCCAATTGCGCTTGTGTTAAATGACGCTCCAGTCTTGCTGTTTTTATCAATCTTCCTAAGATATCCATGCGTAATTCATATTCATATTCCTCCCGCTGCCTGGTACCTTTCTTGCCAATGTATTTGTCTTTCATTTCGGCAAGCGAATAGGATTTCACTGCTGCTTTTGCCATAGAATTATTTTTTAGGTTTGCTTTCGAAATAATTTTTCCTGATACGGATCGCTCTTTCAATTTCGTTTGCAGGTACTTTGTCAACTTTTTTAATGAACCCGTGTGTTGCAAAAACCAATGTTTCTGTTTCATCGCTTTTATCCCAAAATGCAAGTAGCCTGACTTGTTGATTACCTGATTTTGCCCTGAATTCCCAAATATCTTTTTGCAGTTTTTTAAAAGCCTGGGGTCATTACTTTGTTGTGCAAGATCGATATTATATAAAACCTTGCGTATTGTTTTTATATCCAAAGCAGCAATGAATTCATCTGCCTCTCTTAAAAAACGTACCTGGAAATATTGCAATTGAAATCGTTTAGGCAAAGGTAAATAAAGGTTTCCAAATTTAGAAACCTATTCGGGAAGACCCGATCTAACCTTAACCCCAACAATAAAACCATAAAACAATAAAACCATTTACCCATTTTTCCTTTAATTTGTAGCAATAAAGCCTTTCACCATGCTTAGATCATTCTTTACCTGCATGCTCCTTTCTTTCTCAGCAACGCTGTTTGCACAGGAAGCCACCCCCGCTGAAATAAAAGCAAAGAAGATAAAAAAGCAAACCGTAACTACAAAGTCAACCGAAGCTGACCAGGTTACTGTTACCTATTATGATGATAAGGGAAATGATACGGCCAGTTATAACAATGGTGTACGCAGTTACTATAAAGTGATACAATACAACAGCAAGGGTAAGATCGATAAGTTTACCAATTATGCTGATGACGGCAGAGAAACAGATGCTACCGTTTATACGTATAATGCTGATGGCAGTGCTGCTGCTGTAAACAAAGATGCACAGTTTGGCCTGGCTTATCATTATACTTATGATAAGAACGGCAATAAAACTTCGTTTAAGATACCTGATGGTACCGTGATCAAATATTTTTACAACAGCAAGAACCAGCTTATCAAAACACAATCTTTTCCTGCTGCAGATGATGATGTAAAATATGTGATAGCACATACCTACAATGCAAAAAACAAAATGATAAAGTCGGTACAAACAGGAGACAACACCAATACCACTACTTATGAATATGCTGCCGACGGTTTATTGAAAAAAGCTACCCTCAAAGGCTCGGGCTATACCACTACTTATATGTATGAATATGGGTATTAAGGCATGCCTGCTGCTTTGCTGCTGTACTACTCTTACAGTATTGGCTTCGCCGCCAAATAAAGAGAAGATGCAGGCCAGTACGATACGTTTTCAAAACCTGCAGGCCGCAAAGGAGTATACTTTTTACTGGCGTGCCGATCATGGCAGCTTTACTTACATCTTTACAAAAGATTCGTCGTTTACTATTCCTGTAGATGAAAAACATCCGGATGGCGGCTACTTTTGGGGCATCAACAGCATCACCAAAAAAGCTACCAATACCATTGAGTTCAGGAACAATTTTTCGCCGGACCGGCTGATCATTCTTAAAGGTATCGTTAATGATTCTATTTGGTATGATGAGCAGCAGGTAGCGAATGCCAATGTATTAGCAAAGAGAGACCGTACTGCAGACAAACCTGTAATTGAAAGAACAAAAACACCCAAAATTTTTACTGTCTTGTTTTTAATAGCGGGATTTATGGCATTGGCAATAATCTTCCTGTTCATTTTTCTTAGTAAAAAAAGAAAGGATCAGGGCACGGGGTCGTGACCATGACCGCCCCAGGGATTACAGCGCACCACCCTTTTCAGTGTAAGCCAAAAACCTTTTATAGGTCCGTATTTTTGAAATGCTTCTATACCGTATTGTGAGCAGGTAGGCGTGTACCGGCATCGTGCAGGCAGCCAGGGAGAAATGATCTTCTGGTATATCTTTATTATAAGAATGAAAGGGAAACTAAGTACCTGCTTTACTGTTCTCATCCACTGTTTTTATCAACCGCTTTATTACCGCTGCGGTCTTTGTAACTAATTTTTCATACTCCGGCAGTTCATTGCCTGTGTATATTAAAAAAACATCCAGCTGCATATTTTGTTCGGCAATTGCAGCCTGTAGTTCTTTTTTTTGCAGGCGCCAGGTCTCTCTTAATACCCGTTTAATGCGGTTCCTGTCTGTAGCTTTTTTAAAACGCTTTGCACTTACACTGAAGCCGCATTGCAGTAAATCTCCTTTTCTTTCTTCTTCTTTTTTTTCCAGTATATAAATTACCCGAAGGGGAAAAAGAGAAAATGCCTGGCCCTTCTCAAACAATTGTTCAATGGCTTTTCGGCTTTTCAGCCGTTCTGCTTTATCCAGTGTATATCGTTGTGCAGTGCTCAATGCATCAAATTTACTATTTCGCTACTTATGCAGTTGCATGCTATATAAATAAAAAAAGTCCCGCTAAAAAGCAGGACTTATATTTTTAGTAACCTTGAACAGGTTAAGGAAATTTATTTTTTATCGCCGTGCTCGCTGGATACTGTCAGTTTATGACGTCCTTTAGCTCTGCGGCTGGCTAATACCTTACGGCCATTAGCGGTTTGCATACGCTGACGAAAGCCATGTACTGATTTTCTACGGCGTTTATGGGGCTGATACGTTCTTTTTTTACCTGGCATTGTTTTAATTTTTTCCTTTTACAAAATAATTTTTCTAAAACTTCCACCAGGGCACCATCCCCGTTGGTTTTGAAAGGACGGCAAAAGTACGGTAAATTTTTGATTTCTGATTTCAGATCTCGGATTTTTTGGGAGAGGAGACCATAGTCGATGGTCAATGGACCATAGACGGCCCCATAAATCGAAGCTCTTTCTGTTGTAAAGGTAATTTACAAGTTAAAGGCTTGGCTATGGACCATCGACCATGAACCATCGACTACAGGGCCAGATGCCTTGACTGGACGGACCTGCCGTAAAAAACAGCAGCATGGTTATCGAAATCTTCGGTAGAATCGGTGGTAAAGAACTCCAGTTGGCCGTTTTTACTGCATTTTTGCTCCGTTTCGGGATGGCGCTGCAGGTATTCAGCCAGGCTATCGGCCACTATCTTTCCCTGCGAAAGGATGGTGATATTGGTCGGAACAGCTTCTTTTATCTTGCTGATCAACAAAGGATAATGGGTACAGGCCAGCAGCAGGGTGTCTATTTCCTGTGACTTGCCCATTATATTGCCGATATGCTTTTTTACAAAATAATCTGCCCCGGCAGATAAATGCTCATTATTCTCGATCAGCGGCACCCACATGGGGCAGGCTTCCTGGTACACTTTTATTTCGGGGTAAAATTTGGCTATTTCTATCGGGTACGATCCTGATTGCACTGTTCCGGCAGTACCTAAAATACCTACGGTATTGGTCTTGGTGTATTGGCCTATTACTTCTGTGGTAGGCCGTATTACGCCGAGCACCCTTTTAGAAGCATCAATTTTGGGAAGATCATTCTGTTGTATAGTACGCAATGCTTTTGCCGAAGCAGTATTACAGGCCAGCACTACCAGCGAACAACCTTGCTCAAAGAACCATTTTACACATTCCAGCGTGTATTGATATACTGTTTCAAAACTGCGGGGACCATAGGGCGCACGGGCATTATCACCCAGGTATATATAATCGTATTGCGGCAACCGCTCCACGATCTCTTTCAGTACCGTTAAGCCACCATAGCCGCTGTCAAATACACCGATGGGTTGTTTGTTCATCTGTCAAAAATAATAAAGCTTATTGAGGTTTTGGCGAAGCCGGTACAACACCCAGCTTATCGGCCACCAGGTTAAATATATCTGTCGCTATCAGTACCTGTCCTTCTTTATAATTACCGGTGTCTATCACATAACTGAAATTATTTTCTTTTGCCACCTCCTCTACTGCCTGTATTGCTTTGGCACGGATGGGTAATTTCAATTCTTCCATTTTTTTATTGTAAAGGCTTTCGGCTGTATCCTGCCAGCTCTGCAAGCGCTGGTAAAGTTGGGTGATAGCTTTTCTTTTTGCAACTCTTTCGCTATCCGTTATGGGTTTGTCATGTTCACCGTTCACCCATGCCTGGGTATAATCATCTGCTTCTTTATTCATCTCCTGGTATTGCCGGGAAAGAGTATCATAATATTGTTTCAATACCAAACCCGCTGCTTTGGTTTCGGGCATCAGTCCCATCAAAGAATCAAGATGGATAAAGGCTATACTGGTTTGCGCCATACTCTTATGGCTAACCATTATCAATGCAATTATACATATCGTTCGTAACCGTGACATCGCTTTAACAACAAAGCCTCCCGTAATTGAGGAGGCTTTGTTTATACTAAGTAAGTTGATTAATTACCTGTTGGTTTGGTACCAGCTGGTGTTGTTGGCGCTGCCGGCTTAGCTGGTGCATCTTTTATACCCAGTTTGGCTTTTACTGCAGGCAACAGATCATCGCCCGGAGGTGAAACCAATATTGCACTGGTAGAAGCATCCAATACATATCCGTATCCTTTTTCTTTTGCTACATCTTTAATGGCATTCAATGCTTTTAAACGGATAGGTGCCAATAATGCTTGTGCTTTTTGATTGTACATATCCTGTGCAGTTTGTTGCCAGTTCTGTACTTTTTGGTACAGGTCAATGATCTCTTTTCTTTTGATCTCTTTCATGCTTGGAGAAAGCTTTGCAGAATCTTTTACAAACTGATCTGCTTTATCGTCTGCTTCTTTAGCCATATCCTGGCCTTGCTGTCCTAATGAATTTTGGTACTCTTTCAATTCATTGTCTGCTTTTTCAGCTTCAGGCATTACACCGATCAAATCTTCTGTGTTGATGTAAGCAATTTTTGTTTGTGCTGATGCTCCAAGAACACTTAAGGCCATCACACCTAATACGATTAATTTTTTCATTTTTGTTTTACTGTTTATGTTACTTGTTTTTATTATTAAGAAATAAATTTCAATGCATTAGTTGCATCAGCTTTTATCCTTTATGATTTATTTAACACCCAGGTTCCTCAATACTTCTTCGCTCCTGTCCAGTTTAGGGTCGGCAAAGATAACGGTAATTCCTTCACTTTTATCCAATATAAAATCATATTGCCTTTCTACTGCCAGTTTTTGAACAGCGTTGTAAACCTTGTCCTGTATTGGTTTTATCAGCTCCTGCCTTTTTCTGAAAAGGTCGCCTTCAAAGCCAAATCTCTTTTTTTGCAGGTCGCGTAATTCTTTGTCCTTATTGTATATTTCGTCTTCCCTTTTCTTTTTCAGATCGTCGCTAAGCATAACCTGTTCTGCATCATAGTCCTTGTACATCTTATCTACTATCGCCTGTTTCTGATCGATCTCCTGTTGCCATTGCAAACTGAACTGGTCCAGTTTTTTTTGTGCATCCTTATATTCCGGCAGTTTTTCCAAAATATATTTAGAGTCGATGACCGCATAGCGTTGAGCTTGTGATGCAGTAGCAAGCAACAAGCTGCAAGCTGCAAGGAAGAAAATCTTTTTCATTTTTAATTATTAATTATACATTATTAATTAGCCATTACTCCGGTTCCTGGCCCAGCATAAAGGTAAATTTACCTGCTCCTTTAAGCCCTGTTGACTGGTTGTACCTGTCGAAGCCGATACCGTAATCAAAGCCAAGCAAACCAAACATCGGCAGGAAGAAGCGCATACCTACACCTGCAGACCGACGCAATTTAAATGGATTATATGATTTAAAATCATACCAGCCGTTTGCCGCTTCAAAAAATGCCAATCCATAAATAGTGCTGCTGGCTCCCGTGCTGAACGGATAGCGAAGCTCTACGGTATATTTATTAAAGATGGTAAAGAATTCAGTTGGTGTTATACCATCAGGATTCACTTTAGGATCGGATGACTGGTAAACAGGATAACCGCGATGGGCAATGATATCATAACCCAATAAAGCAAAGTTGTTACTTAAACCTGCGTCACCCAGCTGGAAGCGCTCGAACGGAGATATTTCCAGTTTGCTGCTGTACTTGCCGATGAAGCCGTATTTAGCTGCCGCTTTCAGGATGAACTGCTTGTTCTTTTCTGCACCCCTCGGTCTTCCGATAGGAACATACCATTCGCCGTTGAAGCGCCATTTGTGAAATTCCGGTAATTTAAACTGGTTCTCTACACCTGATGTAATACCCAATGCATAATAAGGCAAAGTGAACTGTCCGCTCAGCATAAAGTTGGAACCGCTGGTAGGGAAGATCGGGTTCGGGCCCGCAGAGTTCCTTATCAGGGCTATCTTTAAACTGATATTGGTAGATGTACCGTTGCTGAGGTCTTTAAATATGTTGGCGTAGTTCTTCAGTTTGTATTGTTGAAAATTCAACGAGTAAATGAGGTTGAAATAATCATCCGGCCATTTCAATTGTTTACCCAATGAGATACCGAAGCTGCTTGTTTTTATATAAGAAGTATCGCCGCATGATTTACAATAGCTGCCGTAAATATCATACGCATTGGCATACTTGGTATTAGAATAGCTTACCGTAAATGAGTTACGTTTTTTACCGCCTAACCATGGTTCGGTAAACGAGAAGTTGTATGAACGGAAGGCTTTACCGTTAGATTGTATCCTTGCGCTCAGTTTTTGTCCATCACCTGTAGGTAATGGATCCCAGGAAGATTTCTTCGTAATATTTTTAATAGAGAAGTTATTGAATGTAACACCAAGTGTACCCGTCAACCCGATACCGCCACCAAAGCCTGCGGAAAGTTCCAGCTGATCGGCAGATTTTTCTTCGATCTCCCAGTTGATATCTACCGTACCATTATCTGCATTTGGCGTTACCTGCGGGTTGATCTTTTCTGCATTGATAAAACCTAACTGTCCAAGTTCACGCTGCGTACGGATGATATCTGCACGGCTGAATTTTTCGCCCGGTATCGTCCTTAACTCACGGCGGATAACATAATCCTTTGTCCTGTCATTACCCGAGATAGTGATGTTGCCGTATACCGCCTGCGGACCTTCGGTCATGCGGATCTCAAAATCGATCGTATCGTTGTACACTGCTGTTTCAACCGGATCTACCCTGAAGAAAAGATAGCCATCATCCATGTAAAGACTGGTGATATCGCCACCTTCCATTGATATCTGTTTACCCAGGCGCTTGTTCATCAATTCCATGTTATAGATATCGCCCTTTCTTATCCCTAATAAATAATTCAATAAAGAATCACTGTATTTGGTGTTGCCCTTCCAGGTAATATTACCGAAGGTATATTTCCTTCCTTCATTCACTTTTATATCAACATTGATATTGCCTTTTACATCGGGGAAAGTGGTATCGGCAACGATCACCGCATCGCGGTAACCTAAGGAGTTGTAATAATCCAATACTTTTTCTTTATCGCTTTCATATTTCGACTCGCTGAATTTTGCAGAGCCAAAACCTTTGAAACGGAAATAAGGTTCAATATATTCTTTTGTTTTAGAGATAGAAAGGAAACCAACATCATGAATGTACTCTTTGAACGTCATGCGCTTTGCAGAATCGCCGTAAGGGCTTACCACTTTATTTGGGTAAACACTTATCCTGTTCATTTCCTTTGTACCCTTCATTTGCTTTTTAAGGTTTTTATCAGCCACATTTTCATTACCGGTAAAGTTTACCGAATTCACTTTAACCTTATTGCCCTTGGTGATATAGAAAACAATATTCACAGCATTGTTCACTACTTTGGAAGGTTCTTCTACCATGCGGATATCTACATTGCGGTAGCCTTTATCGTAGTAAAATTTACGGATAGCTTCCACAGCGCTGAGGCGCATATTTTCGGTGATCACTCTTTCTTTTGTCAAACCAACTTTACCTTCCAGGTCGTCACGCTCACCTTTCCGTACACCTTCAAATTTAAAATCAGCCAGTCGCGGTCGTTCCGTAACGGCAATTTCCACAAAGAGGTTCCTGTCTTCCAGTTTGGTAAATGATATCTCTACATTGGCAATAAGATTCTGCCTCCATAATTTAGCAATCGCTTTTCCAAAAACATCTGTACCAGGTATCTGCACTTTATCTCCTACAGCAAGGCCCGAAATGGAAACGATAAGATTGGCATCAAATGCTTTGGTACCGGTTACCGTAATACCGGCAATAGTATATTCTTTTGGAAATTTAGAGTTGAAGATATTCTCTAATTCAGGATTCACAGATACCGGCGTAGTGTCATTTTGTGCAAACAAACATTGAGTGCTTAGCAGTATAGTGGCAATAAGAAAAACTCTTTTGTAGATCAGGTGCATCAATTGGTATTTTTCGTGCGGCAAATTAAGCCCATTAATGAAAACTATTTGTTAATCTTACCCTTAATAATTAATAATGAAGAATTGATAATGAAGAATTAAGCAAACCATTGATAATGCTTAATTTACGAGCCAAAAACTCGACCAACTATCAACTATCAACTATCAACTATCAACTATCAACTATCAACTATCAACTATCAACTATCAACCTTCACCTGTTCACTCGTTTTCCCAAACCTTCGTTCCCTGCCCTGGTAATCCAGTATGGCTTCGTAAAGGTTCTCTTTCCGGAAATCGGGCCACAGCGTATTCGTAAAATATAATTCGGCATAGGCCAGCTGGTACAATAAAAAGTTGCTTATCCTGTATTCGCCACTGGTCCGTATCATCAGTTCAGGATCGGGAAACTTACTGGTAGCAAGGTATTGCTGCAAGGTTTCCTGGTTGATATCTTCCGGTTGTATTTTGCCGTTCTTTACTTCTTCTGCAATTTGTTTTATGGCATGAGCCATTTCCCAACGGCTGCTGTAACTGAGCGCCATGATAAGGTTCAATCCCGTGTTCCCTGCTGTTTCACTTATTGCTTCACTTAATTCTTTACGGGCCGAATCGGGCAGCATCGTTACATCGCCTATTACATGCAGGCGGATATTGTTCTTGTTCAACGTTGGTACTTCCTTGCGGATCGTATCTACCAGCAATTCCATCAGGCCCGTTACTTCATATTCGGGGCGGTCCCAGTTCTCTGTACTGAATGCGTATAAGGTAAGATTACCTATTCCTAATTCTGCACAGCCTTCTACAATATTCCGTACACTTTCTACGCCATGCAAATGCCCGAAAAGCCTGTTTTGACCCTTTTCTGTTGCCCAGCGCCCGTTGCCATCCATTATAATGGCAATATGCCGGGGCAAACGCTGCATATCTATTTTTTCTTTAAGGCTCATAAGCGATAAAACGCAGAATCAGGCACGGCCTGAATTTGGGGGGCAAAAGTAGGTAAAATATATGAAGATTGCAGGTTTATATCAGCAGTAGTAAATCAATAACAATAACCCTCGTTACAGTTTTACAAGGGTACCGTTGTAGGCTTCACCATTAACGATCAGCCTGTACCAGTACATACCGGCAGCCAGGTTACTGATATTGAACTGCTTTGTATTTTTAAATCGACCTACCGTAGTGCCCTGTATATTACTTACCACTATTTGCTCTGCTTCCACAGAGGTCTTGTTTTGCATGCAGGTAAATACGCCGCTTCCCGGGTTGGGATAGATGCCCGTTTTTACCGGTTCTACTTTTCCTTGCGAAGGTGCCTCTGCTTTTTGTTTGCGCTCAGCATACCATTGCAAATTGTTGATGTTGGCAAAACACAGATTGTATTGCTCCATTTTGGATGATTGCCAAAAGGTTCCATCCCCTCCTGCAGGCACTTCCAGGTAAAACAAAGCAGAATCGTTAGGGGTTACAAGACGCGGCAGTAAGGTGTTGCCGTTATTGTCTTTTATAACAAAGGCCTTGCTGATAGCTTCTGCTTTGGCAAAACCGGCACCGCCGGGATTGCTGTTGTTGACACTGAAATATACTTTGCTGATACCCTTTGGCACATAAAAATATCCCGGAAGGCTTAGCAGGTTGGTTCTGTAATTTTCTGTTTTATTGCCGAGGTACGGCCCTTTTTTATAAAAGTAATTATTGTTGGTAGTGATGTTAAGATCAAGTGAGGTTTGGTATTTGGTAAGTACGGTCAGCTTGTATCTTCCGGCAGCAGGAAGATCAATGGTGATGGTTTCTTCCTTAGCATTCTGATCTTTCGAAATATCCGTAATGATAGCAGATGCTTTGTCGGCATCTTCTACGGTAAAGTTGATGTATCCTTTGCCCGGCATATTAAAATACGGTGTGTATTTGATACTGAATTTTCCGGCAGCAGGTGCATCTATATAAAACTCGCTGCGGTTGGGATAATTAACGCCGTTGGTATAGCTCAGTTTTACACTGATGGTTTTTATGGGAGACAAATTATTAACGGCAAACTGGTCTCTTACAAATGAAGCATCATCCAGTTGATATTGCTGTACCAGGTTGCTTTTTGTGGCGATATCCTGTTTAAAATTATTTTCTATTTCGGCCACTGTCAGCAACGGCAAAGTGCCGTTCTGATAAGCCGTACCATTATTTACATTGTATTGTTTGTAAAACGCATCGGCGCTGTTATAGCGGCTGGTAATATCAGCAATGATAAAATAGCTGTTTACCAGTTGCAGCTTATTTGTCTTAGCCAGGTAAATACAAATGGCAGCAGCCTTATCTTTTTTAGCATCGTTGCTGCGCTGATCGAAAAACCAATCGTAGTACAATACCATGTAGTGGAGATATGCTTTTACTTCATTCAACCTTTCTTTAACAACAGGCGCTGCATTAGCAATTTGCTGATCAGCAGTATTCAGCAGTTGCAGGTACAGGGGTATCTTGTATTTATTATCGGGCATAAAACCGCCAATAGAAACGGTCTTATCGCTGCTCCACCAGTTCAGCAATTGATACATGGTACCGCTGGCATCAGCAAACATTGTGTTGCAGAAATCATGCAGTGTGCTATCTATTGAAGTGCCGTCTTTTAAATTATTATTGGCAGCCAGTAAAAAAGGCAGGCTCGCAAATTTTGCAGGTGAAGCTTCCCATACAACACCCTGTCCTTTTCTGTCTTTTACCCGCTGCAATATTGTTTTCAGTTCATCAGCATAAAACATCGGCGTTTCGCCGCCCCATTGTGGAATATTGAGGTAATGATACTCCGAAACATTACTTGTTTTATTGTACCAGCGGTTCATTAATCCTTTAGGGCTGCTCTCGCTTTGAAAAGCAGTAGAGATCACCTGTATATCCAGGTTCGGGTTTAGCGGAACGTCGGCAGAAGGCACATCGGCATGTGTTGAATAAGCATACAGCTGCATTCTTTTGCCTGGATAGATGCTGTTTATTTTTTGTGCCGTAAAATTGGCCAGTGTAAACTGCTGATCGCTTGGCTTAGGGTATCCCTTGCCGGTACAACCGGTGTTTGTGGCAGCAGTACCCCATTGTGCCCCATCAGGAACTTCTATACCTACACTGCCGTTATTGTAATTAAAGTTGCGGTAATAATCAGCATATAAAGCGGTATTGCTGTAGATGGTATTCTTATACTGCGTATATTTTTTTTCTATGGCATCGCTCCATAACTGCATAGCTGCTGTACTGTTGATATCGGGCACCGAATGTGCGTTTGCTTCCCGTGATCCTTCGTAATTGGCAACATAACAAGGATTGGCTTTGAAGGTATTTAAGAAATCGCCTGTCATGATATCGCCGCGGTGACCGGCAAAATGATAAGCGCCTGTCATGCCGTTGCGGCGCTGGTACAACGCCCAGTTGTGGCCATTCTCACCAAAATAAGTATCCCAACCGTAATCACTGTTGTTATCCATTACCCAGCGGTTGTGGCCGCCGCTGATGTTCCATGATTTGTATTTATAAGGAACAGCAAAAACAGTATTTATATTTTTATAGAGAGAAGAGGAAGATAGTGAAGGAATAACTTCCCAGATAGAACCGGGCTGATAAAAACGAAAACCCAACTGTTGTAAATATTGATAAATGCCGAAGCATAATCCATTATCCTGTGCTGCCGAAAAAATAATGCGCTCGCCATTGCTTTGCACTTTGCAGGATTGATTATCGGTAATGGTAGAATCGTACACAAAAATAATTCCTGCTGATGGCAGTGTTGTATAAGCCTGTGTTGCAGTGTTACTGCCGGCTGTAGCTTTTTTAAGCAGCATGGCCACATCTTCTGCAGTTGCTTTAAGCAACCGTGATGACTGGTTGGGATAATATATCGTTTGGGCTGTTGCGCTGTTAACGTAACAGAATAATACCGCTGCGGCAACGCAGTAGCGAATGAAGGCCATAGTTTGTTCGTTTGTGCGATTAAAAAAAACTATGGTTTCATCACAGAACTAAAAGGATTCGTGCTTTTGTTATTCTTTGGTGGGGAACAAGATGACTACGTAATTGTGTCTTCTTTTGTTTGGGGAGTGTAAATATAGGAGTTTTTGTGAAACGGGCAAATAATCGTGGATAAAGGGGAGATTTAGTTTTTCACAAATGGGCTATAGACGACGGACAACAGACGACGGACCACTGATCAGCGCTTATATGGCCCGGGCAGCTTAAAGCGGTATGATCCTTAGTGTTGCTCTGCGTCTTTGCGCCTCTGCGGCAAAAAAACAATGCTGGTAACAAAAACTCAGCCCGTTAAGGCGTAGGGCATTTGTAGCTGCTGATATTGAACGAAATACCGAATTCAGCAATTACATACTGGTCCTTTTGCTTGCTCCAGCCACGCTGACGGCCTTCTATTCCCAAAGGCTGCGCTGATGTGCCCAGTACTTCGTAAGAGCGGTCCTGCAGCAATTGTTCGGCAGAGCCGGGTGCAAAACGGGATACACCTATATAAGTAGTGCTTACATCATCAAGATAATCGGTGCTGGTAAGGCGCTGGCCTATTTCGAAAGAGACATTGAACCTGTCGGAGATATTATATTTAACACCTACCCCGATAGGAATACAGAATGCCATGGTATTGTACGGCTTTCTTCCCTGGTAACCCAGTACCTGGCCCTCGGTTCCCAATGGTCTCAGGAATTGTTTCTCGCCATTCAGGTAAGCATATGGATCGAACGTGAATGCGCCGATACCTAATGATACATATGGGGTGAAAGAATGATCAGGATCGCCGGGAATGAACTTGAAGAAATTGAAATCGCCCTGCAGGGCAACTTCCCAGATATTACTGTTGAAACTGAGATTCCTTATTTTTTGATAATCGTTTTTGCTGTAGGTATCACTGTATCCTACCTGTGCATAATGCGCCGTAAGCCTGGCGGCGATATAATTGCCGAATTGTTTACGGAAAAACACGCCCAGTGCAGGTTTGGGGCGATTGATGGCAGCCCTGGTATTTATATCGCCAAAGTAATGGGAAGCACCGGCTGTTATACCGAATTCTCCTTTTTGAACGTAATCGTTTCGTTGTGCGTTGGCTGAATTATAAGAAACTGCTGCAACCAGCAGTGTAATAAGGACTTTCATCTTCATAATATGCAAAATAAGAATTGTTTTGTTAAAACGAGCAGTTTGGGTTTTTGTGGCGTATAGGTTTGTTAATTTTTCTTTAATGAAATTATATTTTCACTCTTTCTACCCGCAATCCCACACTCATTATATGCAGCAGCGGGTTATCCCTCATGATCTGCTTTATGTTGAAGCTGTAGGTACCCTTTCGCTTAAACTTCTTTGACCCTAATAATTTGCGTACTTCCCAGATATCATTCATGCCCGAGCCGTGCCATCCTTCTGCATCGGTTGCCAGTGCCAGGTCAAGCTTTTGATAATGCATGCTGTCGCCCGGTTCACTAAAGCCCAGATCGAGCCATATATTATTATACCGGTAAGCATCGGTGTGGCGCAGCACCAAAAAAATATTGTAAGGGGCAGTAGTATCGGTTATGGCAAAATTTCCTGTGGCTGCAAAACTGCTCTGCCATTGGTAATTGGGTATTGCGGTATTCTTTTCAAAGATATCCAGCTGGGTACAGGAGGAAAACAATAAGCAAAAAGCAATAAGCAGTAATGGATTCCCGCCTTTATGTACACCTGTCTTACTCATACTGATTTAAATGGATAAAATTATTGCTTATTTATTATTCATGATGCCCGCTTTACAGCACATTCAATACCTGCTCTTTTGCTTTTTCCAGTTCGTCTTTCATCTGCACCACGCATTTTTGTATATCGGCATCGTATGCCTTGCTGCCGGTAGTATTGATCTCCCTTCCTATTTCCTGTAAGATGAACGATAATTTTTTTCCCTTGCTTTCATCAGCATCATCCAATAGAGATTGAAAGTATTCACAATGCTGCCTGAGGCGTATCTGTTCTTCATGAATGTCGATCTTTTCCATGTAGTAGATCAGTTCCTGCTCCATGCGGTTGTTGTCGATATTTTCTTTACCTACATGTTTTTCCAGCAGTTGATTGATCTCTTCCCGTATACGTTTTTCCCGGTTGGGCTCCAGCGCCAGGATGGCTTCTTCCTGTTCATTGATATTGGCGATCCTTTTTTTAAGATCTGCTTCCATTACAGCACCTTCTTCTATTCTGTGCTGGTTAAGATCGTTCAGCGCCGTAATGAGTACTTTACTGAAATCGGCAAAATCTGTTTCGCTTAATACATCATTGGTAGGTGTTACCACTTCCGGCAGGCGCAACAATGCACTTAAAACAGAATTGGTATCAATATTCAATTCGCCGGCCAGTTTTTCTATCTGGCTGTAATAGGCTTTGATAAGATCTGTATTAATATTAACTGGCTTGGAAGTACCGTTTTGTTTTATAGATACCGAGCAATCTATCGTTCCTCTTACAAGGTGCTCCTGCAAAGTATTGCGGATATCAAATTCATAAGGCCTTAATAATGGGGGTAATTTCAATTGCAGTTCAAACTGTTTTCCATTAAGTGCTTTTATCTCTACCAAAAAAGTCTTTTCATTTACTGTCTGTTCAGCCCTTCCGAAACCCGTCATTGATTTAAGCATAAAGTTTATTTAGGTTGCAAGATAACAATAGTTAATAATGGATAATTGATAATTGACAATTAATTTACCGCAGTATGTTCATGAGTTATTCGGATCAGGGTAACCGGTTAGTAAGCCTAAGCGCATGAATCGCTCGGGTTTTTCCAGCGGACCGAAGCCGAATTTTTCATACAAAAAATGTGCATCTCTTGTGGCGAGCATCCAACTCCGGAATCCCTGCAATACTTCACAATTCATGATCTCTTTCATCAGCCAAGCTGCTAACCCCCGGCCACGGTATTTTTCCAAAATAAAAACATCGGCCAAATAACCAAAGGTGGCATGATCGGTTATCACTCTTGTAAAACCAACCTGTTCTATAACCATTGAATTGCCTGCTTCTTTTTTATATACACCAAAACAAAATGAATTTTCAATACTTCGCTTTACAGTTTCCAGCGGAATATTTTTTGCCCAATAACTTTCATTGGATAAATAAGAATGGATCAGTTCGATATTCAGTTTTGATCTGTCGGTGCTGATGAAGAAATCATCTTTTGCTGTTTCGAATAAATGCATGTTGTGAAAATTGCAGCGTAAAAGGCTGTTAGTAAAAATAATAAAGCCCGACTTTTTATAGTCGAGCTTTGCTATATAGATGGGTTAGTAAGTACCGGGAACCAAATTCCCTACACAATATTAAAAAGAAATTTTGCTAACATAAAAATATTTCCAAAAAATTTTATTAACATTTTTATTTACGCTGTGGATAATAGAAGACTTTAAACAACAGTTCGCAAAGCGTTTTATACACTGTTCTATTTTTCTATTGTGCATGATCTTTTTATGTTGCACTTTTTAATTCTTCTGAAACTATTGATTTTACAGGTGTTTCAAGCAAATGCTTTTTTTTATTTTTTTATAATTATAAAATCGCTTCTTTATTTTCTTATTACGCTGAAGGAAAATTTCTGCTCCTCTTTCATCTGTTTTCCGGCACTTTGCACAGCAAAAAAAACTTTGCCCAAACTATTGATTTCGCCTCTTTTTTATTGCTTTTTACGGTAAAAAGAAAATAAACGCCAGCCATTGCTACCTTTGCTGAAATTTATTTTTATGCAGTTTCCTTCTCCGGTATCAATACAATGGGTAGCCAATTTCATCAATGCAAAAGTTGTTGGCAATGCATCGGCATCTGCTACAGGTATCAATGAAATACATAAAGTAGAAAGCGGCGATCTTGTTTTTGTTGATCATCCAAAATATTATGATAAGTGTATCAACAGCGCTGCAACTTTTATCATCATCAATAAAGAAGTAGATGTACCCGAAGGAAAAGCATTGCTGGTTGTTGATGATCCCTTTGAAGCGTATTGCAAAATTGCCAATCACTTTCGTCCTTTTGAGCCTTCATCAAAAAATATAAGCGACAGCGCTGTTATCGGTGAAGGCACATTTATTTATCCAACTGCGTTTATAGGCAACCATGTGCGTATCGGAAAAAACTGCATCATTCATCCTGGTGTAAATATTATGGATCATTGCGTTATTGGTGATAATGTTATCATACAGGCAGGCACCGTTATCGGCAGCGATGCTTTTTATTATAATGGCAAAAAGAACCGTGAGCTATGGTATAAAAAAATGCCCAGTTGCGGAAACGTTATTATTGAAGATGATGTGGAAATTGGTGCCAACTGTACCATCGACAGGGGCGTAAGTCATGATACAAGGATAGGCAAAGGCACCAAGTTTGATAACCTGATCCATATAGGCCATGATACTGTTGTAGGAAAGAACTGCCTGTTTGCTGCCAATGTACTGGTAGCCGGTGTGGTAACAATAGAAGATGGCGTAACGATCTGGGGAAATGTTATTGTAAATAAAACACTCACCATTGGCGCCAATGCTGTGCTGCTTGCCAGGAGCGGTGTAGGTGGCGATCTTGAAGGCAATAAAACCTATTGGGGTGCACCCGCACAGGAGGCCCGTATTGCGCAGCGTGAACTGGTATGGATAAAACGAATTCCTGAACTGTGGGAAAAAGTAATGTCGAAAAGCTAGGGCGTTTTGTAATCATAGGGTAACATGTCTGCTACTTTTTCCCATTCCCAATACCCGTTGATGACGATATCCGTTTGCTCAAAATAATAACCGTTCTGTTCTATCACAATAGATTCTTTCGGTAAAAAATTTACTACAGACAACTGGAACTTATCCGGCTCGCCGGGATTTGCGGCCAGGTAGCCTGCATCAGGTTGTTCATTTTTATACAGTACAGCTACTTCTGACTGGTTAGGCATTACTTCAACCGTATTGGTGCTATCGTCCTTATCATAATTCACGGCGCTATAAAAATCTTTCAGCTGAACAGGTACTTCTTTTTCATTGACCTTGGCGATGAACTGTATCTCAAAACCTTCTTCTTTTAATTGTTTGCGAAAAAGGCTCCGCATAAAATGCAGGATAGAACCCCTGTAGGCAATGGCACGGTTACTGTCCCATTGCGCCTTTTGCGCTTCTGATGTTGGCTGCATTTCTTCAAACAAAGGATAGCCCGAAAAAACACTGGCCTGTGTATTGTATAAATGAGAGAAGGAATCGAGTGTGTATTTTATATTGTAACCCAATGCATCGTTAGTTATCTCTACCGGTGCTGTTGCCAATACTTTTAAACGGTTGGTTCTTTTATAGTAATAGAATTTCAATACATCTTTATTTTTTATCGTGCAGTATTTACTGTTGGCCGTTTTGCCGATAAAATTTTCCAAAAAGAAATCGCCATATTTTTCCCAGCCATCTTTTACTTCATTGCTGGCTTTTACCACTACATCCGCCAGTTCTTTTTCTTTTTGTTTTATTTCAAAAAGTATATTCTTATTTTCTGCATCAGCAGTAGTAATTCTTTTTGCACCTGTTTCGTAGCCGGTAAAAGAAACCACCAGGTCGTAACCGCCATTGGGCAATACCAATTTAAAATTACCTTCTGCATCGGTAGCGGTACCTATAGTTGTGTTCTGTGCAAACACAGATGCTGCCTGCAACGGAGCTTTTGTTATGGCATCGATCACTTTTCCGGAAACAACATAGTTGCCGGTTTGAGCAAAGGCGCTAAACGATAGAAAACTTGCAATTATAAAACAAAAGATATTTTTCATGAACAAGCTATTTTCATTTTTTAAAACCGGGTTACTTGCTGTTAAGTTTTTGCTGGATCGCTGCACAGGTTTCTGTAATGGTATCTTCCAGTTTGCGATACGTAAATCCCGGCAGGAACTTTTTTAATTTACTGTTATCAAAATTAACTTTCACCAATGCGGTAGCTGCAGTTTCTTTAGTTACCAAAGGATCTTTACCGGTAAAGCGGCTCTTTACAGCTTCCAGCCGCCATACCAGCTTTGCAAGAAAAGGTGTTACTTGTTTATGCGGCGGCTTTTTGCCAAATGCTTTCGCCATCATACCAAATACTTCCTGGAAACTTCTATCCTCTGCACTGATGATAAAGCGCTGCGCCGTGATATCACTTTCCATTAATTGTATCATAGCAGCAACTACATCTCTTACATCTACAAAACCCGTAACACCTTTCGAATACCAGGGAAATTCATTGTACACGCTTTTAAACATTTGCGAGCTGCCGCTGTTCCAGTCGCCATTACCCAGTATCATTGTCGGGTTCACCATTACTGCATCCAAACCCTCACCAATACCACGCCATACTTCCATCTCCCCTAAATATTTACTCTGGCCATAATTGCTGTTACTGGTTTCTTCGGTCCAGTTCATCGTTTCATTCACAGCTTCATTATGCCTTATTCTTCCCAGTGCGGCTACCGAACTTACGTGTACCATTTTTTTTACGCCGGCATCAAGGGCTGCATTTACTACGTTAGCTGTACCTTCAATATTGATCTTGAATAATTCTTTTTTTCGTTTGGGATTGAAAGTAACAACCGCAGCGCAATGATATACCTGTTCCACATCTTTCATAGCTTCTTCCAAACCAACCACATCTAAAATATTGCATTGCATTTGTTCCAGTGCCGAAGAGGAATAACCGGTTACCTGGGTTTTATTATAGATAGCACGTACCTTCTTACCCTGCAACAGCAATTGTGCGATCAGTTCTTTTCCCAATAAACCTGCTCCGCCTGTGACTAGTATCATTTAGTTATTGGTTATTCGTTAAATAGTTAATTGGTTGATCCGTTAATCCGTTTAAACGTGTTAACCAATTAACGGATTAACAGGCTAACCTTAATACTGATAAAATCCCCTTCCACTCTTCCTTCCCAATTCGCCGTTGGCTACTTTATTTATTTGTATGGCAGATGGGGTGAAGCGTTCTTCCTTATCAAATGCTTCATACATAGATTGAGAAACGGCAAGGTTTACATCCATGCCGATAAGATCCATCAGTTTGAACGGCCCCATTTTAAAACCGCTGGCCTCCATGATAGCATCCACATTTTCAAACGTGGCAATATTCTTTTCTACCAGCTTCATAGCTTCCAGGTAATAATGCCGTGCTACCCTGTTCACAATAAAGCCCGGTGCATCTTTACACATCACCGGCGTTTTCCCCATTTTTTTACAAAGCTCAAAAACCTGTGCTGCAACAGCATCGCTGGTTTGTTTTCCTTTCACTACTTCCACCAGTTTCATTAAAGGCGCAGGGTTAAAAAAGTGCATGCCCGCCACTCTTTCCGGGTGTTTTATATCCTGCTGTATATCCGATACTGATAAAGAAGAAGTATTCGTTGCAAAAATGGCGGCATCACTATTTAATTCCGCCAGCTGATTGAAGATAGCAACTTTGGCAGTTGTTTTTTCTATAATCGCTTCAATAAAAACATCAGCAATGCAGGAAGTTATATCTTCGGTAAATTTTATGCGGCTGAATATTGCTGCATTTTCAGCTGCCGTAATTTTTTCTTTGCCGGTTAAAAAGTCGAGATTTTTTTGAATGCCTGCTTTAGCTTTTTCAAGCACAGTTTCATTGATATCAAAAAGAATAGTAGCAAAACCACTTTGTGCCGCTACCTGTGCAATACCGCTTCCCATGGTGCCTGCACCAATTACGCAGATGTTGTTGATCATGCTGCTAAATTAACGATAAAACAGCTACGGGGGAATAGCTGCAAGGGGTTAGCGCAAAAGCAGCTGCAAGGAAGTAGCTGCAAGGGACAAGCAGGTTAATTTGAGAAGCTTGCCTGCTTACAAAGATTTTTAAATTTGAAGACTTATCCCTTGAAACTTGCATCTTGCAGCTTCCTTACACTGCCGAAGTAAATTGTTGTAAAAAGCGAACATCATTTTCGCTGAACAGGCGAAGATCTTTTATCTGGTATTTCAGCATCGTAATTCTTTCGATACCCATACCAAATGCAAAGCCGGTATATTTATTACTGTCGATGCCGCAATTATCCAGCACCTGCGGATGAACCATGCCGCAACCTAATATCTCTACCCAACCTGTTTTTTTGCAAACGCTGCAACCTTCGCCGCCACAGATCAGGCAACTGATATCCATTTCGGCGCTTGGTTCGGTAAACGGAAAATAGCTCGGGCGAAAACGGATCTTAACGGTTGAGCCGAACATTTCCTGTACAAAAAAGTATAAGGTCTGTTTAAGATCGGCAAAAGAAACATTCTCCGCTATGTATAATCCTTCTACCTGGTGAAAAAAACAATGCGCCCTGGCGCTGATGGTTTCATTGCGGTAAACCCTTCCCGGGCAAATAATGCGTATCGGTAATTTTCCTTTTTCCATTTCCCGTACCTGCACACTTGAAGTATGCGTACGCAACAGCCAGTCGGGATTTTGACTGATGTAAAACGTATCCTGCATATCCCTGGCCGGGTGATTTTCCGGCAGGTTCAATGCAGTAAAGTTGTGCCAGTCATCTTCTATTTCCGGTCCTTCGGCTACAGAAAAGCCAAGGCGCTGAAAAATAGAAACGATCTGGTTACGTACTAAACTTATCGGGTGGCGTGATCCCAGCGGCAGTACATCTCCCGGTAAGGTGTAATCCAAACCTGGTTCCTGTTCGGCTGCCGATCCGTTCGACGAACTCAATTTCAGCTCCTCGTATTTTGCTTCTGTAAAAACTTTGAATTCATTCAGCAACTGCCCGGCTTCTTTTTTATTCTCCGCCGCTACATTTTTCATTTCTCCCATGATGGATTTCACCAAACCCTTTGTACCAAGATATTTGATACGAAATGCTTCAGCATCTCCTTCGTTCCATGAAGCTATTGCAGTTTTGTGTGCTTCTATCTGTTGTAACAACTGTTCCATGCGGCAAATTTAGTTAAAAGTTCAACGTTGAAGGTTGAAAGTTTTCTTCGAAGTGGAAGACATCTTTGTGCAAGTCTCTGAAAAAAAATTACTATTATATAATCTTTAACAGGCAAAATTTGGAAACAGCTTCGGCGTAATAATATCTTCATTACTCAAACAATTTATACCCCACAATTTTATGGACCCCGACTCAGAAGCTGAGCAAGCAGCTTCACAAATTTTAAGAACGACACTTATTACTGTTGTTTTTACCGCTTGCCATACGTACAGAACCGAAACATCTGCATCCGTTAATCACATTCAGCATTCTTTGCCCGACAGTACTGCCAAAGTGGTACAAAAAGCAGCGCCGCAAAAGAAGAAAAAGAAAACGATCTATTTAACTTTTGATGATGGCCCTAATAAAGGCACTAAAAAACTGCTGGACATTATTAATGAAGAACAGGTACCGGTAACGGTTTTCATTATCGGCGAACATGTTTACGGCAGCAGGGAACAAACTGCTATTTTTGACAGCCTTGTCAATGATAAATATTTTGAGATCGCCAACCATAGCTACACCCACGCTTTTCATAACAAATTTGCAAAATTCTATGCGGTACCGGATAGTGTAGTAAAGGATTTTGTCCGCTGTTCCGACAGCCTGCATCTTACGGCTAATATCATCCGCACGCCGGGCAGAAATATCTGGCGTACCGAAAATATCAGCAGCACAGATATTAAAACCTGTGTGTCAACAGCAGATAGCTTAAAACAGCATTCGTTCACTATTGTTGGCTGGGACCTGGAATGGCATTTTAATGATCATCTCGGCCTTACCAATACCAGTGACGAAATGGTAAAAAAGGTGGATAGTATGTTTGTAAAGGGTAAGACCAAAACACTGGATAACCTTGTGCTGCTGGCGCATGACCAGGTGTATGAAGATGCAGCAGATTCTACTCAATTGCACGACTTTATTAAAAAACTGAAAGCAAGCAATGAGTATGATTTTGAAGTAGTTAGTAATTATCCGGCGCTGAAACCTTAACAACAATTACGATTTACGAATGTCGATTTACGATTTTTTTCAACGGTGTTAACCTAACTGATTTGAACTGTTTAGGTACAAAGGGCTATTGAAACCAGGGACATTCGTAAATCGTCATTCGTAAATCGCAAATATTTTCTATTTTTAGAACCTAAAACATTTGAACTATGGCTTTATTTAAATCAGGTAATCCTACCCTGTCAGAAAAAAGGTTTAAGGATACGGTATTGGATGAAGTAGTGAACCAGGGTGATGTGATGACCGTAAAAGGGACGCTCAACAAATTCGGCTTCTTATTTTTACTTACACTGGGTACTGCTTTTTATTCCTGGACAGAATTTTCAGGTGGCGGAAATGTATGGCCCGTTATGATGCTTGGTGCAATTGGCGGGTTTGTCGTTGCAATAGTAATGGTGTTCAAAAAAGAATGGAGCCCTTACCTGGCACCTGCATACGCTTTGCTGGAAGGTTTATTTGTCGGGGGCGTTTCCGCTTTTTTCGAATACCAGGCTACCACCAGGACAGAAGGTTTTTATGCAGGCGGCTATTCAGGTATTGTTGCGCAGGCAGTGGGATTAACATTTTGTGTTGTTGCTGCCATGTACCTGTTGTACAAGTTTAAAATAATACAAGTCACTAAAAAATTCAGGGCTATTGTACTTACTGCTACCATAGGTCTTGGCTTATTTTATCTTGTGATATGGGTGATCAGCATGTTCGGCGGCGCTGTTCCCACTTTTCTTTACCAGGGTTCTGCTATTGGTATTGGTTTTTCTGTTTTTGTAGTTGCCCTTGCCGCAATGAATTTAATTTTAGATTTTGATATGATAGAACAGGGTGCAGAACTGGGCGCTCCCAAATATATGGAGTGGTATGGCGCTTTTGGATTGCTGGTAACTATTGTGTGGCTGTACCTGGAAATACTGCGGTTGTTGTCTAAAATAAGAAACTAAATATTTTCAATTCATTTTCTTATAAAAACAAAAACGTCCTGAAAAATCAGGACGTTTTTAGTTAGATATTTTTTAAAAGGTCTTTTACTTTTTCTTTGATCATATCTCTTACTTCGTTAAATGCTTGGGATTCCATATGCTTGGGATCAGGAATCTGCCAGTCAACGAATTGCTTTGCAGGCATCCAGGGACAGGCATCACCGCATCCCATGGTTACCACTACATCAAAAGGTGCATATTGCTTCACTTCTTCCAGGCTTTTACTTTCATGCTGGCTCAGGTCATAACCTAATTCGCTCATAGCTGCAACAGCTTTAGGATTAATAATTCCACTGGGTTTACTGCCTGCGCTATATACTTCGACATCCTCGCCGCCATAAATTTTTGCAAATGCCTGGCTCATTTGTGAGCGGTTGGCATTTTCGATACAAACAAAAAGGATCTTCTTTTTTTGCATAGATATTTTATTAAAACAATGCCCGGCAATTGCCAGGCATTGCATTGTTTTTTAGCAACATCCCATATCGGTGATATTGCAGCATCCGCTCTCTGTTATGCAACAGGTTGGATCATTCTGTGTTGTGTTCATGGCATTACATTTTATGGTTAAAAAATAATTTTAGCAGCAGGCTTTTTCATTTTTTATTTTAAGATTATTAAAGAGCAGGTTAAACTCGTTATTGAATTTTTCAAATGCTTTCCAGTTGATACAATAACAGCTCCGTGGGCCATCTACCGTTCCGCTGATCAATCCTGCACTTTTCAATTCTTTTAAATGCTGGCTGACAGTAGATTGCGCCAATGGCAATACCTCTACAATCTGCCCGCAGATACACTCATTGTGCTGTGCCAATACTTTTAATATAGCAATACGGGCCGGATGCGCCAATGCTTTGGCAAATTCTGCCAGGTCCTGTTCTTTTTGAGTAAACTCTTCTTTTTTATGAATAGCCATTTTTCAATCTTATATCGCAAATATACGATAAAAGAAATGGTACAACCAAATTTATTTTTCCAATAAAAAAGAGAACCTGTTGGTTCTCTTTATAAAATAGTGTTAATTTAATTTCTTATTCCCTGCCGTCCAGCAAATTGCCTAAACCACCCAGGATGCTCCCTTCTTCTTTACGGTTGAAGGTGCCGTATTGGATTATACGTCCTGCAAGGCGGCTTATCGGTAATGACTGCAGCCAAACCTTACCCGGACCTTTTAATATGGCAAAGAACAATCCTTCTCCACCAAACATCCAGTTCTTAATGCCTCTAATGAATTCAATATCGAAATCGACACCGGCTGTATAAGCTACTATACAACCTGTATCTACTTTCAATATCTCTCCTGCCTGTAATTCTTTTTCTACTACATACCCGCCTGCATGTGCAAAGGCCATTCCATCGCCTTCTAATTTTTCCATAATAAAACCTTCGCCGCCAAAGATACCGGTACCTAATCTTCGCTGAAACTCAATACCGATGCTTACACCTTTTGCTGCACAAAGGAATGCATCTTTTTGTGCAATGATCTTACCACCCAATTGCTGCAGATCAAAAGCAATTATTTTACCGGTGTAGGGCGCTGCAAAGCTTACTCTTTTTTTGCCCTGCCCAACATTGGTAAATGCTGTCATGAACAGACTTTCACCTACCAGCAACCTTTTGCCGGCACTGAATAATTTTCCCAATAAGCCGCCACTTTGCTGCTGGCTGCCATCGCCGAAAATGGTATTCATCTGGATATCATTGTCCATCATCATGAAAGCGCCGCTTTCTGCAATGGCCGTTTCATTGGGGTCCAGTTCTATTTCTACAAACTGTAATTCTTCCCCATAAATTTTGTAATCAATTTCATGTGCTGTTGCCATACTTTAATTTTTATTTCGAAGATAATTTTTTTATTTACGATTTACGAATGACGATCTGCAAATGTTCAGGCGTAATTATTTCAGTAGGTCAGTAGTGGCTACCTGATTGCTTAACAGCCAGCCGAACAGCTCCCAGCGCTTTGCCACATTTTGTTCGGTGCCGCCTTTGTTTTCAATATAACCCTTCACCATATCCTGGCCGTAATTATAATTGATGACATAACTGCGGTATTTTTTTATAAAGCTGATGGATTTTTTGGCTGCTTCTTCATTGAAGAGTGCATAATCTTTCAGCCAATGCAAGGCATCTGTTTCTGAGAGGGTGTTGTTAATGATGCCTCTTGCGGCTTCATTACGGGCGTAGTTCAATTGGCCCCGTATGGCTAATGCTTTAAAATAAAAATCAGCCCCGGAAGTATCTATGCCTGCCAAAGGCAACAGTACCTTCGTTGTAAATTCTTTTTGTTCCTCTCCCGGAAAAGCTACCTGTATGCCATAATTGGCGCTGCCTTCGGCGATCAATGATTGCGGGCTGAACAATGGATATAATGATATTTCTACCCACCCCTTCTGGTTGTAAAGATTTTTTTCTAGCAGCATGTTGTACACATGATGGCCGGGATAGCCTTCGTGGCAGGCCAGGTCGATAGCACGGTCTATCATGATAGGAAGATCGGTATTGATCTGTATCAGGCTCTGGTATTTTCCTTTGTACCAGTTGTAACCGCTCCAGGATTTGTTGGTTACATATTCCAGGGCAAAGCTTTCTTCTGCCGGTAATGGGTAATGTTCGAGTGTTCGCTTGCGTGCTTCGGCAATGGCTGTTTTAAAAACGGTATCAATTTTATCTTTTGGTATCACAAACTTGTTTGCCAGCGCCTGGAACCTGTCCTGCAGGTTTCCTACTCCCGGCAGCAGGCTATCCAATTGCGTTATCAGCTGTTTGTAATAAGCCTCATCATGAACAGGGGCGGCTACACCAAAGAGTTCTTTTGATTCTTCATCGAAGGACTTGCTTTCTCCCGAAAAGATTTTTATGCGGCGGCTGAATGCTGTTAATTGATTGATGATCCAGTTCGCCCTGTTCTTCAAGGTATCATTGGTTGTGGCCGTTACAATATTATTGAGTGCTGTTTTTAATTCTTCTGTTGACTTGAGTAAACTGTCTTTAGGAAAAGCATCCAGTTTTGGTGCTGTTGGTTTTAATGAGTCAGGACCATAATAAGCATCCACAAAATCGCCGTCGTATTGCCCGATAGTTAAGCCGAGACGGACATATTTTTCGGCAAGCTTGTTTATATCTGCTGCTTCATTAGTTGGTTTCTTTTCGTTGTTGCAGGAGTACAGGATAGATACGGCTACAATAACAGCAAGGAATTTTTTCATGTTGTAATATTTTACAGGTGCTAATCTACGGTAAGATAAAAAGCCGGAGGTTTATTTTTTATGAGTGGTTTTTTTACCGCAGAGGCCCAAAGACGCAGAGAAAAGATGAAAAAGCCGAAGGCTATTTCACTGAGATTCACGGAGTATCACAGAGGAACACAGAGGCGCTTTGTGTTCTTTGTGTTACTTCGTGAAGCTTTGTGACACAAAAAATGCCGCTCATGGAAATGAGCAGCATTTATTTATAATCAAAACCTGCTGCTTTCACAGCAGCCAAACTGTACTATTTTTTTGGCGAATCTTTCATCAGGCCGTTCCATACTTTTTTGCCCTGTATGCGCCTTACCAAATACATAATACCTACAAAGAGGAAGAACAGCGGGCCGGTAAATCCTAAGATACCGATCCAGCGGCCGCCATAGAATTTTTCCATAGGGCGCTTTAATCTTTCTGCAATGAGGTACATACTTGGTACCATCACCAGTGTAAGGAAGAAAGCGAAGAGCAATCCGAAGATGATCGTCCAGCTTAACGGCCCCCAGAACACCACGCTATCGCCACCAAAGAAAATATGCGGATTTAAATTCTGGAAGAACGATACAAAGTTGATGTTGAACCCAACTGCCAATGGCAACAAGCCTAATATGGTTGCAATGGCCGTCAGCATTACCGGTATGATACGGATCTTACCTGCCTGTATAGCCGCAGCTCTTGTTCGTATGCCACGTCCTCTCAATTCATCCGTAAATTCTATCAATAAGATACCATTCTTGATAACGATACCCGCAAGGCCGATGATACCCACCCCTAACATGATCGTAGCGATCGTCATACCCGTGAATGCATAGCCAAGCAATACGCCAATGATAGAGAAGAATATTTCTGTCAATACAATGAACGGTTTGCTCAATGAATTAAACTGTAATACCAGTATTAAAAATATCAGGCCCAGTGCAGTCAGCAACGCCATCCCAAGGAAGCTTTGTGTTTCTGCTTCCTGTTCGCCCTGGCCGGTTTGTTTTATTGTAACGCCTTGAGGGATCTTTGCTTTGGATTTAAAGTCTGCGATCTTCAATGCCAGCTCTTTATTTACTCCTGCTACCATTGATGGGTCGAGTACATTGGATTGCAACTGTATGGTACGCTTCACATTTTTACGGGCAATGGCGCCAGAGGTATTGGTATAATCAATACTTGCGACAGCACTTACCGGCACCGATTTGATACGCATGGTATTCATATCCATGAACGTGATGCGCATGTTCATCAGGTCGGTGATATTGTTGCGCAACAGATCGGTATAGCGCAACTGTATCTTGTACTCATCTTCACCCACTTTTAATTTACTTACTTCTTTACCAAATACAGCGGTACGAATTTCCATACCGATCTGGCCGGTGCTTAAGCCTTCCATCATTGCTCTTTCCCTGTCAACATTCACTGTTATCTCAGGACTGTTCAGGTCAACATCCATTCTTAAATTTTCGATACCGTGAATTTGATTAGTATCTAAATAATTGGAAAGATTGGTTGCTACTTTAGCAATGTCCTCAAACTCATCACCTGATATTTCAATGTTAACCGGTGGATCTGTTGGAGGACCGCCATCTTCCTGTGCCACCTCTATACTTGCGCCAGGTATGCCTTTCATCTGTGCCCTGATGGAATCCAGGAAAGGCTTGGTATGCTTGCCGTCACGCTTTTCATACTCTACAAAAGAAACCTGAATACGGCCCAGGTTTGGCTGAATGCTCCTGTTATTATCACGAGGGTTATTGGCGCTGTTGGCCACATTGGTAATGATACTTTCTACAATGCTGCCTTCGGTGCCGGGTTTTTCTGATGCCAATACTTTATATACTTTTTGTTCAAGTTTGTACATCACGCTATCGGTTGTTTTAACCGCTGTACCCACAGGCATCTTTAAATACACATAAATGAAATTAGGATCGCCGCTCGGGAAGAAAGTACTCTTATTTCCTCTTGCCATTAATAACACTACTGATACCGGAAACAATACGAATAAGCTTACCAGCATCCAGGCAGGCCTTGTGCCCTTTAATACCCACTTCAATAAATTCTCGTAATGGTTCATCAGCCATGGCAATGCTTTGTTTTGGAATAAATGAATGATATCCCGGAACACAAAGCGGTTGAGTATGGCCAGCAAAGCCATGAACAATAAGAAATTTGCGAAACCATGCCATCCTGATGCATGCATCAGTACTGCTAAGATTATCGCTCCCCAGAACCACCATTTTTTAAACAATTCTTTCTTAGGTTCTTCATGCTCTTTTCCTTCGGGTTTCATGAATGTTACCGCAAACACCGGGTTGAAGAAGAACGCCACGATCAATGATGCAGCCAATGTTAAGATCAACATGGTTGGCAGGTAGATCATGAACTTACCGATGATACCTTTCCAGAACAGCAGCGGGAAGAAAGGCGCCAGTGTTGTAGCCGTACCAGCTAATACCGGTATGAATACTTCTCCTGCGGCTTCTTTCGCACTTCGTATTATCGGCACCTTCCCGTTATTATAGATACGGTGTGTATTTTCAATTACCACAATAGCATCATCCACAATAATACCCAGCCCGAACAGCAACGCAAATAATACAATGAAGTTGAGCGTGATAGGCGTGCCGATAATGGCATCGCCGATCGGTAAAAATAAAAACGCAACGAACACACTCAGCGGCACGCTCAATGCCACAAAGAAAGCGTTGGTAACACCCATGAAGAACATGAGCACCAGCAGCACCAATACAAACCCGATAACAATTGTATTCACCAGGTCGTTGAATGATGTTGCTGTTGCTTTGCTCTGGTCTCCTGTTATGACTACTTTAAGTCCCCGTGGTATATCACCATCATCCTGCATCTTCTTCACAATGTCTTTTACTTTACCTGCTGCGCTGATGAGGTTTTCGCCAGCACGTTTTACGATGTTCAATGTAACTACATTCTTACCATCCAAACGTGCGTAGCTGTCTTTGTCTTTAATGGTATCTTTTAGCTCCGCTATATCTTTTAAATAAACAGTTGCTCCCTGCGAACTGCTTTTTACAATTATGCTCTGCAGGTTCAACGCACTGGTGAATTGTCCTTTTACTTTCAGTGTGCGCTTCATATCGCCTACTTCTATCAAACCACCGGTGATGTCGCGGTTTTCCCTGCTGATCGCATTTTCTATATCAGTGAAACTTATTCTTGCAGCCTGCATTTTATAAGGATCTACATTTACCTGTATTTCCCTTTCAGGCGCACCAACAATTTCAGCCCTTGTTATTTCAGAAAGCTCTTCTACTTTATCCTGTACTTTATCTGCATATTCTTTCAGTTTTATACCATCATAATCACCACTTAAGTTCACGAACATGATCGGCATTTCACTGAATGCAAATTCCTGCGCATTGGGTTGCGAAGTAAGATCATTCGGAAGATCGGTCTGTGCTTTATCTATCGCATCTTTTACTTTCAGTTTTGCCAGTTCGGTCTTTACATCGGTATCAAATTCTACAATGATCAAACTGTAATCGGTTTGCGACATACTGGTGATCTTTTTCACCTTGGCGCCGCTGATACCTTTCAGTTGTTTTTCTATCGGCCTTGTTACCAGGTTCTCAATATCCTTTGGCGAATTACCAACGTACACTGTTGTTACGCTAATGGTTGGCACCACGATATCCGGGAACTGCTCTTTCGGCATGGTATTGAATTTCATCAATCCATACAGCGTGATCAGCGCCGCAATGATATACACAGCGGTAGTATTACTTACGGCCCAGCTTGTTGGCCGAAACTCTTTAAATTTTTTGCTTACACCTTCTATAAAACTCTTCATAATTATTTTTTTGAGATCATCAGTTAGTTATTGCCTGTCAGCTTACTTAATTTCTGTTGATACCAGTTGCCCGTCATACAGGCTCTGGTAACCTTCAGTGATCAATTGTTCGCCTGTTGCAAGCCCTGCTTTTATTTCGATATTATTGCCGTACACTTCGCCTACTACTACCGATTTCTTTTTAGCTATTGCCCTGCCGTTGCCTTGCTTTTGCAATACATATACATACTTGCTTGTTTCATCGCTTTGAATGGTGTTTACCGGTATCACTACAGCATTGGCGGAAGCATAATCCAGTATCTTCATGATAGCTGTTTGATTAGGCTTCAATGCTGCATCGTACGGGATCTTTGCTTCTGCAACGAAGCCGCGTTGTGTTGGGTCTATCGACTGGCTGATCAGCGAGATAACAGAGTTAACCGTTTTATTAGCATCAGGGATATTTATTTGCACTGTTGAACCTTTGTGCATTCTTGTCAAATAATTTTCAGGAACATTAGTAACTACTTTTAAGCTGCTGGTGTTTACAATTTTTATCTGCGGACCGCTTGCGCCCATACCTGTAAATGTTTCACCAACTTTTACGGCTACGATATCTGCAATACCGGTTACATCACTGTACACATTTGCAGTATTCAATTGCTCTATCGCTACTTTTGTTTGCTCTGTTGATGCTTTCAATTGATTCTCTAAACTTTCTACGTTTGTTTTAGCGGTTATCAATTGTACTTCGGTACCGATACCCTGGTCCCAAAGATTTTTTTGGCGCTGGTAAATATTTTTAGCAAAACCCAGTTGTGTTTTTATCCCTTCGGCCTGTTGCCTTGCTGCTGTTACCTGCTGGCTTTGGATGGCATCATCCAGTTTCAATAACAACTGTCCTTTCTTTACCATTTGGCCCTGTTGCACATAAATGGCTTTTACCTGTCCGCCCATACCACGTGGTGAGATGTAAGAAATATTCTCCGCATCTACCTTGCCCTGCAGGTCGATATAGTGTTGAAAATTTTGTGTAGTTACCGGCGCCACAGCTACCAGCTTCATTTTAGAAAGCGCTGCACTGTTGGTATCTATTTTATTAAGCTCTTCCTGCAGTTTGCTTATGGCTTCATCGTTCTTTACTTTTTCGCCTTTCAGTTTTTCCAGCTGCGCTTTCTTATCATTGATCGCGGCATCGCCATCTTTTTTACTATTGTTGCAAGATGCAGCGAATAATAAGATCGCAAGGGCTAAACTTAGTTTGGTTATCTTTTGCATATACTCTGTTTGTTGATCCGTTAAATAGGTTTGTTGTTAGTTGGTATTATAATTTTCCTGCTGCTTTTAAGTAATCGATCTTGGCAGTGATCGCATCGTATAAAGCGCTGTAATAGTTGGTTTGCGCCACTTTCAATTCCGACTGCGCTGTGTATATTTCCTGGTTGTTGCCTAACCCCTGTTCGTACTTCAACTTGGTGGTGTTATACACTTTCTCCGCCAGCGCAACATTTTGTTTTTGATTATCGATGGTTGCCAATGCGCTTTTCATCCTTAATCTCGAGCTTACTACATCATTGTCGATAGACTCTTTTATCTGCTCGATATTATTCTTTGTTTTTTCCAGTTCCAGCTTTGCTTTTTCAATTCTAGACCTTCTTGCAAAACCATCAAAAATAGGAACGTTGATCTTTAACCCGATCAGCGAAGTAGTGAACCAATCGCCGTTGCCCATAAAATCGAATTTGCTGCGCTGCGCATTTTTTTGATAAGAGCCAAATGCAGAAACAGTTGGTATCCTGCTCAATTTATAGCGCCTGATATTATATTCATTCAGCTTTGCACCAAGGGTTAATAGCTGAAATTCTTTCCTGTCCTTATAATCGTACTGTTCATCCAGTATGTTCGTTTTCAATTCTTCCTCGCTCAAAGTGTCGGTAAGCACCAATGTTTCTTTCTGCGGCATGTTCATCAAAAATTTCAACCCTGCATAACCTACTTCCAGCTGGCTCTCTATTTTTACTTTTTCCGTTTGCAGGTTATTCAGTTGCACCTGTACTTTATCTACGTCAAGCCTTTCTGCAAAACCATTTTTAAAGATCTCTTTCGTATCGTGTAATAACTTTTCAAAGCGTTCAATATTGGCATCAATACTGCCTACCTGCTTACGGCCTACTACCAGTTGGTAATACACTTTGTAAATGTTGGCCTTTATCTGCTCCTGTGTTACTTCTGCTGTTTTGGTAGAAAAATCCATTACTGCTTTTCTAGCCTGTAACCCTACAAATACCTGTCCATCAAAAAGTAATTGCTGTACATCCAGGCTGCCGGTAGCAGTATATTTGGTACCAAATTTTACCGGTATGAATGTTCCCGAAGGGCCGCCGGTTATTTCAGCAGGTAATAATGTTGTAGGTATATCCAGGTAGTCATTTATACCAAAACTCCCGGTGATCTGCGGAAAAGCAGCGGCTGTAGTTTCCCTGTTTACCTGCTGCTGGATCTTTATATCCACCAGTGCATTTTTTACGGCTACTGAATTTTTCAGGCCGTAATCTACCGCCTGTTTTACAGAGAACTGGTTCACTGTCTGCGCATTGGCCTGTGTAGCTGCCAGCAACAGCAGCACTACTAGTTGTTTCATCTTGTTCGATCTATTTCGTTGCATCAGCTAATAATTTTTTTGATCTTTCCTGTTGATATTTTAATGTTAGTTTATATCCTTTTTGTGATACCAGCCCGAATAAAAAATGCAGGGCCAGTTCTTCCTCAATTTCGGCAAGGCCGGATTTTACTTTTGTATGAAACTCAGGATGAAAAGGCAGTGTAACGCTTTCTACCCTGTACCGTGCCAGCACATCCACTTTGATATCGGGGCGATATAATTCTTCCCGTATCCCTCTTAAAAGATTATCCTTTATCACGCCATACAGGTAATCATTCTTATGTCTGGAGAATTTTTGAAAGGCTTTGGGGTGATATTTTTGCATATCAAATAAAAGCGAGCTGTTCATGGAGCGGAATATTTCCATCATGAATTCCATAGCGAGGAATATCTCGTGCACTGCGTTCTCTGCATTTTTTATATCCTCATCACAGCAGCTTTGATTATAGCGGATGATGCCGTTCACTACTTCGTCCACCAATTCATCCTTATCAGCAAAATATTGATAAATGGTTTTCTTGCTGATACCCAATCCATTGGCAATATCATCCATGCTCACGCTGCGCAGGCCATACTGCATAAAAAGGTCGTGCGCCTTTTGCTTTATCCGTTCACTTATACTTGCTATTTCTGTCATAATCGGGCACAAAACTACGGAAACTTTTTTTGTTACCAAAGTTTCCATCATTATTTTTTGCCGCTCAGCCGAATTTTTTAATTGAGTTACCTTTGACCCAACTTAAATATAACTATCATGAAAAAGCCCTTCGACTATAAAAAATTTTTCCAGTATTTCCTGCAGGGTTTGCTCATTTTAGCGCCTGTAGCCATAACTGCTTATGCTATTTATTTCATCGTTTCTTCTATTGACAGCTGGATACCGCTGTTTACGTACACCGACCCACGTGGAGAAGTACACGTAAGGAATTATGGTATCGGCTTTATACTTATTATAGCGGTGATCATTGTTATCGGGTACTTCAGTTCGTTCTTCATTACAGGCCGCATCGTTAGCTTCTTTGACAGGCTGATGGAAAAAACACCCGGGATAAAGCACGTTTATTCTACTACCAAAGATTTTTTTGAGGCCTTTGCCGGTGATAAAAAGAAATTTACCAATAATGTACTGGCCAACGTGGATGATAATAATGTGTGGCGCTTCGGCTTTATTACCCGTGATGACATGGAAGAATTTGGGTTGAAAGATTATGTGGCCGTTTATATCCCCATGGCCTATTCCGTTGCAGGCAATGTATATGTCATTCCTAAAGACAGGGTAAAACCTATTGAGCATATCAGCGCTGCGCAAACCATGAAGTTTGCGGTAAGCGGCGGCGTTACTGATGTTGTTGAGATCAAAGAATAAAAGCCCTCTCGATCTCCCAAGGGGGAAGAAAGAATAATAATACTATCTTGCTAAACCTTCTCCTGTGATATTAAATACCGCTAAACGTATAATTAATATCATGGTAAAATTTTCCAGGCAGTTATTGCTTATAACAGCATTGCTAATAACTTACTATCCGTGTTTTTGCTGGGGTTTCTTCGGGCATAAAAAGATCAATACTTATGCGGTATTTCTTTTACCCCCGGAAATGATGATATTGTATAAACCCAATATTGATTTTATTACGGAGCATGCTGTTGATCCCGATAAAAGAAGATATGCCGTAACAGGTGAAGGGCCCAGGCATTATATTGACATTGACCATTACGGTGCTTATCCTTATGATTCGCTGCCAAGAAAATGGAATGATGCCCTGGCAAAATTTGGTAAAGATTCGTTGATGGCTTATGGCATTGTGCCGTGGCATGTACAGGTAATGTTGCGCCGCTTAACGGATGCATTCAAAGAAAAAGATTTCAGCAGCATCATGAAGAACAGTGCAGAACTGGGGCATTATATCGCCGACGCTCATGTGCCGCTGCATGCCAACAGTAATCACAACGGGCAATTCACCAATCAAAAAGGGATACATGGCTTTTGGGAAAGCCGTGTGCCGGAATTGCTGGCCGAAAAAGAATTTGATTTTTTTATCGGCAAGGCCGAATATATAAAGAACCCGGGAGAGTATATCTGGGCAAGAGTTTTGGAGAGCGCCAAAGCAGCAGATTCGGTATTGACCTTCGAAAAACAGTTAACTGCAGTATTTGGCAATGATAAAAAATATGCTTTTGAAGAAAGGAACGGTGTAGTTATCCGCCAGTATTCTTCTGCATTTACCATTGCTTTTAATAAAAAATTAAATGGTATGGTAGAACGAAGGATGCGGCAATCCATACAAACCATTGCTTCTTTTTGGTACACGGCATGGGTAAATGCGGGCCAGCCCGATCTTCGTGATCTTGCTAAGCAAAAATTTTCTGAAGCTGATGCAAAAGAGTTTGAAGAGTTGAATAACAGCTGGAAAAATTCGGGAAAGATAATTGGGAGAGAAGAGTGATTTTCACAAAGATGCACGGAGGAAACACCAAGGTTCACAAAGCGTCTCTGTGAAAAATTGAATGTCAATTCTTTTGATAAAATAATTGGAAGAAAAAAGAAATTCTCACCAAGATACACAAAGGAAACATAGAGGTTCACAGAGCGTCTCTGTGTTTCTTCGTGATTTTCTTTGTGTAACTCTGTGAAAACTGAATAATTGCAAGAAAAGAATAATACTCACAAAGATGCGCAGAGGAAACACAAAGGTTTACAGAAACTCTCTGTGTTTCTTTGTGATTCTTTGTGTAACTCTGTGAAAAATTGTTGGTATTTTCGCACCTCATTTATTCGTTCATTCATTTTAACAGCGCATCGTGGTACATAATTTCAACGCAGGACCTTCTATATTGCCTAAAACAGTTTTTGAAGAAGCGGCACAGGCAATTCTTAATTATAATAATACTGGTTTATCCATTTTAGAAATTGGCCACCGCACCCCGCTTTTCCAGGCAGTGATGGATGAAGCAAAAGCTTTGGTAAAAGAGCTGATGCAACTGGATGATGAGCACGAAGTACTTTTTTTACATGGCGGCGCTTCTACACAATTCATGCAGGTGCCCATGAATTTACTGGATGATAAAGAGACTGCAGCTTTTACCAGCACCGGCGTATGGAGCGGCAAAGCTATCAAAGAAGCAAAGCTGTTTGGTAAAGTAGAAATAGTTTGCACAAGCGAAAGTGCTGATTTCAATTTTATCCCCAAAGATTTTGCTGTACCTAACGATGCCAAATACCTGCACATTACTACTAATGAAACCATTCATGGTACACAATGGCAAAAGATACCCAAGACAAGTAATACATTGGTGGCTGATATGAGTAGTGATATCTTCAGCCGGGTGCTTGATTTTAATGCCTTCGATCTCATTTACGCAGGTGCACAAAAAAATATGGGTCCGGCAGGTGTGAACCTTGTTGTGGTAAACAAAAATATCTTAGGCAAAGTAAAGCGCAACATACCTACCATCATGGATTACCGCAATCATATCAAAGAAGGAAGTATGCTGAATACGCCTCCTGTTTTTGCCGTATATGTTTGTATGCTTACGCTTCGCTGGCTGAAAAATATCGGTGGTGTAGCGGCTGTAGAAAAATTAAATACTGCCAAAGCTGAATTGCTGTATGCCGAGATAGACCGCAATACGATGTTCAGAGGAACAGTGGTACCGGAAGACCGCAGCAAAATGAATGTTTGCTTTGTGATGAACGATGCTTCGCTGGAAGGATCTTTTTTAAATTATGCCAAAGAGCAGCAGATCGTTGGCATTAAAGGTCACAGGCTGGTAGGCGGTTTCAGGGCATCTTTATATAACGCATTACCATTGAGCAGCGTAGAAGTTTTAGTTGATGCCATGCAAAAATTTGAAAAACTTCACTCCTGATATTTATCTGCCTGTTAACGTAAATGTTATTATGTTTGCAACCCAAAAAAGTGATTATTTTGGCGTTGATGTGGTTTCACCGATATAAAAGAATACAGTATGGTTACTATTACTCCGTTTAAAGCATTACGCCCTGAAGCACAGTTAGCGAAGCAGGTAGCATCAAGACCGTATGATGTATTGAACAGCAAGGAAGCAAAGATAGAAGCGCAGGGAAATCCTGCCAGTTTTTTACACATCACCAAAAGCGAGATCGATCTGCCGGAAGATGTAGATATCCATTCGCAGGAAGTATATGATAAGGCAAAAGAAAATCTTGATGCTTTTATCAGCCGTAATATTTTATTCCGTGAAAATAAATCCTGTTATTATATATACCAGTTGATCATGAATGGGAAAAGCCAGACCGGTTTGGTTTGCGGCAGCTCTGTTGATGATTATGAAAATGATCTTATAAAAAAACATGAATTTACCAGGCCCGAAAAAGAAAAGGACCGTATCGATCATATGAAAACGATCGGCGCACAAACGGGCAATGTTTTTTTAGCGTATAAAAATGTTGATGACCTTGACACGATCATCAACAACTGGAAGAATGACCGCAGTCCGGTATATGATTTTATTGCTGATGATGATATACAACATACCATCTGGATCATTAATGATGATGATGTAATTAATAACATCACCAATATTTTTAAACAACAGGTACCTTGTACTTATATTGCCGACGGGCACCACCGTGCTGCTTCTGCCGCCAAAGTAAGAAAAGAACTGGGTGCCGATGCTACCGAAGGGGCTGATTATTTTCTTACTACATTATTTCCTGCAAACCAGTTGCACATCATGGATTACAACCGGGTAGTAAAGGACCTGAACGGTTTAACAGAAGCTGCTTTTATAAGTGCCATAGAAAAGAATTTTACAGTAGAAAAAGTGAGCAGGGCTTTTTCTCCTTCTGCACTTCACGAATTTGGTATGTATATCAATACAAAATGGTATAAATTAACCAGCAGGGAAAATACCTATACTACCGATCCTATTGGTATTCTTGACATTACTATTCTTTCCAATAATATTCTTGATCCTGTTTTAAATATCAAAGATCAGCGCACAGATAAGCGGATAGATTTTGTTGGCGGCATCCGTGGCCTTGGCGAACTGGAAAAAAGGGTGAACAGCGGCGAGATGGCCGTGGCTTTCAGCCTGCACCCGGTTAGCATTCAGCAACTGTTCGATATTGCAGACAGCGGAAATGTAATGCCTCCAAAAAGCACCTGGTTTGAACCTAAATTAAGGGATGGCCTGTTGACCAACTTGATACACATTGCTGATTCCTGACTGTTTTAACTTACTGTAATTATTTTTCATCGTATTTTTATAGCGATGAAAAAAATCCTTCTTTCGTTTACACTATTGATAAGTGTCATTGCAGCAACGGCACAGGATGCTGAACAGTTGCATCAAACAGGCCTTACGTTCATGCGTCAGGGCGATTTTTCCAATGCCATACTGGTGCTGAACCGCGCCTATCAAATGCAGCCAAAGAACACACAAATAGGAAAAGACCTGGCATTGAATTACTATTTTAAAAAAGAATACACCAAAGCATTGGAAGTTATTAAACCGGTGCTGGATAATGATGATGTTAATGACCAGTGTTTCCAGGTGGCAGGTGATATTTACCAGGCATTGCAGGATCCGAAAGAAGGTGAAAAAATTTACAAGAAAGGCCTGAAAAAATTTCCTGACAATGGCGCCCTGTATAATGAATATGGAGAATTGTTATGGCAGCAAAGCGATTACAATGCCATTAAAGAATGGGAGAAAGGGATAGAAGTTGACCCGGGGTATTCTAAAAATTATTACAATGCCTGCAGGTACTATTATTTAACAACAGATAAAGTATGGAGCCTTATTTATGGAGAGATCTTTTTGAATATCGATCCTATGAGCAATTATGGCCCCGAACTGAAAAATATTTTACTGGAGAGTTACAAGAAATTATTTGCAGATGCTGATATTGAAAAGAGCAACAAGGATAAGAACGATTTTGTTGCTGCGTTTTTACAAATCATGAACAGGCAATCTTCTATTATTGCCAGTGGCATTAATACCGAATCGCTTACCATGCTTCGCACAAGGTTCCTGCTGGACTGGAATACTACGTATGCCAAAAAATTTCCCCTGCGCCTGTTCGATTACCAGCGGCAATTATTGCAGGATGGCATGTTTGACGCCTACAATCAATGGATATTTGGCGCAGCAGAAAATTTGCCGGCCTATCAAAACTGGACCAACACACATCCTGATGAATATACCGAACTGGCCCGCTTTCAAAAAGGCAGGATATTCAGGGTACCCAAAGGGCAGTACTACCACTAGGATTTACGAATTACGATTGATGATTTACGAATAAGCAGTAAACTACTTTAGGTCAGTAGTCATAAATTTTTATTAACTTGTTTTTTCAAATTTCTTTTTATGGAAGAACAACGCGATGAAAAATTATGGGAACTGGCCAGGCGCCGTGCCCAATTCCAGGATTCACTTCGTGGTTTTTTAATTACCATCATCATTCTTTGGGGTATCTGGTATTTAACTGCCGGAAGAAGGGGCATCAATACCGATCTGCCGTGGCCCATCTGGCCTACTTTTTTTATGGGTGTGTTCTTATTTTCAAAATATATCAGGGCATTTAAGACTGATAAGGATACGCTTGCCGAAAAAGAATATCAAAAAATGAAAGATCAGCAAAGCCGCTAATTATTATTTCAACGATCGCCATTATGAATGTGAATGAAAATTCAAGGCTGTTTGATTGCCTCGACTATCAACTGAATACGTTTCCAAAAGAAGATATGTTTGCCGCTAAAGAGAACGGCGAATGGAAAAAATACAGCACCAGGGAAGTAAAGAAAACTATTGACAAACTTAGCATGGGCCTGCTGCAGCTTGGGCTTAGCGGCAATAATATGACGATAGAACAGCAGGATAAGATCGCTGTAATATCAAAGAATCGCCCGGAATGGCTTATGCTTGATCTTGCCTGCCAACAGATAGGCGTGGCGCTTTGCCCCATCTACCCTACTACCAATATTAATGAACTGCAGTTCATTTTTAATGACGCTACGGTAAAATATGTTTTCCTCAGCGGGCAGGATATACTCGACAAGGTCAATTCCATTCGCAGCAATGTGCCTACATTATTAAACATTTTCAGTTTTGATGAATTAGAAGGTGTTGACTCCTGGACAAAATTACTGGGGGTTGCTGAAGATAAAGCTAAGCTGGATGAATCGAAGCAGCGTATCCGTGCCGAACATTGCGCCACTATAATATATACTTCAGGGACAACGGGAACGCCTAAGGGCGTAATGCTGAGCCACAGGAATATTGTGACCAATGTTATCAATTCAAAAAATACATTTCCTTTTGAAGATGACTCAACAGGCAGGTCGTTAAGCTTTTTGCCGCTCAATCATATTTTCGAGCGCATGATATCCTACATCTATATTGTAAGTGGTATTTCTGTTTATTATGCAGAGAGCCTTGATACAATTGGTGATAATTTAAAAGAAGTAAAGCCTAGCCTGTTTGCAACCGTACCGCGTTTACTGGAAAAAGTATTTGAAAGAATAATGGCAAAAGGCGCCGAACTGACTGGTATAAAAAAGAAACTATTTTATTGGGCAGTGGCACTGGGGGAAAGATATGACAACATTAAAAGCGGCGGTGCCTGGTATAAGATGCAGCTTGCCGTTGCCAATAAGCTTATTTTCAGTAAGTGGCGGGAAGCCCTGGGCGGCAATGTAGAATGTGTGATAACCGGTGGCGCTGCCTGCCAGGTAAAATTGCTACGCATCTTTAATGCTGCTAAAATATGCATCTACGAAGGCTATGGCCCTACGGAAAACAGTCCTGTTATCAGCGTTAACTGTAAAAAGAAGGGCGGAACAAAATTCGGTACAGTAGGATTGCCGATAGAAGGGCAGGAAGTGAAACTGGAACCTGATGGAGAAATCTGCGTGAAGGGACCAAGTGTAATGCTGGGCTATTATAAAAGGCCCGACCTTACTGCGGAAGCTATCATTGATGGCTGGCTGCACACGGGTGATATAGGTGTTTTTGAAGACAATAAATACCTGAAGATAACAGATCGAAAGAAAGAGCTTTTCAAAACCAGCGGTGGTAAATATGTTGCCCCGCAGGCAATAGAAAATAAAATGAAAGAAAGCCCTTTCATAGAACAGATCATGGTAGTGGGCGCCGATCAAAAATTTGTGGGGGCATTGATTGTTCCGTCTTTTGCCAACCTGAAAGAATGGATGAAACAAAAAGGGATACCATTTACCAATAACGAGGAAGCCATACAAAATACACAGGTGTTAAATCATTACCGGGAAATTATAGATTCTTTCAACAATTCCTTTAACCATGTGGAACAGGTTAAAAAGTTTGAATTGTTACCATACGAATGGAGCATAGATACCGGCGAGCTTACGCCCAAAATGAGCCTTAAGCGTAAAGTGGTTATGGAAAAATATAAAACAGCTTTGGAGAGGATCTACAAATAAAAAACGGTTCTATTCAGACAACAAACTAAACTGAATAAAACCGTGAATCAAAAACTTAAAACTACTCTACACATTTTAGTCTCACAGGTACCGGGCACACGTCAGGCAAGGCAGTAAGGGGTTAACTTACTTAAAAAAGGGTTCTATTAAGGCAAAACAAAGGGTTTTATTAGAGTAACCAAAAAGGGTTTTATCAGGGCAAACAAAAAGGTGATTTATTAGGGTCAATCTGCTTTTCACAATTTAACATCTTGGCTTCGGGCTTTGCAATTATCTTGTTTGCTGATGCAAAGAAAGAATATTTAAACCCCTTAAAAAATAGAACAATCACTCAAAAACTTGTAGTTGTTTGTACTACAAACCGTCTTTTTTACCAACTGCTTAATATACCGGGTATAAGGTCAAACTCTTTTGACTTATCAATAAAATGTGCTGCACCAATCCTTTTACAAAGCTTTTTATAATATTCACTTGCCAGGTTGGTAAGCATCATCACTTTTACGCCGGGATAATTTTTTACGATATACTTTAATAATTCAAGGCCACTTTTGTCCTGCAATTTTATATCAAGCAAAACCGCTGTTGGCTTTGTTTCTGCCAATACTCCCACAGCTTCCTGGTAATTACTGGCAGTTAAAATATTTTTTACCGATGGAAGAACGCGTAGCATATCAATCACTCTTTCTGTAATTAACGGGGAGTCGTCTACTAATAATATCACCTGCCTGGCTTTTTTCATCTCCTTGATTATGAGTACAAAATTATACCCAGGAACAGGATTGGAAAGTAGCGCAGCGAAGTTGTTTTTTGTAGTATAACTACTACAAGGCCAGGTTAGAGAAGGTTATTTTCGATAGCATATTTAGTAAGGTCGGAATTAGTCTTTAGATTCATTTTGGTCATTATCCTTGCCCTGTAAGTGCTTACCGTAGTAACACTCAGGGAAAGCGATTCTGCAATATCAGAAACAGATTTGCCCGAAGCAAGCAATTTCATTACATCAAATTCCCGGTCGCTCAAATGTTCATGCAGCTGCTTATCGCCATCGGTAGTAAAGCTTGTAGCCAGTTTTTCTGCAACCGTAGAAGAAATATATTTCTTGCCCAGCAAAACCCGTTGCACTGCTTTTACCAGTTCATCAGGAGCAGAATCTTTGCTCAGGTAACCTGATGCACCTGCTTTAAGCACCCGCAGTGCATAATGCTCTTCGGGATGGATACTCAATATTAATACCGGCAGGTCCGGATGGCTATGTTTGACCTGGTGCAATGCATCAAGGCCGCTTCTTCCCGGCATACTAAGGTCGCTTACCACAACATCCCACTGGGCTGTCATTACTTTCTGGATCAGTTGTTCTGCGTCGGAGACTTCTTCAATAACAGAAGATGGGAATTCTTCCAGCAATATTTGTTTCAGTCCTTTTCGAACAACAGTGTGATCATCAGCAATTAAGATTCTAAGCATGGTTTACTTTTTTTAGGTTAAGGGAACACTCTTTCTAAAGGAACAGCAATTACTATCGTTGTTCCTTTGCCCGGTGTACTTTGTATTTCATAGGTGCCTTGTAATAATAATGTCCGCTCTTTCATACCCAGCAGGCCCAGCGTTTTTTTACTGCTTATATTGGCTACATCAAATCCAACACCATTATCTGTAACACTAAGGCACAAATGTCCGTCGCTCATAAACACTGCAGACCTTACAATACTTGCATTGGCATGCCGTGCCACATTGGTAAGCAGTTCCTGGTATATCCTGAACAGGGCTATGGATGTTTTGGGCGATAATTCTATCTCGTTTACTTTCTTATCAAAAAAGACCTTTACACCCGATCTTTTCTCAAACTCATCGCTTTGCCATTCCATAGCGGTTATAAAGCCCAGGTCGTCTAATATGCTGGGGCGCAGATCGGTAGATATACGGCGTACAGTTTTTATGGCCGCATCAATCAACTGCAGGGTGCTTTTTATTTTTTCCTGTATCTCTTTATCTGCTGAATCCAGTTTACGCTTGAGCCAGAAAATATCCATTTTAAAACCTGTCAGCTGCTGTCCCAATTCATCATGTATCTCCCGTGCCATAGAAGTACGCTCTTCTTCCCGTACATCCTGCAGGTGAGAGGCTAATTCACGGATATCTTCATAAGATTTCTGCAACAGGTCTTCCGATTCTTTACGGGCTGTAATATCTTTTACCAATGACAGCACCGTAACTACTTTGCCTTCTTCATTCTTTAATACAGAGTTGTACCATTCGCACCAGATCACTTTGCCGCTTTTTGTATAGTTGCGGTGCTGTATTGTTATACGTTCTATATCACCGTTCATCAGTTGCTTGCCTATAACAACCATTTCATCCCGGTCGTCTTCATATACAGTACCATAATTATCCCCTTGCTTCTTCATGAACTCTTCTTCTGTCCAGCCGAATATTTCTTCCGCTCTTTTCGACCAGGATATCAGTTCCAGTTTATTATTCCATTCTATAAATCCCAGCGGTGCATTTTCAATATGAAATACCAATCGTTCATGAGCAGTTCTTAACGCCTCTTCTGCTTTTTTTCTAAGCGTGATGTCGCGTATAAAGGCACAGAAGAATTTACTGTTGCGCTGCTGAACAGGAACGATACTTAATTCAACAGGAAATTCAATTCCGGCCCGGTTCAATGCTGTCAGTTCCAGCAGCCTGTTTAATACCGGGCCCTCGCCGGTATCACAGTAATGCTGCATACCTCTTTTATGCAATTCACGATATTGAACCGGGATGATGATCTCTGAAACATCCTTACCCTTTACTTCTTCTTCGGTCCATCCAAACATTTTTTCCGCCTGTGCATTCCATACTGTTATAGCTCCGTTTATATCTATACAAATGATCGCATCAAGTGCAGCATTCATTACCAGGCGACGTATCTCTTCACTCTGCCGTATGGCTATCTCTGCCTTTTTTTGTTTGGTAATATCCCGTACAAATACAGAAAGCCCATCAGGCGAAGGGTAAACCGTATTCTCCTGCCACAGGTCGAGCGGTTCATAATAATCAATATTGCTCATAAATTCCTGCGTTTCCATTGCCTTATGAAAAGTTTCATAAGTAGCCGACCCTGTTGCATCAGGAAATTCTCCCCATATATTTTTTCCTATAAGAGAAGCGGCAGTTCTGCCTGTCATCTCTTCTATCTTTTTATTTACATAAATATAACGCCACTCCGTATCCAATGCTATAAATCCATCCGATATACGCTGGATAAGTGTACGGTATTTTTCTTCTGCTTCAATGATCTTTTGAACAGCATCCTGCTTTTCCTTTTCAGAGCGCCTTTTTTTTATAGCAGTATCAATAGCTGCCGGTAATCTTGTAAGCCTGTCTTTCAAAATATAATCATCTGCACCTTTCTTGATAATTTCAACAGCAAACTCTTCCGAAACTGTCCCGGTTATCAATATAAAAGGAATATGCAGCGACCGGCTGCGAACGATCTCTAGTGCTTCCGATGCATCAAATTGCGGCAGTGAATTATCAGCCAGTATCATATCCGGCTCAAATTCATTCAACGCAGTTATATACTCCTGCCTGTTGACCGATAATTTAAAATCTACCTGCGCCATTGCTTTCTTAACAAGGCGCTGTATGATCTCGGCATCTATCTCGCTATCTTCCAGTATTAATATTTTCAGATTCTTTTCCATAGAAAATAATTAGCCCGGATGTTGGTTTAATAACAGCCAGTAAAAACCAAGGTTCTTTATAGATTCTGCAAAACCTTCAAAATTTACCGGCTTTACAATATAGCTGTTAGCTCCAAGCGCATAACATCTCTGGATATCAGGATCTTCTTTTGATGATGTCAGTATAACAACCGGTGTCATCCTGGTATCGTCATTTGCTTTTACTTTTTCCAGCACTTCTATCCCATTTACTTTGGGCATTTGTATATCCAGCAGTATCAGCTTAGGCGCATGTACCGAATGCCTTGTATCTGAAAATTTTCCTTTTGCAAAAATAAAATCGAGAGCCTCCTCCCCGTCCTGCACATGAAAAAGGCTGTTCGCCATTCCATGCTTTTTCAGTTCCCGTATCGTTAATTCTGCATCATCAGGATTATCTTCTACCAATAAAACATCAACCGAGTTTGGATTCATATGTTTATAATTTACAAAAAAATATTTATACAGTAAAGTAAAAGGTTGCCCCTTTATTAATTTCAGCTTCGGCCCATATTTTTCCGCTGTGTCTTGCAATAATCTTTTCAACAAGCGCCAAACCTACTCCTGTGCCCTCAAATTCCTGTGCGCTGTGCAGGCGCTGAAAAACCTTGAACAATTTATTACTGTATTGCTGATCAAAACCTACACCATTGTCTTTTATAAAGAACACCTGCTCTCCTTCTTTTTCTATACATCCTATTTCCACAAACGGTTGTTCATTGTTTCGTGAATATTTTACAGCATTGTCAATAAGGTTTATCCATACCTGTCTTATCATATTTACATCTGCTTCAACAACAGGCAACTCATGTACCTGCCATGCAACCGGGTGATTGTTCTTTGTATTCTGTTCGTTAATTACCTGCTTCACTATGTCTTTCATATCTACCTTATTCCTGATGATCTCGTGTTTGCCCAGTCGTGAAAAATTAAGCAGGTCATCAATAAGATTACCCATGCGCAAAGCATTATTTTTTATCACACCGGTAATGCGCATAGCTTCATCGTCAAGTTTACTGCTGTACTCTTCTTCCAGTATGGCAGTAAAACCAATGATACCCCGCAAAGGTGCCCGCAAGTCGTGCGACACAGAATACGTAAATGCCTCCAGCTCTGCATTTGTTTTTTTTAACTCTTCTTCCAGTTTTTTTCTTTCGGATATATCATGGCATATACTTACAAAGCCCAGTTTTTCCCCATCCTGGCTTTTCATTGCAGTAGTAGATATCAGCAGGTCGAGGATTTCGCCGTTCTTTGTATAATTGATCACTTCCAGTTTACTTGCACCTATCTGTTGCAGGCTTTGTCGTATCGATGCCCGTTCGCTGTCATTTATCTTTGTTTTTATCAAATCAACTGTTGCTTTGCCTATGGCTTCTTCAGCGGTATAGCCATATAAAAGTTCTGCAGCTTTGTTCCAGCTTTTAATAACAAAAGAATTGTCCATCGAAAAAACAGCATCATTAGTATTAGCCAGCAGCGATGCCAGGTAAGCATTGCGTTCAATCCCTTTTTCCAGTTCCAGTTCTGCTATCTTCTTTGCAATATCACGCCGGTTCAGCATAATAGTATTATACCAGATAAATACCAGTAATACTCCTGTAACAAGCACAGAGAAAACCGCCACACCAAAGTCCTGCGAATACCAGCCTGCCCTGTTTCCGTATAACCTTGCCAGCCCTAATATTGCAGGAATGATGATTGCAGCAGGAACTAAAAAACGGGCTGTTACGCTTCCTGCAAAAACGCTGGTGAACTGCCGCATTAATGCCTTATCTGCCGAAGAAAAAAGCAATGCAACAGACAACAGTATAAAACAAACTGCTGTCAGCAGGGCCATTGGAGTAAAATGCGGGCTGCCCTGGAACCCTTTTTCCTGGTACAGGTATCCCAGCAGCGACAACAACCCGGTTAGCCCGATTAATATAGCAATAAGTTGTGCAGGCATTCTTTTTTTCTGCGTTTCTACTCTTACAATAAGCAATGCCATTGCAGTAAGTATAAAAGCGATCGTTGTAAACAGTGCCATGTAAGCAGGTACATGCTGGTTTACAGGATGAATAAGTTTCCTAGTAAAGAATATCGTATCAATACCAATATCTACCGGAGAAAGAAAAGAAAGCAGCTTAATTGCGGCAACAAGCAATACCGCGGCTGCCAGTAAATAACCTGTAAACAACCGCCGCCTGTTGGCTGGCTTTTTTGTAAGCAGCAAAAGAGAAAAGGAAGACAGGATGAAACAAATAGCCGATACCGGGTTCATCGCCACGATATTATTCAGCGGTGCCATCAACGGATCAAACCCCAGTTGCCAGCCAATTAAAACCAGCAGGGCTATTGATACTGTTGCAGCAATGAGATAAGCCGACCACGTGATCAGCCGCGATTGTAATCGTATATCAGGAGCCAGGTACATGATTGTTTGGTTAATTAACTATCCGATCCATGAAAGGATAAACTCCGGGTCTTAAGCCGCATAGCTTTTACTCTGCAATGAATTGTATAGTTAAATTGGATTTTTTGACAAGCAGTTGGGAGTGCCTTTCAAGAATACCTGTAAAGTACTTTAATTTATTGTTATTAAGAAACTTCGGAAGTCGAATTTATATGAGTGGTTAAGAATTAATGGGTTATGTAGTGGCCTCGCCAGGAATCGAACCTGGATCTGGAGCTTCGGAAACTCTTATACTATCCATTGTACTACAAGGCCAAATTAAAAAAGCAGGTTGCTTTTTTAGCAACCGCAATATTACGCCGAAAAAAATTACTTATCCTGTAACCGGGTAAAAAATTCCCCGTTCAAACAGCTTATTTATCATCAACCTGCGGTCTGACAGAATAAAAACACATTGGCAACACATTTGCCCTATACTGATGCCGACAACCTTTCGTCATGAGATTGATCATTGTAATAATCATACTTGCTATACTGCCGGCCTGTAAAAGCCAGAACGTGACTTACATAAGTCCACCGGGTTATGACCTGCAAAAGCCTTACATCATTAATCTTCCCACAGCTATTGATGAGATCTCGGGCCTCAGCTATTATGCTAAAGATAAAAGCGTATTTGCCATCAGTGATGAAACAGGGTTGCTGTATAAAATAACACCCGGCCCGCAAACCAAGATCACCACCTGGAAATTTTCTAAAAAGGCTGATTTTGAAGACGTGGTACTGCACGACAGCACATTCTACATTTTAAAAAGCAACGGGGCAATAAATGTGGTAAAATTCGCAGGCAACAATAGTATTACAGACCAGGAAATTGAATTTCCTTATGGGAAAAAGAATGAGTTTGAAACCTTGTACTATAATGATGTTTTCAAAAAAATGATCCTGATCTGTAAAGATTGTGACCAGGATAATAAAAAATCGCTGACAACATTTTCTTTTGATCCGGCTACATTAACCTACTCCGATTCTTCCTTCAGCATTGATGTAAAAGAGATTGCAAAAAAAATGGGCGTTGATAAATTTCGCTTCAAGCCATCTGCGGCAGCAATAAATCCTATTACACATGAGCTCTTTATCATCTCATCGGTAAATAAATTATTACTGGTATTAGATCCTGATAATACGGTAAACGGATGCTATAAATTAAATCCCGGTCTTTTTAAACAGCCCGAAGGCCTCACTTTTTCTGAAACAGGCAAACTGATCATCAGTAACGAATCTGCAAAAATAGGCACTGCAAACCTCCTTATATACGACTATGCTACTAAAAAATAAATTGCTGAAATTATTTACAATGCTGTTGTTGTTGATAAACACTGCAGCACATGCGCAGGATAGTATACAAAACAGGATCATCCTTATAGGTGATGCCGGTTCATTAGTTAATGGCAAGTCGGTAGTACTTGATGCCGTAAAGAAGCAATTTCAATTTGATAAAAAGACCACCATTATTTTTTTAGGGGATAATTTATACGATTACGGTTTCCCCAATGAATACCATGAACATTATTTAAGAGAAAAAGAAGCATTGGATTCGCAAATAATGATAGCAAGAGGCACGCCGGCAAAAGTATTCATGATACCCGGCAACCACGACTGGAGCAACGGGACAAGATATGGCGAAGAAACAATAATACGGCAGCAGCAATACGTTGACTTTTCGGGCATTGAAAATGTAAAATTCTTTCCGGAAGGCGGCTGCCCGGGACCGGTAGAAGTACCGCTTGGACCCGATGTAGTGTTAGTAATATTTGACAGTCAATGGTGGATACATCCTTTTGAAAAACCGGGCGTAGAATCAGATTGTGATAATAAATTACCGGAGCAGGTAATAGCACAAATGGAAGACATCCTTAATAAGAATTATAAAAAACTGGTGCTGTTTGCCTGTCATCATCCTTTTAAAAGCAATGGTGTACACGGCGGTTATTTTACACTAAAGCAGCACATCTTCCCTTTTACAGAAATGAACAGGAATGCCTACATCCCTTTACCCATCATAGGTTCAGCATATCCGCTTGCAAGAAGTGTGTTTGGCACACCGCAGGACCTTAAGCATCCGGCATACCAGAATATGATCACCCAATTCAATAATGTATTAAAAACGCATCCGCATGTAATCCGGCTTCATGGCCACGAGCATACGCTACAGCTAATACAGAACGACAGCCTGATAGAAGTGATCAGCGGGGCAGGTTGTAAAACACAACGGGTATCGCCTGGCGGTGATGCAAAGTTTGTTGCACGGTCGTTAGGCTTTGCGGTATTGGAAGTATCTAAATCAAAACTGGTACGGGCACAATTTTACGAAGTAAAAGATAAGAATGAAGATTCGGTAAAGATGGCTTACAATGAGATCATTACAGATTTTACCAAACAACCGGAGCTGCCTAAAGAAGATACGACCAAAGCAGTACCGATCATTTATGATAAATTAGTGTCGGCACCGGCCAGCCTGCAATACCAGCCTGCGCATGGCTTAAAAAAATTAGTGAACGGCAGCAATTACCGGAAAGAATGGTCAACACCGGTAGCTTTCAAAGTATTTAATATCAATACAGAAAAAGGCGGCTTTACTATAAAAGGAATTGGCGGCGGAAAGCAGACAAAAACATTAAAACTGGTTGATAAAAAAGGGCGTGAGTGGGCATTGCGAACCATTGATAAAGATCCGGAAGAAGCTATTCCTGAAAATTTCAGGGGCAGCTTTGCGCAATCCATCGTACAGGATCTTATCTCGGCTGCACATCCTTATGCACCGCTTACTGTACCCGGTATGGCCAATGCTGTTGGTGTTGAAGTTGCCGCTCCCGAACTGTTTTATGTTCCTGATGACAGGTCTCTTGGTTATTACCGGCCATTGTTTGCCAACAAGATCTGCTTATTGGAATTAAGAGAAGAAGACCCTAAGAACGACAGCAAAAGCAGCCTGAAAGTATTTAATAAAATGAGGGATGATAATGAGAAAACGATCGACCAGGAAGCGGTGCTGAATGCAAGATTGCTGGATATGTTGCTGGGTGATTATGACCGGCACTTTGATCAGTGGAAATGGATAGAAGGCGATACCGGCAAAGGAAAGATATATTCTCCCGTGCCACGTGACCGTGACCAGGTATTCTTTAATTCCGATGGCTTTTTGGTGAATATTGTTGCAAGCCGTTTCCTTCCTTTTTTAAAAGGCTTTCAAACCAATTTTCACAATTTCAACCAATGGAATGCCGTAGCAAAAGATTTTGATCGCCTGTTCCTGAATAATATTGATGAAACAAAATGGAGAACAATAGCCGAAACATTTTGTGCAAACCTTACCGACAGTGTAATAAGGCAGGCCGTATCGCAAATGCCGCCGGAGATATTTGCCATACGCGGCGAAAAAATAATCAGCAAATTAATTAACCGCAGAAATCACCTGGTTAAAGTATCCTTGAAATACTACCGCTTCATTTCTAAATACGTACAGGTATTGGGCAGCAACAAAAATGAATATTTTCACCTGGCGCCGGCGCACGACAGTGTTAAGCTGGATGTATATTCTTATAAGAACAAAGACACCAGCTTTCTTTTATACACCCGTATGTTCAATCCTTCTGTTACTAAGGAGATCAGGATGTTTGGCTTTGCAGGCGATGATGTTTTTAAAATAGATGAAGGCATTAAAAACAAGATCAAATTACGTATCGTAGGCGGCAGGGGCGCTGATAGTTTTATTGTAAAAAGTCCGGTAAAGAATTTCGTTTATGATAATTCTATAGAAAAAAATACGCTGATAGCATCATCAAAAACAAAAGACCGTATCAGCAGGGACCCACAAGCCAACAGTTATGATCTGCGCAGCTTTAAATACGACCAGTTTAATTTTCCGCGTTTTGCATTAGGCTATAATGTTGATGACGGTTTATTTATCGGCAGCGGCTTTAGCCTGCGCAAGTTTGGTTTCAGAAAAACGCCGTATGCTTCCAACCAAAAATTCACGGCGCTTATTGCCCTGGCAAAAAGAGCTTACCAGTTAAATTATACCGGCGAGTTTGTTGATTTCTATCGCAGCAATACTTTAGTTATAAATGCAGGGATAACGGATCCTGTGCTCAACAATTTTTTTGGCTTTGGAAATGAAACCGAAATTGATAAAGCTAAAGGAGCTAATTTTTACCGGGTAAGATATGATGAAGCCAAACTGGATGTTTTAATTAAAAGAAGACCTTTTGAAAAATTAAGCATAAGCATCGGTCCATCCTTTTATCAATACTGGAGTAAGTTCAAAGACAACAAGAATTATGTATTAAGCGCCCCTGCATTGCTGGGATTGGATTCGGCAGCAGTGTATGGTACAAAGACATATGCCGGTGGCTTGGCCACATTGGAATTCAACAACCTGAACAGTGAATTATTTCCTACACGTGGCGTAGTGATCAATGGCAGGTTATCTTCTCTGTATCCTGTTCACGGCGATGGCCATGTGGTAAATAAAGCAGAAGGCAATATGACGATCTATGCAAGCCTTAAAGATCCTACAAAAGTAGTTACCATTTTAAAATTAGGCGGTGGTCATATCTTCAACAGCAACTTCGACTATTTCCAGGCATTAAGCATTGGCGCCGATAACAACCTGAGGGGTTTTAGAAAAACCCGTTTCTCCGGGCAATCGGTTGCTTATGGAAGCCTTGAGTTCAGGATAAAATTATTGAACGGAAAATCTTACCTGGTTCCGGGCCAGATCGGTCTTATTGCTTTCGGTGATGCCGGTAAAGTTTGGTATAAAGGAGAAAGCAGCAAAAAAATCCACTCGGCATACGGGGCTGGCATGTATTTCGTACCATTCAATATGGTCATTGTTTCCGGGGCCGTTGGTATTTCGGGAGAAGAGACCTTATTCAACCTGTCTATAGGAACTAAATTAAATCTTACATTTTAAAAACAACATTATGAACGAGTATAAAGATTTAATGAGCAAAGCTGAGGCGTTCGTAACCGACCTGTATAAAGGTGCCAACAAACATAATATCGTTTATCATAACCTTGAGCACACACAAAATGTAGTGACCCATGTTTTTGAGATAGCAGCGCATTACGAACTTTCCGAAAAAGAACTTACCACATTGGGTATTGCTGCATGGTTTCATGATGTAGGCCATCTTTATACCAGTCCATCACTGCATGAATTGAAAAGTGTGGAGCTGATGAAAGAATTTATGCAGCAGCAAAAAGCAGATGAGGATCTGATCAATGAAGTGGAAGGCTGTATCATGGCTACCAAGCTTACCAATGAGCCATCAGGTCTTTTACAGCAGATCATCCGTGATGCAGACAGCTACCATTTTGGAACAAAGGATTTTAAAGAAATAAATAAACTGGTAAAAAAAGAGAATGAATTACGGGGGCTTAATACCATCGTAATGGATTGGGATATTAATACATTGAACAGCTTAAAAGCACATAAGTTTTATACTACTTATTGTATCGATTTGCTGTCTGAAGGAAAACAAAAGAACCTGGATAAGGCAATAAAGAAAGCGAATAAGAAAGACTCTATCAATTCCAGCAACAATATCGTTTTAACAAATGAAAAGGATGCAAAGAACAAGGTAAAGCCCAACAGCTTTGTTACAAAAGGGATACAGACCAGCCTGCGGCTTAGTTCAGAAAATCATTTGCGGTTAAGCGATATGGCCGACAGTAAAGCCAATATCCTCATTAGTGTAAATGCCATTATCATTTCAGTGATATTATCGGTATTGCTGCGCAAGATAGAAGTGGATAAGCATTTGACCATACCTACGTTTATCTTCTTAGGTTTTTCGGTAGCTACTATCATCATCGCCATCATTGCTACAAGACCTAAGATCACCAAAGGAGATTTCAGCCGCGAAGATGTACTGAACAAAAGAACCAACTTATTATTCTTTGGAAATTTTTACAACCGCTCCCTGGAAGAATACACCTGGGCAATGGGCACCATGATGAGGGACAGCGATTATTTATACGGATCGATGGTACAGGACATCTATCATTTGGGAGTTGTGCTCGGAAAGAAATATAAACTGCTGCGCTCAGCATATGGGCTTTTCATGATCGGGATAATTGTGTCGGTAACTGCCTTTACATTGGCAATAGCATTTCATAATCCCGAAAACTCAACAATAATAAATTCATCTGGCGGTTCGCCTTTTTAATTAATAAAAGATTATGTTTTACAACAGAGACCTGAGCTGGCTGGGCTTCAACGACAGGGTGTTACAGGAAGCTGCGGACTCTTCGGTTCCGGTTATGGAACGAATAAGATTCTTATCCATCTTCTCTTCCAATCTTGATGAATTTTTTCGGGTGCGTTTCCCGGCAATGGTTGCATTATCTTCTTTAAGCGGCAAGATCAGGAGAAGGACCATCCCTCCTACTGATAAAAAACTGGCATCTTTTGCAAAAGAAATGATCAATAAACAATTGTTGGATTTTGGCAGTATTTTAAAAGAACAGGTATTACCCGAACTGGAAAAGAACAATATCATTGTTTACTACGATCAGCCTATACTAGAAGAACATAAAGCGGAGATCAGGGATATTTTTCTTTCTTCCATTCTGTCTTTTATACAACCCATTTTTATTGCAGAAGATTTTGCAAAACACTTTACTCCTGAAAATGATAAACTGTATTTCCTGGTAAGCCTTAAACAAAAAAATACCGATCATCTAAAACATTGTATCGTTAATATTCCTGCGGATAATTTGCCCAGGTTCTTTCAGCTTTCGCCTATCGGCGAAAAAAAGTACATCATTTTCATAGATGATATCATAAGGGAGAATACCGATTGCATCTTTCCGGGCTTTGATGTGATAACAACGAGTGGTTTTAAAGTAACAAGGGATGCTGAATTATTACTGGATGAAGGCCTGGGGAAAGATATCCTGAAGGAAATAGAAAAGAAACTGGAAAAGAGAGAAAATGGTAAACTCAGCCGTTTCCTTTTTCAAAGAGATATGCCGCAAAGCCTGCAGCTTTATCTTAAAGCAGCATTCAATATAAAAGAAGAAGAACTGTTTGAGGGTGGACGCTATCACAATTTAAAAGACCTGGCGAAGTTACCTGTAGAGGAAAAACATTTTTTTTACCCTGAAGTAAAACCTTTACAGCCTTTTCAAACACATCAATGCGGTGAAATATTCGATCTTATAAGATCAAAAGATATACTGCTGCATTTTCCTTATCACAGCTACAATCCTGTATTATCCTTTTTTAACCAGGCCGCTATCGATCCTGATGTAAGATCGATACACATAACGCTTTACCGCGTTGCTGCCGATTCGCATATTGTAAATGCACTCATCAGCGCTGCCAAGAACGGAAAAGAAGTAGTGGCCTTTATTGAATTGAAGGCAAGATTTGATGAAGCCAATAATATTAAATGGAGCAAGGAAATGAAAAAGGCCGGTATCAAATTAATTTACAGCCTGCCCAATATTAAAGTGCATTCCAAGATTGCGCTGATAGAAAAGAAAGGGTACTCTTATGCCTTTATCGGTACCGGCAACTTCAACGAAAATACCGCACGCTACTATGCAGACCACACTTTATTAACCGCAGATGCAGCAATAAATAAAGACCTGCGTGAACTCTTTGCTGCATTGGAACATAAAAATGAAAAAGCAAGATTGAAAGACCTTGCGCCTGCTCAATTACTGATATCCCAGGTAAACATGTTGCAGGAACTGGAGAAAATGGTAAAGGAACAAATGGCTTTGGCGAAGAAGAACCTGCCGGCTTCTATCAAGCTAAAGCTCAACAGCCTGGAAGATTATGATATGATACAGCTGTTATATAAAGCAGGCAAAGCAGGAGTAAAAATCCAGCTTATAGTAAGAGGTATTTGCTGTATCAATGCAGGCAAAGCAGGCTTTAGTGAAAATATAGAAGTAAGGCGTATTGTTGACCGGTACCTGGAGCACAGCCGCATTTATATTTTTGGCCTGGGAAAAGACGCAAAAGTATTTATTGGCTCTGCCGACTGGATGACAAGGAACCTGCATTACAGGGTAGAGGTTTGCACGCCTATAAATGACAAAACTGTACAACAGGAACTGGAACGATATTTTGAACTGCAATGGAATGATGATGCCAAAGCAGTTGTATTGAAAGAGAACAATGAACAACAGTATCTGGCAAGAGATGAAACATCCAAAAGAATACGGTCGCAGCAAACGATCTATGAATTTCTTAAAGACAAACAGGTATGAAAAGCAACGGCTGGACAGGCTTATCTATTGTAAAGCGTTATCAATACCGGTGGGTACTACTGATAGCAGCCTGCTGGACCTTGCTTGATTTTTTCCGGTTCTTTATTTTTGCCATAGCAGAAAAAAATATCGAACATCCATTCCTCGATCTTTCTGCAGATGTGATCATCATTCGCATCGTATTTGTATTTGCCGCCAGTTTATGGATGGGTTATCTTATTGTATTCAAACTCAAAACATTATTTCGTGGTGTGCCCTTATGGTTAGGCATGTTATTAAAAGCCATGATCCTTTGTTTTATTACGGCGCTCTGTTATGCATTGTTGTTCTTTTTTGTTTACCTGTTCATCTATGGTTATAATTTTCAGCTTACATCCCATTTATTCATTGATTATTATTCTTACAAATACCGGGTAATAAATAATTCGGGTATATGGCTGTTGCTTTTTGTAATGACACAACTAATTATCGAGATCAATGAAAAGTACTCTCCCGGCATCTTTAAAGATATACTGTTGGGTAAATACATTACGCCTAAAGAAGAAAAAAGGATCATCCTTTTTATTGATCTTAAAGATTCTACCACAATTGCCGAACAGCTTGGCCACAAAAAATATTTTCTTTTCATAAGGGATTGCATCTATAATATTTCTATGGCTATATTGAACTGCAACGGCAATATCTATCAATATGTTGGCGATGAAGTAGTGGTTTCCTGGCCGTTCTCGGCAAAGAACAGCACACTTTGCATACAGGCATTGATAGAAGCCCGGAGGTTATTACAACGGGAAAACAATTACTTTCGCAATAAATACAACATTATTCCCGACTTCAGGGCGGGCCTGCATACCGGCGATGTAATGATCGGCGAGATAGGGATCATAAAAAAAGACCTTGCTATGAGCGGTGACCCTATGAACACAGCAGCAAGGATAAAAACAGCAACAGGCGAACTGAATAAAAAATATATCGCTTCCAAAGATTTTATTGATGGCGCCAACCTTAAAGAATGGCAGGCAGAAAGCGTAGGCATAATTGAATTAAAGGGAAAGGAAAATGGTCTCGAGCTGTTTTATCTTAAAATATAACAACGGTTTGTGGAAAATCTTACCCGTATTGCTGTATAAACCCTCTGTTAAATCCTCTTCCACACAAGCTTCCGTTGGCATAAAAATTGGCTCTTTTTTCTTACACAAATCAATGTTATCCAGCTTATGGGCTACCGGAATTATAAAGACATCATTCAAACCAATAAGATATTGTACAGGCTATATTATCATAGATTTATTATTCTTATCATCATTATATTTTGCTGTTTATCATCCAAAGCACAAACAATTATTGTAAAGGATTCTTCCCGCAATAATTATTCAACTGTAGTGATACCGGGTAAGGAATATGACAAAAGCAGTATGCATAATTTTTTCTGGGGAAAACATTATCGTAAAGAATGGGCAACTGCAGTAAGGGTAAATAATTTTTACCTAGATACAGCTATGGGTGGTCTTGTACCGGAGAAGCCTTCGGGCAGCAGGCAGTCGATGGGACTGCGATTGAAAAGCAAGGGCGGGAGAGAATATGTGTTGCGCAGCATTGATAAAGATTTTGGTAATGGCCTGCCGGATATTTTTCATGGCACTTTCGTCAGCAATATTGCCAAGGACCAGGCTTCTATTGGCTATCCATTTGCAGCGGTCACGATCACACCAATGATAGAAGCTGCAGGTATCTACCATACTAATCCCGTTATAGTTTTTGTTCCCAGGCAAAAAGCATTAGGCGAATACAATGAAAAATACGGCGATCAATTGTATCTGTTTGAAGAACGGCCCGATGACGATCAGCATGATGTAGCATCCTTTGGCAATTCAAAAAAAGTTATAGGCAGCGAAAAACTGTACGAGAATATTTTTAAGGATAATGACAACAGTGTAGATCAAAAAGCATTTGCAAAAGCAAGACTGTTCGATATGTTCATCGGCGATTGGGGCCGCCATGCAGATCAGTGGCGCTGGGCTTCTTTTAAAGCCGATGGCAAAACTGTTTACAAACCTATCCCACGAGACAGGGACCAGGCTTATACCATCTTTGATGGATTGATGCCATCAATAGCAACCAACATTGCAGGCGCTACACAACTGGAATCATTTCATGGCAATATCAAAAATGTAGGTTCTTTTAATAAACCCGGCCGGGAACTGGACAGGCAATTCACCAATCAGCTGACTGAAAAAGACTGGACCGATATTGCTGTACAATTACAACAGGCACTTACTGATGAAGTGATCTCCAATGCGATGCACCAGTTACCGCCGCAGCTCTTTGTACTGAATGGCGAGAAGATCATTGCACAGTTACAATCAAGGCGTGATCATTTGCAAAAATTTGCCCACGCCTATTATAAATATCTTGCCAGGCAAATAGAAGTGTACGGAACATCCGATAAAGAATTTTTTGAGATCAACAGGATAAACTCCAGCGAGACGACCATCAAAGTATATAAGATAAAAAAAGATGGCACTATTGCCAAGGAGCCGTATTTCTATCGTACCATTTCTAAAAACGAAACGAAGGAGGTGCAGCTATTCGGTTTTAAGGATGCAGATGTATTTCAAATAACGGGTAATGAAAAGGATGGTGTAAAAATCAGGATCATTGGAGTTACCCATTCTGACACTGTAATTAATACTACTGCCGGCAACAACAGCAGGATAAGTATCCATAAAGGGAACAGCAATTTATACGACAGCGTTTTTCAAAAGAAAATAGCATTTTCTCCAATCATTTTTATGAACTCCAAAGCATTCCGCACATTTGATGATGACGCTTTGGAATTGTTCAACAGGCGTGGTATCCATCTCGGGGCAGGTATCACTATACATCCTGCGCCGTGGAAAAAAGATTCTCTGGAAACAGTGCACAGTTTTGCTTTTAATTATGGAATAACAAGAAAAATATTTACCGCAGAATATGTAGGCTTTGCACCTCAGCTGATTGGCAAATGGAACTTAATTATAAGAGGAAGATTTGACGGACCGGCTGCGGAGAATTTTTTCGGCATCGGCAATGAAACAAAAAACACGGCAACATCTTCTTACTATAATGTATTCAGCAAACGATTGTTTACAAGTGTTGGGTTAAACAGGATCATCAACGATCATACATTTAATCTTTCTCTTTTTTATCAAAACATTAAGGTAAACGCCAACAAGAATACGTTTATAAAAGAAGTAACCAACACACTGCCTGTTTTTATCAATCACAATTATGCAGGTGCCGAAGCAGGTTATCAATATGAAAATGTAAACGATAACAAGCTGCCTACAAAAGGTATAAAGTTTAAGGCCGGGGCGGGTTATTTTGTTGATCTTGATAACAGTAAGAACTCTTTCTTCAAATCATTGTACAGTGCAGCAGTATATATTCCTTTAAGCAAAACGATCAGTGTTGCTTCTGCCGCAGGTGGCGGATATGTAAATAAGGAAGTAAACTATTATCATTTGAGTAAACTTGGTGGCAATAATAATTTACGCGGTTATCCGAGAGAACGCTTTTATGGCAAAAAAAGCTTTTATAACAACAACGAGATACGCTTCATCACCAATACACACAATATTATTTTCAACGGAAAGATAGGATTGCTCGCCTTCTTTGATGAGGGAAGAGTTTGGCAGCCGGGAGAAGATTCCAATACCTGGCACCTGGGTTATGGCGGCGGATTGATCATTATGCCGTTCAATAAAATTGTATTTTCCGGTACGTATGAAATATCGAAAGAAACAAAGCAATTTCAGTTAGGTACCGGTATGTTCTTTTAATGCTATTTACCAAACTGCGTAATGTTACCGCTGAATATTTTTACCGCAATGGCTAATAATATAACGCCAAAGAATTTACGTATCACTGCCATGCCGCCCGGACCCAATACTTTTTCTATCCATTTCAATGATTTCAAAACCAGGTAAATAACGATGCAGTTGATCAGGATGCCGATAAGGATATTTACATCCGCATAGTTTGCCTTTAAGCTCATGATAGTAGTGAGCGTACCGCTGCCGGCTATCAATGGAAAAGCAATAGGCACTACACTCCCGCTTTTAGGATTACTGTCAGGTTTAAAAAATTCTACGCCCAATACCAGTTCCAGCCCCAATATAAAGATCACGATACTACCCGCTACGGCAAATGACCGTACATCGAGGCCGAGTAAATTCAAAAATTCTTTCCCTAAGAATAAGAACAATATCATCAATGCACCCGAGGCCAATGTAGCTTGTGTAGATCGTATAGTACCGCCCATCTTTTCTCTTAACGATGCCAGTACCGGTATAGAACCCAGCATATCTATTACTGCAAACAACGTAAAGCTGATGGTAATGATCTCTTTTGTTTCTATAGAACCAAAATTCATAGCGGGAAGATTTTTACAAAGATAAAGCTACTAAAAAACCCTGCCGAAGCAGGGTTTTAACCAATAACAAAACAATTTATTTTTTAGCCAGCTGAAATTCGGCTTGTAATTCTTTGAGGCAATTGATGCAAAGACAATCATCAAATTGCTTTTCAATAGCTGCCCGCTCTTCCAATGTCAATTGGATACTGCTGCATTGGCATTGCACGATGCTGCCTGCTTTACATTGAAAAGTATTTCCACATTGCTGACATTGTTTTTCTTCATGCATACACATAAAGTAAGCTTTTTAGGTACAGTCTAAAAATTTAATGTTGCGCCTGCCATTACATTGAAGCGGCGGCTGTTGTAACCACTGATCTCAAAATATTTTTCGTCAGTGATATTCTTCAGGTCTGCAAACAGTTTTACTTTCTTGCCGATCTTATAATCGGTGTACAGGTTCCATACATAATACGCCGGCATTTCATTTGGCGGCGCATTATACACTGCTTCCCAACGCTTGCTTATACTTTGCACACCAGTATTAATGAACCAGTTTTTACAAGCCTGTATTCCTGCATTAAGATTGATCACCTGGCGGGGCCTGCGGTATAGATTGAAATAAGAAGTGTCTTTGCTGCCGTTCTTTGTTTCTATAAAGCCATCAAGATTAGTGTAGTTAGCGGTCAATGTCAGTTTACCAAAATTCACTGTTCCTTCCAGTTCAAAGCCTTTGTCTTTTTGTTTATCAGCATTGGCATAGTATCCGTAAGGTGGTGTATTGCTGTTCACAAAAATAAGATTGTCTTTTAAGTTGCGTATAAAATAAACAGCACGCAGGTTCACGCCTTCTTTATTATACTGTATACCACCTTCAAAGCTCAGTGATTTTTCAGGATCCAGTTCTTTTGCACCAGGCTGAGGACCATATTCAGAATATACATCGTACAACGACGGTGCTTTAAATCCTGATGTAACATTTGCAAACACCTTGATCATCTTATTTACATTGTAAGACGGGTTGAAGGAGAATGTAAATATATCGCCGTACTTATTAAAATTATTATAGCGCCCGCCAAGCTCTACATTAAATCCATGTACATCTTTTACCACTACAGAAGCATAGGCACCAAACTGGTTTACTTTGGCACTGTCTCCTATTCCTGTAGTATACGGACCATACATACTTATAGATAAATAATCCTGCTCTGTTACCTGGTTGCGGTAATCAAGTCCAACCAATACATCTACATTTTTGTTCACGAAGATATTGCTGTAGGCTTCTATGAAATGAGATCTGCCTGTATATTTCCCCCTGCTGTAGGAAGAGCCCGCTAGAGCAACTGAATCATCCAGGTATTTTCTTTCTGTAGTATTATAGTTGTAGTTAAAATACAATGCGCTTTTACCAAAATTATAATCAGCACCAATACCTGCCAGTGCATTTTTAATAGTAATGGTATAATCCTTATCATCGGCAAAGGCTCCCGCATCTACATCAGCTTTGTATTTACTTAACTGGCCAGTTATGCGCAGACCGAGCTTATCATTCACCTTCTGGTTTATGTTTGCCCGTACTACAGTTTGATCAAAACCATCCTTATCAAAATTATTATTGCCCGCTGCATCGTAGGCAGAAGAAAAGCCTGCGCTGTTAATGGTATTGAACTGTACGTTATAATTTGTTTTGTTCACTGTACCATTTACACCAACACCGGTTTTAAAGGTACCGTAGCTTCCACCGGCAAGGTTAACATTGCCGTTCATTTTTTTTGCACCGCCTTTTTTGGTAATGATATTGATAACACCGGCCACAGCATCGCTTCCGTATAAAGTAGATTGACTACCTTTTAATATTTCTATCCGCTCGATCTGATCAAGCGCAATAAAATTAAGATCGTACTCGCCTGTGATACTTGATGCATCATAAGCAGGGATGCCATCTATCAGTATCAGTGTTTTTCCTACGCCTGCCCCACGCATGTATAAATTTTGAACAGAACCGGGAGCGCTGTTGGTACCATTGATAATAATACCAGCCTGCATGTTCAACACATCGCTTACCGAGCGGCCACTGTTCTTTTCCAGTTGCTCCCTGGTAATAACAGTAAGCACTTTACCGGTTAAGGATTGTTTGATAGGAAATTTTGTTGCTGTTACTACCACTTCGTTTAGGTTTTTAGTGGAGTCCTGCGCCTGTAGCGTACTGCTGATGATAACAGCAGCCGCAAAAAAAATTCTCTTTTTCATTGTAGAAAAAATTTTTGTTGTGACTGCTTTCGTGGAAAATAAAGTGATTGGTGCTGGCACAAATCACGGCGAAATATAAATGCCCTGCGGCTTTTACACTCCATGCCTTTCACCCGAAAGCTTTGAATGATTGTTGGTAAACCTGGCAGGTCTTCTGGCTTAGCGTTTACTTCACCTTCCCGTTCATTTTAAAACAGTGGTGTGAGAGAAGTTGCCTTTAAAGGCCGCCTTACAGCTACGGGGATAGCGCCGGATTTTAACTGGCTTCCCTTTTAACCCCGACATGTATCGGGGACCAAATTCGCTGCAAATGTAGTATCCAAATTCCAATATCCAAATATCAATGTACAAATACCAATGTCCAATGTCCAAAAACCAATATCCAAATTCCAATATCCAATGCTCAATGTCCAATACCCAATTACCAATTACCAATCCCTAATAACCAATTACCACTAACGAATAACTATTAACCAACAACTATTTACTACCTTCAAATCATGACAGCAAAATCAAATAAGCTCAATCTTTTCGATTTTACCATGATCGTGGTTAGCCTTGTTATCGGCATGGGTATATTTCGCACACCTGCCAATGTTGCCAAAGCTTCTCCCGATACTTTTCTTTTCTTCATCACCTGGATAGCCGGGGGACTGGTGGCGCTTTGCGGCGCCCTTACCTATGCAGAGATAGGCAGCCGGTTGCCGGTAACCGGTGGTTATTACAAGGTCTTCTCCTATGCCTATCATCCTTCTATTGCCTTTGCTATCAATTGTGTGATACTGGTTTCCAATGCTGCATCTTTAGCAATGGTTGCGCTGGTAGGTGGAGAATATATCACGGCTATCTTTATTCCTTTATCAAAAGATTACGTATGGATAAAAGTAGCAGCCAATGCCAGCTACATTCAAACCATACATATTATTATTGCCATAACGGCCATTGTTATTTTTTACGCCGTTAATCTTGCCGGTTTAAAGATGAGTGCCAAAACACAAAACGTACTCACCGTTATCAAGATCATTTTAATTTTATTACTGATCGCCCCGCTGTTCTTTTCTGATAACACTACAACGCCTTCTGTTATAAATACAGTATCACCTACTTTTAAAGAATATATCAAAGCATTTGGTATTGGCCTTGTTGCGGTAAGCTTTACTTATGGCGGCTACCAGCAAACCATCAATTTTGGTGCAGAGGTAGAGCGCCCCGCCAGGAATGTGCCCCGCGGCATTTTCTTTGGCATTGCCACTATCATTATTTTATACCTCACCATCAATTACGCCTATATAAAAGTGATCGGTTTTGATACGCTGCACCAGCCCGAAACCACCAATATCGCTACGCTTATGGCATCAAAGATATTTGGGGTAAATGCAGAGCGCATATTATCGGCTTTCCTTTTCTTAAGCGTACTGGCCTATGTAAATGTTTTGCTGATGAGCAACCCGAGGGTGATGTACGCTATGAGCGAAGACAGTATACTGCCACCCGTTTTTAAACAACGCAACAGCAAAACTGATGTGCTCACCGTTTCTTTATCTGTATTTGCTGTGCTGTGCATCATCATAATTTTTTGGGCAAAAAAGTTTGATAAGATATTAAGCTTCACTATTTTTTTAGATTGCTTCGGAATGATATTATCGGCAGCTACCATTTTTATCCTGCGTAAAAAAACACAGCATTTGGATAATACCGGCATTTACAAAATGAAACTGTTTCCCGTATTGCCATTGATCTTTATGGCAGCGTACATATTTGTTGCCATCAGCATTGCAATGGATTATAAGAACAACGATTACGCCGCATTAACCGGCATAACAGTAATGGCAGTATTTACCGGTTTGTATTTTCTGCTGGCACAGTTAAAGAAAAAACCATAGCCCTCAATTTTAAATCAACACGTTATGGACACCTCCTACATCTTAAATGAATTTGCCGAAGAAAGGGAAAATTATTTCAATGCTGTTTCCCCGCCTATCATGCAGTCGAGCAATTTTGTTTTTAATACCGTAGATGAAATGCGCAACGCTTTTGTGGATGAATACTCTACTTATATATACAGCCGTGGCAGAAACCCAACAGTAGATATTTTAAGAAAAAAATTAGCGGCTTTGGATAATGCAGAAGATTGCCTCGTATTCGGAAGTGGTGCTGCGGCCATTTTTGCAGCGGTACTGGCCAATGTAAAAGCAGGCGATCATATTGTATCGGTAGATAAGCCTTACTCCTGGGCGCAAAAAATGTTCAACGTTATCTTACCGCGGTTTGGTGTAACCACTACTTATATAGATGGAAGGGATATTGAAAATTTTGAGCGGGCCATTTTACCCAACACTACAGTAATTTATTTGGAAAGCCCTAACAGCTGGGATTTTGCTATACAGGATCTTAAAGCAGTAGCAGACTTAGCAAAGGCAGAGAATATTGTTACCATCATCGACAACAGTTATTGCACCCCCCTGTACCAGCGGCCCATAGAATATGGTATAGATATCAGTTTGCAAACCGCTACCAAATATATCGGCGGCCACAGCGATACATTGGGTGGCGTAGTAAGCAGCAATGCTGCTATGATCAAACGCATTTTTGAAAGTGAGTACATGAATATCGGCAGCGGCATCTCCCCTTTTAATGCGTGGCTATTAATAAGGGGATTACGAACATTGCCTGCCAGGCTGGAACGCATCACCAGGTCAACCTGGCAGATGCTCAGCTACTTAAAGGCTCATCCAAAAGTAGAGGGCGTTCTCTTTCCTCTTGATGAAACCTTTCCGCAATACCAATTGGCAAAGCAGCAAATGAGCGGCTGTTGCGGATTGCTTACATTCATTATTAAAGCAGACAACGTTACACAAATTGAAACCTTCTGCAACAGCCTGCAGCATATTTTTATGGCAGTGAGCTGGGGCGGACATGAAAGTCTTGTTATACCTAAATGTTCCGGCATGCCGCGACAAGATTTTGATGCCTCCGATAAAGAGCATCGCATGATACGCCTGTATGTTGGTTTGGAAGATGCAGATTATTTAATAAAAGATATGGAAGCTGCATTCAACAGTTTCTGATTGTACTACAGCAGCAATGAACAAATTATTAAAGCAAATAAGAAGCTGCACGGTATGCGCACCATATCTTGAGTTTGGTGTTAATCCCATCATTGCTGCCGGTACAAAAAGTAAGCTTATCGTTATCGGCCAGGCACCGGGGCGAAAAGTGCACGACTCCGGCATTCCATGGAATGATAAAAGCGGCGATAACCTGCGCAACTGGCTGGGTATAGATAAAGCAACATTTTACGATACGAATAAAGTAGCGCTGGTACCAATGGGTTTTTGTTATCCCGGCAAAGGCAAAAGCGGCGACCTGCCGCCAAGACCAGAATGCGCCCCGCTATGGCATAAAAAATTATTAGCAATGATGCCCGATGCAAAACTTATTTTACTGATCGGCCAATATGCACAGGATCATTATTTAGGTGATAAAGCAAAAAGCAGTTTAACAGAAACTGTCCGTCAATTCAACAAATATTTACCAACCTATTTTCCTTTGCCGCATCCTTCTCCAAGAAATAATATCTGGCAGGCAAAGAATGCATGGTTCGCAAAAAAAGTATTGCCGCAACTTAAACTGAACGTGCAAACAATTTTACAATGAAGATCATTACCTGGAACTGCAATATGGCGTTCAGAAAAAAAGCCGCCTTCATTCTTGCACATCAGCCGGATATTTTGGTTGTTCCCGAATGTGAGCATCCTGATAAATTGAAATTCCCTGAAGGCATATCAACACCTACGGATATGCTTTGGTTTGGCAGTAATAAAAATAAAGGGCTGGGTATCTTTTCGTACAGCAACTTCCGGTTCAGGCTTTTGCGCAATCACGATCCGGCATTGAAGATGATCATCCCTATTGCCGTCAGCGGCGGCACTTTCAATTTTACTTTGTATGCTGTTTGGGCCAACAATCCTGATGATCCTGACGGGCAATATGTAGAGCAGGTATGGAAAGCTATTCATCATTACGATAAAAAGATAAAGCGCAAACAAACATTGCTCATTGGCGACTTTAACAGCAATACTATCTGGGACAGGAAATACAGAACCGGTAATCATTCTCATGTGGTAAAGCGGCTGGAAGAAAAAGGCATCACCAGCTGTTATCATCTGCATCATGGGCAGGTGCAGGGAAAGGAAGCTCATCCTACGTTCTATTTGTATAAACATAAAGACAAGCCTTATCATCTTGATTATTGTTTTGCATCAAAGGATATTAACAGTAAGCTGTTATCGGTAGAAATTGGCGATCATGAATACTGGATGCAGCACAGCGATCATGTGCCGGTAATGGTTACGTTTGGGGAGTGAGTTTTTTTTCACCGCAAAGACGCGAAGGCGCAAAGGCTCGCTAAGGGTCGGGACGCTGGGGTGGCCTGAACCATTTTTCACAGAGTACACAAAGAAGACACGGAGATACACAGAGAGCGTTTTTGCGTTCCGGGGGAACGCTTGGTGCTTTTTACCGCAAAGACGCAGAGGCGCAGAGATTCGCAAAGGGTCAGGAAGCTGGAGCGAACTGAAACATATTACAGTGTCCCGCCGTCGGGTTTTTCTCTATCAGTTCTTATCTTTCTTGGGATTTGTATCAACATGTGAAAAGTAATTTTGAGTATTGGGTGCCCAATCAAAGTACGTCCCACCATTTTTATTTACCATTTCATCTTGTTGCTCTTTTGTCAAATGTAATTTTTGTTCAAATATTTTTTTTGGGCTTTCATCAACGGTTTCTACGTAGACCTGTAAGTCATAGTTTCCTGCTAAAAAGGGATAATTACTTCCATCTTTGGGTAATAGAAAATGGTGATTACAAGCAATCCCACTTTTATTAATGAAAAGTCCGCTTCCTCTTACTGGGCCTTTGTCATCATAAACCCAAACATTGAAATTTTGGACTGATTCTCCACGCTGTAATCGAATGAACATATTTTGAATGTACTGCCCACGGTCAGAACTACTATAAAGCAATGTCCGAATAAATATTTTGTTATGCTCTTCCCCTCTACCGTCAGGCCCGAAAAATATAACTGTAGGTCTTGTCATTTTTACAACTCCTTTTTTCATTCGTGTCAGCCAAAAGGTCAATGCAGAAATTGTTAGTGCAGTTAAAGATATTATTATACTTATGTTATTCACGATCGCCAGTTAAAATAGCATATAACTCATAAATATATGATATTATGCGTAGCTTCTACAGCGCGGAATAAACTCAATTGTTATCATTCGCAAGATTTTAATTTAACTCCCTATCTATCACCACCATCGCCTTGGCCGCTTTTATCAGTATTTTATAAAAGCAATGAAAATTAGAACGCTCCTTAAATGTCCATTTGTTTTCTGTATCAGAGTTGGCAAACTCAAAGGCAAGCATCCAGATTATTTCTTCCAGTTCGTGCGGGGGAAAAAGTTCTAAAAAAAGATGAAGGGTTTTCAGGCTTTGCTGCAGTTCTTTCGATGGTATAAAACCATACTTGTTGCTTGACATACGTTAAAAAATTTTGGTTGTAAATGAAAAAGGTGCGTCCTAAACTATACAGCAGCTAATAGGCATCGACAAACGCCCGGACACAACTGTAAGTAAAGGAACGCACCTTTGCCAAAGGTGCATTCTCTTTAACTCACTCTGCGTCCTGATAAAACTTGTCGATTTTATTAGCAGTAGCTCGTTATTAGAACACCCAATATTTTTTAACTGCCGTAAAAATATATTATTTAATCACAACTATTGCTGTTGATACTAAATAGCTGTGTTGGTAATTTATTTTACAGCAGTGTTTAATTCTATTAAAAGAACGAATATCTACGCCCCATATACTACTTCCGCAATATCACTGGGCTGGCCTATTTCGGTATCATCTATCACACCAAAGGCACGGTACTCGTAATGCTCGGGTACGCCGGGTGTTTGCAGAACAATATGGTCGTCGTAAGGGCTTTTGGTATCTCTTGCTAAAAAGGTCCATGCTGCTGCGCCTTTGCGGCGGTTGTAAATATTTACACCATCAACACCTTTTTTGAAAAAGCTTATGCGTACCACGTTTCCTTCTACTTTCACTTTGATCTCTGCTTTGTATTGCAACGGATCGAAGGCGGTGGATGAACTTATAACGGCAAGTGATTCCCCGATGGCGTCGTTATAGGTGGTATGTGTTTTTAAGCGGCCAATGACAGTACGCAACAGGGATATTTCATTGGTGTCGGCTGCGTTCTTTGCGGTTACTGCCGAGGCAAGCGCTGTTTTGGCTGTGCCCACTGCATTTATTTTGGCAATTACGGCAGCACAGTTACCCTGTGCACTGCTGATCTCGGGGGCAGATAAGCCCAGGCCGGGGCCAAACTGCGCTATCTTATCCTTAAAATTGTTGAGCCAGGTAATGCGCTCTGCATCCGTGCGGGGGATGTAATCGTTTGTTGTTTTCATGTTTTCAAATTTTACGTTATTTAAAAATTATTGCTGTGTTGCTTTACCGGCGCTGCTTTTGGGACAAATACCAGCTATTTTTTTTATTGTTTCCTGCTCTCCCCCAAACCGCTGCTGGCTCCCCGGAATGTGCTGTTAACCCCAGCGGAGACAATATTAGACCGCCGCTTTTGCAGGGTACACCCCCCGACAGATCATTGAGCGCCCCCTTTTTTCGGGGGGCATCCCCGGGAAGAATATCGTATTCTTTTTTCCTGCGGGGATAACCCCGGAATTTCTGTTGGCTCGTTTTCCTTTTTTCGGGGAGCCAACATCCGTTCCGCTGAACCTGCTTTTTTCTCCGTTGCTATTAACAGCAAAACAAGAGGAATCAATTTCTTTTACGGGTAGATTTTCAGCTAAAGAATATAGAAGAACGTCCATTTTTTGGTAAGCACCAATCGTTCCTGTGGGTTTAACCGCAAAGACAGAAAGACGCAAAGTTTCGCTAAGGATCTTTGCGCCTTCGCGGTAAAAAAAGTCTGAACCATGATCAGGAAGATTAAAGGATTAAAAAGATTAGAAAATCCAATTAATCCTCACCATCCACCCCAATCCCCGTTCAGACAACAAGCTGAGAGAATTTAAAAAGCATACAATGTTTAAAATATATACCCCCTATACACGTCTTACCATTTATACTATACTTTTTTAGAAAAATAAAACGACGATGAACTTAATAAAGAATAAACGGATCGCTATTGTTGGCGGCGGCCCCGGCGGATTAACGCTTGCAAGGCTTTTACAACTAAAGGGCGCAACAGTAAACGTGTACGAGCGTGACTTTAACCGGGAAGTGCGGGTGCAGGGCGCTACGCTCGACCTGCATGAAGAATCGGGATTGAAGGCGCTGGCCAGCGCCGGTTTGATGGATGCCTTCCGGGAAAATTTTCGGCCGGGTGCTGGTAAGCTGCGTATCATGGATAAGCACGCCGTTATTAAAATGGACTGGCACAATGAAGAGGACTATGAAGAAACAAGACCGGAAATTGACCGGGGCCCGCTGCGCAATATCCTGCTGGATTCGTTGCAGCCCGGCACTGTGATATGGGATAGTCATTTTGTATCCATGACATGGATCGGTGATCTCTGGAAACTTGAATTTAAAAATGGTACTGTTGCCGAAGCAGATATCGTGATCGCTGCTGATGGCGCCAATTCAAAACTGCGCCCGCTGATCACTGCTATCAAACCTTTCTTTGCGGGCATTACTGCTGTAGAGGGTGCGGTTTATAATTCCGAAACTGCTTCTCCCAAAATTCATGCGCTGCTTAAAGGCGGAAAAATATTTGCCTTCGGCGATAATAAGTCGTTAATGGTTAGTTCTAAAGGCGATGGCAGTTTTGCTTTTTATACCAGCTGCAAAACCGAAGAGGATTGGGTGAAAAATTGCGGCATTGATTTCAATAATAAAGAACAGGTAGTGGCGTGGTTCAAAAAAGAGTTTGCCGGTTGGGATCCTGTGTGGGCAGAAATGTTTGAGAATGCAGCGCCGCATTTTATTCCGCGGCCACAATATTGTATGCCGTTGGATCAATCCTGGCAAGCCTTGCCCAACCTTACCATGATTGGTGATGCTGCGCATTTGATGCCGCCCTATGCAGGCGAAGGGGTTAATGTAGCCATGCTGGATGCGCTGGAACTGAGTGAATGTTTAACCAGTGATAAATTTATTGATACAAGAGCTGCTATTGCCCAGTTTGAAAAGCAAATGTGTGCAAGGGCTGCTGAAGCTGCGCAGATGACATTGGACTCTACCGATATGTTGCATGGCGATGATCCTATCGGCAATCTTGCAATAATGTTTGAAGGATTTGGTGCAACGGATCTGAACCATGATTAGCAAGATTAAAGGATTAAAAAGATCGGAAATCCAATTAATCCCCATCATCCACTCAATCCCCGTTCAGACAATAAGGTATCCTCTGCGGTAAAAAAAATCTGAACCATGATTAAGAAGATTAAAGGATTAACAAGATCGGAAATC
>JBEHZB010000001.1:0-438713 GCA_048497855.1 Bacteroidota bacterium | reverse complement strand
TTGGCTGGCGGTGTTTACGATCAATATCTTCTTTCCTTTAAAAGCGGAAAAATCGATCGTGCCGCCATCAAGGGCCTCTACTTTAAAATCATAAATAGATTTCAGGGCGGCTGTTTTTTGTACTGGTGTGGTAACGGGAGCCGTGGTACAGGCAAACATTACTGCAGTAACTGCGATAAGCTTTATCATTGTTTTTATTTTTTAAAAGAGTTAATAATTTTTAGAGTCGCTTCGCACTCCTTTCCCCTTTGGGGAAGGGTTGGGATGGGGCTTTTTATTGCTTTTCATAGCAACCTATATCCGGCACACCCACATTACGGTTATTTCCATCCAGGTCAAAAGCAAAAGCCGTGCCTGCACCTTTATTAATGCCCGGTGCTGCACTGTTCTTTGTTATCCTGAAATCATAAATGCGTTTAAATACATCAATACTGTCAAACGACGGGTCGATGTTCTTTATATTGCTGGTCAAAGTGCTGTTGGCCGGATCATGCAAAGCACGGTAGATATTCTTTTCGAACAGTACATTGAATGTATTGGTGCCTTGCTTGCTTACCACAACTTCGTCATCGATAAAGCCGCTATCGCCCCAAAATATACAATTGCGGAATACTGCGCTAAGGTCTGCGGTAATAGTATTTCCATTTTGTATGGCATAATTATTTACAAACAGCACGGGCTCCTTGTGATCGATATAATAATTAGAATAGCCTGCAACTGTACAATGGGTAAGGTTATAATCTCCGCCGTAATTCAATACTACATTATTACCGCAATTACTGACCAGGCTGTTATCGGCCTGCAAACTGGTATTCATGCAAAGTATGCCTGCGTTGTAAGCGTTATCAATAATGCATTGGTGCAATATCACTTTAGGACTGGCATTGGGAGAGGGCTTGTCGGCCACAATAGCCTGGTATGCATTTTTTACAATGGCATAACGCAGCACATTATTCTTGCTTTGTCCGCGGAAATAAATACCCGGCCAACCTGCAGGAAGATCTTTATAATCAGGGTCCAGCCTGTCGCCCGCAAATACCACGCTATCCGGTTTGGTGCCATTAACGATCAATGTGCCATCTACAATAAAAGGCGCATCGGCATGAGAATAGATCCTGCAGCCGGGTTGTATGGTCAATGATGCTGTAGTATCAATTTGTAAGCTGCCTAAAATAACATAAGGCAGGTTATTGTTCCAAACAGTATTGCCGGTGATGACCCTGTTGCGCAGGAAGTTGGCATTTTGCCCGTACGCCTGTAATTGAACATAGCGGCTGTTGCCGTTATAGCTGATCAATATACTGTCGCTGACAATAAAAGCAAGATTGGCGGTTGTAGGATTGATGGTTACAGAAACAAAAACGTAGATGCTGTCATTCGCTTCAATGTCTATATTATCAGCCTCGCTTGTTGGTACACCATCTACATTCATTTTATAAGAAGAAGCATTCCCTCCCATTAATTTCACTTTGCTCAGCCGAAGCTTTTGGTTATTGTCGTTAAATATCTTGAACGATTTGGTAACAGAACCGGTAGTAGTAAAAACAGTGTCGTATTTTAAAGAATCGGTGCTGGTATGCAGGTTTGCCTCGGAACTGCTGATGAACGAATCTTTTTTGCAGGAAGACAACGCCAGCAGGTACGAAACTATGAGAGAGAGAATAATAAACAGCGGCTGCCTTTTCATGTTTCAAATTTAGTCTAAAACTATTTAGTTGCCATCGCCAATGTGGCAATACTGATCTTAATATTTTCGATATTCAATAAAACACCGGCACAGGCCTCCAGTGTGGCGCCGGTTGTGATCACATCATCTACCAGCAATATATGTTTTCCTTTAAGCCGTGATGCATCATTCACTGCAAAGCTTCCTGCTACATTTTCCCATCGTTCGGTACGGTGCTTGCGGGTTTGTGTGGCGGTATAACGCCGCCGAACTACATTACCGGTAATAACAGGAATATTCATAGCAGAAGACATGCCGTTGCAGATAATTGCTGCCTGGTTGTAACCACGTTTTCGTTCTTTATCCGGATACAATGGTAAAGGTACCAATGCATCAATACTGCCAAACCGGCTCGACTGTACTAAATGGTTGCCCATCAACTCACCTAAATAAGTGCCTGTTTCGATATTGCCTTTGTATTTAAGCTGGTGTATGAGCCGCTGTATCAATTCTTCTTTTTCAAAATAAAATTCGCTGTGTGCGGCAACTACAGGAAGCCTTCCCCAAAAGATATTTTCTACCGGGTTATTGGCATGCATGGCATAATTGGTATGCGGCAGATCGCTGATGCAACGCAGGCATAAAAGGTTAGCGCTATTGACCACATCGTCACCACAGCCTGCGCAAACATGCGGATAGAATAAATGTGCCGCATCGGAAAGGATACTTCTTAAATTCATTCTTCTTTGTTCTTTTTTGTATGAAGTAATACTACCGGGTCCTTAATTAATTCAAGGAACGATATGTTTAAATGAAAGGATATTTTTTGGATCTGCTTTAAAGGAATATCCAGCTTATTGTTTTCATATTTACTTAAAGTGCTGGAGGCAACATTGATCATTTTGGCAAATTCTGCCTGTTTTATGCCCCGCAGGTTTCGCCACTTGCGGATATTGTGGCCAATAAGGTACAACTGCCGGCAGTTGTGTTCTTCAATGTTTGACATGTAAATAATATTTAGTCTTTTCAAGACAGAAAAAACAGTATAATGGTTGCATTGCAAGTATGCTTTACCGATTTATTACTTAAAAAAGTGTAAGCAGCTGTTTTGATCATGATCAGTTTTCCTGTTGCTGTAAAAGTTCTACTGGGGCCGGTTTAAAGAAGAAAAAAGTATTACCGGGTCTTGCAGCAATTGATCAAAAGAGATCTTTAAATGATATGCCATTTGATGTAACTGGGTAAGTCCCGGTGCTGTTTTACCATTTTCATATTTGCTTAATGTGCTGGCAGATATATTGAGCAGCTTTGCAAGCTCCGACTGCTTCATACCACGCACAGCCCGCCATTTGTGAATATGCATAACCGTATTCCTGTTGTTTTCAGTTTGTTTTGCCATTATTTGTAATGATATACTGTATAAGACTAAAAAATCGGCAAAAAGGTTGCATGGCGATTATTCTTTACCGTATTATTACTATTAGGTAGAAATAAATATGAAGCTACAGGAAATATTTATGGCGTATGATTTTAGGCAGGGTAATTTATTTCGTAGAGTTTTGATAAAAAAATAAACCAAAAATTCAGCAGCTGCGGATTGCGAAGCATTAAACCCGAAATGTTTCAAAGGAAAAGGAAGGGTATTAGAAAAATAAAATTTATAAGTACAATGATCAGATCAATTAAGGGAAGTATAGCATTATTTATACTCGTTGCTGCAGGAGCAATTGCCATTTTGAATGGTTGTAAAAAAGTAGAAGAATCCCCAACCCTCAGCAGCGACGAGCTGGCCGGTATTGAAAGGGCAAAGCAAAACATACAGGCCCAAATGGATGCCTTGGGCGGCATACCGGAAAGAGTGGAAGTAAATCAAAAAATGCAGGTTGGATATGCGGATATGAATGAGAATATTGTGCCTAAACCAAATACGAATGCGAGTTTTACTTCGGTTTGTGGCGATAAGGAGCTTGATTTATATTTGGATTACTTCTATAGATTATATAGTTGTGGGGCTGGGTATAAGATAAAGTTTGGATGGCATGCATCTTGGAATAACAATATAGTCCTGGTTAATCCGTACAATTCTTCAAATATTACAAAAGGTACAATAAAAGTCTCTATTACCGGAAATGCAAATGCTTATATCAACACCACTACTGATGTGAAGATAACTGACCAAGGACCTGATCCTGATTATCCTGGAAATAATCTTTTTTTGATCGAAATGACTTCCTCTACTTCAGTGCCTGTTGAGATAATTAATGCTCCAGGTGCGAAGTTGCTGCTCGGTGGTTTTTTTGCATCAGATTGTATTTCATTAGCTAATTATTCCCAAACGCCCATCGGAGTTGTTGGATTAGGCTTTACTACGCCATTAAACAGTGACCCTTGTACGAGAAACGACAAAGCATGGTTTCAATTACCTGGCAGCATCGATAATCATCGAATAGGCATTTCAGGGTATGATCCTTTAAGCGTATGTCCGTCTTACGCAGCAGGTGCAGCGCCAACTTATCAGCAAGTGCAATACAGCCTTGATAATGGCACCACATGGAATCCTTTTTCAAATTTCACCAGTGTTAATCCTAATCTTTTAACTACCGGTTTTGTGTCCCGTACCGAATTTGCCCGTTCGCCCATATTAACACCCGGCACTTATAATGTTAAGATCAGGTACAGGAATATAAAGTATAACTCGGGGATACCGGCGAATACAATACCGGCAAGTATCAATTCCTGTGCTACAGGCGGTTGGACTACTCCTTCATGGACTATTGAATCGTATCCAGGGGTAATAGTAAACTAATTATATAATAGAAAAGGCTGGCTTATTTTAAGCCAGCCTTTTCTATTATATAATTAACAATTGTATGAAACTTATTCGCAAAAGCCTGATGGACTAATACAATAAAATGAAGATCATCTTTCGCTTGTTTAAAGTACAGTGTATCTTATGTTTGTTTGCAATACCTGTACTAACTGCTACCGCACAAAACTGTACTGATACCGCAAAAAAGATCAACTATTCATCGCCCGGATATAGATTAAACCTTTCTCAACACTTGGTAGTTGCAAATGATACTGTACTGTTAGGTGGAAGCTATAATGATAATGCTTTCGATCGCGGCATTTATCTTATTAAAATTAAGCCTGGTGGAGATGTGGCCGTCAGCAAAAAAATTAATTTACCCGATATTCAGCTGGGTGATAATAATACTGCAAATGGCCTGTTGCATTTGCAAAACGGAAATATACTGTTAGCTGCCGGAAGGTCTGCCGGCGTTGGCTATAACAGTGATACGTCATTCAGTTTAACATTACTAAATGCTGATGGTAATATCATCTGGTCAAAAAGGTATACCGATGATGCACACAACAGCACTATGGCTGTTAAATCAGTAAAAGAAATGCCTGATCATGATCTTGTTATTATGCTGAATTTTGTATTTTATGAGCATCTTGTAGACTCTTTACCCCAATTTGGAACAGCATTTATAAGACTTGATGCTTTAGGTAATGTACTGTGGAGTAACTATTATAGTATCGGACCCTTTGTAAACCAATTTGAAGGAATTGCCTTTGAAATTTTACAGGATAAGATTTATTGTGTTGGACTAAAAATGTACGATGATTTTTATTTAGGATATCCCGAATATGAGCATAACCTTTGGGCCGCAAAACTTGATGCCGTTACCGGCAAGCTAATTGATTCCAGGTCATATCTTAATATGAGGATACAAACATCGATTTCCGGTTATGTTTTATTTAATTATTATTTTGGTAATCTCATTTATACGGGTAAAGGCCAGTTCATTTATACAGACAGACATCAGGCATTTGCAGGGAATGGTTTGCCGGGGTTAAAAAAAATGATCATGGATACCAACCTGGTTTTTTCAAATGCTGTTTTTTATAAAGCAACCACACTGGGCTTTGGATATTCACCAAGAATGATAGCCAATACAAACAAAGAAATTTTTGTTTATAGTAATTCGGCAGATGCCAATTGTATTGCAAAATTTGACTCGTCTAATAACCCCATACGGCAATTGCAAATGCCGTACCCGGCGGGGGGAACACAACCTCAAACATCTGTAATTAAACCCATTGGACTGAAACAAAAATATATCAGTTTGATCAATGCCTCTCAAAACTCGGGCACTACTAACCTGCAGCTTTGGCAAATGGCCGATGATGTTGCCTTAAGTGATTGCTATGGCAGCGACACACCATTTGTACAATGGCGGTCTTACCCTGTTACAGAAGTAAAGCACTCGTTTGCTATTGAAACAAGAAGCATTGTGATACAGCCAACAAATATTACGGTTACTTCATCTTCATTGCCCATCATTACCACAACAGAATGTGTGGTACAGTCAAATTGTACCAACCTGTCGGTTACCGGTGCAAACACTATCTGCAATACAAAAAATACCTACACTTATACAGCCCATAAAAACAGCAATTGTGCCAAGCATGTGCTTTGGCAAATAGATACTTCAGCAATTGCAGTTGCACAGCAATTAAACGATAGTACTTATACTGTTAAATTTAAAAAGAACTGGAGTGGGTACCTGTATGCTTCTGTTTCTTCATGTGCAATTTTAAAAGACTCTATAAAAATAAATGTATTCGCAGCACCCGATACCATCAACCTTGGAAGCGATAAAATAATATGCAGCGGCGATAGCTTAAAGCTGAATGCCGGTAATGGCTTTAAAGAATATCATTGGCAAAACGGCAGCAGTGATTCAATCTTTACTGTAACTAAAACAGGCATTTATTTTATAACAGCAACTGATCATTGCGGCAACTGGTTTTCCGATACTATAAATGTAACGGTAGATCAACCGGCTGCTATTAACTTAGGTAATGATACCAGTATCTGCAGCAACCAGCCACTGGTATTAAATGCCGGTGATGGATTTACCCATTATTTATGGAGCACCGGCAATACCGCATCCACACAACTTGTGGCCAATGCAGGAAATTACAGCGTAATCGCCACTAATAGTTACGGCTGTTTATCAAAAGACAGTATAGATATTTTAACTATTTATCCTTCACCAATAATAAGCCTTAATAAAACCCGGGTGTTGTGCCTTTCGCAAAATAATACACTAACACCAGGTAATGGCTTTGCCGGGTATTTATGGCAAGATGGAAGTACAGATAGTGTTTTCATTGTTAACCATCCCGGCTGGTACAAAGTAACAGTAAGCAACAATTTTAATTGCTATGCCTCCGATAGTGTGAAGATTACGAAAGTGGCTATGCCACCTGCACATTTTCTAAATGCCGATACTGCTATTTGCAGAGACGAAAATATTATTATTGCGCCACGGCAAATTTTTCCCCAATATTTATGGAGCACAGGAGCCATTGATAGCCATATAACTGTGATACCTCCTGCACATATGTGGTTGCTGGTAACAGATAATAATAACTGTAAAGGAGTTGACAGTATAAATGTAACAGTAAAGACCTGCCCCGTTTACTTTTATACTCCTAATGCTTTTACTCCTGATCGAAATGGAGTGAATGATATTTTTAAACCTTTGATCAGCGGAAAAATTGAGCGGTATGAATTTTCAATTTATAACAGGTATGGCCAGTTAATATTTACTTCAAAAAACAGCAATGAAGGATGGAATGGCACAGTTAAAGGGCTGCCGCAGGAAGCAGGGACATTTATCTGGACCTGTATCTATAAGTTTAAGAACCAACCTGCCGAACAACGAAAGGGTACAGTAATTTTGATCAGGTAGATCGGTAGAATAAGTTTATTCTAAAACAAATATTGATACAACTCTTCCACCTTACCCAACGGCACTACTTCTATATTGAACTTTTGTTTGCCCAGCGATTTGGTATTGTATTTACTGACGATGATCTTTTCAAAACCTAATTTCTCTGCTTCGGCAATGCGTTGTTCTATCCTGTTTACCGCTCTTATTTCGCCGCTTAAGCCAACCTCGCCTGCAAAACAATACAGATGATTAACCGGCACATCTTCATAACTGCTCAATAGGGCAGTAACAATGGCCAGGTCAAGCGAAGGATCTTCTACCTTTAAACCACCGGCAATATTTACAAATACATCTTTAACCCCAAAATGAAAACCACCACGTTTTTCCAATACCGCCAATAATAATTGCAGGCGGCGCAGATCGAACCCGGTAACGGTGCGTTGCGGCGTACCATATACACTTTGTGTTACCAGTGCCTGGCCTTCTATCAATAAAGGACGCATGCCCTCCATCGTTGCAGCGATAGCGATACCGCTTAACTGATCTTCTTTTTGTGTAATTAATATTTCAGATGGGTTGCTTACCATCCGCATTCCTTCGCTGGTCATTTCATAAATACCTAGTTCGGCCGTAGAGCCAAAACGGTTTTTGATAGTGCGTAAGATGCGATAAGTGTAATTGCGGTCGCCTTCAAACTGAAGTACAGTATCCACCATATGCTCCAGTATTTTTGGTCCGGCAATATTGCCGTCTTTCGTGATATGGCCAATTAAAAATACCGGTGTGCTGGTCTCTTTGGCAAAACGTTGCAGCTCTGCGGCGCATTCCCTTATCTGGCTGATGCTGCCCGGGCCGCTTTCTACAAAAGGAGATTGCAATGTTTGTATAGAATCAACGATAAGAAGCTGCGGCTTTAATTTTTTAACTTCTTTAAAAATAGTTTGTGTGTTGGTTTCGGTAAGTAAATAAAAATCTTCGTTCTTAATGCCCAGCCTGTCTGCCCGCATTTTTATCTGCTGTTCACTTTCTTCACCACTTATATATAAGGTAGTTACGCCCTGCAGCAATAAACCATCCTGTAAAAACAAAGTTGATTTGCCTATGCCGGGTTCGCCTGCAACCAAAACAATACTGCCTGCAACAATACCGCCGCCCAGCACACGGTTCAATTCTGCATCCGTTGTTACGATCCTTTTTTCTTCGGCGCTGCTTACCTGGCTGAGGGGAATGGTCTTTAATTTATCCATACCATTATAATCCCGCCATTCGTCTTTTTCTTTTTTATCCGATCCTTTTACAATTACTTCTTCCACAAAAGTGTTCCATTCATTGCATGATGGACATTTACCCAACCACTTTGCACTTTCATATCCACAATTCTGGCAAAAGAACGCCGATTTAGTTTTGCTCATTTAATAAAATTACGATTTACGAAGTACGAATGTAGAATACAAAAAGAAAATGCGACCGGATAAAAACCATATTTACAAAATGCAACTGTTAATGACTGCTGCTGATCGCTATTTTTATTTTTTGGTTGAATTTGAAATCGATTTTTTATAAAACAGGGAGAAGAAAAACAGGATCACTTTTTTTGCAGGAGAAGATTTTTAAAAGTAAAAGGGCCATCATTTCTGATAGCCCTTTGTACTTACTAACCCATTAAATTCTATTGCTAAAGTACAATTTTACCCCACATAAAAAAATAAATTTTAAACGATGTTAATAAGTTTTGAGGGTAAATTACAGGTACTAAAAGGAACCTGTAGATATATTTATATATCTGATTATCAATATTTTGTGAGCTGTTTCGGGCATTGCCAGTTTACAGCTTTAGTAGAAAATAAAAAAGATTTTTTATAAATTTAATTTGGTTTATAAAATAAACTACTTTACGTTTGTGTCAAATAAAGAGGATGAAAAAATTACTGATACTGCTGCTGATATTTACCCGGATAACTGCCGGGGCACAGGTAAAAATAACCGGCCGGGTAATAGACAATAAGAACAAGCCGGTACCCGGCGCAAGTATAGCCATTAAAGATTCATATGATGGGGCAACTACCGATTCTTCCGGTAATTTTTCCTTCGTTACCACCGAAAAAGGGGTAAAAATGGTGGAAGTAACCATTGTTGGTTACCGCCCAGGCGAACAAACCGTAACAATTGGTTCCGCCCCAATCATATTGAATTTTTCTTTAAAGGAACTGGTTACTGAGTTAAAAGCCGTGGTAATATCTGCCGGATCGTTTGAAGCCAGCGATAAAAAGAAGGGTGCCGTTTTAACAGATATTGATATTGTAACTACGGCCAGCGCCAATGGCGATGTTACCGAAGCTTTTAAATCGTTGCCGGGTGCCCAGCAGGTGGGCGAAAGTGAAGGGCTTTTTGTAAGAGGGGGCTCCGCAACAGAAAGCAAGATCTATATTGATGGTAACCTGGTCAACAACTTTTTTTACAGCAGCACGCCCGGTATATCTCAACGGGGCAGGTTCAACCCGTTCTTATTCAAAGGCACTGTATTCAGTACCGGGGGTTATTCAGCATTATACGGGCAGGCACTTTCTTCGGCATTGATCCTGGAAAGTAAAGATCTTCCGGAAAGAACTGAAGCTGATCTTGGCATATCTGTAGTGGGTATCGGCGGTGGTTTACAAAAGCTGTCGAAAGATAAAAGATTGTCCTGGGGATTTTCTTATAACTATGCCAATCTCTGGCTGGCTTTTAACGTGATCAAACAAAAACAGGATTATTATCAAATACCTGTTGTAAATGACGGCGATGTTAATTTTCGCTTTAAGACAAAACACGGCGGCTTTATAAAATATTACGGTTACTTAAGTACCACCAAAACCGGCTACCGCACACAGGATATTGACTCCGCTGTTTTGAAAGATGCTTTTGCTATTAAAAATTTCAACACGTATCAGAATCTTAACTGGAGAGAAAATTTACACAACCGCTGGAGAATGATCGCCGGTATAAGCTTCAGTACCAATAAGGACAACATTACCAACGAAACGCAGGATGAAGCCAATAACAAAACAGTTATTACTTCACCCATATTTTATGCTTATAAGAATTTCACTTTAGAAAACCGGTCAAGCTATGCACAGGCAAGAGTTGTTTTTGAAAAGAAATTAAAAGGCCTTAGTGCGATACGTTTTGGCAGCGAATATTTTTACAGTAACGAAAAAGCGACCTATACTTTATACGACGGCACCAAATTCAATGAACGTGTAGAAGATAACCTGGTAGCGGCTTTTGCCGAAGCAGATATTTATGTCACTAACGATCTTGCTGTAAAAGCAGGAACACGTTTGGAGCATTCGCAAATAATAGATAAGGTGAATATTGCCCCACGCATTTCTATAGCCTATAAATTTAAAGACAATGGCCAGGTATCTTTTGCCTACGGCATCTTTTATCAAAACCCCGAAAGAAAATATTTGCCGGTTACAACGCAACTGGATTATTCAAAAGCCACGCATTATATTTTGCAATATCAAAAACTGGTTAGCGACCGCACTTTCCGCACCGAAATATTTTATAAGAAATATGACAACCTGTATAAAACAGGCGCAGATATGAACGGCAGAGATGTAGCCATAAACAATGATGGCTATGGCGATGCAAAAGGCTTTGAAGTTTTTTGGAGAGATAAAAAAACAATAAAGAATGTTGATTACTGGATATCATACTCATATCTTGATACCAAGAGGGATTACCTGAATTATCCTAAAGCGATACAGCCTTCTTTTGCAGCGAACCATACAGCGGCTTTTGTTTTCAAGCGTTTTGTATTGCCATGGAAAACACAATTTAACCTGAGCTACAATTTTGCCACCGGCAGGCCTTACTATCGTATTGCTTACGATAATACACAAAGCAAATATGTTATCAGTGATGAAGGAAAAACGATCAATTACAACAGCATGAGTTTTAGCGTGAATTATTTACCCAACATTGGAAAAAAGAATCCTAAAACATTTGCTGTATGGGTACTGGGTATAAATAATGTACTGGGACAAAACCAGGTGTACAATTATAATTACTCTTATGATGGAACAAAAAAAGAAGCAATAGTTCCGCCAAGTAAACGCTTTGCATTCATCGGCTGTTTCCTGAGTTTTGGAGTAGATAGAACGCAGGATGCTATTAATAATAATTTGTAACGCCCCATCCCAAAGGGGAAGGAGAGCGAAGTTGGCAGAATGAAAAATAAAAGTTCTTTTTATAAATAACCGCTATATCTTCTATCCGACCTTCTCCTTTTCCTTCCGCCAACCGGCGGAGAGATAGAGGGGCCGGGTTAGAGTGAGGCTTAAAACAAAACACCATGTCAAAGTATCAACAGGTTCCGGAAGGCAAAGACCCCGAGCTGTGGGAAATTGCACGCAAAAGGGCAAGCTTCAAATCACATCTTATTACTTATGTGATCATAAATGCATTTTTATGGGCGCTGTGGTATTATACCGGCAACCATAGCTACGAAATCGACGGATGGAACGGAAACCGTTTCCCGTGGCCATTATGGACTACCTTAGGGTGGGGCATCGGCCTTGCATTTCATTTTGCCGGCGCATATATTTGCCCGAAATCCAATTCCGTGGAAAGAGAATATGAAAAAATTAAAGGATCAAAACAAGGTTAATTAAAAACACAAAAAATAATACAACATGAAAAAGTTTTTTCTAATCAGCATCCTGTCGCTGGCCTGTAGTGTAATCTTTGCACAAAGTGAAAAATATACTGCGGCAATGAAAACCAATATTGCCATGATCGACAGCGCTTTTATCAATCCGCCCGCATTGCTGACACTGGCCAATAATTTTGAGCGTATAGCAACAGCAGAAAAAGATCAGTGGCTGGCGTATTATTATGCAGCGTATTGCCAGGTGAATTACGGATTTATAGAAAAAGATAAATCCAAAACAGATGCTATTGCCGATAAAGCAACAGAACTGATCAATAAAGCAGATGCATTGATGCCCAACAACTCTGAGATCAGTTGTATAAAAAGCATGATAGCAAGCTGCCACATGATGGTAAACCCGATGCAGCGCTACATGCAATACGGTGAAGAAAGCAGCAGCAATATAGATAAAGCAATGGAGCAGGATCCTGCCAATCCCAGGCCATATATATTGAGAGGGCAAACATTAAAATACACACCCGAACAATTTGGCGGCGGCTGCGAAACAGCAAAGCCAGAACTGCAAACTGCGCTGGATAAATTTGCTACTTTCAAGCCTGCAGGCGAACTGTACCCGAACTGGGGCAAGACCTATACTGAAAAACTGATCCAGGACTGCAAATAAAAAAATTATGCAACAGGAAAATTTTTCTGAACAGAACAGCCTGCAGTTGATCGAAAGTATGATCAACAAAGCAAAGAATAAATTCAGTGAGAACGGCACCCTGTATTTACTGTGGGGCTACACTGTTTTATTGTGCAGCCTGGCGCAGTTTGTATTGCAGGAAGTTTTTAAGCTGCAAGAGGCGCAATACGTATGGATGTTTACGTGGGTAATAGTTATTTACCAGGTCTTCTTTCTTATCAAAAAAAAGAAAAGAATAAAAGTAAGAACGTATACGGATGAGATAATAGGATTTGTGTGGCTTGCTTTTGTAGCCTGCCTTTTTTTAACGATTTTTATTTTAGGATATCATAAGCAGTATGTACTTATCGATTCTGCTGTATTGGTTTTATATGGTGTGCCTACATTTTTATCGGGCGCCATTTTAAAATTCAGGCCGCTGATGATCGGTGGCTTATGCTGCTGGATACTGGCAGGCATATCGCCTTTTGTTATTGATGAATACCATTTCCTGTTATTATGTGGTGCGGTAATAGCTGCATGGATCATTCCCGGTCATTTGCTTCGCATCCGCTATAAAAAAGAAAATTAATTATGGCAACAGAAGAAAAGCCACTGAGCGAAAAAGAAAGCCTGGAACTTATTGCCAGCATGATCAATAAGGTAAAGAACAGTTATCACGATAAAGGCATCGGCCCTATATTGTGGGGCAGCATTATTGTACTTTGCAGCCTGGTAACTTTTTTAGAGATACAATATCATTTTGAGCTGCCGTTTGATATATGGCTGCTTACCTTATTTGCATTGATACCGCAGATCTATCTTGCTGTAAAAGGAAAAAAACTGCGTAAAACAAAAAGCTATAATGATGATGCTATAGATTACGTATGGATATGCTTTGGCGTTGCGATCTTTTTACTGATCCATATCAACAACAATCTTGTAAATGTATTGAATACAGTGTTTGCAGATTACCGCCGTCTTGGCGGCAAGGCGCCCGAATTCAGTTATTTCAATTATTCATCTGCCATGATGCTGTTATTATATGGCATCCCCACAGTGATCACAGGCTGCATAATGCGGTTTAAGCCGATGCTGTACGGCGGCATCCTTTGCTGGGTTTGCTGTGTGGTAAGTGTGTACACCGATCTTAAGATAGACATGTTATTAACTGCACTTTCAGCCGCTTTTGCATGGCTGGTGCCGGGTATAATTTTATGGAAGAGATACAAAAAAGGGATGGGCTGTAATGTTTAAAGAACTGGATCCTATATTACATTCACAATTGCGGCTTGCCGTAATGAGCCTTCTTATAAGTGTAAAAGAAGCAGAGTTTACTTTTTTAAAAGAGAAGACCAATGCTACTGCCGGCAACCTCAGTGTACAGATCAACAAACTTAAAGAAGCGGAATATATTGAAGTGATAAAACAATTCAAGGATAATTATCCGCAAACTATTTGTAAGATCACTAAAAAAGGCATTGAAGCTTTTGAGGGATATGTAAAAGCGCTGCAATCGTATATGAACCCGAACGGGCAGGAGTAAGCTGGAAGAGGCAAGCTGCAAGCCACAAGTTGCAAGGGATAAGTCTTTGATCATAAAATCTTTTGTTTTGATGAAGACTTGTGCTATTGCCTGCTTCTCCCTTGCAGCTTGAAACTTGCGGCTTATCTTTGCTCATGCCTTCTATCATCGAGGTCACTAACCTCTCCAAACAATTCAAAGAGATACATGCAGTGAACGATCTTTCGTTTACCGTAAATAAAGGCGATGTGTATGGTTTTTTAGGGCAAAACGGCGCAGGCAAATCCACCACCATTCGTATGCTGCTTACCCTGATAGCGCCAACTGCAGGTACTATCCAGATATTCGGCAAAGAATTAACTGCCAACCGTTCTGCTATCTTACAACAAATTGGTGCTGTTATTGAAAAGCCCGATCTCTATAAATATCTTTCCGCTTACGAGAACCTTTCCATTTTTGCAAAGATGAGCGGCATAAAAGTTTCCCGTAAATTAATAATGGATCAATTGCTGATGGTAGGTTTGCAGGACAGGGCAACCAGTAAAGTAAAAACATTCAGCCAGGGAATGAAGCAGCGGCTTGGTATTGCTGTGGCATTGATACATGACCCGGCACTGATCATTTTAGATGAGCCAACCAACGGGCTTGATCCGCAAGGCATTGCCGATATGCGCAATCTTATTTTGCGCTTAAGTAAGGAGATGGGCAAAACAGTGGTGGTATCATCGCATCTACTCAGTGAAATAGAATTGATCGCCAACCGCATGATCATTATTCACAAAGGCAAAAAAATAATAGAAGGGAATGTAGCAGAGTTGCTCGATCCTGCCAGGTCGCTGGTGCAGATCAATACAACTGATAATACGGAAGCAAGAATAAAATTAGCTACATCAAAATGGTCATCTGCAATACAGGATAATGTACAGCACCTGCAGTTAAAGATGCATAAAGAAGAAGTACCCGGGCTGGTACAGTTGCTGGTTGATATGAACATAAAAGTGCTTTCGGTTAATTCTACGAATTCGTTGGAACAATATTTTCTGTCACTTACAACCCAATCCGGCAATGTGGAAGCTTTTACAAATTGAACTGTTTAAAATAAGCAGGCGGCCAAGAACCTACATTGCATTTGCAGCGATTGCAGCGATCTCGTTTATTTTTCAATTTGCTTTTAAGGCCGATGGTAAAAGCTATGTAGATTTCATGCTGCAAAGTATTCCATTCGATTTTGATTTTGATAAAGAGAAAATGCTGAACGGTTATTTCATGTGCTATGTGATATTGAATACACTGCTGATACAGGTACCGATACTGATCGCATTCATTGCAGGAGATGCTGTTTCAGGAGAAGCCAATATGGGCACATTGCGCTTGCTGGTAGCAAAGCCAATAAGCCGTACACAGATCATGCTGGCAAAATTTTCAGCATCAGTGATCTTTACAATACTGTTGTTGATATGGATGGCGATCATTGCCCTGTTCCTTAGCATGCTGATATTTGGAACGAATGACCTGATCTTTGCAAGAAGTAAAGGTGACGAATCTGAGATCATCCAGATATTCAGTGATGATGTGCTGTGGCGCTATGCGGCTGCATTTGCTTATGCTACTGTGGCACTTACAGTAATTGCTTCGCTGGCGTTGCTGTTATCCGTGTTTGCAGAAAATTCTATCGGCCCTATTATTGCTACGGTATGTATTGTAATTGTATGTACCATCATTACTAATATTAATGTACCGATTATAGAAAAGAATATAAAGCCCTGGCTGTTCACTTCCGATCTTGTAGGGTGGAAAGGGTTCTTTTATATTGCAGTAGATAAAGACAATGTACCTGTAAAGGGCACTATTGAAAATTGGGCGGCAATACGCAACAGCCTGTTCAAGCTTACGGGTTACATTATCATCTTCCTTTCTGCTTCAGTAATAGTATTTAGAAAAAAAGATATCCTGTCATAAATAAAGAACATGAAAAAAATAGTACTCTTTTTATTTTTTATCCAGCTATCTGCATTGGCAATGGCACAGGATGTAACTGCGCTGGTACAAAAAGTAAAAGCTAGGATAGAACAGGTAAATGATTACGAGGCTTCCGGCAAAATGAAGACCAACGTAGCTTTTTTAAAAGTACCCATCGCTACAATAAAAGTATATTTTAAAAAACCCAACAAGCTTAAAATAAAAAGCGAGAAGGGAATATCCTTTGTTCCAAAGGGCGCCGTGAATATAAATATGAACAGCCTGTTGAACGGCGGAAAATATACTGCGCTGGATGCCGGTATGGATAAGATAGATGGCAAACCTGTGAGAGTAGTTAAGCTTTTGCCGGAAGATGATAATGCGGATGTTGTTTTATCTACCTTATATATTGATGAAACAGAATTGCTGATCCGTAAAGCAAAGACCACCACAAGAGAGAACGGGAGCTATGAACTGGAATTGAGTTATAATAAGTACACTGCTTACGGTTTGCCTGATAAGATCATCTTCTCTTTTAACACCAAAGATTACAAATTGCCAAAGGGTGTTACGTTTGATTTTGACGATGGCGCCGATACCAAAAAGCCTGAAGACAAAATGAAAAATAAAAAAGGCAGGGCGGAGATCACCATCAGCTCATACATTATCAATAAAGGAATTGCTGATACAATATTTCAATAACAATGGTGAATATCCAAAATTCAATGTCCAAAAACCAAATTCCAATAACCAATCACGAATAACCAATAACTAACAACGAATCACTCTTCCGTTATCTTTTCATCAACCGCATTGGCAATTATCCTGGAGCTTAATTTGCGCAATGGGTTTTGATATTGATTGGCATGCTCCCTTCGGGCATTAATGATATCCACGCATTTAAATATGGCCTCCCTGAAAGAAGCTTCATCAGCTTTTCCTTTTCCGGCAATATCAAATGCAACGCCATGGTCGGGTGAAGTACGTACGCCTTCTATACCGGCAGTAAAGTTTACGCCTTCGCCGGTGGCCAATGATTTAAAAGGGATCAATCCCTGGTCGTGGTATAATGCCAGCACAGCATCAAACCTTTCATATTGCCCACGTGCAAAAAATGCATCGGCAGAATATGGTCCGAAGCAAAACACATCTTTTTGTTTGGCTTCTTTAATAGCAGGCCGGATGATCTCTTCTTCTTCTTTGCCGATCAGGCCTTCATCACCGGCATGAGGGTTGAGGCCCAGTACAGCGATCTTTGGCTTGGTGATATTAAAATCTCTTTTTAAAGAATTATTTATCAATTGTAGTTTACCGATGATGGCCTCTTTGGTAATATGCTGTGCAATATCTTTTACCGGTATATGCTCTGTCAATAATGCCACCCTCATATTTTCCGCTACCATGAACATCACCACATCATTAACACCAAACAGGTTTTTAAGATAAGGTGTATGGCCGGTAAAATTAAACCCCGCAGACTGTACATTCTTTTTATGGATCGGCGCTGTTACCAGGCCATCTATCTTACCTTCTTTCAACGCCTCGGCAGCAACGGTTAAACTGATGGTAGCATATTTACCGCCTGTTTCATTTAATATGCCCGGTGTTATACTTACTTCTTCATCCCAGCAATTAAAAAGATTAAGTTGTTTATGATTGATACGGTTGGCTTCTTTAACAGCCGTAAAATTGAAATTGATCTCGGGAACACTTTTCCGGTAAAAATTAATGATCTTATTGTTGGCAAAAATAACCGGCGTACAAAAATCAAGGATGCGGCTATCTCCCAAAGTTTTGATCAGCAGTTCTACACCAATACCATTAATATCACCACAGGTAAAACCGATGACAGGTTTATGTTCAAAAGATGCACTCATAAATATCTGTTTGTTGCAAAAGTAAGGCTTATTGGCTTAAGAGGGGCTAAGAGGTAAAAGAGAAAAGGCGCTAAGAGATCAAAAGAGAAAAGGAGGTAAAAGAGGGTTTTATGGCACCCTTTTTTACCTCCTTCTTTATTCTCTTAATTAATTTATAATCTCTTTCCCTCCTTTTCTCCTTGTTCTCTTAGCTATTGTTTTATCAGCTTCACCGATTGCGGTTTTTCTCCTTCGGTATAGGCAGTAACAAGATAAGTGCCGCTGGCCAGTTTGCCGGTGAGCAGGGTAACAGTATTGGCGCCCGGCTGTACCTGTAGCTTTTGCTGCTGTATTACTCTTCCCGAAAAATCAGTAACTGCAACAGTCATTTCTTTTCTTTCCAACGCATTGATCTTTAAAATACTGTTTTCGCTTGTTACAATATTGGGGCTCAGCGATAATAATTCGAAGCGGCTGTTTTTAACTGTAAGCAAAACAATATTGCCATAGCCATAATGTCCATCTACATCAATGATCTTGATGCGGTAATAATTTTTATTATCAAGTGGTGCATTATCGGTATAGTCAAATGGCTGGCTGCATCTTGCCTCATCAGCAATAATGGTAGCGATAGTATAATAATTAAGACCATCGGCACTGCGTTGTATTTCCATTTTGGCCTGTAAAGAAGTACAGTTTACTTTCCAGTTTAGCACATTTGTTTTTCCAACTGTTGAACCTTTAAAGTATTCTAATGATATAGGCAGGGTAACAATTTTTTTGCTCGTGATATAAAAACCGGAGAACCCTGTCACAGGTACTGTTACTTCCCACCAGCTGCGGGTGCTGTTCCATACTACGGTAAAGCCGGGCGTGGCTGTAGTGAAATCTACACTGCTGCCGGTATAATGGCCCGGCGCTGTACCTGTACCATGAAATTGACGCAATACAAGATTGCTTATACCTGTAGCATCACCACTGTTAACCGGCAATGATTTATGGCCGCTATCTAATGCCCTTGCATTGAAATTATCAAACTCGGTTTGTTTATAGTATAGCGTAACATTAGCTGTAGCAGTAGCTGCATTTTGAATAGGCTCAATATCATATTTCCTGGCCAGGTAAAGATCTGATGTGCCGCGTTTGGTAGAGTTGACATCAACCTTTGTGCAGGTATTGATAGAATTGGTTACCGGGCTTGCACCTGCAGGGGTTACAGTAGCAATAAGATTGCAATTGCCGTCACGGTAATAACTTCCGCCTGCCGATACACCTATATTCTGGCATATCTGTGCTCCGCCTGCAGTACCTGCCAAAACAAAAGAATTGGGGCTAACGGTAACGGTTACAGTAGTGCTTCCGGTTTGCCCGTTGGCCGGGTTAACTGCATTAACCGTATAAGTTTGTGTAGCAGTTGGGTTAGCAACAACAGTGCTGCCTGTAGTACTGCTTAATCCTGTTGCCGGCGACCAGGTGAAATTAACAGTAGCCGGGGTAAAGCGAAATGCATTAGGCGTGCCTGTCCAGTTAAAAGAATTATTTCTTCCGGTAGCAACAGCTACAACTGTGCCCGTGGAATTTTCCACGCCTTGCGATTTACGCAAAGTAGTATTATCACAGTCATCAGTATGTATCTCTATAACATTTGTAGTTTCATACAGCATTACCTGCACATCGGCAGTACCTGTTGTATTGAAAAAAGTAAGTCCGCCGTAATTAATTATAAATACCCTGTTGGGCGCTACACCTTCGGTAAAATATTCAAGAGAAGCAGTATTGCCGGCGCCACCAAAAGTAAGGTCGCTGGTAATGGCATGTATCACATTATTAGGCGCAGCAGGATCAGGTAAGTTCACATCAAGTCCTGTAGTGGTAGAATTGGTGCTGCCCATTCCTATCCATCCATTGGTAGAAATATTTACTGTATTGAATGTATTGCCGTAAAACCGGAAAGCAAAGGGGATACTGATATTATCCCAGCGGCCATCATCTAATGAACCTGTGCTTAATGGTGTTAAAGCAGATCCGCCTGATGCCAGGATATTTAAGCCTTCGAGTGGAATAGATGCATTGGGAATAGCAGTTACGGTATAAGTAACCGGTGTAGCTGTAGCAGTAATGGCAGTTGAGTTTCCCAAACATATAGTTGGAGTTGTAGCATTAGCCGTTACTGTTAATTGGGCATGAGCCGTGGCTGTAATAAAAATTACAGCTAATAATACGTAGAGGTTCTTCATAAACTGGATTCAGGTTAAATAACAACTGCATAAACGGCTGCGTAAAATCTTTATTGTGATGTACGCAGTTTTTCGTTGTGGATAGTAATATAACTATACACTACAGCTTACAGTAAGTGCTTTTGTAAAAAAAATGCTTGGCTAAGGTGTTGTGTAGCAGGAAAATAAAACCCGGGCGTAGTATAATTACGACGTAAAATTACGATTTATAAAAGCCGTAAAAAAATATTAAAAACTCCTGTACTTCATACAATTAAATTTTATTCTTTGCGTTTATACAAAGTTCCCCAATATCCTAAAAAGAACCAAAACCTATCCAATACATGAAAAAGCTCTACTCCATTTTGGCATTGTTGCTAATGTGCCAGATCGTTGCCGCCCAACAGCAAACCGGAATTTATCATCGTAGTGGTAATCCGGATAATCATCCGGAAGGAGTTACCGGTAACAGCGGAACAGGCGCCAATATAGATGTTACTTATTATCGCTGCGACTGGACGATCGACCCAAGCGCTTCAAAGAATATTTCAGGAACGGTTACTACGTATTTCAATACCATTACTTCTAATGTAAACACTATTGACCTGGACCTGAATGGTAATTCATTCAATAATGCTTCGCTGGTAATAAAGTATCATGGTACAACCTGTACAAAATCGTTTCCTTCTACCAATATTGTACGCTTAACATTACCGGTAACCTTACCTAATAACAGGTTCGATTCGATAAGTATTACATATTCAGGTACACCCCCTGCTGTTAACGGCGAAGCCGAAGGTTTTCAACGCAAGCAGGATGGTTTGAATAACTGGTATATATATACGCTGTCAGAATCTTATGAAGACAGGGACTGGTGGCCTTGCAAAGCTGATATGCAGGATAAGGCCGACTCTTTGGATATTAATATAACTGTGCCCAATACTTACTGGGCAGCGGCACCTGGTATACTGGTAGATTCTGCAATAAACGGGGCTAACCGTACAATGAGGTTTAAACACCGCTATCCTATTGCCTCTTATTTAGTGGCAATTGGTGTGGCAAAATATAACCGTTACTATCGTGGCACAGTAAACATAAGTGGCAAACAGGTGCCTGTGGTATATAATATATTCCCGGATGTTACGGGAGGCACATTAACGACCATGTTAACGAGGCTGGATCAATCGAGACAATTCCTAACAGAATTCAGCAATAAATACGGGCCCTATCCATTTGCCAATGAAAAACACGGGTATTACCAGTTTGGCTGGGGGGGGGGAATGGAGCACCAGAGCTTTTCCGCAATGAGTTCAGGAAGTATGCAGAGCTGGGATGTTATTGCACACGAACTGGCGCATCAGTGGTTTGGTGATAAAGTATCTTTTGCTACCTGGAACCATCTGTGGCTTGCTGAAGGATTTGCAATGTATTCAGAAATACTGGCAGCGGAACTGGTTAGTGTAGGAACAACAGCTGTTTCGCACAGATCAGACATCAAAACGACTGCACGTGGCCTTACCAATACACCTATCCAGCTTAGTGCAGCAAGCATTGCCACTTCCAATACTATATGGACATCCAATAATAATACTGCTGTATATCAGCGTGGCGCAATGGTAGTATCTATGCTAAGGGCTTTGTTGGGAGATGCCAGATTCTTCCAGGCGCTAAAAGCTTATACGTCTGATCCGTTACTGGCCTATAAATCTGCCACCACAGCAGATCTGCAAAGAAATATAGAAGACTATGCCGGTATTGATATGAGTTCTTTCTTCACGGCATGGATCAATGGCGCCGGAACTCCATCTTATACAGGACAATATTATACCAGCGGAAAATTCATACAGTTCAAATTTACCCAGACAAGGGTTGGCGGGGCTGTATCACACTTTCCTATGCCGATTGTATTAAAGATCGCCAACAGCGGTAATACTTATGATACTACAGTAGTGATCTATCATTATTCTGCCACTCAATTAGGCTTTGCAGGTAATGGTGTTGGTCCTGCTGGTGCAAATACAATTTCCTATAACCTGTCTTTTGTGCCGGCATCGGTAACCTTCGATCCGGACAATGTGACCATGGCTACAGGTACCATTTCTCCTACAGCAACAGTACTGGCTGCAGATGTGATGGATTTTAAGGCACAAAAGACACCTTCCGGCAACCAGGTTGACCTTGCAGTTTCCAATGCAGAACCGATAAGCAAAGTAGTGCTGTATAGAAGCGCCAACGGGATCGATTTTTCTGAAATTGGGGAAATGTTGAAGATCAGCAATACAACAGATCGTGTTAATTACCGTTTTAATGATAACAACCCGTTCTCACCGGTTACCTTTTACAGGGCGAAAGTTATAACGGCAACAAAATCAACACAATCCAATATCGTTAAAGTGCAGAATATTAGTATAAAAAAGACAGCCGTGTCGCCCAACCCGGCAAATGACATGATCAATGTCACTTTCAACAATGACAATAAGGAAAATACTGCTATACAGATAACTTCATTTGATGGCAAAAAAGTTATCCAATCAACCACAACTAACGATTTTATTCATTTTGATGTAAGCAACTTGTCGTCAGGTACTTACACGGTACAGATCATACAGCAAGGACATATTACAGAATCAACAAAATTTTCGGTAAGCAGATAGGACCCCGGTTCTCTAAAATCATATGTTATGAGAAAAATTTTACTGTTCATCTTGATCACATCCTGCTTCTCGCAGTATGCAATGGCACAGCCGGCTACGGTCAGCGTGCCTGTTGCGTTGGGTAGAAATAATTGCGGCGGTTCAGGCGGCCTGGATTCCGTTTATTATTTCAACTACACCTCGCCTAATCTTACCAATGGTGCAGGCTTAACGGGATGTAAACCGGTATTAAAAGTAAACTATGCCCCGCTTACCGGCTACTCTACTGCCAACAAACCCTTTACTGTATTTGATGCCAGTATAGCTTTTAACCCGAAAGACCAGATGCTGTATTATGTATGGACAGATTACAATATTGCAATACCTTATAAATCCTATATCTGGCGCTGGTCGCCAACAGCCTGCCCTACAGCGGCAGGTGGCCTTGATACTGTACGTACATTTAACACAGATATCGGTGGTCTTACTTTCGATGCCAATGGCGTAGCCTACCAGCTTGAATTTTTAGGCCCTGCACCTTATAAGGCATTTATCAGAACAGTGGATTTTACTACAGGAGCTATCGGTACAAGGGATACACTTGATCTTACCGGCGGGAAAAAATTATGGAACGTAGGTTCCGGTGATATAACGCTTACTCCTAGTGGTCAGATGTATTTTGTGTTTGACAATAAATTATTCACCCCTGACTATGGTAGTTATAACGGACCGACACACCATATAAAATGTACTTACATTGATACGATCAAAGCGCCTTCAGGCGTTACCTCTCTTCCGGGGCTTGCTTTTGGTAATGGCGACCTGATCGCTTCCTATACTGCCAGCACCTGTACTTACAGGAGGATCAACGGTGTAACAGGTGATACGGCAGTAATTAATTATACCTATGCTGCCAATAAAGGGGTACGGTCTACGGATATGACCCAGATCAACTCAGGTATAGGAACTTCCAAGAAACTGGTATCTGTAACGGCTACCGCTTTTGCGAATCAATATGATGTAGTGTATGATGTGTACGTCCGAAATTACGGTAACGTACCGATAACGAATGTGCAGGTGAGCGATAACCTGGGTTCAATAAATGGTGCTGCTAATGTCAGTAACGTCAGTGCCTCGCTTCTCAGCAACCCTGCAGGGGTAGCATTAAGCGGGCTTTATAATGGTACAACCGTCACAAACCTGCTGGCAACAGGGCAAAACCTGCCCTGTTACCCGGTATCAGATAATAATTTTACGATACGGATATCCTGTACACTGTCGAATATAGTTTCGGGGAAAGTATATAATAACAGCGCAGTATCTTCTGCCAACGGTTATAAGAATGCAGCCTTGCGGGATTCTTCAACCAACGGATCCAACCCGGATCTGAACCAGAATGACAAGCCTGATGATGTGGGCGAATCGGAACCCACACCGTTTGTTATCATTTTAACACCAACAACGCCTCCTTGTGCAACACTTGCACAAACCTTATATAAACAGGATTTTGGATCCGGTACAGGGCTGGTAGCCTCAGTAAGCGCCGGTTCAATTACGGCAAGCTCTGCTTATACAGGCGTTACTACTACACCGGTTCCTACCAATAGGTTTACGGTTACGCAGAATGCCAATAACGGGGATGTCACGAACTGGATATCGCTGCTCGATCATACGGGCGGCACCAACGGGCGTATGTTATTGGTAAATGCTGATGCGCCGGCGAGTGTGATGTACCGTGATACATTGCCGGTTTCGTGCCCTGGTCAGCAATACTCTGCATCGCTTTGGGCAGCCTTTATTGGTAATACTACTTATCAAACCGTTTGTGATGGTTTGGGCGGATTTAAATACCCTAAATTAACCATGCGCATACGTGACCTGGCAACAGGTTTAACCATAACGCAATTTACTACTTCAGATATCACCCCTACCAGCTGGCAGCAGCTTGGTATGAAATGGGTAATGCCTTCAGGCTACTCCAATGTGATACTGGAAATAATCAATGCCGGCCCGGGTGGTTGCGGTAATGATATAGCGATAGATGATATCGTGTACGGTATCTGTGATCCGGTACCAACAGTAAGTTTGGCCGATCCTAACGGGGCCTGCCTGGGAAGCTCTGTTACGCTTACAGCTAATGTAGCAGATCCTGCAGTAGTACCGGGAACTAAAGATTATCAATGGCAATGGTCGCCTGCGCCAGGTACCGGCCCGTGGACAAGTATTGGTGGTGCCAACGCAGTTACTTATACTATTAACCCGGTAGCGGCTGCTGATACCGGCAGGTATTACAGGGTGATTGTAGCTGCACAAGGTAACATTGGTATTACAGCCTGCCAGTATATTTCACCAGGTGTAAAATTACCGGGTGTAAAACCATCTGTTGCACCTACCAGTATCTCGGTACCTACTACAACTGTTTGCAGTCCCGGTTCTTTTACCTTAACAGCTAATGGCGGTACTTTAGGTACAAGCGCCAACTACCAGTGGGGTACAGGCGCTGTTGTAGGTACCAATCCTATAGCAGGGGCAACCAGTTCTACTTATGCGGTAACAGGATTGACAAGTACCACTACGTTCTGGGTACGTATTGAAAATACAAAATCGCCATGCGTAACTGAAACCGGCGGTGTAACAGTAACCATCAATGTTAACCAGCCATCGGTAGCGCCTGCCAGTATTACCGGTGCTGATTTTTGTAACCCGGGATCTACCGTACTGACGGCCAATGGAGGTACATTAGGAACGGGGGCCAACTACCAGTGGGGCACAGGTGCAACGATAGGTTCTAACCCTATAGCAGGTGCAACCAATCCAACACTTACCGTGTCGCCAACTACCACTACAACTTATTGGGTACGTATTCAAAATACCACTTCACCTTGTACAGCCACTACCGGTGGAGTAACAAAGGTGGTAACCGTACTTCAGCCATCAACCGGTCCTTCAAGTATTACTGCCCCTTCGGCTACTTTCTGTAATTCGGGCACTGTTACCTTAACAGCAGTTGGCGGGGTATTGGGTACCGGAGCACACTACCAATGGGGTACAGGTTCTGTAATAGGTGTGAACCCAATAGCAGGTGCAACCAACTCAACCTATTTAGTATCAGCATTAACCACTACCACCACATTCTGGGTGCGTATCGAAAATACCACATCGCCTTGTACAGCTGAAACCGGCGGTGCAACAACAACAATAACGATCAACAATGCATCCGTAGCACCTACCTCTATCAGTGGCACAAGCTTTTGTAACCCTGGATCTACTGTATTAACAGCAGTTGGTGGTACGCTGGGTACAGGTGCCAATTACCAGTGGGGTACAGGTTCGGTGATAGGTACCAATCCTATAGCGGGCGCAACCGGCGCTACATTAACAGTATCGCCTTCTGTTACTACTACCTATTGGGTTCGCATCGAAAATACCATTTCGCCTTGTACAGCTAATACCGGTGGTGCAACAAAAGTGCTGACCGTGTATCAGCCATCAACCGGCCCTTCAAGTATCACTGCACCTTCCTATACTTTCTGTAACACGGGTACAGTTACTTTAACAGCAGTTGGTGGTACGCTGGGTACAGGTGCCAATTACCAGTGGGGCACAGGTTCTGTGGTGGGAGTTAATCCCATAGCAGGTGCAACCAATCCTACTTATGCTGTAATTGGCTTGACCAGCACTACAACTTATTGGGTACGTATTGAAAATACCACATCGCCTTGTACAGCTGAAACGGGCGGTGCAACAACAACAATAACGATCAACACTTCTTCAATAGCACCAACTGCCATCAGCGGTACGGGATTCTGTAACCCGGGTTCTACTGTATTAACAGCAACCGGTGGTACACTAGGTACAGGTGCCAACTACCAATGGGGTACAGGATCTGTTATAGGTACCAATCCTATAGCAGGAGCAACAGGCGCAACATTAACGATATCACCAACTGTTACTACTACGTATTGGGTTCGCATTGAAAATACCAGCGCACCTTGTACAGCCAACACCGGCGGAACAACAAAAGTAATAACGATAACACAACCATCTGTTGCACCAACAAGCATCACTGCACCATCAACAAGTTTCTGTACTTCAGGTTCTGTTACATTAACAGCTGCAGGTGGTACATTGGGTACAGGTGCTAACTACCAGTGGGGTTTAGGTTCGGTAGTAGGTGTTAATCCTATCGCCGGAGCAACCAATCCTACCTATGCCGTGGTTGGAATAACCAGTACTACTGCTTATTGGGTGCGTATCGAAAATACTTCTGCTCCATGTGCCTCTACTACAGGCGGTACAACAGTAGTATTAACGGTGAATACACCATCTGTAGCACCAGCTTCTATAACCGGTACGGGCTATTGCAACCCGGGCTCTACTACATTAACAGCCAATGGCGGTACCCTGGGTACAGGTGCCAATTACCAGTGGGGTATAGGCTCGGTGGTAGGTACTAATCCTATAGCAGGTGCAACCGGACCTACGCTAAACGTATCACCCACTTCAACAACTACTTATTGGGTTCGTATAGAAAATACAGCTTCGCCTTGTGCGGTAAATACTGCGGGTGTAACAAAAGTACTAACGGTATCACAGCCATCTGTAGCCGCAGCTGGCGCAACTAAGAACAGGAACGGGGGGATATGCCCGGGCATACCCGTACAACTGGGCGTCACCGGCGGTTCACTGGGTACCAATGCCGACTGGAAATGGTACACCGGAAGCTGCAGCGGTACATTGGTAGGCACAGGGGCTACGATCACGGTAACACCATCTGTTAACACCACTTATTATGTAAGGGCAGAAGGAGATTGTAATATTACGGCCTGTGTATCAGTAACCGTAACAATATCCTGTGATATTGATAAAGATAAAGACGGTATACCTGACTGGGTAGAAAGCAATATGCCGGCAGCTTTTGCAGGCAGCCCGATCATAAATGCCTATAACCCGGCATATGCAGGGTATGTAGATAACAACAACGATTATATCAATGATAACTTCCAGGCTGATGGTGACAGCGATAACGACGGAACACCGAATTACCTGGATACCGATTTCCCTGGTCGTGTGGATAGCAATGGCGATGGTGTGGATGACCGTTTTGATACGGATCTTGATGGAAGGATAAACATGCTTGACTTGGATAGTGATAATGACGGTATTCCTGATGTGGTAGAAGCGTATGGCGTAGATACCAATGGCGACGGCCTGATCGATAACTTTACCGATACCGATGGTGATGGATTATCGCAGAATGTTGACGCTAATAATACAGGGGCTTCCAATACCGGTGCAGGCCTTGGAAGGATAGATTTTGACGGTGACGGATACCCTAACTTCCTTGATCTTGACAGTGATAATGATGGTATCCCCGACCTGGTAGAAGCAGGAGGAACTGATGGCGATAACAACGGTCGTGTAGATACATTCGTAGATGCCAATAACGATGGCTGGTCAGATAGCTTTGAAGGAGGCCCGAATGCATTGCTGCGAACCGGGGCCGATGCTAATAACGATGGCCGTGCAGATACATTCCCGTATAAGAATATGGACGGTGATGCAAAACCAAATCCTTATGATGTGGACAGTGATGGTGATGGTATCGTAGATGTGGTAGAAGCCGGTCTGCCGGATGCAAACCTTAACGGTATTGTTGACGGAACGATAGGAGCCAATGGCTGGTCAACAACCATATCGGCAATGGGTACACTAAACATCCGCAACTCTGATGGTGATATTTATCCTGATTATCTTGATATAGATGCAGATAATGATGGTATTACCGATAACGTAGAAGGGCAAACAACAGTTGGCTATAAAGTGCCTACCACAGCCGATGCTGATGGCGATGGCCTGGCTACGGTGTATGATCAGACGGTAGGATTCGGTGGTGGCGGTGTATACCCTGTAGATACCGACATGGATGGTATACCGGATTACCTTGACCAGGATAGTGATGCAGATGGACAGATAGACCGCATTGAGGGCAATGACTTTAACTTTAATAAGCTGCCTGATGATATTGTATCCCTGACTGGTGTAGATACCGATGGCGATGGTTTGGATGATCGCTTTGATAATGATAATACTTCTGCCAAAGTTACTTCAGCTTATATGGGTAATGGAGGAAGCTATACAGGTCCTACACCTCCGGGCACAAGATCGGTGGTACAAAGCTCATGGCCAACACAATCCGACAGGGACTGGCGCTATGTAGGTAATGTACTGCTGGTAGATATCCTGAAATTCAGCGGTGTGCCACAAGGTGATAAAGTATTGCTGAACTGGACCATTGTTGCCGATAAAGAAATAGATCGCTTTGAAGTAGAACGCAGCACCGATAACAACAGTTATACAAAAGTGGGTACGGTAAAAGAACCGGTAACAATGCAGGTACAGCAAAGCTTTAGCTATTCCGATAATGTGAGCGCCGTAACCAGTGATGTTATCTATTACAAACTTAAAGTGATCGGTAAGGCCGGCGAAATTAAATACAGCAACATACTGGTGATCCGCCGCACACAAACCAGGACACCGGTGGCTGTAATGCCTAATCCTGCAGGAAGCTATGTAGCAGTACGTTTCTTCGCCGAAAAAGATGGCGAGGTAACCATACGATTGGTAGATAATGCGGGCAGGTTAATACTAGCCGAAAAACAAAAAGTTATCCGTGGTAACAATACCGTACAGCTTAATAACCTGTCACGCTACAGCAATGGTGTTTATACGTTGCAGGTTTACGTCAACGATGATATTGTTACACAAAAACTGGTACTGGCAAAATAATTTCTCGACTTTCATATTCATGTATGCCTCTCCTTTTTTAAGGAGAGGCTTTTTTATTTAATTATTGCAACATCAAATCAGCCTACTTTTGCAGTGATGTACACACTGAAAAAATCACTGGGGCAGCATTTTCTAAAAGATGAACAGATCATTCAAAAGATCATTGCTGCGCTGAAAGAAGATCCATTCACCAATTTACTGGAAGTAGGACCCGGCGCAGGCGCATTGACGAAACATTTGCTGGTGCTGCCCGGTATCAATTTTAAAGCGGTAGAGCTGGATGAAGAGAAAGTGATCTACCTGCATAAAACCTATCCGCAGTTAAAAGATAAAATAATCCATGACAGTTTTTTGGATATTCAAAAACCCTTCGATGAACCCTTTACTGTTATTGGTAATTTCCCTTACAACATCTCTACGCAAATATTATTTAAGTTGCTGGAGTGGAAAGATGATGTGCCTTGTATAATTGGTATGTTTCAAAAAGAAGTGGCAGAAAGAGCCGCATCAAAAGAAGGCAGCAAAGTATATGGAGTGTTGAGTGTATTGGTACAGGCCTACTATGATGTGGAGTATCTATTTGACGTAAGCAACGATGCCTTTAACCCGCCGCCGAAAGTGCAGAGCGGTGTAATAAGACTGACAAGGAGAAAAGAATCATTGAGCTATAAAAGCGACAGGGCTTTTTGGGTATTGGTAAAAACAGCTTTTAATCAACGCAGGAAGACCATGCGCAATGCAGTGAAGAGTTTATTTACAACAGAAGAATTGCAGGATGAAATTTTTAACCGTCGTGCAGAAACATTGAGTATTGATGAATTTGCAACGTTAACGTTCAGGATGAAATGATATAAGCAGCGTATAAATTGCTATGCTGCTTATATCAAAAAGTAAAGTTCAACTTGGACTTTACATGTTTGCTTTCCGCCAGCCTTAATTGGGAATTGTGCAATAATGCATAGGCTTTTTCCTTCTCTATAAGTTTGAACCAGGTAATAGCCGGAAAATTTTTATTGGAATGAAGCTCAAGCCTGATAATGAACTTTTCATTAGGTGGCCGGTGTTTATTAATGATCTGGCTTAATTCTGTCGGATCAACATCTATTTCCTTTGCAAAATCTTTATTTTTCTTTTCCAGCCTCGAAATATATTCTTTTAGAAAGTAACTAAAGTCACAATTCTTACTGTAACTGCTTTCGTTAATATAATCTTCCATTAAAAACCGTAACTGTAAAAGCTGGGTGATAAGCTTGCTTTCAGCAGTTCGTTTAGATTCATTTTTCTTTCTCCATGTGCTAAAAGCATTCAATGCCTGTTCCCGTTGGTTTTTATCCAGGTTACCGGGAAAGACAATAGATTCTGCGATCTCTTGAGGGGTATATTGCTTTGCTATTTCTTTATACGATTTCATGATGTTTTATTCTAAATATTTTTTTATCAATTTCCTGGCAATGCTTTCTTCACCTACCATAATGCCAGTCAAATTTTTTCCTATCGGACCGATATAAGTGAGATAGTAAATCGCTTGATAATGCCGGATCAGTTCCGATTTTGGGAAAAGAAAAATATACCCGTTGTGTCCTCTTTTAATTGATTCCTTGCAGGCAAAGGCAATAAGGCAACCAGCAATCCTGTCCAATAGTTTATGCTTATCCCTGTTCTCTTTTCTTATTTCAAGCAATTTAATCTCGATGGCATTTATCTCTTCACTGGTATGATCTGTTATACACATTAATCCCTGGATCTTTTTTTCACCGGCTACACATAGCTTGTATATTTCCTTCTTCTTATATCCGCTCCAATCAAATTCAAAACCCTCATCCTTTTTAATACCTGTAAATTCTTTTGCTGATAGATATCCAATACTAGCTTCGATCTTTATTCCTAACCTTACATCCGTTACAAACATTCTATAAATCACTTTATTTGTTAACCAAAGATACGCCGCTGCTTTACAAACACCTGTAAATATTTACAAAATTTGTAAAGAAACGGTTTTTAACAGAATAGCATTCGCCCAAAAAATTATATAAACATAACCCTATAGCCAAATCGAAAAAAAACTAACAAATTTTATTCACTCGTAATATATTGAAAGTCAGTTGCCTACTGACATAGCCGGGTTTTATTGTTATTATATGTTTGTATAATTCAATATTTGAATTTATTTTTGTTCCCTTGCTTTCTTTTTACAAAATTATTAAGCAACCCTGATCCCGGTCCCTATTGCTAAATCAGCATCCATTTTTCCTCCGATAAGCTCAAGATCCTTTTTTTCTATTGAATTGCTGTCGTAGAACCCCGGGCCTGGGAAGTACTACGGAAGAAACTTGTTTAATAACCTCAAACCTTTGCAATGAAAAATTTTACATTAACAGCAGCTTTATTGCTGCTATCAGTTATCGCCTTTGCACAAAGCAATCCCTGTCCGGATATACAAAGTCACGCAATAGTTCCGGTTTCAAGCGGCGCCACCTGTGTATCAAAAGTAGTGGTGTATGCTACAGGTGATGTGAGTGCACAAAAAGGGCTGAATGTACAAGTATACCTGGGGCCGGATGCTACCGGGCAAAAACTTGCCGACAATTGTTTTGCCGTACCGCCGTCGAGCCCCAGCACAGCTTACAGTACCAGCAATTTTTCTGTAGCCTGCAATGCTACAATTACCTACGTTATCACCCGTTATACTGCAAGCAATGGCAATTGCCAGGGTGGTACCTGCGGCAGCACTATTACCCGTGTAGGCACACCTGATGGAGGTGTACTGCCTATTGTACTTAGCTCTTTTTTTGCACAACGCAACAGTACAGGTGTAACATTAAGCTGGAGAACCGCAATGGAAAGTAACGCCAAAGAATTTGCAATTGAACGTAACACCGGTAATGGTTTTGCTGTTGTAGGTACTGTAGCGGCAGCTGATAATTTCGGCGGCAACAGCTATGCATTTGCGGACAACGCCAATATGACTAAAACGGTTTCGGAATACCGTATAAAAATGGTAGATAAAGACGGGGCGTATAAATACAGCGAAATACGTACAGTAAAGGGAACAGCTGCTGCCAGCGACTTTACTATTTTTCCTAACCCCAGCACCGGTACCACTAAAGTATCGGTAACTGATATACAGGAAGCAACAACCATGTATATCATAGATAACTCTGGCAGGGTTATTAAGACTATTCCTATAAATAGCAGCGGCAATATCGAAGTATCGGGGCTTCAAAAGGGAATGTATATGGTACGCATAGCTAATGAAAGAACGGGAGAAAGTACCACAAAGAAGTTAACAGTAATAAATTAAGGCACAGCTGTTAAATAATACTTAGCGCCTCCCTGTAAAAGGAGGCGCTGTTTTTTTATCCAATAACACTGTCTGCTTCCAACATCATTCATTAGGCCGTTCCTCTCCCAAAAACCATTAAATTTGCCGGGCGATTGCACTACGAAAAACCCATGCAGGTATTAGCTGCAACTGCCTTATCCAAAAAGTATTAACTATGAGTTTTACACTACAAAATAAAGTGCGCATTGTAACAGCCGCCAGCCTGTTCGATGGGCATGATGCTGCTATAAATGTGATGCGCCGTATCATGCAAAGCAAAGGTGCCGAGATCATTCACCTGGGCCACAACCGCAGCGTGAAAGAAATTGTGGAAGCTGCCATTGAAGAAGATGCACAAGGCGTTGCGATCACGAGCTACCAGGGCGGCCATGTGGAGTTCTTTAAATACATGAAGGATCTGCTGGAAGAAAATGGTTGCGGCCATATAAAAATTTTTGGTGGTGGTGGCGGAACGATATTGCCGGCAGAAATAGAAGAACTGCAGCAATACGGCATCACAAAAATTTATAGTCCCGATGATGGAAGGCTCATGGGTCTTGAAGGAATGATAGAAGACGTGATCAAACAATGCACGCCCCCTCAATCCCCCAAAGGGGGAAATGAAGCAGTGCCTCAATGGAATGGAAAATTGCCTTTAGACGAAAAGAAAGATGTAAGAAAAATTGCCAGGGCTATTACCCTTGCAGAACATGAAAAAGATTTTTCTTCTTATACTGATCAATTAAAAGAAGCAGTACAAAAATCGCATACTGCTAAGGAACCCCCTTTAGGGAGCAGGGGGGCCATACCGGTACTTGGTATTACCGGCACGGGCGGTGCAGGTAAGTCATCCGTAACCGATGAAATAGTGCGCAGGTTCCTGAATAATTTTACGGATAAAACTATTGCTGTTATTTCTGTTGATCCAAGCAAGAAAAAAACCGGCGGCGCTTTGTTGGGCGACAGGATCAGGATGAATTCGATATCGAACCCACGAGCTTATATGCGTAGCCTTGCTACAAGAGAAGACAATACTGCATTGAGTGTGCATGTGCAGGAAGCCATAGATATCTGCAAAGCAGCAAATTTCGATTTTATTATTTTAGAAAGCGCTGGTGTTGGCCAAAGCGATGCATCTATTTTGGATTATTGCGATGTAAGTATGTATGTGATGACACCTGAATATGGTGCAGCATCGCAACTGGAAAAGATAAACATGCTGGATTATGCAGACGTGGTGTGCATCAATAAATTTGATAAGGCCGGTGCGTTGGATGCATACAATGATGTATGCAAACAATACAAACGTAATCACCAGTTGTTCAATGCAAAGAATGAAGACCTTCCCATTGTTGGATCGATGGCAAGTAAATTCAATGATGAAGGCGTTAATCATTTATTTGATAAACTGGTAGAAGCAATAGAAAAAAAGACCAGCACAAAATTTGGTGAATATCATTTTGGCGCTACGGCAAAAGTTTCTTCTGCTATTATTCCTTCTTCAAGAGTGAGGTATTTAAGTGAGATAACGACCGCTATAAAAGAATACGATCAGTTGGTAAAAGATCAATCTGCCATTGCAACAAAACTGTATCAATTGCATGGTGTATTAGAAACACTGAAAGAAGCAAAAGATAAAACTGCTAACTCAGAAGAGATAACAAAAATATTACAACAGCAGATCATTTTTTATACAGAACAACTTACCCCGGTTGCAAAAAAATTAGTTACCAACTGGCCAAATAAACTGGCCGAATATGCAAAGGATTATTTTGAATATAATGTACGGGATAAAGTGATCCGCCAGGAAATGTTCAGCACCAGCCTGAGCGGAACAAGGATACCAAAAGTATTATTGCCAAAGTATAAAGATTGGGGCGACCTGCTTACCTGGCAGGCGCAGGAAAATGCGCCGGGGCATTTTCCATACACAGCAGGTGTGTTCCCGCTAAAGAGAGAAGGTGAAGATCCAACCCGGATGTTTGCAGGCGAAGGCGGACCTGAAAGAACAAACAAACGCTTTCACTATGTGTCACAAGGGCAGCCTGCAAAGCGCCTCAGCACTGCATTCGACAGTGTAACATTATACGGTGAAGACCCGGGTCACCGTCCGGATATTTATGGTAAGGTAGGCAACAGTGGTGTAAGTATTGCAACAGTTGATGATGCCAAAAAATTATACAGCGGCTTTGATCTCTGCGATCCAAAAACATCGGTGAGTATGACGATCAACGGACCGGCTCCAATGTTGCTGGCCTTCTTTTTAAATGCAGCTATTGATCAGCAATGTGAAAAATATATCATCGAAAATAATTTACAGGAAGAAGTAAATAAGATCATTGAAGCAAAATATAATATTGATGACCTGCCCCGTTATATCGGTATAGATGGAAAACCTGTTCATCCCAAAACAATCCGTCAGCAAAAGAACGACTCTGTAAATTCAGCAGAGTCTGAGAACCTCCCTTTGGGGGGCAGGGGGGCCGCTTTGCCCGGGGGCAACGATGGTTTAGGCCTTCGCTTGCTTGGCTTAAGCGGTGCTGATGTTTTGCCTGCCGATGTGTACGAAAAAATAAAAGCCTATGCCTTGCAAAGTGTTCGCGGTACAGTGCAGGCAGATATTTTAAAAGAAGACCAGGCGCAAAATACCTGCATCTTCAGTACAGAGTTTGCGTTGAAATTAATGGGCGATGTACAGGAATATTTTATTGATAAAAAAGTGCGCAACTTTTACAGTGTAAGTATCAGCGGCTATCATATTGCCGAGGCCGGTGCTAATCCCATCACGCAATTGGCATTCACGTTATCCAACGGTTTTACTTATGTAGAATATTATCTGAGCCGCGGAATGAACATTGATGATTTTGCCCCTAACCTTTCTTTCTTCTTCAGCAATGGTATGGATCCTGAGTATAGCGTGATAGGAAGAGTAGCAAGAAGGATATGGGCAAAGGCTATGAAGTATAAATACAAGGCCAATAAGCGCAGCCAGATGTTGAAATATCATATCCAGACATCGGGCAGAAGCCTTCATGCGCAGGAAATTGATTTCAATGATATAAGAACAACATTGCAGGCGCTGTACGCCATCTATGATAACTGCAACTCTCTCCATACAAACGCTTATGATGAAGCGATAACAACGCCAACCGAAGAAAGTGTGCGCCGGGCCATGGCAATACAGCTGATCATTAACCGTGAGTTGGGTACGGCAAAGAATGAAAATCCTAACCAGGGCGCTTTTTTAATTGAAGAATTAACCGCTTTAGTAGAAGAAGCTGTGATGGCCGAATTTGACCGCATTACTGATCGCGGTGGTGTGCTCGGTGCAATGGAGCGAATGTACCAGCGTAATAAGATACAGGAAGAAAGCCTGCATTATGAAATGCTGAAACATACCGGCGAATATCCAATCGTTGGTGTAAATACTTTTCTCAATAAAAAAGGAAGCCCTACCATTATACCATCAGAAGTGATACGAAGCACTACAGAAGAAAAAGAACAACAGATAGAAAGCCTTCACCGCTTCTGGAAACGCAATGAAGCGCAGAATGAAGCAGCCCTGAAAAAACTGAAACAGGTTGCCATCAACAACGGAAACCTTTTTGAACAATTGATGGAAACGGTACGCTATTGTTCACTCGGCCAGATCACCAATGCCTTATACGAAGTAGGTGGCCAGTACAGGCGAAACATGTAAATCTTCCGCTGTAGAATTTAGACCACAGTGCCGGTTCAGCAAATCAGCCGGTGCTGTTTATCTTCCTTTTATCTTCTATTACCACACCTGCTGTTTTTCCCCAATTAAGGGAACGGGAATTGCATTATTATATACTTCATTACCGATTTTTCACAGTAATAACCCTGCTCTGTATCCTTTACAGATGTATTAACCCTTTACTGTGGAAAATATTACACGTATGCTGGGAAAATATTTCTCAGCAGGCAGCTAACCAGGTCATTCAACAGATTTTAATCTCGTAAAGCGGGATATAACAGTTCAGGTTCGTTATTATTTTATTGAAAAGTTTAAATGCCTTTAAACATGGAAACACCAAAACTCAAAACCAAACCTTCGTCTGACGGGGTGAAGAAAATTCCTGTGCCGGAGTATTCCGGTAACGGTAAAGCCAAGCAGGCGAAATCTGTTTCCTTTAATAATGGTGCTTCCGAAACGCTGGACGCCATTGAATTACTTAAAGTATTAACGGAAGTGCGGAATGGTAATTTCAACGTACGCATGCCTATAGATCAAACGGGATTGAGTGGCAAGATCTGCGATACGTTGAACGAGATCATTTCCCTTAATGAAAAAATGAATACCGAGTTTACCAAAGCGGGTAACACCATTGGTAAAGAAGGAAAGCTTACACAGCGTATCGAACTGCCCAATGCCAAAGGCTCCTGGAAAAAAGGCGCCGAATCCCTCAATGAGCTTATTGCCGATCTTGTAACACCAACTATTGAAATTGCGCATGTGATCAGTTCTGTGGCAAAAGGAAACCTGTCGCAGGAAATGCCGCTGGAAATAGGTGGGCATACATTACAGGGAGAATTTTCCCGTATCGCTAAAGAAGTAAACGACATGGTGAAGCAGCTGAACCTCTTCTCTATGGAAGTAACCCGTGTGGCAAGAGAAGTAGGTTCGGAAGGAAAGCTGGGCGGACAGGCAAAAGTAAAAGGTGTAGGCGGTGTATGGAAAGATCTTACGGATTCGGTAAACCAGATGGGTAGTAACCTTACCGCACAGGTGCGTAACATTGCCGAGGTAACAACGGCGGTGGCAAAAGGTGATCTTTCTAAAAAAATTACAGTGGATGTAAAAGGAGAGATCCTTGAATTGAAGAATACGATCAATACAATGGTGGATCAGTTGAACTCCTTCTCATCGGAAGTAACCCGTGTGGCGCTGGAAGTAGGTACAGAAGGAAAGCTGGGTGGGCAGGCGCAGGTAAAAGGTGTGGCAGGAACATGGAAAGATTTGACGGACTCGGTAAACCAGATGGCATCGAACTTAACAGGACAGGTTAGAAATATTGCCGAGGTAACAACGGCGGTGGCGAAAGGTGATTTGTCGAGGCAGATCACAGTGGATGTGAAAGGAGAAATCTTGGAGTTGAAGAATACGATCAATACAATGGTGGATCAGTTGAACTCTTTCTCCGCGGAAGTAACCCGTGTGGCAAGAGAAGTAGGTTCGGAAGGAAAACTGGGCGGGCAGGCGAAAGTAAAAGGTGTGGGTGGTGTATGGAAAGATCTTACGGATTCGGTGAACCAGATGGCATCGAACTTAACAGGCCAGGTTAGAAATATTGCGGAAGTAACTACGGCGGTGGCAAAAGGTGACTTATCAAGAAAGATAACGGTTGACGTTAGGGGAGAAATCCTTGAGCTGAAGAATACGATCAATACGATGGTGGATCAGCTGAACTCCTTCTCATCGGAAGTAACCCGTGTGGCGCTTGAAGTAGGTACAGAAGGAAAGCTGGGCGGACAGGCACAGGTAAAAGGTGTGGCCGGTACATGGAAAGATCTTACCGACTCGGTAAATGGTATGGCGAGTAACCTTACCGGCCAGGTGCGGAACATTGCGGAGGTAACCACGGCGGTGGCAAAAGGTGACTTGTCAAGAAAAATTACGGTGGACGTAAAAGGAGAGATCCTTGAGTTGAAGAATACGATCAATACAATGGTGGATCAGTTGAACTCCTTCGGTTCGGAAGTAACCCGTGTGGCAAGGGAAGTAGGATCGGAAGGAAAGCTGGGTGGCCAGGCCGATGTACCGGGTGTAGGTGGTACATGGAAAGATTTGACCGACTCTGTAAATAAAATGGCCTCCAACCTTACCTCGCAGGTGCGGAATATTGCGGAGGTAACTACGGCGGTGGCAACCGGTGACTTGTCGAGAAAGATTGACGTGGATGTAAAAGGTGAGATCCTCGAATTGAAGAATACCATCAATACGATGGTGGAACAGTTAAGAAGCTTTGCATCGGAAGTAACCCGTGTGGCAAGGGAAGTAGGTTCGGAAGGAAAGCTGGGCGGACAGGCCGCGGTAAAAGATGTGGGCGGTGTATGGAAAGATCTTACCGACTCAGTAAATGGTATGGCGTCTAATCTTACCGGTCAGGTGCGTAACATTGCGGAAGTAACCACGGCGGTGGCAAAAGGTGACTTGTCAAGAAAAATTACAGTGGACGTAAAAGGAGAGATCCTTGAATTGAAGAATACGATCAATACGATGGTGGATCAGCTGAACGCTTTTGGTTCGGAAGTAACCCGTGTGGCAAGGGAAGTGGGTTCGGAAGGTAAATTGGGCGGACAGGCTGACGTACCGGGAGTTGCGGGTACCTGGAAAGATCTGACAGACTCCGTAAATAAAATGGCGAGTAACCTTACCAGCCAGGTTCGTAACATTGCGGAGGTAACTACGGCGGTGGCAAATGGTGACTTATCACGGAAGATCGGTGTGGATGTAAAAGGTGAAATTTTGGAATTAAAGAATACGATCAATACGATGGTGGATCAGTTGCGGGGCTTTGCATCGGAAGTAACCCGTGTGGCGAGAGAGGTAGGTACGGAAGGTAAACTGGGCGGACAGGCGAATGTGCCTGGTGTGGCCGGTACGTGGAAAGATTTGACCGACTCCGTGAACCAGATGGCAGGTAACCTTACCGCACAGGTGCGTAACATTGCGGAAGTGGCTATCGCGGTGGCAAATGGTGATATGAGTAAGAAGATCACGGTGGACGTACGCGGAGAAATTTTGCAATTGAAAGAAACATTGAACACGATGGTGGATCAGTTGAGGGCCTTCGCATCGGAAGTAACCCGTGTGGCAAGGGAAGTAGGAACGGATGGTAAACTCGGTGGACAGGCATTCGTGCCTGGTGTTGCGGGAACCTGGAAAGATCTGACCGATTCCGTGAATCAAATGACGGGTAACCTTACCGCACAGGTGCGGAATATTGCTGAGGTAACCAAAGCGGTGGCATCAGGCGACCTTTCAAAAACAGTGGCCATCGACGTAAAAGGAGAAATTCTCGATCTGAAAAATACCATCAATACCATGGTGGAACAGTTGAACTCCTTTGCATTTGAAGTAACCCGTGTGGCGAGGGAAGTAGGTACGGAAGGTAAACTTGGCGGACAGGCAGAGGTAAGGGGTGTGGGCGGTACCTGGAAGGATCTTACCGATAGTGTGAACATGATGGCATCTAACTTAACCAACCAGGTGCGTGGTATTGCAAAAGTGGTAACAGCCGTGGCTACCGGTAACCTGAAACAAAAACTGGCGATCGTATCAAGAGGTGAGGTGGCACAATTGATCGATACCATCAATGAGATGATCGATACGCTGGCACTGTTTGCCGACCAGGTAACTACTGTGGCACGGGAAGTGGGTGTGGATGGGCGTTTGGGCGGACAGGCAAGTGTGCCGGGTGCATCAGGTATATGGAAGAACCTGACAGAGAATGTAAACCAGCTGGCACAAAATCTTACTACACAGGTGCGGTCAATTTCTGAAGTGGCATCGGCGGTAACAAAAGGTGACCTTACAAGGATGATACGGGTGGAAGCGAAGGGAGAAGTGGAAGCGTTGAAAGATACCATCAACCAGATGATCGCTAACCTGAAAGAAACAACGCTGCTTAACCAGGAACAGGATTGGCTGAAATCGAACCTGGCGAAATTTACGCAGATGCTGCAGGGGCAAAAAGATCTGAAGACCGTGGCGCAACGTATCCTTTCTGAGTTGGCGCAGGTGGTAACAGCACACTATGGCGCATTCTACATCCTGAACCAGGATGAAGAAATGCAAAATGTAAAACTTAATCTCTTCTCTGCATACGGCTATAAATCTGATAAGAATGTACCTACGGAATTTTCGATAGGCGAAGGATTGGTAGGGCAGGTGGCGTTTGAAAAAGAAAGGATCATACTTTCCAATGTGCCGAGCAATTATATCAAAATAACTTCAGGGCTCGGAAAAGCAAAACCTGCAAACCTCATCATTCTGCCTGTGTTGTTTGAAAATAAAGTAAAAGCGGTTATCGAACTGGCATCGCTGGATGAATTCAGTGAAACGCATTTGGACTTCTTAAGCCAGTTAACAGAAAGTATCGGTATCGTGTTAAATACCATTGAAGCAAATACAAGAACAGAAGAGCTGCTTACACAATCACAATCACTGGCGGGCGAGTTGAAGATACAGCAGGAAGAGTTGAGAAGAACGAATGATGAGTTGCAGGATAAGGCGCTCTTACTTGTTAAGCAAAAGAATGAAGTGGAAGCGAAAAATAAAGAGGTGGAAGAAGCCCGTAAATCGCTGGAAGAAAAAGCAGAGCAGCTTACACTTACTTCAAAATACAAATCAGAATTTTTGGCGAACATGTCGCATGAGTTGAGAACGCCATTGAACAGTTTGCTCATTTTGGCACAACAGCTTTATGAAAATGCCGAAGGCAATTTGAACGACAAACAGGTACGCTACGCAAAAACGATCCACTCCTGCGGCGATGACCTTATCCAGCTGATCAATGATATCCTTGATCTTTCTAAGATCGAATCGGGCTTTATCACAGCAAATATTTCGCCGGTGCGTTTCGGCGAGATCGCCTCTTTTGTAGAAACTACTTTCAAACCAATATCAGAAGCAAGGCACCTGCGCTTTACTATCGAAACCGATTCGCAGCTGCCCGAAAAAATGGAAACGGATCTGCAACGCCTGAACCAGATCTTAAAGAACCTGCTTTCCAATTCATTTAAGTTTACCGAAAAAGGTGAAGTGAAGCTGAGGATATATGAAGCGAATAAAAGCTGGAAGCAAGGAAACGCCAGTTTGGACAATGCTAAAAAAGTGGTGGCCTTTGCCATCAGCGATACAGGTATCGGTATCCCGCAGGAAAAACAGAACATCATTTTCGAAGCATTCCAGCAGGCCGAAGGATCTACCAGCCGTAAGTATGGCGGTACCGGGCTGGGATTGTCTATCAGCCGTGGTTTGGCGGAATTATTGGGCGGTACTATCGAATTGGAAAGTGAGGCATCAAAAGGAAGTACGTTCACCTTGTTCTTGCCGGTAGAAAGTATAGGATCATTATCGGAAGGATCTGCTACACTTAGCGCTTACCAGCTGGAACTTGGCGCACAGGGCAATGAGATCGATACGCTGCTCAATTCTATACGGGTAAGCGGTGATTCAAATGAATCGCAAAACCTGGCCATTGTAAATGAAATGATCAACGAATCAGGAGATGACAGAACGAATATCGTGATGTCGGATAAAGTTGTACTGGTGGTAGAAGATGACCTTCGCTTTGGAAAGATAATAATCGAGAAAGCGCATGAGCATGGGCTTAAAGCGATTGTAGCAGTAAGCTACCTGGAAGTATTTGATTTTGTTAACCGCTTTAATCCTATTGCCATAACGCTTGATGTTAAACTGCCGGATACCAGCGGCTGGAAAGTGCTGGAGCTGCTGCGCAACGATCTGAACTACAGGCATATTCCTATTCATCTTGTATCGGGCGAAGAGAACCGGAGCCTGGCTTTGAAGCGTGGAGCCCGCAGCTTCTTATTAAAACCACTGGATAATGTTTCACTGAATGAACTGTTTGAAGACATCGTTACGTTTGACAGGAAAGCAATTAAGAAAGTATTGGTGGTAGAAGATAACGAGATCGAATCATCACAGATCGTTAAGATACTGCAGGCAGATAATATCAATGTAACCATTGCCAATACAGGCAAAAAGGCCATCCAGAAACTGAACGCCAAAGATTTCGATTGCATCATCCTGGATTATACATTGCCTGATATGTCGGGCAGTGAACTGATCAGCCAGGTATCGGAAGTAAAGAAGAAACTGACACCGGTGATCATTTATTCGGCCAAGGATTTTACCAAAAAAGAAATGCAGTATCTCTCCGGTATCTCCAACACGGTTTTATTAAAAGGCGTGAGCTCGATGGAACGGTTATTGGAGGAAACCATATTGCATCTCCATATCGATCACCGCAGCCTGCAGCCCGAAAAGAAAAAGATCATTGAGAATATCCGGATGAAGGAAGATATCTTAACGGGTAAAAATATCCTGGTGGTGGATGATGATGTGCGTAACCTGTTTGCATTAACTACTGTATTTGAACGGTACAATATCAATGTGATCACAGCCGAGAGCGGCAAGGAAGCCATTAACATCATCAGCGATGACAGCAATAATATTGAAATGATATTGATGGATATCATGATGCCGGAAATGGATGGTTATGAAACTACGCAAAAGATAAGAAGGGAACATAAGAACAGCACCCTGCCGATCATAGCAGTAACAGCGAAAGCCATGAAAGGCGATCGCCAGAAATGTATTGAAGCAGGAGCTTCCGATTATATTACCAAACCTCTGAAGATCGATCAGTTACTATCGCTGATGCGCATGTGGTTTTACAAATAGAATAAATGATGCAACAGAAAATTTTGCTGGTCGACGATAGAGAAGATAACCTGCTTTCCATGGAGACTATCCTGGAAGCTGATGGATATCAATTTGTGAAAGCAAATTCGGGTAAGCAGGTATTGAAGATATTGTTGACCGATATTGATTTTGCATTGATACTGATGGATGTAAAGATGCCTAACCTTAATGGATTTGAAACGGCGGCGTTGATCTACGAGCGGGAGAAGCTGAGGAACATCCCCATCATCTTTATCACTGCCAATAATTATGGCGAAGAAAATATTTTCCAGGGATACCGCACCGGTGCCGTGGATTATATTTATAAGCCGATCAATCCAAGTTTATTAAGAGCAAAGGTGGCCGTGTTTGTAGATCTTTATAAAAAGAACCAGCGGTTGGTGATACAGGAACAAAAGCTGAAAACGATCAACCTTAACCTGGAAAATGAGATCAGGGAGCGTACCGCTTCAGAAGAAAAAGTAAAGGAGCTTAACAAGCAATTGCTGGAAAACATTGCCCGGCTGGAAACAGCGAATAAAGATCTTGACCGTTTTGCTTTTATGGCTTCGCACGACCTGCAGGAGCCGCTCCGGAAGATACGCACCTTCAGCGATCTGCTGCAGGTGCAGTACAGCGATGTATTGGATGAAGATGGTAAAAAGCATATCAACCGTATCCATAATGCTGCGCAGCGTATGCAGGCGTTGATACGTGACCTGCTTACCTTCTCCAAGATATCCGATGAAAAAATAACGTTTGTAAAAAGCGATCTTAATGAGGTGGTGAACGATGTGATAAAAGATTTTGAAACAACGATAGGGCAGAAAAAAGCAAGGATCATTATTGAACCGTTGCCTAAGCTGAATGTGAACCCGGGATTAATGCGCCCGCTGTTCTACAACCTTATCAGTAATGCATTGAAATATACCAGGGCGCAGGGTACACCTGAAATAATAATCCGTTCGGAGACTACCACCAACAAAGAACCGGCAAATGGCAAAGAAGCAAACAATAAAATATTCTGCAGGATATATGTACAGGATAATGGTATCGGGTTCGATCAAAAATATGCCGAGCAGATATTTGATATGTTCAAGCGCTTACATGGCAACAGCGAATTTGAAGGAACAGGTATCGGCCTGGCGCTTTGTAAAAAGATAGTGGAAAAGCATGACGGATTCATATCTGCCTTAAGTAAAGAAAATGATGGGGCAACGTTCATCATTTCTTTACCGGTAAAAGAAGAAATAACTGTGTAAGGCGTTATTGATTTTTTGTAATGATATATTGAACCAGTTAAAAAAGCAACCATTGCAATGACAACTGTGCGGCCTGTAACCCGGATATTAATAGTAGACGATGATGAAGATGATTTCTTTATCACCAGCCAGTATATAAAAAGTATTGAAGGGGCAACTTTTGAAATAGACTGGTGCTTCCTGTACAGGGAGGCCGTGGAAAGTATTGCGAAGGGAAAATATGATCTCTACCTTATTGATTATCGCCTGGGCGCTAATACCGGGCTTGAATTAATAGAAGAATCCATTAAGAACAATTGCGAAGAGCCTTTTATTTTACTTACCGGCGAAGGTAACCGGGAGATAGACAGGAAAGCGATGGAAACCGGCGCTGTAGATTACCTGGCAAAAGGCGAGCTTACTACAGAAAAACTGGAACGCTGTATCCGCTATTCACTCGAGCGCTCTGCTTCTATAAAAGCATTGCGGGCCAATGAAAGAAAGTTCCGCAATATTTTTGAACGTTCCAAAGACACTGTTTTTATTGCAGATGAAAACCTGGTGTTTACTGAAGTGAACGAAGCGGCTTCTTTATTATTTGAATATTCGAAAAATGAACTGCTTACCAAAAGCCTTTATTGCCTGCTGGAAAATAAGGATAACGAAAAAGCGATAGCATACCAGCTTAATACCATAGGCGAAGTGCCCGATAACGAGCTGGAGATGCGTACAAAAAGAGGCGAAAAAAAATATTGCATCGTTTCTCTTTCAAAGGAACGGGATATCAAAGGCAATATGTATATACAAGGCATCATCCATGATATTACCGGTTTAAAAAGAGCGGAAAAAACAACCCTGCAAATGGAAAAGCTGGGTGTGGCTGCCCGCCTGGTACGCATACTGGCGCATGAAGTAAGAAACCCGCTGAACAATATCAATTTGGCCGTAGAGCAATTGCACCCCGAGATCAATAATGAAGATGCGAAAATGTATCTTGATATTGTTGACCGGAACAGCAAACGTATCGGCGACCTGGTATCCGAACTGCTCAACTCCTCAAGGCCCGGTGAAATGCGGGTAGAGAAAAAGCCATTGCAAAAAATAGTAGATGAAAGCCTTGCTGCCTCTATGGACAGGATCATGCTGAAGCATATACAACTGGAAGTGGATTACCCGTCGGAAGCGGCATGGATAATGGCCGACAGCGAAAAATTAAAGATCGCTTTTCTTAACATCATCATCAATGCTGTAGAAGCCATGCCGGAAGAGAACGGCAGGCTGAGTATTACCGTGCGGCCCGAGAATACGCGGTACAGCGTTACCATACATGATAACGGCGCAGGAATAAGTGAAGAACATCTTGCACATCTTTTTGAACCTTATTTTACTTCTAAGCGTAACGGTATGGGATTAGGACTGGCCTCTACCCTGATGATACTGCAGGCGCATAAAGCCCTGGTAGACGTACAATCTGAAGTGAACGAAAACCATGGTACTACCTTCAAACTCGCCTTTGATATGGCCTGATTAGCAAAAAAGATTGGGGGAAATACTTTTTTTGAAATATTTTAGCTTTTGTTGGCAAGTGATTTACCAAAACACCCAACCACGCTTGTGGAAACCCAAAGAGTTTTTTTTATTGCTGATGATGACCTGGACGACCAGGAATTATTCATTGCAGCGCTGAAAGAGATCGACAGCTTTTGTAAATGTATAACAGCAACCAATGGCTATGAAGCGCTGCAGCGGCTGCAGGAAATGAAGGCGCCTTTCCCCGATTTTATTTTTTTAGATCTTAATATGCCCCGCGTTGATGGCAGGCAACTGCTTGCAGCAATAAAAAAGATGCGTGAGTTGCAGAATATCCCTGTTATCATTTATTCTACTTCTGCGGACCAACGGGATATTGATGAGACCATGCAACTGGGGGCAACCTATTTTTTACAAAAGCCCAACCGCTTCGAAGACCTGCAAAATGCACTGCAGGATGTACTTTCCCGCAACTGGAAATAAGGGATCAATCCAGCTCTTCGCACCAATAACCGGCGCTCAGCACCAGTTCTTCTATTTCTTTCGGCGCTACATCATTGCTTACCACCCGCAAAATATTGTCGGTATCATTCAGGTCTACATTCCATTTGTAAATGTGCGGATGTATATCCAGCGAAGACTCTACTTCACGGATACGGTTGGCATTGGTGAGATTGGTTTTAAAAACAAGGATCTGCATACAGTAAGATTTAAAGAAGGGTAACAGCACTTGCCATTACCCCTTGTTATCAACTTAATCGGCCGCGGCTGTAGAAGAAGTATCCATATTTCTTTGCCATCTGCCGCCGCAACGGTTCTTCCATTCTGCTTTGAACTTTTCCCTTTCTTCCGGTGTCATATTGCTCCATTTTTCTTTCATTCTATGTCTCCATTCGTGGCCGCGGCCACCCCATCTTTTGCCGCCAAAGCCGCCGAATAATATTTTACTCAATAATAAAATACCCAGTGCCTGTACAAATGTGATGGCCTTTACACCAAGTACCTGGGGTAATATGGCATTCCACAAGCCCATCACTATGGCGCCGAATACTACTACTGCGCCTGCAAAGCATACCAGGATAAGCAGCACTTTTTTAACTCCAAATTTTTTCATCGTAATTATTTTAATTTTTTTATCAATCTTTTTAATCCTGAAATATTAAATATTCAATCACCAATATTCAATAACTAAGCAACTCATCTTTCAATACCTGCAACCTTTCTCTTAAATGCAGTACGGCATATCTTTTCCGGCTGATAAGTGTGGCCACACTTACACCTGTACGTTCCGCAATATCTTTAAAAGGGATATCTTCTATTTCATTTTGAATGAACACTTCCCGTTGTTCGGCCGGTAATTCATCCAGCGCAGCCTGCAGTTCTTCCCAGAAAATATTGCGCAGGTAGTCTGTTTCAGGGGTACTGTCTGCAGGCAACATGATCTCTTTCCAGTTAAAACTCTCTTCTTCGTTTTCCGAACCGGCCAGCACATCATCAGCAAGCGGAAGTTTTTTCTTGCGGTAATTATCCGTGATCTTGTTTCGGGCTACAGTAAACAGCCAGCTGCTGGCCTGTTCTATCGGCTCGGAGCTGCCGGCAAACTGGTAAAATACATCCTGCAAAATATCTTCCGCATCCTCGTTGCTTGACACACGGGATTTGATAAAGCCAAACAGGCGCCTGCTTATGGCCTTGATAGTACCGGTGATATTGTTATTCCGTTCAGCAGCCATTGGGCCAGTTATCGTCAATGCATCATCCATATTATATACTGGTAGACGGACGGTGATCAACAATATTTTAAGAAGATGAGGATTTTTTTTAAATAATTGTACAAACCTAGTTATTTACGATTTACGAATAACGATTTACGAATGTGAGCGGGCTATATTCGTCATTCTTTATTCGTAACTCGTCATTTATAAAGGGTCTGGCAATTCGTACAGAAGAATGTGCGCCGTTTGGTTTTGCCGCAGTATTTCCTGGTAAAGGGCAGTTTGCAGCGGGTGCAGGTTTTTTGGTTGTGGGCAAGCCAGTGTTTTTTCAGCTCGTAAGCTTTCTTCCATTTTAAAAAATCAAAGCTGTAGTTACGGGCTTCTTTTATTATTTCGGAAAGTTTGCGGGGAGGTATCTTATCTACTGTACTTTCAGGATGAACCCTGGTTCTGTACAATACTTCGTTCTTTATGATATTGCCTACACCGGCAAATATGTTTTGATCGAGCAATACATCGCAGATCAATGTACCGGGAATGGCTTTTAGTTTTTTGCGGGCAGCTGCTGCATCCCAGTTGTCGTTCATTACATCGGCGCTCCAATCGTAAATAGCGTCGGGTTCATCAGCCAGTACCGTAACCGAACAGGTATAAAAATAAATATCGCCGGTTTTAAAATGTAAATGCAGCCGCAGGCTTTTATCGGGCTTGGTTTGTTCATTAATGCTGTACGAACCAAACAGTAAAAAATGTACCCGTACCGTAAGCCGGGGAACAATGATCAGGAAATGCTTGCCCCAGGTTTTGAAGGTTACTTTTTTATTTACCAATCCTGTCTTGTCAATTTTAGCATTGCCGGTTGCTTCCAGTATCTTTTTACCGTTGAATGGTTGGGCCAGTTCTTTAAGAATAACAAGTGATGGGCCTTCGGGCATGATGATAGTTTATGCGTATAGTTCAAATTCTCAGCCATTTTATTACACTGATTAAAACGGATTACACTAATTAAAAGGAATTACACGAATTGTTGGAACAGAAAATGTATAATTAGTGTAATCAGTGTAATTCGCCTGATTAGTGTAATTAATGAAAAAACAGGAATGGCATATCGGATGTTCGGGCTTTAGCTACAAAGAATGGAAAGGCGTTTTTTACCCGGAGAAACTGCCGCAAAGCAAATGGTTCGCTTATCACAGCACCTTCTTTAATACACTCGAACTGAATGTAACCTTCTATCGTTTTCCTAAAGTAGAAACCTTGCAGGGCTGGTACGAAAAAAGCCCTGCGCATTTTTCTTTTGCCGTAAAAGTGCCAAGACTGATAACTCATTTAAAACAACTGAACAATGTAGAAGAATTGCTGGCTGATTTTTATGCGGTATGCAAAGAAGGATTGCAGGATAAATTAGGACCGTTGCTGTTTCAGTTTCCGCCCAAGTTTTCTTATACAACAGCGCGGCTGGATAAACTTATACAATTGCTGGATAAGCACTTTATCAATGTGGTTGAATTTCGCCACAGCAGCTGGTGGTGTGAGGAAGTTTATACACAGCTAAAAAAGCACCGCATTGTTTTCTGCGGCATAAGCTATCCGGGTTTGCCGGATGAAGTGATCGCCACAACAGCAACATTGTATTACCGCTTTCATGGCATTCCTAAATTGTATTATTCCGAATACAGTAACGTTTCGCTTAAAACTATTGCTGATGCTATATCAGCGCAGCAGCAGGTAAAAAAAGTGTATTGTTTTTTTAACAACACCGCCGCTGTTGGCGCTATACAAAATGCACAATGGCTGCAACAGTATGCAAAGGAACACACTGCGGGTTAACAAAAGCAGGAAAGTGCAGTGGTATGGTTTTTGGCAAATTAAAAGCATCATCCATTTTAAATAATTACGATCATGATATCACTAAAAGATAAAAAAGTAGCTATACTTACCGAGAACGGGTTTGAGGAAGAAGAATTGACCAGTCCAAAACAGGCACTGGAAGAAGCAGGAGCAACGGTTCACATCGTTTCGCTGCAGGACAAAGTGAAGGCATGGAAACACGATCACTGGTCGATAGAATTACCGGCAGATAAAAATTTGAAAGAAGCTAAAGCAGAAGAGTACGATGCGCTGATGATACCGGGTGGTGTAATAAATCCGGATGCTATGCGCAGGGAAAAAGCATATGTTGAATTTGCAAAAGCATTTATGGAAAGCGGCAAACCGGTGGCAGCTATTTGCCACGGGCCGCAGTTATTGATAGAAACAGGCTTGCTGGATGGCAGGGAGATGACCTCTTTTCCTTCGATAAAGACAGACCTTATAAATGCGGGCGCAAGCTGGCGGGATGAAGAAGTGGTGGTAGATAACGGCCTGGTAACAAGCCGCAGCCCTAAAGATCTTCCTGCATTCAATTATAAAATGACAGAAGAATTTGCCGAAGGCATACACTCTACCAACAACGCATTTGTACCAACCCACTAAATATCTATTCACCATCCATTAAAATCTTAAACACATGGCTAAGTATTCAAAAGGAGCTCAAAAAGGTGTAGAATCTGCAATGAAACGTATGGAAAAGGGAACACTGAGAAGCGGTAAATCCAATAAGAAAGTTACTAATCCCAAACAGGCCATAGCAATCGGTTTATCGGAAGCAAGAGATAAAGGTGCGAAGGTTCCTAAAAAAGCAGCCTCAAAAACTGCAACAAAAAAGTCTGCCCCTAAAAAAGCAGCAGCGAAAAAAGCTGCTCCTAAAAAAGCGGTAAAGAAGGCGGCGCCTAAAAAGGCAGCTTCGAAAACCGCAACAAAAAAAGCTGCTCCTAAAAAAACAGTAAAGAAAGCAGCTCCTGTAAAGGCGGCGTCAAAAAAAGCAGTGGCTCCAAAGAAAGCGGCAAAAAAAGCAGCACCAAAAAAACCTGTGCCGCTGAAAAAAACAAAAGATAGAGATGAAGATACTATGCCGGTATCGGAAGATGTGGTAGGTAAAGCAGCCAACATAGATAATGACAATAATAATACAGGAGATAAAGCACCGGTAGAAGATACGAACCTGCATGCCCCTGTAGAAGATCCTATGACCTCGACAGATCAGAAAGCCTATGCAAAAGCAACGGCAAAGCGTGATCCGCATCAGCATATGCAGCTTTCATCGGGCAAGAGTAATATTAAACCTTCCGGGAAAAAACCATTGTGGCGGAAATAAGCTGCAGGTGTACAGAAGCAATAACTCTACATATATCAACCTTCAGTTTCTTCAATACCCGTAAGTATTGTTGAGCAGAACGGAAAAGAAAAGAGGTTCGAATTATCGAACCTCTTTTCTTTAGCTGCCCCCATAGAACAATGTTCATGGACTAATGCCGTTTGAAATACTGTACTTCCTGCTCGTGTTTTTTTGCCGCTTCCAGGGTAGAGAATGTACCGAGGTTACGTCTCTTATTTGTTTTTGGATTCTTCTTCCTGGAATACAGGCGGTATTCGCCGGATTTTAATTTGCGGATCATGTGTGTTAATTAAAAATTAGTAATTGAGAATTAATAATTTTTTCGAGGTCAGAATTATTAATTATTCATTGTTAATTATTAATTACTCTGTGTCACTTTGGCTATAACTATTATTCTCTTCATCTTCTTCACCAGTTTCTTCATCTGCATCATCATCTTCACTGCCGGGTACATCCAGGTCGCTGCCCGACGCTGCATTGGCGGAGCTGCGTTCGTTCAGCGGTTCGCCGTCATCATCGGTAGTGTCCAGTTCGGCGCCGTGCAGCTCCCGCTCTTCATCATCTTCACCCGATGCATCGAGCAAAGCTTTTTCTTCGGGTAAGATATCTGCTTCATTATTTTCATCATCTTCCATATTTAATAATTCTTCGTCGGCCGGAAGCGGTTCTTTAGTTTGCTCTTTTTTCATGGTTTTGTTATTAGTTAATCGTTATTCGTTAATTGTTATTGGTTAATAGTTATTGATACTTCATGGCATCAGGCTACCGTCTGTGGTCTGTCGTCAGCGGTCCGTCGTCCTTTACCCCCCATGCACCATATCATCCACATCCCTTTCTTCATCATTGGCATTGGTTGCGGTATCAATATTCTTTAAGTGTACCAGCTCATCGGCATCCTGCTCTGAAACAGTGGTATCGGGTATCGTATCCTTTTGCTGATGTACCTGTTCATCAGCATCTTTTTCATTTTCTGTTTCGGGGATATCAATACCTGCAGTACTACTGTTTTGCGGTTTGATATCTGCTTCCAGCTCAAGGCCGGCTTTTACGCTTTCGTCTGTCTTTTTCATAATAATATGTTTTCTGTTTTGAGTTATTGCCCGCAGATTTCGCAGATTACGCGGAATGTGTTTTCTGTTATTTGCCCGCAGATGACGCGGATTACGCTGAAGATGTTTCCTAAACAATGATAAATGATAAATAGTAAATGGTAAACAATTAAACCATCTAACCATTTTACAATTGTAACAATCCTAAAAACTTTCAACCATCAACCTCTAACTGTCTTCCGCATTATCATCCAGGTCCGCATCTTCTATCCAGTCTTCTTCCGGCAGGGTGTCGTTATCTGCCAGGTGATCAGTCTCTTCTGCATCTAATGCTGCTGCTTCGCTATCATCGTCGTCATCTATGGCATCCAGTTCTTCGCCGGTAATACCTTCTTCTTCATATGTTGCATCATCGGTGTCCATTGCATCATCGCCATCAGTAGCGGCAGAGTATTCCATGGTATCGTGTTTAAGATCGGGCTTGATATCTTCAGGAGTTTTTGGTTGTTCTTTTTTCATTGTTATAGTTTTAGATGTTTTCTGTTTTGAGTTTTGTGTTTGCTGTTGGGTTCCTGTTAATTGTTACAGGCTATAAGATCAATGCTGGTAAATTAATAATAAAGTACTACAACTATCTAACTATTTTTCCATCTATTCCTAATCATAATAAATAAATAACAGTAAATGATAAACAACAATAAAACCATTCAACCATTCAGCCATTTATTATTGTGTAACAGGATTAAAAAATTTTCAACGCTCAATGATCAATGCTCAATAATCAAGTGTTAGAAAAGCATGCCAAACTTTTGTAACTTCCTGCTATGAACCCCACCGCAAATAACCGGCAGTATTATGCCATTAAGCCATTAGCTAAAACATTACTTACCAATCCCGCAATTACTGTCCGCAACTATAGTAGTGACACGGGCTGGCACGGAGAAGCGACCATAAACCTGCAACACGTTGATATAGAAGAACAGGCAAAGCAGGTGCTGCAGGCTATTGACAGTGTAACGATACAGCCACTTCCGCTGGCAGGTGATGCCGACGCTATTAACGATATACTGATCAAACTGCGGGAAGCGAAGCATAAACTGGCAAGGGCCATTGCCGATAGTGTAGAACCACTGTTTCAATATTTACCCAATGCGCCGATGTTGCACACCGCCCGTGCGGCCATGGAGCAATTGCTGCTGCACGATCTTATTACCGGTTATACGGCAGATGTTGTTGCCGTTTCTTTTATTACCGGCGAGGCTGCTGTTTATAAAGATGGTCAATCGCTGGGAGGTAAAGAAGAGGAAGCGATAGACCCCGCAACATTGCCGGTAGCAGTACGTAATGTTCCTGTTGTGTTGCCTGTTGATCAAACAGCAACCGAAAGTTATCCTGCAACAGCATCGCCAAAAGAAATGAAGCAATGGAATTACAGCAGCCGTTTTGTTCGCAGCGGGTATCCTTATGATACGCTATATACCAGTGTTGCTTTTACTGATGCGGTTACAACAATGCCAACAGTATATGCTGCCCATCCTTTATTTTTAAGTATAGCGCAATTCAATGTTGTTTTTGCTGCACTTAAAGATGATCTTCCATCAACAGCAAGCACTGCATTTACCGATACCCAACGCATAGCATTGACTGTTTTTACAGATTGTGTGGAGCTGGTTGCTGATGCATGGGCCAATTACCGGAACGATCCTATCGCTGCTCCTGAACTGCAGGATATTACCAACGCATGGAAAATGGAAGCTTATACCGGTGAAGCAGGAAGCGGATTAGTGATGCAGCCTTTATCAGCAGCAGCGCCTTATACCAACTGGCCCGATCTTTTTATAGATGATAATAATGACCCGCTTGCTAAAACAATGCTTACTGAAAAGGAATGTTTGTACAGCTGCGATCCTTTAACTGCTGTGCAACTGCGGCTGCAACTTACTGCCCTCAATATCTTTACGGAGCATAGCGCCTGTACGGGTATTGCTGTACAGCGCAATCCTTTTAGCGACAGTACACTTGCTGTTAACCCGGTGTTTGTATTTCCGGTTGCACCTTTTTATTGGTCGCCGGTAATACACCCGCTGCCGGAATATACTGCGCCTTTTATGCTGGAAGGCAACAGCGCAGCGCTCCCTGCTTTTTTTACTGAATTGCTGAGCGATGCAAAAGATGCCACAGTAACTATCCAGCTTACGTATCAATATGAAATAGCGCCCGGGCTGCCGGTTTCTTTACCGGTACTAACATTACCTGCTACGTCATGGGAGCCTGCAATCATCAATGATATACTGCAAACTGCAACACAATGGCAGCAACAGCAACAACCGGCTGAGGGTAATTTTGTATTAAATACTACGGTGCAGGATGTGGATGGAAGGGTGTTGATAAAAGTTGAGGGGTTAGGATTTAAACTGTAGGATCATTTAAATAAAGAATCCTCTTTATTATCGTTCTCAACTATTTTTTGAAACAGGTTGGGAAGGTTGATTTCAAACCACCCTGGTAATTTGCCATGATGTAAAGCAATATCAACCTAACCTTTTTCAAAAATAGCCAGCATCTTTGGGTTAGCTTCTGAGGTATCAATTATTTTAAGCACATCAATAGAAGCGAAACGTTTGTTTAACTGCATCAGGTTACCATAAGAAATTCTTTTCAATCTCGTAAAAATGGGGTTAAACCACTACGACACAAGTTTACCGCAAAGGCACAAAGGTTTTACCGCGAAGACAGAAAGACGCAAAGGACGCTAAGTTTTTGTATTTACTTCATGCCTTTGTGTGTTAGCGGGTAGATATTACTCAATTGGGATCTAATAATTTGTACCTGCCATTGGAGCTTGCTTCAAGGTTTATGGTTTGATCCCATGGTGTGGCATAAATATTTTTGGTAACCTTGTAATTGATGAATTTCTTTGCCCCTGTTGCAGCTTTTATAGTAATGGCAGAATCCCTGTTGCCGGGTATAGCTGCTGCCAGCTGATCCAGGATATTTACCCTCGGATGGCCATAAGCGTAGGTATTGAATTTTCCTCCTGTTTTACCATAGGTCCATTTGCCGCAGGAGATGATAGCATATTCCGGTGTTACGGCATCCAGGTATGCTGTAGTTGTAGCATTTGCAGCGCCGTGGTGCCCTACACGTAAAATATCAACATCAAGCATAGAAGGGTTGTAGGTGTTCAGTACTTTTTTTATTCCATCTGTCTCCAGGTCGCCGGTAAAAAGAAAGGAAGCTTTTCCAAATAATACTTTAATAACAACACTGTGATTGTTCCCGTTGTTCCAGGTGCTTGCTGTCCACCCGGCTGGTTTTTTGGTAAAGCTTCCGGATAGCAGGATGATCTTTGGATCTACCTGGTCGCAATTGAGCGGATCGATAATAGTATCCGTTACACCTTCCCTGTTTCCCCCTTTTATGATCTTATCATACGTGTAATTGGCATAGGTGATGCCCATTTTCTTTGCATTGGTGCGAAGCCAGTTTTGATTTTTTTTGCCCGAACCGGCAGTAAGGCCATTATCGATATATCGCCTGATGGTAAATGCTTTTGCAACTTTATCCAATGCAAAATTGTGATCGATATGTGCATGGGTAACTATTACCAGGTCAATTGTGTTGTTCAGGTCTGTACGCCGCTGAAAAAAATCATCCAGGAATTTAACCAGGTCGTTCGCCTGCTTATCGCCCTGGGCGCCGGCATCTATCAGTATGGCGCCACACGGAAACTCCAGCAGGGTAGCATCTGCCTGGCCAACATTAATAAAATGGGCGATCATTTTTTTCGATTCCTGTGCAGCAACAAAGCTTACAGGAAAGAGCAGTAAAATGATAAAGCGGAGTTTTAAAAGCAGCTGTTTCATGGTGTTAGGGTGTTATGTTAGGGTTTGAAGTAAGATTTGTTTTTTTATTATTTAAAAGCAACCGTGTAAACACCCCTTTTTGTTTTTAACCGCAAAGAGATGAAGACACGAAGAACACAAAGAGGGTTCAACCCGTGAGCCCTAAGTTCCCCCTTCAGGGAGCGGGGGGTGAAAAAACAGCAGTGCCGGAAGAAAAATACCCTTCTTTTCCTATAGATGCAATGGTAGGTTTGAAAGGTCTAATCTTTTTAACCTTAAAAACAACCAACATGAGCAACGAAACACTCTCTATCATCCTGGCTATTGTATTGTTCCTCTTTATTGCTGTCACAGGTTTTGCAACAGATATCCTTAAGGAGCAAAATACCGACATTAAAAAAGACAGTAAATACAGCTTTCACCGCTTTCAACTTTGGATATGGACCCTGGTGATCTGCCCTGTTTTTACCCTGCATTGGGGATATAACGTTGACCCGAAAATGCTTATCAATACCACTTCGCTTATTTTGCTGGGTATATCGGCAGGAACTATGGTAACCAGTGCTGCCATATCGCAGGCACAGGTTACTGATGCAGAAAAAAATGGCTTGCCCCAGGCAAATTTAAAAGCCACCAGTGGTAACTCAAATGGGTTTTTTATTGATATACTGACAGATGACCAGGGGCAAATATCAGCCGGCAGGTTGCAGAACCTTGTATTTACGGTTGTTTTTGTTGCTATGTATATTGCTTGCTTTTTTTCTAAAGCCACCCTGCATCATTATATTGACTGGGATAACGACAGCACCCCTTTTGTGCTCATGGGTATTTCTTCCAGCGCTTACCTGGTAGGTAAGGGTATGAAGAAATAAAGATCTTTTACCGCAAAGACGCAGCGATGCGCTAAGCGTGGCGAAGACTGCCGTAGTTTTTTAAAACTACGGCAGTCTTTTAATATGGTTCAGGCCGCCTGAAGCGTACCGACCCCCGCGGGAACATAACAAAAACAGCTTATACATGTACTGCCACCAGCTGCAGTGACATTGCAGGTACAAGTGCAAGCATCGCAGGTGCTAGTGCAAACCTTGCAGGTGCTAGTGCAAACCTTGCAGGTACAAGTGCAAACCTTGCAGGTGCAAGTGCAAACCTTGCAGGTGCAAGTGCAAACATCGCAGGTGCAAGTGCAAACATTGCAGGTGCAAGTGCAAACATCGCGGGTGCAAGTGCAAACCTTGCAGGTGTAAATGCAAACATCGCAGGTGCAAGTGCAAACATCGCAGGAACAAGTGCAAACCTTGCAGGAACAAGTGCAAACCTTGCAGGTGCAAGTGCAAGCCCTGCGGGGCGGAAGTTTACCGGTGTGGCCCTTAGCGGTAACAGTACGGGTTGTAACTGTATATGTACAGGCACAAGAAAACATACCAAACTATCAAAGAATACTATCCTTTGGCCGAAAAAAAGAAAGCAGCTCCTTTTAAAGGAAACTGCTTTGTATATATGGAACAAATGAGTGCTATCGTGGAATACTGGTAAACAGCAACCCGCTGATCTGTTTATATTCCCTGCTTGTCATACCAAAAATACCGGCAACGTAATTCTTCACATTCTGGGCTGTGGCTTTAAGGCCGGTAAGTTTGTTGTACAGTATCTTATCACGTTCTATCCTGGCATTGCTCCAGGCAGTATCTGATTTAATTACGGCATTGTTCGAGTTGGTAAGCCTGTCTACTTTTTGCTGCAGCCCATCGCGGGTAAACTCCGGCTCGTTGGCCTGGTAACCGGGTTGCGTTAGTACGGTAAGTATCAGTTCTTTAAGATTATCCAGCATACTGTCGTAGCTGCGCTGTATGGCCGAAATGTGTTTATCTTCTTCCTTTTCGGTCATTTTGGGGGCATCTTCATCACGCTTTTTGATGGGAGTTGCCCGGCGGCCCTGCAGCTTGCGCAGGTGGCCCCTGGCATCGTCCAGCGCCTTACTGTTTACATCGCACGAAGAAAAAATACGCACCAGTTTGGCAGAAAACGACGGCACATCTTCAAAATCATTTGCCCTGGCATTGGTATCGTTGTCGAAATATACCTTGGTTGTTTTTACATCCAGCAGGCTTTTATCCGATGCGATGTACAATTCGGTGAGCTTGTTCAGTGTAAGCAATTCCCTTACAGGATTGTAACGGGAGCCAAAGCCGGTACACGAAACGATCAACGTGTTAAAATTGGCCACATTTTTTGCGTGGCCGGTTTCATTTTTACTTTTTGACATTTTTATTCTTTTTAGGTTAACTAATAAACTGCTGTTGCAGCCTTTTCCTATATAAGTTTAAAAAAACCACCAAAAGGTTGCATGGGGCTAAAAATATTTTTCGCCCTGTTTGCAGCAACAGCATAAGTTTTCCACAATTTGCCTGTTCTGCTACCCTATATAGTTAGTAATAGATTTATTTAATAATTTATAAATCTGAAGATGCGGCAACTGCCTTAACAGTGCCCGGGTGTGCCATAAATAAATAGCGGGTATTTATATATAATTATTGAGGATAATCTTAGCCGTTATACCACCCCTAAAAAGTACCGTAATTATACTGTGCACAACTTTTGGGGCGCAAAAAAACATTTTTTTCAAAAGCATCCTTTTCGCTTCAATCTGCGTCTATACCGTTAGGCTAGGTATTTAGCAATACTACATATGCAACTATTTTAAAACCTGTACAGGGTAGTTATATAAATAGTATTATTTTTACCATAGTTTAAAAATATTGGGTATTCCAATAACTGACCACTGATAGATAATTCTGGAAAAATTTGAGTTCAGGGTAAGTTAAAGAGAATGCGCCTGCAAAAGGCGTATTCCTTTACTTATGCAATTGAACTCGGGCCTCCAGAAGCCTTCTATCTGTTGCAAAAAGTTTAGGATACGCCTTTTCTGTAACCATTTTTTTAAACTTAATTTTTCTTACCATGGAACCTCAAACTCCACCGGTATTTCCCCGGAAACAGGTGATCGCCCTGGTCATCGCTTTTTTAATTTGTTTTTTAATTGTTGTTTTTAATGGGTGTAAAAAAGGTGATGATACATCGCCGGATGGTTTTACAACCAAAGAGGTAACTATTTTTTTCAGGCTCCCTGTAGCTGCACCGCCTCAGTTACAGGTGGTTGCTACTGCCCTCCGGTAAACTATTAACTAAAGAAATTATACAGCATATTAAGTTGGCACGGGCAACCTGCATGGAGCAGGGTTACACTGATATACCCGACAAGCATGGGGCCCTGCCACTTTTTATTGCCTGTTATCTTATTACTATGCCTGGCAGTGCTTCGGGGGTTGGAAGGGCTGCCAGGTCTTAAATTATATAGCCACATGAAAAAGATCGTATTGTTTATGATCATCGTATTGCGTACTTCTTCCATCAATGCACAGGATAATTACAGTATTGATTACCGGCAAGGCCGCTCCAATGATATGTGCCGGATCGTTTTTAATGACAGCCTTTGCTATTGTTATGCATATAACTGGTATGATATTCACCGCAAACAAAAAGTGCTGGGCAACCGCTGTATTTTATTTGATGTTTTTTATAACAGGAATACCGATCAGTTGCTTTGGCATCTGGAACTGACCCGCAAGAAGAATTTTTTGGTTATTGACACCGCAAGATATAACTGGGTATATGTTGCCGAAACAAAAACCATTAAAGGATATGAGTGCCTTGCTGCCTACAGTGTGCTAAAACCTGGTGATACTACGTTTGCTTTTTACTCAAAAGATATCCGTTATCCTTTTGGCCCCTTTGGTGTTGTTGGCCTGCCAGGTGCTGTACTGGAATTGTACGATGCCTGCAGCGAAAGCTACTGGATAGCTGAAAAGATAAAGAAAACTGATGCGGTTATTGTATTGCCGGAGAAGGCGAGGGTGATTGGGTGGGAGGAGTGGGAGAGGGAGTTGTAGTTTTAAATTGCTACTAAATTAAAAGAGTAATTTTTACAAATTAAATACTCCTAATCGTGATACATGAGCCGCTAATTTAGTCTGGATATCATTTACCAAATTTGTTCTTAAACTAAAAATATAATCTTTACTTTCAATTTCTTCTTTAGAACAAGAAGAAAATGTCCGAAGATCAAATGCTAAAAAAAAATCTTTACCAGTTAATGCGAATATAGGAGTTGTAAGGAAATAATCGGATTTAGCAATTTTGTCAAAGCAATCTGAAGGAATAATTAGACCTTTAACTACTCTGTGTTCTATTAGTTTATTTTGTACGACATCACAAAGTGGAGAGATATTTAATTCAACAGGAATTATGCTTTTTATAAGAATGACTAAACAATATTTTTTTGCTATTTTTTCTATAAACTCATCAGTAATATTAGCGTGTTCTTTTTTATACTGTTTAATGAAATCTTTGCTAATTGAAGAAATAGAAAAAGAATCTAAAAATACATCCTCAAAATACTTTTTGTCTTTAGCGGTTTTATATAAAGAGCCTGTCAAATCTTTACGATTTGGTTTAAAAATAAGAAGTTTACGATTTAATAAACTTGTTTGAATAGCTAAATTTACTTGTTTAGCTTCTTTTTTAGTTGTTGCCTTCCATCCAGTAAATTCTTTTTGTCTTTCGACTAAAACATTTCTATCAATATCATCGTTAAGAATTTGTGTAAGAGCTAATAATACAGAATCTGTTTTTTCTTCATTAGTTTCGAGTTTTAAATAACCTTCAACTCCAGAATATGCGATTGAAATTGCAGTTATAATTTTTGCTAAATATTCTTCTCTTTCTTTCTCATCAGGAATGTTATTAACCAAACCCATAAAGTCGTCTATTGAATCACTAACAGATTGAGAGACTATTCTATCCCATTCACAAAAAAGCTTAAAGGCTTCTAGGTCTGCTAATTGGGTGCTAATCTTATCTTTTAGAGCTTCTTCTTTACCTGCAATAAATTGATAGCTTCCATCAGGAGCCCGAGAAAAAAAATCAAGTTTAGAAAGTGAAATTATTTTATAAGGCCTTTTTAAAGTTTTATATTTTTCATCATCTTGGAATATTTTTAAAAACTCTTCTTTATAATTTTCTTCATCATTACTCCATATTACTATTATGAAACTGCGATTTTTATTTTTAACTAGGGTGTCTAAAATTTGCGCATGAGTTCCTTTAAAAGTCTTTTCTTCGCCCTCGTTTCCTATTTTCCCGCCGGCAAATTTGAAATCTAAATTCAAATCCAAAAATATTAAACTGTAATATTGAGCATCATCAGGATTAGAATTGGGTAATGGAAATTCAGAATGAGGTTTTCCTTGAGTATATAAAAAAGGGATATGATTTTTACTAAGGGCATCTAGCAAAGGTTTAGCCTCATTGTACTGATCATCAATAACAATTGTTTTTCCTGTTTTAAAATATTGTTGCATAAAAATTTTATGAGAAAGTTAGGGTTAAATTATTTCGGGAAAATAAGACTTACAATAGCACCTCCTTTAAATTCACTAGGAATTTCATATTCATTAAAATCCGGAAAATAAATCTTGCCTTTATCTGATAGCATAATTTCATTAGCAATATGTAGCCCTAAACCCATACCGGATTTTTTTGCAGTAACAAAAGGTTGAGTTAGTTCATCTGTGTTTAATAAAAAACCTGTTCCGTTATCCGCTACTATTATATGTATGTTATTTTCAGTCTCAACTATATTAATAAAGATTTTCTTTTTTTCTATTGACTTATGTTCATTTCTGGCAATCTCCAGCCAATAAATTGAGTTGTCAATTAGATTAATAATAACACCTTCTACCAGACCTTTTGCAATATTGACTTTTAAGTTAGAGTTTTTATATTCCTTAATTACTTCAATTTCATGAGCTTTTAATCTAAATTCAACAGAAAATAAGGCATCGTCAATAACCTTATATAATTCAATATTGCTTCTACTGGATGTTTTGAATATTTCAGAGTATCCCTTTACTAATTTGCTTAACCTTTTGACTAACTCGCCAACATTACTAACATCTTCATTTTTTATTATTGTTAGAATTTCTTTAATTATTTTTTCTACTTCATGTAGAATAATTCCTAAACTTAATCCTGCACCTGCTGACTTTAATAAATTAGTTTGTATTGTTGAGTAGCTTGTTTCAATGTCATCAATATATTTATTGATAGCAATATTTAAAGGGGGATCTGTTATTTTTTCATTTATTAAATCTCTTAATTTGTTAATTGATGATGCAACTGGTTCTTCTCCTCCTTTCGGGCCATATAGGTCTCTTAATGCTTTTGTATCTGCTCTCCTAAAAATATCTATCACACTAACACAGTGATTAATGGCGTTTCTAAATTTTATGTAATTTTCATCTTCAATAAAACCTTGACGATCTGTTTTTTCTTTAAGCTCTTTAGTTGCCTCTCTATCAAGAAAAACACCTGCAACGATTAAGTTATTACTTATACTTGCTGGATAATTTACTCTCTTTAGATTTAACCCAAGCCAATCATTCCCTGGTTCTCCATAATTATAAACTCTTGCATAACTTGTATTATTATTTTCGTTTGGTTCAGTGCCTCTATAGACTTTTATTCCACTATTTTCTTTTAAGTATTTTTTCAATCCCTTTTTATCACTTACTGTATCTTTTATTACGAACGCTTCTAAATTAAATATGTATCCTTTGAATCTTATAATGCCGAGACCAGTTGCATCAATTGATTTTGGGCTATTTGTATCTTCAAGGATCGTTTTATTTGCTGAAACAAGTTTGTTATCATAAAACTCAAATTCTCCTGTGGATTCATTTTTGAATTGCCCGAATTTTACTTCTCGTGCAATAGCTTTTTCAAAAATGGCAAATGGGTGATAATTATAATAAAACTTTGTAATTTCTTTTCCTTGTATTTCAACTTCAAATGTTATTATAGCATGATCTTTTATATCTTCCCAAGTCACGATGTCTTCGAGCCAATCAGGATGATCTAAAATTTCAATGCTAGGCTTAAAACTTTCATTTGTTTCTTCAAAAGGGCTTGTAAAAGATGTAATGACTCTTTGTATTTCTCTAAATTTCCCCCTTTCCCATTTTGTTTTTTTAGTAAAATCAGTTATTGCGATATAAGTTCCACTTTCTTTTTCTGTAAAATACTCTGGATATCTTTTTTCTATGACTCTTACAGGAATATTCTCTAAATAGTCACCTTGTTCGAATTCCCTCCAATCTATATTTACATGGACTTCTTTCTCATTTTTCTTCTTTGAAATTACTTGTATTTTATTGCCAAGTTTGTGTGCCCCTAATCGCCCAATTCCTTTTTCTCCAATTGGTAACCTGCCTTTGGGAGTTAATTCAGAGTTTATAACTTTTTCTGTTTTATAGTTACTTGCTAGTTCTAGCCAGACGTTTAGAATTATATCCAAATTCATACCTACACCATCGTCTTCAATAATTATAATACCATCGTTTTGACTTGTTATTTTTTCTAATAGAACAGTTACAATATCAGCATCAGCATCATAAGAGTTTTTAATTAATTCCAAGAAGGCTACATCTTCACTTTTAATTAGCATATCTCCTAATTGGGGCAATAATCTAGCTCTAGCTTTAAATGGCTGATCAATTATTCTATCATTATTGTCATTTGGAATTATATCGTGCATAATTTTAATTAGGTTTATCAGATTTCCACTTTATGTTTCTGTTTGTTACTAGATATATGAATTAGTCGTCGTTTAAATATATAAGAAGGTTATTTTATTTCGTCAACATCAACTATTTCATTGAACTTGTATAATGACTTAAGATTACCTGATTTTATTCTGAATTGGCTCCTTCTTTTTATGTTTTGTTTTCTTTGACCCTCAATTGCCAATTCAAGCTTTATTCCAGGATCATAGTAAATATTACCATTAGCAACCTGGGTTAGGAATAAAGAAAAATCAGTAGAGTTTCCTAACATAATATTATTTCCATAATAATATTGCTGCTTACTGAAAGGGTATAAAGTAGCATCCTTTCTATTCAATGAGGGTATATAACAAGCGTTTGCATGCTTTGTATTCCAATGCTTTAATAATGATGTAAAAGTCCATGATGCAGCTATTGTTTGTTCTTTATCAATCAAGCCAATAAAACCATCAGTGTTTGTTATTTTTTTTGACAAAGGGTCAAATCCTTCAATAATCAACTTTAAGTTTGTTGTGGACTGAACCTCATTAAACTTATGAACCCCTCCAAAATTTAATCTTGCCTCTCTTCCTCTTTTATCTGGATACCCATGTTTTCTTATAAAGGCTTCAATTCCTGAGTCTACATATAAACCGTGAGTTGGCTCTGGAGTCATTAATGTTACAACAGTAGAGTTGTATTTAGCAAAATCTGTTACACTGAATTGTTTAACTTCCCAGCCAAGATAATCAGGTTCAGAATATCCATTAGGCGTAATGCCTAATTCTGCCTCAAGTGTATATCCACCACAATTAGAAGAAGTACAAGGGAGAATATTTTTATTTGAATCTAAACGTTTAGAATCAATCCATCCTAATTGATGTATTCTTTTTAATTCAGCAAGTAATTGATCTTTTGTGTCACCTTGTATTGAGCCATTTCTAATAGTGATTTCTTTAAAAACTCCAATTGTTTGAATATTCTTTAAACTATTAAATTCCCCAGCCAATTGAGAATCAGGATTAGTGGCAAATCCAAATGTTTGTCCATTATTACTAACTCCAATAAACAATAATCTATTGGCTAATCTGTTGGTCATTATTTCTCTCGGTGCCGCTTTGCATCCTAAAAGAAATCCAGAAAAACGCACTTCAGGATAATCAGGATAAAGAATCAGTTGAGAATGTACTGCAGGATAAACTGTTCCTGTTTCGTCAATCCAATTAAAATTTATTTTAGCTTTAAAGCTTTCTCTTTTTCTTTCTCCTGTATTATCACTAATAATATTTCCAATGGGAATAATGTTCAAAATGTCAAAACTTCCGGCTAAATAAACCTGTTGTTTTGAATTATCATTAGAAGCAAGTTGTTTAACATACACTTTTGTACAAGCTTTATCCGAAAATATTTTCAAAAGTGTTTTTAAGTTCATTTTATTTTAGTTTGTATTGTGTCAACTATTTTTTCTCCAATGGCTTCGATCAAAGGAACAACAACAGAATTGCCAAACTGCTTGTATCCTTGATTCATAGAAACCGCATCAACAAAAAAATGATCTGGATATCCTTGTAGTCTTGCCGATTCTCTAATTGAAAGTCTCCTTGGGTTTTTGCCTTTTTGAGGTATTAATATCTCAGAACCGTCTTTATAATATCTGGCACTCATAGTTCTTGAAATTCCATTTAAATCGACTAAACCAAATCCAAAACCATTTCCTTTTGCTTTGTGTTTTTTTGAATAATCCTGTAAATACTTCCATAAATGATCGGTAAGTGTATATTTTGCATCTACCTTTTTTTCAAGAATATCTTCTATTTTTCTTGTTGGAGAGGGTAGCTCAGGGAAATTAAATTGCTCTTTTCCTTTAAATATTTCTTTGTCAAAACCTACCATAAAAGTTCTTTCGCGGTTTTGTGGAACAAAGTGTTTTCCGTTTAATACTGTCGAATAAAAAGTATAATCTAAACCTTCAAGCGTTTCTTTAATTACCCGAAACGTATTCTTCTTATCATGTGTAACAAGGTTTTTTACATTTTCGAGGAAGAATGCTTTGGGCCTATGCGTTCTGATTATATCTTCAATATGAAAGAATAGATTTCCTTGCTTTTCATCTTCAAATCCATGTTTTCTTCCGAGGCTATTCTTTTTACTTACACCTGCAATAGAAAACGGTTGACAAGGAAAACCTCCACAAAGTATATCAAATTTATTTGGAATATAATGCTTTGTTTCAGGTTTTGTAATATCACCAAACGGAATTTCGCCAAAATTTGCATAATAAGTTCTTTGTGCCATTTTATCCCATTCTGAAGAAAAGACACATTCTCCCTGATTTCTTTGCATAGCAATTCTAAATCCCCCTATACCAGCAAACAAATCAATAAAAGTAAATTTTGGATTTGCAGGTGTTGGAAACAATACATCATCTTCAAATTTTATTAAAGTCTGTAAGGCATCTTCAGCGACAATATTTGTTATTTCTTCATCCAAAAAATCTTCTAAGATTTCTTTGGCAAACTGAATAGCCTCTTTCTTGTACTTTCTGTTTTTTGAACGTAAATAATGACTGATTAAAGCACCTTTATGATTATCTGGTCCGAATACTGATACTTTATAAATTTTATCAAAAACAACATGAAGTTTGCTGCTTAATAAATTCTCTTTAGGCTTGGTCATTTGCTCTTCTTTTTCCCGTTAAATAAATCATGATTAAAAAAATCCTTGAAACTCATTGATAATCCTGTGCAAATGATCTTTTCTAATGTTTCTACCGATACATTTCTTTTTCCATTTTCAACATGATTCATGAATGTTCTGTCAACTTCTGCCTTCCAGGCAACAGCCTCTTGAGTAAGGCTCTTCTCGGTGCGTAACTCTTTGATTCGCAAGCCGATTTTAGTTTTGATATCCATAAGGCAATAGTATTTAATGTGACTTAAAGTACATTTGCCTTTAAGTCACTATTCCAAATATTTTGGAATTCCAAAATATTTGGAATTTCTTACTTAAGAACGTTAAGGAGAGAATTTAAAGTTGCATTAATCTTATCTGGTTTCAAATCACATTCCCAAAGCGTAATTACCTTCCAGCCATTTATCTTATTTAACCACCACTGCATGTTTATTTTCGATACTAGATAGTAGCCCAAGTCAAAAAGTAGCTATACACAAAAATCACCGTTTTATATTTAGGTAATACAATATCCGATTTGCCGAAGGAGAAATCAAAAAAAGTAGTTTGTAAAATCCTGCGTTATCACTTCTTATACGGCCCCATAAACTTATCGCCGTTAAAATGGATCATATGGTCGGGGTGGTCTGCGGTCCATACTTCGCTTTCCCAGGCAATGGAGGCGGCTTCTTTTTTAAAAGCTGTTCGGGAAATAAAGGCGGTTATAAAGATCAGTTCAGCTTTGCAGCCGGTAAGGTTTTTCTTAAGTTCAAATACACGCTCTTCGCTCATAGGGCCCGAGCTGAAGTAGGCTTCTACCAGGTAAAGCCAGTTCTTTTTACTGTCGTAGGCAATAATATCGGGCAATGCATCATGCGATAATTCGAAAAACCCGATTTGCTTTAATTCCTCTTCCTGTATATACATATCCTTATCGGTGGTATCGCCTATATACAGTAAGTCGGCCTCTTTTGCAAAGCGGGGTAAAAACTCTTCTACAATTGCCCGCTGCAGCTGGTTGTGATCGCCTTTTGAAAATTCAATTACTCTACCGTCTTTTAAAGTAACCGGTATCTTTTCAATCACTCTTTTGCGGGCCAGCTTTTCGGCCAGCGAAGGACGGTCTTTTAAAAAGAATTTCAATTTTATATCCCACTCTTTGGTATTGTAATATTTGATAAGGTTTTTAAATGCGGCATCCAGTGTATAGCCACGTGTAGGATCGTTGGTGGCGGCGCCGGGGTTTCGGGCGCTGTTTAAAATAAGGTCGGCCAGTACGGGCAGCTTTAAATGTTTTCTTCTTACATCATCGTATGAGCCGGGGGAGATGTTTTCTTCGTAATGCTCATTGATATATTTTATGATCTCCCTTGTTTTTAAATGCCGGTTCTCATTTTGTCCTTTGGCTTCTTTCCATGATTTGGTAACGCCTGCCACAGCCAAAAAACACATGGCCATACTCTGCAGCGCTTTTTCGGTTTTATTTTCGAACGGGATACCAACACTTTGGAGAATATCCAAAGCTTCATTGATCAGTTTTTGATTGCCGGCAGATTTGTCGGATTTGCTGATGAATATTTTTGTCATTTAAACAAATATACCTGCTTATTGGAAGATCTCTGCGAGGGCTGCTGTTGTGCGGCAATACTTTTACAGCATTTTTTAATGGCTTTTGCCATTTTATATGCCAGTAACGGGGGTACGGCATTGCCTACCTGGTAATACTGGCTGGTTTCATTGCCTGTAAACCGGAACCAGTCGGGAAAACTCTGCAGCCTTGCCGCTTCCCGTATCAAAAGCCTGCGCCTTTTACCGTCGGGAAGTTTTACCCGCTGCATATCGCCGGTGGCGGCTGCCAGGTTCCTGCATGTAAGTGTGCGTGCAGGCTTATCGCTGTATAAATCTCTTGGATTAATGCACGATGAAGCTTTTTCGTATTTAGCTATATATATATCCTGTGCTGCGGTAAGAAATTTACTTTCTGCCGGTGCGGTATGCATAAGGTCGCTGATGGCATCGCCTACCGTCATCCTGGTTTTATCCTTTGCCGGAAAATCGAAAGAAGATTTGTGCCCTACTACAATAAGGCGCTGCCTGTTTTGAGGGATACCGTAATCAACGGCATTAACAAGGGCGTAATCAATGGTATAATTTAAGGCACGCAGTTCGTCGAGTATAACTTCAAAATACCATTTGTTGCTGTAAAGCAGGCCCCGTACATTTTCGAACATAAATACCTTAGGCTTTACTTTTTTTACAGCATCTATAAAAATGGGAAAGCCGTTCCTGGCATCATCTATTCCTTTTTGATTGCCGCCCACACTAAAGGGCTGGCAGGGGGGGCCGCCAATAATAATATCGGCATCGGGATATTCGGAATCGGTACTTAATTTACAGGTAAAGCACTCGCCTTCCAGGTTTTTGCGGTACGTTTCCGCGGCATCTTTATCCATTTCGTAGCCAATGGTTTTGTATCCTGCTGCTTCAAAACCAAGTGATAAACCACCGCAACCTGCAAAAAGATCCAGCACAGTTTCCTGTTCGGTTATTTTTGGCTTTAAGCGGGAGTTTATCAAATCTACATACTTCATTGTGCTGTATTTATACAAACATACTAAAATTATTAGTAGCTCAAAACTAAACTTAAAATAAACTGCCGTAATAATTAAGCAAGCAGTTTTTTTAAACCGGAAAGTGTATTTCCTGCTTTATCTTTTTTCAGGTGGCACTCCCATATTATAATGACTTTCCATCCTGCCTGTTGCAAATGCTGTACAGCTTTGTTGTCCTTTACAATATTCCCGTTTATTTTCTCCTCCCACCATTCCGTTCTTGTTTTAGGAACTGTATAATACTTACATCCCTCATGCCCATGCCAAAAACACCCATGCACAAAAATCACGGTCTTGTATTTAGGTAATACAATATCCGGTTTGCCGGGGAGTTTTTTATCGTGAAGCCGGTAGCGAAAACCATTGGCATGAAGGAATTTACGCACCAGCATTTCGGGTTTGGTGTTCTTGCCTTTAATGCGGCTCATGTTGTAGCTGCGCTGCGCCGGTGTGTGTACGTCTGCCATGATAAGGTTAGTACAAATTTACTGCCTGAACGGATATAGCCATTTTCAAACGTCTCCCTTTGTACGGCTGTATTATTTTTGCAGCATGAAAAAATTACCGCTTCTGCTGCTGCTGTTTATCTCCCACACACTATCTGCACAAGACAGGGAAACGTATTACGATCATGAGTGGAAGGTATGCAGGGCCGACCAGGCAAGGTATATATCGCTGGTAAAGCAAACCGACAGCGGCTGGCAGCGGCTGGATTATTTTGCGGGCAACAGGCAGCTGCAGATGCTGGGCCTTTATAAAGACAATGCTACCCAAATTGCCAATGGCAGGTTTGTATATTATTATGCCAACGGCGTAATTGAAGCCATAGGCACTATGCGGGATAATAAGCGCCAGGGCCTTTGGCTGAGCTACCACCTCAATGGCATGATGAGCGACTCTACCGTGTACGAGAACGGCGAGCCGGTGGGCACTTCCATAGGCTGGCACAGCAACGGTTTTATTGAAGACTCGATCGTATATACGAACAATACTGCTGTTAAAGTGTTTTGGTTTGATAACGGGATGCCTTGCGCAGCCGGCCGTACCATGAGCAACTGGGAAGAAGGCGTGTGGCAATATTTTCATAAGAACGGCCTGCTTGCTGCCAGGGAAAAATATGATGTAGGCAAACTGGTGAGTCGCCGGTATTTTGATATTAACGGTGTGGAAGAAACGGACACCAGCAGCAAGGACAGGGATGCGGAATTTAAAGGCGGCGAAAAGGCCTGGGATAAATTCTTCTATAAGCGGGCTTATTTTCCTCCCGATTATAAACTTAGCGGTAGCGATGAGGTTACGGTGTACGTTACGGCGCTGATAGACGAAGACGGCAATGTAACGGAGCCTTTTGTGGAACTGCCTTTTCACCCTGCCTTTGATGAGATGGCGCTTTCCCTCTTCAAGCAGTCGCCGCAATGGATACCGGCTATCAGGCACAACAGGACGGTGAAGCAGCGGGTGAGGAAGGGGATTAGGTTTGTGCAGAATTATTAGTTGATCCGTTAATCCGTTTATCCGTTAATTGGTTTATCCGTTAATTGGTTTATCCGTTAATTGGTTGATCGGTTGATTGGTTGATCGGTTAATTGGGAGTAGGGAATTAGGGTTAGCGGTGAAGTGCGTATAACATAGCTGTATAAACAATTAAGCCATTAAACCATTGAGCCATTAAACTATTGCCCCATCAACTTACTACACCCTGATAACTAATAAACGGATAAACGGATAAACGGATTAACGGATCAACAAATAACCAATATTTCCCAAAAAAAAGATACCTTGAAAGCGTAAATAAAACCCTGATGTTGTACAAAAACCCTGGACTCACGTTTTTTGCCGTATTGCTATGCACTTTCGGCGGTGCCAATGCCCAAACCAGTTTTGCTGATAAGCTGCCCGACTGGAAGACAAAATTTCCCAAAGAAGATGTAGTGGCGAGTATGTATAAGGAAACGATCAACTTTGCACTGAACCCAACGCCTAAAGCGGGCGAGGGCCAGGTGAAGGCCAGTGTATCGTCGGAAATAATATTGGTGCCGGTAAAGGATTTCATTAAATACGAGGATGGTCTTTTTTATAATGATGAAGTGGCTATTGAAAATGTAAAAGTGCAGAACGCAGATAAAAAGGAAGTGACCATTCAAAAACTTTGCGGCGATTACAGCAGCGAAGATATTTTTCACAGCGATGCTAAACTGTGCATGGTAAAATTTCCGTTGGCGGAAAAAGGAAAACCTTTCAATTATACTTACCAGGAAAATTACCGAGATGTAAAATATCTTACTTCATTTTATTTGCTGGAACATTACCCGGTGATAGACAGGATCATCCAGTTCAACATTCCTTCCTGGCTGGAGGTTGACCTGCGGGAATTCAACTTTGCAGGTAATGTTATTGAAAAAACTTCGGTAAAGGATGGCGATATTACCCGTATAAGTTTTCATATCAGCAATGCGGCTGCGTATAAGAACGAGCCACACTCGCCCAATCACGCTATGATGTACCCGCATGTGATCTGCGTTACCAAAGCGTTTACCGATGCAGGCAAGCGTACCGTGCTGTTTGAAAATGTAAAGGACCTGTACGGCTGGTACAGCAGTGTATGTTCTGCCATTGGCAACGATCCTGAAGTATTGAAAGCTAAAGTGGCCGAGCTGACAGCTAACAAAAAAACCGACCAGGAAAAAGTGGAAAGCATTTTTTACTGGGTGCAGGATAATATCCGCTACATCGCTTTCGAGAACGGCATCATGGGTTTTAAACCGGATGCTGCACAAAATGTTTTCAAGAATAAATATGGTGACTGCAAGGGTAAAGCGAACCTGTTGAAAACAATGCTTACCATTGCGGGCTTTGATGCAAGGCTTACGTGGATCGGTACCTCCGACCTGCCGTACGATTACAGCATGCCCTCGCTTGCGGTAGATAACCATATGATATGTACCGTTATACTGAATGGCAAACGTTACTTCCTGGATGGTACCGAAGAATTTATTGCGCTGAATGATTATGCGCAACGCCTGCAGGGCAAGCAGGTATTGATCGAGGATGGTAAGAACCATATCCTCGACCGCATTCCCGAATTTCCGGCTGAGCGTAACAAACAGGTGGTTACCAATAAAATGACCATTACCGATAACCAGGTTACGGGCAGCAGCGTGGCGGAGTTTAACGGTGAATCGAAGATATCGGTGCAGGGTGCTTTTGCCGCTACCCGTACAGATAAACGGTCGGAAAGTTTATCGGCGTACCTGCGCAACGGCAACGACAATATTGAACTGCAAAATATTACCAACTCTGATTTTAACGACCGTCAAAAACCGCTGCAACTGAAATATGATTTTAAAGCCAATAACCAGGTTACCAAAACGGGTAACGAACTGTATGTAGTAATGGATTGGGATAAAGACTTTGCCGACCTGGATATGCCCACCGACAGGAAGAATGATTACGAATTTAACCAGAAATATTACCTGACCGAACAATCGGAACTGACCATACCGGCTGGCTATAAGGTGGATTATATTCCCGCGGCTTTTAAAAAAACTACTCCTGATTATTCTTTTGAAGGGGCGTATGTGAACAAGGGCAAAAGCGTGTTGTACACCAAAACGATCATCATCAACAAACCTATTTTAAAGAAAAGTGACTTTGCATTATGGAATGCGTTTATTACGGACATCAATAAGTTCTACAATGACCAGGTGGTTTTAAGTAAGTAGTTATTTGTTATTGGTTAATCCGTTAACTGGTTAATCCGTTGATCCGTTGATCCGTTAATTGGTTAATTCGTATTTACCATTGCGGCCTGTTTATAATCTGCTGAAGTTAGCAGAGACCCAACGGAAGACAGAAAACTCAAAACTGAAAATTTTTACTATTGCCTAATTTATAATCTGCTGAAGTTAGCAGAGACCCAACGGAAGACAGAAAACTCAAACAGAAAATTTTTACTATTGCCTAATTTATAATCTGCTGAAGTTAGCAGAGACCCAGCGGAAGACAGAAAACTCAAAACAGAAAACCCAACAATATGAAGAATATTTTTTGCTTTTGCCTTTTACTGCTGCCGGCCATTGGATGGGCGCAGGTAGAGGATGAATTTAAAGTAAGTGCCGTTCCGGATAAATGGAAGAACGAGAGTGCCGTAGTGATCGGCATGAAACAGGAATACCAGTTTAAACGCCAGACCAACAGGGGCCGCATGACGGCAGGCGTGCTTATCAATGAGTACATTCATAAACGCATCAAGCTGCAGGATAAGGCTTCGGTAGAAAAATTCTCTACCTTTTATTATGTTACCATGGGCGCAGATGGCAGTGCGGATTATCATGTAATAAAAAGCGACGGCAAGGATATCCCTATTGATATGAAAAGCGCTATTGAGGAAGAGCAGGATATACCGGACATTTATAAGCCTATCTATTACAAGATGAAAGTGAAGTCGATGAAGATCGCTATTCCCGACCTGGAAGTGGGTGATATTATTGACTATAAAGTAAACTCCAGTGTAGATTGGGATATGAAAACAGCGGGCATCAATTTTACGCCGTTCATCTTTTCGCTGGCCAATACCTACCCTACCATGTACCAGCAATACCGCTTTACTATGGCCAATGGTATGAAGGTGAAATACCGCAGCTATAATGGTGCGCCGAATATCAAGTTTGACCCCAAGGCTTCTATTTATGGCGATAACGAATCGTACCTGAGTTATTATTTTTTGGATAAAGACAGGGAGAAATCTTCTGACGAACGCTGGAGCTACGAACTGCGGAATACACCGAGTGTAAAGTTCCGCGTAGTGTTCCTGGATTATGAACCTGGGGATAAAAGCCTTAGCGAAGCAACGGTTGACCGCTCGGGCCTGGACATAGAACAAATGTATAAACGCTATGTTGGCGCTGCGGCATACAGTACGCCAATGGTGGCATCGCTGGTGGCTTACACTACTCAATACATTGCCAAGAAAAAAGCAGATGGTCTTTTAAAAGCAGATGCGGATGTGGCAAGAGAATGTTATTACTGCCTGCGTAAAGTATTTTTAGAAATGTATTACAAAGGGCCGGTACACTCCGACCTGGAGAAATATTTTACCGGTAAAAAATTATACAAGAAGATTATTGCTGCGGAAAAAAAGAATGAACAGCAGAAAGAGGAACGGGAAGATGAGATCAGCATGAATGCGATAACGTTTGCTACGGCCTTCCGCATAGCACTGGCGGCACAGGATATACAGGCCGAGCTTTTCGTGTATGTGCCCCGTACGCTGGGTACCTGGAAGGATGCCATCTTTATGGAAGAACTGGATTTTGTGATGAAAGTGAAGCTGAAAGACAAATCGTACTTTTTAGAAGCGCTGAATAATTTTGATGCCTTCGGTACACCACATTCTTATCTTGAAAATGCCGAGGGCTACAGCATTCGCTATGATGATGCAGACAGCTATTATAAAACTACTGTGCCGGCAACGCCTGCCAGCGCTAACCTTGATAAAGAAGATTATGTAGTGAACTTTACTGATGCAATGGATATTATAAAAGTGGAACGGGTAAGTTCGTACATGGGTTCGGAAAAACAAACCTATATCGGTAAGGCTAATTTGCCAAGGGAATATCTTGACAGCGACTTTGCAAAATATTATGCCGAACCACTAACCACTAAAAAGAAAAAGGATGAAGAAGCCACACCGGTAAATAATAAATACGATTATGCCGATAAGGATGAACAGGTGAAGGAAAGAAAAGAACTGTTTGAGAAGAGCCTGAAGGGTGACCTTGATGTGGATCAATATGAAGACTTTCAATTATTGAAGGATGGCCGTACGGGCGACAGCGCTGTGCTGCAATTCAAAGAAAAATTTACGCTGAAGAAACTGATCAGCAAGGCGGGTAAGAATTATATTTTTGAAGCGGGTAAATTAATGGGTGGACAAATAAAACTGGAGCCATCTGAAATGAAGGAACGCCAGGCGGATATCTGGCTGCCGATGGCCCGTACTATTGAGAACAGTATTACTATTAATATTCCTGCGGGTTATACTGTTGATGGCTTGCAGGACCTGAACATTAATGTAGATAACCCGAGCGGTACGTTTATAAGTACTACCAAACTTACCGATAATACACTTTTGATCACTACAAGAAAAGTGTATAAGAATAATTTTGATAAGAAAGATGCGTGGCCAAACTATATTGCCTTTTTGGAACCGGCGTATAAATTGAGCCAGGCGAAGGTGGTGTTGAAGAAGAAGTAATTGGTAATTGGAAATTGGGTTTTACCGCGGAGAGCAGAGGGTAGGGAGTTAACGCAGAGTATCTCTGCGAAAACTCTTTTTCTTTGCTCTCTGCGGTGAAGTAACTTAGTGGCATGAGAAATTATCTTCCGGTATTGATTTTTTGCCTCCTTATTCTAACAACAGCGGCGTGCAGTAAATATGCAGTAACCAACCGCAGTTATAAAAAACAAAGCCGCAATTATGCGAAGACATTACGGGAACAACCTGATGGCGTTCGTACCGATTCTGCTGCAATACCTTCCTGGGTAGGTACTATCAACTTCAACCTGCGCAAACCGAATTTTGTTATCATTCATCATACAGCGCAAAACTCCTGCGAGCAAACCTTAGAGACATTTACCAAAACAAGTACACAGGTTAGCGCTCATTATGTTATCTGCCGCAACGGAACGGTATTTCATATGCTGAATGATTATTTGCGGGCATGGCATGCCGGTGCAGGAAGATGGGGCAATGTTACGGATATGAATTCGTGCAGCATTGGTATTGAACTGGATAATAATGGCTTTGAGCCTTTTCCTGCTGCACAGCTAAGCAGCCTGATGACATTGCTTGACACACTGAAGAAAAAATACAGCATACCTGCGGCGAATTTTATTGGTCATGCTGATATTGCGCCTACCCGAAAGAATGATCCTAATGTGCGCTTTCCCTGGAAAGACTTTGCTGCAAAAGGTTTTGGCCTATGGTACGGCGATACGGCGAAAATAAATGTACCGGCAACTTTTAATTCCTTACAGGGCTTGCGGATAATCGGTTATGATGTGAGAGACAGCAACGCTGCTATCGTTGCTTTTAAGCGGCACTTTATGCAGGATACGGTGACGAAGAGAATGGGGGAGGGAGATAGGAAGGTGTTGTATGGGCTGCTTAATCCTTGACCGACCCGGCCCCCTCTATCTCCCCCACGGGGGGAGGAAAAGGAGAAGATTGGAATAGAAGATTAGAGTTTTGTTATTTAGAAAAGATGCATAACAACTTAGAGTCTTGTCATTCTGAGGAACGAAGAATGACAACTCACGAAGTCAAGCACTTTTATAAAATCTCTTATATCTTTAATTTCGATCTCCTACTTTTCCTCCCCCCGTGGGGGAGATAGAGGGGGCCTGAAGGCTCGGGTGCGGGCATAAAAAAACCGCAGTTGTTGGCTGCGGCATAGGACTGGATTTTAAACTGCTCAAAGTTTAAAGTTTTATAGCTACTTGATCAATTTTTGTATAAAGGTTTCTCCGCCGGTTTCGAATTGTAAAAGATAGATACCGCCTGATGTTGGTTTATCAATAGAAATATTTCCTGTAGCCTGTCCTGTTTTAATTAGGCGGCCGCTGGCATCCAGCAAACGATACGGGAATGTGCCGTTGCAGCTTAACTGCCAGGTGCTGCCGAGATCCTGTATGGCCCAGCTGGTTTTGCCGTTAAGGTTTACTTTTCGTATTCCAAGTGATCGTTTGGTACCGTCGATATCCTGCTGCATAAGCCTGTACAGGTAAATGCCTGCTGCACCGGGGTTGTCGGTATAGTTATACGTAGCACCGTTAGCTGCCTGCGTAGCTGGCACATAACCAACGGTAGCGTAAGAAGAAGGCGCATTGTTGTTGGCCCTTTCAATGATGAATTGTTTATTGCTGAATTCCTGCGCTGTTTTCCATTGCAGCAATGCTTTATTATTATCGGGCCTTGCAGTGTACCATTCCAGTGTAATAGGCAATATGCTGTAAGAGACCGACATATAATTGCTCATGGCAAACGGCGTGGTAGTACAGCTAAGACTAGACGTTAGTTTAACCGAATAGTTATCGCCACCTGTAGCACTTGGTACAAACAACAGCGGTAAAATAGCACCTGGAACAGCATTGCCGTTCTTATACCATTGGTACAAAGGCAACAATCCGCCATTAACAGGTGTGGCTGTGAATGTTACCGGCGACCCGTGATAAATGAAGGCCGGCGTAGAAGCTATGCTGACAGACGGTTGTAAATTATTGGTTACGCCAATCGTTACGGTGCCGCTGGAAGCAGGATTGGAAAGAGCACAACCGATGCTGCTGGTCATTACCAGCTTTACCTGGTCATTATCATTCAATGTGCTGCAAACCCAGGTAGGCGAGTTGCCGCCGATATTATTATTGTTTAATTTCCATTGATAAGAAGGTGTAGTGCCACCATTAACAGGCACAGCGGTAAATGTTACCTGCGTACCGCTGCATATAGATGTTGCAGTAGCAGACATACTTACCGAAGCAGTAGCCGTACCATTTATCATGGTCATGGAATTACTGTTGGCGCTGGATGATGTTACACAAGGCAGGTCGCTGGTCATGCGCACCCTTATCACATCATTATTGCTTAATGAACTGGTGGTATAAGTAGATGAAGTGGCGCCGGAAATATTGTTGCCGTTCTTTTTCCATTGGTAAGAAGGATTAACGCCCCCATTAACAGGCACTGCGGTAAACGTTACACTTTGGCCGGTACAAAAAGTATTGGATGGTGCGCTTGAAGTGATGCTAACATCCGGCGTTACCGAACCTGATGCACCATCATTGATATGGATACCATAAGCTGTTGCGGTATAACCGGTGATGGCCATGATATTCACCCTTGCGCTTCCGGCATTGCTCCAGGCAAAGCCGATAGAGTTGATCACTTTATTTTGATTGCCACCGGCAATGGTTATTGGTAATTCGAATAAATTAAAATCGTAGCGGGTATCATACGTACCTGTACCACGTTCAATACGTTTTGCTTTGATGGCAGATTGTGCGCTGCTTACCAGGTACCAGTCGGCAAAGGTTAGCTGCCCGGTAGAAGTGCTGCCGTCGGCATAATTAACGGTGTAATCAACCGTACCTGTACCCGAACCGGTAGAAGCTAAAACATACAGCGTATTGTATGTACTGCGGTACTGGCTTGCAAAAGACAATGTGCCTGAAGTAGCACCACCGTAACTGGTAGCCGAAGCAGAACGCAACAGTAAAGAGTTGTTACTGCTGTAAGAAGCCAATTGATAAATGCGTGTTGCACTTTGTGTGCTGGCAAAATTTCCGCCACTTGGTAAACCGCCCGGTGTTTCTGAAACCCAGGATGAATTGCTGTAGCCATCTTCATAAAACACATTACCGTTGCCATCATCAAAAGCCTGGCTGGTAGATGATGCAGGAGAAGTATGCGTACCATTGGCCACCACATCTTCATTAAAGCCGGTAAGGGCAATACTTTTTATCTGCTCCAATACAATTGGCGAAGTGGTACATCCTGAAGCATCGGTAACAATGAGTTTATAATCGGCAGGATATAAGCCACTGATGCTGGGTGTTGTGGCAAATGCGCTTCCGTTCTTTGTCCAGTTATAGGTATAAGGCGCTGTGCCGCCGGCTACATTCACACTGATACTTCCGTTATTGCCGCCGGTACAGGTTACATCGTTTGCAGTATAATTGATTACATAATTAGCAGGTTGAGTTACGTTGATATAGATTGTTTTTATGCAGCCTGTTGCATCTTTAACTGAAACAGGATAGGTATTGGCGGCAAGACCGCCGTAAGTTTTGGTTGAGCTCCAGGCGCCTGCACCGGCTTCGGCCAGTTGATATTGATAGGGCGCCGAACCGCCGGTAACATTTATAGTGACCGAGCCATTGGTGCCGTTATAGCAGGAAACATTGGTGATGGCAGTGGTGATCGTCATTCCGCACTGGGCCTTTGCAGTAAAAATGCTGGTAGAAAATACTAATAAAAAGAACAGCAGTTTGTAGTAAAAGGACGACAGTCCCTGTAATAGATTTTTCATGTTTATTAGGATAATTCGTCTACAAAACGATGGCCTTGTAAAAATTATTGTATAAATACTGTGCGGAAATTGTATTTATACGAAGTAAAGTCTTCGGAAAATCGTAAAAAACGAAAAGGCAGTTTTGAGGGTTTTTAACGGGAAAACGGGGTTTTTATGGGGAAAATACTGTGTGCCGTCATGGGATTGTAAGGGGTAAAAAATTTTTTTATTTTTCCCGCAGATTTCGCGGATAACGCAGAAAATTTGGCCACGGATTAGGGGATTAACACAGATGTTTTTTTGAACCACGAGTTACACGAATGAACACGAATAAATATTAATCATCAGTGAAAATCTGTGTAATCTGTGGCAGATGTTTAACCACGGGTTATATGTATTTAGCCACAGATTAGGGGATTAACACAGATGTTTTTTGAACCACGAGTTACGCGAATAGGCACGAATAAATATTAGTCATCAGTGGAAATCTGTGTAATCTGTGGCAGATGTTTAACCACGGGTTATATGTATTTAGCCACAGATTAGGGGATTAACAGAGATGTTTTTTTGAACCACGAATTACACGAACAGGCACGAATAAATATTAATCATCAGTGGAAATCTGTGTAATCTGTGGCAGATGTTTAACCGCAGGTTGCATGAATTTAATTGTATTTATTCGTGCCTATTCGTGTAATTCGTGGTTCACCTGGAAAAATATCTTCCTATTAGTGGTAGTTTCGGCAGTTCGTGTTCTTCTATCCTTGCAATGAACCAGGTGTAGATGCCCAATATCACTGTTGCTATACCCAATTGAGCTATCCTGCTGGATACAAAGCCGGTAATGAAATTATGTAAAAAGAAAAGCAGCACTGCGATGACGATATAAGCGCATAGTTTTTTCCAGGCATACGGTATGCGGTAAACTTTTTGCCCCCATACAAAAGAGATCACCATCATACTGCCATAGCAAAAGAAGGTGGCCCATGCAGAAGCCATATAACTGTAATAGGGAACAAAGAAATAATTGATAGCAATAGTAACCACCACACCGATCAATGTAATATATGCGCCTGCCGATGTTTTGTGTCCCAACTTATACCAGATAGAAAGATTGTAATAAATACCGAGGAACATATTGGCCAGTAATAGGATCGGTACTACTGCCAAACCCTCCCATTCTTTTTTGGCAATGAATATCCGCCAGATAGGAAGATATAATGCCACTACTAAAAACATCATCGAAATAATGATCACAAAGAATTTCATTACCCGTGCATAGGTGCGCTGCTGATTGGCAGTACCCGCCTGCTTGAAGAAGAATGGCTCTGCACCCATTTTAAAAGCCTGTACAAATAACGTGATAAGGATAGATAATTTATAACAGGCGCTGTAAATACCTACCTGCTCTTCTTTGAATTTTGCAGTGCCGGGCACCCAGTTGTGCAGCATTATCCTGTCCATCGTTTCATTAACGATGCCGCCCAGGTTTACTAATATCAATGGAGCAGAATAGATCAGTATCTGCCCCCACAGTCGCATATCAATACGCAATCGTATTTTAAATATTTCCCTGTACAACAGCAGTAACGTGATAGCAGCCTGTAACAAATTAGCCATTACTATATAATATACCGGGTTGTGCGAAGTGGAATAGAAATATGACCAGAAGGAAGAAGGATCTTTTTCCACTGCTTTTTTGCACAGTAATAAAAAGAAAAACGTAAAGAAGATATTTATTAAGATGCCGGCCACTTTTATCATGGCGTATTTTTTCGGCCTTCCATCTTGCCGCAGTTTTGCAAAAGGAATAATGGTAAATGTATCCAGCATGATAATGAATACACTCAATTTTATAAGTTCAGGATAATTGCCTACACCGGCCAAAACAGCCAGGTCTTTATGAAAGAAAAGCAATGTGGCGCCAAATAGAAAAGTACTTATGATAATGGAGGTAGCGGTAGTGTTGTATATTTTTTTCGGATCTGCATCTTTATTGGAAAAGCGAAAAAAAGCTGTCTCCAGCCCATACGTAAACAAGGCATTTAAAACCGGCAGTGCAGAATACACCAGGCTCATCTTACCATAATCAGCCTTGGTAAGGGTGTAGGTTAAAAATGGGGTTAACAGGTAATTCAAAAATCTTGCGGCAATGGAGCTTACGCCATACCACATGGTTTGTCCTGCAAGTTGTTTAATACCGCTCAACGTTTCAATTTAATTAGCTTCAAATTTACCTTTATAATTGTTAATATTTTGTACTCATTTAGCAATTACTTTTGCAGTGCCTAAATTATCTATACTTAAAAACAGAACAAACATGAAACAATTATTGGCCGTATTGATGGCAAGCTTTATTTATGTTGCAGCAGTTGCCCAACCACAGATCACGATGGTAGAATACCAGAAAGTGAACCGCCAGGCGGTTGTTGCGGATATGCCTTTTGCAGAAAAATCGGTAACGAAAGCATTGCAGGATAAACTGGAAAAGATGGGCTACAGCGGGAAAGACAGCAAAGGATTTACCGTTTACAAAGGGGTGCATTTAAAAGAATTGGGCGAGGGTACTTACGATCTTTATTTTATGATAGACAGGAAGAGCAGGAAGGATAAAGAGAACAGCACTATCACGATGCTTATCTCCGGCGGCTATGATAAATTCATCAGCCAATCGGATGATGCTGCGTTATTTACTAATGCTAAACAATATCTCGAAAGTTTAAAAGATGTAGTAGCGGCGTACGACCTGGAACAGGAAATTGCAGAACAGGAAAGCAATGTAAAATCGAGTGAGAACAAGGCCAATGATCTTTTGGATGAAGCCTCCAGCCTGGAAAAGAAAAAGAAGAAGATCGAAGAGCAGATACAGGATAATATCAAAGCGCAGGATAATCAAAAGACAGAGATAGAAAAGCAAAAGCAGATATTGGAGACGCTAAAAGGCAAACGTAAAGTTTAGGGTTTTCGGTTTTGGGTTTTCTGTTGGCGCTTCAATATTTCAACATACTTATACTATTTGAAAAGAAAGTATGCTCAAAGGGATAAAAGCTGCACGGTTTATTATACTCCCCAACCGAAAACACAAAACTCAAAACCGAAAATTATCTTGGTTGGGAGAAGCGATTATTATTCACCATTACCGTATCATTCAATGCCTGTAAAAAATTAAGCAGGTCATTTTTTTCAGCAGGGTTAATAGCGATGCGGTCCTTTAATAAGGGATCCAGTGTAGGTTGCGTGGTTACTATCTTACTGCGGTAATGTTCTATCACCTGCCCTAAGGTATAATAGCGGCCATCGTGCATGTACGGGAAAGTGTAATTTAAATTGCGCAGGCTGGGTACTTTAAATTTCAGCATATCACTGCTGTCGCCGGTAGCACGAAACCTGCCCGGGTCTTTTAACGACTTATTCATTTCCATACCATTGTTTCGGTAAGAGTTATCCGTGAACAACGGTTCTTTATGGCAATCGTTGCATTTTGCTTTAAAGAATTCATAGCCGCGTTGTTCTGAAGCGGTGAATGTTGCTTCGCCTCTTTGTACCTTATCGTATTTGGAATTATACGAAACAATAGTGCCTACGAATTGTGCCAGTGCTTTCAGCATGCGTTGCGTAGTGATATCATCAGTGCCATAAGCCGCTTTGAACATTTTTTTGTATACGGCATCTTTATTCAGCCTCGCCAATACACTATCTATATTTTCGGCCATTTCATTTTCTGCTGTTAACGGCGATAAAGGCTGTACTTCAATATGATTGATGCCGCCATCCCAATGAAAGGTTTTCATCCATGCCAAATTAAATAATGGTGGCGCATTACGAGTAGTAAAAGCATCATTGAAGCCATGACTGAGATCATGATCGTATGTAGAAAAAGCGGCAAACTGCTGGTGGCAACTGGAACAGGCAAAGTTGCCATCCCTGCTTAGCCTGCCATCGTAAAATAATTTTCTGCCTAATTGAAAACTTTGTTCGGTAAGCGGATTGCCTGCGAAGAAATCAATGGGCGGCTTCGGCCATCCTTTGGGTATAGTGAGTTGTATAGGTGTTGTGCCAGGGCCAGGACCTTGCAGCCCGGTTATCTTACCTGCTTCCAGTATCCGCATTAAAAAAAATACTGACACCAATAGTAATATGACAACTTTTACTTTCAATACTGTTTGTTCACCACTTGTTTAACGGAAAAGATCTTTACATAATTATCGGCAAACTTTTTAGCCAGCGGCCCCGGTGTCATACTTACGGCGTTGGTTTCAATTTTAATATCGTTGGGGCCCTGCCACCATTTATCAATATCAGCTTCTATAACCAGCTCGCTTACCTTGCCTTCTTTTATATCCAGCATACCATCGCCGGGCAATTTTGTGCTGATCATTTTTAAAACCTTATTGGAGCCTGCATAGCCGCCGATATGATATTCCACTTTATTATTTACCTGTGCAGAAACCGGTGAATTGCCTTCGAATTTAAACATGATGTAGCCGCTGTTCCAGGTCCAGAACATATCATTCTTAGGATCCAAAGCGCCTGTTTGTGCGCCGCTTACATTGTGCAGGCTATCTACACCGATCATAAAATTGAGTGTAGTATATTTCCCCACCGGTGCATCAAAACTAAAGCTCATCGATTCCGGTTTGCTTTCGTCTATCAAATGAAAACTGTTTTCTTCATTAACAGTAACCGTGCTGTTCTTAACGCCTACCTGGCTGATATAATATTTGAATTTTGAAACGGTATATGCTTCTCCAAAAGGATTGGTGTAGGTAACATCATTAAGCGTAAGCGGATCTGCTTTAACCATATTTTTAAAGGTGATCTTAACGGTACCTTTTTTTGCGGTATGGTTCAGCGGTCTTTCGCTCATTAAAAGCACCAGTACTGCAATGGCTGCAATGTGATACAGTAGTTTACTTTTCATAGTTCAACTGTTTTACCAAATATCACGGCCTATTTTTTTTCGGAAGTCTTTTAATTCGCCTACTTTTTTCTTTCGTTCTATTCGTTTTTCTTTCGCCGCTTTAGAAGGTTGGGTGGCTTTCCTGGCTTTGGGTTTTACCAGCGCCTTATTTACCAATAGATTTATTTTTTTAATAACCTGCTGCTTATTGCCAAGCTGGCTTCTTTCGGTTTGGCTTTTTACCAGTAAAAAGCCTTCGGCATTTATCCTGTTGGCCAGTTTTTCTTTAAGTATAACCTTTTGCTCATCAGTAACTAAACCGGAGCTGTCGATATGCCAATAACCTTCCACCATGGTTTCTACCTTGTTCACATTTTGGCCGCCCTTGCCACCACTGCGGGCTGTTTTAAACTTTATTTCGCCGGTAATATCAATCACAACAACAAAATTAGGTATAAAATAGGCCTAACTTGCAGCCTTATAGCGGTTATTTGGGTCTATACTCTGATAATAACGTTTTTTTTTACTTTTGTATCAATCAATCGACAGGAAATGTTCAACGGCATATACCATTCATTAGCAGAACGTAAGCGGCAAGGAAAAAAATCTTTTGCAGTGCTCATTGACCCCGATAAGGTCAACGACAGCAATATGGAGCAATTGATAGCACTGGCAACAACAGCCAAAGTAGATTATTTTTTAGTAGGCGGCAGCCTGGTGATCTCCAATTATTTAGATGAATGTGTGCAGCTGATCAAGCGCAGCTGTTCTATCCCGGTGATACTTTTTCCCGGTAGTCCCAACCAGGTAAGCAAATACGCCGATGCCTTATTGTACCTGTCTCTTATCAGTGGCCGCAATGCCGATCTGTTGATCGGGCAGCATGTTATCTCTGCACCGGTGGTTAAAAAGAGCGGGCTCGAGATCATCTCAACCGGTTATATGGTAATAGATGGCGGCGCGCCTACCACTGTTTCTTATATTTCCAATGCTACGCCTTTGCCTGCCGATAAAAATGAAATAGCCATGTGTACGGCTATGGCTGGCGAAATGCTGGGCATGAAATTAATTTATATGGATGCGGGCAGCGGCGCCAAGCGTGCCATCAGCGAAAGCATGATACAAAAAGTAGCGTCTTGCATAGATGTGCCGCTGATCATTGGCGGTGGCATCATTGAACCTGAAAAAGCCTACCTCAATTGTAAAGCAGGAGCTGATGTTATTGTAGTGGGCAATGCTATTGAAAAAGATCCCAATCTAATAAAAGAAATGGCCGAAGCGGTGCATAGTGTACCGGTGAAGGTTTAAGTCCCGCAGATAGCGCAGATTACGCGGAATAGAGTTCATCGCTCATGGTTCATAGTTCATGGTTTATAGTTGTGCCGATAAACAATGAAACCATTTAACCGTTCAACTATTTAGCAGTGTGTTTCGTGGTCTGCGGTCTGTTGTCCGTTGCCTGTCGTCCACCTCATTCTTTCGCCTTCTCTACCCTGCTCGGCGTATCCTTCCCGCTTACAATAGTTTTGCTGCTGATGGCAATGGCCTTAATGATCTCCGCCATATTGTTCATGTCCAGTGTGCCGATCTCATCGCCTTGTGTGTGATAGAATTTTTCATTGTCCATTTTAGAAGTAGATATCGTATGCGCAGGTACACCTAATGCAGCGAGTGTGGCGTTATCAGAACGGTAGAACAGATTTTGTTCCGGGTAAGGGTCAGGCTCAAAATGAAATTTAGAATTGGAAAGATTGGCTTGTAATATCTTGCCCATATCCGATTTTTCATAACCGGTTATATAAGCGCTGTTGGCGCCCCATTTACTTTCTGTACCGATCATCTCTATGTTGAACATGGCCTGCACTTTATCAGCATCCAATTGTTTGCTGAAATATCGTGAGCCATAACCGCCCGATTCTTCAGCCGTAAAGGCAACAAAAATAATAGTACGCTCATTGTTCTTCAGCTTATTGAAATAATTGGCAAGAAGGATAACAGCGGTAGTTCCTGCAGCATCGTCATTAGCGCCGTTGTAGATAGAATCCCCGGCATCATTGGGTTTGCCAATACCCAGGTGATCGTAGTGGCCGGAAAAAACCACGTATTCATCCTTTTTGCTTTTGCCAGGTAATACACCAACAATATTGGATAACTGCAATTCTGTTATTTCATGTTTGATATCAAAATCGTAGGTAGCAGGATCGGTGCTTGTTAATACAAAAACGGTACTGAATTCACTTTTGAAAGATTCCCTTTTATAACGCGGCAAACGTAAAAAGTTTTTGCGGAAGCCCGTATCTACCAGCACCAGCAGGTTCTTATTGCTTTGCAGGCATTTAGCAACTTCTGTATTAAAATTTGCGCTGACAGGTATGGTTACTTTTTCGTAACCGGATTTTTCATTGAAGTTCAATTGCGGCATTGAGGTGAACACCACCATATCTTTGGCATCCAGCGGCTGCCCTGCCAGGTTTGCCTGAGCAGCAATGAATTTAGACCTTACCATCGTAAACGATTGCTTGTAAGAATTCAATCCATTGTAAAACTGCAGACCGCTTTTCTTAAATTCTTCGGCAATAAAATCACCCGCTTTATCAATGCCTGGTGTAAACACTTTTCTTCCCTTCATATCATCAGACGAAAGCGTTCTTTCAATACGCTCTACTTCTGCAGGGTTAATTATCTTATCAATATTTTGGGCAACTACAACAGTACCGGTAAAGCCGGTAAGGATAAGCAGAAAGATCTTCTTCATGTTATTTTTTTAGGGGGTAATGGTCAATGGTTGATTAGACCATGGTCCATAGACTATCGGCCATGGACTACAAGCTCATCATCTCTTTAAATTTCACTGCCTGCCTGCGGCTTACTTCTATCTTTTCGCCACCATGCAGTTCCAGCAAAAGGCCGCCGTTGAAATAAGGCTCAATCTTTTCTATCATGCGCAGGTTCACAATATGCTTGCGGTTGGCCCTGAAGAAAACTTTTTCATCCAGCCGTTCTTCCAGTGCATTGAGCGATTTTAAGATAAGTGGCTTGTGCGGACCGAAGAATACTTTAGCATAGTTGCCCACACTTTCAAACAGGCGGACTTCGCCCAGCTTTACAAACCAGCAGCGCTCGCCGTCTTTTACAAACACCTGGTCAAGCTCTGTTAATATACCACGGGTAATGCCGGCCATAGTTGCCGCCATTTCTTTTTCCTCTGCCTGTTGCAGTTTTTGCAGTGCATCGGCCAGGCGCTTAGGCTCTACCGGTTTCATCAAATAATCCAGCGCATTTACTTCAAAAGCCTTTAGAGCATATTCATCGTAAGCAGTGGTAAATATTACATGCGGTGCACTGTCCAGTTCGGTAAGCATATCAAAGCCCGTTTTGCCGGGCATCTGTATATCCAAAAAGATAAGATCGGGAGAAAGGCTCTCTATTTTTTCCAGTCCTTCAGCAGCATTGGCGGCTTCGCCAATAACTTCTACTTCCGGAAAATCGAGTAATAATTTTTTTAGTTCATTCCTTGCCAAGCGTTCATCATCAATAATTACTGCCTTCTGCATGTGTACTATTTTTATTTGTTATGAATGTACCGGCATCACCACTTTCGATTCCACCATATTGCCGTTGATATTCTTTATTTCAAATGCGGCCTTTCCCTGGTACATCAGGTTAAGCCTGTCTTCTGTGCTTTTGATACCAAAGCCATTACCATTGATAACGGCAGAAAGCTGCCCCGTATTTTGTACCAGTAATTCCAGGTGCCCGCTTTTAAAGATAGACACTACCCGTACGGTACCTCCTCTAACCTGCCTGCTGATACCATGCTTGATCGCATTTTCAACCAGCGTTTGCAGCATCATTGGCGGAACAGGTTGCTGCAGCGTATCTTCATCAATATCCATTTCCACTTTCAGGCGTTCCTCAAACCTCATTTGTTCCAGCGCCAGGTAATCTTTGACGATATCCAGTTCTTTTTCCAGCGGCACCGTCTCCGATTTCTCTGCCTGCATACTGCTGCGCAGGATATTGCTTAGCTCTGTAATGGCCCTCCTGGCACGTTCCGGGTTTTCATCCACCAATGCCCTGATGCTGTTAAGGGAGTTAAAGATAAAATGCGGGTTGATATGCGATTTAATGGTCTTCAGCTCCAGTTCCTTGATATTGCTTTCCATCTTAAGCCTGTCCAGCTGGTCTTTACGGTTCTTTTCTACATAATGATATACGATATAGATCAGCAGCCATATAGATATCAACAAAAGAGTATAGAAAATGTTTATCGGGTCGGTCTTGTCTTCCCGTTTCCACTCGCCTTTGTCGTTTTTGTACCAGCCGGTGCTTTTTCTTATGTCTTTTATGGCTTTGGCTGTAGCAGAATCCTGGGGAACATTAACATCAGCATAATATGGAGTATTGGCCAGTCCGCTGGCTGCTTCCATCTTTTTGGCCTTATCTAACCGGATATTATAAACGTATTTATCGTGCGAATAACCCGACCTGTATTCAATGAAATTGCCGCCATAGAACAGCAAAAGACCCGTTGCCCCTACACCCAAAATGAACAGTACCAGTATCCTGTTAAAGGAATATTTCAGCCAATTGATCTGTTTTAATGCGAGGCGCAGTAAATGCGTACTAAGCACCCCGGCCACAAGGAAAATAGCAAGACTTACAAGAAATTCCTTTTTGCCGCCCTGTTCCTTGAACCGGTCTCCAAATATTACCAGGTTAAAATACATACTGATAAGGCCCCACACCCCCCAGCCGGTAAGCTGGCACAGCCAATATCTGAGATTTGGTTTACGCATAACTCCAAAAGTAGTGCTCAATATAGTGAAAATACCACCAGTTTTGATTAGTGGCGAAATGCCGTTGCAGGAGGTTCAGCGCTATATCAGCCCCAAAATAAGCATTCAAAAAATAAATATCTTTTACTGCTTGCAACCCTTTTGACAAAAATTCAATCTTAGAGAAGAAACATTTGCTCAACAAAAACGATCTATGTCATTTATTCTTTTAAAAGCATCCAACAGCCTGTTTACCAAGGAGTTAAAAGCAAAAGCCAGCGATTACCTGGGAGAAACTGAGGGTAATATAACAAAGGCGCTCGGCGCCATCCTGCCGTGCCTGCTGGGGTTTTTTGCTGAAAAAAGCAGCATCCATAACGATTCTAATAGTTTAGCCTCCATGATAAACATTCAATATGCTTCAGCCGCTCATCTTAACCTGGAGCAGTATTTCAGTATCGAACATGGCAGCCTGTTAAATAAGGGCGATCGTATTGCCGGCGAATTGCTGGGCAGCAAAACAGGTAATTTTATAGGAAATGTTTCCACGTATGCCGGTATCAAGCCAGCGTCGGCAGCCTGCCTGCTAAGTATAGCTGTTCCGGCTTTGCTGGCATTGATGGGTAGCAGCAGTATTTCCGGTTATGATGGAAATGTAAGCAGGATATTTGAAGGCAGGTATAAGGAGATACAAACGGCGATACCCCGCGGGTTTAATGTAAAGAGCATTTTAAATGATGCAGGCACAAACGATCATTCATTATATGCACTGAATAATAAAGCAAAAAAAGGCAATGGATTGTATTGGGCATTATCAATAGTGGCAGTAATCCTGGCAGCAATAATTGCATGGTATTTTTTAACGAGAAGATTGTAAACGGTTTTAGATATTTTCCTGATGCCTAGTAGTTGTTTTCCCCGGTAATTACCGGGGTTTTTTATTCATGAGGTCATTCATTCTGTCTGCTTCCACAGTTTAGTTATTAATGTTTAGTTTTACAGAAATGAAAAGCATTAATGGCCAATCCCAATCTAAACAATGAAAAAGGAGCGTTGAATTCTGCAGAAAAAGAATTTGAGAATACTATTCGCCCTTCAGTGATCGATGATTTCAGCGGGCAGCCACAGATCATAGAGAACATTACCATCTTTATTAAAGCAGCCAAACTTCGTGGCGAAGCATTGGATCATATCTTATTTCATGGTCCGCCGGGATTAGGTAAAACCACCTTAAGCAGGATAGTGGCCAATGAACTGGGGGTAAACATAAAAGAGACCAGCGGCCCTGTTATTGAAAAGCCGGGCGACCTTGCGGGTTTGCTGACCAACCTGGAACCCAATGATGTGTTGTTCATTGATGAGATACACCGCCTGAGCACTGTAGTAGAAGAATATTTATACGCTGCAATGGAAGATTACCGTATCGATATCATGATCGACAGCGGCCCCAATGCCCGTAGCGTGCAACTGAATCTAAATCCCTTTACACTGATCGGCGCTACTACCAGGAGCGGGTTGCTGACAGCGCCGCTGCTGTCGAGGTTTGGTATAAAATCGAGACTGGAATACTATAACGCCGACACGCTGAAGAACATCATTCTTCGCTCTTCTAAAATATTAAACACAAAGATCACCAGCGATGCTGCTGCTGAAATTGCAGGCAGAAGCCGCGGCACACCAAGGATAGCGAATGGCCTGTTGCGCCGTGTACGTGATTTTGCACAGGTGATCGGAAACGGCGTAATCGATCTTGCCATAACCGAGCATGCTTTAAAAGCCTTGAATGTAGATGAATATGGGTTAGATGAAATGGATAACCGCATCCTTGCTGTTATCATCGAAAAATTCAAAGGTGGCCCGGTGGGTATTACTACTATTGCCACTGCTGTTGGTGAAGAAACAGGAACGCTGGAAGAAGTGTACGAACCATTTTTGATACAGGAAGGTTTTATCATGCGCACACCGCGGGGGAGGGAAGCAACAGAAAAAGCATACCGGCATTTAGGAAAAGTACCGCACAAAGGCGGCAGCCAGAATACCTTATTTGGAGAATAAATAAGTTTTAAAATTTACAAATGAAACGCCTCTTCCTTCTGTTAATTATTGTCTTTGCTTTTATTTATTTTGGTAATAGCCAGGGTAAAGCTGTTAACAATAAACCGTTTGCAACTGCTTTTACTAAAATGGAAATGCATTTGAGCGCTTATGGAGTTGAGTCAGATGATTTTCCATCAATAGATATCAGTATCGATTTTGTAAATAATTCAAGCAGCTGCAGAAAATGGTTTTACAATCCTGCCTACAAAGATTCTGTATATAGCTTTAGTAAGAATGTAACTGATGGTATCCTTCATATCCTCAGAAAAACAGACTGGAGCAAGATCAAAAGAAAATACACTTCAGGTGCGTCAGATCAGCCTACATCAACGATAATTATATATACAGAAGCCAGCAAGTTTACTATTAAAGACTATGGACTAAAAGGAGATGCACCACTACAGGAGTTGTATAAGATCGGCTATAAATTTTAGACTGCAAAGAAAAATGCCCCCAACAGGATCGTCGGGGGCACTCAAAATAATTTATTTAACGGTTAATGGTTATTCCGAAACTACCAGGCGGAAACCATTGCCATGTATGTTCACAATTTCAATAGAAGAATCTTCTTTTAAATATTTGCGGAGTTTGGCAATGTACACATCCATACTGCGGCCATTGAAGTAAGTATCGCTGCCCCATATTTTCTTCAACGCTATTTCCCTGCTCAACAGGTCGTTTTTATATTCGCTCAGCATCTTCAGCAACTCATTCTCTTTAGGTGAAAGTGTTTGCACTTTGCCGCCAATGCTTAGCTCCCTTAACCTGGGGTTAAAGTGATATTGGCCAAGATCGAACTCGGCATTCACTTCTTCGCGGTGCATTTCTTCGTTGCGTTTCAAAATAGCTTTTATTTTATGTAACAGTACTTCACTGTCGAAAGGCTTGGTGATATAATCATCAGCGCCCAGTTTATAGCCCTGGATGATATCATCTTTCATCGTCTTGGCGCTTAAAAAGAACAGCGGCACATCAGGATTGATATCCCTGATCTCTTCAGCCAGTGTAAAACCATCCATGTTCGGCATCATCACATCCAGCAGGCAGATATCGAATTTTTCCCTTTGAAAAGCAGCCAGGCCCAGGCGGCCATCTCTTTCCAGCGTTACTTCGTAATCGTTCAGTTCTAAATAGTTCTTTAAAACCATGCCAAGATTGTTGTCGTCTTCGCAAAGTAATATTTTGGGTTTAGCTGCATCCATGTCTTATTAGTTTAGTAGCAAATAAAATTAATTCATTTTTTACGTAGCGAATATAGTGCCTAATTTTTTGTTAAAGGTAATTTTTGTGTTTCCTGCAGATTGCGCAGATAACGCTGATGAGTTTGGGGTTTTGTGTCTTCTGTTTTCTGTTGATTGAAGAGAGGGGTTCCCGCAGATTACGCAGATAGCGCAGAAGAGAAGAAGTTGATGATAACTCTGCGTTATCTGCGCAATCTGCGGGAAAATTTTTTATCGGTAAGTGTTTTTAAAAAAGCTACCAGTTCTTTTTTCTCTTTTACTGTTAAGCCCAGCGGCTTCTGCAAACTGCTGTCGATATTAACGGCACCGGGTACAAATTTTTGAGGATCGTTATAATAGTCCACTACTTCTTCCAGTGTTTTAAATATACCATTGTGCATGTAAGGCGCTGTAACAGCAATATTGCGCAGGCCCGGTGTTTTAAATTTTCCTTTATCGCTTTCTTTATGGGTGATGGAATATAATCCCGGATCATTCAGCTCTTTACCATTGTACAAACCAATGTTCTTAAAATCATCATTGGTAAAATCTTCCATCGAATGACAATCAAAGCATTTGGCTTTATCGCCAATGAACAGCTGTCGCCCACGCTCTTCTTCGGCAGATAGTTTTCCCAGGTCGTTGCTCCAGTCATCAAATTTACTGTTTACTGTTTCCAGTGTTTTTTCATAAGCAGAAAAAGCAGCAGCTAAATTTTTTGCAGTAGGCAATTGGTTAAATACTTTTAAGAATAAAGTTTTGTATTCTTTTGATCTGTTCAACCGTTGCACCGCTTCTTCAATAGGTAATCCCATTTCATCCGGGTTGGCAATCGGCATCAGTGATTGCTCTTCCAGCGAAGCGGCCCTTCCATCCCAGAAATAATAAGGCCGGTTCTTCATATTGAGTACCGATGGTGTATTGCGGCTGGTGAGTTTGCCATAGATGCCGGTACTGAAAGCAACGGTATCGGCAAAAGCAAAAGAAGGTATATGGCAGCTGGCACAGCTTACAGAAGAATCTTTGGATAAGAGCTTTTCGCTGAACAGTTTTTTACCCAATGCAGCTTTAGTAGTAATGTCCGTGTTATTATCTGTTACAAAAGAACACAGGTATGCCGAAGTAACAAGCAACAATACTATAAGCAACACTTTAGGCATGGAGCAAAAATAAGTAAAGAATATTTTCACAGAGCTACACAAAGGGTTTCACAAAGATTCACAGAGAGCGTTCAATATTAAGTACTATCTCTGTGTATCTCCGTGCCTTCTTTGTGTAACTCTGTGAAAAACCTTCGTGTATCTCTGTGAAATAAAAAAGCCGCTCCCGAAGGGAGCAGCTTTCAAAAACATAATTGAAACAGCTTAATTAAAATCCGCAGCCGTTACACCTTCATTCACTTTATACTCTTTTACTTTTAATTCAAAATTCATTTCACCGAAAGATTGTGCAATAGTATAAGGGAAAAGTACAGTACCTACCTTCCTGTAATCGCTGTAATCAGTAGAAGTATTTACTTCCTGGCCTTCTTCTTTTTGGGTAGATTCTTCACGGATCAACAGGTCGGTTTTGGTAGAATAATACTCAACCGATAATTTACCGCTTGGCTTTATCACTTTCAGTTTATAAGCATCTTCGCCATTTACTTTGGCAGTACCCATATATTCTGTTTTGTAATCGGCCCCATTGTAAAGTAATTGCGGTACCACAGCTTTTTCATCCAAAAATTCTTTGGCTTCGTCAGGTGTGTAATCTCTCTTCTTACCCATCTGGCTTTCATAACCCGATACACCGTTGAAAGCACTTTGATGAACCACCATCGGGCCCATCTTCATATCATCATAACGCATAGACGGGTTCATCTTTATAAAAGTAGCATCAACGGCCCTGCCCATGATCTCGCTGCTCAACGTAGCTTTTAGCGTAGATACCTTTTTCACTTCTTCTTTGCCCCCCAGTGCCCTTAAATAATTTTCTACAATAGAAAAAGCAGAAATGCCATCACTTGTTTTTTGTGTTTCGGTTACATTGGTGTTTGGCTTATCAACAATAGGGTTGGCCCATTTGTCGTACATCTTAACCGGGTAACCCAGGCGGGTAAGGTTAGGCAATATCTTGCTGCCGTTGCCAACAATAACAATACGGGAATTATCCTGGCTGAAATACTGTTTGGAAACACGCTGTACATCTGCAAGCGTTACACGGTTTATCTTTTGTAAAAAGGTTTTGTAATAATCTTTCGGTAAACCGTTGATCAAAATATTGGTAGCATAAGTAGCGGTGTTGGCAGGGTCTTCCATACCCAATGCAAACGAGCCATTGTATTTTGCTTTAGCCATATCCAGTTCTTCCTGCGTTACTTTTCCATCCCTCATGTTCTTTATCTCGTTGATCATTTCTGCAACAGCGCTGTCTGCCTTATCGCTGCGTACAGCAGCAGTAGCTTTAAACTGCGCCTGGAAACGGCCATTGCCGGCCCTTGAATAACTGCCGTAAGTAAAGCCATGTTTTTCCCGCAGATTCATAAATAATTTTGCTTCTGCACCGCCGCCTAAAATATTATTCGCCAGTAACAGTGCATGATAATCAGGATTGTTCAACGGGTTATTGATAAGGTTGCTTACACTCAACTCGCCTTGTACAGCAGTAGGCACATCTACAAAATCAATTTCTGTTGCGCCCACATTATCTACATTGGCAACAGCAGGAACGGGTAAAGTAACACCGCTCCAGGTGCCTAAATATTTTATGGCCAGCGCCCTTGCAGCAGCAGGAGTAATATCGCCAACAAACGTTAAATAAGAACGTGATGGAGTGATATGATTTTTATACGCATCCTTTACATCATTAAGCGTAAGCGCTTTTACCGATTCTTCTGTAGTAAATTCTCCCAACGCTGTTTGTTTACCATAACTTAATGCGCTTACTACCCTTCCGGAAATAACAGAAGCGCTTTTTTCGGAAGACTTCAGGTTGGTAAGTGTTTGTGTTTTTAATTTATCGAACGACTCCTGCGGAAAAGCAGGGTTCCTCAATGCATCAGCAAAAAGCTCAAATGATTTGTCAAAGTATCTTGTAAGTGCAGATACCGAACCACCATTGGAACTCATGTTAAGATTTGCACCCAGCAGGTCGGTAGCTTCATCAAAATCAGCCTTTGGTCTTGATACAGTTCCTTCTTCCAGCATCTGCCCCATCAATTGCATTGCACCCGCTTTTTTACCTTCCAGTACCGGGCCCATATCAATATTCACTGATGCCCTTACCCTTGGCAGTTTATGATTTTCAACTACCAGTATGGTCATACCGTTTGGCAGGGTAGAGATAACAGCATCTTTTATAGCGATAACAGGAGCCGGCCCTGCGGCAGGTTTCTTCGTCCTGTCTATGGTAACCTGTGCCATTGCGCATTGAAACAGCAGTGCAGCAATAACTAAGTTGATTATTTTCTTCATTGTATATTTTTTATTACGTTGTAGTAAGATTAAAAACGAAATTATTTTTTAGGCAAATAGTATAACACTACCCGCTGGTTAGCGTTCAGATATTTTTTTGCCACGTTCTGAATATCCTGCCTGGTTACTTTACGGGCCTCATCCAGTTCGGTATTAATGTTGTTGGTATTCTTGTTATAGAACGTATAACCATCTGCAAGGTTTTCGGCTACACCCAGCATCCTCGCATTTTTACCGATATAATCATTCTCAAACTGGTTCTGCAGTTTTTGAAATTCCTTTTCGCTGATCAGTTCTGTTTGCAGGCGGGTAATTTCATCGCTCATATCTTTCAGTAACGTATCAAGCGGTGTAATGCTGCTTGGCAACGCATAAATAATATAAGCGCCATAATCTTCCAGCGCATAATTGAACGAGCCTACCTGCAATGCATTCTTTTTATCATCTACCATTTTCTTATACATGCGGCTGCTTGCCCCCTGGCTCAATACAGAAGAAACCAGTTCCAAAGCAACAGATTCTTTGCTGGTCATGCCCGGTATGCGGTAAGCCGCCATGATAGCCGGTATCTGGATGTTAGGATCATATGCCGTATCTACAATAGGAGAAGTGATCGGGTCTTCTATCGCTTTATGGCGAACAACCGGTGCACCCGCAGGTACCGGTCCAAAATAAGCCTCTACCCATTCTTTGGTTTTGGCAATATCAATATCACCGGCAATTACCAGTACGGCATTGTTGGGGATATAATATTTTTTGTTGAAGGCCTTAAACTCATCCAGTGTAGCGGCATCAAGATCAGCCATGCTGCCGATAGGCACCCAGTTGTACGGGTGTTTGGTAAACAGGCGCTTCATGATCTCAGAAACAAAATTCCCATAAGGCTGGTTATCTACCCGAAGCCTTTTTTCTTCCTTCACCACTTCATTCTGTGTCTTCACCCCAATTTCGTTGATCACCGGGTGCATCATGCGTTCGCTTTCCAGCCATAAGCCTGTTTCCAGCTGGTTGGAAGGAAATACTTCATAATAGAAGGTTCTGTCCTGGGTGGTATTGGCGTTGTTTTGTCCGCCGTTCGAACTCACCAGTTTCATGAATTCGCCCCTTTTGATATTATCGCTACCCTCAAATAAAAGGTGTTCAAAAAAGTGGGCAAAACCGGTACGCCCGGTTACTTCATCTTTACTTCCCACGTGGTACATTACCGACACGGCAACTACCGGTGCGGTTTTGTCCTGGTGCAATACTACGTGCAGACCATTTTTGAGGTCGTACTCCGTAAAAGCTACTTTTTGGGCCGAGGCGCTGGCAGCCAAAGCCACTACAAACAAAGAGATTCCTTTTTTCATAACTATATATAATTAAGGTCGTAAAAATAAATACTTATTTTTTTAACTATCACTATTTCATTTTTAATTGATGAAAGGGTATTAACAAGGATATTCGTTATTGGCAGGTCGTTATTGGGTATTGGTAGATCGTTATTTGTTATTGGTTATTCGGTTTGCCCTGTCAAATTCAATTAATCCGTGTAATCAAGCCTATTGGTTAATAGTTATTTGTTATTCGTAAACCTGACTGCTGTTCGGTACATGATATTTTACCCGAAAACTTGCTAAAACTTCTGCTAATACACCGGCATCATGCCGAAAGCTTCCCCGGGTTTCCAGCACCTCTTCGGTATGATGCCGAAAGCTTGCCGGAACTTCCGCGAAGGCACCGGCATTATACCGAAAGCTTCCCAGGATTCCTGCGAAGAAACCGGCATCATAGCTTGTATTTCTTTGAATTTGAGGCAACCAACACTGTTTTTCAATAATATGTCTTCGAAACATTAAGATTAATTGTGTTTTTCCATGAAAGCTTGCCGGAACTTCCGGCAACCCGTCATGATCATCATGAAAGCTTGCCGGAACTTCGGGGAAGGCGTCATGATGGTCATGACGGGCTGCCAGGATTTCAGGGACGCCGTCGTTATAATAATGAAAGCCTGCTGAAAGTTGAAACAGCCGATTCGTAAATCGTTATTGGTTAATTGTTATTTGTATTCCCCAATTCCTAAATCCCAATTCCTTAATTAGTGTAATTCGTCTCAATCCGTGTAATCAATCTTATTTGTTATTGGTTAATTGTTATTCGTATTCCCCAATTCCTTAATTAGTGTAATTCGTCCCAATCCGTGTAATCAACCCTATTCGTTAATAGTTATTTGTTATTCGTAAATCCCAAATCCTAATTCCTAAATCCCAAATCCTTCCTACCTTTCGCAAAAAATCTAAACATGGCCACCAAAGAAGCATTTATACAAGCCATAAAAGACGGCTACACATTCAAGGGAGAAGCCGTACAGATAGGAGCCGCTATACTCGATGGCGAAGTGGTAGCCGATGCCGGTATTTTTCTGCCGCTGAAAACAATGAACCGTCACGGGCTTATTGCAGGTGCTACCGGTACGGGCAAAACAAAAACCTTACAGGTGATCAGCGAATTTTTAAGCGATGCCAGTGTGCCGGTTTTATTAATGGATATAAAAGGCGACCTCAGCGGTATTGCCGCAATGGGTACTGCGAATGATAAGGTGAATGAGCGCTATCAAAAACTAAACCTGGAATATAAGCCAGCCTTATTTCCATCCGAACTGATGAACCTTACCGGGCAAAAAGGCGTTCATTTAAAAGCAACGGTCAGCGAATTTGGCCCGGTGCTGTTAAGTAAGATATTGCAGCTGAACGATACACAGGGCGGGGTAGTTGCTATGATATTTAAGTATTGCGATGATAACCAGTTGCCGCTGCTCGATCTGAAAGATTTTATAAAAGTATTGCAGTACATCGGCGATGAAGGCAAGGCCGAAATTGAAAAAACATACGGCAAGATATCAACTACCAGCACCGGTACCATTTTGCGCAAAGTGATAGAACTGCAGCAGCAGGGCGCCGATATCTTCTTTGGCGAAAAAAGTTTTGAAGTAGATGACCTTATGCGTATCAGCGACGATGGCCGCGGCATGATAAGCATATTGCGTGTTACTGATCTGCAGGATAAGCCGAAATTATTTTCTACGTTCATGCTGCAAATGCTGGCAGAATTATATGCAAGCTGCCCCGAAGAAGGAGATCTTGACAAACCCAAACTGGTACTGTTCATTGATGAGGCGCACCTTATTTTTAATGAGGCCAGCCAGGCATTGCTGGAGCAGATAGAAACGATTGTAAAGCTGATCCGCTCCAAAGGCATTGGTGTTTTCTTCTGCACACAAAACCCTATGGATATACCCGCAGGTGTACTGGCGCAACTGGGTTTAAAAGTACAGCATGCATTGCGTGCCTTTACTGCTGCCGACAGAAAAGTAATTAAACAAACAGCGGAGAATTATCCCGAAACGGAATTCTATAAAACAGAAGATCTTATCACACAACTGGGTATCGGTGAGGCATTGATCACTATGCTTAATGAAAAAGGTATCCCTACACCATTGGCACATACCATGCTTTGTGCACCACGCAGCCGTATGGATATATTGACCGATGATGAGATCAACAGCATTACAGGCAAATCGAAACTGGCAGCAAAATACAACCAGGTCATTGATAGCCAGAGCGCTTATGAAATATTAACGGCCAAACTGGAAGAAGCGGCCGAAAAGAATAAAGAAGAGGAAGAAGAAAAGACAACAAAAAAAACGCAGAAAGAAGAACCATCCACACTGGAAAAAATAACCAATAATACCGTGGTGAAAAGTATGGCCCGTACTGCCGGTAATACTATCGTTCGCTCGTTGCTGGGTGCTTTGGGATTGGGTGGAAGAAGCAAAAAGAAAAGCTCAGGCTGGTTCTAACTATAAACAACATTATTTTATCGTGCCGGTTGCAAGCCGGCACGTTGTATTTTTGCAGCATGAAGAAACTGGAAAAAATTTTCCGTCACCGCTTCGGCCCGCTGGCTGTTGTAGCGCTTATCGTTTGCTCCTTAAGCTTATTGACAAGAATAATTTTACTGGTAAAAAGCTGGCCCAACCTGGAGCTGAACCCGCTTCGTTTCATCGCCATCTTTGTTATCGGGCTGTTTTACGATATAGTGGTATCGGCATTCTTCGCTATCCCCGCTGCCTTGTATTGCTGGCTGATGAAGGATAGTTTCTATCAAAAAAAATGGCAACGCATTCCACTCTTTATTTTATTCTTCATCATTACTTTGATATTGGTATTAAATGCCGGCAGCGAAATTGTTTTCTGGAACGAGTTTAGTGTGCGTTATAATTTTATTGCTGTTGATTATCTTATTTACACCACAGAAGTATTAGGCAACATTTGGGAATCGTACAATATTCCTTTGATAGCAAGTGCGGTATTCCTTGTTACACTGCTCATTCTTTTTTTAGTACGAAAGAAAATAATGGAATCACAACAGGTGAGCATGCGTTTTGGCAGGCGCACGGTTTTCTTTTTCCTGTTCATGCTGTTGCCGGTTGCCGGTTATTTTTTAGTGAACAACCGCATCAAGAATTTCAGCAACAATAATTATGTGAATGAACTGAGTGGCAACGGTATCTATGAATTTGGCTCGGCATTCTGGAATAATGAAATTGATTACAATCGTTTTTATGTAGTGCATAATGATACGGCCAATATAAAGCTGTTGAGGCAAATGCTGCAGGCGCCCAACACAACATTTTCCAACGACCCTTTAAGTATAGAGCGGCAGGTAAAAAGCGACAGCCCCGAACATAAATGGAACGTGGTACTGGTAAGTGTAGAAAGCCTGAGCGGAGATTATTTAAAGCATTTTGGTGGCAAAGAGAATATAACACCCTTCCTCGATTCACTTATTCCGCACAGTCTCTTCTTCGAAAATTTTTATGCCTCTGGTACAAGAACCGTGAGGGGACTGGAAGCATTATCGCTGGCCATACCGCCAACACCGGGGCAATCCATTGTTCGCCGCCCCAACAATGAAAATATGTTTACCATGGGCAGTGTATTAAAGACCAAAGGGTACGATGTGAATTATATCTATGGGGGTAACAGCTTCTTTGATAACATGGGTTATTTCTTCAGCCACAGCAGCTATACTGTTTTGGATAAACGGGATATACCAGACAGCCTTGTAAATCATACCACGGCCTGGGGTGTAGATGATGAAGCGGCATTCAATTATACCTTGCAGCAATGTGATAAAAGTTATAATTCAGGTAAGCTGTTCTTTAATCATATCATGACGGTGAGCAATCATCGCCCCTATACTTTTCCTGATGGAAGGATAGATATACCATCTGCTGCGCAGGCGGTAGCTGGCGGGGTAAAATATACAGACTATGCCATCAATAAGTTTTTGCTGGATGCACAAAAAAAGCCCTGGTTCAATAATACCCTTTTTGTTATCGTTGCAGATCATTGCGCCAAAAGCGCCGGTAAGACCGACCTGCCGGTGAACCGGTATCATATTCCCTGTTTTATTTATGCGCCGGGATTAATAAAACCCGGCATTGAACAGCGGCTGACCAGCCAGATAGACCTTGCCCCTACGGTTTTGGGTATGATGAACCTGGATTATACCAGTCGCTTCATGGGCTACGATATTTATAGAGCCCCCGCAAATGATGAAAGGATATTTATAAGTACTTACCAGGATATGGGTTATGTAAAAGGTGATACACTGGTAGTGCTTTCTCCGCAACAGAAAGCAGTCATGTATAAAATCGATTTCAGCACAGGTGCCGCCCGGCCCCTTGTTATGGATATCAAACTGCTGGATGAGGCTATTGCCTCGTACCAGGGAGCCAGTTTCCTGTATAAAAACGACAGGTATAAAGCAGCCGAGTAAATTTTGTTATCCGTAATAAACTGGTTATTAAGGCAGTAATGCAACCGATTGCGTACTTTTTACATATTTATGTGCTAAACTTTTTTCAAAATAAATGTAAAAAGACTTGTATTATAGTAAATTCCACATTATCTTCGTTTCGGTTTTTCATAGGATATTGGATTTTAAAGCGGGACTAGATTTCTATCTTGGTCCCTTTTTTATTTTTAGGGCAAGCCATTCCACCTCTAATGTTTAAACATTGGTTTATAACTTAATATATCCTTCTCTATCTATAATGATCTTATTTTCAGCTTGCAGGTAATGGAGTACTTTCCAGATCTTTTCTTTTTTAAATCCTTTTAAATGATTCAATAGAACGGCTATGGGTGAAGGTGTTACTTTTACAAAAGCAATGATCCAGGAAGCGATATCCTCAAATTCTTCCCGGGAAATGGTAAGCGCTTTTTCGTTGATACAGTTATCGCAAATGCTGCATGCTTTTTCAATAGGAGCATTAAAGTATAGTGCCAATAACTGGCTGCGGCAACCGCTTGTGTTTTGCGTATAATCAATCATTTGATTTACCCGGTCTTCAAAAAGCTGTTTTCTTTTTAAATAGGCAGTTGTATTTATGGCAAAGCTATCGGCGTACATCCTGTTCTGTAAAAGAATAAGCTGTGGTGTATCTTTTTGAGCAGCGTAATTGATAATACCATAGCGGTGTAATTCAAACAGTTGTCGCTTTATTTCATTCACATCTGCTTTTAAAAATTTTGCCAGGCCGGTTTCATATACAGTGGCGGGATGATCAAGGATGCCTTCGTAGGAACGAAGCAATCCTTTGATCACAGGCTCCAGTACAGGCTGTTGCTGTTCAAACTCCTGCAGGGTATTTTTATCTGTAGTAAAAATAATGGTAGATGGCTTGAAGAAGATCTCGTTGTAACTAAAGATGCCTTCCTGTTCCAGTGCTTTTATGCAATAGGTAACCGTAAGGATATCCAGTTTAAAAGCCGCAGCAAAAACGGCGATATCAAAATCAAAGCTCTTTCCTTCGCCGGTACCTGCGGCAATCTGTAAATGATTCAGCAACGCGGTATACACATTCTTTATAGTGGCTTCAGAAGGAAAACGGATATCGCTTTGCTTTTGCAGATCGCTGATCTCTTTATTGTTATACAGCAATACCGCAAAAGCTCTTTTACCATCCCTGCCTGCACGCCCGGCTTCCTGGTAATAATTTTCCAGGCAATCGGGCACATCATAATGCACCACTGTCCGTACGTTTGCTTTATCAATACCCATCCCGAAGGCATTAGTACTAACGATCACTCTTGTAGTGTTGTTTATCCAATCTTCCTGTTTTTTACTCCTGTCGGCATTCTTTAATCCTGCATGGTAATGATCAGCCTTGATGTTATTCAGCAATAACAGGTCGGCTATTTCTTTGGTATGCTTGCGGCTTTTGCAATATACTATCGCAGTACCAGGTACATTCCGCAATATCTCTAATAATTTATTTTGCTTGGATGCGGCATTAAAAACGCTGTACGAAAGATTGGGCCGTTCAAAAGATTGCTGAAACCGTTGTTGTGTTTTCCGGAACTGCAGCTTTTCGCAGATATCATCCTGCACCGTTTTTGTTGCCGAAGCTGTTAAGGCCAGTACCGGTACACCGGGCAGGTACTCCCGCAGGCTGGCAATGCGCACATATGGCGGACGAAAATCGTAACCCCATTGAGAGATACAATGCGCTTCATCTACTGCCAGTAAATTGATATTCATGGCGGGCAGGTATTCTAAAAACAAATTCGTTTCTAAACGCTCGGGAGAAACATAAAGGAATTTATAATTTCCATGAGCCGCATTCTGTAAGGTATTCTTTACTTCCAAAAAACTCATGCCCGAATAAACGGCTAAGGCAGGAATACCTCTCTTCTTTAAATGTTGTACCTGGTCTTTTATTAAAGCTATCAATGGACTTACAACAAGGCATAGCCCTTCTTTTGCTAAAGCCGGCACCTGGAAGCAAATGGATTTTCCGCCGCCTGTTGGTAGTAATGCCAGTACATCTTTTCCTTCCAGCACAGCATTAATAATATCTTCCTGCACCGGGCGGAAACTGTCATACCCCCAGTGTTCTTTAAGTATGTGAACAGGTAAAACCAAATTAAGAAGGTTGAATCAGGATCAAATTTAATTCTTTGATCTTTTTAAAATCTTTATCCGCAGTTAATAAAGGAAAATCCAGATAAATAGCGGTGGCGGCAATTATCGCATCAGGTATCTTAATAGTATAGTTCTGCTTTAGTTTGATTGCCAGCCTTTTGATATATTCTGAAAGATTTACGATAGTACAGTTATTAATTATTTTGGTACGATACTTAAGCTGCAATTCTGTAATTCCTTTGTTGCCTAATAGTTCTATTTCACTGATTTCGGAAAGGTAAAAATCTTCATGTATAAAATCCGCCACTCCACTATTTCCATCAAGGATATATAACAACACGTTAGTGTCTGCAAGGTATTTATTGCCACTCATTCCTTACTTTTTTTTGAAATTCGAGGCCGTCAACTTCTTTTTTATTAATACCAAAGAATTGCGAAACTGATTTGGAATCTACAATACTCTTCTGGCGAATTGCTTTTCGTTTCGATGTTTTTACCTGTCCTTTTTTTTCTTTTGTTTCCATAAACGCTATTTTACCAAAAGTACCAACTTTACGTCACTTTTTTATATTTCAGGCGTATCGAATTTACCGCCAGTACCACATCACTAAAGCCCATTGCAAAAGCGGCAACACCTGGATGTAACAAACCAACAGCTGCAACAGGGATAGCTACTACATTATAAATAAAAGCCCAAAACAGGTTTTCCTTGATAGTAATGAACGTATGTTTACCCAGCCCCAACGCCAATGATAAATGTTGAATGCCTTTGTTCATCAACACCACCTGTGCACTTTGCATGGCCAGTTGTGTAGCCTCGCTCATGGAAATACCAATGGTAGCTTTTGCCAATGCAGGCGCATCATTAACACCATCCCCAACCATGGCAACGGGCGCTTTGGTATTCAGTTGTTCTATGATGGTTAATTTTTCCTCAGGTGTTTTTTCTGCGAATACCGTATCAACACCCAATGCATCAGCCACTTTTTTTGTTCTTTCAAAACTATCACCGCTTAATAAAATGGTGGTTATTTTTTTTGAGTGCAGGTAAGTGATCACCTGTTTTGCTTCTTCCCGCAATTCATCTTCCATATCAAACCAGCCGATCAAAGAACCGTTCTTTAATAAGTAAGCATTGTGTAATTTATCATCGGTTTTGTTTGCAGCCAGTTTATAAGAACCCAACTCAAAAATATTTCCCTCATTATCTTCCGCCTTCATCCCAAGGCCTTTTACTTCTTCTATCTTTTTCCAGCTGATGGGATTGGGTATTTTAAAATTATCCAGCACTGCTTTTGCAACAGGATGATTGGAATATTTTTCCAGCGAATAAACAATACGCTTAAACTCATCTTCAGAAACAGCAATAGCTTTAAACAATGAAATGGCAGGTGTGCCTTTTGTTAATGTTCCGGTTTTATCAAACACCACTGTTTGGATACTCTTAAATAATTCCAGGCTTTTAGCATTGCGGAAAAGTATGCCATTTTTTGCAGCCCTGCCCAGTCCTACAGCAATAGCAGCAGGTGTGGCAAGCCCCATGGCGCATGGGCAGCTGATCACTAACACGGCAATACTCCGCATTAATGAATTGGTACCGCTTACATCAAAAGCAAAATAATTCAGCAGAAATGTTAATGCGCTAATGCCAATTACCACAGGAACAAAAATGGCGCTTATCTTATCTGCCAGTTGCTGCACCGGCGGCTTTTCGCCCTGCGCTTCTTTTACCAGTTTTAAAATATTGCTCAGCACCGTATCGTTACCAACAGCAGTTACCTGTGCCTTTGCGGTACCATCGGTAATTAAACTTCCGCCAATCAGTTTATCTTTCTTTTGTTTAGCTACCGGTTTGCTTTCACCTGTAAGCAATGCTTCGTTTACATGCACATCACCCCATAATATCTTGCAATCTATCGGCACCTGTTCGCCGGTCTTTATCAGTATAAGGTCGCCCACACGAAGCTGTGTATTTTCAACAGGAAATATTTGCTCCTTATGCTCTTCATCAAAAGCGATCATATTCGCCATTACCTTTTGCTGCTTTGCCAGCTTGCGCAATTCTTTTTGCGTGGTTTCCACCGAGCGGTGTTCTATCCATTCGCCTAAAAAAACTAGGGTGATGATGGTAGCAGCTGTTTCGTAGAACACGTAATCCATACCCATATTGCCAATGGTGCCGATGAGGCTGTAGATGAATGCAGCCAGGGCACCCAATGCTATCAGCACATTCATATTAGGAATGCCGCGGCGCAGGCTCTTAAATGCGCTTACACCGAAATAACCCATACCCACTATAAAAACAGGAGTGCAGATAGCCAGCTGTATCCACGGGTTCATTAAAAAATGAATGTGCCAGGGCAATATGTGCAACGATAATACCGCTGTAAAGGGCAGGCAGAAGAGGAAACGTTGAAAATGATTGGCGAAAAGAGACGACGGACGACGGACAGCAGACCACATCGAATGATCATGGTCGTCTGTCGTCTGTTGTCCGTGGTCATGTTCGTCAACCACTTTGTACCCCAAACTATTTATCCCCTTCGCAATTGCTTCTTTCGACCTGGTTCCGTCTGTTTCAAAACTTACATCGCCGCCAATGAAGTTTACCTTCACTTCTTTCAGCCCTTCTTTTTGCAGGTATTTGGTGATGGTCAATGCACAGTTGGTGCAATCCATACCTTCTACCTTCCAGTCTACTTTTTCCATAAATGCAAAATTATTCTATTGGCAAGGTTGCCAATTACTAATCAAGGAAAATATCTTTGCAACATGACTGTAAATTTTACTTTTACGCTTTCCCAAATAAACGATGTTGCAAAAGCGGTGCTTGCCCAAACGGCTGCTTACAACGTTATCGCCTTTCATGGCGATATGGGCGCAGGCAAAACCACTTTCATTCATGCGCTTTGCGAGGCAATGGGGGTAAAGGATACTATTTCCAGCCCTACGTTTTCCATCATTAATCAATATAACACGGCAGCCGGGCAAACAGTTTACCATATGGACCTGTACCGCATCAAAGATGAGGAAGAAGCTATAACCGCCGGGGTAGAAGACTGCCTGTATTCGGGCAATACCTGCCTGGTAGAGTGGCCCGAAAAAGTACCCGGCATTTTTCCCGATAATACCCTGCATGTTTTTATTGAGCTGCTGGATAAGGATAAACGGCAAATTAGCTGGCAATAAATCATAAATCTTAAATCATAATTCTTAACTTACCTTATGGCCACAGCAAAACCTTTTGTATCTCCTTCTTTTACGTATGAAACGATGGAAGAAACCCTGGACGTAAAACCTAAGGGCGCACAAATGTGTATCGGTATACCAAAAGAAAGTTCATTCAACGAGAACAGGATAGCCCTTACTCCCGAAGCAGTCGGCGTGCTGGTTGCCAATGGCCATGAAGTAACAATTGAAACAACAGCAGGCGAAGGATCTAGTTATACCGACAGCGACTACAGCGAAGCAGGCGCAAAAATTGCCCACGACCGCAAGCAGGTTTTTGAATGCGACATACTCGTAAAAAGCGCACCCGTAAGCGAAGAAGAATGTGAGCTGCTGAAATACAACCAATACATCATCTCGCCCATACATTTGGCAGTAATGAAACGGGATATCCTGCAAAAGATGATGGATAAAAAAGTTACCGCATTAAGCTTCGAAAATTTAAAAGACGATAGCGGCCACAACCCCATTGTACGCAGCATGAGCGAGATAGCGGGCAGCGCCGTAATGCTGATAGCGGGACAGTACCTCAGCAATGCCAACAACGGTAAAGGTGTACTGGTAGGCGGTATCAGCGGCATACCACCCACAAAAGTTATCATCATAGGCGCAGGCATTGTAGGGGAGTATGCAGCACGTACGGCATTGGCCATGGGCGCCAGCGTAAAAACATTCGACAACGATATCTATCGTTTAAAAAGATTGCAGAATAATATCGGTGGCCGTTTATGGACCAGTGTTATAGAGCCTAAAATATTAGCCAAGCAATTAAAGACCTGTGATGTAGCAGTAGGCGCCCTTAGTGGCGACGGCGGCCGCACGCCTATTGTAGTTACCGACGAAATGGTAAGCAACATGCGCCCCGGCAGTGTTATCGTTGATGTGAGTATCGACCGTGGCGGCTGTTTTGAAACCAGCGAAGTAACTACGCATGAAAAACCCGTGTTCCGCAAATACGATGTGATACATTATTGTGTGCCCAATATCCCCAGCGGTTTTGCACGTACCGCATCGCAAGCCATCAGCAATGTATTGATGCCCCTGCTTTTAGAAACTGCTGCCGACGGCGGCATCGAAAACGTGATCTGGTATAAGATCAATATCCGCAGCGGCATTTATTTATTTAAAGGCAGCCTTACCAATTTCCATTTAAGCGAACGCTTCGATCTGAAATATACTGACCTTAATTTGTTAATTGCCAGCAGGCGATAAGTTGTTGGCCCTCCGCCCCCAACTTGTTGGGGCTTGATTATGAAGAAGATTATAGCGAAGAAAATTTCTCTGCGCCTCTGCGATTTCAGATAACGTTACTTATAATCACCAATAGCGATCACTTCATTGCAGAAACTATATTCCTGCTTATCGTTACTGCTTACGATTACCAGTCGATCTTTGGTGTAATTGCTGATAAGTTGATGATACAACGCAATGCCGTCTTCATCTAAATTAGTGGTAGGTTCATCCAGCAAAAGGATAGGGGTGTCGCTGAAAAAAGCCTGTGCCAGTTTCAGGCGCTGTTTCATACCGCTGCTGAAATAGCGCAATTGCTTATTGATCGCTTTTCCCAATCCCACGATCTTTAAAATTTCTTCAGCAGGCATGGTTAGTTTTTTAAACTGTGCATGAAAAGCCAGCATTTCTTTAGCGGTAAGTTCTTCTACTAATTCGAGGTAGGGGGCGGCGATAGCGATCTGCTTATAGAGGTGGTCTATAGTCTGTGGTCTGTGGTCAATGGTCAATTCGATCGTGCCTTCATTGTGCGTAAGCGAACCGGCAATGACTTGAAGGAGTGTAGATTTACCGGAACCATTTGGCCCGGTGATAGCATAGCTCTTTCCACTTACAAATTCGTAACTGAAGCGGCGGAATATCCATTCCCGGTTAAATCGTTTGCCGACATTAGAAAGCCTCACCCTTCCCGATGAATCGGGACTCCAAAGGAGAGGGAACCCGGATGGGGAGTTTAATTCTTTGAGACTCATTTTTTTGTTAAATAGAAAAACAAATGTTTGCAAACAAAATACAAAACATAATCTCCGCTGGTCCTCCTTTGGGGGCGGAGGGGGCCTTACTCATCCTCCGATATCCCCTTCGTATAACGCTTAATGATACCGCGGCCGCTTTCCCGGATAAAGGTTACGATCTCGTCACGCTCATCGGTAGCTTTTAATTCTTCTTCTATAAAATGCAGCGCCTGCGATGTGTTCATCGCTTTGTTATAAATAATGCGGTAGATATCGAGTATCTGGTTGATCCTGTCGAGCGAAAAGCCACGGCGTTTTAAGCCAACAGAATTTACACCGGCGTAACTTAATGGTGTGCGGCCCGCTTTTATGTAAGGCGGTACATCTTTGCTTACCAGCGATCCTCCGCTTACAAAAGAATGCTGCCCGATCTGCACGAACTGGTGCACAGCACACATACCTGCCAGTATAGAATAATCGCCCATAACTACGTGACCAGCCATCTGTGTATTGTTGCTCATGATACAGTTGTTGCCAACAATACAATCATGGGCAATATGGCTGTACGCCATAATAAGACAGTTGTTGCCTACTTTGGTGGTCCACCTGTCCTTACTTCCCCTGTTGATGGTTACAAATTCGCGTACAGTGGTATTATCACCTATCTCAACAGTAGTTTGTTCACCTTCGTATTTAAGATCTTGCGGAATGGCAGCGATAACAGCGCCGGGAAAGATGCGGCAGTTCTTGCCGATACGTGCCCCTTCCATAATGGTAACGTTGCTGCCTATCCAGGTGCCTTCGCCGATCTCTACATTGGGGTGTATAACGCTGAACGGATCTACCTTAACATTGGTAGCCAGCTTGGCGTTGGGATGTATGTATGTGTGTGGATGGATCATGTTTTAGTTAATTGGTTAATCCGTTTAAACGTATTAACGGTGTACAAGTTAACGGATTAACTGCGTTTTACCAGCTGCGCCGTCAAATCCCCTTCGGTACATAATTTATTACCAACATACACGCTGCCTCTCATTACGCATATACCTCTGCGTATAGGTTCCAGCAATTCCATCTTTAGTATCATGGTATCGCCGGGCACTACTTTCTGCTTGAATTTACAATTATCTATCTTAATAAAATACGTATCGTATTGTCCTTCGGGCATAGCGTTGATACAAAGTATCCCACCTGTTTGCGCCAATGCTTCTACCTGCAGTACGCCCGGCATTACCGGGTTGCCCGGAAAATGCCCCTGGAAATAGAACTCATTGAAGGTAACATTTTTAATGCCTACGATCTGCGTATCCGTTAATTCGATGATCTTATCTACCAGTAAAAAAGGATAGCGGTGCGGCAATGTTTTTTCTATCTGCTGCTGCGAGTAAACAGGCAACTGATTAGGATCGTAAATAGGAATATCCTTGGTGTGCTTATTCTTCTTGATGTACTGTTTTATCTTTTTTGCAAACTCCACGTTGCTGCTGTGACCGGGTCTGTTGGCAATGATATGCCCCTTTATGGGGTAGCCTATAAGCGCCAGGTCGCCGATAACATCCAGCAGCTTATGGCGGGCAGGTTCGTTGGGGAAGCGAAGCTCCAGGTTATTCAGGTAGCCACCGCTTTTGATCTCTACTTTTTCCCTGCCGAAGGCTTTTGCCAGCCTGGTCATTTCTTCATCGGTTACCAGCTTGTCTACAATTACAATGGCATTATTGATGTCGCCGCCTTTAACAAGGTTGTTATCCAGCAGCATTTCCAGTTCGTGTAAAAAGCAAAAAGTGCGGCAGGGCGCTATCTCTTTCTGAAACTCTCTCATTGACTTTAAGCCGGCATGCTGTGTGCCTAAAACAGGGCTGTTAAAATCAATAAGCGTAGTGATCTGGTAATTGGTGGCAGGCAGTGCCGTCATTTCCACCCGTTTTACTTCATCAAAATGAGAAATATTAGTATCGATGGTGTACCATGCTTTTGCGGCATCCTGTTCCTGTACGCCGGCTTCCTGTATGATCTCTACAAAAGGCTCGCTGCTGCCGTCGATGATGGGTACTTCGGGGCCGTTCAGTTCAATAAGGCAGTTATCTACACCCATACCTACCAGTGCTGCCAGGATATGTTCTACTGTGCTTACCCTTGCATCGCCCATTTCCAGTGTTGTACCTCTTGAAGTATCGGTAACCAGGTCGCAATCAGCCTTTATTACCGGCATACCCGGCAGGTCGATACGCTGAAACTGGAAGCCAAAGCCGGGATTGGCAGGCTTTAATGTCATATCTACATTGATACCTGTATGAAGGCCCGTACCGGAAATACTGATCGGAGATAATAAAGTATGTTGTCTGTCAGGATTGAAGTTATTATCCATGCTTTTGATTTTGAAAAGAGGATGCAAAGATATGCGAATGCGAGAATGTGCGCATTTTTTGAATGTGCAAATGAATGAATGCGCACATTTGCACATTTATTTATTTAGCAATTCCTTTACCAGTTGCTCCAGTTCCTTTACCCTTTTTTCTAATTCAGGTAAATTCCTGGCAGCTACCTGGCTGCGTAATGCGGCTGTATAATCGTAGGCCGGTGAGCCTGTAACAGCGGTATTGGGAGTTTTTATAGATTTACTTACACCACTTTGTGCATTGATCTTGCTGCCATCGGCTATTTGCAAATGGCCCACTATGCCTACCTGTCCACCGATCATTACGCCATTGCCTATTTTGGTGCTGCCGCTGATACCGGCCTGCGCTGCAATAACGGAATTATTGCCCACTTCTACATTATGGGCTATCTGCAGCAGGTTATCCAGTTTGGCGCCCGTTTTAATTAAGGTGCTGCCAATGGTAGCCCTGTCGATGGTAGTATTGGCGCCTATCTCCACGCCATCTTCAATAATTACATTGCCTATCTGCGGAACTTTTTTAAACGTACCATCTGCCTGCGGGGCAAACCCGAAGCCGTCGCTGCCGATAACTGTACCGGCATGTATGGTTACATTTTTACCGATCACACAATTGTGATAGATCTTTACGCCAGGGTGGATAACACTGTTTTCACCAACCGTTACATTATCTCCTAAAAATACATTGGGGTAGATCTTTGCGCCATCTGCAACAATTACCTTTTCGCCGATATAGGCAAAGGCGCCGATGAAAACATTATCGCCCGTTTTGGCAGATGCAGCAATATAAACGGGCTGTTGTATGCCATTCAATTGTTGCTGCTGTATCTGCTGGTATTTATCTAATAGCGTAGCAAAAGCGGTATAGGCATCCGGAACTTTTATCAGGGTTGCACTAACGGGTTGCTTCAATTCCTGTGTATCGCTGATGATTATAATGGAGGCATTGGTGTTGTACAGGTATTCTTCATATTTAGGGTTGGCCAAAAAAGCCAGCTGGCCTTCTTTAGCTTCTTCTATCTTGCCAAAAGAGCCAACAGCAGCTTCGGGATTACCCTCTACCGTACCATTGATCATCATAGCTATTTGCGCTGCGGAGAATTGCATGTTTTAGTTTTAATGTCCATAGACCATTGCCAATAGTCCATGGCCCACGCTTTATATTGAAATATCTATAGAATATTGTTAGTATCAAACGTTCTATGGACTATAAACCATGGACTATGGCCTGACATAGCAAATGTAATATTTTTTGATCTTGCCTATAAGGTTTTCGTTGATGAGAGGATTATCTACTTCAGATATATCCTTTACGGTTCCATCCTTAAATAAGATATGGATATGCTCATCTTCAAAATTATAGGTACTGCTGATAGCTTCACCGGTAAACACCAGCCATTCTGCGTCTTCAGAGCTTATATTCAGCTTTTGCGCTGCCTCCATTGTTTTTTGTTTAACTAACGCTTCACTAACGGGTTCGCCAAAAAATTTTACTTTCAGCAATTGCCTGTCTATAATACCCCTGCACAAATAAGCCAGTACTTTATCTTTATGATGGTACCATTCTTTAATAGCCGACAGTACATCATAATCATCAAGACTGCAAAATTGATCCAGGGTTACATTTCCTATCGGCTCATTTATAAATTTATTGAGCGGCAATTGGGTAAATGCTTTTATATGCTTGGCTCTTTTAATGATACGTTTCAGCATCTGCTCGGCACAAAGCACTGTTTTGTGCAGGTACACCTGCCAGTACATAAGGCGGCGTGCTACTAAAAATTTTTCGATGGAGTAAATGCCTTTTTCTTCCACCATCAGCTCGCCGTTGTGTACGGTCAGCATTTTTAATATCCTGTCGTACCCGATAACGCCTTCATTTACGCCGGTAAAAAAACTATCCCGGGTAAGATAATCCATACGGTCAACATCCAGCTGGCCGCTGATGAGCTGGTAAAGGAATTTTTTTGGATAAATGTTGGTGAAGATATTCAGCGCCAGTTGCAATTGCCCGTCGAATTTTTTATTCAGGTCCTGCATGATAAGCAACGATATCTGTTCGTGATGCATGCCTTCTATCAACACATCTTCCAGCGCATGGCTGAAAGGCCCGTGGCCAACATCATGTAAAAGAATAGCGATCTTGGCGGCCGTTTCTTCTTCAGGTGTTATGTCTATACCTTTTCCTTTCAATTCATTGAGGGCACAGCCCATTAAATGATAAGCGCCAAGCGAATGATGCAGCCGGGTATGCACGGCACCGGGATACACCAGGCTGGCCATAGCCATTTGGTTGATGCGGCGAAGGCGCTGATAGTACGGATGTGCAACAACCTGTTGAATCAATTCATTATCAATAGTAATAAAGCCGTAAACAGGATCATTGATTATTTTGCGAAAAGGCATTTTTGGTTTATAGTTTGTGGTTGTATCTTTCCGATGCAGCCGTATATGTTAAAAGATATACAAAGTGAAGCAAAGCTACTAAGCTTAGTTGTAAAAAATTAAATTTGTGCGGGTTGGTCGATGGTTGATGGACAATGGTTCATAGCCGGGATCATAGATTGGAGATATGCTGAGGACACGACAGTTTAATACACTTAGATAAAAGATCTTAGAAATAAAAGAAAATTAGAAAAAAAGCAGAGACGTTGAATAACTCCCCTTTAGGGGCTGGGGGCAAACTGCATAACAGAAAACACAAAACAGAAAACAGACGTATGAGCATAGCAAAAATACTTTGGGTAGATGATGAAATAGATAGTCTTACATCGCAGATCATGTTTTTGGAAAATAAAGGATACGAAGTGTATTCTAAAACAAACGGCTTTGATGCGGTGGAATTTGTAAAAGAGAATGTAGTAGATGTGGTACTGATGGATGAATCGATGCCGGGACTGACCGGTTTGCAAACCTTGCAGCAGATCAAAGAAGTGAACAGTAACCTGCCTGTGGTATTGATCACAAAGAACGAAGCAGAAAATTTGATGGACGAAGCAATAGGCTCGCAGATAAGCGATTATTTGATAAAGCCGGTCAACCCCAACCAGGTTTGGCTGAGCTTAAAAAAGATCATTGATAACAAACGGCTGGTAGCAGAAAAAACAACTTCAGCTTACCAGCAGGAATTTCGCAGCTTATTCATGGCGCTCAACAGCAACCCTGATTATAATGAGTGGATGGATATTTACAAAAAACTGGTGTACTGGGAACTGGAAATGAAAAAAAGCGACAGCCCTGAAATGCAGGAAGTGTTCCAGGCGCAAAAGAATGAAGCGAATACGGAGTTTTTCAAGTTCATCTCAAAGAATTATGCATCGTGGGTAGGTCCAAAAAGTGCAGATGGGCCCATCATGAGCCATACCTTGCTTAAGTATAAAGTTTTTCCCCACCTGGAAAAAGGCACGCCTTTATTTTTTGTATTGATAGATAATCTGCGTTTTGATCAATGGAAAACAATACAACCCATTTTTGCAGAAAGCTTCCGCATTCATGAAGAAGAAACGTTTTATGCCATATTGCCTACTGCTACGCAATATGCCCGTAATGCCATCTTTGCCGGTTTGATGCCGGTGGATATCGAAAAACAGTTTCCGGTACAATGGAAAAATGATGATGAAGAAGGCGGTAAGAATTTATTTGAAGAAGAATTCTTTAAAGCGCAATTAAAAAGACTGGGTAAAAGCGACCTGAAATATTCTTACACCAAGATCACGAATAATCATGACGGGCAGAAGATGGTGGACAATATGCATAACATGATGCAGAATGATATCAATATCATAGTATACAATTTTGTGGATATGCTTAGCCATGCCCGTACCGAAATGGAAGTACTGAAAGAACTGGCAGGCGATGAAACCAGTTACCGCAGTATTACGGCAAGCTGGTTCGAGCATTCGCCGCTGCACCAGGGGCTGAAGAAACTGGCGGATAAAAAATTAACGATGATCGTAGCAACCGATCATGGAAGTGTGCGGGTGAAAACACCGGCTAAAGTAATTGGTGATAAACAAACTACCGCCAACCTTCGCTATAAGCATGGCCGCAACCTGAATTATGAACCTAAGGAAGTATTGGCCTTCCGTGATCCGAGAGAAGCTGGCTTGCCGGTGCCGAATGTAAATTCATCATTCATATTTGCCAAAGGGGATCTTTATTTATGCTATCCCAATAATTACAATCACTTTGTAAATTATTATCGCAATACTTTTCAGCATGGCGGTATCAGCCTCGAAGAAATGATAGTGCCGGTGGTGAGGATGACGAATAAATAGGGAATTGATAAGTTGAAAGGTTGATCAGTTAACGAGGTTTTCGAATTAAAGGGCTTATTAACATGTCAACATTTCAACTTATCAACTAACCCCAACTTATTCACGTTTGTGGAGAACCTTTTTTTTTATTCCATTGTTTATATAGGAAGTTGCAGGTTGAATTATAAACATAAACAAGGAAAGCCCACAGGAGTTTGGGGCGGCTATGAAATACACATCGACAATACTGGATAAAATAGAAAAGATAATAGAAGAAAGTGGCTATGTTATCCGTTACGAAAGAGGAACCTTCCAGAGCGGTTATTGCATTTTACAATCTAAAAAAGTAGTGGTGCTCAATAAATTCTTTCAAACAGAAGGAAGGATAAATACATTGATCGACCTGATGCCTCAATTGAATATCAACATTGATAGCCTTACTCACGAAAGCCAGAAGATGTATGATGAAGTGATGGCTGCGGAAGCCAATCGGTAATTAGGGATTTGTAATTGGGAATTAGGGGAAATGCATTGCCTCTTTTCAGTTACATACTATAAGTTTTCCCAATTTCAAATATCTAACTCCTAACTCCCAATACCTAATTACAAACTCCCAATTCCTGACTCCTAACCTTCAATCCCCAAATCCTGCTAACTTTGCCAGGTGCAATCTCCCCCTTTAACAATAACATTTTTAGGAACCGGTACCAGCAGTGGTGTGCCGATGATAGCCTGCGGCTGCAGGGTATGTACTTCTACTGATAAAAAAGATAAGCGCCTGCGCAGCAGTATTATGGTGCAAAGCGATACTACTACCATTGTTGTAGATACCACGCCGGATTTTCGTTACCAGATGTTGAGGGAACAGGTGAAAAAATTAGATGCCATCATCTTTACACATCCCCATAAAGATCATGTTGCGGGACTGGATGATGTGCGGGCCTTTAATTATTTTCAGCAAAAAGCCATGCAGGTGTATGCCAATGCATTGACAGAGGAAGCGTTGAAAAGAGAATTTGCGTATGCTTTTTCAGATAAAAAATATCCGGGTGTGCCCGAGATAAATTTGAATACAATTGATGGCCAGCCTTTTTACATTGGCGATATCCCCATACAACCCATTAATGTATGGCATTTAAAGATGCCGGTACTGGGCTTCAGGTTTGGCAAATTCACCTACATTACCGATGCCAACAGGATAGATGATGCAGAACTGGAAAAGATAAGCGGAAGTGAAGCCATGGTGCTGAATGCACTACGGAAAGAAAAGCATATCTCACATTATAATTTAGAAGAAGCTGTTTCATTGGTACAAAATTTAAATGTACCCAATGGTTATTTTACTCATATAAGCCACCAGCTTGGACTGCATGAAGAAGTAGCCAAAACATTGCCACAGGGAATACAACTTTCTTTCGACGGCTTGCAACTATTTTTCGATTAATTGCATCTATAGAGTAGCGTTAGCGTTTGTATAAATACTAATTAAACTCTGTAGCATGAAAAAACAATTCATTACCGATTATTTTTCGTTTTCAAAAAAAGAGCGCCGGGGTATTATTGCGGTGCTTGCAGTTATCGTATTACTGCTGTTCGTTCCTTTTTTATTTCCTTATCTTATTAAAAAAGAAAAAGTAGATGCGGAAGCATTCAAAAAAGATATTGCTGCTTTGCGCAGTAAACAGTTAAGCGACAGCAGCAGTACTTTCTCTGCAAGGCATTATGATAATGATCATTACAATACATACGACCAGCCGGAAGAAAGAATGCCTTATAAAATAAAAGGCGAGCTTTTTTATTTTGACCCTAATACCACAACGGTAACAGAATGGAAAAGATTAGGGGTTAGGGATAAAACAATTGCCACCATTCAAAACTATCTTTCCAAAGGCGGAAAATTCTATAAGCCTGAAGACCTGGGAAAAATATGGGGCTTTTTCCCGGATGAAATAGAGCGCTTAACTCCCTATGTGCAGATACAGCAATCGCAACAGAGTTATGGCGAAAACAAAACGTTTGAAGCAAAGTCATATGAAAAAAGCAAACGTTCCGCTGTAGATATCAACAGCGCTGATACAGCAGCTTTTATTGCATTGCCCGGCATCGGCAGCAAGCTCTCTCAGCGCATCATTAGTTTTCGTGATAAACTGGGTGGTTTTTACAAAGTAGAACAGGTGGCAGAAACCTTTGGCTTGCCGGATTCTGTTTTTCAAAAGATAAGAACAAGCCTTGTTTTAAATTCGAAAACAGTAAAGCAGATCAATATCAATACGGCAACTGTAGATGAACTGAAAGCGCATCCTTACCTGAGATGGAACCTTGCCAATGCCATTATCCAGTACAGAACGCAGCATGGTAATTATGCAACTGTGGCTGATATAAAAAAGGTTATGCTCATAGATGAAGCGACGTTTGTTAAGATCGCACCGTATTTAAAGGTGAATTGAGTTTCAGCTTAAATGAATGGTTCATTTTTAGAGGTCTGTCATTCCGGAAACGAGGAATATCATATTGAACAAAAAAGCCTGTTAAGATCGATAAGACTTCTCGTTTCCCGGGAATGCAGCCGCTTATTATTAATAGAAACTAACAAATGTTAGCATTTCAAAATTCTGCCTAAATTGCACCCTTAAAACGATTGTTTGCTATATGAATTTTTCCACTAATGAGCTTACCCTGCAGGTAACCCAAACGGCAAAGGACTTTGCCCAGCAATATATAAAGCCACATTTAATGGAATGGGATGAATCCCAGGAATTTCCGCTACACATCTTTAAAGAAATGGGAAAATTGGGAATGATGGGTGTACTGGTACCTGAAGAATACGGCGGTACCGGCCTCGGTTATTTTGAATACAGCGCTGTTATCCAGGAAGTAGCAAAGGTGTGCGGTTCAATAGGTTTATCCCTTGCGGCGCATAATTCACTTTGTACCGGCCACATTCTATCTTTCGGCAACGAAGAACAAAAGAAAAAATATTTACCTAAGCTGGCTACTGCTGAATTTATCGGTGCCTGGGGGCTGACAGAAGCCAATACCGGTAGTGATGCCGGCAATATGCGCACAACTGCTGTAAAAGACGGCGATGACTGGATCATTAACGGTACCAAGAACTGGATTACACACGGTAAAAGCGGCGACGTTGCTGTAGTAATATGCCGCACCGGCGAGCCACGTACAAAAGATAATTCTACTGCTTTTATTGTAGAGAGAGGAACAGCCGGTTTCAGCGCAGGAAAAAAAGAAAACAAACTGGGTATGAGGGCGAGCGAAACTGCTGAAATGATCTTTGATAATTGCCGCATACCTGATGCTAACCGTTTAGGAAAAGTTGGCGAAGGCTTTAAACAAAGTATGAAAGTATTAGATGGTGGCCGTATCTCTATCGCGGCATTGAGCCTGGGTATTGCTAAAGGTGCTTTTGAGGCATCGCTTCAGTATTCAAAAGAGCGTCACCAGTTCGATCAGCCTATTTCGAATTTCCAGGGCATTAGTTTTAAGCTGGCGGATATGGCTACTAAAATTCAATGTGCTGAGTTACTTATCAACCAGGCCTGCGATCTTAAAATGAAGGGAATGCCGATGACCAAAGAAGCGGCAATGGCAAAGTATTATGCCAGCGAGGTTTCGGTAGAAGTAAGCACCGATGCGGTACAGATATTTGGTGGCTATGGCTACACTAAAGATTTTCCGGTAGAAAAATTTTATCGTGATAGTAAACTATGCACCATCGGCGAAGGAACCAGTGAGATACAGAAGCTGGTGATAAGCAGGGAGGTGTTGAAGTAGTTGAAGGTTGAAGGTTGAAGAATATTGCACGCAATTTAAATCATGTTGCATGAAATTTATCGTAGCATTATTAAGCATATCTATCTTACTGAGTTGTAATAGCGACGACAAGAAAGCAACTGTTGGTGCGGAGGAAAAAACAACAGCTGCCACAGATGGCGAAACATTGTTCAAGGCTAATTGCGCATCTTGTCATAAATGCGATATGATCTTCACAGGCCCACCGTTGCGGGGAAGCCTTGACAGGTGGAAAGATAAACAACTGCTGTTTGAATTTATACGTGAGCCGCAAAAAGTAATTATGAAAGATGCATATGCTAAAAGTCTGTTGGATAAATATCAATCGGCTATGACTGCCTTTCCGCAGTTAAGCGATGCGGACATCCAGGCAATACTTAATTACTGTAAATAAAAAACCATCCTGTTCATGGATGGTTAAAAACGAAAAGATCGCTTTTTGCTCAATTATTTTTTATCGCCGGTAAATTTATCTTTCAGGCCATCAAAAGCATCTTCCGCTTTATGAGCAGCATTCTTTGCAAATTCTTCTGCTTTCTCCCCAATATCACCCGGTATAAAATCGCTGATCTTATCTAAAAAACTGCCGCTTTCTTCTTTTGGCGTTTCGGTAGTAGTGGAGGCATTTGCTGATGCGCCTAACAAATTATCTACTGCACCGGCCATCATCGGAAATTTTTCTTTTACAAAATCTTTGATAGTAGCAATTGCTTTGTTAGCCTGGTCTGTAGAAAGTCCGGCTTTCTGTGTTAGTTGGTCAATTAGTTCCTGCATTGTCTTGGTTTTTAAATTTGTGGCACAAATATGATACGTTTTTATTTAAAAAGGCTGCACAGGTAGTGAAGTTTATGTTAATACGGATTTTGAACTTGACTATCGCACGGATTTTCAGCTATGGTTCTATATTAAAGTTTCGAATTCTGCTTGCAGCTATTCGGTATCGTATCTATCTACCCGTTCAATACCGGGCAGGGCTATCAGCCGGTTGCACAATTCATCCAGCTCTTCTTTATCGTGTACAAATATCTTTACATTTCCTTCAAACACACCTTCCTTAGCTTCAATGGTCATTGCGCTGATATTGAATTTCATCTCACCGCTGATAAGGTTGGTTATCTTATGAATAACACCTACATCATCCAGTCCGATGATCTTTAAGCCGGTAAGGAAAGAGATCTCTTTATTTTTCGCCCATTTTGTTTTTACTACACGGTGACCGTAATTAGCCAGTAGCCTTGCTGCATTAGGGCAGTTGGTACGATGTATCTTCAGCCCTTCGCCGGTAGTAACAAAGCCAAACACATCATCGCCCGGTATTGGCTTACAGCAGTTAGCCAGGGTGTACATGATCTGGTCGCTGCTTTCGCCGAAGATGATAAGCTCATTATCTTTTTTATCAGCAGGCTTTTGATTGAATTCATGTGCCGGCTTATCTTCTATTACAGGCTTTACCGGCTTGGGTGGTACAAGCTTATCACCGGCAACAGTAAACTCTTTAAGTTCTTTAAGGTCTATCTTTTTTACCGCAATATCATACAACAGGTCGAGCGAAGAATTTACTTTGTAAAAAACAGCAAGCTCTTCCTGGTTGCTTTGATTCATTGCAGCACCCATGCCTTCCAGTTTGCGCTGCAAAATATATTTGCCCTCTTCTGCCACTTTTCTTTTTTCTTCCTTAAGGGTATCTTTTATTTTCGTCTTTGCCTTACTGGTTACTACAAAATTCAGCCACTCGCTGTTAGGCTTTTGCTTGGCGCTGGTAATGATCTCCACCTGGTCGCCGCTGCGTAGTTTGTAACTGATGGGTACCAGTTTATGATTTACTTTGGCGCCGATACATTTGCTGCCAACCGCAGTATGCACGCCAAAAGCAAAGTCAAGAGCGGTAGCGCCAATAGGCAGCATGCGCACATCACCTTTAGGCGTGTACACATAAATTTCTTCTGCAAGAAAAGACATTTTAAAATCCTGCAAAAAATCCAGTGAGTTGCTATCCTGGCTGCTCAATGCTTCCCGTATCTGGTGAAACCATTTATCGAAGCGGCTTTCATCGCTTGCGCCTTCTTTATACTTCCAGTGTGCGGCAAGGCCTTTTTCTGCAATTTCATTCATGCGCTTGGTACGTATCTGCACTTCTACCCATTTACCTTGTGGCCCCATTACTGTTGTATGCAATGCTTCGTAGCCATTGCTTTTCGGGCTGCTGAGCCAATCTCTTAATCGTTCAGGCGATGGTGAATATTCATCTGTAATAATACTGTACACACTCCAGCAATCTACCTTCTCTCTTTCAGGCGGTGAATTAACAATGATGCGTATCGCAAAAAGGTCGTACACTTCTTCAAAAGCAACGCCCTTCTTTTTCATTTTATTGGAAATAGAGTGTATGCTTTTCGGGCGGCCGTATATCTCGAAATCAAAATCAGCCTTATCCAGTTTTTCTTTTATCGGGCGGATGAAATCATTGATGTATTTGGTTCGCTCCCGTTTAGTATCGTTCAGTTTTTTGGCGATGTATTTATAGGTATCGGGCTCCATGTATTTCATCGCCAGATCTTCCATTTCTGTTTTGATCACATACAGGCCCATACGGTGCGCTAGCGGTGCATATACATATACTGTTTCACTGCTGATCTTCAATTGCTTCTCCCTTTTCATGCTGTCCATCGTACGCATATTGTGCAGGCGGTCGGCAAGTTTGATGAGTATCACACGGGGATCATCAGTAAGAGTGAGTAATATCTTTTTAAAGTTCTCTGCCTGTTGCGTAGTATTGGTGTTGATCACCGTACTTATCTTGGTAAGTCCATCTACGATCTTAGCGATCTCTGCCCCAAATTCCCGCTGAATATCTTCCAGGGTTACATCAGTATCTTCTACAGTATCGTGAAGCAGCGCACAAATAGTGCTTCGTACACCAAGGCCAATTTCTTCTACACAGATCCTGGCTACGGCCAAAGGGTGCAAAATATACGGCTCGCCGCTTTTACGGCGCATGGTTTTATGCGCTTCGGCAGCCATTTCAAAAGCGGTACGCAGCAATTCCTTGTCGCCGGGCTTAAGCTTGGGCTTCAATACTTTAAGCAGGCCACGGTAATGCCTTAGAATCTCTTTCTTCTCTTCCTCTTCGTTGAGGTTATATTTCGGTATGTCAATTAATGTATCCATCGATGGTTACGAATTTACGAAAAAGAGGGCGATTTTGGGATTTACGATTTACATTAGGTTGTCCATGGATCATAGTCCATGGTCCATGGACTTTAGTGCCTATTCGTGTAATTCGTGGTTTGCATTTTATACTTTTTCCATTAATCACTGCCGCTTTTTGAGGAAAACCCTTATTTTTGCACCCCTTTAGCGGATGTGGTCCCCCCGGGACGGGAGCAGCCGCAAAAGATCAGCGGATGTGGCGAAATTGGCAGACGCACTAGACTTAGGATCTAGCGGAGCAATCCATGTAGGTTCGACCCCTATCATCCGCACTATTAAAGTTGATAAGTTGAAAGGTTGAAATGTTAGCAGCTTTACGGCTTACATTACTCCGCAGCTTATCAACTTGTTTTTTATAAACATATTTAACATAACACAATGGCAACAGTAGTAAGAGAAAATATCGGTCAGTTAACCGATAAATTGACCGTAAAGATCACCAAGGACGATTATTTGCCGTCATTCGAGAAAAAAATAAAAGAATACAGCAAAACTGCTAATATACCGGGTTTCAGAAAGGGAATGGTGCCTGCGGGTATGGTGAAAAAAATGTACGGCGCTTCTATTTACCAGGATGAGATAGTAAAAACAGTTGAAAAAGAACTGTACAATTACCTGAATACCGAAAAGCCAGACATTTTTGCCCAGCCTTTGCCAATGGATAACGACTTGCGTGGCATTGACATGAACAACCCGGCCGATTACGATTTTGGATTTGAGATTGGTTTAAAGCCCGCTTATACGCTGGCTGATCTTGCTACAGCAAAAGTAACCCTGAACAAAGTAAAGGTTACCGATGCAATGGTAGAAGATGAAGTAAACCGTATGCAGATAAAAGCCGGTAAAATGACCGAACCGGAAACCGTGGACAGCGAGGATAATGTGCTGAACATCCTTTTTACTGAAGCAGATAAAGATGGTGCTGTGGTTGAAGGCGGTGCATCGAAAGAAAATTCTGTTATCGTTAAATACCTCACTGCTGCTACTCAAAAGAAATTTATGGGTAAAAAGATCGGTGATATTATTACCGTTCAGTTAAGCAAAGCATTTGAAGAAGATAAGCTTGCTGCATTTGTACAGGACCTTGGTTTTGCGGCTGATGATAAAGAAGCGGGTAAAAAATATTTCAACATGGAGATCGTAAAGATCGGGCTGGTTGAAAAAAGAGAGTTGACTGAAGATTTCTTTAAAGAAGTGTATCCAGCAAAAGATATCAAAACGGAAGAAGAGCTGCGCAATAATTTAAGAGAAGAGATACAGCAATATTGGGATAATCAAAGCAAGAACCAACTGCAGGATCAATTGTATCATTATCTTATTGATGAAACAAATATGGAATTCCCTGCTGAATTTTTAAAGCGCTGGCTGCAAACCGGCGGCGAGCAAGCTAAAACTGCAGAACAGGCCGAAGCAGAATACCCGGGCTTCAGCAACCAATTAAAATGGACATTGATCAGCGATAAACTGATACAGGATAACAAATTGCAGGTAACCAATGAAGAGTTGAGAGAGTATATGAAGGTAGAGATCATGCGTTATTTTGGCGCTATGGATATGGGCGGCGATACCAGCTGGATCGAAAGCTATATCGACCGTATGATGAAAGATGAAAAACAGGTGGATGCAAGTTATCGCCGTTTAATAACAGAAAAGCTTTTTGGCTGGATGGAAACACAGGCAAATCCGAAAGAGAAAGAAGTATCAGCAGAAGAACTGGCAGGCATGATGCATAATCATCAGCATTAAAAATAAAGACTGCTTACAATATCATCCCCCGGTTTTAACGGGGGATTTTTTTTAACCGCAGAGAAAAGAGGAGGCAGAGTTTTCGCTGAGATCTTTGCGTAAACTCCCCGCTCTTTCGTTCTCTGCGGTAAAAAATCACGTCCGTATTTGGCGCAGTATTGGCTGTAACTTCAATCATGAATTATAAAGCAATACAATTACGTAAGCATAAACTGCTGGCAACAGGTTTGTTCCTGCTGATGCTGCTGGTATATATTTTAATGACCTGGTTGTTGCGTACACAACCTGCCGGGTGGATGGGATATGTAAAGGCTTTTTCGGAAGCTGCCATGGTAGGTGCACTGGCAGATTGGTTTGCCGTTACAGCCTTGTTTCATCACCCGCTGGGTATACCGATACCGCATACCAACCTTATTGAGAACAGTAAAAAAGCTATCGGAAATAACCTGGGCAATTTTGTGGTAACCAATTTTTTAACCGCAAAGAATATCCGTCCGTACATACAAAAATTAACTGTTACCGCATATGCAGCAGATTGGCTGGAGAAAGAAAAGAATAAAAAGATTCTGATAAATGAAATAATAAAATTGCTGAACGATATTATCGGAAAGCTGGAAGATAAGCAGGTAGCAGACTTTATAGCCCGAAAAGGAAATGAATTATTGGATACTATTGAGTTGAATAAAATTGTAGCGAATGCCTTACACTATTTTTTAGATAAAAAGGAACATGAAAAATTAATAACAGCGCTGGCGGAAAAGATCAAAGGATACATCAGTGAGAATGGTGAAATGATAAAAGAAAAAGTAAAAAAGGAAAGCTATTTTTTTGTTCCCAATTTTGTTGATAACAAGCTGGCAGAAAAAATAACCAATGGGCTGGTTAATTATTTTGATGAAATAGAAAAAGATAATAATCATCATATCCGGGCTGAGATAGCAGCACAGTTATACCAATTTGCAGCAGGTTTACAAACGGAACCCAAATGGAAAGAAGAATTTCTGCAATTAAAAAATACACTTTTATCCGTAGAAAAAGTAGAAGAATATGCTGCTGCTATATGGCAATCCTTAAAAGCAACATTGCAAAAAGAGTTACAAAGTAATGATTCTGCTTTAGTAAGCTATTTTCACAAAACGATGAATGACCTGGTGGTTAATTTAAAAACTGACACAGCATTGCAGCATAATATCGATGGCTGGGTAAGGCATACTGCATACAAATACATTTTACGAAATACAGAAGGCGTTGGCCTGCTAATCAGCAATACCGTTGGCAACTGGAAAGGCCGTGAGCTAAGCCAAAAGCTGGAACTGGAAGTAGGGAAGGACCTTCAGTTCATTCGTATCAATGGCACGGTGGTAGGCGGTTTGGTAGGATTGCTGATATATAGTATTACGAAATGGATAGGATAATTTTTGAAAGAGGGTATTATTAAAAGAGGGTAGAGTATATCTACCCTCTTTTTCGTTTAACAATTTTTTAGGATGGTAATTATAAAATAGTTTTTGTTCCTGTCGTTCCCTCCCGGTTCCCCTTTTCCTTAACAACTTAAATTACCAAACTATGCCTACTCAACGAATCACTTTTGCGCTTGCATGTTGCTTTTTTATTTTGTTATCCTGCAATAATAAAAAAAACAACAACAATTCAACCAACAAACTGGCTGCTGCAAATTTTGATACCGTACTGGTACAACCCAATGAACCGGTGGATATAACAGGATATGCTGCAAATTTTATGGACAACATAACCCAAACCTTTACGGCAGAAGCCAGGAAGATATCTGTTATTATTGCTAAGCAGGGATTAAAGGTTACGGTAAACCCGGCTATGCTTGAAAAAGAAAATGGTGATCCTGTTGATGGCAGGATAACGGTGAGTATCATTGAATTGACCAACAGCACCGATCTGTTTAAAAGTAATGCGGCAACGATAAGTGATGGAAGATTGCTGGCTTCGGGCGGCAGTTATTTTGTGGGCATGACTTCCGGCGGACAAAAACTGCGTATCAAACAGGGCAAGAGCATACAGGTACAATTTCCTAAGTTGAAAAGCGATGATATGGAATTGTTTTACGGGCAGCGTGATAAAGAGGGTAATATGAACTGGGTAAAAACGGGAACGCAATTGGAACCGCAGGAAGCAACGCCGGAGGATGGTATATCTTTTACCGATAACAACAGGTATTTAGTGTACGATTACATGCCAAAGTATGAGCTGCTTAAAAAAGTTGAACTGAAGCTTTACCGTAACCTTAGCGAAGAAGTTTATTTTTATGACAGGAAGATGAGTATAAAGGAACTTGTGGATACGGTGAACAGGCATAATACCAAGATCTATATTGATACTGTTTTTGCGTGGCCGAAATCGCTTGCCGAAATTGCAAAAGACAAAAGGATAGACACGAATTATTTCTTTCATCTTTACGGGCCTTCTAAACAATTTTTTTTAAAGACCTGTAAAGATGCGCAGAAGGAAAAGGAAGAAGAAGCTGTTCAGCAAAAAAAGCAAAACGAAGCTGTAGCCAACTGGAAACCTCAAACCCTTGCGGGTCAGTTGCAAAAATATTATACGCCATCGGCTGTTCAAAGCTTGGGCTGGCTGAACTGCGATTTCTTTTATCGTAATGAAGAAAAGCTGGATGTACCTGTAGAACTTCCCATTACCTTTAATAAGGGTAACATTCAATATTTTGTCATTTTCAATTCGTTCAATGGATTGCTGAATGGCAAACTGAATTATACTGAAACTAAAAAAGGCCTGATCAATTTACCTGCCGGCCAGTCTGTTACACTAATAGCATTTACAAAAAATAACGGGCAGTTGTTTCATTGCAAAGAAATGTTTGTGGTGCAAAAAGACAAACCTGTTCAACTTAATTTTAAAGAAATATCAGCAGAAGAGATGACCAATATATTTGGTAAAAACGTGAGGATTTAGTCAAAATAAAATTCCCATTTCGGGAACTTTGGCTATATTTGCTTAAATGTGATTCTTGAGAGTTATAGCAAAGAAGATATTGAGAGATTTTTGGATCAGGTACCCTGATTGTGAACAACAATTAAAGGCTTGGTATAAGGAAGCTGAAGATGCAACCTGGAAAAATCCCGCTGAAATTAAAAGAGAATATCCATCAGCAAGTATTTTGGAAGATAATAGGATAATATTTAATATTAAAGGCAATAATTATAGGCTAATAGTTAGAATTAACTATCAATACCAAATGTTATGGATTAGATTTATTGGGACGCATACCCAATATGATAAAATAAATGCGAATAAAATTTAAGCACATGACTGTGAAACCAATAAAAACAAAAAAAGACTATCAGAATGCTTTGAGCAGACTTGAGGCTATTTTTGATGCTAAGCATGGTTCGCCACAAGGCGATGAACTGGAAGTGCTGGGTATTTTAATAGATAAATATGAGCAGGAGCATTATCCAATAGATTTCCCGGATCCGATCGAAGCTATAAAATTCCGGATGGAGCAATTAGGTTATAATCAATCTGACCTGGCTAATGTGGTTGGCCTCAAAAGCAGGGCAAGCGAAATCTTAAATAAGAAACGTAAACTAACACTTGAAATGATCAGGAATTTACATGATAGGCTTCATATTCCTACAGATGTATTAATACAAAGCTATTGATTACTGAATATCTTATAAATGATAACAGCCCCAAAATTACTTCGGGGCTGTTTCAATTATTTTTCCTGGTTAGAGTTTTATTTCTTCATCGCTGTCATCAAAAAAATGAAATTCGGTAAGATGATAGGCTGTATTTTCTTTCAGTTTGATCTTTTGCTTGTACTTGCGGCGCCATTTGCCCAGTTTAGAAGAAAAGATGCCTTTGGTGAGATAAGCATATAAAATAGGGTGTACTTCTACAGTCAGCCCTTTGTGCTTTTGCATGATGAGATAACTGAGGTTCTTTTCTATTTCATCTTCCAAGATCAATGTAGAGGATATTTTACCGGTGCCATTGCAGCTCGGACAAACTTCTGTTGTATTGATCATCATTTCCGGCTTCATGCGCTGGCGGGTGATCTGCATCAACCCGAATTTGCTGATAGGTAATACCGCATGCTTGGCCCTGTCTGGCTTCATGAATTCTTCCATGGCATCAGCCAGCTTCTTTTTATTCTCCATCAGCTTCATATCAATGAAATCGACCACGATGATACCGCCAAGATCACGCAGGCGCAATTGCCTGGCTATTTCTTCTGCAGCTTCCAGGTTAGTTTCCAATGCATTCTGCTCCTGGTTATTGCTTACACTTTTGTAACCGCTGTTCACATCAATTACATGCAGTGCTTCTGTTGGTTCTACAATAAGATAAGCGCCACTCGGCAGGTTAACTGTTTTACCAAAAGCAGCTTTAACCTGTTTGGTAACCCCAAAACTATCGAATATAGGAGAGCCGTTATTATAGTAAGAAACGATATCCGCTTTATCCGGTGCTATACGCTGAATATAATTCTTGGTATCGGCGAAAATATTTTTATCGTTTACAACGATCTTATTAAAATCCTCATTCAGCAGATCACGCAGGATACTGGTGGTTTTACCCTGTTCACTCAAGATCTTTGTTGGTGCTACGGCGCCTTTCAGGTTTGCCTGTATAGATTTCCAGGTAGTGATAAGACTCAGCAGGTCTTCATGAAGTTCTGCAGTATGTTTGCCTTCGGCCGCGGTGCGTACTATAACACCAAGATTTTTTGGCTTTATCGCTTCAATGATCTTATGAAGGCGCTTTCTTTCATCTGAAGAATGGATCTTACGGGATACTGCAATGATATCATTGAAAGGCGTAACCACTACAAACCGCCCGGGCAGCGAAAGTTCGCAGCTAAGGCGGGGGCCCTTTGCAGCGATCGGCTCTTTTAATATCTGTACAAGAATATTGGGCCGGCCACTTAATACCTCAGCTATCTTACCTGTTTTTACGATCTCGGGTTCTACTTTGAACTTGCTGAAATCGAAACCGGGCTCGCTTTTATCGTTGATAGCTTCGTTGGTGAATTTTAATATGGAGCGTACATAAGGGCTTAGGTCGGTATAATGGAGAAAAGCATCTTTTTCAAAGCCTACTTCTACAAATGCAGCGTTAAGGCCGGGAATGAGTTTCTTTACTTTTCCAAGATAAAGGTCCCCCACGCCAAAGCTGGCATCAGCTTTTTCGCTATGCAACTCCACCAATCGCTTATCTTCTAACAGAGCAATTTCAACACCCTGTGGTGCAGCATTAATAATTAGTTCCTTGGTCAATCGTAATTTTTTTTGAGACCATGTTACATGACGGAGGGAAACATAAACGGCACTCATTAACTGAATGTTAGGCGATCAGTAATGAATGCAGGTAATGTGTGCCCCGATTGGGTATCGGGGCACCGGTTATAAAAAGAAATTATTTCTTCTTATGACGGTTCTTTCTTAAACGTTTTTTACGCTTGTGTGTTGCGATTTTATGACGTTTTCTCTTTTTACCACAAGGCATGTCTAGTCTTTTTTGTGTTTAAAATAATGTTTTTAATATCTTGTTTTTCTGTGCTCTTTTAATTCATCTCTTTTATCCGCTCATCTACTTCTTTGCTGTAATGCGGATCTTTTGCCATCTTTTTACTTATCGTGTACCATTTTACAGCCTGAGCCTTATCTCCTTTGGCAGCATAAGTATCAGCTAAAAAAGCAATAGCCTGTAAATTATCCGGCTCTGCTTTTACTACTTTCAATAAACGTTCAATGGCTTTATCAAATTGCCCTGAAGTGTATCCGCCAATACCCAGTACCAGTTGGGCTTCCATATTGGTCGAATCCCTTCTTACTACTTCCAGCAACTGCTGAATACCTTTCATGGTTTCTGCCGGTCCTGCTATTCTTCCTTTGCCGAAAACATAGCAGCTTCCCAAACCAACCTTCAGACTGTCATTATTGGGATCCAGCTTGATCGCCCGTTGAAAAAGATCTATTGCCTCCTCGGCCTGCCAGTTGATTTTCGCTTCATCCTGCTCTGTTCGCAGGTTGTGTAAATTCAATTGGGCAGCAAAGGTGAGGTTTTTTTCTGAATTCTCCAATTTAGCAGCCTCGGAAATATAATATAGATAAGGTTCAACGGCTTTAATAGTGTCTTTCCAATAATTTGCCAGCTCATTATTGGCCTGAACCTGCTGGGTAAGCACATCGCCCCGGGTTACGCTGTTTTCCATTTTATTAAGTTCCATAACCTGCGAAGCAGGCAGGCTTTTCTTAAAATCTTCAATATATTGTTTGATATCAAAGGTTTTAACAGATACGGCAGCAGGCATATCTATAGTGCTCTTTTTAGCCACAGTACGGCCAAAAAAGAAAAGTGAGGTAGCCAGGGCTAAGCCAGCCACAACGAGGATTAATTGCTTATTCACCGGGAAAATTTAATCCCTGCCGGTCATTGGCAGGGTTACAAAGGTACGTTAGTCTTCGTTTTCATCCTCTTTTTCCAAGGGGGTCTCTTTGGCGTTTTTTGAAGATTTTACTTCCAGCATGAATTCCTTGGCTGGTTTAAATGCCGGGATGAAATGCTCGGGGATTTCAACGGCAATATTTTTTTTGATATTGCGCCCGATCTTGGCGGCCCTTTTTTTCGTTATAAAACTGCCAAATCCGCGGATATAGATATTTTCGCCTTCGGCGAGCGATTTTTTGATCTCTTTAAACATTGTTTCCAGGGACATTATCACATCTACTTTGGGAACGCCTGTTTTCTCTGAAATTCGATTGATGAGTTCGGCTTTTCGCATGACTTTATTTTTATGGATTAACTTTAGTAAAATACAAAAAATAATTGGAATTTCCAAACAAGTTGATGATTATCAGCCTATTTATTAATAACAATTTTGGCAATATTAAGTAACTTAAAATGTATGCCGCTGATTATCAATGGTATGTAATTTAAATTCGATATATAATTAACTTGGTTAGTAACTATATATAAATGATTCTTCATGAATTTAGAACAAAACTTTTTTACACAGAAGCTGCTGAAATGGAACCTGGAAAAGAATAACAGGCCCATGCCCTGGAAAGGTGAAAAGGATCCGTATAAAATATGGCTGAGTGAAATCATTCTTCAGCAAACAAGGGTGGAACAAGGGTGGGATTATTATAACCGTTTTGTAAAAGCATTTCCGGATATAACCAGGCTGGCAAAAGCACCGGAAACAACCGTTTTTAAATTATGGGAAGGGCTTGGTTATTATACAAGATGTAAGAACCTGATCGCCACAGCAAAATTTATTACTGAAAACTATAAAGGAAAATTTCCGGCCACGTACGAAAGTATTGTGAATTTAAAAGGAGTAGGCCCGTACACCGCGGCGGCCATTGCATCATTTGCTTATAATTTGCCGCATGCAGTTGTAGATGGAAATGTGTTCAGGGTATTGTCACGTTTCTTTGGCATTGATACACCTATCGATAGTACTGCCGGTAAAAAATTATTTACCCAGCTGGCCAATGAGTTGCTGGATAAAAAAAATGCCGGTATTTATAACCAGGCCCTGATGGATTTTGGAGCGGTGGTATGCAAGCCAAAATTGCCGCTTTGCGATGAGTGCCCGCTTAATAAAAGATGTGTTGCTTATTTAACCAACACAGTAAATAAACTGCCTGTTAAGGAAAAAAGTATCACTAAAAAAACACGCTGGTTCTATTATTTACTGGTAGAGGAAGAAGGGAAATTTTATGTGCGCAAAAGAGCGCCAAAAGATATCTGGGAGAACCTGTATGAATTTGTTTTGCTGGAAAAAGATGTCCCGCTTGCAGTAGAGAAACTGGCAGCAGGTGCAACATTTAAAAAGCTGTTTGGCCAGTCGAAACCCGAAATAATAAAGATATCAAAACTCTATCGCCAGCAGTTGAGCCATCAAACCATACAGGGGCAATTTATCCATATCAGGGTTAAAAAGCCGGTGTTGCTGAAAGGGTACGAAACAGTTTCAAAACGGGAATTGGAGTGGCTCCCGTTCCCTAAATTTATCACAACGTATTTACAAGATAAAAATGTATCTTTAAATTTGTTCTAAAAACAACAAATTATATGAGAGGCGTAAACAGGGTTATGCTAATTGGCAATTTGGGTAAAGATCCGGATATGCAATTTTTGGAAGGAAATATCGGGGTAGCTAAATTTTCACTGGCTACTACTGAAACGTATAAAGACAGGAGCGGCAAACTTATTTCGCAAACAGAATGGCACACGGTTGTACTCTGGCGTGGTTTGGCCGAACTGGCCCAGAAATACCTGCACAAAGGCAGCCTTGTTTATATAGAAGGGCGCCTTAAAACCCGCAGCTGGGAAGATAAAGAAGGCAATAAGAAATTTGCTACAGAAATAGTTGGCGACAATTTAATTATGCTTGATAAACGTAATGATGGCAGCCATCCGTCTGCCGGGATAGATAATATAGAAGGGATGGGTGGTTCTGATATTCCGCCTGTAGATGATGGTACCGAACGCTTGCCTTTTTGATCGCCGGTTAATATTCTTCACATAAATTTTTTGTTTTGGATTATCATTCGGTCATAGGGTTTATCAAAGATCTCCCTGTAACTTTTTTAGCAATAAATCCCGCTGCCAGTATTGTACTTGTGTTTGCGGTAGCTATACTTTTCCTGCTTTCTTTTTTTGTGGCCGGCTCCGAAGTGGCTTTTTTCTCCCTTACATTTAAGGATCTTAATATGCTGAAAACAAAGCAGCAGCCATCCTATCGCCGCATCGTTACATTACTGGAACAGCCCAAAACATTACTGGCCGCAATGCTGATCACTAACAGCTTTGTCAATATCGGCATCATCCTTATCTCCAATATTTTAATTGATGGCTGGATGGGGGGCTTGCATTTAAGCTTCTGGGCAGCTTTTTCTATCAAGGTGTTGGCGGTAACTTTTTTGATCGTTCTGTTTGGCGAAGTACTGCCAAAAGTTTGGGCTACACATCATAAGATATGGTTTGCCGCTACGGCCTCGCTTATCATTGAAATATTCAACAGCATCTTTTACCGCTTCAGTAAGCGCCTGGTAAGGCTTAGCGATAAAGTAGAAAAGAAATTCTCATCGGAGAATTCCGCAGCAATGGACAGCAGCCATATCGACGATGCTATCGACCTTTTGCCCGAACACGAAGCTACTATTGAAGAAAAACAGATACTGAAAGGCATACGTAAATTCGGTAACACCACCGTAAAGCAGGTAATGCGTACACGCCTTGATGTTAGCGGAATAGACTTTAGCAGCAACTTTGCCAGTGCTATAGGAAAGATAGAAGAGCTGCATTACTCCCGCCTGCCGGTGTATAAAAACAACCTGGACGAAGTAGTAGGTATGCTGCATACCAAAGATCTTTTACCGCATTTAAATGAACCTGCCGACTACGACTGGCACCAGCTTATGCGGCAGCCTTATTTTGTGCATGAGCAAAAACTGATTGAGGACCTGCTGCAGGAATTCAGGAACCGGCGCATACATTTTGCTGTAGTGGTAGATGAATTTGGCGGCACATCCGGTATTGTAACGCTGGAAGATATTATGGAAGAGATCATTGGTGATATCAAAGATGAATTTGATGATGAAGAAAGCACCAATAAAAAGATAGATGATTTTACCTACATCTTTGAAGGTAAAACGATGATCAACGACGCCTGTAAAGCAATGAACCTTTCTCCTGATACTTTCGAAACATTACGCGGCGACAGCGATTCCCTTGCCGGGCTGGTATTGGAAATAGCAGGCGAATTTCCGCAGGTAAATGAAGAAGTGGTAAGCGACGGTTATACGTTTATCCCTTTGGAAATAAACAAGAACAGGATAGATAAGGTGAAAGTAATTATAAGGCAGCCGTGAATGGTTAATGGTTGAATGGTTGAATGGTTGAATGGTTGAATGGTTGAATGGTTGAATGGTTGAATAGTTTGAAAGTGGAAATATAAATTTATGAAAAAAGCACCAGGCTTAAAATCAGGAGTATTGCTTGTATCTTGCAGCTTGTGTCTTGCGGCTTGTATCTTGCAGCTTGCAGCCTGCAATTCCACCTACACTTCAAAAAAGAAAGGCTATTATAAAATAGATTTTCCTGAACGGAAATATGTTTCCTTTCACAAAGAAGGTTTTCCCTACACATTTGAATATCCCGCTTACGCCAATATAATACAGGACAGTACTTATTTCGACAGCAGTCCTGAAAATCCTTACTGGATCAACATCGACTTCCCTCAATTCGGCGGAAGAATATTTTTGAGCTATAAGATCATTGGCGGCAAAGCGATCTACAAAGTGAAACAGATGGATGGCAAGTATAAAGATTCGGTTGGTATCAATGTGTTTGATAAAATGGTAAACGATGCTTTTAATCTTACCAATAAAAACCAGGTTGTTACCACTGCCATTAAAGACAGCCTGATGCATACGCCCAATAGTGTGACGGGTATATTTTTTACTGTTGGCGGAAATGCTGCTACAGCAAAGCAGTTCTTTTTAAGTGATACCACGCAGAATTTTATTCGAGGGGCTTTGTATTTTGACGTAACGCCTAATGCTGATTCTTTAAAGCCGGTACAGGATTTTCTGCAAACAGATATCGGTCATCTTATCAATACTTTTCGCTGGACAAATAAAAGCACTGCCGCGGAAAAATGACCGCCGGCAGTGCGAAGGATCAAATCAACCACTAACTGTTCTGAATAATTTATTATTGATTTATTTCCGCTGTTTTTATAACTGAGGAAGTATCTGTTTTTACAGGTTGTTCTACAGGTATATCAATGCGCTCATCTACTACCAGCTCCGGTATACGGGCACGGGAGAAGTCATCAAGACTGAACCTTTTCGTTTTTTTATTTTCGATCGTCTTTGTTATATCAACCGCACCTGTTTTCTCCACTGGTTTTTTAACTGCTGTTTCTTCAAAAGGCATAATGACAGGCAGCTTCCCCAAAGCCTGTATAGGTTCTGCCTCTTTGTATAAGTTATCTATTGAGCCATTCTTATTGCTGATATAATAATCTGCAACACCATAAACAGATGCGATAGAAAAAAGCCCGATGCCTGCATAAATAATTGCTTTCATAATAGAGATGGTTTTTGATTGTAAATATTTTTATTACACTGATTTTACGAATTACACTAATTAATTTGTAAACGTCTTCAAATACGCCCTGCTTCTTCTAAATACAAAATATTCCGCCACCAGCATATTCCCCAACACACTTATCCAAAGCGATATCTCATAATTATGCAAATGATCTGCCCCGAAATAATAAAACGCAATATGGTAAATGCGGAAGGTTACAGCGGTCATCGCCATACTGTAGCTTCTTATCATCCAGTTCTTGTGAGCCAGTACATTCTTTTGTTTGATACTTTGCAAACCTTTAAGCGTAGTATAAAACCAGTATATGGCCATAAAAGCAAACAATATCCTTTCCCAATAACTTCCTTTAGCAAAGAAGCTCATGTATAAACCTGTTGGCGCACCTAATACCAATACCACCACTACATAAATTTTACCGCTCCACACGTGAATGGCTTTTCTTTTTTTAAGGATATAAGAAGAGAATTGTGTGAGTGCAGCAGTAATGCAGAACATACCCGCAAATATGTGAATGTAAAAGCTGTATTTATAAACAGGCTTGAGAAAGAGTATGGCCCGTTCTTCAATAAAACTGAAACCCTGGTTAAAAGAAAAATATGGCAGGGTATTCTTAACTAATAATAAACTGAAAAAAGTTACAGGCAGCCAGAAAAGAGCTCCAAAAAAATACCGGATGCTGCTTTGTAAAGTTAGTTGACGGCTGTTTAGCATACACAGGTTTTGAGGCTTTGATGCTGCGGTGCAGGGGCTTCCATACGCTGTGCTGTTACAAATTTGTTAAAGGGATTATTGAGCTAAGAGAACAAAGAGAATGGCCTGTTATTAACCTCTTTTCCCTCTTTCCCTATTTGTTCTCTTAGCAACTTTCTTTTAGTACTTTTGCCGCATCATGATAGCAATTGATAATGTACTGGTAAGTGATGAAGTAATAAAGGAACAATTTGTTTGCGACCTCTCAAGTTGCAAGGGCGCCTGCTGCGTAGATGGTGATGCCGGTGCCCCTTTAAGTAAAGAAGAGCTGGACAAGATCAACCAGGTATATGATAAAGTACTGCCTTATCTTAATGAAGAAAGCATCAAAGAACTAAACAGGCAGGGGCGTTATGTTTACGATAAGGAATTTGGATGGGTAACACCAACGATCGACAGCAGGATATGTGTATATGGTATTACAGATGAAAAGGGTATCGTAAAATGCGGGATAGAGCAAGCTTATCTTGATGGTAAGATAAAATGGAAAAAACCGATCAGTTGCCACCTCTTTCCTGTGATTACAAAAAAGAGCAAGCACAGCGATACAGAATATGTGAACTACGAACCCCGGGAAGATAACTGCAAAGTGGCCTGTAGCCTGGGAAAAAAATTAAAGGTGCCGGTATATGTTTTTCTTAAAGAAGCATTGGTCCGCAAATTCGGGCAAAAATTTTATGATGCATTGGATGCAACGGCACAACATTTAAAAACTTCAAAGCCATAATCTTGGTTTGATATTAATAACTTTTATGAGGAAAAATTTTCTACCACTAATTACCGGTTTCATTTTACTACTTACTTTTTTCTCCTGCTCGGTCAACAAAGCAAAGATCGACAACAGCCTGAAGAAATATTTTGATGAAAATAAAGTAGATGGCTGCTTTGCCCTGCTTAATAATGCCAATGGAGATATCACCGTGTATAATATGGAGCTCGATACACAGCGTTTTTCGCCGGTAAACACCTTCCAGGTTGTTAATGCACTGATAGGTTTACAAAGCGGTGCCATTACCAACGATACTATGCTGGTAAAATGGACAGGAATAAAAACAGATACCACTTTGGTTAACGGCATCGATATGAAATGGTCGTTTAAAGCCAATGCCCATCCTTATTTCCAGGAGATAGCCAGAAGGATTGGAAAAGATACTATGGTACGGTGGATCGACAGTCTTGGCTATGGCAATAAAAATATCAGCGGCCCCATTGATTCTTTTTGGCTGAATAACACACTTAAAATATCGCCGGATGAGCAGCTCGGTTTAATGAAGCGCCTGTATTTTGATCAGCTGCCTTTTAGAAAGAGCGCCCAGCAAATGGTAAGGGAAGCCATTTTGCAGGAAGATAACACGATGTATAAGTTGAGCTACAGCTATGCCTGGGGAAAAGATGAAAACGGGCATGGTATTAGTTGGGTTACCGGCTGGATAGAAGAGAACAAGCATGTTTACTTTTTTGTAACCTTTATAAAAATGCCTGATGGTAATATGAATACCAGCATGGGTATAACCATCAGTAAAAGTATTCTTAAGCAACTCGGATTTTTTCAAGGGAAAAAATAAGTAACAGTTCCGTCGGTAAGATTTAACAAATTTTACATTCACCATATCCTAATTTGCGTATACCAATATGTATCGCTTTCAACATAACGAGTATTTATTAGCGCTGGCAATAATTCCTTTGCTGGTTGGCCTGTACCTGCTTGTGTTGAACTGGAAAAAAAGGACCATTAAGAAGATAGGCGATGAAAGATTAGTGAAAGAGATGACCGGTAATTATTCCCCACAGCGCTTTGCTTTAAAATTCACATTGGTAGTAACGGCTTTTGCAGCCTGTGTTGGCGCACTGGCCAACCTGCGTACGCCTAAAGGAACAGAAAAAGTAAATCGTAATGGTATAGATATCATGATTGCGCTTGATGTAAGCAAAAGCATGCTGGCGCAGGATATAAAACCCAGCCGCTTAGACAGGGCCAAACAGGTTTTGGGTAAGCTCATTGATAAACTTACTAACGACAGGATAGGCATTGTGATCTTTGCCGGTAAAGCGTATCTGCAAATGCCGTTGACGGGAGATCATGGTGCTGCAAAATTATTTTTATCATCTTCTACCCCCGATGCGGTACCAACCCAGGGAACAGTTATCGGGGATGCATTGAAAATGTGTTTTGCATCATTCAATGCAAAAGAAAAAAAGTATAAAGCAGTAGTATTGATAAGTGATGGGGAGGATCATGATGAAAAAGCAACTGGTATTGCCAGCCAGATGGCGGAAGAAGGGGTTGTAATAAATACGATCGGTATTGGCTCCCCGGGTGGCGCACCCATTATTGATGCCACTACCAACGATACAAAAAAAGATAACGAAGGAAATGTTGTTATCTCCAAATTGAACGAAGCGGAGCTAATGAGCATTGCAGAAAAAGGGAATGGCACTTACCAGCTTTTTACCAATACAGATGATGTAGTTGCCAAACTGGAAGCACAATTGAACAGTATGGATCAACGCACCGTTACAGAAGATTCATTGATAAATTATAAAAGCTTCTTCCAGTATTTTTTGGTGCTTGCATTGTTGCTGCTGGTAATAGAAATGTTTGTTTCGGAAAGAATGAAATTCGTAAAACCTAAGCCGGTATTGGTTAAAAAGTCGTTGCTGGCAATGTTGCTGCTTTTGTTTACATCCAATTTATTTGCACAGGAAGAAAAAGCAACGATAAAAAAAGGTAACGATTCATACAATAAAGCTGATTATGATAAAGCGGTAGAAGAGTATAAAAAAGTTACCGATAAAACGCCGGCTAATGCAGTAGCCCAATATAATCTTGGTAATGCGTTATACAAAAAGAACAATACCGACGATGCTGTAAAAGCATACGACAATGCAATAAGCAATGCTCCCAAGCCGGCAGAAAAAGCAAAAGCCTATTACAATAAAGGCGTGGTGTTGCAGAACAATAAAAAATTACCGGAGTGTATTGAAGCCTATAAGAATGCACTAAAGATAGATCCCAATGATGAAGATGCCAGGCAGAATTTACAAAAGGCATTGCAGCAATTAAAACAACAGCAGCAACAGCAGAAAAAAGACAATAAGCAGGATAAAGAAAAGAAACAGCCTAAAGACGATCAAAAGCAAAAAGACCAGCAAAAGCCTAAAGAAGATCAGAATAACGACCAGCCTAAACCCCAGCCATCCAAATTATCCAAACAGGATGCAGAAGAAAAGTTGAAAGCATTGCTGCAGCAGGAAAAGAACCTGCAGGATAAATTGCGAAAAGTAAATACAGCTTCGCCCAACAGACCTGAAAAAGACTGGTAATCTCCTGATAGGTATGGTTATTAAGGCAGGGTTAAACTTTGCCGCCTTCAAATTGTTACCTTTGTTATCACCATTTTAAATCAATAATGTACTGCGAAAGCCTCACATCTTACAAGCGTCTTAAAACAAGGGAAGTAAAGATCGGAAAACTGTTGTTGGGTAATGGCCATCCTGTAAGGGTACAAACCATGACTACCACCGATACTATGGACACCATGGCTACTGTAGAGCAAAGCATACGTTGTATAGAAGCTGGCGCAGAGCTGGTACGTATTACTGCACCATCAAAAAAAGAAGCCGAAAATTTACAGGCAATAAAAGATGAGCTGCGCAAACGTGGTTACGACACACCATTGGTTGCCGATATACATTTTACGCCTAACGCGGCAGAGATCGCAGCAAGGATAGTAGAGAAAGTGAGAGTAAACCCGGGCAATTATGTTGACAAGAAAAAATTTGAACAGATAGAATATACTGATGCTGAATATGCAGAAGAGATCGAAAGAATAAGAGAGCGCTTTACACCATTGGTTTTGATCTGTAAAGAATATGGTACAGCTATGCGTATCGGTACCAATCACGGCAGCTTGAGCGACAGAATAATGAGCCGCTATGGAGATACCGCTATGGGCATGGTAGAAAGTGCGATGGAATTTTTGCGCATTGCAAGAGGCCTGGATTATCACCAGATCATATTGAGTATGAAGAGCAGTAACCCGCAGGTAATGGTGCAGGCTTATCGGTTGCTTTTAGATCACATGCTGGAAGAGTTTGGAGAATGCTATCCGTTGCATTTGGGCGTAACGGAAGCCGGTGACGGAGAAGACGGAAGAATTAAAAGCGCTATCGGTATCGGTACATTATTGGAAGACGGTATCGGTGATACAATAAGAGTATCTCTTACAGAAGATCCTGAACTGGAAATCCCCGTATGCTTGGACATCGTAAAACGTTATGAAGCAAATTCCGAAACTCCCAACTCCCAACTCCCAACTCCCAACTCCAAATTACCGTACTCACCGTATGAATATAAAAGAAGAGAGACATTCGCAGTTTCTAATATTGGCGAAAAACATGTGCCTGTTGTAATTGCAGATTTTAGTAAAATAGAAAAAATTACTCCTGAACATTTGCAAAGCATTGGTTATAGTTACGATGCAGTAACTGATAAATGGAACATTGGCGATGCAGCCGCTGATTACATTTTCTGTAACCAACCATTAGAATTCGATCTGCCGGGAACACTGAAAGTGCTTTTATTTCAGGATAAATGGCTTACAGCAACAGATAAAGAAAAATATGTTCCTCTTTTTGACGCTCCTCAATACCTCGATGAAAGCATTCAAAGATCGGAGCAGCTGAATTTTGTGATGATAGATTATGCCTGGGAAGAATATGCTGCAGAGCAAGGAAAAAAATTACTGGAAGAATTAAAAGAAGATAGAACAGCAGTGATCTGTTTAAGCTCTCCCAACAGAAATGCAATGCAGAATATACGCAGCATGTTTGTTGACCTGATGAATAAGAACATTAAGAATCCGGCTATCGTTATTTGCGACAGTGCTCATGCAACAACCGATGAAAGCCTGATCCATTATTCGATAGAGGCCGGAGGTTTATTATTAGATGGATTTAGTGATGGTGTTTGCTTTGGCTATCATTATGGCAATAAAAGCATTCCTCCTCAAACAAAATTATTGAACTCTATTGCCTTCGGTATTTTGCAGGCCACCCGTACAAGGATATCTAAAACAGAATACATCAGTTGCCCGAGTTGCGGAAGAACGTTGTTTGACTTACAGGAAACAACAGCAAGGATCCGTGCTGTTACCAATCATTTAAAAGGAGTGAAAATTGCTATCATGGGCTGTATCGTTAACGGGCCCGGAGAAATGGCTGATGCAGATTTTGGCTATGTAGGCAGCGGTGCAGGAAAAATTACTTTATACAAAGGAAAAGAAGTGGTGAAAAGAAATATAGATAGTGCTGTTGCTGTAGATGAGCTGATCAATTTGTTGAAAGAGAACGAAGCATGGGTGGAAGTTTAAAATCACAGAATGAAAAAAGCATACTGGATAATTTTATTTGTATTGGTTGTTATTGGCGAATTGGCGGGCATACAAATGAAAAATGAGAACATGCAGTTAATATGCAAACCGCTTATTGTGCCTGCTTTAATAGGGTATTTTGCTTCACAGGTGAATGTGTTTAAAGGTATAGCTAAGTGGGTACTGCTGGCTTTGATTTTTTCCTTTTGTGGCGATGTTTTACTAATGTTTCAAGTAAAGGATAGTTTGTTTTTTTTATTGGGATTATCTTCATTTTTGATAGCACACATCTTTTACATTACTTTCTTCTTCAAGGTTAAAACAATAGAACAACTTAAGGGCAAAATTTTACCGGGTCTTTTTACCGGTCTCTATTATGCCGGATTAATGCTGTTGCTTTTTCCTGGCCTGGGAAAAATGCAACAACCTGTTTTAGTATATGGTTTCGTAATAAGTTTCATGTTAATGCTGGCAATGCACATGATTTTTATCAAAAATAAAAAAGCAGGAGTTCAAATGCTTTTAGGCGCTACATTATTTGTTATTTCAGATTCAGTATTGGCTATTAATAAATTCTATCAGCCATTTGGCATAGCTAACCTACTTATTATGCTTACTTATGCTTTGGCGCAGTTTTTTATTGTTAACGGAGTGGTAAGGTATATGATCGCAAATAAAAATTGATTTATGCAAACAGATTTTCTTGTAATAGGTAGTGGTATAGCGGGTTTAACATACGCTTTAAAAGTAGCGCAGGATTGCCCGGATAAAACCATAACCATTCTAACCAAAACGCAAAGCGACGAAACCAATACCAAATATGCGCAAGGCGGTGTTGCCGGTGTTACGGATTTTGCAAATGACAGTTTTGAAAAACATATTGAAGATACGTTGATAGCAGGCGATGGTTTATGCAACAGGCATATTGTAGAGATCGTAGTAAAAGAAGGCGTAGAAAGGATAAAGGAGATCATTGACTGGGGCGCACAATTTGATAAAGAGCCCGACGGTGATTTTAAATTAGGCAAAGAAGGCGGTCACAGTGAGTTCAGGATACTGCATCATAAAGATGTTACCGGTAAAGAAATGGAAAGGGCATTGCTGGAAGCGATAAAACGCAAGCCAAACATTCAACTGGTTAGCCATTGTTTCGTATTGGATATCATTACCCAACACCATCTCGGTTTTTTAGTAACGAAATCTACACCCGATATAGAGTGCTACGGTGTGTATGTATTGAACCTGGCCACAAATAAGATTGAAAAGATCGAATCGAAGATAACCTTGCTGGCAACGGGTGGCAACGGGCAGGTGTATCGCAGCACCACTAATCCTGCGATAGCAACAGGCGATGGCGTAGCGATGGTGTACCGTGCAAAGGGCCGCATTGAAAATATGGAGTTCATACAGTTTCATCCGACAGCTTTGTATGAGCCTGGCGTACGTGGGCAAAGTTTTTTAATAACAGAAGCGGTTCGTGGCGATGGAGGAGTTTTGCGCAATCATAAAGGCGAAGTTTTTATGGAACGCTATGATGAGCGTAAGGACCTTGCACCAAGGGATATTGTAGCGAGGGCAATTGATAATGAAATGAAGATCAACGGTACGGAACATGTGTATCTTGACTGCCGTCATTTTACCAAAGAAAAATTCACAGAGCATTTTCCTAACATCTATGAAAAATGTTTAAGCATTGGTATCGATATCACAAAAGATATGATACCGGTTGCGCCAGCCGCACATTACAGTTGCGGTGGTATTAAAACAGATGAATGGGGAAGAACATCGATCAACAAATTATATGCAGCAGGGGAATGTGCCAGCACAGGGTTACACGGTGCCAACCGTTTGGCAAGTAACTCATTGCTTGAAGCAATGGTCTTTGCTCACCGTGCTTACAAAGATTCTATAACACAAATTGATCTCCGCACTTCTCCCCCCTTGGGGGGTGGGGGGGCAATCCCCGACTGGAAAGCCGACGGCACCAATGCACCAAAAGAAATGATCCTCATCACACAAAGTTTAAAAGAAATGAAATTGCTGATGAGTGACTATGTAGGAATTGTGCGAAATGATGAACGTTTGTACCGGGCCAACCGCCGTCTTGATCTGCTGCATGAAGAAACAGAAGCGCTGTACGAAAAAACGGCCGTATCGCCACAGCTTTGCGAACTCAGGAACATGATCACAGTATCTTATTTAATTGTAAAAAGTGCAGGTTTTAGAAAAGAGAGCAGGGGCCTGCATTACACTACGGATTATCCGAACAAGGATGCAATGGCACAAAATATAGTGTTGTAATTTTTGGGGATGGGTATTCATTTTTCATGGCATCACCATCTCCGCAGTTGCGGGGCTCACTTGTACAGCATACCTTTGCTCATCGTTTTAGCCGCATGTATTATATTGTATATCCTTTATTGTATTTGCTTTCCTTATTGCCGTTCTTTATTCTATACGGCATAAGCGATTTGTTTGCTTTTCTTTTACGGGTTGTCTTCAAATATCGTAAACAGGTTGTGCTTAATAATTTAAAAACTGCCTTTCCTGAAAAATCAGAAGAAGAAAGAAAAAAGATCGCCAGGCAATTTTATCAATACTTCACCGATTCATTTATTGAGATGCTGAAATTTCTTTCCATTTCAAGAAAACAATTATTAAAACGTACCTCCACCAATTTTGAAATTGTTGATAAACTAATAGCCGAAGGAAAAAATGTAAATCTTATCTGTGGCCACCAATTCAATTGGGAATATGCTAACCTGTTATACTCTGCCGTATTAAAAGTGCCCTTTGTTACCATTTATCATGCGTTGCAAAATAAAACTTCCGACAGGCTGATGCTGAAGATCCGCAGAAGATTTGGAGCCGTATTGGTTAGCACGGATGGCTTTGGAGGAAAGATGCATACTGTTTTTAAAAATCAATACGCATTGGTGCTGGCTGCAGATCAATCGCCTTCCAACCCTAAAAAAGGATACTGGTTGAATTTTTTTGGCAAACCAACTGCATTTTTAGTAGGCCCCGAAAAAAGCGCCATGCGGAATAAAGTACCGGTAGTTTTTGTAGGCTTTAAGCGAATTAAAAGAGGCTACTATCATTTTGAACCTGTACTGCTTACAGAAAATGGAGCGCTTACAGAAAAAGGCGAGATCACTAAATTATACCGCGATGAACTGGAAAAAGCCATAGCTGCAGATCCTGCCAATTATCTCTGGAGCCATCGCCGTTTCAAATACGAATGGAAAGAAGAATATGGGCCGATGATAGGATAGCAACTTAAAAGCCTATCTTTAGCGCTCAACCTTACACTTGTATTACATCATTTATCCTTTATTGTATTTAGTTTCACTACTTCCTTTTTTTATTTTATATAGAATCAGCGATGCCTGTGCATTTTTTTTAGTCCGTGTATTTAAATACCGAAGAGATGTTGTACTGGGTAATCTTAAGATAGCTTTTCCTGATAAAACGGAAGAAGAACGAAAGCTGATCGCTAAAAAATTCTACCAATATTTTTGTGACACGTTTATCGAAAGCATAAAACTTTTATCCCTTTCAAAAAAACGATTGTTAAAACGTTGTACCGGCTCTTTCGATATTATTAACGACCTGGTAGAGAAAGGGTATAACATTAATGTAATGGCCGGACACCAATTCAATTGGGAATATGCCAACCTGCTCTATTCCATTAAATTAAATGTGCCGTTTGTGGGTGTATATATGCGCATAGGTAACAAATCCCTGAACAGGATATTCTTTGATATCAGGAAACGCTACGACACTATATTGATGAGCACTACAGAATTTAAAGAGCAGCGTCATGATGTATTTAAGAAGCAGTACATGCTTGCCCTGGCAGCCGATCAAAATCCTACAGATTGCACCACTGCCTACTGGATGAATTTTTTCAATCGCCCAACACCTTTTCTCAGCGGACCTGAAAAAGGCGCTATTAAAAATAGCGCCGCTGTAGTTTATGTAGGGTTTAAGAAAGTAAAACGTGGCTATTATAAATTTGATACCATCTTGTTGACTGAAAATGCTGCTTTGACCCAACCGTGTGAGATCACCGCTAGGTACCGAAGCCAGCTCGAAAAAACAATTAAAGCTGATCCTGCCAATTATCTCTGGAGCCACAAACGTTTTAAATTTACCTGGAAACCGGAGTATGGTGAAGTAACAGGCTCAGCAATAGAAACAGCTATTGCTTTATAAATCTCTTTACCTCTTTTATAGCTCCATGTTTTATTACCAATAGATAAACACCTGCCTTCATTCCGGCAACATTGATAGCCGTAGCAAACAGGCTGTTATTCAATTGTACGCTTTTCTGTTTTACTATTTTCCCCAGCATATCCTGTATCTCAATACTGCAACTTTCTTTTTTATCAGCAGGTATTTGCAATTGCAGCACATCTTTCACAGGGTTAGGGAATAAAGCGATCTCGTTACCGGTGTAGTCAAATTTGATCGCGGCGATATCACTGTACGTAAATCTTCCATCCAGATCCACCATTTTAGCACGGTAAAAATTAGTGCCATAAAAAGGCTGTGCATCAATGGCTGAATAGTTTTGTGTTGAGCTGCTGTTGCCAACTGCAATTACTTTTTGTAAGAAAGAAAAAGTTGTTCCGTCAATACTTTTTTCAATGATAAAATGAGAGATGTTCAGTTCCTGTGCCGTTTGCCAATTGAGGCTTACTGTTTTATTATTTTTTTGAACAGTAAAATCTTTTAGTATAACGGGCAATAGTTTTACATTATTCAGGTACATGTCTTTGATGACTGGTCCGCCGCTAACGCAATAGCAACCTGATGAAAAGCCCCAGTAAACAGTACTTCCCAAAAGCCCGACAAGGTCCACCACATTTGATTTTATCAATACGTTGTTGTAATACGTTTCGAGTGTATTGGTACTTTTTGTCCATTTGATGCGATAGGGCTCAAAGGCATAATAATTTATGGTGCCCAATGCTGAATAAGGAGAATAGTAATTTGTAAAATCGCAAGACGAGTTATTTTTCCAGTAAGAGATATGATTGATATCAGTTGTAGGCTCATAGTTGGTATTTTGCCCGGAAACACAAAAGCTCGCCCGGATATCAAATTCAATCACAAAATCAGTAGCAATGCTGCCCGTACCAAAATTGTGGATGTTGTCTGTACTGACAACCGTTGGCGGTGTTGTAGCAGTGGGCATCGTACCTGGTATAAAAAGGAAAGCCATACCATTGTTAAAGTTATTGCCCAGGTAAGCATTGAAGGTAAGATCGAAATTATTGTTGAGATTAGCCGCTGTAATGCAGAAGAACCTGCCTGCATACGGCGTTTGACTGATGCCATTGAGGGTAAACACTTCTCCGCTTCGGGTGCAGATACCCTGGGTTACAAACTGTGCTTTGCACAAGCCGGGTGCAATAAGCAGCAGGTAAATAATTTTTTTCACTGTTGGGAAATTTATGGTTAAGAATGTATGTTAACCATAGGGGTAGGAGTGATGAGGTAAAGATGTTCGATTGTTATGAACTAGTGAACGGTGAAATAACGGTGAATAGGGCGGGTGAAAAAACGGCAAAATAAAACGTTATAAAAATATTGTATATGTGGTAATGATTGTAGATTTTAGTGGAGAAATAAAAATTTATAAATCCTAAAACTTATTTTATGTCAACATTTCAAAAAATTAGATTCGTATTGACTATTGAACAACTTTATAAAGTTCTGGGCTCATCAGGTGCAGTTAATGGATTGGTACTTGATTTATCTGTAAAAGAAGATTTTATAACTGTTATTGACGTGAATGGTTATAAATATAATACTGCAAAAGGAGTATTGTCAGTGCTATTAGCAAATGCCGAAAGTGCCATTCCAACACCTCCGGGAGCACATGGACAAGAAATAGATGATGAAGAAATAATAGATTTAAAAACCTCAAGTGATTCCGTAAAATCATTTTTTGAAATTAAAGCTCCTCTTTCAGAACCATTATCTTTTGAGATAAAATAAGATGATTTATCACATCCTTACATTTTATAGTGATGCCTTTGCTCCAATATTTCCCTTGTTATTTTTGGTTTTTAAAAGAGGATTTGTTCTAAAAGGTAAATTACCTATTATGTGTTTTTTCATTGCAGGTATAATTGGTTTTGGGATAGCCGATTTTCTTGGTGATATAACAGGCAATAATTTATTTGTGTATAATTTATTGCCTTTTATTTTCTCCGCTACTTTATTTTTCTTTTTTAAAATTATTTTTAAAAGAAAATTAAGTAGAAATATATCTTCAAGTATATTTATCGTTGCAATGATGATTTATATTGCCGGATATAAAACAATTATTAATTCGATATCTTTTAATAGTATTTTTTATATAGTTTTTTCAATAACGATCTGTGTAAACTGTTTTTTATTTTACATTGAAGTATTGGCTGATTTAGAAGATATGCCTATATGGAAAACCAATCATTTTTGGTTTGTAACTTCTTTATTCTTTTATGCAACTGCTTCTACTTTTATCTGGCTTTCTTTTAAGCCGCTTATGGATAAAGCAATTAGCATAAATCTATCAGTAGAAGAAATGAAATCTATTGGTGATTTATGGAAGTTGCATAACCTTTTCTTTTGTATTTCTTGTATTACATTGACAATAGCGTTTTTATGGAAGAAATAAAAGAACATATTGATTCTATTGTATTTGCAACGATTTTTCTAATAATTTTTATTTTAGTTTTCTTTGGTTTTCTCTTTTTTTATTTAAAACGATTTTTTTCTCATCAGTTAGAAAAGAAACGAATGCTTTTGCAATTTCAAAATGAACTTAATAAAGTAACGATTGAAATACAAGAACAGACCCTCAAAACCATCAGCCAGGAAATACACGATAATGTTGGCCAGGTATTAAGCCTTGCCAAACTCAATCTTAATACTTTTGAGAACACAGAAAGTACTTACAATCAAAATAAAATAAATGATACCAAACAATTGGTGAGTAAAGCTATAAATGACCTGCGTGATTTAAGCAGAAGTCTTTATGGAGATAAAATATCAGAACTGGGACTGCCGGTGGCGATTGATAATGAATTACGAATTTTAAAAAACATCGGGCAGTACCAAACAGAATTGAAAATTATTGGGGATAGTTATAAGTTGCAGGACAAAGAAGAAATAGTTCTTTTCCGTATTGCGCAGGAAAGCCTGAACAATATTGTCAAACATGCTAAAGCAAAAACTATAAGGGTACAGACTATTTATCGACCTGATCTTTTTACTTTAACTGTTATTGATGACGGAGTTGGATTTGATACTACAGCATTAACAGCCGGTCAGACAGGCATTGGTTTAAAAAGTATTCAGAATAGAACTGCATTAATAAATGGAAATTTTTCTTTATATTCAATTCCAGGTGAAGGAACAACAGTAGCTATTGAACTAAAACCCTTGATAAATAACCTAACTGCATAGCAATGGCAAATTTAGTTTTAGCAGATGATCATATATTGCTCCGTAATGGGCTTGCCGCTTTGGTAAAAAGCCTCGGGCATACTGTATTATTTGAAGCTGATAATGGTAAAGACTTTACTGCAAAGATCAAGACTGAAAACCTTCCCGAGCTCGTTCTTCTCGATATCAATATGCCCGAAATGGATGGCTACGAAACTGCCCAATGGATAAAAGAAAATCACCCGGATATAAAAATACTGGCGTTGAGCATGTACGATAATGAAAACAGTATCATCCGTATGCTGAAATGCGGCGCTAAAGGATATATTTTAAAAGACAGCGAACCGGCGGAACTGAAAGCAGCTATTGAAGATGTAATGAGCAAAGGATATTATTACTCCGACCTGGTGAGCGGTAAGCTCATACATGCCATCAACAAACTGGATGATAACGGAAGCGACCTAAAAAACCTTATCCAGTTAAATGACAGGGAAACAGATTTTTTAAAGTACGCCTGTACAGAAATGACCTATAAAGAAATAGCGGATAAAATGTTTGTTAGCCCACGCACCATTGATGGTTACAGGGATGCATTGTTTGAAAAACTACAGATCAAAACCAGGGTTGGCCTGGTGCTATATGCTATAAAGAACGGGATATTCCAGGTATGATCAATTCAACACACTCGCATCTTTCTCCACCTTAATTCCCTTCTCCTCTTTTATTTTACCCCAGCCGCCAAGTACGTTCCTTAAATTATGAATGCCTTGCCTTTTCATTAGGGAGGCCGCAATAACGCTGCGATAGCCGCCGGCGCAATGCACATAAAGGTTCTGGTTATCTTCAAATTGCGCAAGATTGGCAATATCAGTCATTTCCTCTACAGGGATATTTTGAGCATCCTTAACATGGCCGTTGGCGTATTCTGTTTCCCGGCGCACATCTACCACAATAAGATTAGGATCATGTGGTATGTCCATCGCCAGTTCATCAGCTTCTATATCAATGATCAGGTCTGTCTTTTCTCCTGTAGCGGCCCAGGCATCAAAACCACCTTTTAAATAACCTTCCATTTTATCAAAACCTACTCTTGATAAACGCACCACAGTTTCCTCTTCTTTACCAGCTTCTGTTATCAGTAAAATTGATTTATCAAAAGGTAAGATGCTGCCTGCCCATTCTGCAAAGCGTCCTTCAAGGCCAATGAAGATACTGCCCGGTATAAAACCTTGCGTAAAAACGGATGCATGCCTGGTGTCAAGTATGATCGTATCTTCCTGCATTAATTTTTTAAAAGCCTCAACAGATAAAGGTGTAAGACCTTTTTGTTTTACATCATCCAGGCTGTCGTAGCCTTCCATATTTATTTTGGCATTGATAGAAAAATATTTTGGCGCTGCGCCTAATCCGTCTGTTACCGATTTGATAAACTCTTCTTTGGATTGTGCCTGCAAGGCGTAGTTGGTTTGCTTTTGTTCGCCCATGGTGCTGAATGTTTCCGGCCCCAGGTTCTTTCCGCAACTGCTGCCGGCTCCGTGTGCAGGATATACCAGTATATCATCTGCCAGCGGCAATAATTTAGTTTGCACAGTGTCGTACATGATGCCTGCAAGTTCCTCACTGGTCAGGTTGCCACTGCTCAGGTCGGGCCTTCCTACATCACCAACAAATAAGGTATCGCCAGTGAAGATGGCATGCGGCTTATTGTTTTCATCATGCAATAAATAACAGGTACTTTCTAAAGTATGCCCGGGTGTATGCAATACTTCAAAGCTTATATTGCCCAGTTTAAATAATTCACCGTCTTTACTATTATGTACCTTAAAATTGGTTTCAGCGCCAGGTCCATAAATAATTGGAGCCCCGGTCTTTTTACTGAGGTCTAAATGGCCACTTACAAAATCGGCGTGAAAATGTGTTTCAAAAATGTATTTGATTACGGCTTTTCTTTCTTCCGCCAGTTGAATATATTCATCAACATCTCTCAATGGGTCTATGATCGCAGCCTCACCTTCGCTTTCTATATAATAAGCGGCCTCACTGAGGCAGCCCGTGTATAATTGTTTTATGAACATGCTCATGCTATTTATCACTGCAAAGATAAAATTAAAAAGCGGACACAAGTTGTATCCGCCGGTATTATTGTAGTTAAAGAAAGTTTAACCTACAAGGTCTTTTACAAACTGGCCTATTTCATCAATACGATTGTGGTTAACCGTGTAGTAAATGAATTTGCCGTCACGTTGCGTAGTAACTATACCAGCTTTGCGCAGGATAGCTAAATGCTGTGATGCTACAGATTGCTCCAGCCTGAGTCGAACATAAATTTCGGTAACTGTAATCTTCTGTTCTTCTTCGATCAGCTTTAGTAACTGTTGACGTAGCTTGTGATTCAATGCTCTTAATACAAGAGCTGCCTTTTTAATACCGTGATAATCTACATTAAGGACTGATCCCGATGTGAGTTTAGCAGCAGACATAGTCTGCCCCTGAGATTGAGACGCAACCATCATAAGAATTAAATTTTATGCTTGAACAATTTTGAACAATGCAAATATACAATCAATTGTTTATGCAACTTTTAATTATAGCCGTAATACAGGAAAAAAAATTACACGTTTTTTAGGCCCTTATGACTTTCCCGTATCGTTGAATTCCTTTAGGTAAACAGGTTCAGCATAGGCTAACTTAGTGAATTGGGAACTCACGCACAGGCCTTCTGAAAGCGAAGCCAGGGCCTCCGAAGTTATGGAAATATCTGCAAATGAGGCATTTGGGTGGTGGCACAGGCCCGACCATTTAGCAGAACCGCTGCCAAAAAAAACTACCCGGCCCTGGTTCAGCTGTTCTGAAAAAGACCTTTCATCCAGTATCATGGCACAAGGTTGCAGGATCAATTTTAACGCTCCATTATAGACAGCTGTAAAAACTTCCATCCGCCGGGCATCTATCATGGGACAAAATAAACAGTTTTCGACATTATTTAGCTGTTGCACCGCAGATACTGCTAAAACTGCTAAAGTGCTTAAAGTGATCAATGGTTTATCTAATGCATAGCATAATCCTTTTGCACTTGCCATACCAACTCGTAAGCCTGTGTACGAGCCCGGCCCTGCCGTTACTGCTACTGCATCAATGTCTTTTAGAGCAATGCCGGTATCGTTTACCAATTGCTGAATGGCAACCTGCAAAAATGAAGCATGATCTTTTTGGGCCGTATTGGCCAATGACCGTAAAGGCTTGCCATCTTTGGCCAGGCAAACCAATGCTGTAGCTGTAGCAGTATCAATATTTAATACCAGGCTCATATAATTTGTAATGCTGCTTCCTGCACCAGCAATGGTGCCGGCAGGTAGCGGGTGTCTGTAGTGTTTAATTGTTTTAAAAGAAGATGAATATGAGATAAACCAATTTTTTCTGCCCATTCAAAAGGACCATAAGGATAGTTGGTGCCCAGTTTCATTGCCGTGTCAATTTCGCTTTTACTGCTTACTTCATCGCCTAATGCAAAATACGCTTCATTGATGATCATTGAAACTACTCTTGCAGCAACAAATCCCGGCTCATCGGCAACAGTATTTATTTTTTTATCTGCCTGTTCAATAATTGAAATAATGGTTTCATTTATTTCTCCCGCAACTTCCCAAACCGGGCGATTTATAAAAGTTGCCCAGCCATTTATCCTCAACACATTTTTCGGCAATGCGGCTTCGTGCAAAGTAGTAATAACACTGTTGATGAAAACAGGTTGTGCAATCGCTGTATAATCTTTTGTTGCAGCATCTTCATCCAAATTCATAAAAGCATCTGCGGTTGTGTACTGAGAAAAGCTGTCAGCATCCGGCACCCTGATCCATTCCACAGGAGCAGTATTGCTTTTCAATTCTTCCCATTTTTTATCTTCAGCCGTTACAACGATCTGCATGCAATTTTTTTACAAAAATAGGTGGTTGATAAAAGATATATTTGCGTAAATAAAAAAACATGGCAAAAGAGATCATCAACACCAATAACGCCCCGGCGCCGATAGGCCCTTATAACCAGGCCGTGCTTGCAGGAAATATGCTTTTTATATCGGGCCAGGTTGCTTTAATACCGGGCACATCAGACCTTGACAATGCAAGTATTGAAGAAGAAACACACCGGGTAATGAAAAACCTGAAAGCAATATTGACAGAAGCTGCTATGGGTTTTGGCCATGTAGTAAAGACCACCATTTTTTTAAGCGATATGGCTTTATTTGCACAGGTAAATGAAGTATACGGCAAATATTTTGAAGACGGCGCTGAATTTCCGGCACGGGAAACAGTGGCTGTAAAAGGGCTTCCAAGAAATGTGAATGTAGAGATCAGTATGATTGCCGCAAAATAATTACAACTCCTGCAGGTTATTTACAGTGCATTGTAAAACTGGCCGCTCATCTTTTGGTACCAGTACAATAATAGTATTCTTTATGGTTTCGCCATTGCGGAACATATAACCTGCCTGTACAGATTGAGTAACTTCTTTACCGTTCTCTTTTTGTTTTACGGGTACATAAAACTCACGTGCCCTTACCGTACCGCTTTTTGAAGTGAGGCGTTTACCGTTGGCATTACTGCAATTGAACGTGGCTAAGAGATTGGGATAATCATCATTACGATATGTATTTCGTTGTGCGTACAATTTGGTGCAACCGCTTTTGTTGGTAACATACAGGGTAATTTCAAAACGGCTGTATTCTTCTCCTTTGGCGCTTTTTACCTGTTCATTTTTTATAAGATAACCGTATTCGATACCATCAAAAGTTGCAGGTGTTTTTTCGGCCAGGTCAACTGTTTGACAAAATACTACTGAAGAACAGAACAATAAAGCAAGGATCAAAAAAGAAGTTTTAGAAAACATAACAAATGCAGTTTAATTTTGCCGGTAAGATAAAACATTTTATAAGAGATGAGCGATGAAAAAATAACGATAATAACGGCCCCGGTTCATGAATATCTTACCGCTGCTTTGCAACGGAAAGGATATGTTATATGGTACGAGCCGAAGATAACATACGATGAATTGAAACAAAAGATCCCGGCTGCAGAAATGCTGATCGTTACAACAAGACTTACCATTGACAAAGCAATACTGGATAATGCAGCTAAACTTAAATGGATCGGCAGATTGGGCAGCGGTATGGAATTAATAGATGTAGAATATGCAGAAAGTAAAGGCATACAATGCTTCAGCAGCCCCGAAGGTAATCGCAATGCAGTAGCAGAACATGTATTGGGAATGCTGCTGGGATTGATGAACAATATTTACACTAGTAACCAACAGATCAAAGAAGGTAAATGGCTGAGAGATGCTAATCGTGGCACAGAGCTGACCGGTAAAACGGTAGGGCTTGTTGGTTTTGGAAATGCAGGCGGCGCTGTTGCAAAATTATTGGCCTCATTTAACGTAACCATTCTGGCCTATGATAAATATAAATTTGATTTTGGCGGAGGCTATATAAAAGAAGCTAACCTGGAGCAGTTGTGCCGCTATGCAGATGTGATCAGTTTTCATGTACCGCTTACCGCCGAAACAAAATATATGGCCAATGATGATTTTTTTAATGCCTTACAGCGAAAGCCATACATTATCAATGCTTCCAGGGGTGGTGTAGTAGATACTGCAGCATTGATAAAAGCATTGAGTACAAACAAGATAGCCGGAGCAGGGCTCGATGTTTTGGAAAATGAAAAGATAAATGATCTTACCGCTATCCAGCAACAGCAACTGGATTTCTTAAAAGCGCAAAGCAATGTTATCCTTACGCCGCATATTGCTGGCTACTCCCACGAAGCTTTTTATAAAATGAGTAAAGTATTAGCCGATAAGTTGGGAATTTAAAATTTTGCTATATTTGTAATATATGCAACGCCTTAGTTCATCTGGGGCGTTGTATTTTTTTTCTATACGCTAAAACGAATTTTATGAGCGAGACTAATTATGTGACAAAGGAAACTTTCGAAAAAATGAAAGAAGAGCTGCATGGTATGAAAAGCGTGGACAGACCTGCAGCAAGTAAAGCTATTGCCGAAGCAAGAGAAAAAGGCGATCTGAAAGAGAATGCAGAATATGATGCCGCTAAAGAAGCACAAGGTATGCTGGAAGCCAAAATAAAATACCTGGAAGGTGTTATTGCTACAGCACGCATACTGGATGAAACGAATATTGATACCAGTAAAGTAAGCATACTTACTAAAGTGGCGCTTACCAATATGGGCACTAAAAAACAGGTTACGTACCAGATCGTTTCTGAAAAAGAAGCTGATCTTAAACTGGGCAAGATATCAGTTACTTCACCAATAGGTAAAGGCCTGTTAGGTAAAGAAGTTGGAGATATAGTAGATGTGCAGGTGCCTGCGGGAATGCTGAAATTTAAAATAGAAGGTATCTCTGTATAAATAATTCACAAAGCAATTTCTTATAAGACCGGCTTAAGCCGGTCTTTATTTTTTTTGCCACGAATTACACGAATTTTCACGAATGAAGCAAATTCGTGTTCATTAGTGTAATTCGTGGTTTAACTAAGCTATCAAGAGTATCTTTGATTCAGAAAATCATAAATCACAAATCACAAATCATAAATCACAAATCAATGACCATTTTTTCAAAAATAATCGCCGGAGAAATACCTTGTTATAAAATTGCTGAAAGCGATAAATTCATTGCCTTTTTGGATATAGAACCTTTGGTTTCAGGTCATGTTTTGGTAGTACCGAAAATAGAGGTAGATAAACTGTTTGATGTGCCCGATGATTATCTAAGTGAAATGCTGGTATTTGCCAAACCCATTGCCCATGCTATTGAAAAGGGATTTGATTGCAACCGCTGTGGAATAAGTGTGATAGGACTGGAAGTACCGCATGCGCATATGCATTTGATACCTATTAATAGCGCTAACGACCTGAATTTTACAAGGCCGAAATTAAAACCGGGGAAGGAAGAGTTCCTGGAAGTGCAGAAGAAAATAGTTGATAAGTTGAAAGATTGATGAGTTAACAAGGCGCTGAACTTTACATACTTTTCAACTGATTAACCTGCCAACTTATTAACCAATCAAGGCTCTACATGCAGCCTGAACCCCACAGCATGTATCGTCTCTAATATAATATTCGGATCAGCCTTAAAATGTTTGCGCAGTTTGGTAATGAACACATCCATGCTCCGGCCTAAAAAATAATCATCTTTACCCCATACGTTCAACAGCACTTCTTCTCTCTTCAATATCTTATTCATATGCTGGGCAAAAAAGCGCAGCAGGTCGCACTCCCGTTGCGTAAGTGTGATTACTTCACTGCCGTTATACAATTTCAATTCGTTAAAAACAAAACGAAGCTTGCCGATCTGGTATTCTTCCACTGCATCGGCCTGTAATTTTTTAGTGCGGCGCAAAAAAACATCCATGCGCATAATAAGCTCCTGTATGCTGAAGGGTTTGGTGATATAATCATCGGCGCCGGTCTGAAAACCTTTAAGCTTATCTTCTTCCAGGCTTTTTGCAGTAAGAAATAAAATGGGCACTACATCACTTTGCTGGCGAATCTTTTTTGCCAAAGAAAAGCCATCCCTTACCGGCATATTAATATCAAGCAGGCAAATATCAAATTCCTTTTTTTGAAACTGCTGCCAGGCCGCTTCGCCATCAGGGCAATGGGTAACTTCAAAGCCGGCATCCTGCAGATTATCTTTGATCACAAATCCTAGTGAAAGATCATCTTCTGCCAACAATACTTTTGCCTTACTCATAGTTGCTTTATTTGCGGGGTAGTTTCACAATAAATGTACTTCCTTTTCCCAATTCGCTTTTCACTTCTATCTTTCCGTGATGGGCATCTATCACTTTCTTCACAAAATTCAATCCTAATCCAAATCCTTTGGCAGTGTGCAGTTCACCAGACGGAACCCGGTAAAAGCGATCGAATATTTTTTTATGATAAGCCTCATCAATACCTATGCCATTATCTTCAATAGCAATACAGTAATCGCTGCCTTCATTATAAGAGGTTATGTTGATGACGGGGTTGCCGGAATATTTAATAGCATTTTCTATAAGGTTCACAAATGCCAGCGATAAATAAGCTTTGTCAGCCCTGAAAGTGAACGGCGCTTTTTCCAGTGTTGTTTTTAGTACTGCACTTCTTTTTTCTATCAGTGGCTGAAGATCATTAATGGCCTGCTGTAATAATTCATTAACATCTGCTTTCTCTTTTTCTAATGGTAAAGAAGTGCGGTCGGTATAGGCTATCTCCAGCAATCGCTGTACCTGCGCCTGTAAATGAGAGGTTTGTTCTGCAATGATGTTAGCGTAGTTTTCCAGCCGTGCAGGTTTTTCGATAATATCAGGTTGCTTGATCACATCAGCTGCAATTTTAATTACAGCCAGCGGCGTTTTAAACTCATGGGTAAAATTATTTACAAAATCCTTCTGCGTTTCGTTCAAAAATTTTTGACGGTAGAGATAGAATATACATACACCCAGCACGATCAGTACCAGTAACAGTAAGCCACTCGAAGACATCCAGAAGAACATCTGCTTTAAGATATACTGGCCCCGGTGAGGGAAGAACAGCACGATGTAAGAATATTCCTTTTGATACTTTGGAATGGAGATATCTTTTGAATCAGAATGGTAGGAGTCCGGAAGATCTATATAGGTTTCTGTAGTGTACGTATTTTTTTCATGATTGTAAATGGCAGCCTTACAATCGGTATAAACATCAAAATCGGTAAGTTCCGATTTGAGGCTTATCCAGAGCCGGTCAAGATTAGGCGTACAATCAATACGAACAAGGTACAGATCGGGCTTTGGGTTCTCTATTATCTTCTGCACATTATCCGACACATCATTTACCAACTCCAGTTCTGCATAAAGGCTGCGGATGGTTTTGGAAATATTGATGTTGAATTGCTTCTCTTCGTAACGATATACCTTTTGCAGCCAGAACAACTGCACCATAATGATAATGCTTACCAGTATGATGCTGGTAAGAATTGCAAAGCGTAATGTTTTTGAGCGGATGACCATTTAAATATTGCTGCTGCAAAGGTTTGAAAATAATTCCGTACCGTTGTTAACAGGCGGTTAACGGTTTGTGTTTACTGTTTATTAAGAGAAAAGGGCCGGTACAATTATTTTTTTATTCTTGATGGATTTTGTTTGATGAAATCATCCCAGCCTTTGGCTTTTTTTGTTGCGCCACCCAACAATGAATTTTGTTGAAAATGATGACATACGGCTACTGCTAAAGCATCGGTAGCATCAAAATGTTTGGGGTCGTCGGTAAACTGTAATATATGCTGCAGCATTTTCATTACCTGTTCCTTACCGGCATTGCCGTTTCCGGTAACGGATTGCTTTACTTTTTTAGGAGAATATTCGGTTACCTCAAGTCCGTGCCGCATAGCCGCTGCAATAGCCACGCCCTGCGCCCTGCCCAGCTTAAGCATACTCTGCACGTTCTTGCCAAAAAAAGGCGCTTCAATAGCAAAACAATCCGGCTGATAGCGTGTTATTAAACCACTAACGGTATTAAAGATCAGTTGCAGTTTTTTGTACGAATCCTTCACCTTGCCTGGTTGCAGCACACCCATCTCGAGCAGGCCGGGCTTACCGGCTTTTACTTCTACCAGGCCGTAACCCATGATGATGGTTCCGGGATCGATGCCTAATATTATGGTCGGTTTTTTTTGAAGCACTGCAATAATTTTTTCTGCCTTGATATTTGAGTTAACATTGTGTGTTGAACAAAAGTATCAAAATAATAATCAACTGGGTCATAGGGCCCGTTTTGGCCGCATGGCTCTTTTATTCGCTGTACCAGCAAGTAAAAGGACAGGAAGGGCTTTCCGCAGCGCTTCAATTAATAAAAGAGGCGCCCTTTGGCGAACAGGCGTGGAAATTCTGGCTGGTAATAGCTTTGGCGTTTGTGAACTGGGGAATAGAATCCAGGAAATGGCAATTGTTGATGAAACTGCTGCAGCCAATGCGTTTTTTTACGGCAGTAAAATCTGTGCTGTGCGGCGTTACCTTATCGCTTAACACACCCAACCGCATAGGCGAATACGGCGGCAGGGTGTTATTTGTAGAGGAAGGCAAGCGGCTGCAATCTGTTTCACTTTCTATTGCAGGAAGCATCAGCCAGTTGATCATAACGGTAGTAATGGGCTGTGGCGGACTGTCATATTTACTGTTGCAGATGAATGAAAGCAGCGTAATAATGGGTTTATCGCTCTTTTGGGTAAGGATGACCTTGTACCTGTCGTGCTGCGTAGCCGTAGTTTTATTGTTGTTCTTTTTTAAACTGGGCTGGCTGATACGGCTGATAGATAAGCTGCCTTACGCTGAAAGATTTTCTAAATACATCAGCGTGCTGGAAGCCTTTGATGCCAAACTTTTGTTAAGGTTGCTCTTTCTGTCACTACTCAGGTACCTGGTATTCGTCTTACAATACATCTTTATGTTGCAATTGACGCATGTGGGTGTAGGCTGGTGGCAAAGCTTCTGGATAGTAAGCGTATTATTTTTAGTACTGGCAATTGTTCCGTCGTTTGCAATTGCCGACCTGGGTATACGCGGAAAGTTTGGCGTGGAGCTTTTGAAACTGTACAGCGGAAATGTAGCAGGTATAATTGGTACTACATTTGGTATATGGTTCATTAATTTATTTGTACCGGCTATACTTGGCAGTTTATTAATTTTAGGAAAGAAAATCATAAAAGAAAAATGATGACACGTTTTATAATGGCTGTTTTTTTAGTAGCAGGGTTATGCAGCCTGAGTTTTAAGCCAGACCTTGATGAATTCTGTGGTATGAAAAATTCAGCATTCAAGGCAGATGAAAAAGTTACGATGAAAGTTTTTTACAGCACGCTTGGTATGTATGTAGGTGCGGGCGAAGCTACATTTACCACTACTCTCGAGCGGTTCAATGGTAAGCCGGTGTATCATTGTGTAGGCGAAGGAAAATCCTATTCCTTTTTCGATAATTTTTTTAAGGTACGTGACCGTTATGAAAGTTATATTGATACCAGTAACCTTTTGCCCTACAAATTTGTACGTAATGTAGATGAGGGTGGCTATAAAAAATACAACAACGTAACGTTTAACCAGGGTACCAAAACTGCTGTAAGTACCAATGGTGTGTTTAAGGTAAACGATTGTATCCAGGATGTGGTAAGCGCCGTATATTATGCCCGCAACATCAATTTTGATAAATATAAGATTGATGATAAGATACCTTTCGATATGTTTCTTGATGATGAAGTGTTTCACCTGTACATCAGGTACATGGGTAAAGAGAAAGTGAAGACACGTTACGGAAGATTCAATGCGATAAAAATAAAACCGCTGCTTATTAAAGGAACTATTTTTGAAGGCGGTGAAAAGATGACGGCATGGTTCAGCGATGACCCCAATCATTTATTGCTGCGTGTAGAAAGCCCGATAGCAGTAGGAAGTATTAAAGTGGATATGATGAATTACACTAACCTGCGCTACCCTTTAAAATCATTGATAAGTTTCAACTAATTTATTACACGGATTTTTACGAACTGCACGAATTAAAAGAATCCGTGTAATCCGTTATAATTCGTGTAATCTAAAAATATCTTTCTGCCGTATCCCCTTCTCGGTAAGTTCAAGTGTACAGCATTCATTTATTGGATCATGTTCAAAGAACAGCACCTGGTCATTTTCCTGCGCTGTAGTTAAGAACGCTTTCTTTTCATTTAATGTAGTAAGCGGGAACATATCGTAAGCCATTACATAGGGCAACGGAATATGTGCAATAGAAGGAAGCAGGTCGGCCATATAAATGATCGTTTTGCCTTTATAATTTATTTGCGGCAACATCATGGCGCCGGTATGGCCATTCACTGTTAAAAAAGAAAGGTTTTCAGAAAGCGGAGTTTGCTGCGGAATAAGTTTGCCATCTTTTAATGTTTCCTTTTGCACATCAAAAAATTTCAACTGCCCGCTTTCCTGTATGGGTAAAATGTTCTCTTTTAAAAAACTTGCTTTTTCCCGGGCATTAGGTTCTGTGGCCCATTTCCAGTGCTGTTCATTGCTCCAGTAAGTGGCATTTTTAAAAGCAGGTACCAGTTTATCGCCATCCCTTTTTATGCTGCCACCGCAATGATCAAAATGCAGGTGCGTTAAAAATACATCCGTGATATCATCTTTACTAAAACCATGTGCCGCTAATGATCTATCCAAAGTATCATCGCCATGCAAATAATAATGCCCGAAGAATTTTGCATCCTGTTTATCACCCATGCCGTTATCTATCAAGATAAGTTTTCCATTATCTTCAATAAGAAGGCAACGCAAAGCCCAGCTGCACATATTATTTTCATCGGCAGGATTTAATTTGTTCCACATAGATTTTGGAACCACGCCAAACATGGCGCCACCATCTAATTTAAAATGCCCGGTATTGATCGTATATAAGTTCATGATGCTAATTGCTGTTCTTTTTTTAATGCAGAAAATAAAATTACTAATCCAATGATAAAGAATACTGCCAGTGCTAATACGGAACCTCTTTGCGATCCCGTTAATTCTGTAATGTAACCAAAGCTGAACATGCCTATAACCACAGCTATCTTTTCAGTTACATCATAGAAGCTGAAAAAGGAAGCGGTGTCTTTGGTTTCAGGCATTAATTTACTGTAAGTACTTCTGCTCAAAGATTGTATGCCACCCATTATAAAACCAACGCAGGCACCTAAGATGTAAAATTGTATAATCGCATGCTTGGGTACAAAATAAGCAGCAATACAGATCAATATCCAGGCAAAGATCACCCACATCAGTGCTTTGAAATTGCCGATCTTACCAGATAACCGGCTGATAAGATAAGCTCCCGGTATTGCAACTAATTGTATCAATAAAATTGCAATGATCAAATTTGTAACAGGTATTTCCAGTTCGCTTTTGCCATACAATGTAGCAGCCAGCATTACTGTTTGCACACCCATATTATAAAAGAAAAATGCCCCTAAATATCTTTTTATAACAGGCATTTGTTTCAATTGTTTCCACACTTTAGCCAATTCTTTATAGCCATCAGTAAAAACATTATTCCTGGAAGCAATATTGCCTGCAGCTACCGGGTTAGGTAACCGGAAAAAAGAATAATATCCAAATACAAGCCACCAGATACCGACTGCTAAAAAAGATATTCGTGATCCTTCTCCTTCAGATATGCCAAACCATTCGTTTTTCATTACAAACACAAAACAGATTACCTGGAGAATAACACTGCCGATATAACCATATGCAAATCCTTTCGCACTTACCCTGTCCCGGTCTTCAGGAGCTGCAATTTCAGGAAGAAAAGAATTGCTGAATACATAACTGCTCCAGAAACAGATGCAGGCCAATATCATGAAAAGGATACCAACCCAAAGTGTATTGAGGCTGTTAAAGAAATATAATGCAGCACAGGCAATACTTCCCAATGTAAAAAAGAATGCCATGAATTTTTTCTTGCTGCCTCTTGAATCTGCAATGGAAGTAAGCAAAGGCAAAATAAGCGCTACGATCAATAAGGCAAAACCAAGCGCATAATTATATAAGGAAGTACTTACAAATTCTCTTCCCATAAAATGAACATAGGTTGTACCGTCAACCGTACGCTCTGCTGTCATGGCATCATAGTAAGCGGGAAAAATAGTAGAAGTGATCACTAAATTATAAACAGAATTGGCCCAATCAAACATGGCCCATCCGTTGATGACTTTTTTGGAAGCGGTTTGCATGGTTTTTATTTGAGTAAATAAATTTACGGTATTGTAGTTAAGGGCAATAAAAAACCCGCTGTATTTTATTACAGCGGGTTGTATGGTATAAGTAAAGATCAGTTCGCATTTCTGAAATCCTCATCAGTAACCTTTCTGTATGGTATGGTTCTTATCACTTCAAATTTGTTGTTGGTAAGGTCCATATCCACAGGTGCACCATTGAACACGCTGTCAGATACGATATTGCTTACGGCTAAAAAGTTAATGTCTTTTGTTTTGTCAACCTTCTCATCGATCACTACCATCCTGAAATGGATCTTGCCATCTACTTTTTCCAGCTGAAAGCTTTTTTGTGTTTTGGCATTGTTGGCATCGATCATGAACATCATGTCGGCAGTTTTTTGTGCCTCAGCCTCGGTAATACCATCTTTGTAATAGGTTTCGATATGTTCTTTCTTTACTTTCTTTCCATAATTATTACAGGAAGAAATAAGCAGTGTAAGCGCAAGAACGGGAATAAGGAATGAAAATTTTCTCATAAAATTTTTTGTTTGTACATAGGTACAACATAAAACACAGTATTCCAATACCCTAACCGGGGTATTTTGTTATTTTATATAGCCCGAACAAATAAGCGCCAGTAATATGGCCCCGATGATTATCCTGTAAATACCCCATACCCGGAAGCCATATTTTTTCAAAAAGCCGATAAAGAATTTAATGGCCAGCATGGCTACAATAAAAGCCACCACATTGCCAATGGCCAGTTGTTTTATTTCAGCAGAAGAAAAACCGCCGAAATCCTTATAGTATTTGTACAGCTTATAAACGGTAGCAGCAAGCATAGTAGGCACCGCAAGAAAGAAAGAAAATTCAGCAGCAGCGCTCCGGGTAAGTTTTTGCTGCATACCGCCAATGATAGAAGCGGCGCTGCGGCTTACACCGGGTATCATAGCAATACATTGCCAGACGCCAATGATAACGGCTTTGGGAAAAGATATTTTTTCTTCGCTATCTACAACCGGGTTTTTAAATACGTTATCAATGAACAATAAAATGATACCGCCTGCCAGCATAGTAATAGCAACAGTTAATGAGCTTTCCAGCAGTGCATCTATTTTTTTGGAAAATAAAAAGCCGATCACCAATGCCGGAACAACAGCAGCAGCCAGCTTTACATAAAACTGCCAGCGTTTGAAATCGAAGAATTTTTTCCAGTACAGCACTACTACCGCAAGTATAGCGCCCAGCTGTATAGCAACAGTAAACACTTTGATGAAATCGGTTTCGGTAATGCCCAATGCTTTTTCGGTGATGATCATATGGCCTGTAGAAGAGATAGGCAAAAATTCGGTGAGGCCCTCTACAATGGCAATAACAACAGATTCGAAAATATTCATGCAGTTAATTTTATCAATGAAAGTAATAAAATAAAAAAAGCGAAGCATGTACTTCGCAATTATTAATTATCAATTATTAATTCTTAATTACCCTTCGGTTTCCTCATGATAGCAAAGATCTCTATCAATAAACCGGCAATGATCAGTATCGGTGCAATAGTGATACGGGTAGTGCTGTACACTTCTTTATCATTAAATACATTGGGATCGGGGCTTTTGCCGCCTGCCATTAAAAAGAAACCCAGTGCCATTACTGCCAGCCCGATTATCATCCAGATAAAATTATCTTTCCCGAAAAGCGGGGTGTTAACTACAGGTTGTTGTTTTTTATCGTTGCTCATAAAAAGTATAATAGGTGTGCAAATTAGTATAAATCATCCAATTTCATGCGCAGGTATTTTATTACCGCCCTGTGGGTGCTTATAAGCGTAATGCTGATGCCCAGCACAATGATGACCGCAAAAAGCAGGAACATGCTGCTGGCATCGTGCAGTATCTTGAATTCTACCAGGTTTTCTATAAGTATAATAGAGCCCCATATAGCGGCATTGGCAATCAGCGCAGCTATCAGCCCATTGATGATGGCCCTGATATTGATAGGCTTGGCAATGAACCACCGCGTAGCGCCTACCATTTGCATGGTTTTAATTAAAAAACGGTTGCTGTACATGGCCAGGCGTATGGTATTATCAATAGAGAATATTACCAGGATAGTGAGTATGATAGCGGCTATCAAACATACAATAGCGCCGGTTTTTACATACTGGCTTATTTTGGTTACCGTTTCTGTAGGAAATAAAAACTCCTGTACCGTACCCGGAAAAGTATTTTGCAGGGTGGCAGCCAATGCATTCAGACTGTCTTTTTGTACATGGCTGGCGGTTACATAAAAATCAATGCTTTCGGGCAGTGGGTTATAGTCCAGCATTTTTTTCCACGAAGAATCATTGTCCTTGTTCCATTCGGCAGCAGCCATTTCTTTGGTCACAAATTTTACATCACGGGCATAAGGAATGGCTTTGATATAATTGGTAAGGCTGTCCACCCGTTTTTTACCGGCATCCGGATAAACATAGGCATGTACTTGTATGTTCTCTTTAAGATAATCGCCGGATTTACGCAGGTTCATAAAGAACCAGCCCACCAGGCCAAATAAAAATAGTACCAATGCAACACCTATTATTGCATAAGCATAAGTTGGTTTGCCACGTTTACTGCTTGCTTTTCCGAATTGAGCCATAGGTGGGTTTGTGCTTTTTGATTTACGATCTTTGATTTTTGAAGATGGGCAAAAATAAAGGTTTTTAGCTGCTTTGCCTTACTTTTGCCTACTGCAAAACGATTGCCTGCCAAATATATTTTTATTGGAGAAGGATGGGTTGGTTAAAATAACTTTTCTTTCACAAAAAGAGGGCGTTTACGATTTAAAAAATGTTATTCACGCAAAGGCGCTAAGAAAAATACATAAGGTGCAAAAGCTTTGCATTTACTTTGCGGCTTTGCGTGAAATAAAAGCTCAAAAAATATTAAATAAACAATCTACAATATTACCTAAGCAATGGAATACGATTTTAGAAGGATCGAAAAAGAATGGCAGGAGAAGTGGAAGGAAAATAAAACCTACAAGGTGTCCAATACTTCTGATAAGCCGAAATATTATGTACTGGATATGTTCCCTTATCCGAGTGGAGCGGGCCTGCATGTGGGCCACCCGCTGGGTTATATTGCCAGCGATATCTACAGCCGCTATAAAAGATTAAAAGGCTTTAATGTGCTGCACCCGATGGGCTTTGACAGCTTTGGCCTGCCTGCCGAGCAATACGCTTTGGAAACAGGGCAGCATCCTGCGGAAACAACGAAGAAGAATATTGCTACATTCAAAGAACAGCTTGATAAAATTGGTTTTTGCTACGATTGGGATAGGGAAGTACGTACCAGCGATCCGAAATATTACAAATGGACACAGTGGCTTTTTTTGCAGCTGTTCAACAGTTATTTCTGCAACACCCAGCAAAAGGCAAGGCCTATTGCCGACCTCATAAAAAAATATGAAACAAAGGGCAGCAAACATTTTACTGCGGAAGAATGGAACAGCTATTCTAAAAAAGAACAGGAAGATATTTTAATGCAGCGGCGTTTGGCTTTTTCATCTTATGGAGAAGTGAACTGGTGCGAAGCATTGGGAACAGTACTGGCGAATGATGAAGTGGTGAATGGTGTGAGCGAACGAGGCGGTTATCCTGTGGTGAAAAAGAAAATGCGCCAATGGTACATGCGTATCACATCGTATGCGGATAGATTACTGCAAGGCCTGGAAACAGTGAACTTCAGCGATGCGATGAAAGAAATGCAGCGGAACTGGATCGGGAAGAGTGAGGGGGCGGAATTGGAGTTTGGAATTGGGAATTCGGAATTGGGAGTGAGGGTCTATACCACACGTCCCGATACGATCTTCGGTGTTGATTTTTTAGTGCTTGCACCCGAACATGAATTAGTAGATGTAATTACAACGGATGAACAGCGTAAAAATATAGAGGAGTATTTGACCTATGTAAAAAGCCGCAGCGACAGGGAGCGTATGGCTGAAGTAAAACAGATCACGGGTTGTTTTACCGGTGCGTATGCGGTGAATCCTTTTGATGGCAAACAGATTCCGATATGGATAGCAGAATATGTGCTGGCAGGTTATGGCACGGGCGCTATCATGGCGGTGCCTTGCGGCGATCAGCGGGATTTTTTATTTGCAAAGCATTTTAATATACCTGTCACTAATATTATCGGCAGTCATTTTAATGGCGAAGAAGCGAATCCTACTAAAGAAGCAGTGCTGGAAAATTCCGGTTTTTTAAATGGCATGTTGATGAAAGATGCGATTGGTGTTGCGATAAATAAAATTGAAGAGCTCGGCATCGGCAAACGCAAAGTGAATTATAAAATGAGGGATGCTGGTTTCAGCAGGCAGCGTTATTGGGGCGAGCCTTTCCCGATAAAATGGATAGATGGTGTTGCTGTTCCTTTAGATGAAAGTGAATTACCGCTAGAGCTTCCGCATGTAGATAAATATGGTCCGGGTCCGGAAGGTGAAGGGCCGCTGGCGAATATACCGGAATGGAAAGCGCAACAGTATGAAACAAGTACCATGCCTGGCTATGCCGGCAGCAGCTGGTATTTTTTGCGCTATATGGATCCGCATAATGATGAAACATTTTGCGATAGAAAAGTTAGCGATTACTGGAACCAGGTAGATGTATATATCGGCGGAACGGAACATGCTGTTGGACATTTATTGTACAGCCGTATGTGGACGAAAGTGATGTATGATTTGGGATTGATCGGGTTTGATGAGCCGTTTAAGAAGTTGGTGAATCAGGGGATGATAACGGGCTCTTCAAGATTTATATACTACTTTGAATTAACAGGTATAACGAAAGAAGAAGAAAAGAATTTTATATCACCCGGATTTATGGTCTCTTATGATTTAATTAGTGATTATATAAATGGGCAAAATACTCCTGTTGGTTTTTTTGAAAGGCTAATTTCACGAAGTGAAAATCTTAAGCGAATTTCCGAAAAGGTAAATTTTACAGGTACGACGAATAATAGGCGAAGAGTTAATGTTAATTTGGTAGATGGAGTTGAGCTGGATATTGAAAAATTTAAGCAAGAGCGAACTGAATTTGGTATGATTGAATTTGTACTAAATAGTGCTGAAAAGTTTATATGTGAAGCAGAAGTTGAAAAAATGTCTAAATCAAAATTCAACACTGTTGATCCAAGAGATTTAGTTTTTAAATACGGCGCCGATACCTTCCGCATGTACGAAATGTTCCTTGGTCCGGTAGAGATGAGCAAACCCTGGGATACCAAAGGCATTGAAGGGGTACATCGTTTCCTGCGCAAACTGTGGCGTTTGTTTTATGATGATCTGAAGGGAAAAGTTTGGAACGAAGAAAAAGCAACGGATGCAGAATTAAAAGTACTGCATCGCACCATTAAAAAAATTGAAGAAGATACCGAACGATTCAGTTTCAATACAGCAGTAAGTACTTTTATGATCTGCGTAAATGAACTGGCCGATCTGAAATGTAATAAGAAAGAAATCTTACAGCCACTATTGATATTGCTGGCGCCTTATGCACCGCATATTGCCGAGCATTTATACAATGAATTGAACTTTACAGAACTGCCGCATATTGGTGAAGATATCGGGTTGTCCGATACAGCTTCTGTGCTGGATGCAGCTTACCCTGTGTTCGATCCGAAATATTTAGTAGAAAGCTCGAAGGAATATCCTGTTTCCATCAATGGTAAAGTACGTACCAATATTGAAATGGCATTGGATCTTTCACAGGATGAGGTAGAGAAAACAGTATTGGCCAATGAGGTCGTTCAAAAATGGCTGGAAGGCAAAGCGCCAAAGAAGATCATCTACGTAAAAAATAAAATGGTGAACGTAGTAGTGTAATTAAAGCTTTGTGGAAAGATAAAAGAAGGTCATATTGATGACGATCAAAATATTGTAGGCCCACAACCAGAACGAAGAAAAATTCTTTTTGCGCAGCAATATGTAAAAGGAGATGGACATTATTGCTACGCAGGCCAGCACGCTTATCACCGACCATTTTACATCCGGCGCAGCTGAAATAAAATTATATACACCACCGGGAACCAATGCTGCCGAGCCTATAGCGCATACGCAACCTGCTATGTACAGGTACTCCATCCTTCTTTCGCCTTGCAGTTTTTTCCATGCCAGCAGCATCAGCATGCTCCAGGTAAAGCAGGGTATCAGCATGGTCTTTAATGTAAGCGTTACAAAATCTTCGTGCAGGAAAACATTAAGCGAGTAAGAAAAAACAGCGGTCAGTAAAACGGATACAGCGAAAAGTAAAATTATCTTCAGCATCGCTAAAATATTTCTTTATCGGTTTGTGGCAATCTCTTTTTCCAAAGCATCAGCAAGTTGATTGGCAGTAAATGTACCCATTTCCCTAAAGTTGGCGATGATCATTTTTTTAGTGGCTTCATCCAGCTGATCGTTATCTTCCATCTCTTTTTTAACGGTAATGTTATCGCTGGTAAATAATTCTTTCACCCAATCATTTACACAGGCATCAATTACCAGGTGTATCCTGTTGATGTTGCTGAAATTATTGATGTAGTGCGGCAGGTTGAAATTCATGTACCAGCATTCGCCTTCTTTTGGCGCCACTCTTTCCCCATCTAAATAGAACTCTACTTTTTCATCTGTTATCACAGGAATGTGCAAACGCACTTCTCCCTGTTCAAAACACAGCTCTTTATCCTGGTGTTCTTTGATAACAGCGCCTGCGTTGAGTTTTAGCAAGCGCACCGATTTTAAGGGACATTTAAAATTTTCAAGAACAGTTTTAATGTATGGGCAATAGTCCAGGAAAGCAGTGTCGCAGTATTCGCTGTTGTTACGGGGTGAGATGATGATACTGTTTCCTTCACCCTTTACACTGCGTAAAGGAATACCGCTCCAGTCGCCTTCGTAATGCAGCTTTTGATAATGCAGTTGCCAGTTGGCAGCGTCAAGCGCTGCAACATCCTGTTGTAAACGTGCCGTGTCAAAATGAAAAGGCAGCTGCAGATATTTGATCATAAATGCAATAACTCCTTACGGTAAGGTACAATAAATTAAAAAACGATATGGTTCTTTTCTCCTTTGCTGTTGAAGCTGATTGCTATCTTGCCAACCTGTGCCGTAGTGTTGGCAGCAGCATGATCGATGATAACTTCTTCATTATTCTTATTCAGTGCAATGGAAGGGAACTTTGGAAAATTGGTAGCGTGCGCACCAATGATCATATCAATATGCTGTGAAGCAGCAGCCAACTTAATATCATCCATGCCGCTTTTATGCTGATATCCTAATGATGAGATACAGATCACAATGTTGCAGCGCTTTTCTTTTTTCAATATAGCAGCAAGGTCATTCAATTCCTGCATAGTGCTTGCCGAGGCCGCATCTACATTGATGACGCCGGTTTTGAAATCGCCTTTGTGAACGATCTTGTACGCATTGGAAAAGATACGGTTGGTATCTTCTGTGGTAGCGTCGTATTTCAATTGTTGCAACGGTGCCGGTACATCGGTACCTGCATGCAATAACATAACATTGGCATGGTTGTTCCTCAATGCAGCAACCTGCGCAGCGGTTTGGGATACGCCGTCGGCCCCTGTATGTAAGAACAGTATGCTGTTTTTGTTGTTGTTAAAACCGGTAACCGGTGATGAGATCTTTGCAAAGGTTTCGAATGGTTTGGCGGCAAGCAATGCAGTAGTAGCCATACTGCCTTGCAGTAGAAATTTTCTCCTGGTGCTCATGTTGGGATGCTTGAGTTGTTGTTGGTTTAAATGTATTAAGGAACAAAGTACAATATTTGGTTTACAAATCCCAACAAAAAATATATTTTGTATAAATGATAAAATAATCTTAATTCGCCATCCTGATAACATTTTAAACCCTATCACAAAATGAATGTAGGAATTTTATTTCCAAGCTCTACTGCACATCCTCATATTGGTTTTGATTTCATGAACGGGCTGAAAACATTTTTAAAAGAAAATAATTTAGATACACAGTTGCAACTGACTTCCGAAAGCGTGGGCATTGGCGGATCAGAAAAAGAAGTGTATGCAAAGGCCGAAAAATTATTGTACATAGATGGCGTGGACATCATGCTGGCATACATTGATGAGCGGGTACTTCCTTTACTGAAACCCTTGCTGTATGCGTCTGGCAAGCTGGTAATCGTAATAAATCCCGGCGCCAATTACCCGGTAAACTGGGTGCCGCAAAGCAATATTGTTCACCTTACATTGCAACATGCTTTTTGTTGCTGGCTTACCGGTGCGCTTGCTGCTAAACAGGAAAATAAAAATGGAGCCACTGTTACTACTTTTTACGATTGTGGTTACCTGCATGCTGCAGCTATGATGAAAAGTTTTGCAAAGTATGATGGCAACGTGCTGTTCAATTATGTAAATAAAGATAAATATGATGAGTCGTTTACTATAACACCATTGCTTGACTATTTAGAAAAAGATACCGGAACAAATAACATTTTATGTGTATTTGATTCGTTGCCGGCGTCGCTGTTCTATAATTTGCTAAATAAAAATGCAGGTGAAAAAAGATCGCTTTTTGTTTCGCCGATGATGCTCGAACAAAAAGCGCTGGAAAATATCGGCGATGGTTTTTCTTTTTCTATTGATGGTTATTTGCCATGGAAAATATCAGCGGATAACAACGGGAATAAAAATTTTATTTCTGTTTACCAGCAAAAAAATAAAAAAGATCCTTCCTTCTTTTCTGTATTGGGATGGGAAGCTGGCCAGCTGTTGCAGCATTTTCTTCAGCAGGCCAATGGCGATTACAATGATGGAACGGCAATGGCCGATAGTTTAAAAGAGATCTCTTTCAACAGCCCGAGAGGAACATTAAAGCTGGATGCCGAAACGCATCATTTTTTAACGCCGCTGGGTAAATGCTCGATAAAAGAAAATTCCACAACGGTGGATATCGAATGGCAGGATGATCATTCAGAAGAGTGGAAAGCTTATGTGGAAGAACCGAGCAATGGTGCTATTTCGGGTTGGACGAACACTTATTTATGTTATTAAGCCATGAATGAAATGAAGATATTGCTGTTATGCAGCAGCAGGTTTGCTCTTCCGGCGATGCGGGACCTGGTGTACAGCCAGCTGCTGGCTGCGGTGGCGATACCTGCCCATTCTGAAGAAATGGTGGAGGAAGTGCAGCAATTGCTGAAGCCGTTGAACATTCCTGTGATACTGGTAAATAAAGACGACCAGGAAGCAGAGCTTAAAAAAGCGATCAAAAAATATGCGGTTACCATTGGCTTTGTAATGACCTACAGTTACCGTATTCCGCCATCGGTTTATACAATGCCCGAAAAAGGGTTCCTCAATTTTCACTCCGGCCCGCTGCCCGAATACCGTGGAGCCGATCCCATCTTCCAGCAAATAAAACGGCAGGAAAAGCTTGCCGGTGTTACGGTGCATAAATTGGATGATACGTTTGATACCGGTCCCGTGGTAATAAAGGAGATGCTGAAGATAGAACCTGCTGATACCTATGGCATATTGAATAACAAGCTGGCAGAACTGGCTGCCAAGCTTTGCGGCATTATCATACGGATGGCGGGCTTTGATATAGCCCTGCCCTCGAAGCCGCAGGACATTGCAAAGGCAAAATATTTCAAGCGCCAGTCGGCAAAAGATATTGTTATCCAATGGGAAATTATGGATGCGGCTGCCATAATAGCGTTGATCAATGCCTGCAACCCCTGGAACAAGGGGGCTATTACTTCTATTAATAATAAAATAATACGGCTGCTGGAAGCAGAAAGATTACCCGGGAACGACGCCGCACAGGCTGCTCCCGGCACAATACTCTCCATAGACGAAAACTGTATTACAGTGGCTGTCATAAACGGCGAAAAGATGCGTATAGACTATGTTTATATGGATGAAGGATTTCTTAAAGCAGGCAAGCTTTCGTACCTGGGGGTTACTGCGGGGCACCGTTTTGCGGCGATTGGATAAGTCCCCGTATAAATACTTGTTTTTATCAGAGTATAGTTTTTTTTAATTAAAAATTTGCATTCTATCTTAAGATGGGTTAGTTTTATGCTCTAACCTTAAAACCAAAACGTAATGAATCATTTCGATTCACGACTGTGTATTGCTGCCCATTACTATACCCAGAGTTTTGGTTTTAGAAGTGTTTGTCAAAATATCTACCATCATAATGTCCGTGCCACTCATTCATTCATAAACCTTAATCAATCACCTAAAAACTAACATTTATGTCACAACCCTTTGTTGGCGAAATCAGGCTTTTTGGAGGAAATTTTGCACCTGTCGGATGGATGCTCTGCCAGGGACAAACACTTCAGATCTCAGAGAATGATGTACTTTTTAATCTTATCGGTACCACGTATGGTGGAGACGGGCAACAAACGTTTAACCTGCCTAACCTGCAGGGACGTGTGCCTATTAATATGGGCCAGTCTTCAGGTACATCCAATTACGTTATCGGCGAGGCAGCCGGTGTAGAAACGGTTACGCTTACAACACAGCAGATACCGGCGCATAACCACGTGCCACTGGCGAACAGCGGTACGGGTACTACCAATAACCCGGCTAATAATGTATGGGCTGCCCAGCCTGCTTACCTGCAGTACAATGCTGCCGGAAGCGAGGACACTAATTTGCGGGCAAATGCTATACAGCTGACAGGGGGAAGCCAGCCTCATGATAATATGATACCGTATGTGGCAGTGAATTATATTATTTCGTTGTACGGGGTGTATCCTTCACAGAACTAACATTATTATTAATTTTTAATAAACCGAATTATTATGTCTTTAAGTCCATACATGTCAGAGATCAAAATATTCTCTTTCAATTTTCCGCCCAAAGGCTGGGCATTATGCAACGGGCAGTTATTGCCGATCAACCAGAACCAGGCGTTGTTTTCCTTATTGGGAACTACTTACGGCGGCAATGGTCAAACAACATTTGCGTTACCTGATCTGCGTGGTCGTGTTCCTATGCACATGGGGCAGGGCCTGACACAGGGCCAGCGTGCCGGAGAAGAAGCGCATACGCTGATCATCAGTGAAATGCCTGCGCACAACCATATGGTAAATTCAAGCACCACAACGGCAAACCAGCAATATCCGGGTAATAACCTTTGGGCATCGGGCGGTTCGCAGCCGGGTTATGCAGCAACAAGTAATACTACCATGAGCCCTGGCTCTGTTACCAATACCGGTGGCAGCCAGCCTCACGAAAACCGGGCACCATATCTTGCATTAGCTATAGGCATAGCATTACAAGGTGTATTCCCAAGCCGTAACTAATTATTTTAACTACTTTAAACTTATTATATCATGGATCAATTTGTAGCAGAGATAAGGATGTTCGGTTGCAACTTTGCACCAACAGGCTGGGCTCAATGTAATGGCCAGTTATTACCTATATCTCAAAACACAGCGCTTTTTTCATTGCTGGGCACCACTTACGGTGGCGACGGCAAATCAACTTTTGCATTGCCTAACCTGCAGGGATCAGCATGTATCCAGCAAGGCAATGCTCAATCAGGTAGTATATACGACCTGGGCCAGATAGGCGGTTCACAAAATGTAACCCTTTTGGTTTCAGAAATGCCTTCACATTTACATAATGCAAAAGGTAATGGCAGCGACGGACAACTTTCTGTTCCTACCAACAATACCTGGGCAGGCCCTGGCGCTGATAGAGGGTTGAACTGGTACAATGATCTTAGTACCAGTCCCAACACTGCGATCATGTCTCCAATGGCGCTAAATGTAACAGGCGGAAGTTTACCGCACAATAACATGATGCCATACCTGGTGATCAATTTCTGTATCGCTTTACAGGGGATATTCCCTCAACGAAGCTAATTTCTTTACCAAAACAAGCACTCTTATTATAAGAGTGCTTGTTTTGTTTTTATATTTTTCTGCCAAGGCCGACATCAGTGAAACCGATGTTCGTTCTTAAACAAATTAAATCTGCTTCCATGCAACAATTTAACTCTGAAAGATCTTGTATTAGTAAATTTTTAGGTGCTGGCAAGATCGTATGCTTATCTTTTCTGATCCTTTTCCTGTCGATACAGGTAAAGGCACAAAACTTTATTGTAAATAACAATGGTGATACCCATGCAAGTGCCCCGGCATCATCCCCGCTGGATGGCAGTGGGAATATCACCTTACGTTCTGCTGTGGAAGCAGCAACTGCCCAGGCCGGGGCTCATACCATCACTTTTGCGGGTGGTATAACGTCCATCAGCCTTACACTTGGCCAAATGTCTGTAGGTAGTGCTACCAGCAGCAATATTACTATCGACGGCCCGGGGATGAATATACTTACAGTAACACAAACTACAGCTACAAGGATATTCTCTACAACTACTGCGGCTAATTTCAGCTTTACCTTAAAAAACCTTACACTTACACTTTCACCTAGTGTGGTAACAAATTATTCTGGCGGCGGTGGTGCAGTTCAGGCAGGAGGTATTGGCGCTTCTACTACTCTTGTAAGTGTCAAAATAACCAACTTCAGGAACCAGATCGGTAACGGCGGGGCCGTATCAGATTCAGATGATGACGCGGTTCACAGCCTTACTATAACCGATTGTATATTTGATAATAACAGGTGCGGCGGAACAGGCGGCGCCGTTAGCTATAATGGTCTTGGTGCAGTTAATATCACCGGTACCACTTTCAGCAATAACAGTACAGATGTTGTAGGAGTCAACCCGGGCGGCAGTGGGGGCGCTTTGACCATAACAGGTCTTGCTCCCGGTCCAACAGGGGCCAATGTGCTACGATGTACTTTTGTGAATAACAGTGTAGTAAATAATACCAGCCAGGGCGGTGCAGTAATGCATGTTAATGGTACGCTGAATTTAAATTATAACCGCTTTGTTGGTAATAACACTACAGGCGACCTTGGTGATGTATTATACCAATCCGGTGGCGATGCTGCCAATACAGTAAATGCCACCAATAACTGGTGGGGTCATAATACTGCACCAACGGCAACAGAAGTTGGCGTTGGCCCGGCTCCTGTTACAGCGCCTAATGTAACGAAATGGCTGCAGTTAAAACTTTCTGCATCTCCGGCAACTTTATGCGCTACTACATCTCCTTCAAGCACAACGGTAACCGGAAGCTTCCTTTCCAACTCTTCGAGTGAAGCTATATCAGCTTCTAACTTAACTGCCCTTGTAGGGGTACCTATAACCTTCTCTGCTACATTAGGTACACTTTCAGGAGCACAAACTGCCATACAATCCAGCGGTACTGCTACTGTTACCTTTACTTCGAATGGAACAACAGGTACGGCTACGGTTAATGGCGTAGTAGATAATGTGCCAAATAATGATCTTACAGCAAGGGCATCTATCACTGTTAATATAGTACCCGGCATAACTACACCACCTACCAATCAAACAGTATGCGTTGGTGGTACAGCTACCTTTACAGCGGCTGCAAACGGAACACCAACACCTACTTATCAATGGAGAAGAGGTACTACCAACCTCAGTAACGGGCCTACCGGCAACGGATCAACGATAGCAGGTGCTACCAGCAATACCTTAACTATTACCGGTACTGCTTTGGCAGATGCAGGAAATGATTATAACGTAGTGGCATCGAACAGTTGCGGCAATGGTACCTCAGGAAATGTAACCTTAACGGTTAACCAGGCGCCAACTCCTTCCAATGCAGGTAGTAACCAAACTGTGTGCGGTCCTACTGCAACCATGAATGCCAATAACCCAACAGTGGGTACAGGTGCATGGACACAGGTGAGCGGCCCTGTTACAGCAACGATCACCACGCCGTCATCGCCAACAACCGGTATCAGCGGCATGACAACAGTAGGTTCATACGTTTTCCAATGGACGATATCCAATGCTCCTTGTACGCCATCATCAAGTACGGTTACCATTACCAGGAACGGTACTCCTACTACAGCAAATGCCGGTCCTGACCAAACCCGTTGTATAACCCCGGGTTCTGCAACTATGGCTGCCAACACAGCATCAGTAGGTACCGGTGCCTGGGCACAGGTAAGCGGACCGGTTACGGCAACGATCACTACGCCTTCATCACCAACTACTACCATTACAGGCATGACGACTGCCGGAACCTATACCTTCCAGTGGACGATCAGTAATTCACCTTGTACACCATCAAGCGACCAGGTAGATATTATTATAAATACAGCGCCTATAGTAATTAATCCTGTGGTTACAACAGGGCAGCTTAATATTCCATTCAGCCAGACATTTACACAATCCGGCGGATCGGGTACGGTTACCTTTACTACGGCGAGCACATTACCTACAGGCCTTTCGCTTTCATCGGCAGGTGTGTTGAGCGGTACGCCTACACAAACAGGCACCTTCCCGATAACTGTTACAGCAAGCAATGGCTGTACAGCCAACGGCCCTGTATATACTTTGGTTATCACAGCTTGTCCTGTGAACGATCAAACCGTTACAGCATCACCTACCAGCGTTTGCCTGAATGGAAGCTCAACCATTACTGTTGCAGCTTCGCAACCGGGTGTTAATTATACTTTACGTTTAGATCCTTCCAACACTGTAGTGGCAGGGCCAACAGCAGGTACAGGCCCGGCAATAAACTTCAGCACAGGAAGCCTTTCTACAGCTACTACTTATAATGTACTGGCAGAAACAGATCCATATTCAGTTTATTTAGACGGCAGCCAGGGAGGTTTTACCATACCTAGCTCAGCTTCGTTAACACTGACCAACAATTTCACTATTGAAGGATGGATCAAACCTGATGGCAACTCCAACTATGGCAGGCTGTTCAATAAGAACCAGTCTTATGCTTTAGGTTTAGGTTCAGGTCAGTCACAGATCACCTTTACGGCGCACAACCAGGGAGACTATTCATTAGCATATACCTTTAATACAGGTCAATGGTACCATATAGCATGTACCTATGCTTCAGGTACTGTTGAGTTCTTTGTTAACGGTGTTTCTATAGGAACAGTGACAGGGGTGCCAACACCAAATACAAGCACACAGCCGATACATATCGGTGCAGACGCAAGCGGCAACTTCAATCAATTCAAAGGAAATATTGATAACGTAAGAGTATGGAGCAGTGTTCGTACTGCTTCAGAAATTGCTACCAATCAATCAGCTTACCTTACAAGTACAGGTAACCCTACACTGGCAGGCAGCTGGTGGATAATTGAAGGTACAGGCAATGCGAAGGATTATTCTTCTAACGCCAATGATGCAACAGCATTTGCTGGAACATGGCAAACCAGTACACCGGTAGCGCCTTGCAGCATTGTATTGACCAATAAGCCAACGGTTTCGATAACGCCGGATAATACGATCACACGCACTTCTGCGGCCGGAACTGATGCACAAACATTATGTATCGGTGCTCCGCTGGTTAATATTACTTATAGTACTACAGGTGCTACAGGTGCCACCTTTAGCGGATTACCCGCAGGCGTAACAGGCAACTGGGCAGCCAATGTGGTAACTATCAGCGGTACGCCTCCGGCAACAGCAGCTGGCTACGGCTATATTGTTACCTTAACAGGAGGTTGCGGATCAATATCTGCCAACGGAACATTTGCTGTGAACCCAACACCAGATGTAAACGCAGTTGGCAATCAAACTGTTTGTAACGGCTCGTCAACAACTGCTGTTACCTTCAGCGGTACGATATCTGGAACAGTGTATAACTGGACCAACAATACACCATCTATCGGATTGGCAGCAAGCGGCTCGGGCAATATTGCATCATTCACAGCAACCAATGCAACCGGCGCTCCTGTTACAGCAACAATAACTGTAACACCATCTTATACCAGCGGCGGTACAACCTGTAACGGTACACCAATCACATTTACCATAACAGTAAATCCAACAGCAACGGTAAATACAGTCAGCAATCAAACTGTATGTAATGGTGCATCAACAACCGCAGTTACGTTCAGCAGTCCTACAACAGGTGGCTCTATCGTGTATAACTGGACCAACAATACACCATCTATCGGTTTGGCAGCGAGTGGTACAGGTAATATTGCATCGTTCACAGCAACCAATGCAACCAATGCAGCTGTAACAGCAACCATAACTGTAACACCTGCTTACACCAACAATGGCACTACCTGCAACGGTACGCCATTATCATTTACCATAACAGTAAATCCAACACCAACGGTTAATACAGTAGCTAACCAGGCAGTTTGTGCCGGTGCGCCAACTACAGCTATTAACTTCACCGGTGATGTAACAGGTACGGTATATAACTGGACGAACAACACAACCTCTATCGGCCTTGCAGCCAGCGGTACGGGCAACATTGCATCCTTCAATGGTGTTAATGCTACCAATGCGCCGGTAACAGCAACAATAACTGTAACGCCATCTTATACTAATGGTGGTACAACCTGTACCGGTACGCCAACAACATTTACCATTACCGTTAATCCATCCAATACAGTAACACAGGTTGGTCCGCAAACAGTATGTAACGGTGCATCTACAACAGCCATTACGTTCAGCAGCTCAGCAACAGGCGGCAGCGTAGTGTACAACTGGACAGGTACTGACGGAACGATCGGTTTACCAACCAGCGGTTCCGGAAACATAGGGTCCTTTACAGCTATTAATACCGGTACAACCGTAGTAACAGATACCATTAAAGTAACTGCGGCTTATACCAATGGCGGTACAACCTGTAACAGTGCTGTAATGCTGTTTGTAATAACAGTTAATCCAACACCTACAGTTAATACAGTAGCCGATCAAACCGTTTGTAACGGCGCATCAACTACTGCGGTAACCTTCAGCGGTGCTGTAGCGGGAACTGTATATCAATGGACCAACAATACTACTTCTATCGGCCTGGCAGCAAGCGGCAGCGGTAATATTGCATCATTCACAGCAACCAATGCAACCGCTTCGCCTGTAACGGCAACAGTAACAGTAACGCCTGTATTCTATAATCAATCTGTAATGGGTTCTTTGGTACCGGGCGATCTTACCATGCCAAACAGGTTATTCAGGGATGGGGTTGCATCTACCTGTGCCAATAAAGCTTTCCCTGGTACATCAGCAGGCTCTCATCTATATGATACTTATAGTTATGTAAATACTACCGGTCAATCGCAATGCATAACAGTCAGCTATGCAGCCAAGAGCACCGGTGATGTATTTGTAGCGGCATATAACAACAGCTTTAACCCAGCTGCCCTGTCAACCAATTACCTGGGCGATGGCGGCTTAAGCTCCATTGGTGGTTCTGTAAGCACTTTCTCTGTTACTGTGGCTTCGGGCGCCACACTGGTACTGGTTGCACTGGAAGCAAACAGCGCACCTTGTCCACTTTATGTAATGTCTGTTAGCGGTGTAGGATTAAGCTGTTCAGGTTCGTCCAAGACATTCAACATAACTGTTAACCCGACACCAACAGTAAACAGCGTTGCCAATCAAACCGTATGTAACGGTGCACCAACAGCTGCAGTGAACTTCAGCGGTGCTGTAACAGGTACAGTTTACAACTGGACCAATAACACACCATCTATCGGCCTGGCAGCAAGTGGCAGCGGCAACATTGCATCGTTCAACGGTGTGAATACAGGTACAACACCTGTAACAGCAACGATAACTGTTACACCATCTTATACTAATGCAGGTACAACTTGTACCGGTACACCAACAACATTTACCATCACGGTTAATCCTACACCTACAGTAAATGCGGTAACTAACCAGGTGATATGTAACGGTGCACCAACAGCTGCAGTAACCTTCAGTGGTGCAGTTTCAGGAACAGTTTATAACTGGACCAACACCACCACCTCTATCGGCCTGGCAGCAAGCGGTACCGGTAACATTGCATCATTCAATGGTGTGAATACAGGTACAACACCGGTAACAGCAACAATAACTGTAACACCATCTTATACCAATAACGGTACAACCTGTACAGGTACACCAACAACATTTACCATTACGGTTAATCCAACACCTACGGTAAATACTGTAGCTAACCAGGAATTATGTAATGGTGCAACAACCAATGCAGTAACCTTCAGTGGTGCTGTTACGGGCACAGTGTATAACTGGACCAACAACGCACCGTCTATCGGCCTGGCAGCAAGCGGTAGTGGTAATATAGGGGCATTCACTGCTGTTAACCTTACCAACAGCCCGGTTGTAGCAACCATAACTGTAACACCATCTTATACCAATGCAGGCACCACCTGTACCGGTACGCCAACAACATTTACGATCACAGTTGATCCTAAAGCACACGTAAATCCTGTAAGCAACCAGGTAGTATGTAACGGTGCACCAACAACAGCGGTAACCTTCAGCGGTAATACTTCCAATACTGTTTATAACTGGACCAACAATACACCATCAATCGGGTTGGCGGCTAGCGGTACCGGTAATATCGCTTCATTCAATGCGGTAAATGCAACCGGTGCGCCTGTTGTAGCAACGATCACTGTAACACCGGCATTTACCGGCGGTTCAGGTTCTTGCCCTGGCGATCCGGTCACATTTACGATCACCGTTAATCCAACACCAACTGTAAATACTGTTGCCAATCAAACAGTATGTAACGGTGCACCAACTGCTGCGGTAACCTTCAGTGGTAATGCAGCGGGTACAGTTTACAGCTGGACCAACAACACTACATCAATCGGCCTGGCTGCAAGCGGCACCGGCAATATCGCATCATTCAATGGTGTGAATGCAGGTACAACACCGGTAACAGCAACGATAACTGTAACACCATCTTATACCAATGCAGGCGTAACCTGTACCGGTTCGCCGATCACATTTACTATTACGGTTAATCCAACACCTACGGTAAATACTGTTAGCAATCAAACAGTTTGTAACGGTGCGCCAACAGCTGCAGTAACCTTCAGCGGTGCGGTTGCAGGTACAGTGTACAACTGGACCAACAATACACCATCAATTGGTTTAGCAGCCAGCGGTACCGGCAACATTGCATCATTCAATGGTGTGAATGCAACCAATGCAGCGGTAGTTGCGACGATAACTGTAACACCATCTTACACCAATAACGGAACAACCTGTACCGGCACACCGAAAACATTTACCATCACCGTTAATCCAACACCAACAGTAAACAGTGTTGCCAATCAAACGGTATGTAATGGTGCGCCAACAGCAGCGGTGAACTTCACCGGCTTTGTTCCGGGTACAGTATATAGCTGGACCAACAACACTACATCAATTGGTTTGGCAGCTAGTGGTACCGGCAACATCGCATCATTCAATGGTGTGAACGCAGGTACAACACCGGTAACAGCTACCATAACTGTTACGCCATCATACACTAATGCAGGTACAACCTGTACTGGTTCGCCAATAACATTTACTATCACGGTTAATCCAACACCTACAGTAAATACAGTGGCTAACCAGGTAGTATGTAACAACGCCAATACAGCGGCTGTTACCTTCACAGGTTCTGTAACAGGTACGGTTTACAACTGGACCAACAATACACCATCCATTGGCCTTGCTGCCAGCGGTACCGGTGATATTGCTTCATTTGTAGCAACGAACAGTACTAATGCGCCGGTTGTAGCAACAATAACTGTTACACCATCTTATACCAATAACGGAACCACCTGTACCGGTACACCAAAAACATTTACGATCACGGTTAACCCAACACCAACTGTAAACAGTGTTGCTAATCAAACCGTATGTAACGGTGCGCCAACAACAGCGGTGAACTTCACCGGTTTTGTTCCGGGTACTGTATATAGCTGGACCAACAATACCACATCCATTGGCCTGGCAGCGAGCGGCACAGGAAACATTGCTTCCTTCAACGGTGTCAATGCAACCAATGCTCCTGTAACAGCCACCATAACTGTTACACCATCTTATACCAATGGCGGTACTACCTGTACCGGTACACCGATAACATTCACCATCACGGTTAATCCAACACCAACAGTTAATGCTGTTCCTAATCAAACAGTATGTAACGGCGGACCAACTACTGATGTGAACTTTACCGGATCTGTAACAGGTACAGTATATAACTGGACCAACAATACCACGTCTATTGGCCTGGCTGCGAGTGGCACAGGAGATATCCTTTCCTTCACAGCAACCAATGCTACCAATACTCCTGTAACGGCAACGATAACTGTAACACCATCTTATACCAATAATGGTGTAACCTGTACCGGTCCTTCGAAGACCTTTACTATCACGGTTAATCCAACACCGATCATCAATGCAGTAGCAAATCAAACAGTATGTAATAATGGTAATACAACTGCGGTTAACTTCAGCAGTCCTACTACGGGGGGTACCATTGTTTACGACTGGTCAAACAACGTTCCTTCTATCGGTCTTGCTGCAAGCGGCAGTGGTAACATACCATCGTTCGTAGCGATCAATAACGGTACAACACCGGTAACAGCAACGATAACCGTAATACCATCTTATACCAACAATGGTGTTACCTGTACCGGTCCGTCTATCAGCTTTACCATCACGGTTAACCCGACACCAAGTGTTAACCCTGTAGCTGACCAGGCGGTATGTAACGGATCAGGTTCAACACCGGTAAACTTTACCAGCGCAATACCTGGTACAGTATTTAACTGGACCAACAGCAACACAGCGATCGGCTTAGGTGCAAGCGGTACCGGCAACATACCAAGCTTTACCGGAACAAATGCGGGTACAACAGCTATATCAGGTACCATTACTGTAACGCCAACCTTTACCAATGGCGGTACAACCTGTACCGGAACGCCGATAACATTTGTTATCACTATCAATCCTACACCTACGGTAAATACTGTTGCGAACCAAACAGTTTGTAACAATTCATCTACCGCAGCAGTAACCTTCAGCGGTGCTGTAACAGGAACGGTTTATAACTGGACCAACAATACACCGTCTATTGGTTTGGCAGCGAGTGGTACAGGAAACATTGCATCGTTCACCGCAACCAATAATACCAATGCAGCGGTAACCGCAACGATAACTGTAACGCCATCTTATACCAATGCAGGAACAACCTGTACCGGAACGCCAAAAACGTTTACGATCACAGTTAATCCTACGCCAACAGTAACTGCTGTGGCTAACCAGGTAGTATGTAACGGTGCAACCACATCGGTAACATTTACCGGTGCGGTAACAGGTACAGTATTCAACTGGACCAATAACACTACATCCATTGGCCTGGCAGCGAGTGGTACTGGTAATATACCAACCTTCACTGCTACCAATACAGGTACAACGCCGGTAACAGCTACTATAACTGTTACGCCTAGTTACACCAACGGCGGTACCACCTGTACCGGTACGCCAATAACATTTACTATAACTGTTAATCCAAGTACTGCAATAGCTACACAGCCTGCCAACGTAACGTTGTGCGCAGGCGGTAATGCAGCATTCACAGTAGCAGCAACAGGTATAAATCTTACCTACCAATGGCAGGTAAATACCGGCAGCGGCTTTAATAATATACCGGGCGCTACAGCAGCAACGTTGAACGTAAATGCTGTAACTGCTGCAATGAACGGTTATATTTATCATGTGATCGTAACAGGAACTTGTGGTACAGTTACTTCTGCCAATGCAACACTTACTGTAAATACAGCACCGGCCATTACAACACAACCGGTTAATGTAGCAGCTTGTATCGGCAACAACGCCACCTTCACTGTTGTAGCAACAGGAACAGCATTGACCTATCAATGGCAGGTAAATACCGGCAGCGGCTTTACCAATATAGCGGGTGCTACTTCAGCCTCACTGACAGTTAACAGTGTAACAGCTGCAATGAATGGCTATCAATACCATGTTATTGTAAGCGGTACATGTACGCCATCGCAAACAAGCAATAACGTAACGCTGAGCATCAACCAGGCGGCAGTTATCACCGGCCAGCCAGCCAGTGTGCTGATCTGCTTTGGTGGAAGTGCAAGCTTCAGTGTAACAGCAACCGGCACAGGATTGACCTACCAATGGCAGGTAAATACCGGCACAGGCTTTACCAATATTGCAGGCGCAACATCACCAACACTGGTTATTCCTGCACCGCCGATCCTGTTCAGCCTGAACCAATACCGTGTTATTGTTACCAGCCCTTGTAACTCGGTAACATCAAACGTAGCAACGCTGATCATCTTTGCATTGCCGAACATCAGCTTCTCAAATGTTCCGCCAAGGGTATGTTTAACGGATACTATCGTAACGTTAAGAGCGCAACCTGCGGGCGGTACCTGGAGCGGACGTGGTGTAACAGGGGATAAATTCTCGGCAGTAGCAGCGGGTACAGGGGTATCTACTTTAACGTACACTGTAACTAATGCCAACGGATGTATATCAACTGACTACTTCAATGTAACCGTTAACGATTGTAAGGAAAGGCACAACTCGTTTAGAGATGCTGTTAAGATCTATCCAAACCCAAGCAACGGCCAGTTCTATGTTAAATTCCTGAGTGATATCTACACGGATGTTAACTTAAGGCTGATCGATGGTTCGGGAAGAGAGGTTAAATCGTACCATTTCAGTGGCCTGACCTATGGAAGTATACTTCCGATAGATGCAAGGTCGTTGGCAAGCGGTGTGTACACGTTACAAGCATACAATGCGGCTGACAAAGCAAGCTTCCGTATCGTCATCGCTCATTAGAGATAATTTATATTACAGAATAAACTAAAAAGTCCCCCATTATGGGGGACTTTTTTTGTGATGGGCTAGCCTTACGGGTTACTGTAAAAAAATATTTTGGATAAAAACAGAATAAAAATTGTTTAAATAAAAAAAATGCCTAATTTTCGAGTTGGGGTTTGCCAAAACTCCCCCTAATTTAATAACCAAAACTAGTTTATGAAGAAGATTTACCTTCTGCTGCTTACAGTTTTTGCGTTTACGGCGATTATCAACGCACAAAGTACCGCAAACTATTCTTTTGCTACTAACACCACAGGTTCATTAACTGACATGAGTTCGGGAACCACGCAATTGATTGCTGCCAACACAGATGATGGTGCATCCAGTGTTACCAACATTGGGTTCACTTTTTTCTTTCAGGGAGCAGCATATTCGCAATTTTCAGTTAATTCCAACGGGTCTATCCGGTTAGGCGCAACTGCAATCAGCACTACAGCCTATGATCCTCTTGCCCAGGCAGGAGCTTCCATAATAACTGCTTATGGTGCAGACCAACGAACCCATACGTCTGGCAAGGTTCATTTTAAAGTTACGGGATCAGCGCCAAACAGGATTTTGATAATTGAGTGGTTAAATATGCAGGCAGATTTTAACTCAGGAGGTACAGCGGACCTTACTTACCAGGTAAGGCTGGCTGAATCTACAGGTGTTATTGAGTTTATTTACGGCAGCATGACTATGAGTGCAAATGGCGCAAGTGATACCAACTCAAATACACCACAGATTGGTTTCTCTTCAAACAGTACGGCAAATAATGTTGGGTCGGTAACAGCACCTCAAAGCGGCACACCGGCACCTACTTATAATGGTACGTCGGCAACCGTGGCTACCAATACATATACAACCGGTACAATACCGGTACTGACTTCTGCTGCAAATGGTTCAAGAAGAGTATTCACATTTACTCCTCCTGTGCCTTCAGCACCTACAGGATTAAGCTTTACTGCAGTAACTCCTGTGGGAATGACACTTAACTGGACCGATAATGCCAGCAACGAAGTAGGATATGTGATCTTCCGTTCAGATGATGGAGGCACTACATATAATCTTGTTAGCCAGACAGCAGCCAATGCGGTATCTTCAGCACAATCAACTCTTACACCAGGTACTAATTATTTCTGGAGAGTGTATGCAGTATCGGAAGGTGCATTGAGCAGCCCGGTACTTCAGGGCAGCCAATCTACATTGCCACCGGGAAATATTACTTCAATAACCTCGGGTTTGTGGAGCCAGACATCTACCTGGTCGACAGGTACAATACCAACCAATACAGATAATGTGACCATTGCAAACGGTCATACAGTTACTATTGATGTAGCTGCGGTGTCTTACACCCTTACCGTTGCATCAGGCGGCACATTGCAATACGAGCAAACAACAGCAAGAACACTTACTGTTTCCAATAATGTAACTATTTCAAGTGGCGGTACATTCCAGTCAAACCCGGCAGGAACAGTAACTACGCACGTATTATCTATAGGAGGCAATCTTACCAATAACGGAACCCTGGATTTTAGTACTAACACAGAAACAGCGGGAGCCGGTATTACTTTTACCGGGGCAGCAAATAATACCTTTAGCGGTACAGGTGCTGTAACTGATATCAGAACACTTACTATCAATAAAGGAACATCATCTGCAAATATTCTTGAATTGAACCCAACTAATTTTACAGTACAGGGAACAACAACAGATGGTGCGCCGATGGCTTTCCTGACTCTTACTAACGGAACGCTAAAAGTGTCCGGAACATTTACTTTAAACGCAAGAGTGTTTACTTCTGCAGGATATACTATTCCTGCAACCGGGGGTTTCTGGCTGAATAACCCGAATTTTACCGTTGCCGGGCAGAACGGATCGCCGACAGTGGCTGGTTTGTTCAGAATGACGCAGGGAACATTTAATATAGGAACTGCTACAGGAAATTCAATGGGCTTCAGTACGGGAAGTACCATAATAGTTGAAGGCGGTGCTATAAATGCAGCGGGTCGTTTTGGTGTTGCTGCAGCGGCCAATGCAATTACTTATACACAATCGAATGGAACAATAACCGTTTGTACTATCGGAAATACATCCGGAACATTAGGAAGCTTTGATTTAGGTACATCCTTGTCTTCAGCTATTACAATGACAGGCGGTACAATTGTTAATCAACTCTCAGCTACCACTATTGATTACCGCAACCAGGCAGGTTCTGGTATAACAGGAGTTACCGGCGGTACATTGCAATTAGGTAACGCCTCCTCAGGTTCGGCAAAAACATTTAGTATACGAGGCGTAGTGCCGAATCTTGTTCTGACCAACACTTCGGCCAATCACTCTGCGAGCTGGAGTACTACTCTCGTTAATTATAATAATATATCTCTTAACATTACCATTAATCCGGGTACGATATTGAATCTTGCAAATGCGGTATTCCTGTTTTATGGTACTACATTAACTAATAATGGAACATTAACGCATAATGGCGCAAGTTCTAATTTTGTAACATTCCTGGATACAGCCCCTCAATTTTATACAGGTACCGGGGTAGTTACAGCACCAATGTCCAATATTGCTTTCCAATCAACTATCAGTTTCACATTCGATCCTTCTTCACCGGCTATTGTGGCAAATGCTGTAAGGCTGTTCACAGGTAATGTGATCAACTCCGACAAATTGATTGTTGGTAATGGCGGAAGCACAACTGCGGTTATCCAGGTTGGTAATACAACCACGCCAACTGATGCCGGAACGTTTGATAAACAACTGGCTTTTAATCCAGGTACAGGAGGTACTACTCTTTCTTATTTAAGAACAGTTAATACAAGGACTACCGGGTTTGAAGTTCCTGCATCAAGGACAGTTACAAGCATGACATATGATGATAATGATGGTACGCATACATTGGCGCTGGCGGGTGGTGATATTACACTTGCCGGTACAGGAACAGCACTTACATTGACGAATGGCAGAATTGTGACAGGCTCAAATAACCTTATACTTAGTTCGGGTAGTGCTACTGTAAGCAGGACAAACGGATATGTTGACGGAAATCTCAGAAAGAACCTGGCTGCCGCTGCTTCAAAAACATTTGAAGTAGGTACGGCTAATGGATATTCTCCTGCAACAGTAAATGCAACTGCAGGTACTTTCCCTACTGATGTAACCGTTAAACCGGTACAGGCTACACAACCGGTACTGGATCCTAATAATTCTTTGAAACGTTACTGGACAATAACTGCTTCAGGCATTACCGCAAATCTTACCTTCAATTATCTTGCAGGAGATGTAAGTGGTACAGAAGCTAATTATAAAGTAGCGAAAGTAGAATCAGGTGTAGCCACGTCTTTCCCCGGAAGTACTGTTAACACAGGTACGCATGTGGGAAGTGTTACCGGCATTACCAGTTTCTCCGACTGGACATTGGCCGAGCCATGTACAGGTGCTACAGGAGGTACTGCTTCTGGCACCACTGCTTTCTGCGGACCGGGTACGCCTACTATTACTGCATCAGGATATTCGAGTGGTGCAGGGTTCCAGTATCAATGGCAGTCTTCTAACGATAACTTTGCAACCAATATCGTAGATATCGCGGGGCAAACCAATCCTGCAGCATTAACAACTGGTCTTGTTTCTGCTACTACTTATTACCGCTTGAAAGTAACCTGTCCTTTCGGACCGGCTATTGATTACTCTAATATTGTAACTGTAACCATTAATACAGCACCGTCTGCAACGATCAGCTACGGTGGTACGCCTTATTGCAGCAATGCAGGTACAGCTAATGTAACACAAACCGGTACAACAGGTGGTACGTATTCATCTGCTGCAGGATTGAGTATCAATTCAACTACCGGTGCTATCAATTTAGGCGCCAGCACTCCTGGTACCTATACAGTTACTTATGGCTTTGCAGCTACTGCATGCCCGGCAGCAAACTTTACTACATCAGTAACGATCACTGCTGCACCAAATGCAACGATCAGCTACCCTGGTTCGCCATACTGTAATACATCGCTTACAGCTGCGGTTACGCAAACCGGAACAACTGGCGGTACCTATACCTCAACTGCCGGTCTGCTCATTAATGCCACAACCGGCCAGGTTGATCTGTACAACAGTACTGCAGGTACGTATACTGTAACATACACTATTGCAGCCGCAGGCGGCTGTGCAGCTTTCTCTACAACAGCATCTATTACTATTAATATCTGCCCTCCATCTGCCGTAACGGTAACCGCTACAGCAGGTACTGCAGGACCATCAGGGTATAATACACTGAAACTGGCCTTTGATGCGATCAATGCAGGTACACATATGGGCAATATTATCGTGAACATCAACAACAGCACCACTGAGGGCGCCACTCCTGCTGTATTGAACAGCAGCGGTACAGGCTCTGCCAGCTATACATCTGTAAACATCAGGCCTACCGCAGATGGATTATCTATATCGGGTGGTACTATACCTACATTAAGAGGTGTTATTGAATTGAATGGCGCAGATAATGTGACCATTGATGGTGATAACCCGAATACAGCAGGCACTAACCGTAACCTTACCATAACACTCACCGGTACAACTACCAGCAGTGCAGTGATCTGGATCAAGAGTGCAAGTGCAGCTGATGGCGTTACCAACAATACTATCAAGAACTGTATCATTGCAGGTCAAAACAATGCTAATACAACTATTGGTATCATTGCAGGCAGCAGCACATTTGGTAATCCAGCGGCAACAGGAAACTCAAATATCACTATTAATAATAACGCCTTCCTCAGAACGCAGAATGGTATCTACTGGAATGGATCTACAACTGCTCCGAACTACGATGCTAACCTGGTGATCTCGAATAACAATTTTGGATCAACAGTAGCTGCTGATAAACATATCTTCAGAGGTATGATACTGCAGAATGTATCTAACTTCACTATTAGCGGCAATACAATACAAGGCATATCAAGTACTACTGGTTCGATATCAAATATGAGCGGTATTCAGCTGGCTGGTGCCGGTAATGGTGGTAATATCTTTAATAATAAGATCAGCGATATCAAGCAAAACAACACAACAGGCTATGGTGCAGAAGGTATCAATTTAGGATTCTCCACCAACACATCCGGAGTTAATGTGTACAACAACTTTATCTCGGATATTGCCGGACAGGGCTGGGCAGGAACTTCTACTGCAACCAATGGTTTCAGTCCTAGTGATAATGGTTATGGTATAGCAATATCAAATGGCGGTGGTTATAATGTCTATTATAATACCGTGCATATGAATACCAACCAAACCAATAATGGTAACCCTGCTGCATTGTTGATCAATGAATCACCAATACCTGCAACACCTCCGGCTAATTCATTTAATATTCGTAATAATATTTTCACGAACTCACAAACAACCGGAACCAACCGTTACAGTGTGATCGCTGTTCATGCCAATACAACGTTTACAGATATTAATTATAATGATTACTATACTACCGGTCCAAACCTGGGTAACTTAGCCGGTACCAACCAGGCTAACCTGGCAGCATGGAAAACAGCAACAGGTAAAGATGCTAACTCCGTAAGCGCTGTTCCTACCTTTGTTTCAGGTACAGATCTGCACTTATCAACCACAGGCAACTGTGCGCTGGATGGTACAGCTACACCAATTGCTACTTATACAACAGATATCGACGGACAAACACGTAATGCTACCACACCTGATATCGGTGCCGATGAATTCACCAGTGCGCCAAGAACAGCAACAATAGCTTACACTGCTACTCCATATTGCGTATCTGGCGGTACAGCTACCGTAACTCAAACAGGTACTACAGGTGGTACTTATACAGCTCCTGCCGGCGTAAGTATCAATGCAACAACTGGTGCTATCAACTTAGGCGCCAGCACAGCAGGTACTTATACCATCACTTATACATTAGCAGCTTTGGGTGCTTGCCCTGTAGTTACAGCTACAACATCTATAACTATCAATGCAGCGCCTTCAGCTACTATCAGCTATGCTGGTTCTCCATATTGTCAAAATGCAGGAACAGCTAACGTAACACAAACCGGTTCAACAGGTGGTACTTATTCATCTACAACCGGTTTGACCATCAATGCAACAACAGGTGCCGTTACTTTAGGTACAAGTACACCGGGTACATACACCGTTACGTATACTATAGCTGCGGCAAATGGTTGTGCTACTTATACAACAACAACAACCATAACCATTACTGCTCCGCCTACAGCAACGATCAGTTACACAGGCTCTCCGTATTGCCAAAATGCAGGTGTTGCCAACGTAACACAAACCGGTTCAACAGGTGGTACGTATACCTCTACAGCAGGCTTGTCTATCAATGCTTCAACAGGTGCGGTTACTTTAGGCACCAGCACTCCTGGTACTTATACCGTAACGTATACCGTAGCTGCGGCAGGTGGTTGCGCTGCATTCACTACAACAGCTTCAATAACGATCACTGCTACTCCAAATGCAACGATCAGTTACACCGGTTCTCCTTATTGTCAAAATGCAGGAACAGCCAACGTAACACGTACAGGTACAGCAGGCGGTACATACAGCTCAACAACAGGCTTGTCTATCAATACAACAACAGGTGCGGTTACCTTAGGTACAAGTACTCCTGGTACTTACACTGTAACCTATACTGTAGCTGCGGCAGGCGGTTGTGCTACTTATACTACCACAACAACTATTACTATCACCACTCCTCCTTCAGCAACGATCAGCTATGCCGGTTCGCCATATTGCGGAACAGGAACAGCTACGGTTACACGTACAGGAACAGCAGGTGGTACATATAGCTCAACAGCAGGTATATCGCTTAATGCTTCTACAGGTGATGTAAACCTTACTACAAGTACTCCTGGTACTTACACCGTAACGTATACTGTAGCAGCAGCAGGTGGTTGCGCTGTTTATACCACAACAGCATCTATCACCATTAATACCACGTCTGTTGCTCCAACAGGTGCAACAACAAGTGTAAGTGTTAATTGCGGACCTGCAAATGGTGTTGTACTTAGCGTAACCGGTGGTTCTTTAGGTACAGGCGCTTCATGGAAATGGTACACCGGATCTTGCGGCGGTACAGCGGTTGGTACAGGTGCTACACTTACATTGAACGTAGGTGCTACAACAACTTACTATGTAAGGGCAGAAGGTACTTGTAACACTACTACCTGCGCAAGCGTAACAGTAACTATCAATCCACAACCAACGATCAGCCTTGCAGCAGCTCCATATACCAGTTTAATGCCGGGATGGACTACCACGCTTACTGCTACTATAGCTCCGGTTGTTGCAGGTAATGTTATCGTATGGTACAGGGATGGTGTAGTGGTTCCAGGTGCAACTGGTAACTCTATAAATGTTACGGTTGACGAACTGGGATCTTATACTGCAAGGGTAACTTCTCCGTTCAGTTGTACAGCGTTGTCAGCTGCTTTACTGATCAAGGATTCTGCAACAGATAAATTGTTTATCTCTCCAAATCCGAACTCAGGCCGATTCAAGATCAGGTACTATACCAGCGCCCATAACTTTGGCTTCCTGCGTACAGTGCTTATCTATGATGAAAAAGGAGCGATCGTTTACAATAAGAGATTACCGATCACTGCACCGTACAGCAGCATGGATATTAATATGACAAATGCCGCCAAAGGAATCTACATGGTTGTTCTTGCTGATCATGAAGGCAAGCCGATGGCACAGGGCAAGGTCGTTATTCAATAACTTTGTTGCCGCTATAACAACAATTAAATAAGTGTTATAAATTTGAGTCCTCACAATTAATTTGTGAGGACTTTTTTTATGAACAGATTAGAAAGGGCACTTACCGGCAAATACACCGATTTTCATTCGGTGGTTAACTTCGATAAAAAGAAAGATAAACTCACACGATTCGATTTTACAACGGCTAATTCTTTTCTTACTAAAGAAGATATTGCCGATACCGAACGTCTCTCAAAATATGTAGAACATAAACTGGGTGATACCAGCAGTAAATATGGCATCGGCGGCTATAACGAAAACCGTACTTTATACCAGCGCAGTAACCTGTTCGATGGAACAGAACCAAGAACAATACATTTAGGCATTGATATCTGGGGTGCAGCCGGAACAAAAGTATATGCCCCACTCGGCGGCATGGTACATAGCTTTGCGTTCAATAATAATTTTGGAGATTATGGTGCCACTATAATCCTGCTTCACCAACTGGAAACAGTTTCTTTTCATACTTTGTATGGTCATGTAAGCCTGGATGATCTGGCTGGCTTGCAGGAAGGAAAGTATATCAACAGGGGAGAAGTATTTGCTCATTTTGGAAAACCTGATGAAAACGGCAACTGGCCGCCACACCTGCATTTCCAGGTAATAGAAGATATGGAATTGAAGAAAGGAGATTATCCCGGTGTATGTGCAATAAGCCAACGGGAACGTTATTTAAATAACTGTCCCGATCCCGATCTTATTTTAGGAATGATGCAATATGCAAAAGATTGATATGCCTGTTACCGGCTAAACTGTATATGCGTAAAAATATAGATCAGCGCAAAGATGCCCGTCAGTAATAATATTCCCCCGCTTAATACAAAGCCTTGCGAATAAGCCGTTTTAGTTTTGTCGGCTAAGGAAATGATCAATGCAGTTAAAAAAGACAGCAGCCCCACACCACAGCCTATCATAGCATAGTATGCTATAAAAGAGACGATCGTTAATTCAGAAGCGAGCATTAAAATAAAAGAGACAAGTACAACGGCGCCGATTACTGTAATGGCTATTTTATAAGGAAGTTTCATGTTCAGGAATTAAGGTGAGTTTGAAGATAGTTGAAATGCCGTTGTTTTTCAAATACAGTTACCGTTAAAAATTATGTAATGTCGCTGCAAAGCAGCCAAAAGGCCTACCTTTGTCCGTAAATAAATGTCCGGATGGAAATTAACCCAGGCAAACTATTAGCCGCTATTAATAATCCCGATGATCTTAAGCAATTATCCAGGGAGCAACTGCACCAGGTTTGCGACGAACTCCGCCAGTATATCATTGATGTAGTAAGTGTTCACGGGGGCCATTTTGGCGCCAGCCTCGGCGTAGTGGAATTAAGTGTGGCGTTGCATTATGTGTACAATACGCCGTACGATCAGCTGGTTTGGGATGTGGGCCACCAGGCATACGGACATAAGATACTCACCGGTCGCAGGGATATTTTTCCTACCAATAGAAAATACCATGGCTTAAGCGGCTTTCCAAAACGCAGCGAAAGCGAATACGATACATTTGGCGTAGGGCATTCCTCTACTTCTATAAGTGCAGCGCTGGGTATGGCGATGGCAGCAAAATTTAAAAAAGAAGACCGAAAATCTGTTGCCGTTATCGGCGATGGTGCTATGACAGCGGGGCTTGCTTTTGAAGCGATGAATCATGCGGGTGTTGCCGATAGTGATGTGCTGATCATTCTTAATGATAACTGCATGAGCATCGACCCCAATGTTGGTGCTTTGAAAGAATATCTTACCGATATCTCCACTTCACCTACTTACAATAAACTGAAAGATGATGTATGGAACCTGATGGGCAAGCTGCCGGTGGGAAAGAATTTCAGCAGGAGCATGGCACATAAACTCACCGAAGGCGTGAAGGGAATGGTGAACAGCAAGAGTAATTTATTTGAAGCATTGAAGCTGCGTTATTTTGGGCCTATCGACGGGCATAATATCAGTAAGTTGGTAGATACCTTACAGGATCTTAAAAAAATTCCCGGGCCGAAAATATTGCATATTGTTACGGTAAAAGGTAAAGGATACGAACTGGCAGAAAAAGATCAAACCAAATGGCATGCACCAGGTTTGTTTGATAAAATAACAGGCGAGATACAAAAGAAAAAATTCGATATTCCGCAGCCGCCAAAATACCAGGATGTATTTGGACATACTATTGTTGAACTGGCAGAGCAAAATGAAAAGATAGTTGGTATAACGCCTGCAATGCCCAGCGGCTCTTCTTTAAAAATAATGATGGACAAGATGCCCGACAGGGCGTTTGATGTAGGCATCTGCGAACAGCATGCGGTAACACTCAGTGCAGGTATGGCTACGCAGGGAATGAAAGTGTTCTGCAATATTTATTCTTCTTTTATGCAGCGGGCTTATGATATGGTGATACATGATGTAGCGATACAAAAATTGCCGGTTATATTTTGTTTGGATAGAGCAGGATTGGTTGGTGAAGATGGGCCAACGCATCACGGCTGTTATGATATTGCCTATATGCGCTGCGTACCCAACATTATAGTAAGTGCACCGATGAATGAAAGCGAATTGCGCAACCTGATGTACACAGCACAACTGGATTCTAATAAACTGCCGTTCGTTATCCGTTATCCACGCGGAGAAGGCGTGATGCCGGAATGGAAAACAGCAATGAAAGAAATTAAACCAGGTACAGGAAGAAAATTAAAAGATGGGGAAGATATTGCGATATTGTCTTTTGGCCACCCGGGAAATTTTGCCGCAGCCGCCATACGTGACGTAAAGGCTGAAGGCATTAACCCTGCACATTACGATATGCGCTTTGTAAAGCCGCTGGATGAAGCAATGCTGCACGAGGTTTTTACAAAATATAAAAAGATAATCACGGTAGAAGATGGAACAGTAGTAGGAGGCTTTGGATCTGCAGTGCTGGAATTTATGAATGAGCAGGGTTATAAAGCAGACATAAGAATCTTAGGCATTCCCGACCGGTTGGTAGAACATGGTACACCTAAACAATTGTATGATGAGATAGGCATTGATGCCAATGGCATTGCAGAAGCACTGAGAGAAATGGCTACCATAGATGTTAAGCAACTGATCGGCTGATTTCTGGCAATTAAATAATTGAAGCCCTTCCCAAATTTTTGGGGAGGGCTTTTTATTTTATTTAACAACAATAAAAAAATTTTATGGAGTAGCTGTCGTTAAGCATCTCATAGCCCCCTAAACTTTTGCATTATGAAATGGTTCTTTTCCGCAGCGTTAAGTATAGCCGCCTTATCTGCATTGGGCTGGTATTTTACCACAAAACCAAAAGCAATTGTTTCTCACGCTACAGCAACAAAAAGCAAAACGATAATTGATGAAGGCAAAGCAGAATTGCAGCGCCTTAAAACATTCGGCAGCAACATAGAGCAATATGCCCGCAACGGCAATTATAATACCCGCTATTGTTTTTTAGCAGATATGAAACGACCATCGGGCAGCAACCGCTTCTTTGTATATGATATGAAAAATGATTCGGTACTGGAGGCAGGGCTGGTAGCGCACGGCAGCGGCACCGACCCCAATAGCGATGGCATCACTTTTTCCAATAAGCCCAACAGCTACTGTACTTCTTTAGGAAAATATAAGATAGGAACTTCCTACAACGGCACTTTTGGCCTGGCTTATAAATTATATGGTTTAGATAAAACCAATGATAAAGCCTTCGATCGTTTTGTAGTGCTGCATGCTCATAGCTGTGTGCCTGCTGCAGAAGTGGCGCCCGGCGAGATCTGCCAAAGCTGGGGTTGCCCTACAGTTGCACCATCTTTCTTAACTAAACTGTCAGGTTATATTGATAAGGCAGATAAACCGATATTGTTGTGGATATTCAATTAGTTATTCGTTATTGGTTATTGGTTATTCGTTATTCGTTATTGGTTATTCGTTTTAAATCAATAACAATTAACCAATAACGAATAACAGTTAGCCAATAACGAATAACAATTAACCAATAACGACCTACTAATTCATCGGTATCTCAATAGCCAATAATTCCGCATTTTCACTGGCAGTTACGGTAAAGCTGTCAGCATCAGAAATACCTACAGCATCACGCTTGTTCAATTCCACATCGCCCACTTTTACTGAGCCGTTGATGGCAACCAGGAAAACGCCGTTACCTTTAAATCCATTCGTATAAGTGATGCTCTTGCCTGCTTCTAAATTGGTCAGGGCAAAGCGGGCATCCTGGTTTATCCAAAGACCATTGTCTTCTTTATTGGGCGAAACAACGATCTGCCATTGGTTATTCCTGTCGGCAATATCAAATCGGCGCTGGTCATATCTTGGTGTAATGTTCCTTTCTTTTGGAAATACCCATATTTGAAAAAGTGTAACAGCTTCTGTAGCTGACGCATTCGATTCGGAGTGTTGTATGCCGCTGCCGGCGCTCATGATCTGTACATCCCCTGCATTGATCACACCTTCGCCGCCCGTACTGTCCTTATGTTTCAGCGCACCGGTAAAGGGTATGGTAACGATCTCCATATTATCATGCGGATGCGTAGGAAAGCTTCCGCCGCCTGCAATGAAGTCGTCATTTAATACACGCAATAAACCAAAATGCACTTTTTCAGGATTATGATATTGGGAGAAGCTGAAATAATAATTAGGCTTTAACCAGCCATAATCAGCCGAGCCCCTGTCTTTTGCTTTAAATAATATTGTTTTCATGATGTGTTATTTTAAAAATTCAATGTTTAAACATCAAATTTGATACCAGCTGTATTTGCCTGACAAAATAGCAAAAAAATGCCCCAATGGCTGGGGCTGTATCTTTAATTTAGAGATCCTTCATCACCGGGAAATATTCCCAGCACATCATCTTCCCTGTTTTCATTATACTCGATAATGAAATTGTTCCTTCCTTCGCCGGTAACCAACATCATATATTTCTGCTGCACCAGTTCCAGCAGGCTTAAAAAGAGAAAGATAGCATGTATCCTGTTCTCACAGGTTTCAAATATCTTTTCAAAAGAAACTGTTTTCTCTTCACGGCATACGGTCAGCATATACTCCCTGCTGCCTTCCATGGTATATTCATATTGTACAACAGTATGTACCGGCCTGTTATTACGGTCATGCAGTTTTTGTATCACTTTTTCAAAAGCCTTCATCAGCTTGAAAAGTGTTACGGTTTGTATCTCGGTACCTTCACCTGCTTCTTCGCCTATCTGTGCTATTTCTTTTTGAAGGTTACCACGTTTTACTACCAGCATACGCATAGCTTCCAGTTCGGCCATTTGCGCAGCAGCTTCCTTGAATTTTTTGTATTCCAGTATCTTATCAATAAGTTCCTGGCGGGGATCTATCTCATTGCCCTGTGCATCCAGTTCTTTACGCGGCAACAGCATTTTAGCTTTGATACGCATCAACGTGCTCACAAATAAAATGAATTCACTGCTCAGCTCGATATTCAGCTTTTCAGTAGCATGGATATGATCCAGGAAATCATTGGTGATCTTGGTAATAGGAATATTATAAATGTCCAGTTCATCCCGTTCAATAAAGAACAGCAGCAGATCGAACGGCCCTTCAAATTCTTCCAGCTTTATCTGGTAGGTAGTAGTATTCACCTCTAACGATTTTAAGTAAAAGATCCTCCCGTTTTGCGGGAGGACAAATGTATAACTAAGTTAAGAGAGTTGGCAGTTTAAAACCGCCACCCTGCCGGAATGTGGACAAAACCTGTATTATAATTTCAGGGCAAGACCAATACCCAATATCTCCTTCAGCTGGGTCTTTTGCAGGATATCATCGTCGTAGATCATATCCACGCTGATAGTTGTTCCCAGCCATTTATTGAACTTCATGGTCAACAGGTTGGTAAAGAAGATATCTACATTCTGTGGGTTCCGTTTATAATTGCTGAAAAGATCAAGACGGCCCGTATAAGTGGCCCATTTGGTGATGGCCTTGGTATATTTTGCAGTAACATAAGCGCCGATCTCGTTGTACGATTTTTTAAAGGCCGGCACGCCGAATTTTTCTATTGCATAAAAGGAAGGATCTGTTTTTAATATCCAGCGGGTGGTTACCGGCGAAATGAAAATGGAGAGATCGGCATTGGGCCGGTAGTCAAGCCCAAGCGAAAGCAAAACTTTTCCCGGGGACAAAAAATTAGAGATCTTGGTATCAACAGTATCCGTGTAATCAAAGCCGCGAAGCGCCTGTGTATTAAAATTTACCAGCGCAGCGCCGTACCATTTTTTAGAAAGTTGATGACCATATTTACTGGTAATGTCAATACGGTCGTCTGTTTTGCGAAAGCGGTTGAAACTGGTGGCATTCTGAAAACCAAAGGCCAGGTCGAAATAATTATCCCAGGTATTTTTTCCTTTTCTGAAATTGAGATTGTAATTAAAAATGGCATTGATGCCAAGTGTATTTTGTTCTCCGCCTGCGGCCCAGTTCTTTAAAGCGCCCTGGTTCAGGTTAAATATAAAGTTGCCCGAATTGTGCCAGCCATCTTTTTCTGCACTTTTTACTTCTTTAGAAGCATCGGCCTGTAAGCCTTTTACAGTACCATCCTGCGCCTGTACGTAAACGGATATAGTTACCGCAGCAGTAAACATCAATAATCTCTTCGTCATAAAATTAATTTTAAAATAAAAAAAGCATTGCTGTTTGTAAGACAGGCAATGCTTTATTAAGGTTGCGTGGGTATAAAATTATTTTTTCAGCGAATCCCGTATTTCCATTAATAATTGGTCGGTAGATGATGGAGCGGCAGGAGTTTCTGCCTGTTTTTTCTTCATGGCATTGATACCTTTTATTACCAGGAACATTACAAAAGCCACAATGATAAAATTGATACAGGCAGTTATAAATTCCCCGTATTTAACTACCACCTCGCCGGTAATTTTTCCGGAAGCATCTGCAACACCTTCTTTTATTGTCCACATTTTTGCATTAAGGTCTGCACCACCTATCAGCCCAATTAATGGAGCAATAACGCCATCGGTAAAAGAACTTACTACTTTTCCAAAAGCCCCGCCCATTACAAAGGCAACTGCAATATCAACAAGGTTGCCCTTCATGGCAAAGTCTTTGAATTCTTTCAGAAATCCCATAGTTGTAGATTTTGGTTAATGAAAAGGTTTGGCCACTACGTAGCTTGGTAAGTTAAAAGTAAAATATAAATTTTCTTCATGCAAAAAATTATGAGACCGTTTTCCTGTTTGCGACATACACGCCCAATAAGATCAACAATAAACAGCCTACTTGTTTCCAGCCCACATCTTCGCCATATACCAACCCCCATATATTGGCCACTACAGGAATGCCGTATGTTACCATAGAAGAAAAAACAGCGCCGGCACGTTTTACCAGCATATAAAAAATAACAGAAGCTACCGCGGTACCCATTATACCCAGCAATGCTGAATAACCGGTAGATATCAATACAGCTTTATTGGTTAGGGGTAAATCAAAATAGCCCGTAAAAAATAAAGTGATCAATGCAGGTATGGCATTTAGTGTTAGGGCCACGGCAGCGATCTGCAGCGAACCTATATTGCCTAAATGCCGGTGCACCATATTTACATTAATACCATAAAAGATAGTAGCGATCACCACTAAAGAAATATAAAACAGGTTCTGGCTTTCCTGTAAATTTCCCTTGCTTAGCAGTAATAATATACTTCCGGTAATAGCGATCAATACGCCCAGTACTTTATTGAACGAGGTTTTGCTTTTGAAAAAAACAGCACCCATGATGATCACAAAGATGGGCGTGAGAGAATTCAAGGTTCCTGTTACGGCACTGTCAATACCCTGCTCGGCTATGCAGAATAAAAATGCAGGCAACAAACTGCCTAACATACCCGACATGAAAATAGTCAACAGCTTATTGCGGGGTATCTGCCTGAAATATTTTATGGCAGAAGGCAGCAATACAATTCCTGAAGAAACAATGCGTATAGCAGCTACATGGTATGCGGTAAGGCTCACCAGCCCTTCTTTCATTAAAACAAAGCTGCTGCCCCATATAAATGAAAGCGCAATAAAAATGATCCAGTTAATAAGGTTTTTACTCAAGGCGGTTTTTTTGGCTCACGCAAAGTTGGGTTATTTCAATGAATAAATATGCTGATAAGTCGTAAGGACGCCTTAATGTTTTAGCAAAAAATAAACACGAATTACACTAATGAACACGAATTTTTGCGATTCGTGCTTAAACTCTTCGAAGGCTTTGCCTTCGTAAGTATTATGTTCAACAGGGGCTTTGCCCCCGTATATTCTTTTTCTTCAGTAGTTAATTCATCTTTTCCGGATCCGGCATCCGCGAGGAAAGAAACGGGATATAATCCCTATATAACATAACTCTTACGAAGGCAAAGCCTTCGAAGAGTTATGTACAAAACATCATCTCCTGCTTTTCACCCCTTTAGGGGGATAGGGAGCGAGCCAAAAAAAGCCCCCGCAACTGCGGGGGCTTTTTATTTTATTAAGAGATAGGTTTATTATCTCACGATCAATACTCGTCCCATCGCCAAGCGGTTTCCGTTAAGGTCAACCACTTCTACCCAATAGGTACCGGTTCCGTATTTTCTCATATCTACATCCATCCTTGCATAAGGAGCATTGATAGTGTATTTCTGAGTAATTACCCTTGCGCCTTTAGCATCGTAGATGTTTATGCCGCGAGGTAAACCTGTACTGTAAAGAGTACTGTAGTATCTAACCTGGAATATACCACTGTTAGGATTAGGATAAATGAATACCCTTCCTGAAGCAGAATCACTGATCAACAATGTATTAGACGTATTGGTACAACCATTAACATCGGTAACACGTACATAGTACGAACCCAATCCGTCAATATCAATTGGCAGTGTACCTGCATTGGCGCCGGCAACAATAGCACCGTCCCTGTACCAGGTATAAGTGGCAGCAGGAGCAGGTGTAACTGTTGTGGTAAGCGTAGTGGTCAGGCCTGGCAATAACTTGGTATAAGGTATTGCAGTTAACCCGATTGTTGGCAATGGATTAACGGTCAGTTTAGCTATACCGGATATCACGCCTGCGCATGGTGTAGTAGTCATGGAATCTTTGTAGAAATATCCATTCATAGACACCGGCGGAGCTGTGATGGTCAATGTAGCAGTAGTTGCGCCATTGTACACACCACCATTGGCAATATCTGTCCAGGTATTACCATTATCTGTACTTACTCTCCAGTGATGCGAAATTGCAGTGCCGGTAGCGGCTACTGTAAAGGCTGTTGTACCATTGGTACAAACCGCAGCATTAACCGGTTGAGAAGTAACAGCGATAGGAGTATTTACTGTTACCAGTACTGTCCTTGGCTGTGAGGTACAGGTTCCGTTGGCTACTGTAACCTGGTAGTTAGTAGTAGTTGCAGGGCTTGCGTACACGATGTTGGCAGGAGCACCTGTGTAAGGTGTACCTGTTGCATCAGCATATAAACCTGTATAAGCAGCAGGAGAAGAACCTGCTACAGACCAGATACCTTGCGTAGGAGCAGCATAGCTGATGGTTAGTGACCATGAAGCCAGTGTACCTACATCACCAGGACCGCCATCGGCCATTGCTAACGTCCATGCACCTGTGCTTGATCCTGGATAAAGATCAGTCCATGCAGTTGCATCAGAAGTATAGCCTGTTGGGTTGTTGAAAGGGAAACCTGCTGCTGTTACATCAGCATTCAGGATATCCGCTTTGAACACAGTTGGCGGTGTTTGATAAATATAAGGCGCTGCAGCTACAGAACTGAACGGAGTTGTAGAAGCAGGGCTTACCTGGGCATTGTACCAGCCCCATGTAGATACACCTGAAGAGTTACCGGTAGCATTGCCGCCGTTGAACTTATACAGGTTAAGGATCTTGCCGTTTGGAGCTTTCAGGTTGAAGATCATATCGCCAGGGTAAGTGTGCGACATGTTCAGGGTAACCACTACCTGCGAAATGATAGCACCTGCAGGTAATGAAGGAGTGATACTGCTGGTAGTAGCAGTTGCTACGTTGTCCGGAACAGCGATATTAACTGTACCAGAACTGAATGTTGACACGGTAGCACCAGACAATGCAGAAGTGATCTGCAGTTGTTGATAGGTTCTTGGAGTGGTCAAACAGATAGTTGCAGCAGCAGGGTTAACTACAGGAACATCCGGTGTGTAGTTAACAGTTACAGTACCTGTACCTGTACAGCCTGTTGTGCCGTTGGTAGCAGTAACAGTGTACACAGTATTGGTAGTAGGAGCCGCATAAACAGTAGCAGTAGGCGTACCCGCAGTGTATGGAGCAGTTGCCTGCGGATTAGTATATAATCCTGTAGCAGGAGTCCATATAAAGTTGCCGCCTGTTGGGCTTGAAGCTGTAAGCAATGTACCGCTTACACCAGCAACACCACCACAAGTTACAGATGGAGTTATGGTTACAACCGGTAATGCATTTACAGTAAGTATAGCACCATTTGAAGTAGCAGATGGAGGACATGTACCACTTACTACCAAACGATACCTGTAACCGTTCATAGCAACAGTAGCAGGAGCGATGGTAAGAGTAGTAGTTGTTGCACCGGCATATGGAGTACCGTTAGCAACGTTGGTCCAGGTAGCACCGCCATCAGTGCTTACCTGCCATTGATAAGTAGCGCCTGTACCGCTTGCGCCTGCTGTAATGGTAGCAGTGCCACCGGCACATACTGCAGTGTTGGCAGGTTGAGCTGTAATAGCAGGACGCTGGTTAACGTTAATAGTAATGCTTGCCTGTCTTGTACAACCGGAACCGTTATCGAAGTAAACAGTATAGGTTGTTGTAACAGCAGGAGAAGCAGCAACAGGGTTAGATGTTGTAGAGCTTAAGCCTGCAGCAGGAGTCCACAGGTAAGTACCACCCACCGGAGGTCCGGCTGCCGTAACTGATGTACCTGTAAGATTAAAGATCAGGTTAGCGCCAGAACCAGGAATGCAACTTGCAGCGCCGTTGCCCCAAGCTGTACATGGTGTACCGAAGCCGCCACCTGGATTTTGCCATGCCCACGGGCTACCGATAGCAGTAGTACCTGTAGCACCCCATGCCCATTCGCCGCCGGCTGCAAAACTCATATTAGACTGGATAGATATCCAGTATTTACCTGCAGTTAAGCTGGTAGAAGGAATAGCTATAACAGGGCTGGCACCACCAGTATAGGTAAGGTTGGTATAAGCAGCAATTACAGTACCCGGTACATTGCTGGCCGCATTGTTATAGATAGTTACATTGTAAGAAGTAGAAGGACCTGCACCGTTGAAGTACAGACCACCTGCAGAAACCTGTGTAATGTTCCAGGTAGTATTTGCAGGAACGGTAAAATCTTCCGCAGCCTGGTTATCGAACGCATCATTTGCAGGTTCGAAGTTTTGAGAAACAGGCGAATTGCCGGAAGTACCGGTTTGTGCATACAGTGTACCAACTGGTGTTGGGCTGCTGGTTTCCACTACGGTCAGTTTTGTAGGATCACCGGCACAAAGTGTTGTACCAGGGTCAGCAACAATAGTTAACGGTAATGCAGCAGTGAAGTTAACTGTAGCAACAGATGAATTAACCGCTACGCAACCCGGAACCTGAACTACAGCACGGTAGTACATGGTTTGGGTAATATTGTTAAAGGTATAAGTATTGGTTGTGTTCGCTATTGGCGTATAAGGACCTGCAAGAGCTGTTGCAGATTCCCAACGGATAACAGAACCGGTATTGCCAGACAGGGTTAAAGTACCGCTGTTGGTAGTACCGCACACATTGGTAGTAGCTGGTGTAACTGTACCGCCAACTGATGAAGCTACAGTATTCAATGTAGCAGGAGCGCTCGCTACACCTGTAGGGCAAGCTGCAGTAGTAACGAACAGGCGGTATTGATAGTTATTCATCGCCAGCGTTGTAGGATTGATCGTCAGCGTAGTTGTACCTATACCAGAGTAAGGGGCAACGTTGGTGAGGTTGTTCCATGTACCGCCACCATTGGTGCTTTCCTGCCACTGGTAGGTCATGCCAACACCAGCAACAGCTGCAGTAAAGGTTGCTGTTGAAGTAGCACAAACCATAGTACTTGATGGTTGTGTAGTTACAACAGGACATCCTGCAGCAGGAGGAAGAATAATGGTAAAGGTATCAGAAGTATGAACCCTTACGTTAGAACCATTGAAGAGGCTTGATCTGATATTAACAACAGCCTGTGATCTTAACAGGATATCATCAACATACCAGCCCACTGCAGCAGTATTGTCATCCGATCCGCAACGGAAACGGAACATTGCATTTTGATTGGCATAAGGCTGCAGGTTGATCTTGGTTTGAATGAAACCATTACTGTTACCGGTAAATGCAGCCCTGTTAGCCAGGTTATTACCTACGCCTGCACCCAGTGTACCATTATAACCATTTTCGGTCATGTTGGCACCAAGGTCAAGCCATGTAGTACCACCATTGGTACTGATCTCAACTACACCACCATCCCATCCTGGCTCAGTATTATAGTTATGCCAGAAAGAAAGAACCGGTGGATTTGCACCTAATGCAACCGCTGCGTTCATAGAAAGACGCATGTCACTTGAAACAGTGGCATCTGCACCAAACAATGAATTAGGGGCACTATGGCTTTGTGCTGTAGAAGAAACCCATTTAGGGTTGCCGCTGGCAGGCACAGTTGTAGTAGCTGTCCATCCTGCAGGTATAGCAGCACCAGTTACCTGTTCGTCGATCAGGTTGCTTGGCGGGAAGTAGCTACCGGCATTGATAGTAACAGTGAAAGAGTAAGTTTGGCTTGCACCTGCAGCTAAGTTAACAGGGAAGCTAACCACTCTGTTGGCAGCATTGTAAGTACCGCCACTTACATACGTTACGTTCGTAGGTAAAGTATCAGTAAGCAGGTAGTTGGTCAATGCACCGCAATAAGCAGTTACTTTATTGTTGTAAGTTACAGCACCACCTTCAGACTGCTGGGTAACGCTTTGAGTCAGCAGCAGGCTGCTTTCTTCAATAGAGAAACCTTGTGTCTGATCGTTGGTAGCGCCAGATGAACCTTGTTTTGCATCAAGACCCATACCCCTTCTTGCGAAGGCTCTTACAATGATACAATGGAACTGGCCACCGTATAATACCTGGTCAGCAGCAAGGATACCATCTCTTGAATCAAGGAAACCAGGGCTGCACTTTTGCAGTTTTTCACCCATGATCACCAGCTTCATAGCGATAGAGTTACCACCGGTACCGGCAGCATTGAACAGGTTTGGATTGATACCTTGATCCTGAATAAGATCCCAGGTCATATCCCATATAGTAGAACACCATATTTCTCCAATATCGTGAACTTCACCACCAGATGAAGCTACACCAGAGTAGGTCCATGGATCAACAGCCATATTGGTACAATATGGATGCACACGGATACCTGAACCGGTGATTGGCTGAGCTAATACATATGTACCCATTGGCCTTGGTTTGTTAAAACCATCAGTTACCTGGGCAGTGCTCCAGTCGGTAGTTACCATCAATGCAAAATAATCGCTCCATCCTTCATCACCACGTTCAGCATTGCTCAAACAGCCTGCACCACTTGCAGGACCGCCGGTAAGCCTGTGGCTGATACCATGACCGTATTCGTGACTGATAACACCGTTATCAACATCACCATCACGATCAGGGTTAGGAGAAGTGAACAGGTACATCTGCATACGGCCATTACTGCCATCAGCAGGAGTACCGAAGTTAGCGTTGTTGCTTCCGCTTCCATCCTGTGCATCAGCATATACAAAGTCATTGCCTGCACCACCACGTCCCTGGTTATTAGCCTGGAAGTTAGCAGCTGGTTCATCAAAGCCATACTGGTAGCTCATGTCGTGCATGATATTGTTCCAGTAGAACAGGTTGGTGATTGCAAATTGCTGGAAGGAAGGAGTAGTAGGAGCTACTGTATAATCAGGAGGGAAGTTAAAGGTCAAAGGATCAGGAGTAGTAGATGATTGTGCAGACACACCGATGGTGGTCTCATTATCATTTGCCCTGTCTTCTTTAGCCCAAACGTTATTACCACGGCTGATGGTGTAATCATTTGCACCATCGCTGTGCCATTTCAATGAAACGGCATTACCACCTGCAAGGTTCCATGGGTCTGTTTTTAAGGTAGCAGGACCATGTGAAGGACTTTCAACAGGATAAGGTATTACAAGATAGCTTGCGCCGTTAACAATAGTAGGACTTGTAGTTGATTGAATACTGTTAGGCCCGTTCTTAAAATCGAACAGCACTTTGCCTGATAAGCCTTTTTCAACAGCAAGGTCATTTAAAAATTCAGCAGAATGATCCGGCATATATTTATTCGGGCCATCCCAGCTGCAATAAACAGTAAGATTGGTTACACCAAGGGTTTTACCGTCAGCGGCATCTATTCTTACCTGCCAAAGGTCAGCACTCTTAAGCGGCTCAATGTAGATCTGCCATCCCAGTCTCATTTCTTTTTGATCTTCAGACGGGATCCACATCAATTGAGCAGTAATGTTGTGGTGCGATGCACCCATATCACTGAACTCGATCTTTTGGCCATCGGCGCTTCTGTTGATAGTAAGTGCAGGCTTGCTGCTTTGCAGGTGCCTGTCTGCCAATGCTGCACGTACAGCGCTTTCAGCAGACATAGCCGGTACCGCGTTTTGTGAAGCGGCCATTTTAGCTGCTGCTATACGGCTGCCCTGGTTAGATACCAGCTGGTTGTTTTTAAAAGCAAGTACCTGGAACTGGTTGTACACAGGAATGCCTTTAAACGTTTGTTGCAGGTACACCAACCTTACATTTCCTGCAGATTTATCAACGTACGAACTTGAAACAATAAGATTGTTCAGATCGTCCGCTGTTAATCCCAGGGCTGTTCTGTTGGCACTGACAAACTGTAAAGCCACATTTTTTTCTGCCTCACTGGTTTGAGCCATACTGACAACGGCCCCCCATAGTGCAAAAAAAAGTAGGAAAAGTTTCTTCATGATAAATGTTTACTTGTTTGATACTTTGTGAATGTTGTGTTTTGAGTTTAATGTTTGTTTTTGTCCAATAAGTAATTGATTTTAAGATTAAAAAATGGAGTTATAAAGAGAAAAATAATTTATAGGAACAGGTAACATGCACCGCACTGAAGTTTTGGTTAAAACAGGTAACAAAGGCTGAATAGTAAGCATGTATAGTTGGTTCGATAGTAATGATAAGTTTGAACTGGAAAATTACGCCTTTTTTAAATACACACTGATTTTTATAAATGGTTTTTATACTCTAAACTGCGGTTTCACGCTCCTGTATATAAAGAGCGGCTCTGTCTATGTAAATTTGAGACAGTCTTCTGCTGCGGAAGGCTGGCACGTTCAAAAAGATAACAATCCGTTGTTATATTCATTAGTTTAAAACAGCTAAAAAAGGAACTGTTTCAACAGGCATTTAATATAGTATTTTTTGGGATTACAGCATTCAACGCATACCTTTGCACCCTGAAAAAAAGATGATACCGGCTGGACAAGTATCCCGAAAGCTTTCAGGATGCGGCAAAACAGGTTAAACACTGATATACAGCCGGGTTCAAAACAATAAACTCAAATTTTATGGTAGAAATTAAACCAGATGAGATTTCGGCGATACTCCGCCAGCAACTGAGCAATTTTAATGCAGGTGCCAGCCTGGAAGAAGTAGGAACTGTACTTCAGGTAGGTGATGGTATTGCCCGTGTATATGGCCTTAACAATGTACGCAGCGGTGAACTGGTAGAATTTGACAACGGCGTAAAAGCTATTGCCCTTAACCTTGAAGAAGATAATGTAGGTGTGGTATTGATGGGTGACAGTGCTGAAATTAAAGAAGGTGATAAAGTAAAGCGTACCGGCCAGATCGCTTCTATTAAAGTAGGAGATGGTATGAGCGGGCGTGTTATTAATACATTGGGCGAGCCTATCGATGGCAAGGGCCCGATCAAAGGCGAACTGTATGAAATGCCGCTGGAGCGTAAAGCACCAGGGGTTATCTTCCGTGAGCCGGTAAAAGAACCGCTGCAAACCGGTATCAAAGCTATTGATGCGATGATTCCTATCGGCCGCGGACAGCGTGAGCTGGTTATCGGTGACCGCCAGACAGGTAAAACCGCCATTTGTGTTGATACCATTATCAATCAAAAAGAATTTTACGCAGCAGGCAAGCCTGTATATTGCATATATGTAGCTATCGGCCAAAAAGCTTCTACCATTGCGGGCATCATGAAAACGCTGGAAGAGCACGGTGCAATGGCTTACACCACTATCGTTGCAGCTTCTGCAGCAGATCCTGCTCCTTTGCAATTCTATGCGCCGTTTGCTGGTGCTGCTATCGGGGAATTCTTCCGTGATACCGGCCGCCCCGCATTGATCATTTATGATGATCTGTCAAAACAGGCGGTAGCTTATCGTGAAGTATCTCTTTTATTACGTCGTCCACCGGGCCGTGAAGCTTATCCTGGCGATGTATTCTACCTGCACAGCCGTTTGCTGGAAAGGGCTGCAAAAGTTATCGCTAAGGATGATATCGCTGCGCAGATGAATGACCTGCCTGAATCAATCAAACACCTTGTAAAAGGTGGTGGTTCTTTAACAGCACTGCCGGTTATCGAAACACAGGCTGGTGACGTATCTGCTTATATTCCTACAAACGTAATTTCTATTACCGACGGACAGATCTTCCTGGAAGGTAACCTGTTCAACGCCGGTATCCGTCCTGCTATCAACGTAGGTATCTCGGTAAGCCGCGTGGGTGGTAATGCGCAGATCAAATCCATGAAAAAAGTTGCCGGTACCTTAAAGCTTGACCAGGCGCTTTACCGTGAGCTGGAAGCCTTCTCTAAATTTGGTGGCGACCTTGATGCTGCTACAAAGAACGTAATTGATAAAGGTGCAAGGAACGTGGAAGTATTAAAACAACCACAATACAGCCCTTTCAGTGTAGAAAAGCAAGTAGCGATCATTTATTTGGGTACACAAGGTTTATTGAAAGATGTAGCTGTTAAAAATGTAAAGGCATTTGAAGAACATTTCTTACTGGAAATGGAAAACAAATACCCTGAAATATTGGCTGAGTTCAAAAAAGGCAACCTCCCTGAAGACGGCCTGAAGAAAATGACCGAACTGGCACAAGGATTAACAGCCCAGTATAAATAAATTTACCAGTATTAAGTGCTTATATAGCCCCGCTTTGCGGGGCTTTTTTATGCAGTGCCAGCTTAAATTTCTTTGGGGCATGTAACAGTAATCTAACATTGCTGTTCCAATAACAATATCAGTCTTACAACCTGTATTTCAGCAATTTTGGCAGTTTCCGTAAAGGGAATACTTTTTGCCATCCTATCCTCACTAAAGTTTCAATAATCATGACAATAAGTATCCTGGTCGTATCCATCGTGTTCATGCTGTTGGGTATGCTGGTACAGTTCAGGCTTAAAAGCAAATTTGCTGAATATGCAAAAGTGCCCACCAGCACAGGCATGAGCGGTAAAGAAGTAGCAGAAAAAATGCTGAAGGATAATGGTATCTACGATGTACAGATAATATCTGTAGATGGTTTTTTATCTGATCACTATAATCCTGCTAACAAAACAGTTAACCTCAGTCCCGATGTATTTGAAGGAAGGAATGTTTCTGCAGCAGCAGTAGCGGCGCACGAATGCGGCCATGCTGTGCAGCATGCAACAGCCTATTCTATGTTAAAGTTAAGAAGCGCAATTGTGCCTGCGGTACAGATAAGCAGCAACCTGTCGCAGTGGGTTATCATCGCAGGGTTAGGTATGTTTGGTTTTGGAGGTGGCAATACAACCATCCTGTTAATCGGTATCATTTTATTTGCAGTAACTACCTTGTTTTCGGTGATAACATTACCCGTAGAATTTGATGCATCAGCCAGGGCGCTGAAATGGCTTGACTCTGCACGTATCACCACAACAACCGAACACGATAAAGCGAAAGATGCACTAAAATGGGCCGCATTAACGTATGTGGTAGCAGCATTGGCTTCTATTGCCATGCTGGTACAATATATTTTGATCTATCAATCAAGAAGCAGAGACTAAAAGGTTGAAAGTTGAAGGTTCAAAGTTGAAAGTTGTGCCATGAACTTTGAACATTCAACCTTCAACCTTGAACTTTCAATTATCAACTATATTTGTAAACGACAATTAATATAAAGCATATGAATTTTGGAAAAGAATTTGAAAAATACGCTGTAAAGCATAAAGGGATTAGCAGCAATACATTGGATGCTTATGTAAAACATAACGTAACCAACCTTACACCCAACATTATTGAAGAGCGCCCGATGAACGTTGCCGTAATGGATGTGTACAGCCGCCTGATGATGGACAGGATCATCTTCCTGGGTTATCCTATCAATGATGAAGTGGCCAATATTGTAACGGCGCAGTTATTATTTTTAGAAAGTACCGACAGGGTAAGGGATATACAGATGTACATCAATTGCCCGGGAGGCAGTGTGTACGCAGGTTTGGGTATGTACGATACCATGCAGTTTATTACACCCGATATCGCCACCATCTGCACGGGTATGGCAGCAAGTATGGGCCAGGTATTAATGTGTGCCGGCAGTAAAGGAAAGCGAACTGCACTTAAGCATAGCCGTATCATGATGCATCAGCCCAGCGGCGGTGCCGGCGGACAAGCCAGTGACATTGAGATCACCGTAAATGAAATTAAAAAACTGAAACAGGAGCTTTATGCTATTACTGCTTTCCATTCCGGTCAATCTATTGAAAAGGTAGCGGCAGATTCTCATCGCGATCACTGGATGACATCTACCGAAGCGAAAGAATACGGCTTGATAGATGAAGTGCTCACCATCAACCCAAGAAAAGGAAAGAAAGATTAATACTTATCACTTACAACTTAATACTTATTACTAATGATATACAACAAGAATATTCGTTTTGAAGACGAGGAAGAAGAACCTAAAGCAATACCGGAAAATCCGATGGAAAAAATGATGACGGGCTGGCAGTTCGATAAAAAATTCATTGAACAGCGCAAGATATTCCTTTGGGGTGCTGTGGATGATAAGACAGCCAAAGACATCACCGACAGGCTGATGTACCTGGAAGCAATTGACCCGGGTAAAGACATCACTTTTTACATCAACAGCCCGGGAGGTATTGTTACCAGCGGAATGGTTATTTACGATACCATGCAAATGATCTCTTCGCCGGTAAGCACCGTATGTATGGGCATGGCGGCAAGTATGGGCAGCCTGTTATTAAGCGGCGGGGCAAAAGGTAAACGGTTTATTTTTCCTAATGGGGAAGTAATGATACACCAGCCAAGCGGTGGAGCCCGTGGTGTAAGCGCCGACCTGGAGATAATGGCCATACAAATGCAGAAAGCAAAAGAGCTGGGTGCAGATATACTGGCAAAGAATTGCGGAAAGACCCGTGAACAGATCATGAAGGACTTTGATCGTGACTACTGGATGAATGCCGCTGAATCGGTGAATTATGGCATTGTAGATGCCATCCTGGATAAAATTTAAGGGCTCAAGGCACTAAATATATAAAAAGCCCCTTTTTTCGGGGCTTTTTATATGAACGGATGCATCATTTTACAGCATACTATTGTCTGTTTGAAAGCGTTATTGGCATGGTTGTGTATCTTTGCAAAGTTGTAGAGAAAGCAAATGACCAATGCTGATCAACAATTAATCTTAAGAAATGGCAAAACAACAAACCTTACATTGCTCATTTTGCGGCCGTAGCCGCGATGAGGTCAAGATCCTTATTGCAGGCCAAGACGGACATATTTGTGAAAACTGTGTAGAACATGCAGAAGAAATAATTGAACAGGAACTGGGCACCAATTCAGAAAGCAAGAACCTGCATGCCCCTGCACACAAGCTTACCGTAAGGAAGCCTATAGAAATAAAAAAATTCCTGGATGAATATGTGATAGGGCAGGATGATGCCAAAAAGATACTGGCAGTTGCGGTATATAATCACTACAAGCGCCTGAATCAAAAAGTAGAGAATGATGTGGAGATAGAAAAGAGCAATATCATCATGGTAGGCGAAACAGGTACCGGAAAAACGCTGCTGGCAAAATCCATTGCCCGTATGTTGAATGTACCGTTTGCGATCGTTGATGCAACAGTATTTACCGAAGCAGGTTATGTAGGAGAAGATGTGGAAAGTATGCTGAGCCGCTTATTGCAGGCCTGCAATTACGATGTACATGCCGCAGAAAAGGGAATTGTATTTATTGATGAGATAGATAAGATTGCCCGCAAAAGCGATAACCCTTCTATTACAAGGGATGTAAGTGGCGAAGGTGTGCAGCAGGGCTTACTAAAATTACTGGAAGGTACAGAAGTGCTGGTGCCGCCACAAGGAGGCCGTAAGCACCCCGAGCAGAAGCTGATAAAGGTGAACACGCAAAATATCCTGTTCATTTGCGGAGGCGCATTTGCAGGTGTAGATAAGATCATTGCAAGAAGGGTGAATACCAACTCTATCGGCTTTAATGTAAATAAAGAATTACAGGATTACCAGCACAATAATCTGTTGCAGTTCATTAATGCGGTAGATCTTAAGAATTTTGGTTTGATACCGGAATTATTGGGTCGCCTGCCTGTAGTAACTTACCTGAATCCTTTGGATGCCGAAACACTCCGTAACATTTTAACAGAGCCTAAAAATGCTTTGGTGAAACAATTTACCCGCTTATTTGAAATAGAAGGAATTGAATTGAAGTTTGAACCGGCGGTATTTGATTTTATGGTAAGCAAAGCGCTGGAATATAAATTAGGCGCCCGTGGTTTACGCAGCATCTGCGAAAGTATTTTAACCGATGCTATGTATGAATTGCCTTCTCAAAAAGTAAAAACGTTTGAAGTAACGTTAGATTATGCAGAGCGCAAATTCAGCAGCAGTAAGATGAGTATGTTGAAGGTGGCTTAGTAATTGGTAATTGAAAAGAATTATTTTTTAAAGATAGTTTGGACTGATGAGGAATTCATCAGTCCTTTTTTTTGTTCAAATATATTAGTCATTGACTTAAAGGCATTCGTAAATCATCATTCATAAATCGTAAATCATAAATCCCTCCCTTTTCTCCCCAATTTTCAAACAACTACAATTCATTTTAGGTGGTTGTATTTTTTCAATTTATTTTTACGGCTTCGTGAACAAAAGAGGTATTTTAATCGCTTTGATCATACTGTGTGGGTAAAGCTGAATAAGATTAAATGCCTGGTACAAAATCAGGCAAAAAAATCATAAATCTAAAATCACAACTCTAAAATCAAAATATGGTTGACGTAATTCTGGGGCTGCAATGGGGAGATGAAGGCAAAGGAAAGATCGTAGATTATTTTGCTGATAATTACGATGTAGTGGCCCGTTTCCAGGGCGGCCCTAATGCAGGGCATACGTTATATGTGGATGGTAAAAAAATAGTGCTGCACCAAATACCCAGCGGTATCTTTCACGAAAGCAAGACGAACCTTATTGGTAACGGTGTAGTGTTGGATGCTGTAACGCTCAAGAGAGAATGCCAGAATGTAGCGGCCTTTGGTGTGGATTATAAAAAAAACCTGTTCATCAGCGAACGCACACATTTGATATTGCCTACGCACAGGGCCATTGATAAAGCCAGTGAGTTAAGTAAAGGCAATGAAAAGATCGGTAGTACATTAAAGGGAATTGGCCCGGCGTACATGGATAAAACCGGCCGTAATGGTTTAAGAGTAGGTAACTTGCTGGACAAGAGTTTTACTACCGAGTATATTAAGCTACGCCTGAAGCACCAGAAAATATTGGAAAGCTTTAATTTCCAGGAAGATATAAGCGCATGGGAAGAAGAATTTTTTGAAGCGATAGAATTTCTGCGGGAGTTTAAGATCGTTAATGGCGAATATTTCATCAACGAAAAAATAGCCAAAGGGCAGCGTGTGCTGGCAGAAGGTGCACAGGGCAGTATGCTGGATGTGGATTTTGGTACTTTCCCGTTTGTAACCAGCAGCAGTACTATATCAGCCGGCGTTTGTACGGGCTTGGGTATTGCCCCGCAAAAGATCAAAGAAGTATTTGGCGTATCTAAAGCATATTGTACAAGGGTGGGTAGTGGTCCGTTCCCGACAGAATTGAACGATGAAACAGGAGAACTGATCCGCAAGACCGGCAACGAATTCGGCAGTACTACCGGAAGGCCACGCCGTTGTGGCTGGATAGACCTGGTAGCATTGCAGTTTGCCTGTATGATAAATGGTGTAACCCAGATCATTATGACAAAAGCCGATATTTTGGATAATTTAGATGAGTTAAAAGTTTGTAACGGTTATAATGTAGATGGGGTAGAAAAGAATTATGTACCTTTTCAAATGAACCGTGTAACTATTGAGCCCGTATATAAAACATTTGAAGGGTGGAAAACGGATATCACTGCTGTTAACGATTTTAATTCGTTGCCCGGGAAGATGAAAACGTATATTGATTACCTGAATAAATTTTTAGGAGTACCGGTAAAATATATAAGCAATGGACCCGGAAGAGACCAGATAGTAACAGCATAAAAAAAAATAAAAAAAGTTCGTCAAATTTTTGGCTATTTCAAAATTGCGTGGAAATTTTACAGTACTAATCATTACAATTTATGGTTCCGAAATCTGATAACGAAAAAAAGACAACAGCAGGTAAATCATCAGCCAAAGTTCCTGCAAAAAAAGCATCTCCTAAATCAAAGAAAGAAGAAGATGATGATGATTTTGATGATGACGATGATTTGGAGCTGGATGAAAAACCGGCCAAAGGAAAAGCGACATCAAAGAAAAAATCGAAAAGCGATGACGATGATGACGACGATGATGATGTTGAAGTAGAAGATGATTGGGAAAAAGGAGAAGAGGATGACGACTGGGATCCGGACTTTGATGAATTTGATATTCCAAAATCGAAAGTGAAAAAAGCACCGGGTAAAAAATCATCAAAAGACGATGACGATGATTTTAAAGTTGATGATGACTTTAAAGATCTTGGCTTTGATGATCTCAGCGGCGGTGGTGGCGGAGGCTATGACGACGATGATGATTTTTAGTTAAGATAAAAATGTGATGCTACATAAACAGCCACAGGCTTTTGCTATAAATAACTTTACGGAATTCAGAATACAAATGTTGAATTGGACAAACCGGTTCAACATTTTTTGTTTTTTGGATAACCGTAATTATTACTTTGAAACGGCAGCTTTTGAATGCTTGCTGGCCGCAGGCTGTAAAAGAGAATTGACAGCTTCTGCCGGTACGGCATTTACACAGTTACAACAATTATATAAAGAAGAAAAAAGCTGGCTGTTTGGCCACTTTGCCTATGATCTGAAGAATGAGACAGAAGTGTTGCGCTCACAAAATTTTGATGGCGTAGGATTTAGCGACATGTATTTTTTTGAACCCGGGGTTGTAGTAAGTCTTTCGGAAAAAGAAGTATTGATCTATTCAGATGATAATGCGGATACGATCTTTGAAGAGATAGCAGCATGCAGTAAAAAAATAACTCCATCAATAAATGCTGCGGTTGCTGTAAAGCCGAGGATACCTAAAGAAGAATATATTGCTACAGTAAAAAAGATACAGCAACATATTGTGCGTGGCGATTGCTACGAAATAAATTTTTGCCAGGAATTTTTTGCTGAGCAGGCTTCAATAGATACTTTCTTTATTTATGATAAACTAACAAGTTTGTCTCCCAACCCCTTTTCTGCTTTATACAGAGTGAAAGATAAATGGTGCCTTTGTGCAAGCCCGGAACGATATCTTAAAAAAACAGGAAGCAGGATCATTTCGCAACCCATAAAAGGAACAGCTAAGCGCAACCTTGAAGATCATCAACAGGATATCAAACAAAAAGAATTGCTTTTACAAAGCGAAAAGGAAAAAAGCGAAAATGTGATGGTAGTAGACCTGGTTAGGAATGACCTGAGTAAAGTATGTAAAGAAGGCACAGTTAAAGTAGAAGAGCTGTTTGGCATTTATAGTTTTCCGCAGGTACACCAAATGATCAGCACTATAAGCGGCGAACTGCCGGCAGATATCAATTGGGTAGAAGTGATCAGGAAAACATTTCCTATGGGATCGATGACCGGTGTGCCTAAAAAGAAAGTAATGGAATTAATAGAACAGTATGAGCAAACCAAAAGAGGTTTGTTTTCGGGAGCTATCGGCTATATAAATCCTGGTGGCGACTTTGATTTTAATGTAGTGATACGCAGTATGCTTTATAATGCTGCGGCAAGATATCTTTCTTTTCAAACAGGCGGCGCCATTACATTTAACAGCGATGCTGAAAACGAATATGAGGAAAGCTTATTGAAAGCAGGGGCGATGATGAAAGTACTGGAATAATATCAGGACTTTTTCTTCTTAACAGCAGGTTTGGAAAACTTGACCGGGGGATAGATGGTCTGGTTATTCTGCACACTGTTATCTGCCAGTAACAATTGTACGCATTCATTAAGTATAGCGTATTTATTGGCCAGGAACAGTTGCATCTTATCGGGAGGCAGCCGAAGATCGTAATTACCGTTCGACATCATCATATTATCAAAAGCAGGGTTGTAGCGGTTGAATTGCCCAATCTCCATCGCAATATTCTTGCTGATCACTACAGAATTGAATTTACCTGAAATGGTTTGTATGGCAGAAGATTCAAGCTCTTCATTGGTAAGGCTTGGTTTATTGTCATATGGATTAAGTCCGCTGCCGGGTTCAAAACCCAGCGAAGGATTACCTGAAGTAGTTACACCCCCTGCACCTTCCATAATGTAATGTGTAGCAATAAAACGCTTTACATAAGTCCTCGATTCTTCGGGCAAATAATATTGAAGCGCCCAGAAATTTTTGCTGCCGCTTTTCTTTATCGCATTGAACACTCTTCCCGGTCCGCCGTTATAAGCTGCCATTACCAGCAGCCAGTCTTTAAATATCTTGTAGTTCTGCAACAGGTATTTTGCAGCAGCATGTGTGCTTTTCCAGTAATCCCTCCTGTCATCAATAAATCCATTTACCGATAAGCCAAGGTCTCTTGCTGTGCCGGGCATCAATTGCCATGGGCCACCCGCACCTTTATTGGAAACAGCGCCGGTTTTTAAATTCGATTCTATTACAGCAATATATTTTAGCTCCCTTGGTAATCCGTATTGCATCAATATATTTTCAATAAGATTAAAATAGGGCTGGCCCCAGCCTTTCATATCCTGCAGGTATTTGCCATGTGCCTGCACATAATCCTGTATAAAGCCAGCTGCATTGCTGTTTATTTGAGCCGCATAAGGCAGGGTAGGATTATAACTGTAATTGGCAAACAGGTTCTTAAAGCCATACCTCGTTACCTGGCTAAAGTATTGTACTTTTTCTTTTGATGGGGTAGAAGGGGTACTTACCACTTCGTCTATCAGCTTATCTTCTTCGGGTACCGGCTCAATAGAAGTGTCTTTCAAAGCCTGCTCTTTCGTTGCCTGGTTAACCTGGGCAAATAGCTTTCCTGTTTTTGCGGCAGGCAAAAGAAAACTCACTATGAATAATATGAAGACCGGTTTCATCATTTAATAAGACACTAATATGCGGTGCAGCGTTGCACCAGGTATTTCGACAATTGCAGCAAAGTTACTTCATCTGTCTTTGCTGTCATAACCTGCAGGCCGAAAGGCATGCCATTGCTGTGCTTGAATAATGGGATAGATATACCCGGGAGCCCCGTTAAATTGGCAAATACTGTATAGATATCTGCCACATACATTGCTATGGGGTCTGTAGATTTTTCACCAATGCTAAAAGCTGTAACCGGGCTGGTTGGCAATATCAATGCATCAAAATCCTTGAAGATACTGGCAGTTCGGTCGGTAAGTAAGCGGCGTACCTGCTGCGCTTTGCTGTAGTAGGCATCATAATAACCAGCACTTAAAACAAAAGTGCCCAGCATGATGCGGCGCTGCACTTCTTTGCCAAAACCTTCGCTTCGGGTGCGCTTGTAAAAATCTGTTAAATCTTTTACATCGCTCTTTGTACGATAACCAAAACGCACGCCGTCGAAGCGGCTGAGGTTACTGCTTGCTTCGGCTGTTGTTAATACATAGTAAGCCGGAACTACATAATCCAGCAGGTCAAAATCTACTGCGGTTACTTCGTGTCCTTCTTCCCGGAGTTTATCAATCAATGCCAGTACTGCATTTTTTATTTCCACATCCAAAGAAGGGTGATGCAGGGCTTCTTCAAAATAACAGATCCTGTATTTTTTATTTTCTTCCTGCTCTAATTTTTCAGTTACATCTTCCAGCCTGGTTGGTAATGCTGTACTGTCATATTCATCCGGGCCACTCATTACTTCCAACAGCAACCCGGCATCTTCTATGGTATTGCTGAAAATACCGATCTGGTCAAATGAAGAAGCATAAGCGATCAGCCCATAACGTGAGATGCGACCGTAAGTTGGCTTTATACCAATAATGCCGCAGAAGTCTGCGGGTTGGCGAACAGAACCCCCGGTATCGCTGCCAAGGCTTGCCATGGCTAAGCCTGCCTGTACAGCAACGGCGCTGCCGCCCGATGAACCGCCGGGAACCTTTGTTTCATCCAGGGCATTCAACACATTTCCATAAACAGAATTCTCATTGCTGCTGCCCATAGCAAACTCATCACAATTGCAGGCTCCGATGATAATAGCATCTTCGTCAAGCAACCGCTGAACGGCAGTAGCAGTATATATGCTGGTAAAACCTTCCAATATCTTTGATGCAGCCGTTATAGTATGGTTTTTATGGCAGATCACATCTTTTATAGCGATCACTACGCCATGTAATTTCTTTAACGGTTCGTTGCGCTTTCTTTTTTCGTCCAGTGCAGCAGCCTGTTGAAGGGCTTCATCTGCATATACAGCGGTATAGGCATTTAGCCGTTTATTGCTTTCAATTGCCTGCAAATAATGTTGCACAGCATCAGTGCAGGTTTGAGTGCCCTGCTTCAACGCATTGTGATAGTCTTTTATTTGGGTAAATGAGAACATGAAGCCGATAAAGTAATTATAAAATAGGCTGAAGTGAGCCGTAAATACTGATCGATCTTTAAGACCGGTATTAAAAGACTTACTTCAGCCGTGAAAATAAATTATAAAGGCTATATTAACCTTGTTGTTTCTGTTGCTCCAGTTGTTGTTTCAATAACCTGATCTGCTCATCTTTATCAATAGCAGGGGTTTTATCTTTTTCTTTCATGCCTTCTTCAATTTCGCTCTTTACGTTATTCTTGGCATCATTGAATTCACGCATACCACGACCAATCCCTCTCATCAACTCAGGGATCTTTTTGCCCCCAAACATTAGTAATACAACAATGATGATCAGTATCCATTCGCTGCCGCCCGGCATTGATAATAATAAAATTGAATTCAAAAGTGAGGTTATCATAATTAATATTTAGGCTGCAAAGATAACTTAATTATAGGCTTATTTATGCCATTTTGGGTAACATTATTAACCGGCGATTAACAGGGGTTAGAAGTGAGACGGGAGATGTGAATCGTGAGAAGTGAAACAACAGAGGTGAGAACAGCAGCAGAATATAAAAGCGAGACGTGAAAACATATTTTTATCTTTTCACGTCTCCCTTTTCACGTTTGCCTTATCGGATATACCTGCCGCATTTGGCTTTGCCATTGGCTGCCTGCTCAGGCGATATGCCTCTTGCGCATGATGTAAGGAATACTACAGTGAAAACAATAACAGCTGAAAGGATGATCTTCCTCATGGTTAAATTAGGTTTAAGGTTAAGCAATAAATTAAAAATCAGGGGTAAAGCTTTTCAGAGGGATGGAGATTTGTCATAAATCGACAACAATTATGCCAAATTAAGGTATTTATGGTAAAATACAAACGTCCCGGGTATGATCCGGGACGTTTAAATATTATAAAACGGGCTTATTTTGCAGCCACTGCCATTCTTTTTTCCCTGATACGGGCGCTTTTACCGCTTCTTTCTCTTAAGTAGTACAGCTTAGCACGGCTAACTTTACCTACTTTGTTCAATACGATACTTTCGATATTTGGTGAAAAGATAGGGAACAAACGTTCAACCCCTACACCATCGCTCATTTTACGTACTGTAAATGAAGCTGTTGCACCGGTACCCTGGCGTTTGATCACATCGCCTTTAAAGCTCTGGATACGCTCTTTGGTACCTTCAATGATTTTATAGTTTACAGTGATATTATCACCTGCTTTGAACTTTGGAAGCGTTGGCTTTGCTGTCAACTGCTCATGAACAAAATTTACTGCGTTCATAATTGCTATTTTTAACGGACGGCAAAGGTAGGGGAAAAAGTTGAAAGTTGAAAGTTGAAATTGGAAAGTTTTCCAAAATTATGTTTTGCTTGATTAACCGCAGAGGCGGGGAGACACAGAGGTGTCTACTCTGCGCCTTTGCGTCTCTGCGGTAAAAAAGCCAAAGAAAAATCCGGCAATCTTTACACTGCCGGATCTAATATTATTAGTTACAAATTTTCATCACTGAAAACCGAAAACCCCAAACCGAAAATTACCTCGCTACATTAACCGATCTCTTTTCCCTGATCACCGTTACTTTGATCTGCCCGGGGAAGGTCATTTCAGTTTGTATCTTCTGTGCTATTTCAAAGCTGAGTTTATCGCTGTCACCATCGGTTACTTTATCCGCTTCTACAATCACCCGTAATTCACGTCCAGCCTGTATTGCGTAGGCTTTTTCAACGCCGGGATAGCTAAGCGCCATATTTTCCAGGTCCTTGATACGCTGTATGTATTGCTGCATGATCTCACGTCTTGCACCCGGTCTTGCGCCGCTGATAGCATCGCAGGCCTGAACGATAGGAGAGATCACGTATTGCATTTCCATTTCATCGTGGTGAGCGCCGATAGCATTAACTACGGCAGGATTTTCACCATATTTTTCGGCCAGTTTGGCGCCTAAAAGGGCATGGCTCAATTCTGTTTCTTCATCAGGCACTTTACCAATATCATGCAGCAAACCGGCACGTTTGGCCAGCTTAGGGTTCATGCCCAGCTCTGATGCCATGATAGCGCAAAGGTTAGCCGTTTCCCGGCTGTGCATCAGCAGGTTTTGACCATAAGAAGAGCGGAAACGCATACGGCCCACCATCCTGATCAATTCTTTATGCAGGCCATGAACGCCAAGTTCCATTGCGGTACGCTCACCTATTTCCATTACCTGGTCGTCAATTTGTTTTTTTGTTTTTTCTACCACTTCCTCAATACGGGCCGGGTGGATACGACCATCGGCAACAAGGCGCTGCAACGATAAGCGGGCAATTTCCCTGCGCAATGGATCGAAGGAAGAAAGAACGATCGCTTCGGGGGTGTCATCTACAATAAGATCCACGCCTGTAGCGGCTTCTATGGCACGTATGTTGCGTCCTTCGCGACCGATGATAGATCCCTTTATCTCATCACTTTCAAGATTGAAAACGGTAATGGCATTTTCAATGGCCTGCTCGGCAGCGGTACGCTGTATGGTTTGAATAACTATTTTACGGGCTTCTTTATTGGCCTTTAATTTAGCATCTTCAATAATTTCCTGTTGTAATACCAGGGCCTTGGTGTGGGCTTCCTGTTTAAGGCTTTCTATCAGTTGCGCTTTGGCATCTTCGGCTGTAAGGCCGGCTACTTTTTCCAGCCGGCGGATATGCTCTTCCTGGTGTTTTTCCAGTTCGGTACGCTTGGTATTTACAACCTCTATCTGGCGGTTAAGGGTTTCCTTGATCGCTTCATTGTCCTTTATCTGTTTTTCAAGATTCTGGTCCTTTTGATTGAGGGATTGTTCTTTTTGCTTGATGCGGTTTTCGGCCTCGAGTATCTTCTGGTTACGCTGCAATACGTCTTTATCATGCTCAGACTTAAGCTGGACAAACTTTTCCTTCGCTTCCAGTAATTTTTCCTTTTTAAGCGTTTCGGCCTGTAACTGGGCGTCGCTGATTATTTTTTGACTTTGTGATTCGGCTTCTTCTACCTGTTTTTTAGTGTTTTTGGCAAAAATGACCTTACCCAGCAGGATGCCCAATATTAATGCGGCAACGCCTATGATAATGTATATTATTATCGGTTCCATTGAATGTAAATGTTTTAGTTCGGTTCACAATCTTATATACTCCTTTTATACTCATAATTATAGTGAGTAAAGCGGTTAATTAGCGAAGATAGTAATTAATGCGCTAATGTGCGGATTTGCTGATAGAGGCAAGACTTATAGGTAATATAAGCCTGTAATTAAGTTGAAAACCGGGAACACCAGGTTTAAAATTTATTTTCTCATTTGCCAATAAATATTAAAAGTTCCACTAAAACTTGGCAGAAAATTGACATATTTCCTTAATGTTGTTATATTCAGGGTATCCCCATTCAGGTGAATTATATTGGTATCATAAGATGGTGTGCCGGTGGGATTTGTATTCATGATCAATGTAGAATCATCTGGAAGTAATTGATAGGTAAAATTATAAACGGGAATTACAGGGACCAAACCTGTGGTACCGGTAAGATCTGGGTGTAAATGAAGAGTATCTGAAATGTTGTGTATTGTTATCGGAACACCATAACTAGGGGCAACTGGTCGTAAAACAGATGTATATATTCTCCAGTCGCCTTGCAGGCTATCTAATTTTGTAGCAGTAGGCTGGTTAACAATATCCGGATCAACACCACAGGAAGAAAGCGAAAACAAAACCGGCAAAATAAAAAGTAAAATATATCTCATAGGCCAATATTTCAGCTAATATAATTAAAGCTGCAATTTATAACAATACCGCTTTATTGCTTTTGTTCCCCCAATATCCACGAAGGTTTTACCGGTGTGGTAAGTTTAATGTTTTGTGCCGATACATATTTGGTGATGTGGTCTATCATTTCTTCAACACTATCGGTAAACAATATCAGTTCCATATCTTCTTCGCTGATCGTTTTTTCTGCCGCCATGCGTTGCACGTGCTCTATCAGTTCTTTATGAAATTCCATACCCATCACTACCATAGGAAAATGCTCCATCTTATTGGTCTGGATCAGCGTAAGGGTTTCAAAGAATTCATCCAGTGTGCCAAAGCCGCCGGGCATTACTATAAAGGCAAAAGAATATTTGCGAAGCAGTTCTTTGCGCACAAAAAAATAATCCAGTGTTACAAAGCGGTCAACATAAGGATTGATCTTCTGTTCTTTCAGCAAAACAATATTGCAGCCGATAGAAGGCCCGCCAACATCCCTGGCGCCCCGGTTGGCAGCTTCCATGATACCGCCCCCGCCACCGGTCATAATGGTAAAACCCAGTAGCGATACCTGGCTGGAAACCTTGCGTGTCAATATATAATAGGGATGATCTTCTTTAAAACGTGCCGAGCCAAAAACAGTGATGCACGGACCTATAAAATGAAGTTTGCGAAAACCTTTGATGAACTGCATGACCACACCACCAACATATTTCAACTCTTTCCACCTGGATCTTGGTCCCTGTAGAAATTTCTTTTCTTCATTGTGCAATATAGTGTTCATAAGAATTGAGTTAAGGTATACTAAGACATACAATTTAAATATTTTGCCATTACAACAGATAGAATAATGCGATAAATTGCATTTGCATAACAACCTTATTAAAAGCACCTCAATGAAGAAACTTGTTTTTTGTTCTATAGCCATTTTATTCCTGCTGAACATACAGGCACAACAACTAAAAGAGCTTACACAATATGTGAACCCGCTTATCGGCACACAACGTATGGGACATACTTATCCCGGTGCTACAGCGCCTTTCGGTATGGTGCAGGTAAGCCCGGATACAGATACCTTATTGATGTTTCAGCCTAATGGCAAATACAATCCCGATATCTATAAATATTGCGCAGGTTATCAATACGATGATAAAACAATAGTTGGTTTCAGCCATACACATTTCAGCGGCACCGGCCACTCCGACCTGGGCGATTTTTTAGTGATGCCCACACAAGGTAAACTGCAGTTAAACCCCGGTACGGCCAATGACCCACTTTCAGGTTTTCGTTCTGCCTTCGATCATAAAAATGAAAAAGCATCGCCGGGTTTTTACAGTGTGTTGCTGGATGATGATAATATACTGGCGGAGATCACGGCCACTTCAAGAGTAGCTTTTCATCAATATACGTTTTCAAAAGCAGGCCCGGCGCATGTTATACTGGATCTTGCTGCAGGTATATATAATTATGAGGGTAAAAATGTGTGGACCTATGTACGGGTAGAAAATGATACGCTGGTAACTGGCTATCGCCAAACTAACGGCTGGGGGAGAACGAGAGTGATGTATTTCGCCATTGCCTTTTCGAAACCAATAAAACAATACGGCGCAAAAGATTTTGGCAAGCCGATGCAATACCGCGGCTTCTGGCGCTTCAACAGCCGGGAGAATTTTCCCGAAGTAGTGGGTACACAATTGCGCATGAACTTTGATTTTGATGTAGCAGCATCAGAAAAGATAAAAATGAAAGTGGCTTTATCAGCAGTAAGCGCAGAAGGTGCATTGCTGAATTTGCATAAAGAGATACCGAACTGGAACTTTGAGCAAACCAAAAAACAAACCAATGAACAATGGAACAAAGAGCTGAATAAAATTCAGATAGATGCTGATGAAACCGTGTTAAAGAATTTTTACACCGCCATGTATCATGCCTCGCTTTCGCCTACCGAATATATGGATGTAGATGGCAAATACCGCGGCCTCGATCAGGGCATACACCAGGCAAAAGGATTTACCAATTACACCACTTTTTCGTTGTGGGATACCTACCGTGCATTGCACCCGCTCTTCAACATTATACAGCCCAAACGCAACAGCGATATGGTGCAATCTATGTTAGCGCATTACGACCAGAGTGTGCATCATATGCTGCCGATATGGAGCCACCATGCCAATGAGAACTGGTGTATGAGCGGCTACCACAGTGTAGCGGTTATTGCAGATGCTGTGGCTAAACATACAGGAGGATTTGATATCAATAAAGCGCTGGATGCCTGCGTAGCAACGGCCAGGCACAGAAGCTATGATGGACTGGATTATTATATAGATATGGGCTATGTGCCGGAAGATAAAAGCGGTTCATCGGTTTCCAAAACGCTGGAGTATGCGTATGATGACTGGTGCATTGCAAAGCTGGCAAAAATAGCGGGCCGAAAAGATATTGAAGCGGAGTTCAGTAAAAGGGCTTTATCCTATAATAATGTTTTTGATCCTTCCATCGGTTTTATGCGGCCTAAGCTGAGCGACGGAACTTTCCGCAAAAACTTTGATGTATTGAAAACAGATGGACAGGGATTCATTGAAGGCAACGCCTGGAACTATAGCTTGTTTGTACCACAGGATCCTAACCGCTTAAAAGAACTGATGGGTGGCGATGCAAAATTCACTACCTATCTCGACTCTTTATTTTCTATGCATTTACCCGATGAATTTTTTGCAGAAACAGAAGACATAACAAGAGATGGCATCATTGGTACTTATGTGCATGGTAACGAACCGGCGCATCATGCGGCTTATTTATACAACTGGACCAGCCAGCCCTGGAAAACACAGGCGCTGATACGGTTGATATTGAACATGCAATACAAACCAACGCCTGATGGCTTAGGTGGTAATGATGATTGCGGGCAAATGAGCGCCTGGTATATTTTCAGTGCACTGGGCTTTTATCCTGTAGCGCCGGGTGCACCGCAGTATTCTACCGGCAGTCCTGCTGTCCGCAGTGCTGTTATCAACCTGGCCAATGGAAAGAAGTTTGTGATTAAAGCGATCAACCAGTCGGATAAAAATATCTATGTAGATAAGATCGAAATGAATGGCAAACGCATCGATTCTTTTTCTATTACACACGATATGATAATGGCAGGAGGAACGCTGGTATTTACGATGAGTGATAAGCCGAGTGGATTACACTAAAGATTACACTAATTAATACTAATTACACGAATTAAAAGAAATGAATTACACTGATTAATACTAATTACACGAATTAGCGTTTGAATCTGTGTTTACTAATAATTAGTGTAATTCGCTCTAATTCGTGTAATTAAAAATATCAAAATCTGGGACACCGCACCGCATTAAGACTGCTGTTCTCCTTATCAACATATTTTTGATAGGTAAGCGATAATTCGAAACCGCCCCTGCCGGAACTGGCTGCTTTTAGTTGAGAGATATTGGCATCGTAGCTGGCGGCTACAGCAAAGGGTTTGAACTCTATCTTAGCCACAGGAATGATAGCATCGCTCCAGCGGATATAAGCGCCACCGGAAATACTGTATTTTGGATCTTCATCTTCGCCAAGTCTTCTGGTAAATAAACTGCCCACGATGGTTTCGGTGTAAGGCCCCTGTTTGGAATAATTTCCTTCTACCGTAAAATAAGAATAGTCGCTGATGTTCAGCCGTAGGCCCGCAGAGCCAACCCATTTAGGGATCATCTCGTAATTGGGATTGCCGTAAAAAGATACCTTGATTGATTTGTTGAAATGATGATACGCAAGGCCGAGGTAAATATTATTATCTGCGTTTTCTCCTAATTGTGAATTGAAGCTCATACCAACGCTGCCATCCAAATATGAGTAAGAGCTCTTGGGAAAAGTTTCGCCATCTGCCAAACCAGGATTAAAACCTGTGCCATCGTATTGACTGTTGGTAGTGATCTTACTGCGGTCTATCCTGCGCTGTACCCATCCGCCCATAAAGCCTAAAGAGAGGTACATATTTTTTTCGGTGCTTAACGACTTGTGATAATTTAATGTAGGTAAGACGTGTGTTGCACTAAGGGCAACAGTTCCCGCTTTATCGTACAGTAATTCTCCGCCGATGGTTAAGTAATCATTTCCACGGCCAATAGGCTTTTTATATTCCCCGTTCAGTGAACCGGTTTGATAGGGCACGGTAACGCTGCCCCATTGCGTGCGGTAAACGGCCTGTACCCTTACATCACCGGTGAAGATGCCTGCCAGCGCAGGGTTGCGCAGCAAGGGCGTTTCGAAGAACTGTGAAAAGTGGATGTCTTGCGCTGATGCAGCACAGGGTACTGCTGCAATGCAAAACAATGCTGCTGCTTTGCATAAAATTGTTTTCATACTATTGGATTTTTGGATGGTATTGGAATTACTTACACTCATGATCTATCGTATTAATGCTACATTACCTTTTAAAGTAAGTACGTTTTGATTATCGCAAAGTATCTCTGCGGTATATACATATACATCGGGGTTAAGTTTTACGCCTTTGAAAGTACCGTCCCAACCTGCGGAAGCATCGTTGGCTGCAAAGCCGCCTTTTTCAAAAACTATTTCGCCCCAGCGGTTGAATATGCGGAACGATTTGATATTGTATAAACCTGTGCCCCTTGGATAGAATACATCATTGGCCCCATCGCCGTTTGGCGAAAAGGTATTTGGTATAAAGAAATTGGCGCCATTGCATAATACGAACACCGTAACATTATCCCTCGATTTGCAGCCACCGCCATTGGTAACTTCTACCATATACGTAGTGGTTTCTTTTGGCGCTACGGTTACCGATGGATAATTGGAACTAACTGTACCGGTTGTTGGCGACCAGAATACATTGACAACATCGCTGGAAATAGTTGGCGTTAAGGTTACCGACTGGCCAACATTGATCGTTTTATCCGAACCGCCATCAACAGTTGGTATAGGATATACCTTAATGGCAATGTAAGCCGTATCTCTAAAACAACCCTTATCATCGGTACCGATAACACGATAGGTAGTAGATACCGTTGGCGATGCTATCGGCGAAGAACTGGTGGTATTGCTTAAGCCGGCCGAAGGGCTCCAGGCATAGGTATAAGCGCCGGATGCATACAGGCGCAACGAACCGCCTTTGCATAAAGTATCGCCGGGACCGTTCAGCATAGTGAACGGCTGCTTAACATTTACAATTATAGAATCAATATGGCTGCAGCCATGTATGGTAGTACCGGTAACAATATACTGCGTGGTATCTGCAGGAGAAGCAACAGGATTAGGACAGTTGGTACAGCTTAATCCCGTAGAAGGTGTCCAGGTATAGCTATCTGCACCGCTGGCCAATAAAGGAATTCCGGAACCCCTGCACACCATGATATCATTTCCTGCATTTACAACAGGTACACGGTACGCTTCAATAACTTTTGGAACAGTATCGGTACAGCCGCTGCTGTTGGTTACTATCAGCTGAATATTATACGTAGTGGGATTGGTATATACCTGCGCCGGTGGATTTTGCAAAGTAGAAGTATTGCCATTGCCCAAATTCCAGTTCCAGGTAACGGCCGAAGTATCTGCCACCAGCAAAGTGCCGTTAAAAGTTACCGTTAGCGGAGCACAGCCGTTAGGGGTGTTTACAATATCCGCCTGCGGCGATGCCACTATTTTTACCGGTGTTTGATGTATCACCGTATCGGTACAGCCGCTTTGCGTGGTTACAATAAGCTGCGGATAATATAATCCCGGCGCTGTATAAAAATGCGTTGGGTTTTGTTGGGTAGAAGTACCACCATCACCAAAATCCCATTGGTAGCCTGAAATAACGTCATTGGTTTTAGAAGAATCGCTGAAAGCAACCATTCCTTTATCGCATAAAGTAGGTGACAGGAACCCGAACTTAGCCGTTACGCCTTTTACATGTATCGTATCAAGGCCGGTGATAGGAACCTGGCAACCGCCTGCATCTACCAATATCATTTTAGGAACATAATTTCCAAACTCTTTGTACGTATAGGTAACTACCGAATCGTTGGTAGGAGATATATTACCATCATTGAAATCCCAAACAAAGGATTGCCGGTTTTCTGTAGTGGCAGTGAATTTTACCGTGAGCGGGCTGCAGCCGTTAAGCGGAGTATAACTGAAGTTTCCTTTGGGCCCGCTTACAATAACCTGCTTGGTAAGATCGCTGGTACAGCCACCATTGCTGGTAACTGTGAGCTTAACATTGTACGTGCCGGGATAAGAATAAAAATGCGAAGGGTTATCACTTTGTGTAGATGTACCATCGCCAAAATCCCAGTTAACAGCAATAGCGTTGGAAGAATTGTTGGTAAAATAAACTACCAGTGGCGGACAGGTACTAACCGAATCGCTCATAGAGAATGCAGCAAAAGGCGTGGCTATCTTCACCAGTTTTTCTGTAGTATCGGTACAGCCGTATTTATCTGTAACGATCAGTTGTACAATATAATTTCCGTCGGCAGTATATTGATGTGTTGGGCTGGTAGCAGTGCTGGTGGCAGCATCGCCAAAATCCCATTTATAAGTAAGATTTGGCCCGGTAGAGCTGTTGGTGAAATTAACCGTTTTGCCGGGGCAGGATAAAGAATCCGGTGTAGTGAATTTAGCCAGCGGTTTGGAGATGATAACCGATGCCGCATGCTTGATACTGTCGATACAACCCTTGCTGTCGATCACTTTCAGTGTTACATCATAAGTGCCCGGTGTAGTATAATTATGGAAGAAGGGCGGAGCAGTGAATGTGGTAGTATTGCCATCGCCAAAATTCCATATCCAGGTAGTGATAGGATGCGTACCATCAGTGGTAGAATTATCATTGAACACCGTAGCGCTTTGCGTACAGTTGCCGGTAGAGCCGGGTGTAAATGCCGCAACAGGTCCATCTACTCTTATACGCAGTGGCTTGATCAGGGTGTCTTTACAACCCAGTATATCGGTAATGATCAATCTTACGGTATAGGTTCCTGAAACAGTATATTTATGCGAAGCAGTAGCGCCGGTGCCGGTGCCGCCGTCGCCAAAGTTCCAGGCGTATGATGCAATGTTAGACGGGTTACTGCCGGTAGCCGTAAATGCAATGGTACTGTTACGGCAGATGACCGTTTCCGACTCTGTGAAGTCGGCTTTTTCAACCACCACTTTTACCGATAGTGTTTTAGTGTATTCGCAGCCGGTGGTATGATTGCGCACCAGCAGCGTTACCGTATAGGTGCCGGGTGAGGCATAGGTATGGGTAGGGCTTTGTTGTGTAGAGGTATTGCCATCGCCAAAATCCCAGTTCCATTCATCGGCCCCGATAGATTTATCGGTGAAGAGCCGCGTAAGCTTATTGGTACACACAAAGCTGGGGGTAAAATTGGCTATCGGTGGTTTAATATGAACGTAGTTATCAAATTTTATGGTATCGGGGCAGCCCTCGTTCCACACGATCAGCTGCACACTGAAATAACCGGTATCCTCATATATGTGTACGGGGTTTTGCTGGGTAGAAGTAGCGCCATCGCCAAATGCCCATAGCCACGTGGTTACAGTACCGGTAGAAAGATCGGTGAAGTTAACCGGCAGGTAAGCGCACACATCCCGTGGTGCTGCTGTAAAATCGGCATGGGGTTTTATGCTTGCAGTAATTCCTTTTTCAAAAACAACCGTATCGGTACAGCCGCCTGCGGTGGTCACTATTAAAGTAATGGTATAAACGCCCGCAGCAAAAGTATGGGTAGGGTTAGGCAAAGTAGAAGTACCGCCGTCGCCAAAATCCCATTCGTAACCCACTACAGCATCCAGCGAATTTACGCTGGCAGCAAACGTATGGGTAAGCGGTGCACAATCTTTTCGGGGCAGGCCATTGATAGTAGCCTGCGGTGCCTGTATATGAATATAGTTGTTGCGTATGATCGTATCCGAACAGCCTAAAGAGTTGGTCACGATCAGCTGCACATTAAAATCGCCGTATTGTGTATAGGTATGTGTTGGATTTTGTTGGGTAGAAGTACCGCCATCGCCAAAATTCCATTGGTAGGTAGCACCGTTAGTGCTTTGATCGGTAAATGTAACTGCAAGCGGGGGCTTACATGCACTAAGCGGGCTGGCCGTAAAATTGGGCACCGGCTGCGGCCTTACTATGATAGAGCGGTAAGCCGTATCGGCACAGTTGGCAAATTTAGCGATCATCCGTACCTGGTAAAAACCTGCTGTGGTATATACTTTTACCGGGCTTACGGTTGTAGAAGTGGTTGCATCGCCAAAATCCCACTGTACGCTTGATGGTGCAGGAGTGGAAGTATTGGTGAACAATGCCGGTGTATTTTCACAGATCACATCCGGGTTGGTAAAAGAAGCCGTGATGCCCCCGATGGTAACTGCATTTACTTTGGTAAGCGTATCCCTGCAGCCATTGCTGCTTATTACGATCAGGCGAACGGTAAAACTGCCGGTAGTAGTATAGGTATGCGAAGGATTTTGCTGGATAGAGGTACCACCATCGCCAAAATCCCATTGATACGCCAGCGACCCTGCGCCGGTAGAATTATTTTGAAATGTTATGGTAGTAGGAAGGTCGCAGTTAACAGGCTGACTGTTGGTAAAATCAGCATGCACCTTGCTGCCCACCTGTATGTATTGCAGCTTGGTAACCGTGGTAACACAGCCAAAGCTGTTGATAACCCGCAGCGATACATTGAAATTGCCCGAAGTAGCATACGTATGTACAGGGTTTTCATCAGAAGAAAAAGCGCCATCGCCAAAATCCCATTGCCACGAAGCAATGGTACCGCTGCCGGCTGTGCTCTGGCTGCTGAACTGAACCGTTAGCGGCACACATCCCGAAAGCGGCACACCCGTAAAACTTACGGCCGGCTTGGCATACACGGTAATGTATTGCAATTTGGTGATAGAGTCGGCGCCCGAAGCATTTTTAACCACCAGCTTTACGGTGTATGTGCCCGGGTTAAAATAAGTAGTAGAAGGATTTTGATTTATAGAAGTAGTAGCATTGCCCAGGTCCCAGTTCCATTGCGTAGGGTTGCCGGTACTTAGATCGGTAAAAGAAACGATAAGCGGAGAACAGCCAGCCAAAGGTGTTGCCGAAAAATTGGCTACAGGTTGTGCTTTAGCAAAAAGGCTAAAGGCAACACATACTGCTATAAAAGCAGTTCGTTTGGCGACCCCATTTTTGGCGGTCATTGTGCTTGGTTTTTAAATGAATAAATTGGATATACTAATTTATATAACTGTAAATCAGGGCCAAAATTGTGGTGGTCACAAAAAATTTACATTAACAAAATGGATAAAATGGCAGTTAGTTGATTTACAGTAATTTATATCCGTTGTTTTAATCCCGTTATTAAAAGCAAAACAAATGGAATCCGTTTTCTATGTAGGTAGATTTTCAGCTAAAGAATATAGAAGAATGTCCATTTTTTTATATGCTCTTCGAATAGGGCATCTAACTCCGGCAAATTAGTCTGAACGGGGATTGGGGTGGATGGGTGAGGATTAATTGGATTTTCTAATCTTTTTAATCCTTTGATCTTCCTGATCATGGTTCAGACTTTTTTTCACCGCGGAGGCGCAGAGACGCGGAGGATCGCAAAGGGGTCTGAACGGGGATTGGAGTGGATTATCGGGATTAATTGGATTTTCCAATCTTTTTAATCCTTTGATCTTCCTGATCATGGTTCAGACTTTTTCACCGCGGAGGCGCAGAGACGCAGAGGATCGCAAAGGGTTTGAACGGAGATTGGAGTGGATTATCGGGATTAATTGGATTTCAATCTTTTTAATCCTTTAATCTTCCTAATCATGGTTCAGACTTTTGGTGCTCCCTCAAAAATGGACGTTCTTCTATATTCTTTAGCTGAAAATCTACCCGTAAAAAAAATTGATTCCCCTTGTTTTGCTGTTGGTAACAACCGGAGAGTAACGGGAGCCCTTCAGAAGGTAATAAGCCCCCATCACCGGCAAAAGGCAGCCCTTTTATCCGTGACGGGAGCCCGTCATTTATAAAAGGGAGCCCATTACACAACGAAGGGAACCCTTTACCAATAAAAGGGAACCCGTCGCCGAACAAAGGGCTCCCTTCGGCAATAAATGGGCTCCCTTCATCCAGTGACGGGAACCCTGCGGGAGCGAAAGGAGCCCTTCAGCAATTGAAGGGAAGCCTTTTTAAAATGAAAAGTGCTGTTAATCAGGCATTTATAGTATGTAATAAATACGATGACCGGTAATAATATTTAATAACCATAAACAATAAAAAAATGAGCACATCAAAAGATTTTGTTCCTTCCAGTGATGCACAACGCATCCCCTGGTTTACCAATTTAAAAGATAAGATAGCGCAGTTTGGCCCTGCCCTTGGCCTCACTGCTGTAGAGATCAGCAGTGTACAAGGCAATTGTATAGCCTGCATTGCCAAAATAAATGCAGCAGCGGCAGCCAAAACATCCTTAGCCTCTGCAATAAAAGTTAAAAACGAGATCGATAAGAATGAACTGGCGCAGCTGCGTACTGCTATCAACCGCTGGAAAACTCATACTGCTTACAGCGACGCCATGGGTGAATCGCTGGATATTAAAACTGCTGCTGCCGAAATAGATGTGCAGCAATACAAAGCACACATCACCGCCGAAGTGGTGGGTAACCTGGTACGCATACGCTTCACTAAAAAAGGCGCTGATGGTGTAAATATTTATCACCGCCGCAAGGGCAGCGCAGCATGGATATTTTTAGCAAGAGATACCAAGAGCCCTTACGACGATCATATTGTTCTGCAAACACCGGGCGTACCCGAGCATTACGAGTACCGAGCCTTTGGTGTGATAGATGATATAGAAATAGGCCAGCCCAGTGATATTGCGGAGATAGTGTATGGGGCGTAGGACTTCGCTTTTAACAGAATTAAAGACTGCTGTAAAATAAATTACCAACACAGCTATTTAGTATCAACAGCAATAGTTGTGGTTAAATAATATATTTTTACGGCAGTTAAAAAATATTGGTGTTCCAATAACGAACTCTGAAGGGAAAACATCGAAAATTTGACCCGGAGTAGTTAAAGAGAACGCACTGGCAACGGTGTGTTCCTTTGCTTTCAATTGGGTCTAGGCTATTCGATGTGCCTCCCTTCGATTGTTAAGTTAAAGGACACGCCGTTTTCATTTACAACCAAAATTTTTTAACGTATGTCAACCAACAAGTATGGTTTTATACCATCGAAAGAACTGCAGCAAAGCCTGAAAACCCTTCATCTTTTTTTAGAACTTTTTCCCCCGCACGAACTGGAAGAAATAATCTGGATGCTTGCCTTTGAGTTTGCCAACTCTGATACAGAAAACAAGTGGACATTTAAGGAGCGTTCTAATTTTCATTGCTTTTATAAAATACTGATAAAAGCGGCCAAGGCGATGGCGGTGATAGATAGGGAGTTGGGGCAGGGTTAATAAGACATAATAATATTGTTTGTCTTCGAAAGCTTAACCCTCTTAAGCATTATGTTCAAAATTTTAATATATTTTTGAGTGTCTCCAATTTAACTTATATAGGAGTGTAATAAATTATTAGTGAAATGGAAGCAATCGCCAGTCGAATCCAATTAATTCTTGAGGACTATGAAAATAATGAAATGACAGTAGAACATATTCTACATTGGGTTGAACAATTTGAAGAAACTGATCGAGAATTTATTTTGGCAGAATTAGAAGTAATCTTTACGAAATGTTATTTTTCAAAAAAAAGATGTATACAATTTTTAAAAGGACAAATTGAGTTTTTGTCCAACCATTTAAAATATACTAATACTGTAGAATTTTTAAATGATGTGCGATTTTTGGATCTGCAACCAAAAGAAAAAAGCCAGCATGAATTACTTGAATTAATGGATAATATTTTGCAAAGCGATTATAATACAACAATTAAAGACTGTGGTAAGAAGCCTAAATACTATTTATATCTCGATGATGTATTAGCTACTGGGAACAAAACTTTTTTTGATTTATCAACTTGGTTGAAAGCAAATAGTAATCAAGATCAAACAAAATCTAACTATACATATATAAAAGAGAAAAACTTAAATATATTAGTATGCTTTTTTTGTTTGCATACATGGGGACATTCAAATGTGGAGTATAGGCTTATGAAAGATCTGGATGATAACGTAAATAAATATGTAAAATTTTTCAGGAACTATGAAATCCAGAATCAAATCAAAGCTCACAATCCTAAACTTAATTTGGTATTACCTGTTGAAGAAGGGCAACCTAAAAAAGTAATAGATTATCTTAATTCACTCGATGAAGCAATATCTTATACTGATAGGGCGTTTAGGAAAATTACTCAACCAGTAAAAGAAGAGTTATTCTCTTCTTCTGAAAATAGAACAAGATTAGAAAATATTCTTCTACTAAAAGGTGTTGAGATTTTACAACAGGTAAAAGTATTAAATGTTAAACAAATGCGGCCTTTGGGGTATACGATTAAGTCTCATAAAACTTTTGGATTAGGAACTTTATTCTTTACTTATAGAAATATACCTAATAATTGTCCAATTGTTTTTTGGTGGGGTAATAATAATTGGTATCCATTATTCAGTTTAAAAAACAGAGGGAAAAAATAATTATGCAACAAATCAATAAAGACAAATTCAGGACTTACAGCAAATACGAAAGTATTGTATTTAGTAAGACTAATGAGAAGTTTGGTGGCCTTTCAAATATGGCGCCAGGATATCCTTTATTTATCAACGATAATTTGATTCCTAACAGCGAGGCTCTTTATCAAGCAATGAGATATCCTTTGTTTCCTGATATTCAGTATGAAATTATTTCGCAGAACAGCCCCATGACGGCTAAAATGATAAGTAAGAAACATTTAGATAAAACTAGGCAAGATTGGGAGCTGATTAAAGTTAAAATTATGCGTTGGTGTTTAGAGATTAAACTTGCACAAAATTGGACTAAATTTTCTTCGCTTTTGAAAGAGACAGAATTAAAACCGATTGTAGAATATTCATCAAAAGATAAATTTTGGGGGGCTTCTAATGCTGATGAGCCTAGCCAATTGGTTGGTTTAAATGCATTGGGTAGACTTTTAATGGATTTAAGAGAAAAGTATGTGAAGACTCAGAATTCATTTGATTTTGTAGTTATTCCGAATATTGCAGGACTTTTATTATATGGTTATGAAGTAAAACAAATCATGGGAGAATGTGTCTATTTAAAATCGGAAGAATCTGAATTAGATATGATATCCTAAAAATTATCATTGATAATAAATTATGGCCTATTTGCCTTTTTTTATAAAACCTTCTTCACCGCAGAAAGAAAAAACGCTCTCTGTGTATCTCCGTGAAAAAACTTTGTGCATCTCTGTGAAAAACATTCTCTTAAAAAGAAAACACCGGTGTCTTTATATCATGATAAAATAAGAAGGTCCATTTTTCTTCTGCGCCCTGTTTCCACCATTGCTGGCGCAGCTCCATACATTTCTTGCCATCGTAATCATATTTGGCAATGAATTTATTTTTCATCTGCTGCAATTGTGGTGCAACATCGCCACCGAAAAATATTTTTTGCCCGTCTTCTTCTATCCAGAATACCTGGTGATAGGGGCAGTGTGCGCCGGTTACTTCGTACTTGATATAGCCATCCAGCACACCATCGCCCTCGGTAAACACTACATTATCGGCAGTACCTAAAATTTTAAATTCATCAGGTGTATAAGAAGGCTTGCCTTTTGCCATAGCAAACTCAAACTCATTTTTGTTCACGTAATATTTTGCATTGGGAAAACTTAAAAAGGAATTGCCCAATATTTTATCTTCCTTACTTACACCGCCGGAATGATCTTTATGCAGATGGCTCATCAGTACTTTAGTTACGTCTATGGGGTTGATGCCATTATCGATGAGGTTCTGGTGTATCTGCAACGTACCGTCTTTATTGGTAAAGCCAAGGCCGGTATCGAATAACAGGATATCTTTTGCGGTAACAACAGCAAAAGGCTGTATCTCTACCAGCAAACTGCCTTTGGTGCGTTGCTGCAGATCATCCTTATCCAGGTCAAAAGGAATGAATTGCTTGGTAGTATCTATAGTAAATGCGCCTTCGCTGAGTGGAATGACCGTCATCGTTATTGGTTATTGGTGATTGGTGATTGGTGATTGGTGATTGGTGATTGGTGATTGATGATTGATGATTGATGATTGCAAATGAGTATAAAGGTAAGTCGCTATTTAATAACTAATAACCAATAACTAATAACCAATAACTAATTACCAATTACTGCTTCCTACCGCAACACCATCTGCCTGTCTGCATCCAGCTTTATCAGTATGAACAATAAAATGGTAAACGTTAATAAAGAAGAACCGCCGTAACTCATTAAGGGCAGCGTGATACCGATAACAGGAGCAAGGCCAATGGTTACACAAATATTTACGGTTACGTGAAAAAAGATAATGCCTGCTACCGAGTATGCATATACACGACTAAAGGTACTTCGCTGTCGCTCTGCAATAAATACAATGCGCAGCAACATACCGAGATACAATAGCATTAAGGTAGTGGTTCCCCAGAAGCCGAAGTTTTCGCCGACGGAAGTAAATATAAAATCGGTATGCTGTTCGGGAACAAAATCGCCCTGTGTTTGTGTGCCTTTTAAAAATCCTTTGCCGGCAAAGCCGCCGGAGCCGATGGCTATTTTGGATTGCTTTACATTATAATCCTGTTGCTTGCTCTTATCACTTTTTTCTTTTTCTGCGGCTAGATCCACTACAGCTGTTTTATCAGCAAAAGGATTGTCGATACCGATCATACTGAAGATCCTGTCTGCCTGGTAGCGCTTTAATACATGCTTGAACACAAAGGGCACACCTTTCCATACAAACAGCGAGCATACTATCCATCCTGCAACTACGAGAAAAAGAAATTTATTGTTGCGCTTTATTACCCGCCTGTTGTTATAAATAATAAATGCAGCAATGGCAGTAAATGCAATGATCAAAGTGAAAGCAGAAAATAATAAAGATGCTACCAATAGAACAGCAAGCGATGCACCGCCGATAAGATAACCGCCCGGTAATCCTTCGCGGTACATAGGAATGAGGAAAGCAAAGTAAACCAATGCAAGGCCTGTCTCGCCCTGTAATATAGAAAATGCTGCGGGTGTAAATGCAATGGCTGCTGCTACCAATTGCGACTTGGGTTTCCTGAAATCCGTTTCCTGCATGGAAAGATATTTGGAAAGGGCCAATGCGGTAAATATCTTACACAGCTCTACCGGCTGCAGGTTCATAAAGCCCAATGGTATCCAGCTTTTAGAACCTTTGATCTCTTTACCAATAACAAATGTGGCCAGTATCAACAGTATGCCTATGAAATAGGAGAGGTTGGCAGTAGCAGTAAAGAATTTACTATCGGTAAGTAAAATAAATATGGCAATGATAGCGCAGGCGCCAAAATAAAACAACTGCTTGCTGTAATTCTTTTTGAATCCCGTAACTGTTTGCACAAAATTATCCGTGCTTTTATATTCTACTGAAAAAATACACACCAACCCGATCATCACAATGATGGCGTATAACCAAACCATCAGCCAATCGATGCCTTTTCCTATAGAAGGATTCTTTTGATACATTTTTTCTTTCTGTTTAATTCTTTACAGTATCCTTTGGTTCAGTTTTCTTTTTGTTGTCGGGCAAGATCGCTTCTACCCGTTGTATTCTCAGCAAGGAATCTTTTTTTCGCTGTTCATTTTGCTGTGCCTGCACTTTTGCCTTGTCTTTATCCTCTGTTTTCATAAGGTCGGGTTCATCTTCAATTTCCAATGTGTCTTTTATAAGACGGATATATCCTTTCTGAACAAGATAACCGGAATCCTTTGCATGATCCAGCGAATCCATGCGGCGCAGTTCGATATTGATACGCGGAGGCAACAGGTTTAAGTTAGACAATTGTTCCACTCTTGCCAAACGTGCCTTATCGGTAATAGAATCCTTCAGGTATTTTTCTATCATCAACCCTACTATCGGTGCTGCATAGGTACCTCCAAAGCGTCCGCTGTTTTCCACCACACACATGATAGCGATCTTAGGATTATCTCTTGGGGCAAATGCACAGAAGAAGGAGTGGTTCTGTTGTTTTACGCCGCGGTAATAATTTTCTACTGTACCCGTTTTACCGCAAATAGTAATGCCGGGTACTTTGGCGCCGCCGCCTGTTCCTCTTTCTACCACACCCTGCATACCATCGTGCACTACTTCAAAAATGCTGTCGGGTATATCAATAGGGTTATGTTTGGTGCGGTATTGTTCCAGTATATTATGTTTATCGCCGCCTTCAATAGAATCAACCACATGCGGCGTAATGTACCAGCCTTTGTTGGCAATGTAAGCCATTTCATTGGCCACCTGTATAGGCGTTACATCTACTTCGCCCTGGCCGATACTAACGGAACGGAAGCTGCAATAATTCCATTTACCGGTTCCATATACTTTATTGAAATACTCCGGCGTAGGTATATTTCCTTTTTTTTCTGAAGGCACATCTACACCTAATTTATGGCCAAGGCCAAAGGCATACATATACCTGTCCCACACTGCAAGGCTGCTGTCGATGTTAGGATATTTAGGGTTGTTGATAACACGCTGCATTACCGTAGCAAAATAAGTATTATCCGAAACGGTGATGGCATTGCGTAAATTAAATGTACCCCTGTCCAAGCATTTCATTGGCTTGCCCGAACCGCAGCCATAAAAAGCGCCGCCGCAGGATACGGTGAAATTAGGATCGATAACGCCATCGTGTAATCCTACAAGCGCCTGCAATGTTTTGAAGGTAGAGCCTGGGGAATAGCTTGCGCTAACGGTCCTGTTCAGCAACGGCAGACTTGGGTCGCGGTACAATTGTGAAAAGTGTTTTCTTCTTTCGCTGCCCGAAAGGAATTTAGGCTGATAGGTTGGCGCACTTACCATAGCCAGGATGCCGCCGGTTTTAGGGTCTATCGCTACAATGGAGCCTAACTTATTCTGCATCAGTTTTTCACCCAGTTCCTGCAATTCTATATCAATGGCAGTGTGCATGTTTTGCCCTGCAACGGCTGCGGTATCGTAGCGGCCGTTCTCCAGTTTTTCTGTAAGACGGTTCTTGTTATCCCGTTTCCAGTATTCAATTCCCCGCTCGCCCATTAATACTTTTTCGTAGCTGCGCTCAATACCTGTCATGCCTGCATAGTCGCCGGGAACGTAGCCTTCATCTGCATGCTTCTTTAAAAAGTTGGTATCTACTTCTGCTGTATAGCCTAATACATTTGCTGCAGCATCGTAAGGATAGCTTCTTACAGAGCGTTCCTGTAAATAAAAAGCGGGTGCAAAGCGAAACATCGATTCGTTAAGCTTTGCCATTTTATCATCTGATAAAAGTGCTTCAAAAACAGAACTGCGTGAAGGGCCATTTTTGAATTTGATATCTAATATCCGTTTGATGAATTGTGCCGTATCGATATTTAATACCTGGCAAATGCCTAAGGTATCTATGCCTTTTAATTTATTGGGAGTTACCATAAGGTCGTAAATGGTGGTATTGCGCAGCATAACTTTTCCGTGCCGGTCAAATACAATACCGCGGTCGGGGTAGATCACTTTTCGGAAAGTGCCCTGATCCAAAGCGATCAGTTTATATTTAGAAGAAAAAAGCTGAAGATTTGCCAGTTGCAGCAAAATGATGGTAAACATGCCGATGAAGACCAGCACGATCACTTTTTTTCTTGATTGATTAAAGACAGACAAGCTGATTTATGATTTTAGATTTATGATTTACGATTTGGGACGACTAAAATGGAAAAGCTGAATATTGCTGTAAACGTATAAGAGTGCGACGCAACGATGTTACATAGCATTACTTATGCCGGGTACATAAAAATACTAAATGGTATTGGTTCGAAACTTTTGTTTTCGAACGAACAGCAACTCAGTAATTATGATGAGCAATAAACTAATAGCGGTACACAAAACAGTTTTAACAAGGAAATACCAGATGTTGCCAAACTGCCAGGCTTCTAACAGGAACAGCCATCCGTGGTGTATAAAAGTAAGTACACCAATGTAGATCATGTAAGGGGTGAAGCCACCCATACTTTTAATGGAAGGTTCTTCATAGTTGGTATCGGCGCCTTCCTGCGGTATCAAAATATTTATCAGGAAGGGGCGTATGTAAGCGATGAGCACACAGGCCGCAGCATGAAAGCCGGGGTTGTGGCGGAAACTATCTAAAGTAAAACCGGTAAGGAATGCAATGATCATCAGCATGGCACGGCTGGTGCGGAAGGGCAGCCACAGCACGAACAGGAAATAAAGATAAGGCGTAGCCATCTGGTGCAGGTGTATCCTGTCCAGCACAAATACCTGTACCAGTATGAACAATATGAACCGAACAATATTTTTTACCAGTGTGTTCATTTATTGCAACTTATGGTGTGGGGTTTTTAGCTTTTTCCAATATCTTATTTATCTCAGCCTGCTGGCGGTTATCAATTACATATGCGTATTGCAGGCTGTAAAAGTTAGCCGACGACCGGAATTTTATAACGAACGTATTCTTGCTTTTTTGCTGCGCTACTTCTGTTACGGTTCCCAGCATCATTCCCTGCGGAAAGTAAGAACTTTGTCCGCTGGTGATAATGCTATCACCTTTTGCTACCTTGGCGCTGTTGGGTATATCATTAATAGTAAGGATATTGGGCTGAACACCATCCCAGCTTACCGTTCCGGTTTCCCCGCTTTTAAACAGCTTGCCGTTGATACGGCTGTCTTTATGTAACAGGCTCATTACCACAGCATAATCTTTACTTACATCGGTAATGATGCCAATGGCTGCATTGTTTATATCTATTACGCCCATTCCTTTATGTAACCCCGCGGCTTCTCCTTTGGACAGCACAATGAAATTGTTTTGTGCATTTACAGAATTGGATACCACTGTTGCCGGTAAAAAAGTATATATCCTTTTATTGGAAGAATCAATTTTGAAAGTGTCGATATATTCTTTAGAAGCGCTGTCGGGTAATTGAAAATCGGCCTTTAATTTATTATAGAGCCTTGCATTGGCCTTCCATAAAGAATCGTTGGTTTGCTGCAGATGAAAATAATCTTCTATCCTGTTATACTCTGCATTTACTTTACCGGTAAGCTGGTTGGCCGTGCTGCTGAACATGGCATTGTGGTAACGGCTGTAATGAACGATGAGATAAATACTGAACCCCTGCAATAACAGGAAGAACAGGAACGTGGCATAACGGCGGATGAAAAGAAAAATATTACGCACTAAAAAAGGAATTGGGAGTTAGTAATTAGTAACCAGGAGTAAGGTAGCATAGAGAGAGCCCAATTCCTAATTACCAATTACCTTAATTTATCTCATTACAAACGGATACCTGTCATAATGCTTAAGTGCAATGCCGGTGCCGCGTACTACGCTTTTCAGCGGATCGTCTGCAACATGCACAGGCAGTTTTATTTTGGCCGATATCCTTTTATCCAGTCCACGAAGCAATGCACCACCGCCTGTTAAGTATAAACCGCGGCGGTAAATATCAGAAGCCAATTCCGGAGGTGTGGTTTCGAGGGCTTTTAATATAGCTTCTTCTATTTTAAAGATGCTTTTATCCAATGCTTCGGCAACTTCCTGGTAGCTTACAAATACCTGCTTAGGGATACCGGTCACCAGGTCACGGCCGTTTACAGGGATATCTTCCGGCGGGTTATCAAGGTCTTTCATAGCTGCGCCAACCTGTATCTTGATCTGTTCGGCGGTACGTTCCCCGATCAGCAAGCTATGGTAACGGCGCAGGGCCTCCATAATATCGGCAGTAAATTCATCCCCGGCTATACGGATACTTTGATCGCAAACGATACCTGCCAAAGCAATTACCGTGATGCCAGTTGTACCACCACCAATATCGATGATCATGTTGCCCACAGGCTCTTCTACGTCAATGCCTATCCCCAGGGCCGCAGCCATAGGTTCGTGTAAAAGATATACTTCTTTGGCACCGGCCTGCTCGGCACTGTCCCTTACGGCACGTTTTTCTACTTCGGTAATGCTGCTTGGTATGCAGATCATCATGCGCCAGCTGGGTGAGAACATCGGCTTTTTAGGATAGATCATCTTGATCATCTCCCTGATCATCAGCTCCGCCGCATTAAAATCAGCGATCACACCATCCTTTAACGGGCGAACGGTGCGGATGCTCTCATGCGTCTTCTCATGCATCATCAATGCCTTTTTGCCAACGGCCAAAATGTTCTTGGGATTATTCCGGTCAAGCGCCACAATGGATGGTTCGTTCACCACCACTTCGTCGTTATGTATAATAAGGGTATTCGCTGTACCCAGGTCTATTGCGATTTCCTGTGTGAAAAAATTAAAAAGTCCCATTTGTATAGTAAGTGAGGAAGTTATTATTAATGGTGCAAATTTGAAGGAATTTATTTGAATTAACAACGGCAAACCCTTTATTTTTCAACATTTTACAGAAAATTGGATTTTGCCGAAAATGGCTACAATAAAGGAAAAGAAGGGATTGTGCTAAATATCTTAGTTAAAAACAAGAAGAAAGTACACGGATTTTTACGGTTTTTTCTAACTAAAAAAAGCCATTCAAAAAGACCGGCGTTTATTATTGGTAGTTATCTATGGTATGCCGATGGTCTCTTCTCCCTTATCCTTGAATTCAAAGCCGATATCGCCGCGATAATACATGCCGTCGAAATATAATTGCTCCAGCATATACACGGATTGCTCTACTGCTTCTGTTATAGTATTGCCAAATGAAGTTACTGCGAGTACCCTTCCTCCGTTAGTAACGATATTGCCGGCTTCCTGTTTTGTACCTGCCTGGAATATCATCGTTCCTTCCAGGATATTTTCCTGCAGGCCTTCAATTTTAATTCCTTTTTCATAATTGCCGGGGTACCCGCCGCTTACTGCAACAATAGTTGCAACGGTACGCTCGTCGATATCGATCTTTATTTCGTTTATCCGTTGTTGAGATGTAGCGGATAATAATTCAACAATGTCATTTTTTATACGGGGTATAACAGTTTCGGTCTCCGGATCGCCCATGCGGCAGTTGTATTCAATTACATTCGGTTCTCCTCCGTCATTCATCAGCCCTAAAAAAATAAAGCCTTTATATTCCAGGTTATCTTTTTGCAATCCTTCAATGGTTGGTACGATTACCCTTTCGGTAACTTTCTTTAAAAAGATATCATCAGCAAATGGTACAGGACTTACAGCGCCCATGCCACCGGTATTAAGACCCGTATCTCCTTCACCCACTCTTTTATAATCTTTTGCAGAAGGAAGTAATAAATAATCTTTGCCATCAGTTAAAACAAAAACACTCAGCTCAATTCCTTTTAAGAATTCTTCTACCACTACTTTTTTTCCTGCTTCGCCAAATTTGGAACGATAGAGCATCAGCTCAAATTCTGATAATGCTTCCAAATGATTCTGGCAGATCATTACTCCTTTACCTGCTGCTAATCCATCTGCTTTTAAAACGATCGGTAAGGAATGTTGTTTGATGTATTCTACCCCCTCTGCATAATTATCTACGGTAAATTCCCCATAAGCAGCGGTAGGGATATTATTCTTTTTCATGAAGGCCTTTGCAAATGCTTTGCTTCCTTCCAGTTGTGCAGCAGCTTTCGACGGCCCGATAACCTGGATATGTTTTGTTGCCGGGTTGTTTTTAAAGTAATCGTAAATACCTTTTACCAATGGTTCTTCGGGCCCAACCAATATCATGTCTATTTTATTTTCGATACAGGCGGTTTGTAAATTGTCAAAATCAGTTACACCAATAGACAGGTTGGTACCACAGGCTGCCGTGCCGGCATTACCGGGGGCAATAAATAATTCGCTGCATAAAGAACTCTGCCTGATCTTCCAGGCCAGGGCATGCTCTCTCCCTCCTGATCCGATTAAAAGGATATTCATGAAATGTTATTAAAATTTTTAGGTGTAAGGTTTGCGAATTTAAAGTTCTGCTACCTTATTTCAATAATTATTTTATACATGGTTGTGGACATGTTGTTTTTTCTTAACGTATCATTTATAAATTGAATCAATGATTTTCATTATGGTTAAGAGATTTTTACTATTTTGAGGTATTAAACTAAACTTTTAAACCACTTAAACCAAGCTGTATGAATGAACAGATAAAAACCGGCAAGCACCCAAAAGGGCTTTATGTACTATTTTTTACTGAAATGTGGGAACGTTTTGGGTATTACCTCATGGTTGGTATTTTGTTTTTGTTCTTAACAAATGGTTCCGGCAAAGGACTTCCTAAAGCAATGGGGTCTGATGTTGTTGGTACTTTTATTGCATTGGTTTATTTGACTCCTTTTATTGGCGGTTTACTTGCTGATCGTTACCTCGGTTATATCAAATCTATTTTCATCGGCGGAACATTAATGGCTATCGGCTATCTCACCATAGCATTACCTGGAGATTATACTGCTTATATATCAATGGGGTTGATCATTATCGGTAATGGCTTTTTCAAACCTAATATTTCTACCCTGTTAGGTAATATGTATAACAGGGAAGATCTGAAACCATTGAAGGATAATGCTTACAATATCTTTTACATGGGTATCAATATCGGTGCCTTCATTTGCAATTTTATCGCTGCTATTTTACGTAATCGAATTGGATGGCAGGCTGCATTCTCAGCTGCCGGTATTGGTTTGATCATAGGATTAATTGTTCTTGCTATTCGTTTGAAGCATGTTAAAGCTTATGACGTGAAAAGGCCAATGCAGGAAGGGGATATGCCAACTTCAAAAATATTGGGAACCGTGTTTGTGCCAATGCTCGTTTTTGCTGCGATAGGCTGGTTCATTCCCGGCAATATCTTCGGAAGCGACTCTGCTGATGCTTTCATGTTCGCCTGTTTGCCGGTAATTGTATTTTTCATCACACTTTGGAGAAAAGAAAAAGGAAATGATAAAAAAGGGATTGGTGCATTATTATTTGTATTTGCTGTTTCTGTTATCTTCTGGACCATCTATAATCAAAACTCTACCGGTTTAACGATCTGGGCAGAGACACATACTGATCGTTCAATCCCGCAGTTCATGGAAAAGCCCGCTGATGCGATATACTGTCTGCAAACACTTGAAACGAAGCCTCAAAAAGTTGACAGCCTTGACCAGTATCTACGTATTGTAAATGATGATTCGGGCCATGCAATAAAAACAATGGGGCCTGATCCATATTTTGCTAATATGCCTAAAGACCATTGGCCTGCAAGTGGGACGCTGAAAGTAGGTAATACAGAATTATTCCAGTCCATCAATCCAATATTCATTGTTGTGCTCACTCCTTTATTGCTGGTATTCTTTGCATGGCGATCCCGAAAAGGAAAGCCCGTGAGTACGACCAGTAAATTTGCCTGGGCATTGATCATATCCGGGTTAAGTGCATTAGTAATGGTATTTGCAGTTATGTCTGTACCCAGTATCTACCAATATAAAACAAGTGCCATGTGGCTCTTCGCCACTTATGGTGTGTTTACCGTCAGTGAAATATGTTTGAGCCCGATCGGATTATCCTTTGTATCAAAACTGGCGCCACAACGTTTAACAGCGCTCATGATGGGTGGATGGTTCATCTCTACTGCGGTCGGTGGAAAAGTAGCAGGTATCATGGCCAGTTCGTGGGATAGCATTACTGATAAGAAAATTTTCTTTGGCATCATTGCTGTTGCTGCGATACTTGGTGGCCTGTTGATCTTCAGCAAGGTGAAATCTTTGGATAAGATCGTAAGAGATAAAACAGGGTCTGCTTAAAAATATATTTCTCCTTAAAGGCGATACCTCACCGTATCGCCTTTTTTATTTAACTTCCTTTTTCAAAACCTACTTGCTATGTCTGAAAAAAAAGTATTCAAGCCTTTTGTTTCTGCCGAAACCAACATGAAAGAGTTTACGGTAAAAGCATTGGTGATGGGCAGTATATTCGGTGTGCTCTTCGGGGCCGCCAATGTTTATCTTGCGCTTAATGCAGGGTTAACCGTTTCTGCTTCTATTCCTATCGCTGTATTGGCCATAACATTGGGCAAGCGTTTTTTTAAAACTACCATTCTCGAAAATAATATCATTCAAACTACAGGCTCTGCGGGAGAGAGCATTGCATCGGGTGTAGTATTTACATTGCCCGGTTTTTTATTTTTAACGGCTAAAGATTCTGTTCATTATTTTGATTACGTTACTATTTTAATACTGGCCATATTTGGTGGCTTATTAGGTACATTAATGATGGTGCCGCTGCGCCGCTCATTGATCGTAAAAGAACATGAAACACTTCCTTATCCTGAAGGAACAGCCTGCGCTTCTGTTTTAAAAGCGGGAGAAAAAGGTGGCGCTGTTGCCAAGACTGCTTTTTACGGATTGGGTGTTGCGTTTGTATATGCCATTTTTCAGCGGGCATTTAAAGTAATTGCCGACACATCTACTTTTGCTACCAAAGCCACCAACAAATTCTTTCCCTCTGCCAATGTATCTGCAGATATCACTCCTGAATATTTGGGTGTTGGCTATATCATCGGGCCACGCATTGCAGGGATACTGGTAGCAGGTGGTGTATTAAGCTGGCTGGTACTTATTCCGTTATTATCTTCATTGATACCCGACCAGGTGATCGCATTACAACAGTTAAAACTTGGTTTTATTACTAACATCGCTGAAGCATCTAAACACTACGGCAACTGGGATCCGGTAACGCACACCTTCGCCGATAAAGCAGAAGCTATTTACCGTGCCTATATCCGCCAGGTTGGCGCAGGCGCTGTTGCTGCAGGCGGTATCATTACCCTGATCAAAACCATACCTACCATTATTACTTCTTTTAAAGAAAGCATTGGCTCTGTAAAAAATAAAGTTACAGGCGAAAAAGTAAGCAGAACAGACAGGGACCTGAATATTAAAGTGGTATTGTATGGCAGCATTGCGCTGATCGTATTGATGGCGTTTTTACCAATGATACCGGGAGATACCATCTTGAACAAGGCATTGGTGGGGATACTGGTAATAATATTCGGGGCTTTCTTTGTTACTGTTTCGTCACGTATAGTAGGTATAATCGGTTCTTCCAATAACCCTATATCCGGCATGACCATAGCAACGGTAATGATTACCTGCCTGGTATTTGTAGCTGTTGGATGGAGAGGGCAATCCTATGAACCTATGGCGCTTGTTGTGGGCGGGATGGTTTGTATTGCTGCTGCAAATGCAGGTGCTACTTCGCAGGATCTTAAAACAGGTTATCTCGTTGGCTCTACTCCGCGATACCAGCAGCTGGCGTTATTTGTTGGTGCTATCGTTTCTTCTATTGTAATTGGTATAACCATAAAAGTATTGGATACCCCTACCACTGCAATGGCGCAGCAAGGCATTACACATGCTATCGGCAGTACGTACAATGCACCACAGGCTACATTGATGGCTACACTGATCAAAGGAATATTAGGCGGTAATCTTGACTGGAACTTTGTATTGGTGGGTGCAGCATTGGCAATTGTAATGGAATTGTGCGGTGTTAAATCGCTCAATTTTGCAGTTGGCGTTTATCTTCCTTTATCTACTACACTGCCTATCTTCATTGGTGGCGCTATTCGAGGAATGGTAGATAAAGTAAAAGCAAAACGCAACAAAGAAAAATTAAAAGAAGGAGAAGAGGATCTGCAGACCGGTAACCTGTTTGCAACAGGATTGGTTGCGGGAGGCTCTTTGATGGGCGTGATATTCGCCTTTTTGGGTGTAAATGAATTTATAGCGGGCAAGCTGGATAAGATAAGTTTGCAGGGTTGGCTCACCCGAACGATAAGCGAGGATGGTTATATGCTTTTGGGCGCTTTACTATTTGGAATGATGGGATGGATACTGTATAAAACAGCGATGAAAAAACAAGAGATCGAAATGGAAGATTGAATCAAAATAAATTGAATAAAAAAAAGGGAAGCCATCGCTTCCCTTTTTACTTAAATAAAATTTAGCTGATCGTACTGCTTTCCTAAAATAGCTTTATCATTTGCACCGAGCCATTTATTTAATACCGTAGCATACACGTTCTTAAAATCAACTTTGTATTTCAGGTCGCCTTCATTCAGGTCAGCAAGATCGGGCATTGCATTCAGCAATCCTTTTTCTTTTAAGTCGCCGCCGATGAGGAACATATTATTCGCCGTGCCATGATCGGTGCCGCCGCTTGCATTTTGTGATACTCTTCTGCCAAATTCCGAAAAGGTCATCATCAATACATCCTGGAAACGGTTGTTCTTTTTCAGGTCGCTGGTAAATGCTTTTACTGCATCATTGAGTTCGGTGAATAAACGTTTCTGCTGACCTTCCTGGTTCACATGCGTATCAAAGCTGCCCAGGCTTACATAATATACTTTGGTGTTGATATCAGAAAATATAAGCGAGGCGATTGTCTTCAGGTCTTTTCCTAATTCTGTACCGGGGTATGCTTCGCTTGTTGGATGAGCTTTGCTTTGCTGAAAAATATAATCGGCGCTGCTTAATGTTTCGCTCATTGTTTTATATAAATAATCAATAGTGTCTTCTCCTTTCTGATGATCGGCATTAATATCCTTAAAATATTTTTCGTTGCTGCTGCTGTATAATCGGCGCGGATCTTTAAAGGCAAGCCCTTTGCTTTCTTCTCCTTTTAAGGCAAGGCTTAATACATCATCTATCTCCAAAGCCTGTGTAGGTTTGTCACATCCCTTACATTGCGCATCAAGATATCTGCCTATCCAGCCGGTATTGATATATTCGTTGCTGGCACTGGCACTGTGCCAGATATCCATACTCCTGAAATGCGAACGATCGGGATTGGGATAACCAACACTGTTCAATATAGCCAGGTTGCCATCGTCATACAATCCCTTAAAAGATTCCAGTGCGGGGTTAAGCCCTACTTCATCTGTGATGAGCAAGCTTTTATCTTTTTCGATACCAAGCTTAGGGCGTTCACGATAATAGATATCATTACGTACCGGTATCACGGTGTTCAACCCATCATTGCCACCGCTGAATTGTATCACTACTACAACTTTATTGCCCGGCGGCACCATAGCCGGTCTTTCAAATGCCTTTAAAAATTTAGGCAGCATAAAAGAAGCCGTGGCTAACGAACCGATCTGTAAGAATTCTTTACGTTTGATGACCATAAAAAATAAATGAATAATGAAAAATGGATAATGAATAATTTCCCTGGCCTGAAACCAATTTTTAATTATTCATTCTTAATTATTAATTAGCATAATTGGTACTCCGGTGTACTCATCAAATTCACTACAGCGCTCTTCACAAAATTTTCCCGGCTTTCCTCATTTAAATATTTATCCAGCAATGGCTTACTCACTTTACTCTTCGTTTGCAATACCGTATCGCTTATTTTCTGTAATAAATTTTCACGGGATGTAGATTCAAATATTTTAGACACCATGCTCCAGTCAACGATGGCTGTACCGCCTTTAGTAACCTCCCTCAATTTTTTTAATTTCTCTTCCATCATCTCACCCATCATTACATCGTCATCGCTTTTCGGGCGGATGTTCAATGCTTCATTAGCTGTTATTATTTGTGGAATACGCAGGCGAAGCATCAATGTACTGCTATCGATCCATGTTTTGCCGCCGGGCCAGCCGGCCACATTAGGCGGATAAAATAATATCTGCCCTAAAGTGCGCTGAAATAATAATTGTGCCTGGTCGTTTTCCATTTCCAATGGCAGAAACCTGCGTATGCCTGCCAATAATTCTACCGGTGATTTTATTTTGGTGCCGATATTTTTTTCGCTGTAAAACCAATCGCTGGTGAAAATATCTTCCAGTAATTTTTTGATGTCGTAACCGTTCTGATAAAAACGTTCACTAAGCCAGGCTATGTTCTGCGCATCTACTGTATCATTTACGAAATATTTATAGAACTTGGCTGTAATGAACTTAGCAGTTTGTTTTTGTTCCAGTAAAATATCGATCACATCATCACCATTAAAGTTTCCCGTCTTTCCCAAAAAAGTTTTTTGACCGGTATCATGTTGAAACTGCCTGAACACAAATTCGCCCTTAATGTTGAAGCCCCATCCTGTAAAGGCCCTTGCGGCTTCTTTAACGTCCTCTTCGGTATAATTGCCCCTGCCCATGGTAAACAGTTCCATTACTTCACGGGCAAAATTTTCATTGGGGTGTTGTTTTTTATTTTGCTGGTTGTTGAGGAACTGCAGCATAGAAGCACTCTTGCTTACTGCACGAAGCATATCTTTAAAATTACCCAATGCATTTTCTCTTATTACCTGTAAAAGTTCCTGCTGAAAATAACTGTTGATGACCCGGCAGGCAAAATGACCGTGCCAGAATAAACTTACTTTCTCCCTTAACTGGGCCTCGCTGTTGATCATTTGTTCCAGCCAGCGTATGTTCAGGTTTTTAAGATCATCTCTTGATTGTTGCTGCAACTGTTTTTTTTGATCTTTCGTTAATTCTTTCTTTTGCAGGTCCACTACATCTTTCATGCCTTTGAAAAAGCCATCGATAAGATTCTGGGCTACTTCTATTTTTTCAGGTTTGGCTGCTGATGTTTTTAGCAGCAGCTCCCACAATTTCTTTTGGGATATATCATCGAGGCTGGCAGCATTTTCGGCCATTGGCCCGAAGGCAGAGCGCCATAAAAGATGTTGGTTCTTTAACCGGTTAGATATTGCCATGAGGAGGTAGTGGTTTTTGCTTGATCAATAGAACGGCTGGTATGACCAAATTTAACCCGTGAGGTTTAATTGATCTTAAAAAATATTTCCGGCTATTTATCCTGTCAAAAACCAAGCCCTTTTTTGTTATCTTTCCTTTGTAATAATCATTGAATGAAGGTCAGGGTATTTAAATATTTATCCCCGTTGCTGGTTTATGCGGCCGGCTATATTTCTTTTACTGGGCGGGGATGGATCGTTTGGCTGCCAATGCTTTATGCCTGGATAATTATCCCGCTTTTGGAACTGCTGATAAAACCCGATGCCAGCAACCTTGATGCTGCTGAAGAAGAACTGGCAAAGAATGACCCTGTTTATGATTACCTGCTTTATGTGATCGTTATACTTCAGTTTGTGGCGCTGTATATTTTTTTACGGTCCATGTCGGAGCAATTACAATGGTGGGAAATTGCCGGACGTATATGGACCATGGGATTGTTGTGCGGCACATTCGGTATCAATGTAGCGCATGAACTGGGACACAGAAGCAAAGTTTTTGAAAGAATATTATCCAAATCGGCTTTGCTTACTTCTCTCTATATGCATTTTTATATTGAGCATAATAAGGGGCATCACAAAAATGTTGGTACGCCCAAAGACCCGGCCAGTGCCCGTTACAACGAGCTTATCTATACGTTCTATTTCCGTACCGTGATCTTCTCTTATTTATCTGCCTGGCAAATTGCCAATGCTGATATGAAGAAAAAGAAATTACCGGTATTGCATTGGCAAAACGAGATGTTGCAGGCGCATATCATTCAGCTGGCCTTTGTTGCAATTATCTTTTTTGTTTTTGGATGGCTGATAACAATATATTTTTTAGCGGCGGCTTTAATAGGGATACTGCTTTTAGAAACAGTGAATTATATCGAGCATTACGGGCTTTACCGTAAAGAGACCAGCGCGGGAAATTATGAACGTGCCATGCCCAGGCACAGCTGGAACAGTAATCATATTATTGGAAGGATAACCTTATTTGAGCTGAGCCGCCATAGCGATCATCATTATCTTGCCAGCCGCAAGTACCAGGTATTGCAACACCATGATGATGCACCGCAATTGCCTACGGGATACCCGGGCAGCATGATACTGGCACTGGTACCGCCAGCGTGGTTCCACATTATGAATAAAAAAATAAAGGAACTGGAAACAGTGGGTTAACCTCTTTTAGCGTTGGCTTTTACATACTCCAATACATTCGCTTTTTCTGTTTCGCTCAGGCCGGCTTTAGGCGCCATTACCTGCATGATGCTCACCCAGCGGTCGGCGGTATAATCCTGTACAACTTTTAAACCATGGCAGCGGCCGCATTTAGCGTTGTAAGTAGCCTGGCCTGCAACTGCGGCATCATTTGATGTGGCTGTTGATACTCTTGCACCAGTAGGCTGGCCATTACTTGTGGTACTGGCTGAAGCGGCAGTAGTGGTGGTTGAAGTGGCTGCGTTATTATTATTATTGTTGAACGATGTATTATTAGATGAAGAAGTACTGGCTGGGGTTTCAGAACCGGCAGGAGTCATCTTTTTTGTACAGCTCCAAACCAATACGCTTAAGATCGAGATAGCAAATAGTTTTTTCATTTTCATGTTTTAGAACGATAAAAATAACCATTTTATGACAAACTATATTACAGGTTATCCTGATAACAGCATTTTAACAGCTTATCATTATAAAAAAGGGTTGCATAAAGCAACCCCTTCTATAATAAATACATCCTTACATTATTTATCTGCCGCTTGTATTATGTTGCCGCCAAAATAATTGTGCAATACCTCCGGTAAATGAATACCATCTTCTTTTTGATTATTCTCCAGCAGGCAGGCTACTATTCTTGGCAATGCAAGAGATGAGCCGTTCAGGGAATGGACCAGCTGCGTTTTATTATGCTCGTCTTTATACCTGATCTTCATCCTGTTGGTTTGAAAGGTTTCGAAGTTGCTTACAGAACTCACTTCCAGCCACTTTTGCTGCGCTGCGCTGTACACTTCAAAATCGTAGGTGAGGGCAGAAGTGAAGCTCATGTCGCCGCCACACAACCGCAATATGCGGTAAGGCAACTGCAGGAACAGCAATAACCTTTCGATATGCAGTACCATTTCTTCCAGTACATCGTAGCTTTTATCAGGATGAACGAGTTGCACCACTTCTACTTTATCAAACTGGTGTACCCTGTTCAATCCGCGTACATCGCTGCCAAAGCTGCCTGCTTCTCTTCTGAAGCAAGGAGTGTAGGCTGTCATCTTAATCGGTAAGTCGCTTTCTTTTACGATCTCATCACGATAAATATTGGTAACGGGCACTTCTGCTGTTGGTATCAGGTAAAAGTTATCGGCTGTGGCATGGTACATCTGCCCTTCTTTATCCGGCAACTGGCCGGTACCATAAGCAGATGCTTCATTTACCATGTGCGGTGGTATATATTCCGTGTAGCCAGCGGCGGTGTTATAATCTAAAAAGTATTGTATAAGCGCCCGCTGCAGCTTTGCACCTTTGCCTTTATATAAAGGAAAGCCGCTGCCGGTAAGCTTTACGCCGGTCTCAAAATCTACCAGGTCGTATTGTTTGATAAGCTCCCAATGCGGTACTGCGGTAGCTGCCAATGCCGGTTTTGTGCCGCCTTCACGTACTACTTCATTCTCTTCGGGGCTATTGCCTTTTGGTACAGATGAATGCGGCAGGTTGGGCAGTTTCAGTAATTCTTCTGTAAATGCTTTTTCTGCATCGGCCAGTTGCTGATTGAGCTGCTGCTGTGCTTCTTTATGTTTTGCTACTTCCTGCTTTTTGGCTTCGGCGGTTTCTTTTTCGCCTTTGCCCATCAGCATACCGATCTCTTTACTGGCTGCATTAATGGATGCCTGCAATGCTTCGGTGTCTGTTTTTAACTTACGCAATTGCTCGTCTGCTTCCAGCAACCTGTCAACCAGTGTGATGTCGCTATAATTCTTCACAGCTAATCTTTCCTTTACCTGTGCTGCATTTTGCCGGATGTAATTGATCTGTAACATTTCCGTTTACTTTTTCGGCAAATATAAGATTATTAACCGCAGAGGCTTTCACAGAGTTGCACAAAGAAGGCGTGCAGAGAAGAAAATAAAAATGCTCAACAATCAATGCTCAAGTGGCGTAACTCTGCGCCTCAGCGTCTCTGCGGTTTAAGCCGGTCTTACTTTTTTACCGTTTCTAAAAATGTTTTTGCTTCGGCGGATAATTTAGTGCTGTAGATATGTTTATCCAGTACAAAAGAGAAGTGCATACACTTAGCATCGTTCATCCTGAAATCAACATCTTTTAACACCATATCGTTCTTAAAGAAATGAATGGAGCCATCATAACCGCAGTTGGTATTTTCTATTGCCCCGGATTCGATAAAGGCAGCGAGATCCTGTACCTGTTTCTTATCCCGCAGTATCATCACTTTTACTACACTGTCCCGGGTGCCATCTCCTTTAAAAAAATTTATAGCTACACTGTCGGATGATTGAACGAAATCTTTGATGCCGGTAGGGCGGGTACAAGAGAAGCAAATGGTAACAATAGAAAGAAATGAGAATAACCGGAACATGTTTTTTGGGTTAAAGGTAAGTGGGAATTAGTAATTGGGATTTAGTATTTAGGTGATTACACGGATTGTTACGAACCGGCCTGCCAGCTGGCAGGTTACACGAATTAATTGAATTTGACAGGTTAACCGAATAACAAATAACCAATCACAAATAGCAATTTACGAATTAAAAAAGCCACCGATAAGAATAACGGTGGCATAAGCATGAGAAACTTGCTATTTGCTAAAGGAACTTATGTAACTATTTTTAAACTCGGTACAATTTTATAACTCCTATGTTACCGTACAATTACAGTAACATTAATTAAATGTTATAGAATGGCTTATTTAATGAGTTGGCCAGTGCTGTCGTAGGTTTCTGTAGAAACAAGGTGACCGGTAGAGTCATAATTTTTGAAGGCGCCGTTTCTTAAGCCATGCACATAATTGCCGGTATTTTCTATGTTGCCGTTGCGGTAATAATTGGTGAGGGTGCCATGATAGTGGCCAGCTTCATCGAGTGAAACAGCTGACTGTAACTGGCCGTTATCGAAATAAGGAGCAAAGAAAGTGCGGATATCTTTTTTCATTAAAATGATCTGCCGGATGGTTTGTGCCGAATCTTTCATTACCTGGCAAACCGTAGAATCTTTTTTATTGATGTAGTAAGTGGCTGTAACAAAATCGGTACGGAAATAAGGTTTGGTATAAGAACTATCACTGTGTTTGATCACAGAATCGAGCCAGGCCATATCGGGGGTTTTTACATGGCTGTTGGTGCACCTGATAATAAAAAGAATAGTTGCAGTAAGCAGGAAAAACTGTTTCATAAAATATAATAAAGCACTAAGTTAAGTTTAAAAAAAAGCATCCCTGTTTTAAAGGGATGCTTTTTAAATATAAAAGAGTTAATTAGAATTTAGTCCAACCTTTCCACCAGCTGGCCAAAGGACCTGCCGGAGCGATGGCACCACGGAAAGTAGCCGTTTTATCGAAGAAAGTATCGCCGTTGAATTTAGCATCGGTAAAATCAGCAGCAGAAAGAATTTTCTGGTTGCCGTTGGCACCACCAAAAGGAGTTGGGTCTGGTGCAGCATAATTAAATGGCTGTATCAGTTTTGCATCTGATGTATTGGTTAACACATCATTATTGTAAAATGGATTTGAAACCCATGTTGTTAATGTTGCTGTATTAGTGATAGTAGCGCCTGCTGTTCCTGCAAAATTGTAGTTAACATTATTACCTGCAAAAGTTACGTTACGGATACGTAAGCTGCTGTCTTCAATATTCAATGCTGTAGAAGAACCTAAAGTAGCATCGATATAAAGCGCCTGTGGCCATCCCATGATGATAGAGTTGAAGATCGATATGGCAGAGTTTCTCCTGATCTGTACAGCGCCAAGGAACAGGCTGTTACCAACATTGGTTAGTGTAGCACGAGGGCCGATTGCTGTAACATTACTGAAGATAGCTTTTGTTTTTGGTGTAGAAGTAGTACCGGTTGCATTGTTATCGCTTTCAAATGCTTCTGATTTTGAAATGTCTGCGATCAGGGAATCACGCATGATCAAGCCAAACTGTACCTTACCACTGAAGCCGTTATCGGTATCAAAATCATCATCCTGTGTTTTGTAAGCAATAAGGTATTTGCAGTTTACGCTTCCGCCAAACCATTCGTAAGCATCATCTTTTGCGTAAGTAACCTGTATATGGTCGATAGTAGTACCGCTGCCAACAGCTGCTAAAGTAAGTGCGTTAACTTCTTTATCCGGTTGAAATGCATAACCGGCATACTCAATACGAACATAACTTAATGTACCGGAATTGTCATTATCTACCGGGGTAGGAGCCACTGCATCGCCTGAACCTGCAAGGCCATCACCATTTGCATTATCGATACCGCCTTCTACCTGGTAAAGACCATTGATGCCGTTATAGCTTAAATTATATCCTGCTTTGCCACAGATAACAAGTCCTGCCCAGTCGCCGGATTGCGGGTTAGGAGAGGAGGATGTGAAAACGATAGGTTCGGTTGGTGTACCTATTGCGTTGATCTTGGAACCACGAGTGATCACAAGGAATGCCACATCAGCACCACTGAAAGCGCCTTTGATAACAGTGCCCGGCTCGATGGTCATAGTGTGGTTACCTACTAAGTAAACCGGCCCTTTCAGGATGTAGGTATTTATTTTACGTAAAGTGGTATCTGCATTGATACGGCCTGTAAGTGTAATGGTTTGCCCTGTGGTGGTGCCACCACCACCGCCGTTAACAATAACGATTTCTTTTTCGCCGTCGGTTTCAATTTTGCGGCAACTTGTAATTGCCAAACCCGTTAAGGCTACCAGGTATAAAATGTACTTTTTCATTTCGTTGTTTTTATTTTTTAAAGAATTTATTTTATAATGAATAATTAACTGTTAAGCCAAAAGTGGTTCCGTTCTTTCTTGTGAAGCGGTACGCATCCACATTTTTCTGGAAGGTCCTTTTATCATTGGCATTTTGATAGAAGTATTGTGTTTTATTGATGATATCGGCGATATTCAGTTTCACTTCTGCCTTATTCTTCAATATTTTCTTTGCTAACTGAAGATCAAGCTGTGGCCTTGGCGCTTCGTAAATATCCGGCGCTGCAGTTGATGCATCCTGCACCAGGTAGATCCTTTCGCCGATCTGGTTAAACAACAGTGTTGCATTGAAACCGGCTTTTTCCCAATCGTATAATAAACCCAGGTTTAAAATGTAAGGTGATTGACCTTGTAACGGCCTGTCTAATTGTAAGGTGGCATCTTTTACACGGCTGTGTATGTATGCAGCATTTGCCTGGAAGGTGAAATTCCTTAAGCTGTTAGAGAAATCCAGTTTTTTGCGGAACTCGATTTCAGCACCATACGATTCTGCTTTTTTAGCATTCAGGAAAGTGAAGGTGCTTGCACCGCCGCCCTGGCCGTTGAAATATTGTTCTATCGCGTTATCGAAGTTTTTGTAAAAGATACCTACTGTTACTACTTCGCCTGCTCTTGGATATAATTCGTAACGGAAATCGGCATTGGTAACTTTAGTACGTTTTAAAGATGGATTACCCTGAACAGAAGCGTTCAATTCAAAGTCGTAAAGATTTAAGAAAGATAATTCACGTAACTCAGGGCGAATAACTGTTTGTGAACCTGATAAACGTAAATTGGTTTTATCATTAAGTTTATAAGTAGCATTTAAACCGGGAAGGAAATCGGTTACTTTAGAGTAGGTATGGCGAGGGTCCCATTTTTTAACGCTGCCCACTAACTGATCGTAATTCTCAATCCTTAATCCCCAAACTACTCTTAGGTTCTTTGTAAACTGGTTATCTAATTGTAAGAAGCCTGCATTTAAAATAGTATTAGCTAAATAACGGAACGTATTTCCTTTGATAGCATCGAATGCAAATTTGTTATCGGAACCATTGCCAAAATTTTCAGGAGCAAATACCTGGTCGGCAGGCAACAAACGTAATGATGGGTTATCTACAGGAAGATAGTTTGCAAAAAGCTGTGCATCAAAAAGGCGGTCTTTTATCTGCAGCATATAGCCACCTTTAATTGCCTGGTTTTGCCCCAGCCAGTTGAAATTATAATTCAGATCGCCACCGGCAGTATAAATATAATCGCTTAAGCTTTGATAAACACGGCTGCCACTTTGTTGCGAAAGCGAGTTGGATATAACTAATGAATATGGATTTTGAGTAGCCAGATCTCTTGAATACAAAATGCGGCGCTGGTCAGGGATATAGCCATCCAGTATATTGAAAGAGCCATACCATTTAAATTTAAGCGGCTTGGCGATGCTATGCTCACCGGCAGCCTGTACAGTAAAGAATGTATTTTCTTTAAACGTGAATTCAGAACCTGTTAATTGATCACCTCTTGAAAAATCGGCGCCATCACGTTGTGTAGCAGAGCTATTGGAGTTAACGTTGATGATAGACTTTAAAGAAACTTTATTGCGTGGGTTCAGCTGAAGGCTTAAGCTGGCCAAAGCGCCTGCGGAAACTTCCTGTACATATTTATCATCATCAAAGTTTGAAATGATATCAACATCATGTGTAACCTCATCAATTGCATTTGACCTGTTCAGCAGTTTCAGGTATTTGTTGGATTTATTATAGTTGATACCGAATATGCCGCCTATTTTTTTACCAAACAGTTTGGTTGTAAATCCACCATTTGCCTGGAAAGAGATATTAGGAGATACATTGCTTTCTATCGGGCTCCATGCGTTGCGCATTTGTTTACCGATAGCAGTTTTTTCTGCATTTGATAAATTATCGAATTCTGCTTTCCTCGTGTATGCATCAGGTAATGCTCTTGTGCCATCATCAAAGCCTAACCAATCTGTTTTGCTGGACTGGTCTTTATAAAATTTATTACCAACAGTTTGAGAATTGAAACCGGTACCCAGCTGAATATTGAAAAAATTCTTTGCAGGGATATCTTTTGTATTTACCTGTATCAAACCACCTGCCCATTCGCCCGGGTATTCCGGTACAAATGCTTTGTTGATGATAAGGTTATCGATCATTGGGGCAGGTATCAGGTCGAAAGAGAAGGTCTTCCTGTCAGGCTCGGTACTCGTTAATAAGATGCCATTCAGCATGGCCTGGTTGTAACGGTCAGCCAAACCTCTTATCACAATAAACCTTCCTTCCTGGATACTGGCGCCCGGCGTACGTTTCAATACTTCACCGGTATTTTTATCCGGGGAGCGGCGGATAGCTTCTGATGATATTACTGAAGCAACAGTATTCGTATTTTTCTGGAAAGTAATTAATGCGGCAGCAGTTTCTTTTCTTGCGCTTGACGTAGAACGTACTACAACTGTTTCTCCTGTTTTTGCTTTTACTTCCAGCGATACATCCTGTGTGGTAACCTTGCCATCCATTACTTCAATATCTTCTACTTCCTTAACCACACCATTATAAGAAAATACCAATGTTATTTTTTTGCCTGGCTCGGCATTAATGATATATCTTCCATCAACATCGGTAGCAACACCTTTGTTGGAATTTTTTATTAAAACGGAAACCCCGGTCAAAGGCTGGCCGGTCTTGGCGTCGGTGATCTTTCCTTCGATCTTTCCTTTTTGTGCGAAAGCTGTTGCAGAAAAAATGAATAAGGCGAGGAATAATAATAATGATCTCATGCAGTAAAATTTACTGCAAAGGGAATCTTTGAATGTTACCGAAAGGTCAATGAAAAGTTAGGTAAATGTTACGCAAATGTTACATAAATGTTACCTGTTATATGCCTTTAAAACCGGAACTGTAGCCTGCAGGTAAATACATCATCTTTTACATCTTTGGTAAAACCGGCCAGTTGGGTTTTCTCATTCATCACCCTGTCGTACCAAAGTACCAGCTTTACATTTTCATTGATGTAGTAAATATAGCCGAAACCAAGCGTGGTATATTTCAGGTTAGTGGCATTGATGTTGGTGCCGGGCTTGCCAATGTCGTTTCCTTTTACATCGGTATTGGCATCGTACCAATCGTATTTTATACCGAGCTGGTGATGCGGATTGCCGATATGCTGTAAAAAATAAAAATAAGCACCGTTGAACTTGCGGATATAATGCCCATCGGTGCCGGTCAATAATGCAGCAGGCGTTTCTGAACTGGCTTCTGTAGCGGTTTGTGTGCCCATAACAAATTCTGCCCTTAATTCGGTTGCGCCATACTTATGTTTGAACTTAACCTGTGCATCAGCTCCATAATATTTTCTTGGAGCAATTTTTCCAATATTGGAAGCCGAAGAATCAACAACGAATAATTTATTACCGGCAACAGTTTTTGTTCTGTAGATATATTTAGTGTTTTGCAGCATGCCGCCGTTGAAATAAGATGCGGCAGCGCTGAAGGTAATATTCTTTGCAAGCGGGTAAGGCTTTAAAGCAATGCGGCTGATGAAATCTTTATGACTGTCGAAATCTGCGGTAGCATTTAATCCGGGTCCATTAAAAACACCGGCATCAATTTTTAGGTAGCGCAGCTTATGATCTTTTTTTCTTGGCTCAAAAGAAACCATTGCACCCAGGTCACGCTCTACCTTGGTTAGTATCTGGCTCATCCTTCCCCGTTCGGGGCTCTCCCTGTCGCCGGAGCCGAGATTCAATTCGTAGCTGAACGGGCGTGCAAATATGCCTGCGGTAAAAGAGAACAGCTGGTATTTATTTTCCATCACCCTTCCCCAAAAGTCACGGGTGAAAAAACCTTTTTCTGATCCGTCGAATTGGAAAACAAATTGCACCGATGGGCCCTTGCCTTCGGAGAAGTGGATATAATCTACACGGAACCTGCCGCGGCGCAGCATAAAACGGTTATTTACATTGGGAAGAAAATCGCCGCCGCTGTAACTTTTAATTCCTTTTTCCTGCGCTACCTGGAACTGTGGCTGTATGTAGCCACTGAATTTTATACGGTCGAATTTTTTATAGATAGATAACATTCCCTTGCCCATATCTTTGGTGGTATCTACCATATCCATCAAAAACTGGGCTTTTACTGTATACGATACCATCGTAAACAGTACTATAAAAGCAAGTTTCTTAAGCAAGAAGCAAATTTTGCGCAAAGAAATAACAATTTAATATTACCTCTATGTTAAGAAATCATTACCAATTACAAAGATGGCTGACAGCGTAGCCAGAATTCTATTTTTGCCCAAAAATTAAACAACATGGGATTCAATTCAATTCTTAAGATCTTTTTACCCAAGGACAGAATATTCTTTCAACTGTTTGAAAATGTGGCAGAAGAACTGGTAAGGATGGGCGAAAAATTAAAAGAAGTAGTTAAAGAGCCTGATTTTGATGAAAGGGCAAAGCTTATCAAGGAAATGGAAGATATGGAGCATATCAATGACGACCATACGCACCGCATTTTTACGGAACTGGGCAAAAATTTTATCACGCCATTCGACAGGGAGGATATCCATTACCTGGCTTCGGCGCTCGATGATATTGCGGATTATATTTACGCTTCTGCAAAAAAAATAAATTTCTATCATGTAAACCCTAATGATACCGGTATCCAGAAGATGGCCGATATCATTGCATTGGGTTGCGTGGCCGTACACAAAGCAGTTACCGAATTGCGCAATATGAAGAACATGCGCCAGATAACAGATGCACTGGTTGCGATTAACAGCATAGAGAACCAGGGCGATGATATCTTTGATATGAGCATTGAAAAATTGTTTGCCGAAGAACCGGATGCTAAAGAAGTGATCAAGAAAAGAGAGATATACCAGGTGATGGAAATTGTGACCGATAAATGTGAAGATGCGGCCAATGTAATTGAAAGTATCATTGTTAAATATGCTTAACCAATGTGCACATGCGCACATTTGCACATTAAATTAATTTATGTCAACCATACTAATTGTTATTATACTACTTGCTATTGCCTTTGATTACATCAACGGGTTTCATGATGCCGCCAATTCAATAGCTACCATTGTTTCTACCAAAGTGCTTACGCCGCTGCAGGCCGTTATCTGGGCAGCATTCTTCAATTTTGTAGCCTTCTTTATTTTTACCGAACATACTATTGCCAATACCGTTGCTAAAACGGTTCACCAGGAAAGCATTACACTGGTGGTGATACTTTCGGGCATCATCGCTTCTATCATCTGGAACTTATTAACCTGGTGGTATGGTATCCCTTCATCCTCTTCGCATACCCTTATCGGTGGTTTTGCAGGTGCGGCCATCGCACATGCGGGCTTTGGCAGCATCGATTCATCTATGATCTACAAAACGCTGATCTTTATTGTGCTGGCGCCACTTATCGGTATGGTCATCGCTATATTTATTACACTGGTCACGGTACAAAAAAATTTCTGGGTCAAGATATCCATCATCACTGTTGTAGTGGCGGCCTGTGTTTTGTTTGTACCCTTTCATGGAAAGAAAGGTGAAATAGAACGCTATATGCTGTTGGGCCTGGGTGTTATATTCATCGCTTCCTATCTTTATAATAAGTCTAAGGGCGAGAATGCTTATCACACTGCCAACATGTATAAAAAGCTGCAGCTGGTTTCTTCTGCGGCATTCAGTATTGGCCATGGTGGTTCTGATTCTCAAAAAGTAATGGGTATCATTACAGCTGCATTAGTAGCAGGGGGCAATATCCATAGCTTTGAAGAAATGCCCAACTGGGTACCTATTGTATGTTATTCGGCCATTTCGCTGGGCACTATGAGCGGGGGATGGAAGATCATTAAAACGATGGGAACGAAGATCACCAAAGTAACACCGCTGGAAGGTGTGTGTGCCGAAACTGCCGGGGCAATTACTTTATTTACAGCAGCAAATCTTGGCGCACCGGTGAGCACTACGCATACCATCACTGGTTCCATCATTGGCGTGGGCGCTACCAAGCGCTTGAGCGCCGTACGTTGGGGCGTTACCGTAAATCTTATCTGGGCATGGATCATCACTATTCCCATCAGCGCATTAATGGCAATGGGGATATATGAAATGCTTCATTTCTTCCTTAAATAATAATTGCACGTCATATTTTTTAAAAAGATCACTCACCTTGTTGAGTGATTTTTTGTTTTCTTTGCATCATGAATAAAATATTAGTTACGGGGGGCTGCGGCTATATTGGCGCACATACCATTGCAGATCTTGTAGAGAATGGCTTTGAGGTAATAAGCGCTGATAATAATTCACGGAGCAAAGAAGGGATATTTAAAGGTATAGAACTGATCACAGGAAAAAAGATAAAGAACTATAAGGTTGACCTTTGTATCTATGACGATACCTATGCTGTTTTCCAGGAAAATCCTGATATAAAAGGTATCATACATTTTGCAGCATATAAGTCAGTAGGCGAATCGGTAGAAAGACCATTGCTTTATTTTGAGAATAACCTGAATTCCCTTATCAATATTTTAAAATGTGCCGAAGAATTTAATGTGCCGTATTTTGTTTTCTCTTCTTCGTGTACAGTATACGGTAACCCCGATAATATCCCGGTAACAGAAACAACGCCGCAAAAGCCTGCTGAGTCCCCTTATGGCGCTACCAAGCAAATGGGCGAACAGATCGTAGAAGAAACCGTGAAAAGCACAAATCTTAAAGCGGTACTGCTGCGTTATTTTAATCCTGTAGGTGCACATCCTTCTATAAATATTGGTGAAATGCCGATCGGCAAACCTGCTAATCTTGTACCCGCTATTACTCAAACCGCTATCGGCAAACTGCCGGTAATGCAGGTGCATGGCACCGATTACCCTACTAAAGACGGCAGCTGCGTACGGGATTATATCCATGTTAGCGATATAGCGCATGCGCATACCCTGGCATTGTATTACCTGGTAAACGAAAAGAACAGCAGCAACTGTGAAGTATTCAATTTAGGAACAGGCGATGGTTTTACCGTGCTGGAAGTAATAAAAACATTTGAAAAAGTGAGCGGTGTTAACCTGAACTACCAGCTTGGTCCTCGCCGACCCGGAGATGTGGTAGCCATTTACGCCAATAATGAAAAAGCAAAGAAAGAACTGGACTGGCAAATAAGATACAGCCTGGAAGATATGATGGCAACTGCCTGGAAATGGGAGCTTAAATTAAAAGAAGAGCAAAACCTGTTTGGTGGAAAAAACAGTGAGTTAAATTAATACGCAACAAGTATCTTGCAGCCCAATAAAAGAAAATTATGCTAAACGAAATTCAGGTAACAGGAAATAAGGATACAAGAAGCGGTTTTGGAGATGGGATACTGGAAGCAGCACGCAAAAATCCCAATATCGTAGCGCTTACGGCAGATCTTGCCGGATCATTAAAGCTGAACGGTTTCATCAAAGAATTTCCGGAGCGTTTTATTCAATGTGGTATTGCAGAGGCCAATATGATGGGCATTGCTGCGGGGCTTACTATTGGTGGAAAGATCCCTTTTACCACCACATTTGCTAACTTTTCTACCGGTCGTGTGTACGACCAGATACGTCAAAGCATTGCCTACAGCGGTAAAAATGTAAAGATATGCGCCAGCCATGCGGGCCTCACCCTGGGTGAAGATGGTGCTACCCACCAGATACTGGAAGATATCGGCATGATGAAAATGCTGCCTGGGATGACCGTGATCGTTCCGGCAGATTATAACCAGACAAAAGCTGCTACACAGGCTATTGCCGATCATGAAGGCCCGGTGTACCTGCGTTTCGGGCGCCCGGTATGGCCCATTTTTACCAAAGAAGAAGATTTTGTGATTGGTAAGGCACAGCGTTTTTCAGAAGGCAAGGACATCAGCATTTTTGCCTGCGGCCACATGGTTTGGAAAGCCATTGAAGCCGGTAAAATATTGCAGGAAAAAGGTATTGGTGTAGAAGTAATAAATATCCATACTATCAAACCGCTTGATGTAGAAGCCGTGATCGCTTCTATTCAAAAAACGGGCTGCGCCGTTACTGCCGAAGAACATAATATCATCGGCGGGTTAGGTGATGCCATTGCACAGGTAGCAGCGAAGCATTGCCCTGTTCCGATAGAATATGTGGGTACCAACGATACTTTCGGAGAAAGCGGCAAGCCAACCGACCTGCTTAAAAAATATGGGTTGGATACCGATAATATTGTTGTTGCTGCCGAAAAAGCGATGATACGGAAAAACTGATTTTGATAGCCACACTGATTTATCCTATGCTGATCATTTTTGTGGAAACAATCCTTCCAATCTGTGGCTAATAGTTAAACTTTTAATATAAACACCAATCTTCCGATTGGTTTTTTTATTTTTACGGCTTATCTAACTATATATGGCGGAACATTTAGACGATAAAGAATTATTGGCCCAGTTCAAAGAGCCCTCTACCAAAGAGGCAGGCTATACCCGGATCATTAAAAAATACCAGGAAAAATTGTACTGGCATGTACGCCGGATGGTAGTAGAACATGAGGATGCCAATGATGTGCTGCAGAATATGTTCATTAAAGTATGGAACGGGCTGGATAATTTCAGGGAAGACAGCCAGCTGTACACCTGGCTTTACCGCATCGCCACTAATGAAAGCCTTACCTTTTTGGAACAGCAGAAAAAAAGGTCATCTGTATCGCTCAGCGATGTGGAAAGCGGCCTGAGCAATAAATTAAAGGCGGATAAGAACTTTGATGCCAATAAACTGGAGTGGAAATTACAGGTAGCCATTCAGCAATTGCCTGAAAAACAGCGGGTTGTGTTCAATTTGCGCTATTACGATGAAATGCCTTACGAAGAAATGAGCCGGGTATTGGAAACCAGCGAGGGTGCATTAAAGGCAAGCTATCATCACGCAGTAAAAAAAATAGAAGATTTTATATTGAATCATTAAACTTTTGAGCCCTGAAGGTGTCTGAATTACGGAATGCAAAATAATATCGACATATTAAATGAATTGAAGGAGCTAAGCCCGGTAGTAGCTGGAATAGAAAAGGTAAATGTATTTACCGTTCCGTTCGGCTATTTTGATGTGCTGAGCGGTGATATTTTAGCTTCGCTGAATGAGCAGTTTCCGGGCAGCTTCCAGGCAAATACTGCAAAAAAAGAAGAGGTTCCAGAAGGATATTTTGATACGCTTGCAGATTCTATTCTTCATAAAATAAAGATGCAGGCAAAAGAAGAAACAGCTGCCGGCGAATTGAGGGCATTATCGCCGATGCTGTACAGCATACAGGGCGAAAATGTTTTTGAGGTACCTTATAATTATTTCAACAACCTGCCTGCCGTTACGTTGAACAGGATAAATAACGCAACTGTTACAGATGAATTAAAGATATTATCACCTGTGTTGTATGGTATCCAGAATAAAAATGTTTTTGAGGTACCGCAAGGCTATTTTGAAACATTAGCAGGTGAAATAAAAAGTAAAGTACAGCCACAACAGGCAAAGGTTATTTCGATATCGAAACGTCGTACTACTTTCTTTAAATATGCAGCAGCGGCAGTGTTTACCGGTGTAATAAGTTTTGGTGTGTTTAAATTTACCAATACTTCAATTACGGCCCCTGCTCAATATGCAAAGCTGGATGCTGCAACAGTGAAGGGCCTGGATATTGTTAAACAAAAGACCTTTGACCAGGAAATGGCTAAGGTAACCGATGCAGATATCATTAATTATTTAAAAGAAAATGGCGAAAGCCTTGATGTTGCTGCAGTAACCAATAATATTGATGAAAAGGAACTGCCAAGCCAGGATGATTACCTTTTAGATGAAAAGACATTGGATAATTTCCTTGATGGTATTACCGTAAGCGACCTTAATAACTAAGCATTATGAAAAAGATTCTACTCATATTAACCGTTTTTATAGGAAGTTTTGCTATAGCTAAGGCACAGGATGAGCTGCCGGAAGATGGTGCAAAGCGCCAGGAAAAGATACAGGCATTATACATTGCTTTTATTACAGAAAAGCTTCAGCTTACTCCCGATGAGGCGCAAAAATTCTGGCCTGTGCATACACAGTACATGAATGAAATGAAGGCTGTAAAAAAAGACCTTCCGCCTTTAGAGAGAGAACAGGCAAAACTGAATATCAAAAAACGCTACCAGGATAATTTTACCAGGATCCTCGGAACTCAAAAATGCGATAAGTTTTACAGTCTGGAAAATGAATTCAAACAAAAACTGTTGGATATGATGAAAAAGAACAGGCAAAATCAATCCGGCGGCCGGATTAGACCTGGGTTTAGAGGTAATAGGTAATTAAAATAAAAATTTGATAAGTAAGGCCCATTCTAAAAAATGGGCCTTACTTATTAACATATAAGGAGAAGTTATTATTGTGTTTTTATATGGAATAGAGTAATTTGTCAATTCCTAATAAAATAACATACGAGAAATAAAAAACTCTCCTTTAACATGAGAACAGCAAAACTTAAAGGCCTGCTAATTTTTCTGCTTGCTTTTACTGGCAATTTATCCGCACAGGAAATTGGTAAGCCATTGCACCTGGGTCCTGGTATTACTAAAACAATTGATCAAATAAAAGAGTATGGAAGAAAAAATGCAGCAGAAGATCTTAAGCCGCCAGTGTTTGCAGATGAAGAATTGGAATTACCCAAAAAACAAAGCGATTCATTACTTCCTGAATGGAATATAAACCGATGGCCAATAGATAATACTGCAAACTTTATTGCTTCCGGTGCTCCAGCTCCTACAATCTGGTCAAATTTTATGGCAACAGATTTTAGTACCCATTCCGGTGGTTGGCCTCCTGATAATAATGGCGATGTTGGCACAACACAAATATTCATTTCCCAAAATTTCAGGTTTAGAGTTTATGCTAAACCAAGTGTAATAGCAGCGGCAGTTACAACACCTAATGGAACGTCAACAACATTATTGTCTGGCCCGGTAATGGATATATCTACAAATAATTTTTTTAGAACAGCTTTTGCAGGTGTAAATACAACAGATCCACATATCAGATTCGACAGGCTTACAAGCAGATGGTTCATTGTTGCTCAAAGCACTAATGAGACCACTAATAACTATTTACTATTTGCAGTAAGTAGCGGTGCTACTATAACCGGTACAGCAAGTTTTACTTTTTTCAGGGTGCAACTTAGTTCTTTTCCTGCCGGGAATGCAGATATTGGTAAATTCCTGGATTACCCCACGCTGGGAGTAGATAAGAATTCACTTTACTTGGGGGCTAATATTTTTACGGGTGCTGGTGCTTATTCTCACTCATCTTTGTATGTAGTAAACAAAGCGGATATGATTGCCGGTAGTTTGACAATAACTCCGTTTAGCGCTGCAGGCAATGGTACGGCAGGTAAAGATATCATTACACCACAAGGCGTAAACAATGATGATCCTTCCAGTACCGAAGGATATTTTGCCGGAGAATCAATTACAGTTTATAATAGGTTAGTAATGAAACGTATAACCTATTCCGGAACAACTCCTGTTCTGTCAGCAGATATTAATGTCACTATACCCGCAAATCAAGATGCAATAGGCCAGCCGGCACAAGGGAGCAGCGGAACATTAGACGCGGTTGGTGGAAGATACTATGCTGCTATGGTATCAAAAAATAAAATAACCAATGCAGCTACATTGTGGATAGCAGAAACAATAGGAGTAAACTCTGCAGGATTAAGTGCTAATGCTACAAACGATAGAAATGCTTCACGCTGGATCGAAATAAAGAACCTTGCTACAACTCCGGTATTGAACCAGGCAGGAACATTATTTAACAATGCGGCTACAAACCAAAGGGGGTTCTGGGTACCATCAATAGCAATGAGCGGTCAAGGTCACGCTGTAATGATCTCTTCTACAGCGGCTGCTAATGCCAGAATTGATATTAATATAGCAGAAAGATATCGCACTACGCCGCTTGGAACATTGGTAGATACTGTTCAGGCAACAGCTTCATCTAGTGCATACAATCCCGTTAGCGGTACCTTCGTTGATCGCTGGGGGGATTATAGCCAGGTTGGAGTTGATCCTTTGGATAATATGACCATGTGGGCTTTTCATGAATATTGTAATACATCAAATTCTTATGGGGTAAGAGCAATTCAAATAAAGGCGCCACCCCCTGCAACACCAAGTTTGGCTGCAGTACCCGGTTGTGGTGCTGCGGTTGCAGTAACGATCAATGGCACATCAGTAAATAATTCAGAATTTTTTGATCCTGGAGCAGATGCAGGAGGTCCGGGATTTAACAGGTTGACAATATCCAGTTCTGGTGGTATTCCGGTTACAGGAGTAACATTTGTTAGTCCAACACAATTAACCTGCATCATGGATACGAGAGGAAAGGCGTCAGGCACATACACGCTCACTATTACTAACCCCGATGGCCAGGCTGTTACTGTTGATTTCACTTTATCAGGTTCGTGCCCGTTACCAATAACGTTGCTTTCTTTTAAAGGCAACCTGGTAAATAAACAGGCCTATTTAAATTGGAGTACTATAGAATACGATGTAAAAAAGTATGAGATTGAAAAAGGAATCGATGGCGTTAATTTTAATTATCTTAATGAAGTTTCAGCAAAGAACCAGGCTGCTGTTCAGAATGATTATCAATTAATTGATAAAGACCTGTACCCCGGTGATAATTATTACCGTTTAAAGATGATAAATATTGATGGTACATTTAAGTATTCGAATATTGTAAGACTGCAAACAGAGAAAAAAAGTATTGCTGTTACAAAAATGTATCCCAATCCTTTGCATGATGTTTTTAATATTCAATTTTTTGCAGAAAAAAATACTTCTATTCAAATTGAGGTAACTGATATTGCCGGTAAGGTAATTATTAATAAGAAAGTAACTATACAGAATGGTATAACAAATTATCAACTCAATTTGGCTGCTTTAAGTGCAGGAGGTTATATAATAAGTATAAAGGATAAAGAAGGAAAGAAGATTGAGAAGGAGCAGTTAATTAAAGAATAAAACTTTTCCTGTGGATATCCCGGCTATTAATTATGGCCGGGATATTTCTTAAGTCTCTTCCGCATTTCTTTTGCGGTTTCTGTACTTCCATCGTGGCTCCAGCCGGGTGGCATGAACAGGTATTTTAATTTGGTTTTGAAAGATACTTTCTTCTTAAGATCATGACCGATATGCTGCCATTCGTGAAAGATGATCTTAAATGGATGATTGCCATTTTCTACAGGTTTTGTAAGACCGTATTTTACCGGCTCTTCTTTTATTTCTTCCTGGAAACTGCCAAACAGCTTATCCCAGATGATAAGGCACATGCCCATATTCTTATCTAAATAAAGCACATTGCTGGCATGATGTACACGGTGATGACTGGGGCTCACAAAAACGGCTTCAAACCAGCGGGGCATCTTATTGATATACTGTGTATGCACCAATATGCCATAGGTTTGGGTAATAGAATACATGAACACGATATCCAGCGGATCGAAACCCAGCAAGGCAATAGGTATAAAATAAACAAAGCGGTAAACAGGCTGCAATACAGAAGAACGGAAACCCGTAGTTAAATTAAATTCTTCTGATGAATGGTGGGTAACATGTACCGCCCAAAAGATGCGGCAATAATGATCTATGCGGTGTTCTACATAAAAAGCGAGGTCTTCTAAAATAAATAATGAAAACCAGTAAAACCATACATTTTCCACCCTGAAAAAATGATGCTGAAAGCTCCAGGTAAGTACGCTTACATAAAATGCCCAACGCAGCAAAGCATCCAGTCCTGCATTTACAAGGGTGAGGTAAACATTTTGAAGTGTTTCTTTTACCGAATAGAATTTACGGTGCTGCCAGTTGCTCAAAATGATCTCAATACCGATCAGTATTGCATAAAACGGGATAGAACAAATGATGAACCAATACTCACGGGGAGAATTCATACTGATTTAATTTGAGATCAAAACTTAAGTTCAATACAACCACAATGATGACAAAATCTCAAACCCGGGATATGGCTATACGGCCATGATCTCTTTTTCTTTGGCTGCCAGGTGCTTTTCTATAAGTGCAACATGTTTATCGGTAACGCCTTGTATATCCAGCTCTGCGTCTTTACCTGCATCCTCGCTTAAACCATCTTTCTGTAATTTTTTTACACTTTCAATGGCATCCCTCCTGATATTACGTACTGCAACCTTTGCATGTTCACCCTCACCATTACAGCGTTTTACCAGTTCTTTTCTTCTTTCTTCTGTTAACGGGGGTAAAAATAAACGGATAGTGTTGCCGTCGTTTTGTGGGTTGATGCCTATGTTTGCAGCAATGATGGCCCTTTCAATAGGCTGCAGCATGCTTTTTTCCCAGGGCTGAACCGTAATGGTACGGGCATCCAGAACGGATATATTAGCTACCTGGTTAATGGCTGTAGGATTTCCATAATATTCTGCCATGATACCATCCAGCATGGCGGGATTGGCCTTGCCTGCTCTTATCTTAGCCAGTTCTGTTTCCAGGTGATTGATAGCCTTTTGCATGGCTGTTTCCGAATCACCAAGGATCTTATTTAATTCGTCAGACATATAGAATTGTATTGAATGGCTGCAAAGCTATAAAAAAGAACCGTTATTTAAATAACGGCAGGAAATATTAACAGCAATGCTTGTTTTAGCTTCTAAAACATCATAAAGGGCTCAAAATGAGCTATAAAGAAAGGAAATTAAACAGCCTGCTCCGCTTCTACGATCTCCGGAGGCGTAAGCTTGATGATATTGTGCGTTTTGATCACTTTTGTACCGGCAAACTCTTTATTTACAAAAGGCTTCATCTTCGGCCTGCTGTAATAAATAGTGCCGATAAAAGCAAACGCTGATAAAAGCAATATACCGATAACGGTGGTAGTGCCCATATTGCGTAAGAAATAGGCAAGGGCGATAAACCCGATATTGGCGCCAACACAAGTAAAGGTTACCATGCGATGATTAAGGCCAAGATCAAGTAAAAAATGGTGCACATGGTTCCTGTCGGGGCTGAATGGGGAGCGGCGCTCAAAAATGCGGAGCGTAAACACCCTTAATGTATCAAACAAAGGAATCATCAGTATGGCAAAACCCATGGCTGGTGCCGCCGCTATAGGCAGGCTGGATGCAGGGTTGCTGGCAACATTAATGAATTTAACTACCAATATAGCATTGATAAGTCCGATCAGCAGCGAACCGGTATCCCCCATAAATATTTTAGCCGGCGAAAAATTATAGATCAAAAAGGCCAGTATACCGCCTGCAAGTGCAAAAGACATTACTGCATAAGGTAAAGTAGCCGGGCCGGCCATATAAAAATAAGTGCCGAATACCAGAGTGGTCACTATTCCAAGGCTGCCTGCAAGGCCATCTACGCCGTCAATAAGATTGAACGAATTGGTGATCACTATAACAGTGAAAATAGTAAGTATTACACTGGCCACATACGGTATCTCATTCAGCCCGAAAAGCCCGTGCATATTGGTTATCCGCACATCTCCGAACTTTATTATGATGCCCGCAGCGATAAGCTGGCCAACAAATTTTTTGCTGGCTGAAAGTACCAGTATGTCATCTTTTATACCAAGAAAAAATATTACAGTGGAAGCGGCGGCAAAATACTGAAGATCCGAAGCCATATTTTTAGGAACCCCCATTAAGAGCGCAATGATGAAACCGGCAAATATGCCCAGCCCCCCCAACGTAGGGATAACCGTTTTATGAACTTTGCGTTCATCCGGTTCATCAAATAATTTTTTGTCTTTGGCTACCTGTATGATTACCGGTATAGCAAAAAACGTGATCAGGAAAGCCAAAGCCGCACTAAGTAAAATATTGTCCATTCTGTAAGTTTAATCAGCTCTTAATTATTATATAAGCAAAAGTATCAAATATGTTCCGAGGATAAAAACCTGCGGCATATTTCTTTAAGACACGAATTAATCGAAAATGGTTGCTTTTCTGTTGAAAAATTTATCGGGAGATTTACTGCGGACAGTGGAATTTACACCGATATTGGCCTGTAAATAACGTAAAAATTATAAACTTATTATTAACTCCCTGTAATCGCCGATCATTTTACTTTGCCCAATCGATGTATTTAAACTACGTTTGCAACATAAAAACAACTCGATAAATCGGGCAATTATTATACCAATTAACTTTGCCGCAATAAATTTTGATCTATGCATGATTTAAAAGAAACAGCTACACAGGTAAGGCGTGATATTGTACGTATGGTGCATGCCGTTCAAAGTGGCCACCCGGGCGGCTCTTTGGGCTGTACGGAATATTTTACAGCGCTTTATTTTAAAATAATGAAGCACGACCCCGCCTTCAATATGGATGGCATAGGCGAAGATATTTTTTTCCTGAGCAATGGGCATATATCTCCCGTTTTCTACAGTGTACTGGCAAGGAGTGGGTATTTTCCTATACAGGAATTAAATACTTTTCGTAAAATAAACAGCCGGCTGCAGGGGCACCCAACTACGCACGAGCACCTGCCGGGTGTACGTGTGGCCAGCGGTTCGCTGGGGCAGGGTATGAGCGTGGCGATAGGGGCCGCAATAGCTAAAAAACTGAATAAGGATACCAATATAGTTTACTCCTTGCATGGCGACGGGGAGCTGGATGAGGGCCAAAACTGGGAGGCGATCATGTCGGCCGCCCATCTTAAGATAGATAATCTTATTGCTACTGTTGACCTTAATGGCCAGCAAATTGACGGCCCAACCAAAAAAGTAATGGGGCTCGACAGCCTGAAGGCCAAATTTGAAGCCTTCAACTGGCAGGTGCTGGAAATGGACGGCAACGATATGGATGCAGTAGTAGCCGGTTTGGAAAACGCTAAAACATTTACCGGCAAAGGAAAACCTGTTGTTATTTTAATGCGCACGGTAATGGGCAAAGGGGTAGATTTTATGGAAGGCAGCCACGAATGGCATGGCATAGCGCCCAATGATGAACAATTGCAAAAAGCACTGGCTCAATTGCCGGAAACCCTCGGAGATTATTAAATTATTGTAAGAAGATAAATAGTTAAAGGGGCGCTCATTTTTAATGGGTGCTCTTTTATTTTAGCGTAGCTCAAAAGCCTGTTTAGCCGCTTTGCGTGCCGGCAGCCAGGCTGCAATAAAAGCAATACACGCAGCAGTTGCGGCTACCAATAAAAAATCGGCCGGGATCAGCTTAACAGGAAAATAATCTATAAGAAATGAGCCGCCCTGCAGTTTTATCAACCGGAACTTTAATTGTATAAAGCAAATAATGGTAGCCAGCAATATGCCTGTTGCAGCGCCTATACCGCCAAGCAGTAACCCCTCGCTTAAAAATATTTTTTGAACACTGCCTTTGGTAGCACCCATGCTTAACAGTACACTGATATCTTTTCTTTTTTCCAGTACCAGCATGGTTAATGCACTGATCATATTGAATGCGGCGATAACAAGGATCAAGGTAAGTACCGCATAGATCGCCCATTTTTCCAGCTTCATGGTATTGTACAAACTGGTGTTTTGCTGGTAGCGGGTTTGCACATCGTAGGTATTTCCTAAAAGCTTGCTAAGTTTTTCCTGTGCTTCCTTCAGATCAGTATCCTGCTTAAGTTTTATTTCTACGGCGCTGTATTCATCTGCACCCAGGTTCATTTGCTGCTTTACAAAAGCAATATTGGTGATGGCATATTTGTTATCAAATTCCTGCTGGATAGAAAAAACACCTGTGGCCGTTACATTGCCCTCGCTTAAAGATTGTAAAATGTCATTGCTGCCTGTATTTTTTTTAGGCAGGATAACAGTGAGATCACCTTTGCCAAAATCCGGGTCTATATTTACAATAGCAGCATTCTGAATACCCGAGCCGACAATGATACCCGGCTTATCTATTGTACCCGTATTGAATTGTCCCTTAACGGTTTTTTCGGCTACACCTGTTACATTTACATAGTTATCATCTACACCCTTTAAGTACACTACCGATTGTGCATTATCCGCATCAGGATTTTGCAATAATGCTCTTTCCTCTGCTATCCTGGCAGCATGATCAACAAACGGTTGTTGTTGTATAAGGCTCAGCTGTTCGGCGCTGAGCAGGAAGGTTTTGCCTTTGGCAGGAGCGATCTTTATATCAGTATAAAAAGAAGAATAAAGGGATTTTACCAGGTCTTCAAAACCATTAAAAACACTGAGCACAAGTACCTGGCAGCAGGTGGCAAAAGCAATTACACTAACCGTTACCCACGCAATGATGTTAATGGCATTGGTGCTTTTTTTTGCTTTAAAATATCTCCAGGCAAAGGTTCCGTACATGGTGGTCAATAGTTTGTGGTCTGTAGTCCATGGTCGATGGTCCATAGTCCATGGCACAGCTTTTATGAGCAAGGAGCTTTTCTGTCGTCCGTGGTCTGTGGTCCGTCGTCCGTCGTCTATGGGCTACTTGTCTTTTTTGATCTCCTTAAATAATTGCTCCATCTTATCTACATAATCCAGCGTATCATCAATATAAAAAGTAAGCGTAGGCATGCTGCGCAACTGGTGGCGTACCCGGGCGGTAAGCTCTTTCTTGATCTCCCAGCTTCTTTCCTCGATCTTTTTTAGTGCGGCAAAGCTGTCCTCTATCTTAAAAAAACTAAGATATATCCTTGCTTCATACAGGTCGGGAGTTATTTTAACAGAGGATATGGAAACCATTCCCCCATCCATCATACTAATGCCTAAACGTTGAAAAATATCACTCAGTTCTTTATTCAACAAACCTGCCACCTGCTTCTGTCTTTTACCTTCCAGCATAATGTTTGTGTTTTAATCGTTGTAAAATTAGTTACTTTGCCGTTTCTACGACGAAATAATAAAAATGAAGCAGTATTCAAGGGTTTTTAGCTACCTGGCACGCTACAAATCTTCTATAGTTTGGTATTTTGTAACTATTTTTCTTTCGATAATATTCTCTATTGTTTCAATAGGCATGCTGCTGCCGTTCATGCAGCTGATCTTTAATGTAGATCAATCCGGCTTGCCTAAAACATCCAATAATTTCATTGTAAAATGGGCAAACGAAAATCTCAGCAACCTCATCTATACCGGCGATAAACTGCACGATCTGGGCATAGTTTGCATACTGATCATCATATTTATCTTTTTAAAGAACCTCTTTTTGTATTTGTCTTATCGTGCAATGGGGCCGGTAAAGAACGGGATAGTAAATCTTTTCAGGGTAGAATTATACAACAAGATATTACAGTTGCCCATCGGCTTTTTTACCGAAAAAAGAAAAGGCGATCTTATGAGCCGCATTACAACCGATGTAGGCGAAATTGAAGGATCGGTAGTAGGCACATTAGAAGGCTGGGTAAGAGACCCGTTGACAATAATTATAAACCTGTTCGTGTTGTTTTCTATAAGCCCCAAGCTTACTTTTTTTATACTGTTGTGCATACCTGTAATGGGTATAGTGATCGGCAGGTTGAGCCGTTCCTTAAAAAAGCAATCCGGTGTTGTTGCACAAAAAAGCGGGGAAAGCATTTCAATAATAGAAGAAACGCTGGGAGGCTTGCGGGTAATCAAAGCATTTAATGTAGAGCGCTTATTGCGCAATAAATTTTTTACTACCAATAAAGAATTAGTAGAAGCAAGGAACCAGATCGGTTTTAGAAGAGACCTTGCCTCGCCCACAAGTGAAATGATGGGGGTAGCTATTTTTGCAGGCATCCTTTGGTTTGGCGGCCAGTTGGTTTTAAATAATGAATTGGGATTAACGGGCGCTTTGTTCCTTACCTATATGGGGTTGTTCTACAACATTATCGATCCCGCCAAATCAATATCTACCGCTTTCAGTAATATGCGCAAAGGCTCCGGCGCTATCGACAGGATAGAAGAAGTACTGAACGCACCGGTAACAGTAGACGATAACCCCAACGGTAAAAAGATAGACCATTTTACAGGCAGCATTGAATTTAAGAATGTTGGTTTTATGTACGATGATGCAGTGATACTGAAGAATATAAATTTGAAAGTAGAAAAAGGAAAGACAGTGGCGCTGGTTGGCAGCAGCGGTGCAGGTAAATCTACGCTGGCCGATCTTGTACCAAGATTTCATGATGCAACAAGCGGAGAGATATTGGTGGATGGCATCAACATCAAAGAGTACTCTTTACATTCTTTGCGTAGCCTGATAAGTATTGTTACACAGGAACCTATTTTATTTAATGATACCATTGCCAATAATATTGCTTTGGGTATGGATAATGCTAAACAGGAAGAGATTGAGCAGGCGGCAAAAGTGGCCAATGCGCATAATTTTATTTTACAAAAAGAAGAAGGCTATGCTACCAATATCGGCGACAGGGGCAGCAAGCTTAGTGGCGGCGAAAGGCAGCGTATGACCATTGCAAGAGCAGTACTAAAAAATCCGCCGATACTTATTTTAGATGAAGCAACTTCTTCTTTGGATACCGAAAGTGAGCGCCTGGTTCAGGATGCTATCAATAATTTAATGACCAACAGAACATCTATTGTAATTGCCCACCGCTTATCTACTATCCGCCATGCAGATGAGATCGTTGTGTTACAAAAAGGAGAGATCGTTGAGCGGGGAACACACGACAGCCTGATAGCACAAAATGGTTTTTATAAAAGGCTGGTTGATATGCAGGAAGTAAAATAGTGCCTGGCTATAATTGTTTCAATAATTTTTTCGCCGCTTCATGATCCGGTATCAGTTTCAGTGTTGCTATGCACTCCTCTTTTTTATTTTGTTTTAGATAAACAAGCGCCTTCCAGTAAATAGCTTCATTTTTATAAATATGCTGGCCGGTAGATAATTCATCAAAGTTTTTAATGCTGTTAGTATAATCGCCGGTGTACAACCGGCAGATACCAATAGCCAACTGAAGTTGCGGCTGGCCCGGCTGCTGTTGTACAATACTGTCCAGTAAAGGCAATGCTTCAGCATATGCTTTGCTGTTATATAATTGTGCTGCTTTAATGGAGAGAGAATCAACAGCATTACCCCGTTGAGCAGCAGGCAGGTTTTCCGGCACGGCGTATTGTGCAAACAGTTGCTCATTGGTAACGTGACTTTTAGACAACGGGTTTATGATGAAGAACAATATTACCGCCGCTGCGGCAGTAATTGTCCACCAAAGCCTCCGTACTCCTGCTTTTTTTACAGGCGGTGGCAGAAAATGCTGTTTGCCTAATGCCGTAAGCGTGCCGGTTAGTGCATCTTCTTCATCCTGGTATTGTTGAGATTGTTTCAATTCATGTTGAATATTCCTGTACAACGCAACTTCTGTTGCTAATGCAGCATCTGTTGTTAACTGTTGTTCAAAAGCCTGTAAAGCTTCGCCATCCAGCTCCCCGTTAAGATATTGTTCTATTGTTTCGTAATTAATTGTATTCATAGGTCACCATTGCAGTTGGGTATATTGAGGAGATTGTTTTACCAATGCGATCAGTTTTGCCATGCATTCGCTTTTCTTCTTTCGTATATAGCCGTAGGTATTGTTCAATGCCTGTGCTACTTCTTCCATTGTTTTGCCGCTCCAGGAAAGCTGCAGCACATTTCTGCATCCTTCTCCCAGTTCTTTTAACTTTTGCTCCAGCAGTTTTTTACGCTCCAGCCCGTTCATGGTAATGGCTGCATCGTTAAACGTATCTTCTCCCAGGTTATATCCTTCAGTATCAGTAAATGTTACCTTGCTGTTGCTTCTTTTCTTTAATTCATTTATCCACCGGTTCTTGCAGATAAGATATAAATAGGCATCCAGCGGGCAGGTAAGCACAAAGGAATGTTGCTTTGCTTTTTGGTAAATAGCCAGCAATGCTTCCTGGAAAATGTCGGCAGCGTCTGTAGGCGTACCGCTATTCTGCACGATCATATTCTTTATCTTACCAGAATATTTTTTGTACATTTCATCCAGTACAATACTGTCATTGCTCAACAGAGCATCTATATACTGCTGATCTGGATGTGGGGTCTGGGTCATGTAGGTTGCTTACACTCATAAAACTATATTTTTTTTCGGGAATAGGGTAACAATGTTACCGGTAGAATGATATAGTCATAAGAAATGCACCAATGATAACCCCGTTGGTGTTTTTAAAAAATATACTTAATCAATTTAAAATCAGCAAGTATGAAAAAGTTAATCACCTTTCTGTTGATGGTCATTACCATCGATCTTTCCGCACAAACCATTGCAGTTGATCCTGATAATACCGTATGGGTTAATACTACAGGTAGTCCCTATCGTGTAATAAGCCAGGTAAATGCCACAGATCCGCCACTACCGGCAAAACAGGATACCAGCAAACGAACAACCATATGGCTTGAACCTGGAGATGGATTCTTTAGTACAACGCCTTCAGAAAAACACAGGGTTTTATCCGATGCCCGCTATTCACCTTTTTTACTGGCTACAAACCTCTACGACACCGGGAAAGGAGGTGTAGATAAGACCATGCCTTCAAGGGTACTGGTTAGTAATAGGGTGAATGTTAACCGTATTGCTGCTACGGTTGGAGGGTTTACGCAAACGATCAGGGAGGATGTGGGAGTTCACGTGCAATCAAATACAACAAGTATTGTTCCGGGAGATACAATGGTATTTGCAATAACGTATAAGACTATATCAAATGACCCTGTACCACCAAATTACAAACTTTACTTTTTTTATAATGATAATGCCACATTCATACCATTAGCCGGTAATGAAAATCTCGTTGCCGATCTGCCTTTTGTGCGGCTACATAATGCTGAAAGCATTTTTCAAACTTCAGCAACTTCTTTTTCGGATGACATAACACGACAAAAAGGATTTACCGATCGTCTTGGTTTTAATATAGGAACAGCCAGCGATAAAAAATTCGAACATACTGTTTTTATCAGCATGGTACCAAAAGCCAACCTTACTTACGGAGAATCGGGATCGGTATATGCTGTTATTACGGATGAAAGCAATAACAGGATAGCCAGCGATAGTATCGGTAAAATGCTGTTTGCCCGGGCGCATGATCCTAATTACCTGGTACAGTTGCCAACCTGTATTGATCTGCCTAAGCGTGATGTTCCTTTAAGTTATCATATTCATTTTCAAAATACAGGAGATGGACCTGCCAACGAGGTAAAACTAAGGATACATTTGCCTGAAGGATTGAACTGGTCAACCTTTAAATTGGAAAGTGCATTTTATGCCGGTAATAAGTATCCTGTCTCCAGGCTGGAAACTATACCTGCGGATCCAAGGACTAATCAGACCGATGATTTGGTAATAATATTTAAAAGTACCAGCCCCGATCATAGCGATTACCTCCAGGGAAGAACGGCATGGCAGCCCGCAACTAATCCATGTACTATGGGAGATGTATTTTTTTCTATTACTGCTACATCACGTGTAAAAGACAACATGCAGGCTTATGCAAATATTGATTTTATGAGCGTACATCCTGTAACTCCCGGTGTATATGAAGATGCTGTAAGAACTAATACGGCTACTACAGTATATAAAGAACATTGTAAGGATTGCAATAACTGTCCGAACCCTTGTTACAAAATCCTTGGCCTTTGCTGGTGGTGGTGGCTTATCATCCTGGCAATAATTATAATTATCATTATCATAAAAAGAAGAAGAAAGAAACTGCAGGCTTGCTGATAATTGATATTGCCTGCATGTATAAAAGGCCTTAACTTGTATTAGTTAAGGCCCTTTTATGTACACCCGCTACCTGTTTATCATAACTGTCCTGCTGTTATTTATTTCCTGTACATCTTCTGTTACAAAACAAAATGATGCAATAAAAGCATTGGCAGAGAACGATATCGCTATGAAAGCAAGCTGGGCCGCAAAAGATACCGGTGCAGTAATAACCTTATTCAACAAAAAAGCAGCATTGCTTTTAGAACAACCCGATAGCTTTAAGTCATACATACAGCTTAATGCAGCATGGCACGATACAGGTATAATATGGCACAATGCAGCACTTGCTTCGGCATGCTATGAGAATATTATTAAGCAGGCAAAAAAAATACAGGAGGATACAATATTCATCGACCTTTTACAGGATGTTTTTTTCAAGCAGGCAAGAACCCTTTTTGGTTTTGAATATAATGATACCGTTGTTCGGTATTTTGAAAGTTTTTTGCAAGGAGCAAAGGTGTTTGGTCGCCCCAATCTAAAACGCCAGGCCCTTGCTAATGCACGGCTTGGCATTCAATACAATATTTTAGGTGATATGAAGCGTGGCTTTTTTTGCTATGGCCAGGCTGCTGCTATTTATCAGCAACTCCACGATAATGATAATTATGCCGGCAATGTCAGCAATGTTTTAATAGCATTGAACGAAGCAGGGCAATATGATTCTGTGGTAACTGTAGCTACTCACACTCTTTTATTAGATAGTATTGCGCCTCAGCGCATCGCTCTTTTGTATGCTTACCTTGCAACAGCGCAGATCAATAAAGGATTGATCAAAGAAAGCTATGCTTCCATTAATAAAGCCTGTGCCATCATTGATACATTTATGGTTAAAGACGGCGACTTGTGGGAAAAGCAGGCTGATATTTATAGCGCAAGGGCGCAGGTAGAACTGGCAGCAGGGGATACCGCAGCTGGAGAAAATTCTTTGCGGAGATCATTGCAATACATCAAAATAAAGAATGGAGAAAAGTTTCTGGAACGGGATATCGGCAAACGCTTCATTGCCCTGGGCCATTTATTGCTGAACAGGAATATAGATTCGTCGTTATACTATTACCAGCAGGCATTACATACCGTTATACCTGTCGATTCGCTAAACGTATTTTCGCTTCCTTTAGAAAAAAACATTTATCCTGAGAATACCATTATGGAAGCGCTGGATGGTAAAGCAGCAGCATTTCAAAAAAAATACAACCAGTCGCCTGATATAAAATATCTTGATGCAGCCGTAAATGCTTATTTGTTGAGTTTTGAAACAGAGCGTAAACTCATGCAGGATTTCAGCTACGACGAAAGCAAATTTGCTATGCTGGAAGTGAGCAGGAAAAGAAGCGAAAGCGCTATCAACCTGTGCTGGAAATTGTACCAGCTTACACAGGATGAGCATTGGGCCGAACAGGCTTTTGTATTTGCAGAAAAGAATAAGGCCTTTGTATTGCTGGAATCGATAAAGAGGAATATTGCTTCCAATACCATTTTACAAAATGATACCAACTATACTAAAGTGCAGGATCTGCAGTTTCAGTTAGCCTTTTTTACAAGAAGCATATTTGAGCATACAGGCAACAGCAGCATTGAAGCGCTTCGAAAGCAGAAGGAACAAATAGAAGATGAACTGCTTACGGCCCGTAAAGCATTGCAGCAAAATAATGCAGCGTACAATACTGCACTTGAAAAAGCAGACGACATCTCTGTAGCCGGGATAAAAAATGAATTGCTGGATGATAAGACCATGCTCACCGAATTCTTTTATGGCGATTCGTCGTTGTATAGTTTTTCTTTTTCTAAAAATGATAAAGTACAGTTCTTTAAAGCAGCACCCGGCGTTGAAAATAAGATCAACAACTTCCGGCATTTTTTTATAGACAGGGATCAGATCACTGAAAAACCTGCAGCTTTTCAAAAAGCAGGGTATGATGTATATACAGGATTAGGTTTTTCTTTTGCCAATACAACGGCGTATAACCGACTGATAATAATTCCTGATGGCAGATTAAGTATATTTCCTTTTGAAGCATTGGTAACAGCTGTACAGCCCGTACAGGATCTTAAGCGGTTTAATTATCTTATCAATCAGCAGGAATTATCGTACGGCTATTCTGCCAATACCCTGCTTAAAAAACTGCAAGAATCAAACAATAGTATAAGTAACATCGTTGGCTTTGCGCCTGTATTTGAGAACGGCCAAAGAGGGCGCCAGCCATTGTTAAGCAGCAGTGAAGAAGTAAAAGCCATACAAAAAGAATGGAACAGCGGGCAGTATTTTTTTGGCAGGGACGCTGGTATAGCAGACTTTAGAAAAGCAGCAGCTTCGGCCAATATCATTCATATTGCCACACATGCCAATGCAGATACCAGCGCAACAGCAGTGCCCGGCATAGACCTGTACGACAGTACCTTATACCTTGATGAATTATATGCGCTGAAACTGCCTGCCAGTTTGGTGGTATTAAGCGCCTGCGAAACAGGCATTGGCCATATTGAAAAAAGCGAAGGGCCCATGAGCCTGGCCAGGGGATTCTATTATGCCGGTGCAAAGAATATCATTACCAGTTTATGGAACGTAGATGATGTAAGCACCACACAATTATTTAAATCATTTTACAGCAATATCAGCAGCAATGATTTTGCAGCCTCTTTGCGCAGCGCCAAAATGGAGTATATAAAAAATACTTCCGTGTCTGGTGCATCGCCATACTATTGGGCCGGGTTTATAGAGATCGGTTACCAGCGACCTAAACCTGCATCACATTTCTTCATGTGGGGTATCCTCTTTTTAGTTAGTATTCTTTTACTGTCATTTGTAGTTCTCTGCTATAAAAAGAGAATAAAGGCGGGTTCAGCAATACCTGCCTGAACTTTTTTTCATAAATAATTTAAAAAAGGGGGTAACAAACCTATACGTGTGTGGATATACTTATCCAGGTACTAATTTTTTTACTTAAAACACATGTATTATGAAACGCACCCTTATTTTTCCGGCATTACGTTATGCCGTAGCAGCAGTAATTATAGCCACAGGCATGATGAGCTGCCACACTGCTAAGATTACCACTGCCAAAGCTTTTTTTGAGAAGAGCGGGCCCAAAGCAGAGGTCTTTACATTTAATACTTCAACGCCTAAGCAAATTACACTGAACGGTGGTACTGTAATCAACGTACCGGCAGATGCATTTACCATAGGCGGCGCACCAGCTAACGGAATTGCTACTTTAAAAGCAAGAACTTTTGCACAAAAAGGCGAAATGGCGCTGGGCGGCCTGAACACTACATCAAACGGCAATTTATTAGAAAGCCAGGGATCTTTTGAAATAACAGTACTTGTTAATGGAAGACAAGTTGACCAGGACCTGGCTCCGGGTAAATTTTTTCAATTTAATGTTCCCGTTCCACCAGGCGCAGGCAACAGGCCAACACAACTGTTTAGAGGAGAAGTAGCAAATGCAGGACTTGCCAACGGGCAATTTAACTGGGCTCCGGCATTTAAAAGAGGCGGCGATCAGCAGCCGGGAGAAATACCCCCAGTTAATGGCGGTTACCCATTCAACTGGAATAAGCTGGGATGGATCAACTGCGATATCTTTTACAACATTACTTCACCTAAAACAACACTAACAGTTGATCTTCCTGGTAACCCCGGTACAATAGCTGGTTTCAGGGGCGGCGATGGCGGCGAAACATTTGTATTGTTTGTGCCTTTCGGTTATAACACTGCTGCACAGCTCTATACCCATACCACCAATACCCAGGTAGCCAGTTATCCCGACATGATGCCCATAGATATGGAAGGTGTGCTGTTGGCTTATTGTATAAAGAACGGAAACGCCTGGTTCGCCAAAAAGACTATAAAGATTGTTGCCAATATGGTAGAATCATTAACGCTGCAGCCAAGTACTACCGACGCTATACAGGCTGAATTAAACAGTTTGAACGGCCTCTAAAATCTAATAAAACAAATCTCAACCCGGGTAAGCCGAAAACCGTAACCAGAGTAGGCAACAAACGAAAACATCATGAAATATTTAGTATTTATCAGCCTGCTGTTTTTTTCAGCATTTGCAAAGAACCCCTGCAGTGGTCAAAATATTGTTTCGCCAAACACATGCGGATGCGAAAGAAATATATTGACAGATGGCAGCTTTACTACTGTACTTACACAAGGGAGCGATATATCTAATGCATCTCCTGTTTGGAAACCCGTGTATGGCACTCCGCAATGGATACGAAATGACGGTTGCTGTACAACAGGCATGGTACTTTTTTGGGGGCATAAAACAACCGGGGAAGCCGTGAGCCAAAATGTAAATATTATCCAGGGAAAAAAATACAACGTTAAGATATGTGTAAGATTGCGGGCTAACTCGGCACAGCGTTATGTACGAATACGGATGTTTGCTTATAACGGGAGCTATGCCTACAACGCAACTTCGCCAACACAGGTGCTGATCGGCCAGACGCAAAACATTACTTCTACTACATTCCAGACCGTTACCCTGGCAACATCCTGGACAGCCCCCGCAAGCTTTACCAATATTGCTGTCAACCCCGAAAATGATCTGGCAGGAGGGCCGGAAAATGTAAGCTGGGCAGATATTGATAATCTCTGTATGGAAGAAGTACCCTGCGATTGTGGTAGATGGGATTCAACTGTTATTAGCGGTAATGGTATCAACAGATCGGTACGATGTGGCCAGTCTGTTGTAGTAAAAAAAGGCAAAAGCTATACCATTAAGCCATCTTATTACTGTACCTGTGGCGGCGAAACTAAATTTTCGGCTACATTAACAAGCCCATCGGGCCAGGTGCAAAATATAACTACATTCCCTTACACTTTTACGCCGGCCGAAATGTGTTCGTATAAACTATCTATGACGCCCATATGCGGCGATAAAAAATGCAGTAACTGTACCATTACTCTTTTTTCTACACCTGGTTGCGAGGGCGATATCATTTCAGTAAGGTATCTCGATTATGAATATCTCGATATTGATTCTTATACTTTTAACAGAGGAGTATCAGGAACATTTTTAAAGTTTGATGTAAGCGGCGAAGAAAAATTATTTGACGGGTTACCCAACGGCAGCTATTCATTACAGATGGCCAGAACTAATGTAGTACTGGTGGACAATAACAATAACAGGCAGTTAGCTACTTATCCCTTTATACCCGGAGGTGGTAATACTAACATCAGTTGCGAGATGCAGGAAGCTGCGCAATGGGCAAAATTCAATGCCGAGGTAGCGCCCCTGCTTATTCAGCGTGCAAATGCTACCTGCAGCTCCGTGTTTTATTGCCTTACCATACTTTGTAATGGTCAGCCAACGGTTTCGTATTTAATGGTATTTAAACCTACCAGCAGGTTGTGCAGTATCCGTCCCAACCAGGCGTATTTGCAGGCTATTAATATCAGGCGCATGGAATAATGAGGGCAGAGTCAATTTTTATCCAGCAAATGTATTCCTGAATGTTTTTTTATTATTTATTTGATGAGAAGCAACCATAAATTTAATGGTTGCTTCTTTATTATCATTTATTCTCTCCATGTTGTTAAAACTCACGATGTAGTTTGTATATATCACAACTTAATTGTTATATCTCATAAGTATGTTTTTATACTTCGCAACTTAGTTTTTTTACCACATAACTTAATTGTTATCTCTCGTAACACTATTGTTATACCTCGCAGTCTTATTGTTATATCTCATAACACTGTTGTTATATCTCGTAGCTTAGCTGTTATACTTCATAGCCTTATTGTTACATCTCATAATCTTGTTATTACACCTCGTAACCTTATTGTTATATCTATTAACTTAGTTGTTTGACCTCGCATCTCTGTTTTTAATGCAGCTGACTACAAATCCTGACCATTCTCCTTTTCCCTCTTTTTCTCCTTGTTCTCTTAGCAAAACCCAACTTTTTTTTTCAACACATGCAACCATTACCCCATTTTTTGAGACTTATATATGTACAAAAACAAAGTAAAGCATGATAACATTAAATTTAACGCCCCTCTTCCAGGCAAGAGGCATCGAAAGACCCTTTAGTTTTTTAGTAAAAGCCGGGTTTTCCAGGGAATCAGCTACCAAGCTTATCAATGGCGGAACTGCAGGTATACGTTTCGACCAGCTCGAAAAATTATGCCTGCTGTTTATCTGCGAGCCAAACGATCTTTTTCTTTTTACACCACAAAAAGACCGTCAATATCCGCCTGACTGTCCGCTGTTTAAAATAAAAAAACAGGAACCAACCGGGGAATGGCAAAAGGCTTTTGCTACATTGCCCTTCAGCCAGTTAAAAGAACTCACTAAGAATATTGTGAATAATGCAGAAGCGATTAAGAAAGGAGAGGTGTAAATGGCTGAATGGTTAAATAGTTGAATGGTTATTGGTTAATTGTTATTAGTTGTACCTGGCACTAATTACTTCCTGCTTCGACAGATCGAAACACAAAAAAGAGAATGATGAAAATCATTCTCTTTAAATAGTTATACTCCCAGTTCCCCTTTTGGAACATCCCGATTATTTCGGGAAGGGGCGGAGGGGCTCATTACTTCACAGCTCCCATCTTAGCTTCAATGCTAAGTGTAGCATGCGGTACTGCACGTAAACGGGCTTTGTCTATCAAACGGCCTGTTACGCGGCAGATGCCATACGTTTTGTTCTCGATACGCATGATCGCCTTTTCCAGGTGATCGATAAAAGTGATCTGGCGGCTGGCCATCTGGCTCAGCTGCTCTCTTTCCATGCTCATGCTGCCATCTTCCATAGTCATGTAACGGGCATCGTCATTATCGCCGCCCATTTCATCTTTACGGGTAATAAGGCCCTGCAGGTAAGCCAGTTCTTTTTTAGCCGATTCCAGCTTGCGCTGTATCAGTTCCCTGAATTCTGCCAGGTCGGCATCACTGTATCGAACAATTGGAGCGCCCGGGTCATTGGCCGGTTGGTCCAATACCGATTTAGTGAAATCAGGCTGGTATTTACGGGATGTTTTGGTATTGATCTTTGGTAATACAACGGGTTTTGCAGGAGTGATCTTGATATCCTTTGCTTTCACCGGTTCTGCCTGTTTTGCAGGCGCCGCCTTTACGGGAGCAGGTTTTGCTGCTGGTTTCTTTTCTTCGGTTTTCTTTGCCATTGGTTTGTTTGCCGGCTTTTGTACAGCTACCGGTTTTTTTGACGCTGCTTTTGGTGCTGGTTTAGCAGCTTTTTTTGCGGGTTTTGCCGGAACTACTTTTTTAGGAGCCGGTTTCACTACTTTCCCTGTTTTTTTAGGGGCAGGTTTTGCCGGTTTGGCAACAGGTTTTTTGGCAGCCGCTTTTTTAGGGGCTGGTTTTGATACCTTTTTTGCCGGAGCTGGCTTTTTTGCAGGTTTGGCCGCGGGTTTAGCAGCTTTCTTTTTTGTTGCCATACTATCCTTTTTTTAGTACGTTCACTTTTAATGTGGCATCATTCACTTCAATTTCAGTGCCGTCGTTCAAAACCGGCAAAAATGTAAGGGAATCTGCCAAAATTTCGGCGCAAATATAGTCTTTATATTCATTTAATGACGGTTGCAGGGCCGCATTTTCGCTTATCGAAACCTCGATCCGGTCCGTAAGCGCAAAAGCTTTGTCTTTCCGTATGTTCTGGATACGGTTCACAAATTCCCTGGCATCGCCTTCTTTCTTCAGATCATCCGTTATTGTAATATCTAAAGCCACTGTTAATGAACCCTTACCGGCTACTTCGTATCCGGGAATATGATCGGTAGATACTTCCAGGTCCTCGCTGCTGATAAAGATGGGTTCTTCGCCTTTGGCCCTGTCGGGGTTAAGCAGGTATTCCCCTTCCTGCACCTTATCGATGACAGCATTGTCAAAACCAGCGATCAGTTCTGCCGCCCATTTCATCCTCGGGCCCAGCTTTTTACCTAGTGTTTTAAAGTTTGCTTTTGCCTTTTTCTTAATAAAATCATTTTCAGCGCCCAATACATCTACCTCTTTTATATTGGTTTCTGCTTTAATGATATCTTCTACCTGTTTTATCCGCCCTGCCATTGTTGCATCCAGTGCCGGGATGAACACTTTTTGAAGCGGCTGGCGCACTTTGATATTAACTTTTTTACGAACAGATAATATTAAAGAAGAAGCATCCTGTGCCAGTTGCATTCTTTTTTCCAGATCAGTATCAATTACTGCTTCGTCAGCTTTAGGATAATCGGTATGATGAACCGATTCATTTGCAAAGCGTTGAGAAACTGAATTCAGATTATTGAACAACCAATCTGCAAAGAATGGTGCGATGGGTGCCATTAATTTACAAAGCGTTTCCAGGCATTCGTATAATGTTTGATAAGCGCATATCTTATCATGCTCATATTCACCTTTCCAGAAGCGGCGGCGGCAAAGGCGAACATACCAGTTGCTTAAATGCTCATCTACAAAATCTTCAATAGCACGACCTGCCTGTGTAGGTTCGTAGTCATCAAAATTCTGTTGTGCCGTTTTTATCAAACTGTTTAAAGAAGATAAGATCCATTGGTCTATCTCGGGCCTGTCTTTTACCGGAACATAATTCTCTTTAAATGCAAAACCATCCACATTGGCATAAAGGGCAAAGAACTGGTAGGTATTATAAAGCGTACCAAAGAATTTGCGCTGCACTTCTTTGATGCCTTCCATGTCGAATTTTAAATTATCCCATGGCGATGCATTGGTGATAAGGTACCAACGGGTGGCATCGGCACCAAACTGTTCTATGGTTTCAAATGGATTAACAACATTGCCTAAGCGCTTGCTCATTTTGTTGCCGTCTTTATCCAGTACCAATCCATTGCTCACTACAGTTTTATAGGCTACACTGTCAAATAATAAAACACCGAGCGCATGAAGCGTATAGAACCAGCCTCTTGTCTGGTCAACACCTTCGGCAATAAAATCTGCCGGAAAGTTTTGTTTGAAAGTCTCTACATTTTCAAAAGGGTAGTGCCATTGCGCATAAGGCATAGCGCCGCTGTCGAACCAAACATCAACGAGATCCGAAACACGTTTCATCGGCTTGCCCGAAGCAGATACCAGTGTGATATCATCTACATAAGGTTTATGCAGATCCAATATGCCTTCGTGCAGATAATGCTTATTCGTTTCACCACCTAAAGTTTCGGCTGCCTTTCTTATTTCTGTATTTAATTCTTCAATGGAGCCGATGCATTTTTCTTCATCGCCATCTTCTGTGCGCCAGATAGGAAGCGGGGTTCCCCAATAGCGGCTGCGGCTGAGGTTCCAGTCCACCATATTTTCCAGCCAGTTGCCAAAGCGGCCGGTACCGGTAGCTGCGGGTTTCCAGTTGATGGTTTTATTTAGTTCTACCATCCTGTCTTTTACAGCGGTTGTTTTTATGAACCAGGCATCCAGCGGATAATAGATGATCGGCTTATCGGTACGCCAGCAATGCGGGTAAGTATGTTCGTACTTTTCTATTTTAAAGGCACGGTTCTCCAGTTTTAATTTTACGCTGATGTCAACATTTACATCAACATAATTTGGTTCGTCCTTATAATTCTTTACGTATCGTCCGCTGAATTCACCAACACCATCTACAAACTTTCCCTGTTTATCAACTAATGTAAGTATGCCTAAATTATTTTTCTTTCCTACTCTAAAGTCATCTGCACCAAAGGCCGGAGCAGTATGCACAATGCCGGTACCATCTTCAGTAGTAACAAAATCGCCAATGATAACTCTGAATGGTTTAGCACCCGGAGTTATCTCCTGTATCTTTTCTAAAGTATTTGCTTCAAAAGGAAGTAGCTGTTCATATTCTATTCCTTCTAACTCTTTCCCTTTAAATTCACTGATGATCTTCCACGGAAGCAACTTTACTTCAGCAGAATAATTTTCAAAATCACCATTCTCACCTTCTGCTTTAAAATATTTTGCAACAAGATTTTTTGCAAGTACTACATTAACAGGGAGGTGAGTATATGGGTTAAATGTTTGTACCAAAACATAATCAATGTTCGGCCCAACAGTTAATCCAAGATTAGATGGCAATGTCCACGGAGTAGTGGTCCATGCCATTAAATAAACGTCGGTTGCATTATCAATTACCGAATACATTTTCGAAAGTGCAGGGTTTTCAGAACCCCCTTTGGGGGGCAGGGGGGCTTTGAACATAACCACCGCACTCGTATCCTTCACATCCTTATATGTTCCCGGCTGGTTCAATTCATGGCTCGATAAACCTGTTCCCGCAGCAGGCGAATAAGGCTGTATGCTTACACTTTCGTAGAGATAATCTTTCTTATACAATTCACTTAAACACCACCACAATGTTTCTACATAATCATTTTCAAAGGTTACATATGGGTTATTCAGATCTACCCAATAGCCCATTTTCCGGGTAATATCATCCCACCTGTCCTTATATTTCAACACTTCGCGGCGGCAGGTGGCATTGTATTCCTCAACAGATATTTTTTTACCGATATCTTCTTTGGTGATGCCCAATAACTTTTCCACACCCAGCTCTACCGGCAATCCATGTGTATCCCAGCCGCCTTTTCGCTTTACCTGGAACCCCTGCATGGTTTTATAACGGCATACCAGGTCCTTTAACGTACGGGAAATAACATGGTGAATACCGGGCAGGCCATTGGCGCTTGGCGGCCCCTCGTAAAACACAAAAGGGGGATAGCCTTCCCGCAGTGTTACGCTTTTTTCAAAAGTTTGCTCCTTTTCCCACCTGGCCAATATTTCTTCACTGATGGATGGTAAGTTAAGGTGCTGGTATTCGGTGTACTTGGCTGACATATAAAAATTTCCTTCTTACTGACTGTAAAATAAGTGTGCGAAGGTACGAAAAGGGGGCGTTTCGATAATAATGTATTTCGAAGCTCAGCCATGAAATAATCAGCCATAGTGCAGATAGTACGCAGGTAAAATGCGTACTATCTCGTATAATATTTAGCCTGAAAATTTTTAATTTACAGCGATTTCGAATTTATTCAACTTTTATCGTACTTATCCACATTTTAAACATTTTGGCATAGTATTGGCAAAAGGAAATTGAAGGAAAGAGGAGGGTGAATAGAATAAGTCTAAAAAATTAAAACAATATATTTTGAAATTTTTTGCTGGTTTAGGGTTTTATTAGGGTAAAGACGGGAGTAGTCTTGCTCCCGTCATTCTTTTAAAACGCTCTACTAAAAATTCGTTCCGTTTTGAAGTCCAAACCTACATTGCAAATGTTGTAGTTCAATATCCGATAAAGAAGCCAACAGAAACCTACGAAGGAATTAAGAAAAGTTTGCAACATTAGCATGAACAAAAAAGCATCTGCCCAAACACAGATGCTTTTTTATTTTCACAAAACAATGCTTATTAAAGTTTTACTTCAGTAACTGCATTGGCGATCTTTTCGTCCCACTGTTTGCGTATGGCTACCCATTGCTCCTTATTCAACTGCCACCATTTTTTTGCGCCGCTGCATTTGCTGTCATCTACCCTGTGATAGATATTATAGCCTTTTTCCTGTACCAGTAATTTATCAGGCTCGCCATCCGTACGGATGATCTTCTGGTTATCCTGCTCGTGCAGCCAGCCGTCTTTGGTAATGCTGATATTGTTGGTGCGGTTCAATACATTATAGTCGCTGCGAATGCTGTATTCCCTTCTTGGAAGCGGGGCATCAGTAGTGTTGTTCCAGTAGCTTTTGCCATCTACATGAACCCATGTAGCAGTACCCTGGTAGCGGGGGGCATCATCTACTTCCCATACGGTTTGTGTCCACTGGCCTTTTACAGTGCTTTGTGGCAGTGTAATTTTTTTCCAGGTAAAATTCTTATTGAAAGCTAATAGGGTATTATTTTGATAGGTCCAGTCTTCCCTCCAGTGCTTGATGATCATAGTATCGTTGATCACCAGCAAATGCTGTATCACAAATTTGCCTGGTTTTTCTTCTATCAGTTCTGCCAGTTCTGTGCCTTTAGCTAAATAAGGTTTGTGTGTCTTATAATTGGAATCAGGCGCAAATGTTTCTGCGTATTTGAACTCGATCTGGAAACATCCGCAAAGAGATTTTATGCTTTCTACATCCTGTTTTGGCTGGGCATTTGCTGTTGTTGCTGTTAAAATAAGCAGAGCGGCTAGTATTCTTTTCATCTATCTATATGTTTTTTATGCCTGTAGGCGTTTTACAATTTGGTGACAAAGAACGTTACAAATAGCAGACCACCCCTTACGGATTCGGTAAATGAGTTTACGCAAAAAGAAAAAAGCCAGTCATTTGACTGGCTTTTATTCTGATTTATTTAGGCGTTTTTATCCTTTTTTCACTAAAGCATATTCAACAGCAGGATAACCTCTTACGCCACCATCTGTCATAGCAGTGAAGCGTAGTTTATAATAATTACCATCACCATCCTTAATAATGTAAAAGCGGTCTGTTTTTACAGATGGAGGGGTTGAAGGGCCGCCACCATTACGCCAGTCTGCTCCTATAGCATTCTGTAATGATGAATAAGTGAGGCCGGCAAGGTTACTTTCATTAAAAGAAGTGTAATCTATAGTAGTGGTCATTACTTTTGCTGCTTCTACATTCCTGTTTTGTATAATGATATCCTGGTAAAGATAAGGTACTTCGCCACCACCAAAATTGGTAACATTTCCAAAATAGGTCCATGCTATATCCCATTTTTTCTTTTCAGGTTCTACCGGCACAATTCCGGTTTCAAAAGAAACATACTTAAAGAAATAACCGGCATCTTTTGGTACATCTACAGAGGTAAAAGTTGTAGACGCAATATCTGCATACTGTAATGTATAGCCACCTGTTGCATTACGTATGATACGGACCTTTTTCCAGCCTCTTGCAGGGGCAGGAGAGCCTACACCGGCACCACGGTTAATTATATATACTTTATTGTCAGTTGCTGTTGCAGATACCGCAGCAATAGCTGTTTTGGTAAGAGTCCCATCCGGATAATCGATATAAGCTAACTGGCTAACAGTAGGGTTAGCCTGGCTGTAGGCTACATCATTGCTGAAACCTATAGTATCAGCGGCTGTTACTGCTGTAAGATCATTTTTTGAAATTTGTTTTGCCATCATACCTGTTGCAGAATTCAATATTACACGAAAATCGCTGGCATCAGTATAAAAACCAAGATCCCAGTTAGTACGCAATACACCGGTTTGACGATTAGCGCTAAGATCAATAAACACCCTGTTAGGGAAAAGTGCACCGCCCCCATTCACTATATAAGAAGATGAGGTAGAGATCAATTCAGAAAAACTTAACGTGAATTGTTTAATGCTTCCAATTATTACAGGAGCACCGCTGCTGTTGATCTCAAACAGGATAGTTTCATCACCGTCAAATAAAACGCCCGGCACTTTATTTATTGTAAGGGTAGCTTCATTATTACCAGAAGGAATAGTAAGGGTAATAACACCTGAAACGGCAGCCGGCACAGTAGTAAAATCAGTACCATACACAACGCCTTTTGGAGTAACATTAACAGTAACAGGGATATTGCTGGTAGTTGCTCTCGATAATTTAACTTTTACAGTAATTGAGCTTTCTGCTGCGGTAATGCCATTGGCAGAGCTTTCAAATATTACCAGGTTATCAGGGTTGCTTACATCATCTCTTTTGCGGCATGCGCTGAATAACATGACTGCAGCAAAAGTGACGCTGATAAATTGTATAAATTTTCTTTTATTCATCTTAAGTGTTTTTTTGTTTTTATAATGATTTATGTCAGTGAATTGTATGTTCTATTTTTTATCCCAGTTAAATACAATACCGGCAAAGTAAGAACGGCCATAGCCAATAGATTGTGCCCCGGATGTACCGTGAGCTCCACTCGAAGCTGAGCTGTTCACAAATTGTACATCAAACAGGTTTTTGATACCTGCATTAAGCGTAAACCATTTGAACAGTTTTTTATTCAAGGTAAGGTCGGCCCAATTGTAAGCATCTGTATGTGCGGCCTCTACGGTTGTTCCGTTTAGCTGGTAGTAAGGTAGCTTACCGGTAAATTTGTAGAACAGGTTAGCATTCAAACCAATGCCTGTAAAATTATACCCGATAGTAGAGTTGATCTCTGCAGACCATTTGAGCTCTGGTAGTGATTTGTCTTCAGTTACATATGCATTATAACGTCCTACATAACCAAAGCCAAGAGAAGCGTTCCAGTTCTTGTAATTAGTGGTTCCCGTTAAATTGAAACCTCTTGTTTTATTTTTATCAACATTGCCATAATAAACATTATTGCTGTTGGAAGAGAATATATAATTGATCTGGTTGGTTACATCATTATAGAAAGCACTTAAAACAGTATTGATAGTAATGTTGTTTTTCACAACAGGCCTCCATGATAAAGAGCCTGTAAAACTGTTTGAAGTTTCCGGTTTAAGATCGGGATTGCCAAAAATATCGTGATTGGCATCTACAAAATTGAAATATAATTCTCTTAAGGAAGGAGACCTGAACCCTCTTTCATAAGCTATGCGAAGATCAAGTTTTTTGTTCAACACAAATTTTGTATTGATCGACGGCACGATAGGCGGGGCATCAAAAACAGAATTACTGATCAGCCTGAAACCCGGACGGATATTGATCTTGCTGGTAGGCGTGATCTCCGACGTAAAGAAAAAGGCATAATCTTCAACATGATTGGTACCTGATTTCAGGCGCTCCCCTTTACCACTTTCAAGGTTGATGTCAACACCTGGCTGTATAGAAAACATGTTTGAAATTTTGTATTGCGCTGATGTCCTGAAAGTAAAGCCAGTGAATTTAGAAGTGCTTTGTACACCAAGAGCAGGATTCAATCTTATATCGCCATTTTTTTGGCTAACTGTAGTAGAGAAGGTTTGATTGGTAAAATTGGTATAAGAAGATTGAGCCAGGAATGATAAATTCTTATTTACAAAATAAGAAGCCTGCAATTGTTGCATTACTCTTTGAGAAAGATACTCCTGTTCAAGAGCGAGCCAATCATCAGCATCAAGTTGGTACTGTGTAAAGTTTGCAGGATTGGTAACTATCTCATCCAATCCATCAAAACGATAACGGATATTGAACTTGCTGCTATTGTAACCAACAAACCCACTACCTGTAATTTGATCTTTCCAGTTCCAGGTCAATTCACGGCCGGTACTATCTCCTTTCCATCCTCCGAAATAGTAGTAACCAAATCCTCCACCAACTTCCCATTTATTTTTACGGAAACTTGCACTTACATTTTGTGTATGGATACCTTCCTGTATGCCATATTCTTTGCCTACAGTTTCTTCCTGCACTCTTGCTGTTACAGAAAATTTAGAAGCGCCTGCTTTTTTGGTAATGATATTTATTACTCCTGCCAAAGCATCTGCGCCATATACTACAGACATTGGCCCTTCCACTATTTCTATTCTTTCAATAGAGTTAATATCAATTTGATTAATATTAACCTCATTATTTACACCCTGCCTGCCGATAACAGGCAATCCATCTATTAAGATCTTTACATTCTGGCCAGTCAGGCCAAGCATCGAAATATTTGAACCACCCAATGAAGGATCCTGCGAAAAGCGCATGTTCAATTCATTGTTTAGAACATCCTGCAGTTTTGTAGCGCCTTGCTTTTGTATTCTTTCTTTTGTGATCACTTTTACCTGGTACACAGAATTTTTTACAGATTGAGGTTTGTACTGACCGGTAATAATTACTTGGTCTAAAGCTTTTACTTTTCCTGTATCCTGTTGGGCCAATACATGATTAGCAGCAAACAGCGATAAGAAGGCAATTAATTTTGTATTCTTTTGCATAGTTTAGTTTCAGTGTGCAAAAGTCTTTCATCGTACATACAGTATTGTCACTCTCTTGTCAAAAGCATTTTATCAAAACATTGTTTCCCGTCATCGTAAAGTCATTTCCCGCTTTCGAAAATCAATTTTCCCAATTATAAAAATGAATATGCAGGCTTAACTACATTTTTGTTGAAACTTTATTTCATGTGCAGTTATAAAACGTGGTACTACGAAGAGAAGATAGGTTATGTAATAGAATGCAGCAGGTGCGATAAGATACAGGTAGGCTTCGGCAATGTGCTGATCACTTTTTTTAAAGAAGAATTCAGCAGTTTTCGTAAGCATATTGTACAGATCTTCAACCGGCAGCAATATGTTGAAGAAAGCAATATCAAGCATATCATGATACCTACACCATGTACCGGCTTAACGCTTTTATTAAATGCACAGGAACTGAATGAATTGTACACCATGCTGGAAACCGCCGATAATGAGATACAGGCCAGCCAGCTGCTGCAATTATTTAAGGAAAATAATTGAACAACGACAAAATATTTTATTGGGGCTTTATAAAATGTTTAATGTGGAAAAATTCAAACGGGGATTGTTTCTACCTTCCCTTCTTGATTTTTAAAACAAAAAAAGCAGAAAGACACAGTGTGTTCTTCTGCTTTTCGTTTTTTTGGATCGCCTGTTCTTATAAAGACTCCAGGAACTTGATAAGCGCTGCCCTTTCGGAACTGCTCATCACATTCACGTTGTTTTTTGCCGCAGTTGCTTCACCGCCATGCCACATAATGGCTTCGGTAAAATTTCTTGCCCTGCCATCGTGCAAAAAATTATTATGGCCGTTTACTTTTTGTGTAAGCCCGATGCCCCAAAGCGGCGGTGTACGCCATTCATTTCCGGTGGCTAAAAAATCAGGACGGTTGTCTGCAAGGCCATTGCCCATATCATGCAACAGCATATCGGTATAAGGGTGTATAAGCTGGTTGCTCAGTTGAGGAAAAGAAACATTAACAGCAGTACGCATATCCGGTGCATGGCAATTAGCACATCCTGCACCTGCAAATAATTGTTTGCCCTGCTGCACTTGCGGCGTATTCAGGTTTCTCCTTACAGGCACTGCCAATGTTCTTACATAAAATTCCACACTGTACAATAAACTGTCTTTTAATTCATAATCATCAGCCAGGTTATCGTACTGTGTTTGTTCAAAACTTGTTTCGGTTGGAAAGATCGATGAAGTGATCCCGATATCACCATTGTAAGCCGCAGCCACCTGCTGCAATAAAGAAGGCTGATTGGCTTTCCAGCCAAACCTGCCCAATGCAGTTTGATTGTTTACTGCATCCCAAACATAATTCGGCCTGCCGCTGATGCCATCATTGTTCGCATCATTCTCATCTGCTTTTGCCAGTATATCATTGGCACTGATCGCTTCTAATAAGCCAAGCCCGAAAACAGGGGCCGCAACTCTCGGAGACAATAATGCATTGCCCGGAAAAGCCATGTAAGGATTGGTTATTGTGTAAGTGGGAGTGCGCAACTGGTAAGGTGTACCGTCATTAAAATAAAATGTTTGTTCGGTATAGCTGATAGTAACGTCGGCTTCCTTGGTAGTTCCTAATATACCGCGGTTCTGCAACTGGTCGCCAAAGCCGGGAATAGGTAAAGGACCGCCATGGCTGTTTTGTCCAGGTATACTTAAGCGAAACAATATCGAAGCAACAGGCTCGCCAACACCGGGCACTTTTCCTCTGCCATCAGCAATATGACAGCTGCCGCAGGATACATTGTTGAAAATGGGGCCCAGCCCGGGATTCAGTGGTGCCGGTGCCGATACAAATGTTTGCCCGAACTGGATATCACCTGTCTCATGTACCTTCTCCAGGTTTTCCGGCAGGTTATTGAACATATGACTGAATGCACCACTGCCTTCGTCATATACGGTCTGGCTGCCGCCACTTAGCCATTCTGTATCAGGTGTACTGTAATTCTCATCAAACTTTTTGCAGGCAGGTACAGCAATGCACACGCCCGCAAAAAGTACGATACTTACCAAATATATTTTCTTGATTCTCATTATTACTGACCGTATTGTAATACGAAAGGAGACAATTTTGTTTCGATCGTTGTTTTCAGATCGTTGATCTTGGTGATAGCGTTTTGCACCAGTGTTTGCTGTGTTGTTATTGCCTGCCCGAATGGAACAGTAATAGCTTGCAAAGATGCAATTGCCGCAGCGTGTTTGGTTTTTATTTCGTTATCCAAAGAAAGGTTGTAGGTACGTACAAGGTCTTCCAAACCTGCGCCGTCACTGATGAATTTACCCTGGTACATGTCCATGATACCATTGATATTATTGGTAAAATCGGTGATAGAATTTTTTGCAAAAGGACTTTCTTCCAGTGATGGGTCCTGTGCAATAAATGGTTCGGAAATTTTCCCGTTCGCTACTTCATCAGCAATGCCTGCCATAGCATCTACTATTTCTTTAAATGCAGCTACTTTGGTGGTATAAGCAACAGAGCCGCTGCCTGCTGTAGATAGCTGGGTTGCATAGCCGCCTGTTGTCCACGAATCCTTTACTTCTTTACAAAGCTTATTAAGATTTTGCACCAGTGCAAGCAGGAACTCCTTTTCCCTTGCGGTAAGCTGCGCCGCTGTTTTGGTTCCGGTTTGTCCCCACAATAAATATTCAATAGGGTGAAAACCTTTTAAAGCATCAGCAAGGCCATCTACATAAGCTTCGTTCAAAGTAGCGCTGGAAGCAAGTATACCATCCAGAGCATTGAAATCAACGGGCCATGTATCTATTCTTGGATCGATGTCATTAGTGCTCACCGGCCCAAAGAGCCAGCTTTCACTTTGTTCCCAGGTGGTACGCACATCTTTCCACAACTGCCTGCAGGAACTGAGGTTGGCATCGGTGGTAGTAGTATTTAAAGTTGTAACAGCATTCAGCAATGCGGTAGATTTGGAATACATATCCTCATAAGAACCTGTACAAACCTTTATCGATGCATCTGCCAGTATGGTTGTTTTTAATGTTGTAGTATCGGTGGTAGTATCATCGCTCTTACTGCAGGAAGCGATTGCTGTAACAGCTAATACTGCCAATGAATATTGAAGTGCTTTTTTCATGAGTGTTGAAATTTATGTTAAATGAATAATTATTGCTGAGTTGATAACCTCTGTTTTAAATTGTTTTAAATTTCTTTGCGCAGGCTCCTGTATCACATTTCCATCAAGATCGAACTGGCTGCCGTGTGCATTGCATACCAGTTTGTTTCCGGTAAGGGCGAGCCCGAAATTGAAATGCGTGCATTCCATATAAAGCGCTTTGTAGTGGTCGTCTTTTTTTACCAGTAAAATATCTCTCGACAATTTATTGTTGCGTACAATTAAATGATCATTATTGCCAAAATCGCTCAGCGCAACTTTTATCATATCATCGACGGCCTGGCCCTGAACCGGCGCTGGCGCCAATTTGGGGCTGCAGCTGTCCAGTAAAAAGCCTAAGCCTGCCAAACCAATACATGCTGTACAGCCGCGTTGTATGAACTTTCTTCTATCCATATTAAAAATTGTATCCTACGCCAAGATTGATAAAACCATTGCTGGTAAAATAGGGTACCTGCTGTGGAAAAGGAGTAATGATAAATGCAGGATTTGGTGTACCGGTAATGCGCTGCACATAATCCAGTTTAATAGCTACACCACGTACAGGCTTATACGTTAAGCCGCCAACAAGATATTGTTGCTTATTGGCATCATTGCCGATGCCGTTAGCGGCCAGCTGTGCATTAAGATCCATGTATTCGTAACGGCCAAATACAGTAAGCGCTTTTTTATTCTGGTATTTTTTATAAAGAAGGTTGTAACCAATTTCGCCATAAGTACCTATGATAGCTTTAGGCGTATTGTTGGCATAAGCCTGGTTGATATTGTCTGCATCGTTGATATTGACAGTTGCAAATAATGCCCTTGCAGTAAAGCCGTCTTTGCTGTATTGTGCATCTGCTTCACCTACTACAACCGGGTTGCCTAATACGCCGTGATTAAGATGTAAACTATCTGCCACTCTTCCTTCCACAGCAGTAGAACCACCAACATAACCCGAAACCTGCAAACGGAAATTGTTGATATAATATAATAAGGAGCCATTGAACGCCAATGCCAGTCCTTTTGCTTTTGCACCCTGCTGGCGGCCTTCTTTAATGCCGGAGCCATTGCTGAAATCAGCAGAATTCAACCCGTTGACAACAGCTGCCGAATAATTTAAACCGGGAATACTTTTGATATTTCCATATACGCCAATCCCGATATTCCTCCAGGTAGAGGGGATGACCAGTTGTTCTACAAAGGGCCTGTCGACACCATTAAAAGTTGTGGGTAAATGATTTTCGTTGATGAAGCCGATACGGGGAATAAATAGGCCACCTACAATATAAGTGGATGGATTAACGTCGAATTTTAGAAAAGCCTGCTCCATGCCTATTTCACCTTTTTCCGTGCCTGTTTCGCCGCTTCCGGCCACCAGGCCATCTTCCAGCTCCAGTTCTGTAAAAAGGGAGATCTTATCACTGAATTTATGACCAACAAACAGCACTACTCTTTTTAAGGTAGCTTCTGCATTCCGGTGCTGAATATCTACCGTGTAGCGGGCTTCGCCATAACCTGAAATAACGGTGGTACTTTCTTTACGGATCAACCCTGCGGCTAAAGAATCTTCCGGGGTTAATACCTGTGCCTTAACAGCAGTTGTACATAAACAAACAGCTGTAATCAATACAAACTTTCTCATCTTGCTCAATTAATATTTGGGCGCAAAGGTGAAAAGTTTGTGAAGCTATTCATTTACGAAAAACGAAAACACTGTTACGATAACAGGAATAACAGGAAGGCGTAATTGTAAAGAAAAAATGACAATTAAAAAAATTATGCATGTACCAGCAATTCGCAGGGCTTGATACCGGTGTGCTTTTTAAAAGCAGTGCTGAAATGGGAGATAGAAGAATAGCCCAGCAACATCGAAACTTCTGTTACACTGAGGCCTTTATCATACAATAAATATTTAGCATGTTCCATACGCTGGCTTTGATAAAAATCAAAGATGGTGGTACCAAACATTTCCTTAAAACCTTTCTTTAAGTAGCATTCATTGATGGCTACTTTACGGCTGAGTTCCTTTATGGTCAAGGGTTCGCCGATATGCTGCAACAGTACTTCACGTGCTTTAATGATCTTTTCCCTGTCGGCTTCATTGGCCAGGAACTTACAGGTAAATGTTTCTTCTTTTTCGCCAAGCATACAATCCATACTGTATAATAACAGTATCTGTGTTTGTGCGTTGATGAAAATATTTTGTAACGTATCGGTATAAGTATGATTCAATAATGCTTCGATGGCCATGCGTGTTTTACCACACAAAGGAAGCATCTTTGAAAAAGAAGCAGGATGTGTAAAAGCCAATACATCATCAGAGATATTGCGTTGTTTTTTACCTTTTACAAATTGAGTAAGATAAGAAGGTTTAAAACTGAAGCTCAATACATCAACGCTGTCTACTTTTTCTATACAGGTCTTCGATTGATTGAGTTTGCAGAAATCGCATTCGGTTTGTTTCTGCCTGCAATACACATTACCCGTAATGCAAAACCTAAGCTCTAAATAATGTTCGTCAGGATTATTTTTTTCGTAATGATATACCAGCATGCCGGTATCTTCAATATTCCATTGCGCCTGTTTTTTATAGCGTTTAATGGTATAATGCACAGAGCCGGGTACAGAGCGGTCAACATCCTGCATTACTTCCATTTCATGCTGCATGATGGGTTGTTTGTACGCTACACTTAATATGTCTGGAGCCTGATACATTGAAAAATTTCGATGCAAAGATAAGAAAGAATGTTGGAACAATGAACTAAAGGTTTAAAAGTTGAAAATTGAAGGTTGAAAGTTCAAAAGGATGCTTTGACGAAACCGGGTATGTGGCAATAATCACTTTTTTAACAATCTCCGGCTTTCAACTTTCAACTTTCAACCTTCAATTTTCAACTCTTCAGGTGTGGAAATTTTGGTAGAAAACACCTATAAAATAAACCTGTTATAATTGCCTGAAACCCCTTATTTTTCGTACATTTGCAAGAATCTTGATTTTGCTAAATTTAAAGAGATTTTTTAACGATTTATGAGTACAGAAGACGTAGTAATTCCAACCTCCGCAGCCAGCAATTATGGCGCCGACAGTATCCAGGTTTTAGAAGGTTTAGAAGCAGTTCGTAAGCGCCCCGCCATGTATATCGGCGATATCGGCGTAAAGGGCCTGCATCACCTGGTGTACGAAGTGGTAGATAACTCCATTGATGAGGCATTGGCGGGTCATTGTAAGAATATTTCAGTAACGATCAACGAAGATAATTCCATCACCGTGCAGGATGATGGACGTGGTATTCCCACTGCTATGCATACCAAAGAAAAGCGCAGTGCGCTGGAAGTGGTAATGACAGTGTTACATGCCGGTGGTAAATTCGATAAGGATTCTTACAAAGTTTCCGGCGGTTTGCACGGTGTGGGTGTAAGTTGTGTGAATGCATTAAGCAAGCACCTGCATGTTACCGTAAACCGCGATGGTAAAACATTTGAGCAGGAATACAATATCGGTATCCCTCAATATCCTGTTCGTGAAATAGGTAAATCGGATACACATGGTACCAGGACGCAGTTCTGGCCTGATGATACCATTTTTACAGCAACCGTTTATAATCGTGAAATATTAGAGGGCCGTTTAAGGGAACTGGCTTACCTGAACAGGAAAATAACCATCAACATCACCGATGAGAGAGAAAAAGATGACAATGGTGCAGCTTACACTAAAACATTTTACAGCGAAGGCGGTATTTCTGAATTTGTAGAAATGCTGGATAAAAATGGTAACCGCCAGGCTTTACTGCCAACTGTTATCAATTGCGAAGGTCATGATGCCGCTACCAATGTAGCTGTAGAGGTAGCAATGATATACAACACCGGCTACCAGGAACATATTTTCAGTTATGTAAACAATATCAATACCATAGAAGGTGGTACACATGTGGCAGGTTTCCGCCGTGCTATTACCAGGGTGTTTAAAAGCTATGGTGATAAAGAGGGCATGTTTGATAAAGCCAAAGTAGAAATTGAAGGCGATGATTTTAGAGAGGGCCTTAGTGCTATCGTTTCTGTGAAAGTACCGGAGCCGCAATTTGAAGGACAGACCAAAACAAAATTAGGTAACAGTGAAGTGAGCGGTGTGGTAGATAGTACACTCAGCCGTGTATTACAGGCTTATTTAGAAGAGAATCCTAAAGATGCCAAGACTATCATTCAAAAAGTAATATTGGCCGCACAGGCCCGTGCAGCGGCCCGTAAGGCCCGTGAAATGGTGCAGCGCAAAAGTGTATTGACCGGTGGCGGATTACCGGGCAAACTGGCCGATTGCAGCGACAGGGATCCTAACCGCTGCGAGCTATACCTGGTGGAAGGGGATTCGGCGGGTGGTACGGCCAAACAAGGCCGCGACAGGAGCTACCAGGCCATTTTACCTTTACGTGGTAAGATATTGAACGTAGAGAAAGCAATGGAACATAAGATCTACGATAATGAGGAGATACGCAATATGTTTACGGCGCTTGGGGTAAAGATCGGTACGCCGGAAGACCCGAAAGCACTGGATACTTCGAAACTGCGCTATCATAAGCTGATCATTATGACGGATGCCGATGTGGATGGAAGCCATATTGCTACCCTGATATTGACCTTTATTTTCCGCTACATGAAAGAACTGGTAGAGCAGGGCTTTGTTTATATTGCCCAGCCGCCTTTATATCTTGTAAAAAAAGGAAAAGACCAGGATTATGCCTGGACAGATGAAGAACGTAAGGGGTTGATAGCCCGCTTTGGACAAGGTAAAGATGACAGCGTAACCATTCAGCGTTATAAAGGTTTGGGTGAAATGAACGCCGAACAGTTATGGGAAACTACCATGAACCCTGCCACCAGGACATTGAAACAGGTAAGTATCGAAAGCGCTGCAGAGGCAGACAGGGTGTTCAGTATGCTGATGGGAGATGAGGTTCCGCCAAGAAGGGAATTCATTGAATCTCATGCGAAATACGCTAAGATCGATGTATAAAATATAGATTGAAATAGTTGAGGCCCTGCCAAACGGTGGGGCCTTTTTTATGCACGTATTCCCCCTTTGCGGCAGTTTGGTTTTACAGCATTTATACGCTTGCAGAAACCGGGCTTTTGTATTACTTTTCGAAAGTGCCCAAATTTACTATTATGAAAACGATCCTGTTATTTTTGATGGTACCGTTGCTGTCTTTTACCTGTAATAAAGACAAAACGGAAGCTGCATTACCGGCTATAGAATCTTTGTCGTTTGGTACCACTTATTGTTTATGTACTACCAACTGTGTCAGCTCTTACCTTATCAGCAACCAGCAATTATTTGCCGGAACTATGACCAAATGCAATGACCCTAAGCAATACCAAACAGTGCCTATGCCCAACGACAAATACCTGTTGGCAAAACCCTTACTGGATAAATTTCCAGCTTATCTGCAAAACAACCCCAATAAGACATTCGGCTGTCCCGATTGCCTCGACCAGGGCGGTATTCATCTTGAAATAAAGGAAATAAACGGCACGGTCAAATTCTGGCATATTGATACTAATGTTTCTAACCAGCCGGTAGAGATACGGGAGTATATTAAACAGTTAATCAATGTATTAGGGCAGTTATAAGAGAGCTGAATGGATGAAGGAACTGTGTTTTAATTGTCAACATATATAGAGAGTTTTGAGTTTGTTATCCCCCATTTTTTGGAAAAACCAATATTTTTAGTAGCTTGTAGTCTGAAGGTTACTACTTCAACCCATTATTTACTAACCATAAATTTTAGAAAATGTCAAAAATGTTAACAGCCTATTGCATGAAAACGAAAGAAAAAGACGTTCCCATGCAGGATGCAGTAATAACCAAAACGGCCCGTGGGGGTTATATGGCCCAGGGCCATGATGGTAAAGGAAACAAAATGACAACCATGCTGGCTGAAGCCAGGGCGTTGGAAGCTGTTAAAGACGGCGTAGCTAAAAAAGGCTGGTAATTTTGTAACCTGTAAAAGTTATTAAAGGGCCGTTCACTGAACGGCTTTTTTAATAGAGATCCTGTTTCTTTAATTCCTATTTTTATTATCCTAACTGCTGCAATGAAAAAAAAGTGGTGCTTAATACTATTGCTCGCTTTTAGCCAAAAGCTGCTGGCTCAATATACCCTCAACGGAAATGCACAGCAGGTTTCCTGTAATTGCTACAATATTACTTCGGAGACAACCAATCAAAGCGGCTCTATCTGGAATAATAACCGCATTGATCTTACACAATCCTTCGATTTTAAATTTGATATAAACCTGGGCAGACTTGATGCCAATGGTGCTGACGGAATTGCATTTGTATTGCAGCCGATAAGTACAAGCGTAGGAAGTACCGGTGGCGGGCTGGGATACGAAAATATCATACCTGCTGTTGGCGTTACTGTAGATACCTATCAAAACAGCAACAACAGCGATCCTGCGTACGATCACATCGCTATCCAGTTAAATGGCGATCTGAACCACAGCAGCTCAAATAATATTGCAGGGCCTGTAACGGCTTTAAGCGGCAATGATAATATAGAAGATGGTCTTGATCATTCCATGCGTATCCAATGGGATGCTGCGGCAAAAACATTATCCGTTTATATGGATGGAATTTTACGGGTAATGGCAACCAAAGATTTTGTAAACGATGTGTTCGGCGGTAACCCGCTGGTGTTTTGGGGTTTTACAGGCGGCACAGGATCATTGGTAAATGCGCAGAAATTCTGCACTGCATTAAATCCAGGTTTTCATTTAGCACCCGATCAAAAAACATGCGTTGGCGAACCAATTACTTTTTTCGATTCCACTGTTTCCTTTACAGCTATTACTAAATTTTACTGGAATTTTGGCGATGGCAGTCCGTTGGATTCTGTACATACCAACCCGGTACATACTTATACAGCAGGCTCCGAATACACGATCTTATTGCGGGTTATTGGCGCAGATGGATGCGAAGCCACTACAGCACATGTAATAACAGTAGGAACAAAACCTATAGCAGCAATACGGTTGCCTTCTCCTTTTCAGCCCTGTTTACCCAATCAATACTTTGATTCTTCGTATACCGATTTCGGAACTATTAATAAATGGTTCTGGGATCTGGATGATGGACAAACTTCAACTGTACAGAATCCTTTTTCGGGTGTATTTTATTATGGATATAAAAATATACGGCTTGCGGTAAGCAGCAAGGAGGGGTGTGCCTCTGATACTGCGGTAAGGGTTGTATTGAAACAAAAAACCTTTGCTGATTTTGATTTTACAGATTCAGTATGTCTTGGTCAACCCACTTTTTTCTACGATAAAAGTTACGTATTGCCTGTTGGTGCAATACAAGCCTGGTCGTGGCACGTGGATGACCAGGTCGTTAATGGTCAAAATATCAGCTATACTTTTTTAACGCCGGGCATTCATTCAGTTATGCTGATCGCAGGAAATGAATTCCTGAACAGCTGCGTGGGACTTGCCGTAAAAAATGTGTTTGTGGTAGATAAGCCCCATGCCGCCATGAAACAAAATAAGACCTGTATAAATGTGCCGATAACGTTGCAGGATTCTTCCTACAGTACGGATGGCATCCCGGTTACCGGCTGGTGGTGGGATTTGGGCAACGGCCAGTTTTCAACACAGCAAAACCCGGTTGCATCTTACCCTGCAGCAGGAATCAAAACTATAAAGCATGTAGCATATAACAGTCGTGGCTGTATTTCTGATACGATGATACAAACGATCAGCATCCCGGAAAAACCCGTTGCTAAATTCGCCTACAGTACACCGGTATGTACCGACCTGCCCATTTACTTCAGCGATTCTTCTGTAGCAGCAGGGGGAGTTGTAGATAAATGGTCGTGGGTATATAATGGTGTGGAATGGAGTACAGTTAAAAACCCGGTACGCAGTCTCCCGGCTGGTTTGCAAACCATAAAACTGGTAGTGGCAAGCGATGGCTGTGTAAGCGATACCGCTTTTAAAACTTTTCTTGTAAATCCAAGTCCTGATGTTACGATGCAGTTTAAAAACTCCTGTAAGAATACGCCGGTGGATTTTACTGCTGTTGATAATTCTGGTACGGTAACAGACTGGAAATGGACATTTGGGGATGGAGGAATTGCCGATACTAAAAATGCGCAACACACTTATGTTGCTAATGGCAATTATACTGTAAAGCTGTATGCCAGTGCAGCTAACGGTTGCTACTCCAACCTGCTGGAAAAGCATATCCTCATTTATGGCACTGATGCTTTTGCCGGTAATGATACTATTGCCGCGGCTAATCAGCCCGTTCGGCTGCATGCCAGCGGTGGCCTCAGTTATAGCTGGAGCCCGGCTAATTTATTGGATGATGCCACCAGTGCAGAACCGATCACTGTTTTAACTGCAACACAAATATTCAAACTAAAGGCATTTACACCTGAAGGCTGCGAAAGCTATGACGAAGTGAAAATAAATATCTATAAAGGTCCGGATATTTATCTGCCCAATGCCTTTACTCCAAATGGCGATGGATTGAATGATGTATTGAGAGGAATACCGGTTGGGCTAAAACAGTTCAATTACCTGGCGATCTACAACCGCTGGGGCCAGAAAATATTTTTTACTGTTGATTACCGGAAAGGATGGGATGGAAAATGGAATGGTCAGCAGGCAGATAACGGCGTATATGTTGTAATAGCCAATGGCATTGATTTCAGGGGAAATGTGATTAATAAGAAAGGAACGGTAATGTTGATAAGATAATCTATCCTTTCTGCATCCTGCTTATAAAATCATATAGATCGTTCATACTTCGTATCCTTTCCACGATAAGGATGCCGTTCTTTCCTACCTGTTTTAATTTAGCCTGGTTGGTACTTTTTTGCAGGAACTGCAAAATGCCATTGAATACTTCACTTTGAAAATAAGGCGAATCGGGATTGCTTACAAAGAAACATTTAAGCGTATCATTTTTGAGGAACATCTTTTCAAAACCCAGTTCCACCGCTATTTTGCGGCAGCGCACTGTTGTGAACAGATCTTCTACGGCAGGCGGTATCGGCCCGAAGCGGTCGGTCATTTCTTCATGAAAATCCTGGAGCTGCTGTTCTGTTTCGCAATTATCCAGTCTTGAATAAAGACTTAAGCGCTCGGTAATGCTTTCTACATAATCATCCGGTATCAATATTTCAAGATCGGTATCAATGCTGCAGTCCGTAACAAAATCATCCTGCTGCTGTATCTCCTCTTTATAAAGATCACGGAAAGCAGTGCGCTTCAATTCACGTATAGCTTCGTCTAAAATCTTTTGATACATTTCAAAACCGATCTCTGCAATGAAACCGCTTTGCTCACCACCCAATAAATTACCGGCGCCGCGGATATCAAGGTCCCTCATCGCTATCTGGAAGCCGCTGCCGAGGTCACTATATTGTTCCAGTGTATTCAATCGTTTCCTGCTGTCGGGCGGTAAGGTGCTCATTGGCGGCGCCAGCAAATAACAGAATGCTTTTTTATTGCTGCGGCCAACCCTTCCCCTTAACTGGTGAAGATCGCTGAGGCCGAATTGATGGGCATTATTTACAATGATGGTATTTACATTCGGGATATCTACGCCGCTTTCTACAATGTTGGTACAAACTAACACGTCATACTTCTTATCCATAAAATCGAGTATCGTATCTTCCAGTTGATCGCCATCCATTTGACCGTGTGCATAAGCGATACTTACATCCGGGCAAAGCCCTTGTATCAATCCTTTCATTTCGGCCAAACCATTTACGCGGTTGTGAATGAAGAACACCTGTCCTCCTCTTTCTGTTTCATAATAAATAATATCACGAATGGCATCCTGGTTAAATACCATTACTTCGGTTTGTATCGGCTGGCGATTGGGTGGCGGTGTATTGATGATGCTGAGGTCTCTTGCACCCATCAAACTGAATTGCAACGTACGGGGAATAGGTGTTGCTGTTAATGTCAATGAATCAACAGTGGTACGTAACTGTTTTAATTTTTCTTTTGCGGCTACGCCAAATTTTTGTTCTTCATCAATGATCATTACGCCAAGGTCTTTGAACTTCACTTCTTTGCCCAGTAAAGCGTGGGTGCCGATGATGATATCAATTTTACCTTCACTTAATTTCTGTAGTGTTTCTTTTTTTTCTTTGGCTGATTTAAAACGATTGATGAAATCTACTGTAACAGGAAAATCCTTTAAGCGTTCGCCAAAAGTTTTGTAATGCTGGTAAGCCAATATCGTAGTAGGAACCAATACTGCAGCCTGTTTGCCGTCGCAGCAACTTTTAAATGCAGCACGAATGGCTATCTCTGTTTTACCAAAACCAACATCGCCGCAAACCAACCTGTCCATCGGCGAAGGTTTTTCCATATCACGTTTTACATCCTCGCTTGCTTTGGCCTGGTCGGGGGTATCTTCATAAATGAAAGAGGCTTCCAGCTCTGTTTGCATATAATTATCTATGCTGTGTGCAAATCCCAGCTGGCTCTTTCTTTCAGCATATAATTTTATAAGATCGGTAGCAATATCCTTAACCTGCTTCTTTGTTTTTTCTTTCAGCTTGTTCCATACATCGCTGCCCAGCTTATTCATTTTTGGAACGCTGCCTTCTTTACCGCTGTATTTACTTATTTTATGTAGAGAAGAAATGTTCACATACAGCAGGTCGCCATCTTTATATTGTATCCGTACGGCTTCCTGCATTTTGCCATTGGCCTCTATTTTCTGCAGGCCGCTGTACACCCCAACACCATGATCGATATGTGTTACATAATCTCCCGGTTGCAGCTCCCGCAGGGTTTTCAGCGTAAGCGCCTTATTCTTGCTGAAGGCCTGTTTTACCCTGTATTTATGATAGCGCTGAAATACCTGGTGATCGGTATAGCAAACCACTTTCAGGTCATCATCAATAAAACCTTCATGAATGGATTTAGCTATGGGTATCACATTTATCTCTGCCTTCAGGTCGGTAAAGATCACATGTAGCCGTTCCAGTTGCTTGGGGTTTTCTGCAAAAAGATAAATGTTGTATTTCTTTGCTTCGTATTCTTTTAAGTTCTTTATCAGCAGATCGAACTGGCGGTTAAAAGCCGGTTGGGCAAGCGTAGTAAAATTGATCGCAGGGTGCTGCCCGCCAAAATAGGCCTTCTTGCCAAACTCTATGGTATGCCGCTGTACTATTTGTTGCTGTATGACGGCCGCTTTTACAAAATCATTTTCCGTTACGTCGGTCTTTTCTGTCAGTTCATTTTCTTCATCGCCCGGCAGCCGCTTTTCGGCAGGTGTTGACAATATTTCTAAAAACAGCGCAAGGTCTTCTTCCTGTTGTTCTATTTTTTCTTTGATGAATTCCCAATCTTCGCACCACACCGTGGTATTTTCCGGTAAAAATTCCAGCAATGAAACTTTTTCGCCGGTCTCAAATTGTGTTTCTACATTCGGGATGATATTTACCTGCAATAATTTCCGCTCACTTAATTGTGATTCAGGGTCGAAGATTCGGATGCTGTCTACTTCGTTACTAAACAATTCTATACGATACGGCTTTTCATTACCGAAGGAATAAATATCCAGTATGCCACCACGAACTGCAAACTGACCGGGCTCGTACACAAAATCGGTTCTTACAAATCCATGATCCACAAATCTTCCTAAAATGGTATTTACATCTATTGTATCGCCTTGTTTAATAGAAATAATATTGGCGGCTAATGTTTTAGACAGTACTACTTTTTCAAATAATGCTTCAGGATATGTGACCAGTATCTTTTTGTTGCCGCCCCCTGCGATCTTGGTCAGCGCTTCTGTACGCAGCATCACATGGCTGCTGTTGAGCAGCCGGTAATTCTTTTTGTTTTTAAAAGATGAAGGGAAATAAAATAGGTCAAGCGCTTCCGTTAAATTTTCCAGCGAATTATGAAAATATGCCGCTTCTTCTGCATCCCGTAAAATAATCATATGATTGAGCTGGCTGGCAGCAGGATGGTTAAAAACAGCGGAAAAAACAAATTGAGAGGAACTGCCCTGTAAGCCTTTAAGATGAATGTGTTGCGGTTGAGACAAAGTGATCCCATCCACTATTTGAAAACAGCGGGGGTCGTTGGCATATTCTTTCAACAACATTTCCAGGTTCATCGCCTGCAAAGATAACTATAAAAAATTGCAATACCCGATGCAACTAAAACGTTATTCTGTAGGTCTTATCAGGGATATTGGCTACCTTTTCTGTACGAATAACTACGGGAAGTCCAATACTAAAATAATGTGTATGAAAAAATGTTACCTGGTTCTTTTTACTGTTCTTTTTTTTCTTCTTGACGGAAGTGTATCGGCGCAGGATATGCAGCAGCCGGTGCGCTTTGCAGCCGGAAATTTCATCACCGGAAATACAGTTTCCAAACAAGGGTTTAGCAAAAACGAATTGGCTTCTTCATTATATGCTGATAAATATTTTGTGTTGGTTCAATTCAGCAAACTGCCTTCTTTGCCGGTACAGCAGCAATTAAAAAATGCAGGAATAATACTGGGTAACTATTTACCGGGCAATGCTTATTTAGCCACAATAAAAAGCAATGTTGACCTTTCTTCTTTAGCAAGATTTTCCATTATTTCTATAAACACCATTCCTTCTTTTTACAAAAAAGATAAAGCACTGTACAATTTTGATCCGCTTGGTCATAAAGGGGATAAGGTATTTGCCATAAATTTTTATCCCGCAATAGATAAGCAAACTGTTCAGGAAGAATTGACCCGGTTAGGCGCTGTTATTCTTCCCTCAAAATTTTCAATGACCAATACGATCTTTATTGAAGCGGATAAAAGCAAGATCGATGCACTAGCAGCTTTGCCTTTTGTAAGTTATATCGGGTTGCAGTCATTAAAAGACAGGGAGCTTAATAACAATAGTATTGCTACGCATGCAGTAAGTGGTTTGCAATCCGCCTCCGGCAGAAATTTAAAAGGTAAAGGTGTTGCTGTGGGTGTTGGTGATAATTCGGAAATAACCAATGCGCATGTTGACTTCACTGGAAAGGTGATCAGCCGGGTACCTTACCCGATAAGCTTTCATGGCATACATGTTTCGGGAACTGTGGGTGGCAGCGGAATATTAAATCCCAGGTATGCCGGCATGGCGCCGAGATCAACCATCGTAAGCCAATATTTCAGCGATATCATCACCAATACGCCTGTGTATGTTGCAGATCATAACCTTACGGCTACCTGCAATTCTTATACTGCTGCGGATGAGGATTGTAGCGGAGAGGGTGCGTATGATGCGTTGAGTAATTATGCTGATGCGCAAATGCGGGATTACGAAACGGTGCTGCATGTGTTTGCTGCTGGTAATGACGGTGATTCTTCCTGCGGTATTTATCCAAAATCATACGGAACAATAAAGACAGGATGGCAGTGTGCCAAAAATGTATTGACTGTTGGTGCGATGGATCAGTCTGATGACAGTATTGCTTATTTCAGCAGCCGCGGCCCTGTCAATGATGGACGCATAAAGCCGGAGATCATTGCCTGCGGGTACAATACTTTTTCTACACGGCAAAATAATACGTATGGGGCCAACAGCGGTACCAGCATGGCTGCACCGGTAATTACTGGTGTTTCGGCATTGCTGAATGAACGATACCGGCAGGTATATGGCGCTACTCCCAAAGCTTCTTTATTAAAAGCATTGATGTGCAATACTGCTGAGGATATGGGGAATGCCGGTCCCGACTATACCTGGGGCTTTGGTAAGTTAAATGCAAGAAGGGCTGTAGAAGCAATGGAGAACAATCAATTTTTCATCAGCAGTACCCCAACATCTTACCCGCTTGTTGTTCCGGCAGGTGTAAGGCGCTTAAAAGTTATGTTGTATTGGGCAGATCCTGCGGCAGCGGCAATGGCAGGCGCAACATTAGTAAACGATCTTGATCTTACAGTTACCGATCCGGTTAACGGTCCGCAGTTGCCACTGATATTAAATCCAGTTCCTGCAAAAGTGGATTCGACTGCAAAGCAAGGTGCAGATCACATTAATAATATAGAACAGGTAGTTATTGATAATCCCGGTGCAGGAAATTATTCATTGAATGTAAGTGCATTTGCAGTACCGCAGGGTCCACAGGAATACATCCTTACTTATCAAATGGATATGAACGGCGTTACTGTAGAATACCCGTTTGGCGGCGAAACATGGGTGCCGGGAGAAACAGAAACGATACGCTGGTCGGCATATGGAGATGAAGCAAATACATTCACTATTGAATATTCAGACAATAATGGTTCAAGCTGGAATTTGATTGATAATAATGTACCGGCCGCAGCAAGATTGTATAACTGGACCGTACCTGCCACAGCTACCAATAATGCATTGATACGCATCAGCAGGAACTCATCTGTTTACACTGATCAAAGCGATTATGCCTTTACGGTACTTGGGCAGCCGGTGTTAACTTCAAGCATTCCCTGCGAAGGATATGTACAGTTGAACTGGGGTGCAATAACAAACGCTACTTCGTATGATGTAATGCAACTGAAAGGCGATACCATGACAGTGATCGCCAATACAGCTTCCACTTCTTTTTTGGTAGAAGGATTAAACGGCACTACGCAATATTGGTTTGGTGTACGGCCAAAAAATAATACCGTGGCAGGAAGGCGTTCGGTAGCAGTTACCGTTACGCCAACTACAGGCACCTGCACCCTGGCGGCTTATACCAATAATATGAAAGCCGTAGCCATAGCTGCTCCTGTTACAGGAAGACAATTCACTTCTTCAGCATTAACCGCATCAGAACAGGTAAAGCTTACGGTTAAGAACCTGGATGATGCAGCTACCTCCGGCAGTTATGATCTTTCGTACCAGGTAAATGGCGGTTCTGTTGTTACAGAAACTTCTTCTGCTGTTATTGCAGCGCTTGGCTCAGCCACTTATTCCTTTACACCAACAGCAGCTTTTTCAGCACCTGGTGTTTATGATATCAAGGCATGGGTAAAACGTGTTGGTGATAACAGGGTATATGATGATACTACTACAATTACAATAAAGCATCTTGCCAATGCACCGGTAACCTTGCCATTGACTGATGGCTTTGAAACAACTACCGATAAAAATTATATAGTGAACACTATCGGGTTGGATGGCGATGACCGTGCAGATTTTAAAACCAATGCAACAAGAGGTAGAGCGAGAACTTTTATCAATTCAGGATTTTCTTACAGCGGAAGCAAAGCGGTTACACTCGATCAGTTCCCGGTAAATGCTGCGTTGGTTACAGACAGTTTATTAATGACGTATAATGCTGCTGCTTATAATGGTACCCAGCTTCGCTATGATTTTTATTATAACAATCATGGGCAGGCCAATAATCCTAACAATAAAGTATGGATACGCGGAAGTGATACAGCGCCATGGATACTGGCATACGATCTTGTTGCCAACCAGGGTGGACTTGGCGAATGGAAACATGCGTACATCAATGTGAACGATGTGCTGGATACAGTATTGCCGGTGCAACCCATCGGCACCAGTTTTCAAATAAAATTTGGTGAGCAGGGAAATACATCGAGCAATAATCCAAGGCCGTTGCTCGACCAGGATGATGGCTATACGTTTGATGATGTTACCTTATCGCAACCGGTAAATGATATAGCGATCACGCAGATCGTTTCGCCGGCAATATCAGGCTGCAATGTGGCAGGCAGCCAATCCGTTACGGTTAAGATAAAGAATTATACTGCAACTACTTTTACCAATGTACCGGTAACGTATGTACTGAATAACGGGCTGCCCGTTACGCAAACAATGGCAAGCGTTGTTCCGGGCGAACAGCTGTTTACCTTTACACCGGCAGTAACTTTTTCAGCCAATACCGATTATCATCTTGATTTTTGGCTGTATGAAGCAACAGATACTTACCGCAGCAACGACAGTATATTGAATTACACCTTTCATACCAGTCCTGTTATCAATACCTATCCTTATTTAGAAGGATTTGAAAGTGGTGATGGCAACTGGTATGCCAAAGGAAGCAACAGCAGCTGGCAATGGGGAACACCATCTAAAGTAACCATCAATAAAGCAGCCAACGGCACAAAGGCCTGGGTTACCGGCCTGTCAACCAATTATAAGAACAACGAATTATCATACCTGTATTCTCCATGTTTTGATCTTACTTCATTAACACAGCCAGTACTTTCTTTCAGTCATATTTTTGAGATAGAAGATGCTACACCGGCCGATTATAACTGGATAGAATATTCAACGAATGGCGGAGTTAACTGGAACAAGCTGGGAACATTTGGCAGCGGTACCAACTGGTACAACGACCCTACAGGCGCCAGCCAATGGCGTACTTCAATGACTACCTGGCATGTAGCAAGTATTGATCTGCCTGCTAAATCTGCAACTATGCGTTTTCGTATAGTTATGTCCAGCGACCAGGGCGCTAATTACGATGGTGTGGGTGTAGATGATATACATATTTTTGACAAGGCTGCTATTTACAACAGTACGCCGTTGCTTAATACCATACAAAATGTAAGCGGCAGCAACTGGGTTCATTTTAATGATGGAACCGGAAAGCGTATTGCTTCTATCAATGCGAACGGGCAAAATTTAGGCAACACTACAGTAGATGTATATCCTTACACCGGCACGGTGAGAACGAGCAGCAGCCAGTATTATGTTAACCGTAATATTGTAATAAAGCCAACAACCCCGCCGGTTTCCAATGTAACGGTGCGTTTTTATTTTACGGACGCCGAAGCAAAAAGTTTGATCGCTGCTACAGGCTGCGGTTCGTGCAGCAAACCTAAGGACCCGTATGAATTAGGTGTTACAAAATACAGTGGTACTGTGGGAGAGGAGAATGGAACGCTGGCTGATAATCTTACCGGCATCTATAGTTATATCACACCTTCCAATACCGATATCATTCCTTACGATAATGGCTACTACGCAGAATTTTCAGTGAACAGCTTTAGTGAATTCTGGTTGAACAATGGTGGTATAAATGCAAATGTTGCTTTGCCGGTTACCCTGCTTTCTTTTGAAGCGATGAAACAAAATAAGCAATCGCTGTTGCATTGGAGTACCGGTAGCGAGATCAATACGGATCGCTTTGTTATTGAGCGGAGCGCCGATGGCAGAATATTTACAGCAATAGGAACGGTATCGGCTACCAACCAATCGATACGTGCGGATTATAATTTTACAGATGCACAACCATTCAGCGGGCTTAACTATTACCGGTTGAAAATAGTAGATAAGGCAGGTACTTTCAGTTATTCGCCGGTACGTAAACTTAATTTTTCAGCAGAGGGTATTGATATAGTGATCTACCCTAACCCGGTAGATAACGGCGTGGTTACGATCTCAGCGAGCAACAATTGTAACAAGGCGATCTTATATGATGCCGCAGGCAAACAGGTAAAAGTGTTTGTATTGCAGGGACGTACCAATTCGCTCAATGTGGCAAATGTGGCAAAAGGAATTTACCAGTTAAAAATATTTGCAGAGAACGGCATGCACACAGAAAAAATAGTAGTGCAGTAAATGTTATTTTATAAGCAGGTTGTTTTTGTTACCACAATAATCGTATCTTTTGCTACGATTGTTTTTCATTACCAAAACATTTTTTTATGGCACTTGAACCCTGGCGCACCGGCAAGGTTATAAAAATTGAACAGCAAACCTACAACACCCGTCGTTTCTTTATCCAGGTTCCCGAACTGGAAAGATTTGATTTTAAGCCCGGGCAGTTTGTTACACTCGATCTGCCGATACATGAAAAACCCAATAAGCGCTGGCGCAGTTATTCCATTGCCAGCTGGCCCGATGGTACCAATGTATTTGAACTTTGTATTGTATTATTGGATGGTGGCGCAGGCACTACGTATCTATTCAATGAAGTAAAAGAAGGTAGCGAGCTAACGCTTCGTGGGCCCGTAGGCGTATTTACTTTACATGAAGAGCATTATGAAAAAGATCTTTTTTTGATCTGTACCGGTACAGGTATAGCGCCGTTCAGGAGCATGGCGAATTATATCAAGCTGCATAGTGTACCGCATAAAAATATTTATATTGTTTTCGGCTGCCGCACTAAAGCAGACCTGCTGTATTTTGAGGAGTTAAAAGCGCTGAGTGACATCATGCCCAACATACATTATATACCAACACTTAGCCGGGAGAATTGGGAAGGCGCCAGTGGGTATGTGCACACCGTTTATGAAAATATAGTAAAAGCAAATGGTAATGCGCCTGCCAACTTTATGCTCTGCGGGTGGAAAGCCATGATAGACGAAGCCAAGATCCGCATACTGGAATTAGGATATGACAGGAAAGCGATACACCAGGAATTATACGGCTAGTAAAACAAAGATATTTTTCTTTTAAAAGACAAAGGAAAATCCTTTCCCTGTTTTTGGATCCTTATCTATTTGTTCAAATTTTTTGATCTCTTCCTGTAGATATTTTTCGTATTGATCGTACATAAAATCTCTGAACACCTGGATATTCTCATTTTTTCTTGCTAACTGCAATGCTTCAAAGTATAACGCTTTATCTTCTTTGAAAACGATGCTCAGCGGCAAATTGAAATATAGCTGGAGATAATTCATCAGCAACCTGCCTGTTCTTCCGTTGCCATCATAAAAGGGGTGAATGGTCACCAGGTCAAAATGCGCATCAAAACAAATGTTGATCTTATCTGTAATTGTTTTTACAAGCGGAAGTTTTTCATTTATGCTGCTACATAATTTGGTAATCAGTAGTTCAACTTTTTCATAGCCTACAAAATAAGTATTGCCGGCGCTTACATTTCCTTTTCTGAAAACCCCTTTTGCTGCATCAAGTTCTCCAAATACGGTTTGATAAATACTTCCTGTTTGTTTTAATACTGCCGCATTTATAGCTCTGATGAAGTCGGGTGTAATAGTTGTTTTTTCTTTCGCTTTTTGTATGATGAACAATAATGCATTGTAATGATCCTGTACCATGAGGCTGTGCAGTAACGGCTTGCCTGCGGGGGTAATGCCTTCATCAAGTAGCAGCCTTGTTTCTATTTCAGTAAGCGTGCTTCCTTCAATAGTGGTAGAGTGATGCGTAATAGCATACCTGTTAAATTTATCGAAGTCTATTATTGCCGATAAATTCAATGATTGAAATTTCTCAATTAACGCTATGATGCTTTGTTCGCTCATTACTGTAAAACTACAAACTATTTTGTTGATGAGAGGTTGCAACTGGGCCTTGCGCCGGATTAAGAACAAAGAAGGCTGCAATTAAAAAAAGAACTCCTGCTGACGTTCAAAAATTATCGTCAGCAGGAGTAGTATAATAAAGCGATCAATTAATCTTCTCCAGTACTAACTTCTTTACATCACTCAATGCAATTCGCTCCTGTTTCATATCATCTCTGTAGCGAATGGTAACGGTATTGTCTTCTTTGGTTTGATGATCGATGGTTACACAAAACGGTGTGCCGATAGCGTCCATCCTCCTGTATCGTTTACCGATAGCATCTTTTTCTTCATAAAAACACATGAAGCTATTCTTGCAGTCATTCATTAATTCACGGGCTATTTCGGGCAAGCCATCTTTTTTTACTAACGGTAAAATGGCCAGCTTGGTAGGGGCGATCTTTGCAGGGATACGCAACACTACGCGGCTGTCTTCTGTACCATCTTCCTTGTTCCACTTTTCTTCGGCATAGGCCAGGCTGATGATCGTTAAGAACAACCTGTCTAAACCAACAGAAGTTTCTAAAACGTAAGGCGTGTAATTACCGTATGGTTTTCCTTCTTCGTTAAGATCGTTATCGAAGTATTGTATCTTCTTCTTACTGTACGTTTGATGTTGGGTCAGATCAAAATCAGTACGGCTATGTATGCCTTCCAGTTCTTTCCAGCCGAATGGAAATTCAAATTCGATATCCAGCGCCGCATCGGCATAATGCGCCAGCTTCACGTGATCGTGAAAGCGCAGTTTTTCAGCCGGTATGCCCAGGCTTTCGTGCCATTTTTTTCTTTCTTCTTTCCAGTAATTGTACCATTCCATTTGTGTGCCGGGGCGAATGAAGAACTGCATTTCCATTTGCTCAAACTCCCGCATGCGGAAAATGAACTGGCGTGCCACGATCTCATTCCGGAAAGCTTTACCGGTTTGCGCAATACCAAAAGGTATCTTCATGCGGCCGGTCTTTTGCACATTCAAAAAATTCACAAAAATACCTTGAGCCGTTTCAGGGCGCAGGTACACAATATTGTCATCCGGGTTATCACTGGCCACAGCACCGAATTCTGTTTTGAACATCAGGTTGAACTGACGAACATCCGTCCAGTTGCTGGTTTTGCTGATGGCGCATTTTATCTTGTTGTCTTCGATGAGTTTTTTTAACCCTGCATAATCATCTTTTGCCAATAGCTCATCCATTGTTTTTAAAATACTCTCCGCTTCAACCTTGCGGCTTGCGGCTTGCAACTCCTCTGCATAACCTTCTATCAAATGATCAACACGATATCTTTTATTGCTGTCTTTGTTATCGATCATCGGGTCGCTGAAATTATCCACGTGGCCGCTTGCTTTCCATACAGTAGGGTGCATGAAGATGGCCGCATCAATACCCACGATATTATCGTGTAGCTGCGTCATGCTTTTCCACCAGTAATCCCTGATATTCTTTTTTAGCTGGGCGCCATTTTGCCCGTAATCATATACCGCACTAAGGCCGTCGTACAGTTCGCTCGACTGAAAAATATAGCCGTATTCCTTGCAATGGGAGATGAGTTCCTGGAAATTATTTGTTTCGTTTGCCATAAGGCAGCAAAAGTAAAAAATAAAACCGCAAGTAGTGCAATTTGCTGTATCCTTCTACCTTTGAAGTGTGTCTTGTTATTTAAACACAATACTTACTTAGTGCCAAACATAATAGAAATACAAAACAACAGATCATCGCTGCTGGAAAAATTCGGGGTGTATTACCTTAATCTCTTTCGAAAAATAGACCTTACACACAGTGTTTTTGATATCGCAGATAAAGAACTTGCCAGGAGGGTAAGCCGTATCACCAATAAGGGCATGTTGCTTTCATCGCTTATTGGTTTGGTATGTGTGTTTCCTACGGTATGGGTAGATGTGCGCTTTGCTGATGAAGGTTTTTTAGTGCATTACGGCTGGGTGGCAGGTGTTACCATAGCGGCAACATTGGTTGAATTCTATGTGCTCTTTCTGATTGCATTAAAAGCAGTGTATGAAGTAAGCGAGCTTATTAATATGCATGCAACGGAAAGTGAGTTGATGGATGACGGCCTTTTTAGCGTAAAACATATTTTGGCAAGAACAGCGATGGAGCTTTCTGATCCTGAACTGAAGATATTGGGCATCGATCCTTTTAAAAGAATATCGAAAAAGAATTTATTTATACTGAGTTTATTGTACAAAGCAAAGATCGTACTTACCAACCTTGTGCTGAAGTATCTTTTACGACTGGCTTTCGGTCCAACGATATTTGGCATTTCTATTTTGTACGAAGCATTGCTGGTAGAATGTTTCTGGAACAGTGTGGTGATACGAAGGGTAGTGCATGAAGCAAGATTAAGATTATTTGGTTTTGCATTGGCTAATCAAATTGCAAAGAATGTAGTGAGCGATAATATGCTGCAACAGTTATCGCCTGTGGCGCAGAAAGGTTGTTTACGTGCAATCGGTAATGCTGTGGTAATGTCTAAGAACTATCACCCTAATATGATCATTTTGCTGATACGGTTTCAGCAGGTGTTGCAGATAACAGAAGAGAATAAGTACGATGACTGGATTTTGTTTTTAGAAACCCTTCGAAACGTTTCGGAGAAAGAACGTAATTTCTTACTGGATCTTTTTACCGTAGCAGCGGCGTTTGACGGAAGATTATCCGAACTGGAAGAAGAGAATTTAAAAGCAGCTTACCTGGGTGATTATGATATTTATTATCCGAGGCTGATGCAGTTAACACAATATTTAAAAGACGGGCAATTGAATGCAGCGCTTGCATTGTGCCGGCTGGATTTTATAGCAGGATGATATTCTGATCTCTAAACAATATATTTGCAGCAACAACTTATTTTATGAACGAAGTAGAACTGGTACAATATATCCGCAAAGCGCAGAAGGCCGGTATATCCAATGAACAGATATCCAACGACCTGTTGATAAAAGGCGTGGCGCAAAATGATATTGATATGGCATTTGCAACCGTAAATACCAATTCGGCCCCATCAGGTATGGCAGCTTCGCCATTATCGATATTGATATCTATTGGGTTTATTTTTTATGGTGTTTATAAAGTGGCCAATTTTGACGGCGTAAGACAAACCTTTGGGTATGTTTTTATTGTGCTTGGTATTGTAGGGTTGGTTGCTAAAGTGATGTCGAGAAATGCATAGAGCTATAATTTTATTACACGGATTTTTGCGAATTACACGAATTTATTTGCATTAAATTTACAGCGTCAGATCAAACCTTATCCTGATTAATTATTCATTATTTAAATCAGGAAATATGGCTGAATTACTTTTTAAGGAAGAATCATACCAAACCATTGGTATCTGTATGAATATTCATCGAACATTGGGAATGGGGTTGAAAGAGATCAATTATAAGGATGCTATGGAAATCGATTTTATTGAAGCCGGAATAAATTTTGAAAGAGAAAGAAAATTCATGGTAAAATATAAAGACAAGGTATTACGTAATCCTTATTATGCAGATTTTGTGCTTTTTGATTCTATTATTGTTGAGATAAAATCCACTACGGCTTTAGTTGAAAGTCACATGGCGCAGGCACTTAGTTATTTAGCTGTTTCAGGAATGAAGTTAGCTTTACTAATCAATTTTGGTGAACGGTCTTTAACCTGGAAAAGAATTGTTTTATAATTCATAAAAATTCGTGTAATGGAAATAAAAGAAGCGCAGGTACAGGTTGACCAATGGATAAAAACTGTTGGCGTAAGATATTTTAATGAACTCACCAACCTTGGGATATTAATGGAAGAAGTAGGTGAATTATCCCGCCTGATGGTACGCAAATATGGCGAACAATCTTTTAAGGAAAGTGATAAAGGAAAAGAGATCAGCGATGAAATGGCAGATGTATTATGGGTATTAATTTGTTTGGCCAATCAAACAGGTGTTGATCTTACTGATGCACTGCAAAGGAATTTTGAAAAGAAAAATACCCGGGATGCAGATCGGCACAAGAACAATGATAAATTAGTGTAATTCGCAAAAATTCGTGTAATCAAAACTATTCCCTGTTTTTGGTATCGATAATGATTGTCACCGGCCCATCGTTCAACAATTCCACTTTCATATCCGCACCAAACTCTCCTGTAAATATTTTCTTCCCCAGATCTTTTTCTAACTGAGCGATCATCTTTTCATACAACGGAATTGCAACCTCAGGCTTACTGGCTTTAATATACGAAGGACGATTACCTTTTTTTGTATTGGCGTGTAACGTAAACTGGCTGATCAATAAAATATCGCCATCAATATCCTTTATAGAAATATTAGGCACTTTAGTTTCATCATCAAAAATGCGGAGGTTAACGATCTTATTGCTCAGCCATTCAATATCTTCTTGTGTATCAGCATCTTCAATGCCTATCAATACCAGCAAGCCGCTAGTAATAGCAGCTTTCACCCTGTTATCAATTGTAACACCCGCTTGTGTTACCCTTTGTATCACTACTTTCATTTTATAAAAATACTATCATAAAATGTACAAAGGGTTTTTATAAATCAATTTGTTTTGGCAGATCGGGATGATACTAATAAAAATATTGCCGCCAATGGTAATGGCATCCACCAGTAATCCTTCAGTTCACTTAAATGACTGGAGTCTTTACCGATCATATACATTGCAATAGAAGCAACGATACATAAAATACCAAGAATAAGGAATGCACTTTTTTTGTTCATGAGTAGTTGGTTTGTATAAATCTACTCATTAGGTTTTGTGTATGCAATAGCAGCACAAAATAATTTGAACACGGGATATACGAGAATAGAAAAAGTATAGCAGTAACGGTAACTTTTTTCCGTTAGCATAAAAGACATTTTAGGCATCCTGATCCGGGTTTATTTTTTTGATGCAAAAAGGCCGGCAGCATAATTGAAGAAAAGGCTGCTTTTTGGGCAAAACCGATAGAACCCAGCAAAATCAACACCTAGAATTTTTACCGAAAAACCAAACATTTTTTTGAGAAACCTGTAATTGAAAATGGGGAAAAGTACGCAAAAGCCCAACCCTGTTGCATTACAAAATTATCCACTCTGTTTTTCCACAAAGTGTGCATATTAAAAAGTTTGATTGTTCGGTAGTAACAAATATTTTCGTCTTCCTTGATTGATAACAATTAATTAACCCATCAACTTTATTTATATATGCCGACAAAAAAGCCAACTGCCAGGGGGCTACAGTTTAGCCGTCAGTTCACTAAGGATAACGTTAGTCCGTTCGATATGTTTGAGTATGATTACCGCACATCGGTGATCAAAAATCCTACTGGCGAGGTGGTGTTCCAGATGGATAATGTAGAGGTTCCGAAACAATGGAGCCAGATAGCTACAGATATCCTGGCACAAAAATATTTTCGCAAAGCAGGTGTGCCGCAGGCAGATGGCTCTACCGGCAGGGAAACTACCGTAAAGCAAGTGGCTCACCGTATGGCGCATTGCTGGAGGGTTTGGGGCGAACGCTACGATTATTTTGCAACAGCCAATGACGCACAGATATTTTACGATGAGCTGGTGTACTCTATTCTGAACCAGGCATGCGTACCCAACAGTCCGCAATGGTTCAATACCGGCCTGCATGAAGTGTACGGCATTACCGGCAAGCCGCAAGGCCATTATTATGTAGATGCAAAAGACGGCCAGCTGAAAAAATCGGCCAATGCATACGAAAGGCCACAACCTCATGCCTGCTTTATATTGAGTGTAGAAGATGACCTGGTGAACGAAGGCGGCATCATGGACCTTTGGGTACGTGAAGCAAGGATCTTCAAATACGGGAGTGGTGTAGGCACCAACTTCAGCAGCATACGCGGCGAAGGCGAAAAGCTGAGCGGCGGTGGTACTTCATCCGGCTTAATGAGCTTTTTGAAAATAGGCGACAGGGCCGCAGGCGCTATCAAAAGCGGCGGTACCACACGTCGTGCTGCCAAGATGGTTTGCCTTGATCTTGACCATCCTGAAATTGTAAACTTCATCAACTGGAAAGTACAGGAAGAGGATAAAGTAGCTGCTTTGATCGCCGCAGGCTACCCAAGTGATTATGAAGGCGAAGCATACCGCACCGTAAGCGGGCAGAACAGCAACAACTCTATCCGCATACCAAACGACTTCTTCAGGATACTGGATGAGGACGGCGAATGGGAACTGAAAGCAAGAAGCGACGGAAGGGTGATGAAGAAAGTAAAAGCAAAAGATCTTTGGAACCAGGTAAACCACGCTGCATGGCGCTGTGCTGATCCTGGTACACAATACGATACTACTATCAACGAATGGCATACCTGCCCCGAAGGTGGCCCGATACGTGCAAGCAACCCTTGCAGCGAATATATGTTCCTGGATAACACGGCTTGTAATTTAGCCAGTGTTAACCTTCGCCGCTTCTTCGATGAAAGCAATAACATGTTTGATGTAGCAGGCTTTGAACATACCTGCCGCCTGTGGACAACCGTACTGGAAATATCGGTGCTGATGGCGCAGTTCCCTTCCAAAGAAGTAGCGCAGTTATCGTACGACTACAGAACGTTAGGTTTGGGTTATGCCAACCTTGGTTCTATGCTGATGGTAAGCGGTATTGCTTACGACAGCGAAGAAGCAAGAGGCATTGCAGGAGCTATCACCGCTATCATGACCGGTGTTTCGTATAAAACATCTGCAGAGCTGGCAAGCTTCCTGGGAGCATTTGATAAATACGAAGAAAATAAAACGCACATGCTGCGTGTAATGCGCAACCACCGTGCAGCTGCATATGATGCACAGGATGCGTACGAAGGAATTGAAATTAAGCCTCAAGGTATCAATGCAAAATATTGCCCTGATTATTTATTGAAAGCAGCTACCAAAGCATGGGACGATGCGGTTCAATTAGGTGAAAAATATGGTTACCGCAATGCACAGACCACCGTTATCGCCCCAACAGGAACTATCGGTTTGGTAATGGATTGCGATACTACCGGTGTAGAGCCCGATTTTGCTTTGGTGAAATTTAAAAAATTAAGCGGCGGCGGTTATTTCAAGATCATCAACCAAAGTGTGCCGCAGGCATTGCGCAATTTAAAATATACAGAAGAAGAGCTGGAAGAGATCGTGAATTATGCCAAGGGCCATGCCACACTGGAAGGCGCCCCTTTCATCAATACACAAACCTTACAGGCAAAAGGATTTACTGCCGAAGAATTACAAAAAGTAGAAGCGATGCTGGGCAGCGCATTCGAAATAGGCTTTGTATTTAACGTATATACATTTGGCGAAGCTACCATGCAGCGCCTGGGCTTTAAACCGGAACAATACAACGATTTTGGCTGGAGCTTGCTGGAAGCGTTAGGCTTTAGCGATGAAGAAATAGCAGCAGCCAATACTTATATCTGCGGTACCATGACCGTTGAAGGAGCCCCTTATTTAAAAGAAGAACATTTACCGGTATTTGATTGTGCCAATAAATGCGGACAGATCGGTCAGCGCTATATACATGCACACGGCCATATCCGCATGATGGGTGCGGCACAACCGTTCTTAAGCGGCGCTATCAGCAAAACAATTAATCTTCCAAACGAGGCAACACAGGAAGAAATTGCAGATGCGTACCGCATGAGCTGGGAGCTTGGATTGAAAGCCTGCGCTTTATACCGCGATGGTTCTAAATTATCGCAACCGCTCAGCAATAAATCAGACAAAAAGAATAGTTCGACTAAGCTCACTATGGACGAAGCTGTTACTGAAGAAAAAGCAGAAGCCATGGCAGCAGAGCTTTCCAACATCATTGATATGAGTAAGCTCACCATTGATGAACTGCTGGAAGAAATGAACAAGCGTGTGCAGAACAGCGCCGATACATCTTTAAAACGTCAGCTGGCGATGATCGTAGAGCGCAGGGCATTACCCGCCAAGCGCCGCGGCTTTACACAAAAAGCAAAGATCAACGGCCAGGCATTGTTCCTGCGTACCGGCGAATATAACGATGGAACCTTAGGAGAAATATTCATTGATATGGCAAAAGAAGGCGCTACCATGCGTAGTATGCTTAACTGTTTTGCCATAGCCATTTCTATCGGCCTGCAATATGGTGTGCCGCTGGAAGAATATGTAGAGAAATTTGTGTTCACCCGCTTTGAACCAAGCGGAATGGTAGATCATCCGAATATCAAAACCACTACTTCTATCATCGACTTTATGTTCCGCTCACTGGCATATGAATACCTGGGCCGTAATGATTTAGTTCATGTACTGGACAAACCCGAAGTGCAAAACACCGGCGATGAAGAATGGGATATAGAAACACCAACCATTGGCGAGCGTAAGCAGGAACTTAGCGATGTAAGGATATTAGGCGGCGCTATCCCTCAACCTGTAAAAGCAGAACACCGCCAGCCACAGGCTGCTAAAACATACAATGGTATGGATGCGGTAAATGCAGCCGCTAAAAGTATGCAGAGCGATGCACCGGCCTGCAATACCTGCGGACATATAACAGTGCGTAGCGGTACCTGCTACAAATGTTTGAACTGCGGGAATAGTATGGGGTGTAGTTAGTTAGTCTCAAGCACAACACAAACATATAGCCACCAGTTTAAAGCTGGTGGCTTTTTCAGATAATAGTTATTGTAAATTACTAGTAATTATGGAGTTGCTGAGTATTCCAAATAATAAAACAAAAAGCCAACTAACTATGGCTATAATGGGTAACGCTGAATTTGTTAACCCAATAGAAAAAACTATGAATGATGTAATTGATAGTTATAAGGCAATGCGTTTAGATAATTTTAAGTTCGCTTATAAGCATAATAAACTATCACCAATTGGCATTTTTTCAATAGATAAGATTTTAAAAGCGCTCGAAATAGAAGGTCTTAAAATTTGGAAGGAACAATACGAAAGAATAATGAATACTGATTTGCCTGACAATATTTTCCAAATTTTAAATTGCACAGACAAAAACTCTCAAATAAAGGTGTTTAAGCCCCCTTTTGAGTTGAGCACACTTTCTTTACAGAAATTCATATTTGAAGCTTGGAAATTATATGGGTTTAAATATAGCGACTATCGTTTTGAACATTCACAAAAAGGATTGAATTCACAAAATTTGCCGGAAGGATTTTTCTTGAATGAGCAAAATAGAATTGAAGTCTATGGCTCGACAAAAATGAAAGAAGGAGAACTGAAAAATGCGATTATTCATCGCAAAGTTACTATTGCTAAGTTCTTAGATAATGATTCCGAATGGCATTGTTTTTATTATAACTATAATAGCATAGGCGGAAAAGAATCGGGTCAAATTCCTCATATCCATTATATTTCCAGTAATTGGACAATAAATAGAGAAACTGTTCTTGAAGAACTAAAAAAAAGACACCATTCATTTAATTCCAGTGTTCACATAAATTATAAAAGGTAAAAATAGATTTCTCTTCCCTGAGAGTTTCTTTGGAGCAAAGCCTAAAATACTAAACAATATGGTTATCCTTTAAACGAATACGCTTATATTCTGAGATCAAAAAAGAAAAGTAACTACTTACAGAAAAAATTGTATTAGCAAAAAACATACATAGAAAATAAATTACAAAAAAACGATGCAAACAAATAAGTAGTTGTTGTAAAAGTAAAAATGCGTATGTCCACTTGAATTCCTTGAATGGATTTATAAAGTTAAAATCCCAAATATTTATCTGTGTTTTTTTTGATAATAATACGATAAAAAGTAGAACGATCACAAATAATGCAACTATAATTGAGTATGAAACAAGAGCGGTAAATTGAAGTAGATAATTTCTTATTTTAATAATTCTGTTTTTGTCAACTTGATCTGTCTTTAAATAATTTTCAATAATTGCGTCTTTCTTTTCATACATTGAAATGATTATAGTAGTAAATAAACCAATAAAGATTCCTAAAAACGATATTGTATATCCTGCAAAACTATCGGAGAAACCATGTTTTAGAATTGCAACACCAAGAATTGCTAAAATGATACTGATTTTTTGAGTATCAGTATATTTTCTAGTAGTTAGAACTTGACCTGCAATATTCCGTTTTTGAAGACGATTAGCTTCTTTAAAAATGTCAGAAAGAAATATTTTAAAGTTCTTGAGTTGCATGTATTGGTAGTAAATCTAGTTTAATTTCTTCTAAGATTTTGCGGCAATACTCATTAACTTTAGTAAAAGCTGGGTTGTGCCCGCTTTCAATACTTACACCTACATTATTTAAAAGTATTACAGGTCTAATTTCTTGGTCTTCCATTTGTATTGGAATATTTTTACCTTCCCTCGTCCGAATTTTTGTTCCTTCACTTTGAAAATCTCTTAAAGACTTTTTAACATTATTGATATTAAAGAAGCTGCTTTTCAGAGCCATCATAAGTCTGTCATAATATTTAATCGGTACTTTGGGGTCTTTGTCAGTTATTTCAATTTTTACATTAAAATCGAATTCTTTAGGTAAATCTTCGTCAAAGCCCCCGCTTACATGCCAACCTGAAGTAAAAGTAAAAGTGCTTAGTGTTGCACCATTTAAGTATTTCTCTCTAAATACATCTGGTAAATAATATTCAAAATCGCATTTGATTTCAGATGTTTTAAAATAATCTTGCAAATGCTTACGAAAAATATCAGAGATTTTAATATCACTGTAACCTTGAATCATTAAAATCCCAGTGTTGTAATCCATTGGTGTGTATAATAAAAAATAAAATTGATCAGTTACTATATGGTCAACAAGTATAGGTGTTCGGTCGACTGTACTTGTTACTTTACTTAGATTTCTTGTTCTGCCATATAATCCGCCATCAAGTACTCCATGAATTACTTCATTAGCATTAATGGGCGAACTAATCTTTGATAACCTTGTTCCAGTAGAGTTATCATATGCAATTGTAAATCCCTTTAACTTCTTCTCATTCTTCTTATAAGCAGGTTGGTCAATATTTTTGAAAAAATTCTGATGGAAGATTCTAAAAATATCTTCGTTTTCAATGGGCGGTTTCAAAGTTAAATATTCCGGTCTTGTGCGAAAAAAATCACGAAATGCTGGACGTCTCTGAGTTTCAGTTTTCCCTTTCAGGATTATTTTATAGATTTCAAGTTTTGGCTCTAACATAGCTGCTCCAATTTTATTGTTAAATTACAAAAAATTATACTGAGTATGTTGTGTTTTTCTCCCTTCGCCTCAGTTCGTGGCACGCGGAACGAGAATTTTCGCCCCTGTAAATATTGCCGTTCCTTATCCCAAACACTTTCGCCTGATCTTTTGAGCCGTCGTCGTAATCTGGTCTTCGACCAATGACGAATAATTTAAACAGCAGCAATCTTTAATACTACCAACAGCGGGCTCGTGGTTCTCGTTGGTCGAAGACCAGACGAGGGCATTCGGGATAGGCAATATTTCATTCTCTTCACAGACTACCGTAGTTTTTAAAACTACGGTAGTCTTGCGCACTTCACACTATTGAACAAACAAAAAGCCCCCGTTTCCGGGGACTCTTTATGTCAAACCTGCAATTGCAAAAAAGGTCACGCTTTCGGTGCCGCATCATTTCCTGCTGTGCCTTCCTCATCACCGCTGCCCTGCCTGCGGCTAAGCAGTTTGTTATAATTCGTTAAAAGCCCATTAATATAAGCTACCACACTTTTATAAGGTTCAGCGCCTTTTTCAATTACGTAATAAGCGTTCAGTATATCACGCAAAGCATAATACGCTTCATTAGCCTGTATTCTTTTTGTCTTTAAACTTTCTGTTACATTAAAACCCTGTTGCTTTGCACGCATCAGGTAGTATTCGGCAAAAGTGGTATTGGCAGTTTCCAATGCCACCCTCCAGTTGTGCAGGTTAAGTGCATTCAGTGCAACTTTCAGATCGGGCTGTGCATCCCAGTCGGCAATAATATTACGGATGGAGCTGGTTTCGCTCTGGTAACTGTCGATGGTGATATCTTTTCCAAACAGGTCCAGGTGCATCTCCAGCGTGTCCGCATGTTTCTTTATCACAGGATCTTCGCTGTAGGTGTTGCTACGTATTGCATAAATAATACCTTTAAGGGCATTATCCCGCAGTATATCAAGCCTTTCCAGTTCTGCCGTAATGACGCTTCCGGTGGGTACTTTAAAAAGGGATTCTACTTCTGCCGCTACAGCCTCCAATGCCGTGAATTGAGCCTGTACTTTCATAAGAACAGGGTCATTATCACGGGTTATATTTAAAATATCCTGCATAAGCTGGGAATATTCGCCATTACGAAGGTTGCGGAGATCAATGCTGTTTATCATGGTCGTTGTTTTTAAATTAAAAGATTGATTATTAATAAGTTGAAAAATCTACTATCAACTGGCTGTTTTAACTTCAGTGATAGTGTCCGGCTTTCCGGACGGCTTCCCAGAAATCCTGGCAAGCTTTCCGGAACTCCGGACGGCTTCGCAGGAATCCTGGCAGACTTTCCGGAAGTCCGGACGGGCTGCAGGAAAAGCTGGCAAGCTTTCCGGTAAAAAATCGTGTAAGAAATGTTTACAATACCTGCCTGCTGTCAAAAATGCAGGTTTCATTGCACCTGTGCAAAGGTGTTTTACGGCACCTTGCCACCTGAAATATGCAGAAGAAAAAACATGTGAACGGATAGTCATAGCTGTTACTTAAGGATTAACTTATACTTACTAAGACACATAAATGAAGAAAGGGTATGCTTCAGCATTTATTTATTTTTTTATAAAAGCCGGAATACAATTGCGATCTGTCGTGCCTACGGCACTTAAAGGCATGGGGTATTAAATTGCTACCAATCTATTGTCCCTACGGGACGTTATGAAAAGAAGATAATCGGTAAAAGTGTCTTGATAAGATATATCTGCAACAATTTTACCATCGCCTGTTTTATGCTCCGTAGGAGCAACAGGTGGGTAGAGCGCAAGTAATAAATGTTGTTAAGTGCCGTAGGTACGACAGGTGCATTTTTCACAAACCATGGCGAATGATTTTACAATCGGTTACGATAATAAGTTTTCCACACCAATATAATTCTACTACTCTATATAGTTAGTATTGCGATTATATAATAATTTCTAAATTTAAAGATGTGATATCTTTCTTAATATCGTTGCAATATGAAGTGAATAAACAAAAGGGTATTTCTATATAATTATTGAGGATAATTTTAGCTGTTATACTACCACCTAAAATCACCGTAATTATACTGTGCACAACTTTACGGCCACAAAAAAACTTCTTTTTCAAAAGCATCCTTTTCGGTTAAATCTGCGTCTATACCGTTAGGCTAGGTATTTAGCAATACTATATACAATTATTTTAAAGCCTGCACAGGGTAGTTTTGTAAATAGTATTATTTTTACCATAGTTTAAAAATATTGGGTATTCCAATAACGAACCACTGACAAAAAAAATCTGGAAAATTTTGGACTCAGGGTAAGTTAAAGAGAATGCGCCTGTAAAAGGCGTATTCCTTTACTTAATGTAATTGAGTCCGGGCTTCCAGATGCCTTTTGTCAGTTGCAGCAAGTTTAGGATACGCCTTTTCTGTAACCATTTTTTTAAACTTAATTTTTTCTTACCATGGAACTTCAAACTCCGCCGGTATTTCCCCGGAAACTGGTGATCGCCCTGGTCATCGGCTTTTTGATCTGTCTTTTAATTGTAATTTTTAATGGGTGTGAAAGAGGTGTTGATATATCGCCGGGTGGCTTTACTATCCAACCATATGCTGCGCCACAGGTTGCTGCTATAGCTATACAGTAAACAGTTAGATAAAAACTATACGGAATTTTTAAGTTGGCATGGGCAACCTGCATGGAGCAGGGTTTATTGGGTTACCCGACAGCAGGGGGCCCTGCCTCTTTTGTTTTCTGGCAGAACTAAATACCTGTCGTGCCTACGGCACTTAACAACATTTGTGAATCATCTTTCTACCAATCTCTTGCTCCTACGGAGCGTAAAGCAATTACTGCCGGATCTGTTTTCGATAGCTTTATCATTTCTGTCAACGTCCCGTAGGGACAACAGATTGGTAGCAATACAATGCCGGTGTGTTTTAAGTGCCGTAGGCACGACAGATCATAAATAAGTTTCAGCTTTGTAGAAGCGCAATAGCAAAAGAAAGCTTTGACCGGATTTTTTTGTAGATTTAATTTCTCCTTAAAATAAACCAACCAGTCAAATGAAAAAGTTCATCGCTCTTGCCTTGCTGTTTTTTATTATTCAAAATGTGCCGGCACAATTATCTTTTGCACCCAGGGTGGTGGGCTATATCACCCAGGAAGAAGATATCCTGAAAACGCCGGACGGGTATATATCAGTACAAAAAGAAAGGAAGGCTGCAAAAGATTGGGCAGAATGGTACACCATACCCTATAGCCTTAAACTGGTTAAGCTCGACAGTAAGATGAATAAGCTGCAGGATAAAACCTTATCGAATGGCGAAATGATCTATGGTCCGTTTAAACCACGGCTTATCCACTTAAGCAATAAATACTATCTTATTTATGGCGACCTGAACAAAAAGAAATACCTCAACAACATTTATTATGCTGAAGTAAATGAAAAGACACTGGAAACTTCATCTCCTCAACTGTTAGTATCGGCAGATGATATCAATGTAAAGCAATCCGGCTCTTTTGAAAATCTTGATATAAAATTTCAAACCTCGCCTGATAACAATTATTGCTGCTTATATATTATGAGTTACGAAAAGCCTTTTTTTCTTGCTGCTTTTGATAAGAATCTGGCAACACTTTGGAAAGGTGAGCAGCGGATATTTAAGCTGGAACGGTATGAAATAAAAAGCGTGGTGATAGGAAACGATGGCACTGTTTATATTTCCTCCGTATCATACGATAACGAGGTAACCGTTACAAGTTATTCAACAAAGGGTGTAGCAACTAATAACACTATTGATTTTGGTAGTGTAAAACCGCATCATGTAGAGCTGAAATGGGATGCTTCGGGTAATTTATATGCCGGCGGCACCTTGCGTAAGGATTCGAAGTTTATAAATACTGTCTTTATCGCCAGGCTGGAAAATAATGTATTAAAAGACATGAAACAAGCGGAGATACCAGCCTCAATATTAAAGCGGCTTGATAAAGACGGGTTGGCCAAAAGCGGTGGTATCACCGATCAGTATTTTCTTAAACCGGAACTGGTACTTCAGCAGGATGGTAAATTTAAAATAGTGATGGAGTGTAAATCATATATTTCAGGAGACAGGTACACCGCTTATGGCTCTGTTTTAATTGTTGATCTTGATCTTCCCGGCGATAAATTCTTTCACATTCCTAAATATCAGCTGGGGATCAATACTATCCGTAAAACCAATTCCATCTGTACAATGGCTGCCGGGCACAGTATCACTGTTTTTTATGTTGATCATATTGATAACCTTGACCGGCAGCTGAGCGATGATCAAAAAGTATTGCGGCAGTTTAGCGATGCTACAGTAATAGCTGCAACATTGGATAACAATGGAAAACTTACCCGCAAAAGAGTTACTGATAATAACTATGGCACATCAGAACAAACGATGACGGCTTTTATGCTGAATGCAGATCGGTAGTTTTTATTACACGAATTTTTACGAATTACACGAATTGTGAATTGTATTTTTTAATTAGTGTAATTCGTAAAAATTCGTGTAATGAAATTAGTACACCGCTATCCTGTGCGTCCTCAACAAATACGAAGACGTTTCACTGCTGCCCGCCAGTTTAAAACTGATCGCTTCCGAAGGTTTCTTAGGCATATGGCAATCGATACAGTTATCTTTTATAGAAGCGCCCAATGAAGCAGCCCTGGTACAAAAATTATGATTGGCCTCGCTGTGGCAGCCCATACATTTTTGCGAATAGAACGCAAGATCGGTACCGGCATTTTTATGCGGATCATGACAGGTAGAACAGGTCATGGTGCTGCTCTTTAAAAAACATTTACTCTCCGATAATAACCGGTATTGATTACCGTGCACATCAAAATCATTATTGCCGGTATGCGCCGGGCCGTTCATGAAAAAGTTAGCCAGTGTATCGCCGGGCCTGAATTTGAACCGTGATTCTATTTTCAATTTATCATTACCCGAATGGCACACGGCACATGCATCCAGTTGCTGCTGCCGGCTCAGCGAATTGTACGTAGTGATATATTTTGCAGTGGTTATTTGCGGATATTCCAAATGATAATTTACATGATCAGCCGCAGGCCCATGACAGCGTTCGCAGTCGATACCATATAGCAATGAGTTTTTTACCAGCACTTCTGTTATGCCAGCAGTAGAAGCATTCAGCTTGCTTGTGATGTTGGAGCTGTGGCACTCAAAACAATCCTTACCAATAAAGCGCATGAACTCAGGTTGCGTATTGGAAAAGCCGGGGCTGGTGGCCCAGCCATGAACAGCAGTATAATACGAAACAGGCAGCTCGTATGTTTTATCGTCGTGCCAGTACAGCCAGGTTTGCGCATGCTGCAAACCGAAAGTGATATCAAAGCGAAAGGCACGCAACGCTTTCCCTTTTACATACAGTACCTGGTACAGGCCACTGTCGCGTTTTTCCATTACCACTTTAGTACTGTCGTTGTACGCAAAACTATTGAGCCCGGCATTGAAATTACCCTGAACATTTTTTTCAGCAGCAGGCGCCGTAGCATTAAAGTGTGCACTCATTACAGCGCTGTCATAAATAGCCTGGTGGCATTGCCTGCAGCTGGCCGAACCGGCAAAAGCTTCTCCCCGTATATCATGAAATGCTGCGGGCTTACTGTTTATACACTGCGATAAAAAAATAATGGCGACACAAAGTCCTGCAATGATGTATAGGGATTTGCGGTTCTTTTTCATTGGTATAAGGTAATATAATAATTACACTAATTAAGCGGATTACACGAATTATATGGCCCCCTATCCCCAAGGGGAGAAAAGGAGAAGATCAATTATACTTCCATGAATTGCCCCGCCCTTTAGGGCGGGGGTAAAAATGCATGATTTGCAAAATAAAAGAGGCTGCCCGATCATGCCGGGCAGCCTCTTTAAATAAAATTGAATTCTAAGATCACATATCAGTATCATCTTCTACCCACACCGCTACTATTTCAAACTCGCCGGTTTCTTCGTTATAAATGCACCAGTACTCCCAATGTCCGCTGGTAACGGCAGCTTTTGCTGCTACAGCATTTTTAGAAGTTACGGAATTTGCTTTTGCGCCGGGCATGATAAACAGGCCCATAACAAAGAGCAATAAGGCAGGAATTAATTTTTTCATAAATGGTAAAGTTTAAGTGTGATGCCTGACCAGTTGATTTAAGGCCGCTGTTTTGGCTTGCCCGGCCAGCAGTAGAATGCGCAGGCCGTATTGTTTTCAAAAAGGGAAATGGTGGTGTGCCCAATTGGTAACGAACGGATTACAGCATTTTTATGCTATCTCAAATATAATATTTCATTTGCCGAGTTTCAAAAAAAATCCTGGATAGATATAGTAAGCCACCGCCAATGCGGATACCTTTTGACCCATAAAACACAATTTGACCCTAATATTTTATCTTTATCAAAATCAACTTGTGAACCTCCGAAATACTTTCTTCTTCAGCATCATCTTATTTTTTGCAACAGTTTTTTTGCCATGCAGGCTCTTTGGCCAATTGCAGCAAAGTAAATTTATTCCAAAGATCGACGCATTGGTAAAATCTTACGCAGCTATAAAACAGTTTAACGGCAATGTGTTGGTACAGCAAAAAGGAAAGGTCATTTTCTCGAAGAGTTACGGGATGGCAGATATGGAATTAAATGTGCCTAATGAAAGACAAACAAAATTCCGCATCGGTTCTGTCACCAAACAATTTACAGCCGTATTGGTGATGCTGTTGCGGCAGGAAGGAAAGATAGACCTGGACAGTTCGGTTGCTGCTTATCTTCCCTGGTACCCGGTAATGCCGGGGCGTAAAATAAAAATAAGGCATTTATTGTCGCACAGTTCCGGGCTAAATAACTATACCGAGCGTACAGATTTTTATACCCGGTTAGCCTGCCTGAATATTCCTGCCAAACAATTTGGAATGCAATACTGTGTTGATACAACACTGCTTTTTGAGCCGGGCTCCCGTTTTCATTATTGCAATACAGATTATTACCTGCTTGGGCTGGTGATAGAATTGATCACCGGAAAGAACTATGCTGAAGTGTTAAGCGAAAACATCCTGCAAAGAACGGGCATGCAAAATACCGGTATTGATTCTCTTGCCAGCATATTGCCGGGCCGTGCAAAAGGATATGAGTATCGTTATTTTGGCTATGAGAATGCTGATCCTATCAACATGGCTACCAGCACCTATGCTGCCGGTGCTATGTATTCTACGGTAGATGATCTGTTGCGTTGGCAAACAGCGCTTCGTGGAGATAAGCTGTTAACGGCAGAAAGCAGGCAGCTTTTTTTTACGCCTGCAATAAATAACCATGCTTTTGGCCTTTATATCAATAAAATGAAAAATGGCAAGACAGCCATTGGTCACCCGGGCGGCATCAGCGGCTTTTCATCTTTTTTGATAACATTTCCTGAAGACAGTATTACCATTATTTTATTAGACAATACTGCTTCCGGCAGAAGAGGAGACCTGGATAATACAAGCTATGGCATCTATTTAATGCTTACGGGCCAGCCTTATAAATTTCCTAAAGCACCCTTACCCACAGCACTTACAGAAACTTATCTTAGATCGGGAGTAACTAAAATGTTACAACAATATGAACATGATAAAAATGATTCAACATACGACCTGTCAAAAATGAGCAGCTTCTTAAACAATTTTGGATACACTTTACTCACTGCGGGAAAAGTGAAAGAAAGCCTGCAGGTGTTGAAATTTGCTGCTGAAGAATCGCCGCAAAACGCCAATACATTAGACAGTTATGCAGAAGCATTGAAAACAGACGGGCAAATAGATTTGGCAATTGAGTATTATAACAAACTGCTTGTATTGCATCCCAATGATGAACGGGTAAAGCAGGAGATAAAAGATCTGCAATTGCTGAAAAAATAGAATCTTTTATTAAACCACGAACCTGCCTGCCGACAGGCAGATTACACGAATGAACACGAATTGATCAGATCCGTGTAATTTAATAACATAGCTTCTTTAATCCTTTAACAATAAAAATTATCAGGCAATGAAAAAGATTTTCGTATTCGCAATGGTATTAAGCTGCATCAGCACCACAGGTTTTGCACAACACAAGCCACCAAGGGTAGGGGGCGATGCCGATGCACATGGCTGCAGGGCATCTGCCGGCTACACCTGGAGCCAGTTAAAAAAAGAATGTATCCGTTTATTTGAACAGGAGATCAAATTATCCGATGTAAAACCTAAAAGCAACACACAGGCCATTGTTGTTTTTAGTAAAGACAGGAAAAAAGCAGAAGTATTTATTCCATCTGCAAAAGGCAGCACCATATTAACAAGAAGCGGCAGAAGAGGAAACTACAGCTGGAAAAGTGGCGACTGGGCGCTAACAGATAAAGACGGCTATTGGTTGAAGAAAGGAAAGAAGCTGATGTATAAATCGCAAGCCAAACAGCGGTTACACGAATTGGTACGGACCTGCCTGCCGGCAGGCAGGTCCGTATCAATTCGTGTAATCAAAACAACCCTCTTTTCCTCTTTGTTTTCTTAGCCCCAAAGCGCATATCAATAACGGCAACCCACTAGTTTTACACAATTCTTCAAAAAAAACTGCCTGATTTACAGCGTATAGCCTAAAAAACAATACTTTTAGCCCAATAAAACCTAAAACCAAAACACCCAGTTATGAGGTATCCTTTTGCTACAAAGGGCAAGCTTAGTATTACCCTTGTATGCCTGCTTTCCTTTTTCTCCTTTTCGGCTTTTGCACAACAGGACCATCCGCTTATCAACAGCGGCGAGCTGTTAAAAAAAGGCGGCGACCTGAATGAAAAAAAACAATACAAAGAAGCTATTGAACTTTTTAAACAGATCAACCGCAGCGATACCAATTATTCGGATGCCTTATTTGCATTAAGTGTAAGCTGCCAGGCTGATAGCCAGCTGGAAGCAGCACACCGCTATGCTATGCTGGGGCTTAAGGAATTTCCGGAACTGTATCCTAAATTCAGTATGCAGGCAGCCAATGTGCTGGATGATATGGAAAAGCCTGAAGAGGCCATGAAATTATATGACGAAGGATTGAAAAGGGATCCGCAATCGTATATCTTATATTTCAACAAAGGTGTAACCTACCTGCGCATGAAGAATGATGCGGATGCCAAAGTAAACTTTGAGCGTTGCCTGCTCATTAGCCCTTATTATACTTCGGCGCATTACTTTTTGGGCAATATCTATATGCGGGAAGGTAATCTGGTACCGGCGATACTGGCGTACCAAACATATTTGCTCATCAATCCTTCGGGCAAGTACATGAATAATTGTGTTACCAATCTCAGCGCTATATCGAAAGTAACAGATGAGATGCTGGAGTATGTGAAAAACAAGAAGCCGTCTTCTGAAGATAATTTTGATATGCAGCAGCAGATATTATTATCGAAAGTAGCATTGGATAAACAATATAAATTAAAGGCCGACCTGGAAGATAAGATCGTTCGCCAGATGCAGGTAGTAAATGAAAAGCTGGAATACCACCGCAACGATCCGGGCTTTGCCATGCAGTTTTATGTGCCGATATACAGCAAAGTATTTAAAGAAGATGATTTTGAAGCGATGGTGTTCACCGTGTTCTCCGGCCTTGGCATTAAGGATGTAGATAGCTGGAACAAAAAGAATAAAAAAGATGTAGAAAGCTTTATACAAAAAATGGTAGTGTATTTAAACGAGATAAAATACACCCGTGAGCTTACAGAGCCTGAGCGTAAAAATATTACTGCCCGCTATTATTTTGAAGATGGTGAAATGCACGGCAAAGGCATTTACAACATCAATAACTCTACCGTAGAAATGTCGGGCCCGTGGGAATTCTTTTATACTACCAACGGATTGCTTAAAACAAAGGGCAGCTTTAGCGCACCTAATCAAAAAGATGGCGAATGGTTGTATTATTATGATAACGGCCAGCTGAAAGAAAGGGCAACGTATAATAAAGGAAAATTAACGGGCGTGCTGGAAGGCTGGTTCACCAACGGAAATAAATGGTACGAAGACAGCTATGTAGATGGAAAAGTAAGCGGCCTGACCACGCTTTATTTTTACAGCGGCCTGGTAAATAAAACAACCATGTACAAGGATGATAAAAAGAACGGACCGCAGAAGGGCTACAGCAGCAAAGGATATCTTATTTATACCAGCAACTATGTTGATGATGAGCAGGATGGCATGCAAACCTATTATTACGCCAACGGAAATAAGCAGGATGAAGTAATGTACAGCAAAGGCAAATCGCAGGGCACCTACAAAGCCTATTATAAAGATGGAAAGCCAATGACACAGGGCGAATTTGTAGATGATAAAAAGCAGGGGCTTTGGACAAGCTGGTACAATAACGGCGCGGTAAAAGAAAAAACAACGTACCTGGATAATGAGATCACCGGCGAATTCACCGAATATTATGAAGACGGCAAACTGAAAGAGAAAGGAAATTATACCAAAAAGAAAATTGACGGCAAGCTGGAATATTATACCGACGAAGGAAAACTGTACAGCGATGCTACGTACGATAAAGGAAAATTGCGGGAGATAAATTTTTACGATGATAAGGGTAATGTTACTTCTACTACATCTACCCGTAAAGGTGCAGCCAACATTACCTTTTATTCATCAGAAGGGATAAAAACATCGCAGGGTTATTTTAACAGGGATGGAAGTAAGGATGGTGAGTTCCTGGATTTTTATGCTTCCGGAGCGGTAAGGGAAAAAACAAATTATAAAGATGGGTTGCAATCGGGAAGCCACCAGGTATTTTATCCTAACGGGCAAAAAAGCTCGGAGAACAATTTTACCGACGACAGTGAAGATGGCTACTCCAAAGGGTATTACTATAACGGCAAGCTGAATTACGAAGGCTGGGTGATAGCAGGCCAAAAACAGCAGGATATTATTTTCTACAACCTGATGGGCGACCTGAGCAGTAAAGAATATTACCTGAATGGTGAGCTCAATGGCTTTTCGGAATATTATAATCCTTCTAAAGTAAAGACCTACGATTACAACTATCATAATGGCTGGCTGGAATCAGTTATACAATATGATACTACAGGTAAAATATTGGTAGAAAACAAATTTGAAAAAGGTAAAGGGCCGTTGATCTACAAATACTACGATGGTAAAAAATATGCAGAAGCTACGTATGAAAATTATATGCTGAGCGGCAGCTACAAAGTGTATTATTTTGACGGCTCACCGCTTTCCGTTTCTTATTATAAGAACGACGAGCTGGAAGGTGAATATAAAGGCTATTACTATGGCGGCCAGCTGCGGGTAGAGGGGAAGTATAAAGCAGGTGATAAAGAAGGCCTTTGGAAATATTATTTTCTTAACGGCAAAGTAAGCTCTGAAGAAAATTATATCGACGGAAAAATATCAGGGCTTAACAAGGTATATAATATGGATGGTACGCTGGATAAGGTCATTAACTACAAAGACGGCGAACTGGATGGTGAATACCAGTTTTATGGTGAGAATAATCAATTGGCTGTTGTATTCAATTATAAAGAGGGCGACCTGAAAAGCTATACATATGAAGATAAGGCCGGCAACAGGGTTCCTGCTATTGTATTAAAAGCAAGAACAGGAAAGATAAATGCATTTTATAAAAATGGTACGCAAAGCGTGGATATGAACTTTATCAATAACGATTGCGAAGGGCCGAGAAAGATATACTACTCTACCGGTAAAATATATATTGATGGCACTACCGAATATGGATACGATAACGGGGTAAAAAAACTGTACTATCCTAACGGTACGTTATGGAAAGAAGAGAATTATGTTTTGGGAAATCTTCATGGCTCCGTAAAATGGTATTACCCTAGCGGCAAACTGGAAAAAGAAGCGCTGTATTACAATACGGATCTTCACGGTCCTTATAAATATTATGACGAACAGGGAAAGCTGAAACAGGTTCGTACGTATTATTATGATCAACTATTAAGTGTAAAATAAATGAGTAAGAAAAAAACAATTATCACAGCAGCGCTGGTATTAGTATGCGGTCAATGCTTTTCTCAAACGCCTGCCGAAGTGAATGCGGCGTTTCCGGGAAAAGAAGCTGTTTTCCTTAATTATAACCAGGAGCTTAAGCTGATGGTTAAAGGCGGCGCTGTGGTGGCAGAAAGTAATTTTCAGAGAGAGCTGATGATACTTAGCGAAAAGAATGCAGCAGCATACAGCCGCTTTAAGGTTTTTCACAGCGGCTATAATGAGCTGAAGGACCTGGATGCGTATTCAAAAATACCGGATGGTGATAAATATAAAAAGGTAAAGATCGGCGAACAGAAAACTACCAGCAGCAGCCGCAGCGATGTTTTTTATGATGATATAAAAGAGACCACGTTCGATTTTCCGGGTATGGTGCAAAATGCGGTACAGCACCTGGAGTACACACAGTTTCATAAAGATGCGCATCTGCTTTCGCCGTTCTATCTTCCCGGTTCTGTGCCCGTGATGTCGGCTGAATATACTGTTATTGTTCCCAACGATATCAGTATTAAATATGTGGTAAAGAACGATACCAAAGGCGTGATACAATTTACCGAAGACAAAAAGAAAAAAGAGACCGTTTATAAATGGACATTGAGCCGGTATAAAGGCGATGATGATTTTGGAGATGCGCCGGATGACCGTTATTTTGAACCACATATCATTGTGTATGTTTCCGGTTTTCATGATGGTGACGGCGACCATGCTTTTTTGAATACGCTTGATGACCTCTATAAATGGAACACTTCTTTTACCAAAGAACTTAACACTACACCTGATGCTTCTTTGCAACGCATCGTAGATTCATTGACAGCGGGTAAAAAAAGCGAAACAGAAAAAGCGAAAAGCATCTATCAATGGGTGCAGCAGAATATTAAATACGTGGCTTTTGAGAACGGGCTGGAAGGGTTTAAACCACGGCAGGCGGCTGAAGTATGTAACAAGCGTTATGGCGATTGTAAGGATATGAGCAGCATCATTACACAAATGCTTCGCATGGCCTCCATAAAAGCGTACTATACCTGGATAGGCACGAGGGATATACCTTATAAATATTCTGAACTGCCATCGCCGCTGGTAGATAACCACATGATATCTGCAGCCAACATTGATAATGAATGGATATTCTTTGACGGTACTGATCCCAATGCTAAATATGGTGTGCCGCCTTATACCATTCAGAATAAAGAAGCGCTGGTAGCATTCTCCGATAAGGAATATAAACTGATCACCATACCCGTAACTGCAGCAGAGAAGAGCGGCATTTTAGACAGCACTTTCATAAACTTTACTGATAACGGTATCAAAGGAAGGGAAAAGGTAGATTACTCCGGTTACTTTGGCGAAGATGCTTACAATGCATTATTATATCGTGATGAAAAGGAGACCAAGGATTATGTGAAATCAAGAATGGGTAAAGCGAGTAATAAATTTATTTTGGGCGATTATAAGATCACCAAAACAAATCCTAATGAAAGCCTTATCAATATCAGCGCCGATTTTGAAGTGCCCGGCTTTGGGAAAAAAGTAGGCAATGAATATTATATCAACCTCAACCTCGAAAAATTATTTGAGAACCAGGTGGTGGATACTGCTAAACGTAAAGTTCCCATTGAACATCCGTATAAATTTGTGTTGAAGCAATATCATATTTTGCAGATACCGGACGGCTATACGGTATCGTATAAGCCGCAGGATTTTGCTATTGATAATGATCTTGTTTCATTAAAGATACAGTACGAAGTAAAGAACGGAACTATAATAGCCTACCAGGAATTTCAAAATAAGAACTTAATGGTAGAGCCCGACAGGTTTGCAGACTGGAACAAAACAGCCAAAGCCATTGCAGCGCAATACAAAGAACAGGTAGTGCTGGAAAAGAAATAACTGTAACGATAAACAATACAATACTCAACACTTAAAGCATCTATAATGAAAGCAATACTTTCTTTTGTTACAATAATTTTCCTGTGTATCGGCCAGGCTGTTGCACAGGGGCCATCAATAAACTGGGATGCCAACCCCGTGCAGCATAAAGTGAAAGACGCTAATGCTAAAGAAAGCGCCGTGATACTTTCTGATATGCGCATGCAGCAATACGTAACAGACCCTAAAGGGCTGATGGCGATCACTACCACAAAAAAGCTGATAAAAGTAATAGATGATAAAGGTGTGGAAATGTTCAACAAGATCTATTTACCGGCCTATGCCAATGGCGAGGTACTGGAAATAAAAGCAAGAACTATTTTACCTAGCGGTAAAGTAATAAACCTTCCGGCAGATAAATTTCTTGATACCAAAGAAGAGGGCAGGGAGTATAAGAAATTTGCTTTGGAAGGTGTAGAAAAAGGAAGTGAGATAGAATACTATTACCAGGTAAAGAAACCGGCCGGCTTCTTTGGCCTCGAAATTTTTCAATCGAGCAACACACCTTTTGAAAAAGCTGATTTTATTTTAGTGACACCAGACTTTCTTTCTTTTACAGTAAAAGGATACAATGGTTTTGTAGTAAGCAAGGATACCATCATCGGCAGCAACAGGATTACTACTGCAAGCTGTAAGGATATTAAAGCCATTGAAGATGAAAAATACGGCAACAAAGATGCACACGCTACCAATGTACAATATAAATTTTCGTACAACCTGAGTAAAGATAAAAGCGTACGCATATTTACCTGGAACGAACTGGCCAAGAATGTTTACAATTCGTACACCAATTATACGGACAAAGAAAGCAAAGCTGTTGACGGTTTCCTTAAACACCTGGATATCCCGGCCGGGGCCAGTGAAGAAGATAAGATCGTAGCGCTGGAAGATTATATCAAAACAACTATTAACAGTGACAAGGATGGTATTGGTGAAGATGCTGATAAAATAGAAAAGATCGTAAAGACAAAAGTATCCAGCGATGAAGGCTTGTATAAACTGTTTGTTATCTGCATGGAAAAATTAGGCATCAACTGGCAGATCGTTTATCCAAGTAAAAGGGATGAGATACCGCTTGATGAAGAACTGGAAAATTATCGACTGGTAGATGAACTGTTATTCTATTTCCCTTCTACCGGTCATTTTATTGAACCTGCCAACACTTCTTTCCGCTATCCTTATGTTACACCATACTGGGCTGCTACCAAAGGCTTATTCTTGCAGGGAACAACCATCGGCAGTTTCAAAACTGCGATCGCTTCTTTTGGTAATATCAGCATGCAGCCTATGAATGAAAGCGCACATGATATGGCTATAACGCTTAAGTTCAATGCCGACCTTGATTCGATGCTGCTGCACAGCAAACAGATACTGGTAGGGTATGGCGCAACGATATATCGCCCGGCGTATAATTTTGTTGCAAAAGATAAACTGGATGAATTGAGCAAGGATATCATTAAGTCGGTTGCCAAAAGTGATAACATCAAAAATATTAAAGTAGAGAACACAGCATTTGCTGATGGCTATGCAAAAAAACCACTTACTATAGAAGCTGATATTGTAACGGCAGATCTTATTGAAGTGGCAGGTAAAAGGATATTGGTAAAGCTTGGCGAAGTGATCGGCCCACAGGAACAGATGTACCAGGAAAAAGCAAGGCAATTGCCTATCAGCATTCAATATCCTCACACACTCGACAGGGATATTACTTTTATCATTCCTGATGGCTACCAGGTAAAAAATCTCGGCGACCTTGAAATGAACATTACCGATAAAGACATGGGTAAAGAAACCATGGGCTTTGTTTCTACTTATAAATTGAACGGGAATGAATTAAAAGTTAAGGTGCATGAATTTTACAGCGTAACAGAATATCCTATCAGTATGTTCGACGAATTCAGAAAAGTGATCAATGCCAGCGCCGATTTTAATAAAGTGGTATTGATACTGGAAAAGAAATAGATACCTGAGCCCAAAACCCAACAACCATTAAAAAGTCAACGCAATTGCGTTGACTTTTGCTTTATACTTAATCCTGTTTATTTCTTCTTTACAAAATCCCTTAAATAGCTGCAACTGTTAAATGCTTCTTTATAAAAAGGAGTGCCGCCATATTCTTTTATTAACTGCGGAAAATATTTATTGTTCATAAATGCAGCAGTGTACACTCTTGTATCGGCATCCATTTTATCCCAGTAATTATCGCCGGTATAATCATCGTATTGCGGTTGGTGCAGTTGCTTTTGCGAACATTTGGCCATCATGAAAAGACAACGTGCTTTAAAGTTCTTATCGTTCGACATGTTCATGGCCGTTTCAAAATATTCCTGTGCTTTATAACAGCCGTAATATTCTTTTTCAAAATCGTTTGCATCTTTAGGGATATTGTAACCTTCGGTGCCGCTGCGGTAATATTTTACCAGCTCCCAGGTGTGACCGTAATACGTAGTGTTGTATAAGCCGAGCGCCATCTTGTAATATTGCTGTGCCGCCGGTTTGCTTACCATGGCCTGTTGCTCAAGGCGCAGCATTTCTTCAGCAAACTGGAGCTTGGTAGTGGTTATCTTCTTTTCAACAGCCAATTGTTCTTCCTGGTCGTACAGCAGATCGATGAATGGATTTTTATTGATCACTTTTTTATCCGGCGATCTTTTGAACCATTCAATGGCTTTGGCATAATTGTATTCCCGTAAATAGGCTGTGCCTGCAAAATCAACCACATCTGCTTTTTTAACCTGGTTATGATTGATGAGATACTGCTCAAATTTATTCTGCTGTTTGCTTTCCATCAATGCAAACAGTTTCTCTACATCCTTGCTTTCTATATTGTTCCTTAAAAAATCTACGCCGTTGGTAGAGCTGTAGCCATCTGTTTTACCTTTCGTTATCCAGTCTGCAGCGCCGATGGCAAGGGTTTCTTTATCAAGATCGCCCTGCTGGTGATAACGCTTTGCCAATATTTCACTCATCAGGCTGCGGTAAAATGTTTTCCATTGTGTTATTTCCCAATAGCCGGTTTGCAGCGGCACTTCGCTTTTTGCTTTTTGTTCCAGCCATTGAATGGAAGGCAGTAGCTGTTCTTCAAAGGCTGCATCTATCTTATCCTTTTCATTAATAGTGATCAGCAAATTGGTTAGCGCACATTGATCCTTTACTTTCTGGCTGGCATCCATTTTATCTACATTGGCTAAATATTTTTTGGCTGTTTTATAATCCTTCGTCATGAAGGCAACATAAGCGGCGCTTGTTTCCAGCAATGCTGCATTGCTTACTTTATTATTTTGCGCAGCGTCGTGAAAGAACTGTATATAGCTTTTGGTCTTTTTTCCGGCAGCATTGAGGATACTGTCTGACCTGCTGTCGTTCCAGGTAAAATAAAATGACTTGCCACCTTTTTCATTTTGCAGGGTTGGTGTAAAATAAACTTCTTCCAGTTTGTTCACTTCACGTACCGCCAATACTTCCAGTTGTTCGCAGGCAGGGTTTAGTTTGTAGATCTCTTTCAATGCATCCAGTTCCTGCGAAGAAGAGCCCATCGAAAACAACGCCAGCATATCTGCTTTTTCTGCATTGTTCTTACACAATTGTAAATACTCGTCCCTTCCTACTTTAGAATCTACACTCCATTTGAAACCGAGATAATTGGATATGCGCTTTGCAGAAGAACCGCTGAAGCACCTGCTGAATAAATAAGCCGCTTCTTTTTGATGCCCTGTACGGAATAACGCACCCGCCTTCAATGCAAGACAAAGATTTTTTATTACAGAAATATTTTCCGGGAACGCAATTGTTTTATCATACCAATCAATTACTTCAGGATATCTTCCGCTGTAATGTGCAAGACGCATTATTTGATAAATGTAACGCAGCTTGATAAAATCCTGTTTGGCTACATTCAACAATTGCGAACCGTTCTTCATCAGCTTACCCATTTTCAAAGAATCTTTTGCCGGTGCATTCCAATAATCCACATCTGTTACAGAAGGCTCTACCTGTTTGGCATACATAATATAGCCCAGCGTTTCCAGGTTCTTATCTTTTATAAAATAAGCTGTCATGCTGTTTTGCTTAACAGAGTCGGGTATTTTTAACGGCTGATTCTTTTCAAGATTGAGATAAAGATTATTGAGATCCTTCCAGGCAAATTTGTTCACGAATTTTTTTGCATCGGCTTCTGTTACCGAGCCACCGCAATAAGACGCCCATTCTTTGGCAAAAATATCCGACGTGCTTACGGGCTCTACATCATCATACAAAAAATTATAGCCGGTATAATAAAATGGCTTATAGTTTTTTGCAGTAGGTAAGTCGGGATGAAAAAAAGAAGTGTAATAATCGTAAGGATCCATTTCGCCGCCGCAGCCGATAATGTTTTGTGGAAATGAAACTGCCGCGGCGCTAACGCAGGCTATTATAAATGTTTTCCAGCTCATGAGAAGTGTATTTGCTTAAAAGTACAGAATCAAGATGATAGAGCGCTACCCTTATTTGGGTATTTTTCAGCCGGTTGCTGATTTCGCTTGCGGCAGAAATGATCTCATCATAATTGCTTTGCTCATCTTTTACGATATCGCCTTTTTTAAGTTCGTAGCCCTGCAGCAACGTATCTTTTAAAATTTCGTAACGGTTCCCGTTCTTTTTGGTAAATGCATCAGTAAAAATGGATGAAGAGAGGTCACGTATAAGTCCGGAATATTGCGCATTACGGAACAGCACTTTCCAATCGAATAACGGCAGGGCCACATCCAGTGCCAGCGGGTAGCTGGCCAGGTTGCCGATATATTTTTTCAGTTCCTTTGTTTCAATGATAGAATTGGAGCTGGCCGGGTCTTTAAGATTGCCCATATTGTAACACATCAGCAAGCCTTTATCAACAGGCGGTATCCCGGTTTTGGTAAGAAATTTTATTTGATGCAGGCGTATGGTGGCAGAGATAGGTATGGTAGTATTTTTCCAAAAAGCTTTTATCTTCTCTAACAATAAGAAATAATTATTTTTTGTAGCAGCAGTCCAGTCGCAATCAAATTGTACTTCCGCAATATTAGTAAAGGAATAAGATTCGGTAAGTTGAAGGATAAGTGAATGAATATTTTGCGCAAGACTTTGTATTTGTGCACTGTCTATTTTTTGCATGCATTCATTGGTGATGAAAACAGTTGGTATAACAGTAAACGTTCGATGTTGCGGTATTATAGCCAACGAATTTTTATCAGCCAGTAATTTGGAAACCGGCATGGCATCCTTTCTTGTCTCATCCCAAACCACATCAAAGAATTTGATGTAAAGTGTTTTTATATTCAGTGAATCCAGTTGCTGTTTTTCATAGTTGTTGAATTTCAGTACCGATCTCCAGTAATAAAAAGAACGCTCTATTTGCCTGTCTTCTCTTTTATGCTGTGTGCAGGAAGTAGCCCAGGCTACCGCGGTTAACATAAGTATCATATACAGCCTGGAATGTTTGTGAGTATATTTGCCGGCACTCTTTTTTAACAACATAAGTTCAAAAATATGCCAATTAAAAAATTCCTCACTGCTTTCTTTTTGCTGATCTCCACAGCACTTATTGCTCAAAAGAAGGGCCTCGTAAGCGGCCCGTGGGCGGGTAATGTAGAGCTTCGCAGTGCGATGATATGGGTAGAAGTAGCTCCTGATGTACGAACGGTAGAAATAAAATACAGCAGGGTAGGCGGCCTGGCCGATGTGCATTCGGTTGTTTACAAAGGCGAATTGGGTAAAACATTTAACCCCATAAAAATAGAATTGAACGGACTTGATTTTAATACTACTTACCAGTACATGTTGTTCCTTGATGGCAAAATGGTGAGTCCCGGTTTTCCTACAAATTTTACCACGAAGGATCTGTGGCAATGGCGCAAACCTGCACCTGACTTCACTTTTCTTGCAGGCAGTTGCGCTTATTTTAATGAACCGGAATTTGACCGGCCGGGAAAACCCTACGGAGGTGATTCATCTATTTTTGAAACAATGGCCAACATACCGGCTGCGTTTCATGTATGGCTGGGCGATAACTGGTACACCCGTGAAGTAGATTTTAATTCGGTTTGGGGATTGAATTACCGTGCCAGTCACGACAGGGCGCTGCCGGTATTGCAACGGTTCATGGCAAGTATGCCGCAATATTCTATTTGGGACGATCATGATTACGGGCCCAATGATGCAGGTAAAAGTTTTATACTGAAAGAAGATAGCCGCAAGATATTCATGAACTATTCGTTGAACCCAAGTTATGGCATGGAAGGGAAAGGGATCTATTCCATCATCAGGTATAGTGATGTAGATATTTTTTTAACGGACGACCGCTATTTCAGGAGCGAGGATGAAATGCTGGATAGTATCAACGGAAAACCAAACAGCAATAAAGAATATTTTGGTAAAGAACAATTGGAATGGCTGGAAAATGCATTGCTGTACAGCCATGCTGCATTTAAGATCATTGCTACCGGCAGCCAGGTATTAAATCCGCTGAATCCGTATGAATGTATGAGAGGCTATAGCGCTGAATATTTGAGGCTGATGAATTTTCTTTCGGAAAATAAAATAAGCGGCGTGCTTTTTTTTACCGGCGACCGTCATCACAGCGAAGTGATAAAACAGGAAAGGCCGGGCTCATATCCTTTGTATGATGTTACTTCTTCTCCCTACACATCCGGTATAAGTAAAGTGCAGGGCGCAGAACTGAATAACCCTGCAAGAGTGCCCGGTACATTAGTGGAGGTGCAAAATTTTACCAAAGCAAGTGTAAGCGGTAAAAAAGATGAGCGTGTGCTGAAAGTAGAATTCCTGGGATTAAAGGGAGAAAAGCTCGGCAGCTGGAGTGTTAGTGAAAAAGAACTAAGTGTTCCGGGTAAAAAGGAAGACGATTAAAATTACCCTTTGCAGGCGAAACAGGTGAACAGATCGAATGCTCTTAACCAGTATCTTTGCGCCATGATCTCCGAATTTTTTACTTACGATAAACCCAAAGTGATACAGGCGCTGCGTTATCATTTTATTACCCGCCGGGAAATAAAGATCATGATAATACTGGTAAATGTTTTTGCCGTTGCATCAGCAGCATTGTTCTTTTTTCGGCTGGTAAGCCCTTTTGCTTTTTTAATAAGTTCATTGTTGTGGGTAGTATTAATGATCCTGTTCTGGTTCATACTTCCCAATATGATCTATAGAAAAGCGGCAACATTCAAAGATACTTTCCAGGCTATTTTATCGAATGAAAGTTTCAGGATAGAAAATGAACGCGGCGGAAGAAGCTGGGATTGGAAAGAATTCAGCACCTGGCTGGAGAGCCCGTATTTTTTTCATTTATACTTCAACAGCAGGGCTTTTTTTATTGTGCCCAAAGATGCATTCCCGGGAGATGAATTGCATGAAGCAAGAAAGATACTTAAGGTCAAAATAAAAAAATAAAAATTGCCCCGAGCTTAGGTTCGGGGCAATTTTTATTAACAGCTACACACAATTCAAAGTTGTAAAACAGCTAACGGATGGACAATCAAGAAAACAATCTACATCCGTATCTTTTACACAGGGCGTAGTAAAATGCGGGCAGATATACTGTCTTCCGTTTGGCGGGGGCTTGGCAACACCGCCTTTAATTTCTTTCATTTCTTTTTGGGATAGGCTTGTTCCCAGGTTTTTATATTTAGTTATCATACGGTATGAAGCTTTTGTAATCTTAAAAAGCAGCAAAAACTTTCAGGATGATTATTTATTTCTACCAGCAGTTATTTCCTGTCCATGTTTTTACAGAACATAGATCACCAGCGGTACAGGTAACGCCACATGTTGGCCCCGGGTCTACATCCGAGCAATACGTAAAATGAGAAAGCCCGTCGAAACAATCATAAAGATGAAACTGGGGCGGCTTGATACCACCTTTGATCGCCTTCATTTCCTGTTGAGACAATGCGGTTCCCAGGTTTTTATATTTTGTTATCATAATGGTATGAAGCTTTTGTAATCTCAAAAAGCAGCAAAAACTTTTATGGTTAAAGTTTAAAAACAATTAACACCGGTCCATGTTTTCACTGTACAGGTAGCAACGATATTACAGGTAAAGCCGCAGGTTGGCCCGGGATCAACATCAGAACAATAATAGCCGGTAAGGAAGCCATCGGTACAGAAATATTTGTTGTAGTGCGGAGGCGGCATCAGGCCTCCTTTAATTTCCTTCATTTCTTTTTTAGATAATGCAGTGCCTGATTTTTTGTATTTTGATATCATAGCGGTACGATGCTTTTATATATTTAAAAAGCAGCAAAAATTTTAAGGATTAAAAAATATTGACGAGTTCTTCGATGCTGTATGTTTCGGGTAAGCGTTTACCGTTTATAAAGATCGTAGGAGTTCCGGATATATCTGCCGTTTTGCACCATTCGTGCATAGCGTCAACCTTGCCTTCCTGTTCTTTTAATTCCCCGTTCTTGGGATATTTTTCAGCAAATGAATTATAGTCCTTTTTCTTAGCCATATACCAGTCATCAAGCGCCTGTTGTGTTAACTGTTCATTACCTTCTGCAGCTATTGCCAGCAAATGTTTCACTGGTTTAGCTTTCATATCATCTTGTGCATTGGTAGCAGTAAAAATGATCTTCACATTAATATCCTTGTTGTGCTCTATGATCTCTTCCATTACAGGATGAGCTTTGGCACAAGGGCCGCAATAGGGATTACATACTTTAATGATCGTATTGGCTGCATTGGGGTTACCAATGGTAATACCTAATGTTTGCCAGCCTTCGGGTGCCGTCGCCTGCTGTTGTAAAAGCCCGTTGAATATTTCAGGATCATATAACAACCGCTTGTGTGCATTTCGAAAATTCTTTTCATCTTTTGCTTTTAACAATAACGGCTTGATAGTGAACCATGCAATGGGAGGTATTGCCAGGGTAACCAGGATGGCAATGATAACAGCAGCATCAGCAACCGGCCAGGCAGGCTGCTGCCAAAAAGAAAAGATGCTCCATACCAATTCGGCCAGCAGAACAGCCTGCACTGCAAGACATAGCGGGCACCATTTCTTTACAACCCGCCATTGATAGTAAATGCTGAAAACAATATATGGTGCAACTAATGTAGCGGCAATGGCCAGCCATGGGATTTTAGCAGTAATAGCTATACCGGGCAGCAACAGGAATAATAAAGAAGATGCAAAATAAAAAAAGCCTGCCTCGCCCCAGCGCATACCTAAAAAGGTAGCGGCTTTGCTGCTTAATACCGAATCGCAACTGGTTTGTTTGGTAGCAGCGCAAATGCTTTTTACCAGCGTGTTCGATTTATCAATATCATAGATCAGCAACAATACAGCTATAGTTATACCAACCAGCTTTGTAAATAATATGGTGCCGGCGGTAACAATAGCTGCAGCAGGTAATGCAATAAAATACAAGGCAATAACGAGTAATGCAGCAGCAATACCCCCTCCGTAAAGCCAGTTATTCTTTTGTTGCCTGATACGCTCTGCTTTTTGATTGGCAGCAAAATTCTTTTCACCGCTTTGTTCATTTTTTTCTGCTACAAAAATGATCTTCTCCCAATCTTCCAGGAATTTTTCCTTTGTTATGGTTTTTACTTTTCCTTTTTCAGCGATATACTTTACTTCTTTATCATTAATAGCAGTAACAAGAACAAAGTCTTTTCCTGTAGGTTGGTCCTTTAAATAAGTAATGAACGGAGCTTCCAGTTCATCCACTTTTTCAATATCCACCTGGAAAGCCTCATTGGGAACATTGAGCCGGTCAAATACTGTAGTAAGACTGTACAGGCTGGGATAAAAAGAGTTTTCTTCTAATTTTTCGGAAAGGTAAGTTTTGGTAGATGGAATGTGCAGGTGCTGGAGATACCGGAATGCAACATTTCCCAGGTTGGTACGGAAACTGTTCGCCATGTTTTTAGGTTACGGTTAAAGGATCAATTCAACAGGTAACCAAGATATGCGATATAAGTAATATAAAAAAATTTATGCAAATGAATTTATACCAAGTGCTTTTCCATTACATAATGTGGTAAAGTTACTTCTTCAAATTCGTTGCCGATAGCTTTGTAACCAAGCTTTTCATAAAAACCAAGAGCAGTTTTACGGGCATGCATCACCAGTTTTTTATAGCCTTTGTCCCGGGCAACTATTTCGGCAAAATTCATCATACTGGCGCCAATTCCTTTTCCCTGTAAATTGTTTTGAACGGCCATTTGCCGGAGGCGCAGGCTGTTCTTATCTACTTTGGTCATCAGGCAGCAGGCCAGCATTTCATCATCATCAAAGGCACCGATGAGGATGTCTTCCTTCTCCCGGGCCAGTTCTTCCGGTTCAAAAGTAAGTCCCAACGGGCGGCGCAGGATCTCATGGCGCAGGTTCACCATTTGCCGGTATTCTTTACTGCCGTGGTCTATCTGTTTTAAGGCCATAACAATTGTTTTAGTAGAAGTTGGAAACTTAAGTTTTGCAGGACGTCTAAAATACGAACTTATTTTCAAATAAGAAAGAGCCACGGTTGGTTATTACAAACTAATTACTATTTACAGCGTTGTATGTCATGTTTTTACGAAGTGACTGCTTTTCAGGGCCATTTATATTTCTTTGTATTTATCTCAAAAAGTATATTTTTGCAACCAGTACAAACTAAATTTTACTATCATGTCAGACATTGCAACAAGAGTAAAGAAAATTATTGTTGACAAATTAGGTGTAGATGAAGCAGAGGTAACCCCTGAAGCTTCTTTCACTAACGACCTGGGCGCCGATAGCCTGGATACCGTAGAACTAATTATGGAATTTGAAAAAGAATTTAATATTTCTATTCCTGATGAGCAAGCTGAAACCATCACTACCGTTGGACAAGCTAATGCTTACTTAGAAGAACACGCTAAGTAATCTCAAATTAATTATCACAGGCAAACTTTATGGATCTAAAAAGAGTTGTAGTAACCGGATTAGGTGCCCTTACTCCATTGGGTAAAACCGTTGCTGAATACTGGCAGGGGTTAGCTGATGGCGTAAGCGGCTGCGATAATATCAAGCAATTCGACTGCAGTAAATTTAAGACCAGGTTTGCCTGTGAAGTTAAAGACTTTGACCCCACCGTTTATTTAGACCGCAAAGAAGCCCGCAAAATAGACCGCTTTACCCAGTTTGCATTGATCGCCAGCGATGAAGCGGTGAAAGATGCCGGCATCAGCAAAGAAAATGTAGATGTGGATAGGGTAGGTGTGATATTCGCCAGTGGTATCGGCGGTTTAATTACCTTCCAGGAAGAAGTAATAAATTTTGCTTCCGGCGATGGTACACCACGTTTCAATCCTTTCTTCATTCCAAAAATGATACTGGATATTGCCGCAGGGCAGATATCTATGCGTCATGGTTTCAGGGGCCCCAATTTTGCAGTGGTAAGTGCCTGCGCATCTTCTACCAATGCCATAATTGATGCGTTTGATAATATCCGCCTGGGAAAAGCAGATATTATTATAACCGGCGGCAGCGAAGCAGTGATCAGCGCCGCAGGCGTTGGCGGTTTCAATGCTATGAAAGCGCTCAGCGAAAGGAACGACAGTCCTTCAACAGCAAGCCGCCCTTTTGATAAGGACCGCGACGGTTTTGTTATGGGCGAAGGCGCAGGTGTGCTGATATTGGAAAGTCTTGAACATGCACTGGCAAGGGGTGCAAAGATCTATTGCGAAATAGCAGGCGGTGGCGCTACAGCCGATGCCCATCATATCACCGCCCCGCATCCCGAAGGATTGGGTGCAAAGAATGTAATGCATGCCGCATTGAAAGATGCCAACATGAAAGCAGAAGATATCGATTATATCAATGTTCACGGAACCTCTACTCCGTTGGGCGATATAGCCGAAACCAAAGCCATTTTGAATGTGTTTGGCGATCATGCATATGATCTTAATATCAGCTCCACAAAAAGTATGACAGGGCATTGCCTGGGTGCGGCAGGTGCTTTGGAAGCATTGGCTTGTATCATGGCAGTTACCAAAGATGTAGTTCCCCCAACTATCAATCACTTTACCGATGATCCTGAACTGGATCCTAAACTTAACTTCACGTTCAATAAAGCACAGCAACGCACGGTTAATGCAGCCTTAAGCAACACCTTTGGTTTTGGAGGCCACAATGCAAGTGTGATCGTAAAGAAATTTGTAGTGTAAAATCCATTTACGATTTGTGATTTCCTTTAATGCAAAAAATATTCTTTTCTTAGCGTTGTCTGCTGTCCGTCGGTTGTGATGCGTGGTCTGTAGTCTGTTGTCCGTAGTCTTCTTCCAATTCATTGCCAATTATCCAATTAATTAGCATAATTTCGGAGTAAATAAATTCTTTATTGTTTTGCAGTTATTGCCCAATTTTTTAAGAAAGGACGGAAAGATAAAAGAGTTTAAAAAGCAACTCAACAATGTACTTGGTTTTACGCCGGGAGAGATCTCTTTGTACAAGACAGCTTTAAGTCACCGTTCTGTACGGGAAGGCGCTGATGAGAATAATGAGCGCCTCGAGTTTTTAGGCGATGCAGTGCTAAGTTCCATTGTAGCACATTACCTGTTTAGAAAATATCCCTACAAAGGCGAAGGCTTTTTAACGGAGATGAGAAGCAAGATGGTGAACCGCCAGCAGCTAAATGATATTGCATTGAAGATGGGGCTTAAAAAGATCACCTTCTACAATAAATACGACAACTCGCTAAAGATATCACAGATATTTGGCAATACGCTGGAAGCGTTGATAGGCGCCGTTTACCTGGATAAGGGTTATCAAAAGACACAACGCTGGGTAGAAAAGTATATTATCCTTCCACATCTCTTCATTGATGACCTTGAAGTGATCGAGATCAATATCAAGAACAAATTATACGGCTGGGCCAATAAGAACGGGAAGGCGCTGGAATTTGAAACACTGGAAGAAAAATTTGAGAACGGCCGCCGCTTATTTACCATCGGTGCAACAGTAGATGGTGAACTGATCGCAAAAGCAAAAGGATACAATAAAAAAGATGCCAGCCAGATTGCAGCACAACTGGCGGTAGATAAATTAGGTTTATAAGTTCAACGTTGAATGTTGAAGGTTACAAAGAGCTGCATAACTTTCAACCATCAATCATCAACTTTCAATAATGACATTCGGAATATTAGGCAGTGGCAGCTGGGGAACAGCATTGGCAAAAATATTAACAGATAACGGCCAAACCATTTACTGGTGGAACCGAAGCGAAGCCGCTATAAATCATATACAAACCCGCCACAACAACCCACAATATTTATCAACGGCGCATTTCGATATTAGTAAATTAAAACTCACTACTGATCCTGTTGAAGTGATACGTAATAGCGATTGTATCATCATTGCTGTGCCATCAGCTTATGCTGATGAAGCATTGAAAAGTTTAGATCCTAAAATATTTGAAGGCAAAAAGATCATCTCTGCCATAAAAGGAATATTGCCGGAAAGTAATTTGCTGCTCAATGATTACCTGAAAAATAATTTCAGTGTAGCATTAAGCGATTATTTCGCAGTATTGGGCCCTTGCCATGCAGAAGAAGTAGCAGCGGAAAAATTATCCTACCTCACTTTTTCAGGAGTTGATGAGGCGGCTACGCAGGACATTGCCACTTATTTTAAAACCTCTTACCTGAATACGGTAGAGAACAATGATATCTATGGCGTTCAATATGCCGCTGTTCTAAAAAATATTTATGCTGTTGGTTCGGGCATAGCGCATGGCCTCGATTACGGGGATAATTTTTTAAGTGTACTTATTGCTAACAGTGCTGATGAAATGGCAGGCTTCTTAAGAAAACTCGGCGTGCAGAATATCCAGGTAGGTACGATAGATCATCATAAGCCACATATACAAACAGCGCAACAAACCAATTATGCAGCTTCCGTTTATCTCGGTGATCTGTTGGTTACCTGTTATTCGCTGCACAGCCGCAACCGCTCGTTCGGTAATATGATCGGTAAAGGATATTCGGTAAAAGCCGCCCAGCTGGAAATGAGCATGGTGGCAGAAGGATACAATGCCAGCAAGTGTATGTACCGCATCAATCAATCTATAAAGGCAGAGATGCCTATTGCAGAAACCGTTTATAAAATATTATGGGAAAATTTGCCCGCTGCCGAAGGTTTTAACGAAATAGAAGCAACGCTGGTATAGGTTTTGAGCTACCTTTAGTATAGAAAATAAAACAATGCCTTTCTCTTTTTCAAATTTTGGCGGAACAATATTATTACTCATGTTATCGGTATTGATAACAATGGAGATAGTAAAACATTTAAGAAAGCATTTTCATCACTCAGAAAAATAGATCTGCAGCAATTCCATCTGCAAATAATTTTCCTTCATTAGTTAATATAATTTTTTCTCCTTCTAATTTCATTTTTCCGGTAGCTTCATATTTCTTACTTGCAGCCTGCAGTTTGTTGCTTGCAGCTTCATCCACCTTCTTCAAATCCAACCCCTCTACTGTTCTCAACGATGTCATAATGTATTCATTCAATTGTTGGGTTGGAGTTAATACTTCTTCCTCAAAAGGGATAACATTGTTTTTCAGCGACTGGATATACAACGCATTGTTTGCAATATTCCACCGGCGTTTATTATTACCGTCAAAGGAATGCGCCGAAGGCCCGAAGCCGTAATACGGTTCTCCCTGCCAGTAACTGCTGTTGTGCCTGCTTCGCTTACCGGGTTTTGCAAAATTGCTTATCTCGTAATGTTCATAGCCAGCGGCCTTCATCCAATCCATCAGCAACAAAAATTGTGTTGCCTGTTTTTCCGGGTCAACATTTACCGTCTTTTTTAAAGCGATCATTTTATCCAGCGCAGTTTTTGGCTCTACCGTTAATGCATAACAGGATACATGCGGAATATCTTTTTCGGTGATGATATCAACGTTACGCTTCCAGTCATCATTGCTCAATAATGGTGAGCCATAAATAAGATCGATAGAGAAATTATCAAAGCCGGCTGCTTTTATCTTATCAATACAGATCAATGATTCTGCTGCAGTATGCGTTCGGTTCATCCATTTCAATTCTTCTTCTGAAAAACTTTGCAACCCTACACTCAGGCGGTTAATGCCGATCGATCTCCATTCGTTCAGTTTATCATCACTAATATCATCAGGATTGGCTTCCAGTGTAATTTCAATATCAGCAGCAAAAACAAACTTTTGCTGCAAAGCATCCATTATGCGTTGCAGATCATCTATAGATAAAATGCTTGGAGTGCCGCCGCCGAAGTACAAGGTTGAAATGCCCTGCTTTGAATTGCCCTGCCCTTCAGGGCAGGGGGTAATGTGAATCTCCTTAATTATTGCTTTTATCATTTCATCTTTCAATACCAGCGAAGTGGAAAAATGAAAATTGCAATAATGGCAAGCCTGTTTACAAAAAGGAATATGAATATAAATGCCCGGCACCTGATTTTTTTTAACCGATAGCTATCGGTTTGCTATTTAATAATTAATATTGACCTGCGTTAATAAAAGCATGAACTCAAAAAATAAATATCTTAAAGCAGGCAAAAGAAAGCTTTTACTTGTTTGTTTTTGTTTTTTCAGCATGCTTGTATCTGCGCAGCATCAACTCAAGATCAATTTGATCGACAAAGATAGTTCCTTTAACCTGCCCTCATTGAAGTTGCAGACAAGCTTTGTAGATGCTGTTTCCTGTGCTGTTTATATAAATACTATTCCGGCATTGTTAAGTTCAAAAGGTTATCCTACAGCTTCTATTGATAGTTTTTGGGTCATTGATAAAATAACTACCGTCGATCTTTTCCTGGGCAAACAATATCATTGGATAAAATTACTCCCTGATAATGCCATTGAAAAAAAGGCAATGGATGAAAGTGGGTTTATTGAAAAGAACTTCAATGGCAAGGTGATCAATATTGCGCAACTGCAACAGGTGCAGCAACGCATTCTTAATTATTATGAAAAGAATGGTCACCCGTTTGCAGAAATATTTTTGGATAGCGTGCGGCTGGATGAAGATAAGATCGATGCTGTGTTAAAAGTAAAAGCAGGCCCCACATACCGCATCGACAGTTTAAGGATATTAGGCAAAGCAAAGGTTTCAAGCAGTTTTATGGAACATTACCTGGGCATACCTAAAGGCTCTTTATATAATAAAGAAAAACTGCAGCAGGTAAGCGGCCGTCTTTTAGAGTTGCCTTATTTGCAGGAAGTACAGCCCAATGATATTACCATGCTGGGTTCGGGTGCTATCCTTAATCTATACCTGGCGCCAAAACGAAGCAGCCAGTTCAATTTTCTCATCGGCTTTTTGCCATCCGGTACCGATGCCAATAAACTGCAGATAACAGGTGATGTTAATCTTGACCTGAAAAATGCTTTAAGTACCGGCGAAACAATAATAGCCAACTGGCAGCAGTTGCAACCCAAGTCTCCACGTTTGAATTTGGGTTACCAGCAACCATATATTTTCCACTCCAATTTTGGGGTTGATTTTGCATTCGATCTCTTTAAAAAAGATTCCAGCTTTTTACAGCTGAATGGCCAGCTTGGATTACAGTATATCTTATCAGCCAACCAGTCGGGTAAATTATTTGTGCAGTGGCAAAACAGTTTTTTACTGGCAGAAGGGGTAGATACCAACCAGGTGATAGCCACCAAACAATTACCGCCCAATATTGATGTAAATGCCATAAATGTTGGATTGGATTACGACTGGAGCAAAACAGACTACAAACTCAATCCCCGAAGCGGTAATGAAGTGCGGATAATAACTTCGGTAGGTATAAAAAAAGTAAAGCAAAACAATGCCATTCTTGATATTAAAGATCCATCGTTTAATTATGCCAGCCTGTACGATTCTATAAAACCAAAATCCTATCAGTTCAGGGTTAAATTATCGGCAGCGCATTATTTTCCTTTAGGCAAACAAGCTACATTTAAAACGGCGCTCAATGGCGGGCTATACACCAGCCCCAGCATATTCCGCAACGAGCTTTTCCAGATCGGCGGTTACAAACTGTTGCGTGGTTTTAATGAAGAAAGTATTTATGCAACACAGTATGCCGTAGTAACTGCGGAATACCGGTACAGGCTGGGCCTCAATTCCAACCTGTTCTATTTTGTAGATGGCGGCTGGGCAAGAAACAAATATCAATCTGTGAACGTAAAAAATACTTTCATCGGTACAGGAATAGGAATGTTGTTTGAAACCAAATTCGGACTGCTCAATATTAGCTATGCCGTTGGCAAAAGAGATGATGTTAAATTCAATTTAAGAGAATCTTCCAAGATACATTTCGGCTACATCAATTACTTTTAAAAATCTGCGCAGCAGCCTATATTTTTGCATAAAAAATCTTATTCGTGAAGCAGGTGATCTTATTTGTTCTTTTAGCTGCCTTTCCTGCTTTATTATGGGCACAATCACATGATAGTGCTGTACAGCAAAAAGATACAGCATATCCGATATCAGATCCGATCTTACAAATTAAATCTGCTGATACAACGATCTTCATAGCTATAGCAGATACCCCGGCCAGGCAACAAAAAGATACAACAATACTATCCCTGCTTAGTCAAAACAAATTATTGAACACCAAAGGCACCCCTGTTTCCCTGGCAGTAAAAATGCATAAAGAAGACAATACAGATGCGCTTTTTTACCTGCTTACCGGCATGGTTTTATTATTGGCCTGCTTAAAATTCTTTTACAACCGCTATTTTACCAATCTTTTCCGGGTATTCTTCAATACCTCGCTGCGGCAAAGCCAGTTAACCGATCAGTTGTTGCAGGCCAAGTTGCCATCGTTATTGTTCAACCTGTTCTTTATCATCAGCGCAGGATTTTACGTATATTTTTTATTGCTGCATTATAAATGGGTAAATGCAACAGACCAATGGCTGGTATTGGCCTGCTGCGTTGGTGTATTAAGTCTTATTTATGTCATAAAATTCTGTACACTCAAGTTCACGGGCTGGATCACCGGTTTCGCAGAATCCACCAATACATATGTGTTCATCATTTTCCTTATTAATAAGATAATCGGAATTTTCCTGGTACCGCTAACCATAATCATTGCTTTTGCCATGCCCGACATAGCAAACAGCGCTGTTTTGCTCTCCCTGTTATGCGTAGGATTTTTATTGCTCATGCGGTTCTTCCGGTCCTACGGTCTCATTCAGCATCAATTGAAAATTAGCCGGTTACACTTCTTTCTCTATATAACCGGTATTGAAATACTGCCCCTTTTGCTCATTTACAAGGCGTTGATACTTTTATTGAACAAAAACCTGTAATTTTGTGTATCCATTGGATATGAGTATGGTAAAACCCGAGGCACAAAAGGCTGATGCACCAGCCAAAATAGTTAAGAAAATACTTATTACCCAGCCCAAACCGGAAGGTGAAAAATCTCCGTATTTTGATTTGGCTAAAAAGTATAACCTGAACCTTGATTTTCACCCTTTTATAGTGGTTGAAGGCATACCTGCCAAAGATTTCCGTAAACAGAAGATCGATATTGCCAATTACACAGCGGTCATATTCACCAGCCGTAATGCTATCGATCATTTTTTCCGCATCTGCGAAGAAATGAAAATAAGCGTATCGCAGGATACCAAGTACTTCTGTATCACCGAAGCAGTAGCCCTTTATCTTCAAAAATTCATTTTATACCGCAAGCGCAAAGTGTTCTATGGCGCAGACGGCACTAATAAGAGCCTTTTCGATGTCATCAATAAACATAAAGACAACGAGAAGTTCATTTACCCCTGTTCAGAATCCTTCGACAGCGAGATCACCAACTGGCTGAAATCTAATAATTGTGGTTACGCTACGCCGGTACTTTACCGCATCATCAGCAACGATATTAAGGATGTGGTAGAACGCAATTACGATGTGATCTGTTTCTTTACACCTGGTGGTGTAAAAAGCCTGATGGAAAATTTTCCTAAATTCAAGCAAAACGGCACCCGTATCGGCACTTTTGGCGCCAATACAACCAAAGCGGCCGAAGATGCAGGTTTGGTACTGGAAATAAAGGCACCACAACCAAAAGCGCCAAGTATGATCAGCGCCCTGGAAATGTATCTTTCCACTTACAAAAAGAAATAAGAGAAACTTTTTTGAGCTTTCCACTTTAGATCTTTATTCAACTAAAGATTAAAGGAACATTGTGCCGCTTTGGCGTCCCGATCCATAGCGATCCTCTGCGTCTTTGCGCCTCTGCGGTGAAAACAACGATATTTGTAAAATGTCACACGCTTTCACCAATAAACTCATCCACGAAACAAGTCCTTACCTGTTGCAGCATGCACACAACCCGGTACAGTGGTATCCCTGGGGCGAAGAAGCATTACAAAAAGCAAAAGAAGAAAATAAAGTGATATTGGTAAGCATTGGCTATGCTGCCTGCCACTGGTGCCATGTGATGGAAAAAGAAAGTTTTGAGAATGAAGCCACGGCGCAGATAATGAACGATAATTTCATCAACATAAAAATAGACAGGGAAGAACGGCCGGATATCGATCACATCTACATGGATGCGGTACAGGCTATGACCGGCAGTGGCGGCTGGCCGCTCAATGTTTTTCTTACTCCCGATGCCAAACCATTTTACGGCGGCACCTACTTTCCCCCGGTAAAGGCCTTCAACCGGTCTTCGTGGCCCGAAGTATTGTATGGTATAAAGCAGGCCTGGCTGGAGCGGAAACAAGAGATAATTACCCAGGCCGAAACACTGACCGGGCACCTGGAAAAATCCAATCGCTTCGGGCAGTTGCTTAATACCGATACGGCTGTATTCACAAAAGAGCAATGCGGTACGATGTTTCAAAACATCATGAAAAATGCTGACACTACCTGGGGTGGTTTTGGAAAAGCGCCTAAGTTTCCGCAAACATTTACTATCCAATATTTATTGCAGTACCATCATTTTACCGGCAATGAAGAAGCTCTGCAACAAGCGTTGTTATCAATAGATAAAATGCTGGATGGCGGTATTTACGATCATGCTGGTGGCGGATTTTCGAGATACAGTACCGATGAAGAATGGCTGGCGCCGCACTTTGAAAAAATGCTGTATGATAATGCCTTATTGCTGCACATTCTTGCCGATGCCTTTCAAATAACCAAAGAGAAAAGATATGAGTATGCCATTCGCCATATCATTGATTTTATCCAAAGAGAATTGACGGATAAAGAAGGCGGCTTTTATGCAGCACTGGATGCAGACAGCGAAGGGGAAGAAGGTAAATTCTATGTTTGGGAAAAAGAAGAAATAGAAAGCATACTGGGAGAAGATGCCGCTTTGTTCTGTTCTTATTTTGATGTTACCAAAAAAGGAAATTGGGAAGGAAAGAATATTCTTCGTCAGCTACGGGCAGCACCTGTTGTTGCAGCAGAGAACGGGCTTTCAGTAACAGATCTTGAAATAAAGATCAAACACTGTTTGCAAAAAGTATTGCAGGAAAGAAACAAACGCATCCGCCCGGCAACAGACGATAAAATATTATTGAGTTGGAATGCACTTATGATAACAGCACTTTGCAAAGCCTCAGCAGCATTGAATGAAGAAGCGTACAGGCAATTGGCGCAAAAGAGTATGCATTTCCTGCTTCAGCAATTCAAACAACAAGATACGGGTGGGTATTTTCATACTTACAAGAATGGTGTTGCAAAATACCCCGCCTTCCTGGATGATTATGCTTACCTGGTGCAGGCGTGCATAAACCTGCAGGAAGTAACTTCAGATACAGGCTACCTGGATAAAGCAAAAGAGATAACGGAGTACGTGCTGCAAAATTTTGAGGATGAAAAAACAGGGTATTTTTTCTTTACCCATATAGGCCAACCGGATGTAATTGTCCGTAAAAAAGAAGTGTACGACGGAGCAACGCCTTCAGGCAACAGTGTAATGGCAGAGAACCTGTTTTATTTATCCATTATTTTCGATAAGCCGGAGTGGCAGGAACGGGCCGTTCAGCTAACAAAAAGTCTTTCGGTTGCCATAGAAAAATATCCAACCTCCTTTGGTGTATGGGCCTCGGGTATCATCAAACAGACTTTTGGTGTTAATGAGATCGCTATACTTGGGCATGAATTTGAGCCTGTAAGAAATGAGTTTTTAATGCAATATATTCCTGCCAAAATTTTGCAATCGGGTAAATTGCCCGTTGAAAAATTTCCTTTACTGGCCGGCAAAAAAGAAATCCCGGAAACACAACTCTACCTTTGCCGGCAATATAGTTGCCGGGCGCCGGTAAAAACTGTTGCTGAATTGCTCTCTGCTATTGACTTAGCCAAAATTTGACAGGCTTACCACAATATTTAATTTGTTCCGCCGTTTATTGATTTCTGGGGCAATTAATATGTTGAAAAAATTAATTTCAGAATAATCTATAAAATGATGTTAATTCAAAATAATCATTACATTTGCTAATACACCCTCAAAGTTTAAAAAAAATGAAGAACAGATTGTTCTACCTGGTAGCAGGCATTGCTATCATATCTACTTCAACTAGCTGCAAGCTGATTGGTGGTAAAAATAAGGGCAAAAGCCTTCCTAACGATGGTCAGTTGCATGGCGTTGCGCCAGCTTCCCGTTATAGTTTACCAAAGCCTCCGGGCATGGTTTATATAAATCCAGGTACATTCCACATGGGTCCCAGCGATGAAGATGTAACCTATGCTTTTACAGCCCGTAACAAGCAGGTTTCAATAAGTGGTTTCTGGATGGATGCCACCGAAATTACCAATAACGAATATCGCCAGTTTACCAATTGGGTGCGTGACTCGATAGCTGCAAAACTGATGGGCTATGTTAAGCAAGGCCAGGATGGTAATGAATATATCGACTGGAAAAAAGCAAATACCATCAAATGGGGCGATAAAGGAACTATGGAAAAAATTGATGCGATCATCGTAACTCCAGATAACCGCATCTTCGGCAAAAAAGAACTGGATGCCAACAAAATCGTATTTCAATCTGAAATATTTGATTATAAAGCGGCGGCTCAAAACAGGGATGCAACTGTGCCACGCTCAAAATTTATCATAAAAAAATCTATTCCTGTTTATCCTGATTCATTATGCTGGGTAAGAGACTTCGCTTATTCTTACAATGAACCAATGGCTAAACAATATTACAGCCACCCGGCTTTTGGTGATTATCCTGTAGTAGGCGTAAACTGGAAACAGGCTACTGCTTTCTGCGAATGGAGAACACATTACCTGAACGCTTATCTCGAATCTAAAAAGAGAACACCTGAATCAGATTTCCGTTTGCCAACTGAGGCACAATGGGAATATGCAGCACGTGGCGGCCGTTCACAAGCTCCTTACCCATGGGGAGGATATTATTTAAGGAACAAAAAAGGTTGCTTACTGGCAAACTTTAAACCAGGCAGGGGCAATTACCCTGAAGATGGTGGTTTCTACACTGTAAGAGCCGATGCTTACTGGCCAAATGATTTTGGTTTATATAACATGGCTGGAAATGTTGCAGAATGGACTTCTTCTTTATATTATGAAGGTGCTTATAACTTCCAGCATGATATGAATCCTGATATTCGCTACAATGCCAAAGAAACAGATAAGCCTCGTGACAAACGTAAGGTTGTACGCGGTGGAAGCTGGAAAGATGTGGGTGCTTTACTGCAAACAGGTGCTCGTTCGTATGAATATCAGGACACAGCAAAATCCTACATAGGCTTTCGTTGTGTGATTGACTTACCTCCGGCTCAGAAAAAACGTGGTAAATAAAAAACGTTTCCAAAACTAAACTACTAAGATTATTGCCTGTATTATTTTATACAGGCAACAGTAAACATTTGTGTATTCAAACTTTAAATAACCCCCAGTTAAAACTTTTAAATTTTTAAAATTATGGCTGCTAGAAAAAGGACTTTCTTAACCCTGATTGACGTATTAGTAAGTGCAGGTGCCGCGGTGATCATCTTTGCTGCTTGGGCAAAACTTACTCACCAATCTTATGCTGATACCATGTTAACAGTTGGTATGTGGACAGAGACTGGTATCTTCCTGGTTTATGCACTTATTGAGTGGATCAAACCAAAACATCATGAAGAAGATGATGAACCAGCTGGTGAACTAGCAGTAGCAGGCAACCCGGCATTAAAATCAATGGATAAAATGCTGCAGGAAGCTGATATTACCCCGGTTAACCTTAAAAAACTGGGCGAAGGTTTCCAAAAATTAGGAACAACTGTTTCCGGTATTACTGATGTAAGCGATGTGGTAAAATCAACCGGTGACTTCAATGCAAAAACCAAAGAAGCAACAACCGCTATCGGCACTATGGCTACAGCTTTCAGCAACAGCGCCAACACAATGGCTTCGTTCAACAATGCATCTGAAAGTGCTAAAGGTTTCCACGAACAGGTACAGGTGCTGACCAAGAACCTGGGTTCATTAAATACTATTTACGAGTTGGAATTAAAAGAAAGCAATAATCACCTGAAAGCATTGAATGGCTTCTACGGCCAAATGGCACAAGCCAGCCAGGCAATGATGTCTAGTGTTGATGATGCTCAAAAAGCAAAAGAGCAGATCGGCGCTTTGGCTACCAACCTTGGCAAACTGAATGCAGTATATGGTAATATGCTGAATGCAATGCAAGGCAGGCAATAACCAACAAAACTGAATCTAACTAATTAGTTTAAAAATCGTAAATCTAAAATATTATGGCTTTACCTAAAGAGCCCCGGCAGAAGATGATCAACATCATGTACCTGGTGTTGACTGCTATCTTGGCGCTGAACGTGTCCGCTGAGATATTAGAAGCCTTTAAGACAGTAGATACTAGTTTGAAAACTTCTACTGCCAGCATAGCTAAATCTAATGAGGTACTATATAAATCATTAGAAGAGAAATTAACTAAACCAGAATCTGTAGAGAAAGCAAAAGTTTGGGAGCCACTTGCAATGAAGGCCAAAGCTTTATCTGATGAAATGAATTCTTATATTGACGGATTAAAGCTGGATCTTAAGAACAAGGCTGGTTTAAAAGTTAAAGACGGAAAAGAAAGTTTTAAAGAAGATAACCTTGACGCTTCTACTCGTTTATTTGAAAATGATGGAAAAGGAAAGGAACTAGAGAAAAAACTGAATGATTATAAAGCAGCAATGCTTGCAATTGATCCCGCTATTCAGGCGGAATTTTCTGGAAGTTTCCCTGTTAGTACAGAAACAACAAAAGGACAAGAAGGAAAAACAAAAGATTTTACAACTACTTATTTTCACATGACGCCAACTGTTGCTGCCTTGACAATGTTAAGTAAGTTTCAGAATAACGTTAAGAATGCAGAAAATCAAATAGTAACTTTTTGTCACAATAAAATCGGCCAGGTTGAAGTTCATATGGACCAGGTTGGTGTATTGGTTGGACAAAGTTCAAACTATTTAATGCCTGGTCAGGAACTTACTGTGACAGCAGGCGTTGGAGCTTATAGTTCTACAGTAAAATCAAACATCTCTATTAATGGTAGTGCTGTTAATCTTGTTAACGGACAAGGTGAATACAAAACTACGGTTAGTGGATCTGGTGAACATAGCATTGAGATCAATGGTAGCTTTACAGGTGAAGATGGAAAACCAGTTCCTATTCATCAAACTGTAAAATATGTTGTTGGTGTACCAGGCGGCGCAGCTGTGATGCTGGATAAAATGAACGTATTCTATATCGGTGTTGATAACCCGGTAACCATTTCTTCAGGATCTGGTTGGGATAAAACCACCGTATCAATGACCGGCGGAACGATCAGCGGAACAGGTTCCAACAGAACAGTAAGGGTATCTGCTCCAGGTACTGCAAGCATTACCGTAACTGCTGATGGAAAATCAAGCCCGTTCTCTTTCCGTATCAAAAGAATTCCTGATCCTGTTTTCAAAGTGGGAGACGGTAAACCAAGGATGGCCTCTGTTGCCTTTAAAGGACAGCAGTTTTGCAGGGCCGAACTGGAATATTTTGATTTCGATCTGAAGTACAGCGTTACAAGTGCAACGGTTTATTTCTCAGGGGCTAACTTCCCTAACGTTGCTACCAGCGCTATCAACAGTAATTCACTGGCACCAATTCAGGCATTGATGCAGCGTTGCGGTCCGGGTTCTGTAATTACTTTTGATAACATAAAAGTTACAGGTCCTGATGGTTCAAGAACAATTGATGGTAAATCTATTGCGTTATATTAATAGAGCATAAATATAATCAGCTATGAAGAAGCATGTTATTAAATATTTGTTGTTGTTGATCTGCCTTGGTGTTTTCACCAATATTGCAGAAGCACAGAAGAAAAAACAACCGGCCAAGCGTACAGCTACCAAGCGTACCACAGCCCGTAAAACAACAAAAGGAAAGACAAAGACCAAGATACAGCCAACTACTCCACAAGTGGATACTGTTGCTGCGGTAGTAGCAACTCCCGCCCCTGCATTTCCGGATACATTACCGATCGCCAGGGTAAGGAAATCACTTCGCCCGGATGAGGCAGTTGAGACTACCAGTTTGAAGGACAGAACGCCTTTGCCTTACGAAAATCTGAGAGCTGATGACGCTTTGTTCCGTCATAAAGTATGGCGTGAAATAGATACCAGGGAAAAGCTGAACCTGCCGTTCCGGTATTCTGCAGATGAAAATAACGGTAACCAGCGTTTTATTTCTATCCTGTTGCAGGCTATACAAGACAGCAGTGTAACCGTTTTCAGCAGTATTGACGACCGTTTTACAACACCAATGACTATTGGGGAAGTTGCAAAAGCTGTGGCCGGTGATTCTGTACCTGTACCGCAATTCGATTCTAATGGTGTACAAACTGGTGTTATCTACAAACGTAATGATATCAACCTCGATTCTTTCTACAGGTTCAGGATAAAAGAAGAAGTGATCTTCGATAAAGAAAGTTCACGTTTATTCATGAGGATACTGGGTATTGCACCGGTAAAAGATGTAATAACTTCTTCAGGTGTTAATCTTGGCCCTACTGAATTATTCTGGGTTTATTATCCTGATATGCGCCCAACATTTGCAAAGTACGATGTGTACAATGGAAAGAACTTTGGAGCAAGGATGAGTTGGGAAGAATTGTTTGAGAGCCGGATGTTTTATGGGCGTATCATAAAAAGTACGATCGATAATCCATATGACAGGTTCATCAGGAATTATCCCGGCTTAACGGATTATCCTATTCTACAGTTACTGGAAGGAGAAAATATCAAAGAAAAGATATTTAACTACGAACAGGATCTTTGGAGCTACTAAGTAAGTATCAATAAGATTTTATAAAGCACCCTTCACTAACAATGAAGGGTGTTTGCTTTTTGGCTATGTTGTATATTGAAACTGTTAATAAATACCCCAAACAGGGTATTGTTTCTTTCAGGAAGAGAATTATTTTTGTCTCGGTTTTTCATAGGATATTGGATTTTAAACCGGGGCAGGATTTCCATCCAGCCCCTTTTTTATTTAGCCTTATACATTGTCATTCAATTGCGCCATTAGTATTTTGGCTTTCGCTTTACCAATAACTTCTGCAAGTTCTGCTTCCGATCTAAGCTTAATATTCTTTACCGATTTAAATTGCTTTAAGAGTATATCGGCCGTTGCTTTGCCAATTCCTTTTATCTGTTCCAGTTCATTTACAAAAGTTCCCTTGCTTCTTTTATTTCTGTGAAATGTTATCCCGAAGCGGTGTACCTCATCCCGTATGCGGCGGATAAGTTTCAGGCTTTCACTGTCCCACGGTAATTTGATAGATTCGCTATCACCGGGAAAAAATATTTCTTCCTCATTTTTTGCCAAACCAACTACGGTAGTAGTGCCGGGCATATTCAATTCTTTAATGCTTTGCATAGCAGCGCTTAACTGGCCCTTACCACCATCTATAATGATCAGTTGGGGTAAAGGGGCACCTTCAGCCAATAAGCGCTTATACCGCCTGTGAACGATTTCCTGCATACTGGCAAAATCATTAATGCCGCTCACTGTTTTTATATTGAATCGCCGGTAATCAGCTTTGCTGGGTTGACCGTTCTTAAAACAAACCATAGCAGCTACAGGATAGCTTCCCTGGAAATTGGAATTATCAAAGCATTCTATCTGCAGAGGAACATTAGGTAATTGCAGGTCTTTTTGAAGCTGGTATAAAACCTCTATTTTTTCCTCAGCCGTTTTCTCCTCCAGGTTCAGCATTTTCTTTTTCTTCAGATCCTCCATAAAATAGTTCACATTCTTTTCGGAGAGGGACAACAGTTTTTTCCTGTCTCCTCCTTTTGGAATGGTTACCACAGTTGATGCTTCGGGATAATCGATCTCAAACGGCACAATGATCTCTGTTGCGCTGCTTTCAAAACTGGAGCGCAGATCGGCAATAGCAAAGGATAATACTTCGGCCGCGGTTTCTTCCAGCTTCTTTTCCAGCGTTACCGTTTTGGTATTGATGATGCTGCCATTACTTACCGCTAAATAATTTACATAAGCAATATTGCCATCTTCCAGTATAGAGAATACATCTACCGTACCGATATTGGTATTTACTACCGAAGAGCGGTTTTGATAAGTCTGCAGGTGCTCGATCTTTTTACGAAAGATCTCTGCCTTTTCAAACTGCATTTCAATAGCTAACTGCTGCATTTCTTTTTTGAAGTGTTGTATAACGGGAGAGAGGTTGCCTTTTAGCAGGTTGGCCAGTTGCAGCAGTTCCTGGTTATAATCCTCCGCAGTTTGCAATCCTTCGCAGGGGCCTTTGCAGTTACCCAAATGATATTCAAGGCACACCTTGAATTTCCCTTTTTTGATATTGGCATCTGTCAAATTCAGCTTGCAGGTGCGCAGCAGGATATTTTGCCTGATAAAATCCAGCAACTCCCTTACCTTACTTACTGAAGTATAAGGGCCAAAATAAGTAGAACCGTCCATTATTTTTTTTCGGGTAAAAAAAACACGGGGGAATGGCTCTTTTTTTATTACGAGATAAGGGTAGGATTTATCATCCTTAAGATTGATATTGAATTTGGGTTGAAATTCTTTGATCAGCGAATTCTCCAGCAGGAAGGCATCCTGTTCATTATTAACAATAGTGAACTCAATGCGATGGATACGGTTGACCAGCTCATGTGTTTTATAGCTGGTAAATGTTTTGGAAAAATAGGAGCTTACTCTTTTACGAAGATGTTTTGCTTTGCCAACATACAACAGTTCATTACCGGAATCATAATATTTATAGATACCGGGTTGAGCAGGAATGGTTGCTGCAATTGCCGAAAATTCTTGTTGCGTCATGTACGTTTAAAAATTCCAAACGATCTTTTCTTCTTTTTCTATTTTAGATGTGCCGTCTGCATTATTTACAATAGTAACTATACTGCACCAGTTGCCGCTCTTCCATGTCAGCTGCACTTCTTTGTCCCCTTTTCTTTTCACCATATATATTTTCTTTACGTTGCTGGTTTGTGCATCTATGTACACTACCCAATGACTCAATGAAAAAGTATCAGGCAGTTCTTTTATAGGGTCATAGGTAAAAGTAAAGGCATCATCATAAGATCTGTCGAGGAACTTGGTCTCTGAAAATAATTGAGTAAGATTGGTAGAGTCAATTTCAGGAGTAAGGAATTCTGCAAACGCCTGGTTCATCTCCTCAGCCTTGATCCATACCGAATCGGTTTTACTATCTATGGTTGTGTACTTTAAAGGATTTATATGCTTTTGCGTTATATCATATATCTGTCCTTTCAGGTAAGCAGTTACGGGAAAAAACGATTTCTTTTCCTGTGATGAAGAAGCATCTTCCTGTGCGGTTGATCTGCCGGAAGAATTATTGCAGGCAAAAAGAAACAGTACTGCTGCCAGGAAAACTAATACACTTCTCATGTGGGGAATTGATTTTTGGAATGTCATTATTTATCAAAATTAAATGTAAACAACGGGATTGCAATAACTGTTGCGGATACAAAATCAGCAGCTAAAACAAAACGCAACAAGCTGTTAACTTGTTGCGCTGTTTGTATAGTTATGAATAACTTTTAAAAATTTTTAAGAATCCCGATCTTCAGCCCCACGTTATACAGCTTTTCTGTATTGGTGTACAGTTTATTATAGGTAGAGAAAAGCTGATAGCGGAATTGCGGCCCGGCCTGTAAGCTGAACGTACCTAAGTTATAGCTCAGGAATGTTTCAACACCGGTATTGACATTTACTTTACGTATGAAAGAAGGGTCTTCAATATAATTCTTTCTGTCTGAAGATACCAGGAACGCATCGCCGCCAAAAACAAACGACGGCTGAATAGAAGCGCCTGCGTACCACTCTAACTTATTATTGCCATACAATTTAAATGCAACACCAAGAGGTAATGAAACCTGGTAGGTTTTGTTATGTACAATGGTTGGCTGAATGTTAGATGAATTGGAAAGGGTAGATGTTCTTGAAGTTATGTAAGGAAGACCTGAAGTTTCATCATTCAGTAATAAAGTAGTTAAAACCGGGTGAGAGGTCTTATCTGCATGAATATTATAGTTGGTAAAATTCAATTGTACGGCACCTTTAAAGCGTATCCTTTTGGTAGCAGAATAAACAAGACCAACACCTGCTTCTAAACCAAGACCGGGGCTTTGATTTACTGACTTACTTACATCTCCTCCCGGTAAAGGATTAGAAAAGGAAGAAGAAGCGGCATCGTATTTGGCATTGCCGCTAAGGCTGCGGTAACCTACACTGGGGGTAGTATAGAACTGGATCGCCATTTTATCTTTCCAGCTTTTACGGGAAGATTTATTGTAGAAAGCATAATTTTCCAGCCATGCTTTTTCTGTTTCCTGTGCTTTTAATTTTTCCGCTAAGTTGCCCTGGTTATCTGCAAGTGATTTATCATCCTGCTTAGCATCCGGGTTTGCAGCAGTAAGAGCAGTTGTTGTAGTCGTTTGCTTTGTATCAGCACTAACAGGCAGGTCCTGCAATTCATTTTCATTAACCGCTAACTCATTTGCTGCAGTTGTAACAGGTGCTGTTTTACCAGGATTGATACCTGTTGTAACAAAATTACCGTTCTCAGGAGATGAATTCGTAACAGTGATCGAAGTATTGGTGCGCTCACTATTTGTCAACCTGTTTCTGCGGCGGGAATTTCTTCTGCCTGCTGTATTACTATTTTGATTGGCAGCAACATCGGTAACAGTAATAGCATTATTGGTAGCTGCAGCTGTATAGTCCTTATCCGCTGGTATTGTTACTGATGAAGATGAATTATGATGTACAGCAGGAGAAACAGTAGTATTGGTATTAACCGGTATTACTGAATTTACTGAACTGCTGTTAGCATTGTCCTGTGATACATCAGCAGCAGGATTGGCATTATTAATAAGCGATGACTGAGCAATAAGCCCCTGGCTACCCGTCGGCTCATCAGTATGTATAGCATTGACAGCAGAAGAAAAATTACCCTCTTTATTATTTCCGTTGTTATTGTTAGTGATATCAGCAGCTAGTTGTGCAGAAGATGCTGAATCATTATTAAGATATCCCATGAACAGCACTGCAATGATGATAAGCAGGCTCATTGCTATAGAAGGCCACTTGCGGCCCGGGTGTAAGTCGTTGTAAATGCTGTGCCAAACCCGTTTAGAAGGATACATCCTGAATTCGTCTGATCTTTCCTTTAACAGTCGCTCAAAATCGTCCGTGTAAAATTTATTCTCCATCTTTCACAAAAAGCTTTTTTAGTTTCGGTAAGTCTTTAATCGTTTTTTATCTTGGTGCAACAGCAGATAAAAATTCTGCTCTTGTTTTTTGAATAATTTTTTTCCTGATCAGTATCTCTTCCAGCATTACCTTGGCCCTGGTGTATTGGCTCCGGCTGGTGCTTTCCTCAATATCCAGCATCACACCTATTTCCCTGTGCGAAAATCCTTCAATGGCATAAAGGTTCAATACGGTGCGGTAACCTATCGGCAGCATCCTTATACATTCCACTACCTGCTTGGCCTGCATGATAGAAGGGATCAATTCTTCATTTACATGAATATTGCTGGCATGGATAATATCAACACTGTCAGAGAACTTTTTATTTTTTTTCAGGTTATTGATGCAGGTATGAACCATTACTCTTCTTATCCATCCCTCTAATGCACCTTCGTTCCTGTACTGATACATTTGGGTAAATACTTTGATAAAACCTTCCTGCATCATATCTTCTGCATCCTCACGGTTCTTGGCAAAACGGTAGCACACTCCCAGCATCCGTGGGCTAAAACGGTTATATAATGCCTCCTGCGCAGCGGCATTATTTTTAAGACATCCGGCTAGCATTAGCTCTTCCGTCATACTGTACTTTGTTTACCCTATAAATATAGACAATATAATGTGAATTACGCTGCACAGCTCCGCAAAAATGACCGATATCCGGCAAAGGGTACCAGCACGCTAAAAACTTACAGCAATATTATAACCGACTGATTAATAGAGCGTTAACTATTTATAAAGAAATGTTAAAATTTTAGGGCGAGAATCTATTTCTTCCTTACCAGGCTGTCCCTGGGTGTGGTGGCTTCAATGGTATCCCGTACTGCCTGCACCCAATTATAGATTACCTGCTTTTGCTGGTCATTAAGGATGGCATTTTTATGTATCGTGGTATAAGAAGATATAGGCATCCTGTTTTCCTTTACCAGGTCTGCCACTTCTTCCAGTTTGCGGTATTGCCTGCGGATACGGTAAGAGGTAAATTCAGAAAAATTAAGGTCTCTTTTTCCATCTTTTATATGATCATTCAGCCACCAGCCCACCGGCTGAATTTCGGCATACCAGGGGTAAACGGTATTGTTGCTGTGGCAATCATAGCAACTCGTTTTTAAGATGGCCTGTACATCAGCAGGTACGGGGTATTTTGTAGAAATATCATTGGGCTGTGGCCCATCGGATCTATTTTTCGACGGACGGAAGAACTGGATGCCGATAAAAAGGATAAGCAATACCAGGAAAAAGCGCTTAAAGAATTTTTTCATTACAATGTTGTTTATGAATTGGTAAGTACTTCGCCGGTCATTTCTTTGGGGATCGGAAGATCCATCATGGTTAAAATTGTAGGTGCCATATCACCCAATTTTCCCGGCTTGATAGTTCCCCTCCAGTTATTATCAATTATAAAAAATGGAACAAGATTTAACGTGTGTGCAGTATTAGGAGTACCATCTTCATTTATCTCGTAATCAGCATTACCATGATCTGCAGTTAAGAATACCGCATAATCACTTTTTAATGCAGCAGTAACTACTTTTTCAACACAACTGTCCACCGTTTCCACAGCCTTTATCACTGCATCCCAAACGCCTGTATGGCCTACCATATCTGCATTGGCGAAGTTCAGGCAAATAAAATCTGCCGTTTTATTTTCTATTTCAGGTACTATTGCAGCTGTCACTTCATTGGCGCTCATTTCGGGTTGAAGATCGTATGTAGCAACTTTTGGCGATGGTATCATGATCCTTCTTTCACCTTCAAAAGGCACTTCTCTTCCGCCGCTGAAAAAGAAACTGACATGCGGGTATTTTTCTGTTTCTGCAATGCGTATCTGCGTTTTATTATTTTGTTGTAAAATTTCTCCCAAAGTATTTCTAAGATCATCATTTTCAAAAACAACAGCTACATTTTTAAAAGTGTGATCATACTGCGTCATGGTAGTATAATGCAGATCAAGCTTTTTCATTTCAAATTCCGGCATATCGGTTTGTGTAAGTACTGTGGTTATTTCCCTGCAACGGTCTGTTCTGAAATTAAAACAGATCGCCACATCACCATCCTGTATAACTCCTTTTTGTCCGTCAGCACCTGTATGTATAATGGGCTTAATAAACTCATCTGTAACGCCGTTTTCATACGACCTTTTTACAGCTGCCAACACATCTGTAGCTTCCTCCCCAATTCCGTTCACCAAAGCATCGTACGCCAGTTTTACCCTTTCCCAGCGCTTATCCCTGTCCATGGCATAATACCTGCCTGTTACGCTGGCAATAGTTCCGGCAGATTGCTGTAAATGCTGCTGCAGATCAGTTAAATACCCAAGCCCGCTTTTAGGATCGGTATCCCGGCCATCGGTAAAAGCATGGATCAATACATCGGTCAATCCTTCTTTCTTACAAAGCGAGGTAATGGCTTTCAGGTGATTGGTATGCGAATGCACCCCACCATCACTTACCAGTCCCAGCAGGTGCAGGGGCTTAGTATTTTCTTTTGCAAAACGTATAGCTTTCAGCAGAACAGGGTTTATAGCAAATTCCCCCGTACGTATAGCTACATTGATGCGCTGCAGCTCCTGGTAAACGATACGGCCTGCTCCCAGGTTAAGATGGCCAACTTCGCTGTTGCCCATCTGGCCGTCGGGAAGGCCTACTGCTTCGCCACAGGTTACCAGGGTAGAATTGGGGTATTTTGAATATAATGAACTTACAAAAGGCGTACGGGCGTGCTGGATAGCATCACTGCTTTTAACTTTTCCCAATCCCCAGCCATCCATGATTATCAATATTGTTTTCTTATCTTTCATCTGCAAATGATTAGCTTATGTGTTGTAAAATTTAAGATCCTGGATAAAACTTTGCTTAATTACCTGTAAAACTAAATCTTTGCTGCTAAATAAGTCTTGCTATTTTGGGGATTAATAAATACCCATGCGGGTTTATTTTAACAGAGCTTGGCACGTTTTTCGCCAAGTGGAAGGTGACTAAAAGCTTAAACAAACATGAAACGCATTTTTACATATTTTGCCTTGATCGCGGCCTTTTCCTCCTTCACTTTATTTTCAACTATTGATGAAGTGGTAGCTGCTCTTAAAACCGGTAATTCTGCTCAAATAGCAAAATCTTTCGACAATACCGTTGAAATAACCATTCCTGATAAAAGCGACAGCTATAGTAAAGGGCAGGGTGAGATGGTATTGAAAGATTTTTTTGCAACCAATACGGTAAAAGGTTTTGAAGTAATACATAAAGGCGAGAATGCCGGATCGCAATACTGTATTGGTACATTGAACACCAAGAACGGGGCCTTCAGAACTACCGTGTACATGAAACAAAAAGGGGATAAGCAGTTACTGCAGGAGATCACCTTTGAAAAAAAGTAGATCGTAACATCTTGATAAATGAGCCCCGGTTTTGCCGGGGCTTTCTTTTTATGTTTCTTTCTTAGCTTTGTTTGTATGAATTATGATGAACAATTAAGCCTGCTGATAAAAAACGCCTTGCAGGAAGATATAGGCGATGGTGATCATTCTACTTTAGCCAGTATTGATGCAGATGCAAAAGGCAAAGCTGTTTTAAAGATCAAGGAAGATGGAGTGCTGGCAGGAATGCAGGTAGCTGAAAAGATATTTCGTTACATGCAGCCGGATATTGTTTTTACGCCGCAAAAAAAAGATGGCGACAACATGCAATATGGCGAAACAGCTTTTACTGTAGAGGCTAAAGTGCATACCATTTTGCAATGTGAACGGCTGGTGCTGAATGTGATGCAGCGCATGAGTGGCATAACTACGCTTACAAGGCAATATGTAGATAAATTAAACGGGTATAGAACAAGATTGCTGGATACCAGGAAAACAACACCCAACTTCAGGTTATTGGAAAAAGAAGCAGTGCGTATCGGTGGCGGAGTAAACCATCGGTTTGGCCTGTACGATATGATCATGCTGAAAGATAATCATATTGATTATTGCGGTGGCATTGAAAAAGCTATTGAGAAAGCCTATGCTTATGTGCAGCAAAAAAAACCGGGATTAAAGATCGAGGTGGAAACAAGAAGCATTGATGATGTAAAAAAAGTGATGGCTGTTGAAAAAATTGACCGCATCATGCTGGATAATTTTAAACCTGAACAGATAACCGAAGCATTGCAATTGATACAGGGAAAATATGAAACGGAAGCCAGCGGCGGCATCAACCTGGATAATATAGAAGCTTATGCAGCTACCGGTGTCGATTTCATTTCAAGCGGCGCAGTGATACACCAGGCAAGAAGCCTCGACCTTAGTTTAAAAGCAACAACCCTTTAAGCATGAGTAAAAAGAAAAACACCTTTAATTCATTGGGAGGATTAGTTTACAGCACAGACCCGGATTTTAAGCTGCCTGGAGAAGATGCAGCACAACAGGAAACATTACCGCCTGCACAACAGTCTTTACGAATACTGCTTGATACCAAACACAGGGCCGGCAAAGCGGTTACCCTGGTTGAAGGGTTCGCTGGTACACAAAGCGATATGGAGGAATTGGGTAAAAAATTAAAATCCTTCTGCGGTACCGGCGGTTCAGTAAAGGACGGTGAAATAATTGTGCAGGGCGATAACCGGGATAAAGTGTTGCAATGGCTGCAAAAAAATGGATATACGCTTGCCAAAAAAAAATAGACATGCTCAAACTTTCTGCTACAACTCTTTTGCTGCTTTTGATAGTATATGGCTGTACACAATCTCCCAATACAGTTTATCATTTTAATCTCGCCAGCGATAATACCCCATTTTCTAAAGCAGAAGCTGATTCCTGCACTGCCATACTTAAAGACAGGCTTAAAAATGCCGGCTATAAAAATTCATTGGTGAGTTACGATCCATCGCAACGCCAGTTTGCCGTGAAGGTTGTTGCAAAAGGAAAGGATGATTTTATAAAGAATGGTTTAGCAAACCAATGCGAAGTGTATTTTACTGAAATGTATCCGCTTGATGAGTTTAGACAATTCTGGAAAGATCAACCGGCGATACAGGATACCATTTTTAAATACCTGTTCATTTCGCGAAGTTATCAGCCAAGTTATCCTGTTGCCAATATTGGAACTCTTTTAATAAAAGACACCGCCAATTTTTCAGCACTCATGTATTCCTTAAAAGATAACCTGCCCGCTGACTGTTATTTTACTTATAAAATAAGTACTGATCCGTATTTGAAGGGTAAAGTAGAAGTTTTTGCCTATAAAAAAAATGAGCATGCTATTCATGTCAATACATGTTTGCGTATGGCAACGGCAGATTTTGATGCAACAGGATATCCTTGTGTAAAGTTTCAATTTACACCCTATGGTGCAGATAGGTTTGCCAGGATGACAAGATCAAATATTGCAAAGCCTGTTGGTATTTTGGTAAACGGCAAAATATGTTCTGCACCTATTGTAAATAGTGAAATTACGGGCGGAAACGCGGAAATAGCGGGAGGCTTTACCGTAATGGAGGCACAGGAAATAGCAGCGAATCTTAATTCGGGCAACCTGCCGGTAAAGCTTATACCGGAAAAGTAATTTATTGCCGGCAGCAACTATTTTATCACTGCCACGCTAAGTAATACAATAAAGAGGAAGTTTAATTGTTATATTTTTACAGTAAATTCACTTCATGACGTCCAAAATATCGGAAGGCATAAAGATCAGCGTAGAAACTTATTATCAACCCGATTACAGCAATCCTGTTAACGGGGAATTTATGTTTGCTTACAAGATCACTATTGAGAACAGCAATAGCTTCCCGGTAAAATTACTACGCAGGCACTGGCATATCTATGACAGTAATGGCAGCCTGCGTGAGGTAGAAGGTGAGGGGGTGGTTGGCGTTCAGCCGCAGATAAACCCCGGCGAATCATACCAGTACATCAGCGGTTGCAATCTTCGTACAGAAATAGGGAAAATGTACGGCACTTATCTTATGCAAAATATAAATAATGACAAGACCTTCGACGTAACGATACCTTCTTTTGAAATGACCGTACCTTTTAAGCTTAATTAAGTGGGTGGTATTGATTTTAACCTTATCTTTAGCCTCAACCTGTTATAATCAAAACCATAAACCCAGCAACGTCTGAAGATATTTTACCTGGCAAACTTATTTAACAGCATATTCTGATCTTAATGATCGGCTGATGCGTTGATATAGGTAATTGATTTTCTTCATTTTTTATTTTTTATTATGGCAAAAGTTACATTCTGCAACCGCAACAACGAGTTCTATCAAAGCCTTAAAGCATCTGTAGATGAGTATTTTGAAAAGAAAAAGGTTAAGAAGACCGGCGATTGGAGATTGTATATCAAAACCTTTGTTCTTGTAGGTGCAGCTGCGGGTAGCTACTGTGTGCTGTTGTTTGCCAATCCTTCAGCACCCTTAGCCTTGGCGCTGTGCGCATTGCTCGGCTTTACCTGTGCCTGCATCGGTTTCAGTGTAATGCATGATGCCAATCACGGCAGCTATTCCACCAAGCCAAAGATCAATGATATGCTTGGCCTTAGCGCCAATGCATTGGGCGCCAGTTCTTTTTTCTGGAAACAAAAGCACAATATCATTCATCATACTTATACCAATGTAGATGGCATAGATGATGATATTGCCAAAAGCCCGATCATCCGCCAGTGCGAATCGCAAAAATGGGTGCCTGCACACAGGGTGCAGCATTTATACCTGTTGCCTATTTACGCCTTGTCTTCTATCTTCTGGATTTTTTTCATGGATTTTGCAAAATATTTCGGCCGTAAAATTTATACAACCGACGCATGGAAAATGTCTGCAAAGAATAAGGCAATATTCTGGGCCACTAAAGCAGGCTATCTTACTTTTTATATCATATTGCCGATAATGGAATGGGGCTTCCTTCCATGGCTCGGTGGATTTTTATTATTACATGCCGTTATGGGCCTTACACTTTCACTGGTATTTCAACTGGCGCATGTAGTGGAAAATACAGAATTTGAAACAGTAGCGCTTGACGAGACCAAACATATTGAAACAGCCTGGGCCGAACATGAGTTGAAGACGACTTCAAATTTTGCAATGGGCAATAAAGTTATTTCATGGTTTGTTGGCGGATTGAATTATCAAATTGAACATCATTTATTTCCCCGTGTAAGCCACGTACATTATCCTGCTATCAGCAAAATAGTGATGCAGAAATGTGCCGAATATAATCTCCCGTATAATAAATACGATACCATGTCGGAAGCATTAGCTTCACATTTCAGGGTAATGAGGGACCTGGGAAGAAGTCCCGTGTATGTATCCAGCCAGGAGCCTAAGGTGGAAGCTGCATAGCGCTTCTAAATTGATACGCTTCTTTTACTTGAATATTGAATATTTTCTTTCAGGTAAACGTCTGTAATTCTATTCAACATTATTTTCGCTGAGTGAAATTATTACGGTTTATATTTCGCCTGCTCAAAAATCGTTTCCGCATCTGTGCTCATCAATTGCTGTAATGTAACCTTCGAATTCTTGCCCATATACTTTTTTACGATCTGCCATCCTGCAAACGAACCGATATTACCGGGAGAAGCATCGCCAAGTTCCTGTGTTTTCGGGCTTTCACCAATATAATTTTTGACGACATTATTATCGCTCGTTTGTAAAAGATTATTTTGTACAAACAGGTCCCAGATCGCTTGCTCATGTTCATAACAATCCTTTAGTTGTTTTGCTGTATAGCCGATCAGTTTATACTCTTCTGTGCCGGGCAATAGCTTGCTTAACACATACAATCGTTTTCCCTTCTCTACCATTTGCTGTACCAATGGCTTGTCATCAGGTTTTTCAGGAAAGATATCCAGCACAATATTTTTCATTGCATTTACGGCGATGTAGTCCGGCTCAAAACGGTTGGTAAGATATTCGGGATAGGTTTCCTGTACCATCTCCGATTTGTACAGCGAAAAATTTTTGCCCAGGTGATGATGCAATCCAACAATGATAGCATCATCAGAGAGTATATCGCCGTAGCCATCAAGCGGTCCGATATAAGTGATCACTCTGTTGGGAATATGATACGCTGGAAAATAATATTTTACAAACTGCAGTCCTTTTTTTATTTCTTTTTCATAAGGAGAAAAATCGGCGAAGATCTTTTTAGCACTGTCATAAACCGGTCTGTAAGCGTTTACAAAACCACGTACATAATTAGCCGAGCTGTCAGCCGGCCATTTTGGATCGGTATTTAAAATGGTCGTTAAAAAATTCTCGCCAAAAGAAGGATACTTTGCTTCCAGCTGATCCAGCTGTGCAGCAAAACCAGTGGAGTCTAAACTGAAAAGATCTTTTTCAAAATGCTGTGTAGAAAGATCAACTTTAATATTGGAAACATCAGGTGTTTTATCGCCGCTGTTGCAGGCAAATAAAAAAGACAGGAAAAGAACAGGGAAAATGTATTTCATAATTTTATTTTAACCACGAATGACACGAATGACACGAATGAACACGAATGAACACGAATAATTAAAGCACAATTCTTTTTACTTCTAATTTAGTGTTTCCAAAATTTACCAGTAACCCTAATTTATAACCGGATAATTTTAAATAATTCATTGTTTGCGCAATATCTATATTGGACAAATTTTCTTTTGCTTTCACTTCAAGAATTATTTTATCATTAACGGTAAAGTCCGCATAAAATTTCTTTTGTAAAAAGATACTTTTATATCGAACAGGAAATTCATGTTCTTTCCGGTACAAAATATTTCTTTCCGCAACTTCATACTCAATAGCCTCTTTATAAACAACTTCCAGTAAACCTGGCCCTAATTCATTATGCACTTCCATACAAATACCTACTATCTCATAAGATTCTTCCTTATAAACTAATTCCACGCTGTTGATTTTCTACAAATATCCGTTTTTCGATTCTTGTTTTTGTATTTATTCGTGTTAATTCGTGCCATTCGTGGTTTAGTAGCTTATTTTTGCGGTATGAAAATCTTCCTTGCACAGCAGAACTATCACATTGGCAACTTCGAAAATAATACAAAGAAAATTATTGAAGCCATTGAAGAAGCTAAACGACAAGGCGGTGATATTATTTTGTTCAGTGAGCTAAGTGTATGTGGTTATGCACCACGAGATTTTTTAGAGTTTGATGATTTTATTGCAAAGAGTTACGAAGCCATTGATAAGATAAAAGAGCATGCCGATACCATTGGTGTTTTTGTTGGGGCGCCGGATAAAAATCGTATCAAAGAAGGAAAAGACCTTTTCAACGCCGCATACTTTTTATACAAAAAAGAAATAAAAGCGGTAACGCATAAAACATGCCTGCCCAATTATGATGTGTTTGATGAATACCGTTATTTTGAACCGGCATACGAATGGAATGTAATAACATTCAAAGGAAAGAAGCTGGCAGTAACGGTTTGCGAAGATATCTGGAACCTCGGCGACAATCCTTTGTACAGGATATGCCCGATGGATGAATTAATGAAACAGCAGCCGGATGTAATGCTCAACCTTTCTGCATCTCCTTTTGATTATACACATGATGAAGATAGAAAGGCCGCAATAAAGGCAAATGTTACCAAATATAAACTGCCATTGTTTTACTGCAATTGTGTAGGCAGCCAAACAGAAGTGGTGTTTGACGGAGCATCGCTGGTATTTGATAAAGATGCCAACCTCTGCGGCGCATTGCCTATGTTCAAAGAATCATTACAGTCTTTTGTGTTGAATGACGACGGAACAATAGAAGGGCCGGTACTGGAACCGGCAAGCCGTATGCCCGACAAAGAATTAATGCCGGTTTCATTGCAGGAAGAACTGAACATTGAACAGGTGTACGATGCTATCGTAATGGGCATTAAAGATTACTTTACCAAGATGGGTTTTACAAAAGCGATACTGGGCAGCAGCGGCGGTATCGACAGCGCTGTAACATTGGCAATGGCCTGTGAGGCCTTAGGCAAAGAAAATGTAAGAGCGGTGCTGATGCCTTCTGAATATTCGACCGGCCATTCGGTAACTGATGCAGAAGAATTAAGTAAGAACCTGGGTAATCCTTATGATATTGTTCCGATAAAAAATGTGTATGAAAGTTTTTTAAGCGAATTGAAACCAATATTTAAAGACTTGCCCTTCAGTCTTGCAGAAGAAAATATACAAAGCAGGACAAGAGGGAATTTATTAATGGCAATAGCCAATAAGTTTGGTTACATTCTATTGAATACATCCAACAAAAGCGAGCTGGCTACCGGTTACGGAACGTTGTATGGCGATATGGCCGGGGGAATCGGTGTGCTGGGTGATTGCTATAAACTGCAGGTGTATGAGCTGGCCAAATATATCAACCGCAATGGCGAGATCATTCCGCAACATATCCTTACCAAAGCGCCGAGCGCTGAATTAAGGCCGGGGCAAAAAGATGCAGACTCATTGCCCGATTATGCGGTGCTCGATAAAATATTATATCAATACATTGAAATGCGCAAAGGCCCAAATGAAATTAAAGCGCAGGGTTTTGATGCGGCCCTGGTAGATAGAGTTTTAAAAATGGTGAACGTAAATGAATATAAGCGCAACCAGTTTTGCCCCATCATCCGTATCTCACCCAAAGCATTTGGCGTAGGAAGAAGGATGCCGATAGTTGGCAAATATCTTTCCTGATCAAGCTTTTTCTACAACCACTGCTGTTCCGTATGCCAGTACTTCTGTAACGCCAGACATTACTTCATTGGCATCATAACGCATATTGATGATAGCATTGGCACCTCTTTCCGAAGCATGCTGCAGCATCAGCTGATAGGCTTCCATTCTTGTTTTTTCGCAAAGCTCTGCATAGATGGATATCTTACCTCCAAAGAGCGTTTGAAAACCACCCGCTATATTGCCGAATATGCTGCGGCTGCGAACGGTAATACCTCTTACAATACCCAATTGTTGGGAAATGCGGTAACCTTCCAGGTTATTGGCTGTGGTAACTAAATGTTGATCGACCATGAGAATGAGTTTTAGCTAAAGTTAGGGCGTTTTTTTAACAAAGATTTTTTCCGCTCATCATTACGGCAAACTATTTGTAAAGGCATAGTTTGTATTTTACACACTATATTTGAAGCGGGTAGGAAATAACGGTTTTTACCGCAGAAAAAGGGAGGAGCAGAAAGAATAATGAGTTATAAATTTGGCATAACTCTTTTTTCTCTTTTCCTCTTTGTTCTCTTAGCAAAAACAACAAAACATAATCTAACTATATGTTACAAACAGCCGAAGACATTCGTTTACTGAATGAAAAGATCAGCTATTCAGCAGGATTTGTTACCCGTATCAATGATGAGCTGGGCAAAGTGATCGTAGGGCAGCAGGGAATGATAGAACGCCTGTTGATAGGGTTATTGAGTAATGGCCATGTATTGCTGGAAGGTGTGCCGGGACTGGCGAAGACCTTATCTATAAAATCGCTGGCGCAATCCATAAAAGCCAATTTCAGTCGTATTCAATTTACACCCGACCTGTTGCCTGCGGACGTGATCGGTACGATGATCTATAACCAAACGAAGAATGAGTTTGTAGTGCGTAAAGGGCCCATCTTTTCCAATTTTATTTTGGCAGATGAGATCAACAGGGCGCCTGCAAAAGTACAAAGCGCTTTACTGGAGGCGATGCAGGAAAGACAGGTTACCATCGGTGATACAACGTATAAACTGGATGAGCCCTTTTTAGTGCTGGCAACACAAAATCCAATTGAACAGGAAGGAACTTATCCATTGCCCGAAGCACAGGTAGATCGTTTTATGCTGAAGGTAGTTGTTGATTACCCGTCAAAATCGGAAGAGCAGCTTATCATTCGGCAAAATACATTGGGGCTAAGCTTTCCACCGGTAAACCCTGTAGCATCTACAAGCGAAATATTGACGGCGAAAGAATTAGTACGACAGGTTTACCTAGATGAAAAAGTAGAGAGCTATATTTTAGATATTGTTTTTGCAACACGTTTTCCTGATAAATATGGTTTGCAAAAACTGAAAGGCTTGATAAGCTTTGGCGGATCGCCAAGAGCAAGTATAAATTTAGCTTTAGCTGCAAAAGCATATGCCTTCTTAAATAAAAGAGGATATGTTATCCCTGAAGATGTAAGAAGTATTTGCAAAGATGTGTTGCGCCATAGGATCGGGCTCACTTATGAAGCCGAAGCTGAGAACGTAAACGTAGAACAGATCATTAATGAAATCCTTCGTGTGGTAAACGTTCCTTAACATGCTGACAACCGAAGACATACTACGCAAAGTACGGGAGCTTGAGATCAAGAGCAAAAAAATCACCACGCATTTATTTACGGGGGAGTATCATTCTGCTTTTAAAGGAAAGGGCATGAGCTTCAGGGAAGTAAGGGAATATTATGCGGGAGATGATGTGCGTTTTATTGACTGGAATGTGAGTGCAAGATTTTCTCATCCTTTTACAAAGGTTTTTGAAGAAGAAAGAGAGTTAACTGTTGTGTTGTTGATAGATATCAGTGCCAGTAATTATTTTGGAACTATAACCAAGCAGAAAAAGGACCTGGTGACAGAAATGGCTGCTGTGCTCACTTTCAGCGCTATCAATAACAATGATAAAGTTGGGGTGCTTTTTTTTAGTGATAAGATAGAAAAATATATTGCGCCGAAAAAAGGAAGACAGCATGCTTTATATATCGTTCGGGAATTGCTGACGATGGAGCCGCAGAAGAAAGGAACCAACCTTGATGAAGCGATAAAATTTTTCAGCCGTGCAGTAAAGCAGCGCAGCATCGCATTTTTAATAAGCGATTTTTTAGATACCGGTTTTGATGATGACCTTAAAGTGATCGGTAACAAGCATGATGTGATCGGTATAAAAGTGTACGATAAAATGGATATGCAATTGCCCGATGCCGGATTGTTGCAGGTACAGGATGCAGAAACGGGTAAAAGCAAATGGCTGGACAGCAGCAATGCCCTGGTGCGATATAATTACCAGCAACATTTTTTGCAGCAGAGTGAACAGTGTAAAAATTACTTTCGTAAAGCAGGAGCAGAATTACTGCATGTGCGAACAGATGATGACTATGTAAAAATATTACAGCAGTTTTTTATTAAAAGAAGATAACCCCTGTCCCCTGAAGGGGAACTTAGCTTAGAAATGAATAACCGGATCAGGACATATCAATTAGTATTGACTATTACTTTTAGTTTATTTTACTATTCTTCCTTTTCTCAATCGCCATCTGTTAAAACATCCGTTGATAGAAATGATATTTTGATCGGCGAACAATTGAAGTATAACATAAAAGCAAGTTTTCCTGCCAATGCTTATCGTGTTGACTGGTTCACCTTGCCCGATTCAATTGCACATTTTGAAGTAGTAGATAAGGGCAACGTGGATAGCGTTACCGATAATAATATTACCACGCTTCAGCGTACCATTACCTATACCAGCTTTGATTCCGGCAGGTGGAACACACCCGCTTTGTCCGTTAATTTTACGCCTGCAAATGGTAATGCCATTAATCTTTTTACAGATTCCATAGCAGTGAATGTTATGTATTCCGCGGCTGACAGTTCGGGACAATTAAGGGATATCAAGCCTATCATGGAAGTTACGGTAACCGATTATTTCTGGTATTATGTAGCCGGAAGTGTGTTGACCTTATTGCTGATCATTTACCTGTTGTGGAATTATTTTAAAAAGCGTAAACCTTCGGTAGTGAGTAAAGCAAACCGCTCAGCTTATGATGATGCAATGGCGGAACTGGAAAAACTGAAGCAATACGATCTGCAACAGAAGGAGACAGTAAAAATATATCATAGCAGGTTATCGGATATTTTCAGGGAATATACCGGCCGCAAACAAAATAAGAACCTGATGAACAGTACCAGCAGCGATGTGCTGATCGCCTTATCATCCTTTAATTTAGATAACGATAGTATTACTGCTACAGCCGCAGCATTGCGTACCGGCGATGCGGTGAAGTTTGCAAAATATATTCCCTCTGCAATAGAAAGCGAAGAGAGCTGGGGTAAAATAAAACAGGCAATACAAACAACAGAGCAACAATTAAAAGCTGCTGCACAGGCAGACATAAAAAAATAGATCATTTTGTTTTTTGATTATTTCAACGATATAAAATTCAGCCAACCCTGGTTCTTTGCTTTAGCGGTATTGATACCGGTATTGATATATTGGTATGTAAAGAATAATAACGAACAGCAGGGAACGATCACCATTTCCGATATGTCTGCACAGGGATTATCTTCCTTTAAAACAAGCATGCGTCATATTCCTTTTGTGTTACGGTTATTGGCACTGGCAGCTATAATTGCTGCACTGGCAAGGCCCCAAACAAGAAATGAAGAACAAAGAGCGGAAGGCGAAGGAGTAGATATTGTGCTGTGCATTGATGTAAGCGGAAGTATGACGGCACAGGATCTTACACCTAACCGGCTGGAAGCTGCAAAAAATGTAGCGATAGATTTTGTGAACAAGCGTGTTACTGATAGAATAGGCGTAGTAATATTTTCAGGCGAAAGCTTTACGCAATGTCCTATCACATCCGATCATGCTGTATTGGTAGCCGCAATAGAGAACATTCATAACGGTTTGCTGGAAGATGGAACAGCCATCGGTTCGGGGCTTGGCACCAGCGTTGACCGCTTGCGCACCAGTACCGCTAAAAGTAAAGTAGTGATTCTTTTAACCGATGGAGAGAATAACGGCGGGCTCATTGATCCTAAAACTGCAAAAGAGATCGCTAAGGCATTTGCTGTAAAAGTATATACCATAGGTGTAGGCACAGATGGCTATGCGCCGCAGCCGGTGAATACACCAATGGGTATAATGATGCAGCAGGGAAAAGTAAGTATTGATGAAAAACTGCTGAAAGAAATTGCAGATGAGACAGGCGGCAAATATTTCAGGGCAAAAGATAATGAAGGGCTTGCCAATATTTATAATGAAATAGACGGACTTGAAAAATCAAAAGTAGAACTTACTTCAATAGTACACTTCAGCGAAAAATTCTATCCCTTTGTTACCATTGCATTGTTATTTCTTTTGCTGGAAGTACTGTTCCGTTATACACTCTTCAAAAAATTCCCTTAACCTTCTTTTCTCTCTTTCTGAATTCGTGTAATTAGCTTTAATTCGTGACATTTGCAAAACATGCAAGCAACAGTTTATAAAAGTACAGGTAGCTGGTACCAGGTTAAAGATGAAACGGGTAAGGCTTATAATGCCCGTATATTAGGTAAATTCAAGAAAGACGGGCTTACCAGCACCAATCCTATTGCAGTAGGCGATATAGTGAATATTGAAATGGAAAACGAACTGGAAGGATCAGTGACTATAACTGAAATAAGCGATCGTAAGAATTATATCACCCGTCAATCACCCGCCAACAGGCATCAGCACCATATCATTGCTTCCAACCTGGATCAGTCATTGTTATTCGCAACATTAAAGGATCCGAAAACATCGCAGGGTTTCATCGACCGGTTTTTAATTTCTTCTGAATCATTTCATATTCCCACCATCATCATTTTTAATAAGGCCGATCTGTACCGGAAAAAAGAAGAAGAAAAATTTGAAGAGCTGAAAGCCATGTATGAAAAGATCGGTTACACCGTAAAAAAAATAAGTGTAGAAAAAAGCGACGGCGTAGAAGAAGTAAAGCAATTATTGAAAGATAAAGTAACGTTGCTCAGCGGGCATAGCGGTGTAGGCAAGTCGTCTTTTTTAAACAGCATCTTCCCGGAAATGAATTTGAAAACACAGGATGTAAGCGGCTGGAGTGGTAAAGGCATGCACACTACTACTTTTGCTGAAATGTACGATGTACCTTTTGGGGGAAAGATCATTGATACGCCTGGCATAAGGGAATTAGGCTTGGTGGATATTTCAAAACAGGAACTCTCCCATTATTTTCCAGAGATGCGATTATTGATCAATGATTGCCAATTCAATAACTGTATGCATACCAATGAGCCCGGCTGTGCCGTTAAAGCTGCAGTTAGCGAAGGAGAGATAGCTATGGAGCGTTATTTAAGCTATTGCAATATTTTGGAAAGCATCGAAAAGAAAAGCTATTAGCATTGGGCTTTCTGCTTTCAGCTCAATAAGCCTTCTGCTCTAAAAAATGCGCCACTTCCATCACTGCATTATGCTCTACTGAATTATTTTTTGTCAGTTGGGGATAGATACTTACCCCGTTAAAAATATTGTAGTGCAGCGTGAGGAACTGGCCGTGATATTTAAAATCCCAGTCCAGCGTATCATTATCATCTATTTGGTTAAGAAAATTTACCCGCAGTTCATTAGCAAGAGTAGAAGCGATGGCGTAGAATTTTGAAACACCGCAATTGTCATCAATAACAGCTTCGGTACCGCCATTGAAGGTTTTTAATTGATAGCACATAGGAATAGTGGTTTTTAGGATTTTATTTGTAGCCGTCCGCCTTTGGTTTTTAATCACCGGCGCCAGCCTGTTTTATTTCAAATATTTTTGGTTTATCCGCCAACAGCTTTTCTTCCACCTCTGTATTTTGCTTTCTTTACTTTTTCGCCGGATAATATTCTTTCTGCACCAACATTTCTGCCATCGCTCGGGCAACCGTATTTTTCTTTTTTACCAAATATGCGGCTGATAAAACAACCGCTCGATAAGATGGAAACAGCAAATAAAGCAAGTATAAGTTTTCTCATTCGCTAAAGTTATATTTTTCTACCCATTTAATCAAGACTTAATCTCCGCTTTCATCTTCTCCATCAACCCCTTCTGAAGCCGGGGCCTTGAACCACCCGCTGTACATCAAATAGTTATTCGCAATCCGGTTGATTTCCCCGCTGATCAGTTCCTGGCTGATATCCTTCACTTTTTTAGCCGGCACACCGGCGTAAATACTTCCCGGCTCAATAACCGTATTTTCAAGCACCACGGCCCCTGCCGCAATGATACTGTTGCTTCCCACACGGGCATTGTCCATCACTATGGCACCCATGCCCACGAGTACGTTATCATCTATAACGCAGCCATGCACTATCGCATTGTGCCCGATGCTAACATTATTTCCAATGATCGCCTTTGTTTTCTGGTAAGTGCAGTGGATAACGGCACCATCCTGCACATTTACCTTGTTGCCCATACGGATGCTGTTCACATCGCCACGCAAAACGGCGTTGAACCATATACTGCAATCATCGCCCATGATCACATCGCCGACAATAGTAGCATTTGGGGCGATAAAACAGTTGTTCCCAAATTCAGGCATCACATTTTTTACAGGAAGAATTAGTGGCATATTATATGGTCGTTTTTAATTCGTGTAATCCGTTTCAATTCGTTTTGTCCATTATTCAAATATCCAACAATCTTCACGAAATTTGTACGGATATGCAAAATGAAAATGCTGACAATTTAAGTTCCCCCTTTAGGGGGGCAGGGGGTATGACAAACCGCGATTTTTTTTTGCGGTATGTTGGCCAAACTTCTGATGCTCCTTTGGCATTGGAAATTGTAAAAGCCGAAGGCTGTACTTTATATGATGCCGATGGAAAAGAATATATCGACCTGATCGGCGGTATCAGCGTTTGTAATGTAGGTCATCGGCATCCCAAAGTAACTGAAGCGATAAAAGAACAATTGGACCGCTACCTGCATATTATGGTGTATGGCGAATTGGTGCAAAGCCCGCAGGTACAATACGCCAAGCGTTTAACGGAATATTTGCCGGCATCTTTGAATTCCGTTTTTTATACTGCTTCCGGCAGCGAAGCAACGGAAGGGGCGATGAAATTAGCGAAACGCTATACCGGCAGAACACAGATCATCTCCTTTAAAAATTCTTATCACGGCAGTACACAAGGCGCATTAAGCGTTATGGGCAGCGAGTATTGGCAACAGGCATTCCGTCCTTTACTGCCGGGTATTTTGCAGCTTAATTATAATTCGTTTACCGACCTGGAAAATATAACTGAACAAACAGCCTGTGTAATTGCAGAAACCGTGCAGGCTGAAGCAGGAGTGATCGTACCGAAAGATAACTGGCTGAAAGCCTTGAGAGAAAAATGTACACAAACCGGAACATTGCTGGTGTTGGACGAGATACAATGTGGCTTTGGCCGAAACGGCACTTTATGGGCCTTTGAGCAATTTGATGTAGTGCCCGATATTTTATTACTAGGCAAAGCGCTTGGCGGAGGAATGCCATTAGGGGCTTTTGTTGCAGATAAAAAAATAATGAGCGCATTATCGCATGATCCTGTGCTTGGTCATATCAACACATTTGGCGGCCACCCGGTTTGCTGTGCAGCCGGGCTTGCAGCATTCAATGTATTGCTGGAAGAAAAACTGATTGATGGGGTAAAGGAAAAAGAAGCATTGTTTGTTTCTTTATTAACAGCATTACCCGGTAAGCTTGCAATACGCAGTTGTGGATTGATGCTGGCCCTGGAGTTCAACGATTTTGAGACCAATAAAGCAGTCATTGATAAACTGATCGAAAAAGGTGTATTTACCGATTGGTTCTTATTTGCTTCCAATTGTTTACGAATAGTACCCCCGCTTACTATTACAAAAGAAGAAATAGAAAAAGCCTGCAATGTGGTTAAGACCTGCCTGGAATAAAATTGATCAATATTCATAATTATAATTTTATTGTAAAAAAATAATTTGCATTTCTGCTGACCAATGTTTTACTTTGTATCTCAAAGTGCTTTTAATATGAACGAGCAACAACAATCTTTAGAAGACCTGCAGCATATCAAAAAAATGATGGAACGTAGCAGCCGGTTCATCAGCCTGAGTGGTTTAAGCGGCGTTGCTGCCGGTATTTGTGCGTTGTGTGGTGCATGGTTTGCCAGCCAAAAGATCAACTGCTGGCTGAAGGGTGATTGTGAATTAAGCCGGCTAATGGAAAATGGCGGCATTAATTTAATGAATGAGTTGCTGTGGATAGCAACACTCACTTTTGTTGCGGCGTTTATTTCAGCCTTCTTTTTTACCTGGCTGCGAAGCAAAAAAGACAAGCAACCAATGTGGGGGCATACCACTATTCGATTAATGATCAATACGCTCATCCCTTTGCTGGCAGGTGCTATCTTTTTGTTCAGGATGTTGCAAATGGGACAGTACGATCTTATTGCACCCGGGTGTCTTATTTTTTATGGACTGGCTTTAGTGAATGGTGCTAAATATACCTTAGGGGAGATACGCTACCTCGGAGTAGGAATGATCTTACTCGGCATTTTAAATTGCTGGTATGTAGGTTATGGTCTGCATTTTTGGGCAATGGGCTTTGGAGTGTTGCATATTGTGTATGGGGTGGTGATGTGGTATAAGTATGAGAGGGGGTAGTTATTGGAATTTGGAATTTGGAATTTGGAATTTGGAATTTGGAATTTGTTCATAATTGAAAAAGAGGCAAGTTAAATTAAACGATAAGAAAATTGAATCCAATAGAGAACTTAAATAAGCTTTTTGACAGCCGTATTCGCCTGGGCATTATGAGCGCCCTGATGGTGAACGATACGATAAGCTTTAATGAATTGAAAGAACTGCTGGATATAACCGATGGTAACCTTGCCAGTCACCTTAAAACCCTGGAAGAAACTGCTTTTGTAAAAGTGCAAAAAGGGTTTATCGGTAAAAAAACCAACACTACTTATTCGGTTACCAAAGCAGGTGAAAAAGCTTTTCGCTCACATCTTGATGCATTGACAAAAATGATCGGAACAGTAAAATAATTTTTTTTGTACTTATACTTTGAAATTCAAAGCACTTTGTATGTATAACTTTTTTAGACTGGTTTTTATTTTTATAGGTGTTTGGATAGTCACTTCTTCATTCAGCGGGTTCTTATGCGGTATCTGCCTGCTGCTTACGCAACAGGAGATTACAAATTTATTTTCCATAGCCATGCTCTGCTCTTTTATCTGCAGTTTTCCTTTTGTAGCATTTACAGGGCTGGTAACATTTGTAGCCAACTGTTGCGGCAAAAAGGGTTTTGATCTTTTCCAGGTAACACTGGCAACTACATTGGCCTGCGCTTTTTTTGCAGCGCTTGTTTTCATTTTTGTTACAGGAAAATCATTCGGCAATATAAAATACGCAATGAGTGTATCAATTATCGTTGCTGCAATAGGCGGCGTTATGACTTTCAGGAATAAACTCAGGTACAATGAATAAACTACATCGTTTGTTGATACAATTACGCTCCAGGTTATTGGTGTTCCTTACACATCATATGGCGCTGCCTTTATTGCGCATCATCAGGCAACCCAAACCATTTCCTTATACCAAAGATGAGCTGAAGAATTTTCCGCCGGAAACATTGGGACATGAACTGATCAATTTTTTGGAACAAAAAAACCTGCAACTGCTGCCTTATTATGCCAAGCACGATATCAAGCATATACTGCTGCAATACGACACAACAGATGAAGGCGAAGTTTGCCTGCAATGTTTTATGCTGGGCAACAGGCATTTGTCTTTTCCAGTTGCGGCTACAGTACTGTATGGTTTTATTACCATGCCGGAGTATTGGGGAAAATTCAGGAAGGCTTACCGGCGGGGAAGAGATGCGAACAGGATCGCTGACTGGAAATGGTTCGAGATCTTAACGGAAACAACAACATCGCTTATTCAACAAATCGATAACAATGAAAAAATTAAATAGCAGGATAACATGTTACTGGTATTGTGCAGAACTGATCCTGCTAAAACTGGCAAGACAATTTAAAAAAAGCATTACGTCAATATAAACAGCTAAACATGAAATCAGCACATCTCAAGATCATTCTTGTATTAATCGGCGCAACAGTATTCAATATTATTTTCTGGCAGGAAAAATTTGCACTCAATGCATTGCTTTTTGATGCATTGATGTTATGGTCCGTTTTTTATCTGTACCCTTCTGTTCTTTCAAAACCTGTTATGAAATGGTTGTTGCTGGCGCATGCCATTACTATCGTAACATTGGTTGTGCATAATACCTTATTAAGTAAACTGGCTTTTGGCACTACGCTCCTGTTGGTAGTGATGTTTACACAATTCGTTCATCGCTCGGTATGGTATGCCGCAGGATCGGCAATTAGCAATTATTTGCTGGTGTTTTTTTCATTCATAGAAAATACAAAAACTGTTAACGCCAAAGGCATAAAATGGTATAACTTAAGAAGGAGCATACGATTCCTCATTATTCCGTTATTAATAGTCTGTATTTTCTTTTTAGTGTATGCGCTTGCCAATGTAATGTTTCAGCATGTTGTAAATAATGCGGTAACAGCAATACAAAACTTTTTTGAGCATTTCTTTTCGTGGTTTAGCTGGGACAGGTTCCTGTTTTTCCTGTTTGGATTATTTGTAGTTGGCGGTTTACTTTTAAAAAGCAAGACAACTTATTTTTCTACGAAAGATCTGCAGCACAACAATGAATTGAAAAGAAAGAAAAACAACTTAAGACAGTGGAGAGAAAGTGCCCTGTTCGATCTGCTGAGTTTATTTATGGGACGTTTTGCAAACGGGGTGATGGCATTGCGTAATGAGAATACAGTTGGTATTATCAGTTTGGTCTTCTTAAATATTTTACTGTTGTTTATTAACTGCCTGGATGTGGTTTATGTATGGTTCGGGTTTTCTTATACACCCGATCTTAACCTTACCCAATACGTTCATGAAGGCACCGGAATGCTCATCTTTTCTATTGTGCTGGCTATGCTGGTACTGTTATTCTTCTTCAGGGGTAATCTTAATTTTTATAAAAAAACTAAATGGCTGCGTTACGGAGCTTATGGATGGATAATACAAAATGCCATATTGGTAATCTCTGTATTGCTGAGGGATTACTATTATATCCAGCATATGGGGCTTGCTTATAAGCGCATTGGTGTACTTGTTTTTTTGGTGATGGTGTTAATGGGGCTGGCAACAATGTTCATCAAGATACATCAACGAAAAAGCAATTATTATTTATTACGGGTAAATGGCTGGTTTGCCATTGCAGTACTCGTTATTGCATCCTGTGTACATTGGGATGAGCAGATAGCATCGTATAACCTGGCAAGAAAAAATACGATACCTGTAGATGTAAAATTTTTACTGACACTATCTGATAAAACACTGCCGCTGATAGAAACCAACCAGGATATACTGGAAAAATCTTCTGCTGATGTTGCAGAAGGGGAATATTTATACCGTTCTTATTTAACCCCAAAACAATTATTTGAAGTGCGTAAAAAAGATTTTTTTGAAGAGCAGCAGAAATATTCCTGGCTGTCGTGGAATGTTGCTGATAAATATGTAAAGGAACATTTGAAATATCAGCAATCATTAACCGCAGAGGTGCAAAGGCGCTAAGTAAAACTTCATTTTTATAGCATCATAAAAAAACTGCCTGGCTATTTAAACCAGGCAGTGTAATTTATAAAGTACCAATTTTAGAAATCAAGTCCTAATGCAAGATACAGTATAGGCTTGCCTTTAAAGAAGCCATTCATTGGCCAGCCGGCATCAAATTTTACAAAATAACCCAGCAATGTACTTCTTGCACCAAAGCCGTAGCCACCTGCAAAAGGCCCTACACCACCGGCTTTTATCCTTGCAGTAACATCACCGTTGGGATTGGTGAATGCTATTTCAGGGCGTTTTATTTTACTGTACCCACCGTTCCATGCTGTTCCAAAATCAATGAATTGTGTGATCTGGAAATTGCGGAGCAAAGCATTATTGATCGGCTTATTGAAGAAAGTAGAAAATACCGGCAACCTGAACTCACTGTTTATCACAACAACATTATTACCATTAGCAATATTCTGCAGGTAACCTCTCATGTTAACAGCAAGGCTTTGGAATGCATAATCCTGGTCCTGCGCCGGTTTTGGATTAGGATTAAAGTAGCGGTAAGAACCATCTGATTTTTGATTATCGCCAAACATCAGCCAGCCATCAACACCACCTAAATAATAGATCATCTTTTGATTGCCCCAACTGAAATCTCCTGCGGCACGTCCTGCCCAGATAAAGTTGCGGTAGATAGGGTAGTAGTAACGGCCGTCGAAACCAAAATTAAACGTGTTCGGCCCGTCAGTAGTAGCTACTTTGTTTATCTGGCTGTTAAAATCCATATACACTTTGTAACGCAGCCCGTGCCAGATATTCATGGTAGGGTTCAGGGTGTTATCATAAACAAATTCCAGGTGGCTGACTAAATACCTGTTATTGATATCAGGTGTTATCAGTGTAGAAGGATCTACTGATGAAGTTACCGTTCTGTCTGAACGAACACCGGTTGTTGCCCGGAATGCTTTAGTAACATCAAACGGGTAAGCAATATTTGCCTGGTAAAGATTGGTGAATGTTCTGCCAACAAAATTGCCCAAGCCATCTGTTCCCTGTTGAACATTCCTGTAATAGGTCAATCCCCAATCCACCCTTCTTTTCAGGTTTTGATAGCTGATCAGCCATTCATTATCCTTCAGGTTGGTAGATATCTTAAATCCTCCGGTGATGCGTATATCTTCCATTAATTCAGATGTCCCCAAACGGATCAAACCGTTGAGCGGAGTACCTGAGTTAAGTGTGATCGGGCCCTGCTGATTTGGACCTTGATACGGCTGATAGCGGTTTACCAAAACCGAATTATTAAATCCAACTGAACCATAATCCACTGCAAATTTTGGTGGCTTGTAGGTATAAAGCTTAGCCGTTTTCAGCACATCATCTTTATCTTTCTTCGGTTCTTCTACAGAAAATATTTGCCCGATAAGTGTGGTGTCCGTTTTCTTTTCTGTATTAAATTCTGTCTGGAAAACATCTTCCTGTTTTTTTGCAGTATCCGAAACATTTACAGGAGGCTGCGCTATAGGGTTCCTGGCCTTATCACTTCCGCTCAATTTATATTCCGCCATTTTTTTCTTCATGTACTCTGTAGGCTGCGCAGTTACATTACGGCGGTATAGCGTATTCTCATCTATCTTTAATTTATACAGCACTTTTTCATCGCTTTGGCGGGTCACTTCACTTACCTGGTTATTGTCGCCTGCAATTTTTGTTTCGTATAATTTACTTTGATAGTTGGTTAGCGGGAAAGTGTATGCCGAATCTTCCGACACGGCAATAACGGCAACAGAATCCACATCTGTTTTATGATATACTTTTAAAGTGCTGTCAACAGCTGCCGCAGAAGGATTGCGTAATATCTCATCGTTAATAAGCACCAGTGTATCCAGCCCTGCCGCTTTGGTAGTAAAGAAACCAGCGTAACGGTTACCAATACCGTTCTCATCACTTACAAATGTAAAATGGTTGCCGTTGTACTGCATCGGGAAACGTGCATTGCCATATTTCAGGTTCGATAACTGGGTGATCTGGTTTAGCTCAGGCTTATCGCCGAAGTTGGTGATAAGGAAAATATTGTAGCGGTTATTGCTTGGCAAAACAGTATCAGCGCTTTTTGCGCCGGGAGTTGGCCTGTTGCTGGCGAATATGATGCCCGTTTTGTTAGGGAACGCAACAAACGATGCATCAAGATCATCGTACACATCGTTGGTGATCTGTTTTACTTTTTCGTGTTGCAGATCCAATGTATAAATATCGGTATGGCCATTCTTTACGGCACTCATTAACAGGGTATTGCTGTTGAGCATGTACTTGATATCCTGCACCTGGTCGAACTTATCGGTAAGATCGATCTTGATCTCTTTAAGGTGCCTTACAAGGTCGTACACAAATAATTTCAATCTTCCCTCCTGCACGTACAACACCGTGATCCTTGTTCCTTTTGGATCCCAGGCCATCATAGGATAGTTGGGATTGATCTCGTTCAATTGAGTTTTTACACCAAATTTCAATAGGGTCTTGTTCTCATATTCATCATTATAAATAACCCGTACAATCCCTTTTCTGAATTGGGTTACCACGTAAGAATTGTTGCGTTTATTGGGATTTACATTAAAGCGGAAATAATCCAATCGTTTGCTGATGTCAAAACCATCTATATAGCTGCCTTTGGGATAAGGCTTTCTTTTAGAGATGTCTTTATAATATTTATCTTCCTGGTACTCCATAAATTCTGCAAGTACCTCCTTGAATTTCTTTTTACAAACCTGCAGGCAGGCTTTGTTCAGGTTCTTATATATCCTGGCCAGGTAAAGCAGGTAGGTAACGTTTTCTTTTTTATACTTCTCTTCTATATAATACCAAAAACCATGACCGGCAATTTCCGGTTTCTTAAAAACAAAATCATAAAAATTCTTGTAGTCGCCGCTCAATATCTCACTCTTTAATTCATCATCCAGATCTGTGCTCCAGTTCTCGGCCAGGTAAGAAACATAGCCATCGGTAAGCCATTTGGGAAGATCAAGCAGGGCCTGGTTGCCTGCTACTTCGCCCAGGTCATCGCCAAATAATACATTGTCGGTCAATACCTGCGCAATGCCGCCACGTATCTGCTTGCGCAGTTTTTCATGATCGGCATCAAAATATACCACCATCTTATTGTTCACCAGTTTGGTAATGCCGCTGGTGTTCTGCCATTCTATACCAAGGCCGATATTGCTTTGCTGCATATCGGAATACTGGTTGTATAAAACAATGTTGGCACGGCGCTGAAGGCTGTATTCGGCTGCGGCTTCTATCTGTGGTAATTCCTTTTCGGCACATTGGGCCACATACTTGGCCAGTTCCTGCCCGCCCTGGTTAAAATAAACGTTGAAATTTTTAGTTTGATAATATTGCCATTTGAATTTTTTGAATTGAACCCTGTTCTTACCAAATTCCACACTGTTTACCTGGGCAATACACACATAGGATCCAGTTAAAAGGAAAAAGGAAATTATAATTATTCTGCAGAACTTTGCCATACTGAAAGGTTGATATTTAGTATTAAAATTACTTTATTCAATCTAATCGTTAAAATCAATTTAAACGTAGATAATGTTAAAAATAAAAGCTTTTGTTTTCAGTCCTGTACAGGAAAATACGTATTTAGTGTATAATGAGTTCAAACAATGTATCATTATCGATCCCGGCTGCTATTTCCCCGAGGAGATAGATGAACTAAACGGGTATATTACACAGAACCAGTTAAAGCCTGAAATGCTGCTTAACACCCATTGCCACCTCGACCATGTTTTTGGCAATAAACCTGTTGCCGAAGCCTATGACCTTACCCTTCAACTGCATGAAAATGAGAAAGCCCTGCTGGATTACGCACCCACCAGTGGTTTGATGTACAATTTACCTTTTGATAACTATACCGGGGAGCTTATTTTTTTAAAAGAGGGCGATAAGATCATTTTAGGAGAAGATGAGCTGGAAGTGATATTTGCACCGGGCCATTCGCCGGGGCATGTGTGTTTCTATTGTGCCAAACAGCAGTTTATTATTGGCGGCGATGTATTGTTCAACAGGAGCATCGGCAGAACAGACCTTCCCGGGGGCAATCACCAGCAACTGATCGATAATATTAAAAACAAACTGTTTACCCTGCCCGACGAAACAAAAGTATATAGTGGTCACGGCCCTGTGACCACTATAGGAGAGGAGAAGAAACATAACCCGTTCCTGCAATAATTATTTTGAATTGGCAATGTTCACGGTAAATTTTCCATAGATGATGCCGTGTACCATCCTGTTGTCAACAGCAGAATATACTTCGGCAGCAAAATCGCCCCGTATCACTTTGCCATCAGAACTTTTGATATTGATGTAGCCATTGCAGGGCGCTTCGTCGGTTTCGCCGTTCTTGTTATTGCCGCAGCCACAGCCTTTTTTCGACATCAATACCAGCATTCCCAGCCCGGCATCTTTATCATCAAGTTTATGAATGCCTAATCCTTTTCCTTTAAAAGAAATTTCGGTCATTATGGTTTCGCCTTTCGACACTGCAGTGCCCCGCATATCCTTGCCGTCCTGCATCTGCATGCTCAGCTGCTTAAATTTTATAGCAGTAACACCGGTCTTTTCATCATAATAAGCCATAGCATTACTGGTGATAGCACTAAGATTGATGCCGCTTGATTGTTGTGCATTAGCTACGGCAGCCTGCGCCTGTGCCAGTTTTGCCATGGTAGCCGCATCTACATGTCCTGCCGCACGGGAATCGAGGCCGGTAACGCCCGGCATGTTCATGCCCCCGCCAGTAGTGGTAACATATTTCTGGTTTCGGAAACCCACTTCAGGCAGGTTTACTACAATGGCTGTTTCATCTTCTACAAAATATAAGGTTTGCAATAACACTACTTTAGGTAATGCTGAAGAGGTAGGTTCAAGATCAACTGAGATCACCATGATCTTATCCTGCGGCGCTTTTGAAGGCGCTGAATAAACACAGGAATTGGATTCGATGCCGGATATCTTTCCACCGCCTTGTATAATCTTCCAGTTAGTGGCTTTGTAAGCAGCAGGAATATTAGGGTCGCTGCCATCGGGCAGATCGATAAAATAAGGCGAGCCTTCTGTAAGCTGTGTTTCAGCGGTAGCCGTACGGGGTATGGTGAGTTTTATATTCAGTACGGCCTGTTCATCGGCTTCCAGCAAGGCTTTGGAGGTATGAAAGAAAAGCCGCCCGCCTTTAAGCGCTTTGGCGATATCGTCTGCAGAGGGCTTTGGCTGTGCCGCAGTACGAAGACTGATGATAGCTAATGTTATTACTGTAATGCAAACAAGTATTTTTTTCATGATCGTTTTTTGCGGTTAGGGTTGATTGTATTCTGCAATGATGTTCTGCCAAACTCTCAGCTGGTGCTTATCTTCAGTTATCTGCGCATAAAAATAATCCTTGTTCTTGCTGCGTATCTTTTCTGCCAGTGCAGGCTTGTCCTGTACAATAGCGCTTACCCTGGTATCAAAATGCGGTGTGAATTTGTTATCGGAAAACTGGTACACCTTATCATCGGTACTGCCCGGTAATTCAACAAAATAAACGGTGGTGGGCTTATACTCCATATTGCCATAACTGTTCTTTACCAGCGATTGAAAATCGTAAGCATACATGGCCATCCTGCTGCCCCGCTCAGTAAGCCGCCTTAACATCATCTTGTTATTGGAGCCGCTGAGCAGGCTTCCGCCGCCTGTGTATTTCGGCTCATAAAAGGCATTGCCCATTTTAAAACCTTTTACTTCTGTCATTTTATAGAACTTCACTTTACGGGAACTGCCTTCAAAAAAACGGATATACATTTCACTGCTAAAACTCCAGTCTTTTTTCCCGATCAATAGTCTTCCGTTTATACTCACCGAATCATTGAGATACAAAATAGCAGGCTGCGCCTCATTATCGTTGATAGGTTCGTTAGGCGCAAATACTACAGGACGATCAGGATCTCTGTAATAAGTATTGGTATTGATCGGGTTTTGGTAGGTGTTATTATTAGTAACAGGTTGCTGATTATAATTCTGATCGGCAAGATGATATACTGCTACTGAATTGCCATCTGTATTGAATGATTGCGATGGTCTGAAATTAAAAGTGTATCGCACACTGTTTGAAATTCTTGCTTCGCCAAAATTTGACTGCGACATAAAATTTACATTTCCCTGCATGCTTCCTGCAAAAGCATGATCGAGGCTGGCTGCGCCAAAAGTTAATGGGGCATTGACAGTGATCAGTTGCCTTCCGGCTATCAGGGAGCCAATGATATTCCCATCTACATAAAGATTAAGCGTTTGACCGTTATCGACAGCTGCGATATGATGCCAGAAATTATCGTTGATACGAACAGAATTGGAAATAAACTGCTGGTCGCTGTTGAGGGTAGAAATACCGTTCCACATGCCGATATACCCATAATTCATAGTGATGCCAAAGTCGCCTGAATTGTCGCCATTGGTTTCGTTGCCAAAAAGATAAGGCCGCTGCCAGTAAATATCGTTGCCGCTGTTGTCTGTTGTTTTTACCCAGAATTCAACTGTAAAAACAGCCGACCCGTTTAACAGGCCTTGCTGTGTTTGTACAAAGCGGCTATTGTTATACTGCGCCTTTAGCGAAGTAAAAAGAATAACAGCAACTAAAATGTTGATGATGTATTTCATGATCAATGATTTATTGTTTGGTGATCAGCTCCTGTAATGCGGCAAAATCAATATTGGCAATAGCTTTATCGATCAGGTCTTTACCGCCTTCCATTTTAATAATGATGTTGTAAATGGTGAGTTTATTTCCATTTGCAGGATAAACGGCGTTGGTTGTCATGGCATCAAACCCACCTCCCGACCTGCCCATAACGGGGTTAGAAAATTTTCCGAAATAGATCGCTTCCCTGTTGGCGATCCAACTGCCGTCATTATCTTTTATAGTTGGGGAAAATATTTCAAATGCAGCGCCTTTGATGTTATGCTGTACTGTTGTCCTGGCTTTATCTCCCAGCTTAAGCAGCGCTTCTTCTTTGTTGGATGCATTGAAAATGATAGTGAGGTACAGGTTCTTTTCTGATTCCATTTTTTTAATATCAGGCTGACCGCTGTTGCCCAAACCTGTCATAATATCCTGCATGGCTTTGATGTATTGTTCACTGGTGATCTTTTTTGCAGCCAGTAATTTTTTTACCGAATCCATAGCCTGCTGTTTTCCGTTGATGGGATTTCCAAAAGAAGACAGCTCATCATTACCCGGCATTTTTATAAAACGCAACCCATACGAATCATCATTGGTAAATATCTTTTTGTGTGCCTCCAAACCTGTAAGCCTGTTGTGATAATAATCGGCAGAACAATACGATCTTTCTTTTGCAGGTACATTGATATCAACATGTCCCGCTATCATTGTTATACTGATATCACCGGCATTCATTTTTCCTTTGCCATGATAAGCGATAGTAGTAAACAGCGGCGCCATTGATCGCTGCACGGCATCAAATAATTTATTGCTCAATGCATTTTCGCAGGCCGATGTGGTGCGAACATTGTTCTCTTCATCATACACTGAAGCATAGATAACAGGATCGCAATTGCAGCCGGGCAATACATCCGACCTGTCGTATTTAGGCTCACGGTAAAAATGGCCGCTGCCGTTAATGGTACCAGTGCCCAGGTCTTCGCCGTTTCCTTTTAATGACATTACCTGTACCACGCCGCTTACCGTAAATACTACTTCCGATGCAGTAAGCGTGGTAAAATGAAAATGCAGGGGCTTGATAGTTTCTTTATCCCTGCTGTGCCAGGCTGGCGCTGATATAGCGAACTGCGTATTTTTAAATGACACATTATCCGAGTCATCACTGGTTAACGTATATATATCAAAATCATTGGCGCTGTTATTTACATCAATAAAAACAGCATCGGTATTACCATAACCAGGTGCAGGCATTAACGTAAGATGATGACTGCCATTATGCGGATTGCTGAACCAATAGCCGTGTGTATCATCAAATTTATAAACCGGTTTATTGAAATGAATGTTTATTGGTTTATAACTGTTGTTAACCGATATAATAGTTGCAGAGAAACTTCCGTTTTGCGCCTGCGAATCGTATGGGAGCAGCAAAAGCAAGAGTGCGGCAAACCATATTTTATTTTTCATATTTAGGGGATGATAAGTTCAGGATCATTTAAAGTTTTACAAATTCAACACGCCTGTTATTGGCTTTGCCTTCAAACGTAGTATTATCAGCAATGGGCTTGCTTTCGCCATATCCTTTTGCAGTAAGCCGTTCTGCATCTACACCCATACTTATTAATTGATTGCGTACGGCATCGGCCCTTGCCTGTGAAAGTTTCAGGTTGCTGGCATCATCGCCATCGCTATCGGTATGGCCGCCTACTTCAAATTTTACATCGGGATTGTCTTTTAATATTTGCACGATACCATTTAACGTACCCATGCTTTCAGGTTTGATAATAGCCTTGTTCACATCGAAGTTGATGCCATGCGTAACGATCTTTGCATCAGTAAATTTTTTACCCAGCATGTTCATACCACCGCCTTCGGCCAGGCGGATATTTTTGATCAGTATAGGATTTTCAACAGAAGCGATACCGGCAAACAATACCATCTCCGGCTTTACGCCAACATTGGGTACTACCAATACCCTTGCAGCATCGCAGTACACTTTCATTTGCCCGTTCTTAAAAGCAAAAGCGTAATGATGCCACCTGTCGAAATAATTTTTATACTGCGATTCTGAAGGAAAAGAACCGCTCAGTGATTTATTATCTGAATAAAAATCAACACCGCTCGAGTTGGTAGCAAATGTTGCCAAATCATTTTTGCCTGCATCATCAAAGTGTACCCTTACACCATATGCAGCTTCGGTTAAATAAGTATCAAATTCCAGGGTGAATTGTGTGCCCAAATATTTACTGGTCTTCATCAATGGCGTTACCTTAACATAATTGCCATCAGTAAGTGCGAAAGCTTCTTCGCCATTCATTTTATTAAGGATGCCCTGGCCGTTAAGCAGGTCCCAGTGTGCAGGAAATTCTCCATCAGCATCTTCCGAAAAATTATCCTCGAAGATTATTTTATCGCCCGGTACAAAATCGTAATTGGCGTAGGTTTTATATGATGGGGCGGCAACGGTATTGTTTGCAGCAGTGCCTGTTGATGTAGATGAAGTGGTTTGCACATTGTTATTGCCTGTGCCCGAATTTTGATTGGTGTTGGCCGGAACTTTAGTGGCATCATCAATTTTATCCAAACCTTTATCAACCGCTTTATCTGTTTTCTGATCGATACGCTGATCGGTCTTATTCTTGATCTTATCACCCAGTTTTTTCAGGAATTGGCTTTTAGCTGCGGTTGAGATAACTGTTGCAGCCATAACGAATACGAACAACTTTTTCATGTCAGATAGTTTTGTGTAAAGTTGTTCAATCGGCTACAGCCAATCAATCCCAAAAAAGTGTTAGAAGAAATGTTATGTCAAAAACAGGATATGGTTGTTATCTTGAACCGAAAACTTTGTTCAGCGCTTCGGTGCGGCTTTGCACCTGCAGCTTTTCATAAATGCGGCGGGCATGGCTGCGAACGGTCTCAATACTGATCTTCATATCATCAGCAATTTCTTTATAGCGCAGCCCTTTGGCAAGGGCTTTCAAAATTTCTTTTTCTTTTGGCGTGAGGATATCTACATCATCAATAGAATCTTTTTGCTGAAACGAGGCGATCACTTTCCTGGCGATCTGGCTGCTCATGGGGCTGCCCCCGGCAACAACTTCTGTAATGGCATCCAGTATTTTAGAAGGGACTGTTTTTTTCAGCAGGTAGCCGCTGGCGCCAGCTTTCAGGCTTTCAAAAATGTTCTCATCATCTTCGTAAATTGTACTCATGATGAATTGTGTAGAAGGGCATTGCAGTTTTAATTTTCGCACTGCTTCTATGCCATTCATGCCCGGCAAATGAATATCCATTAAGGCTACATCCGGTGCGATCAACGGTAATTCGGCAAGGGCCAGTTCGGCTGTAGCAAATGTTTTATTGCATACAAAACCATCGCTGCTGTCTATCAGCAATTGCAATCCTTCGCGGATGTCTTTGATATCTTCTATAATAACAACATGAATCATCAGGTATCAAAAATAGCGTAACTAATATCGGTATAGCTCACAAAAAAGTGTTAACCATGTATTGTTATCCGTGTTACAGTTCCATTACCGGGCGCTGATTCAATGGTGTATTTTCCTCCCACCTGCTCAACCCGGTTCTTCATATTAATGAGTCCATTACCGAAAAGGCGTACATTATTTGCGTCAAATCCTTTCCCGTTATCTGCTATTGCAATAAGCACTTCTGATGCAGCCTCCTGTATAGTTATAGTTACATCATTGCACCATGCATGCTTGGCAATATTATTGAACGTTTCTTTTACGGTAAGAAAAATATTCCTTCTTGTTTCTTCCGATAATTTTTTTGCGCTGAATTGTTCGGGATAATCAAAATTCAATTCAATACTGAATGGTTCAAAAAATTTCAATGCATATTCCCTGATATAAGCAGCAAAGTTTTCGAGCGTATCATTTTTTGGATTCAATATCCAGATGATGTCCTGCAAATTATCTACCAGTTCTCTTGATGAAGCGGAAATATTTTCCAGCTGTAGTTTTGCTTTTTCAGGTTCGTACAATTGTTTTTTTACCACTTCACTCATGATAGCGATCTTGGTAAGGCCGCTGCCCAGGTCATCGTGCATATCACGGCTGATACGGTTGCGTTCTTTTTCAACAGCCTGTTCTTTTTCCAGCTTCAGTAATTTCTCTTTTAAATTCCGTTGAGAGATATAGCGCACTATCCTGAAAAATAAAATGATAAATGCAAGGATGCACAAAGTGATGAACCACCAGGTTTTCCAGAAAGCCGGGTGAATAATGAAACGCAAAGTGATGATATTTTGAGAAGGCGCCCCGTTGGCAGAAGATGCTTTTAATTGAACTACATATTTGCCCGGCGCTAAATTGATATACTGTATCTCACCTGTATTACCGATATAGCGCCAGTCTTCATCAATGCCGTTTAGTTTTACATAATATTGATTGTGCAGCGGATTGCTGTAATCGGGCAATGCCCAGCGTATAATGATATTGTTTTCATAATTGGCCAGCGAAATAGTTTTGCTGCTGTCCCAGTCAATGACTTTGTTGTTAACGAGAAGATCACTTAGTAATATTTTCTTTTCGTTGAATGATGTTTTTATAAGCTGCTGCGGATCAAACACAGAGATATAATCTGCTGTGCCGATAGTCATGGAGCTGTCTTCATTGCAAAATAAATTGCCGTCAATATCATTTTTTATAAGCCCGTCAGATGCTGTAAAACGCTTGAATGTTTTTTCTGCCTCATTAAAAACGATCAGGCCGTTTCTTGCGGCCAGCCACCAGTTACCTTTTTTATCGGGATACATGGCGGAAATGCCTTTATTCATTTCGGCAGGTAAATAAAACCGCTGAATGGTCATACTGTCGGTATTCCATTTTATCAAGCCATCATTAAGCTGCGAATACATATAGCTTCCTTTGGTGAAGATCTCGGAAGTTGTAAACCTGCTGCCGATCTGCTTTTCAAAAGGTTTGGTAAATTGTTTGGTGGTGGCGTTATAAAGAATGATGCCTTCATCAAAATCACTCATCCAGATATTTCCATGCTTATCTTCTGCTGCAAACCCGATCAGTAATTTTTTTATCTTATCTACTTCTATGGAAAGGCCATCCAGCATTTTTTTACATTTCCCGGTTGTTCTGTCCAGCTGCCATATTCCCTGCCGCCAGGGAAATACCCAGGTATTTTTTTGGGAATCGATATAAACACCTGTAATGAAATTGCCCGGAAGTGTAGTACTGTCGCCATCTTTATGCCGGTACCATCTTTTATATCCTGTTGCAAGATTGATATTTAATATTCCACCCGATGTGCCCAGCCAAAAATCATCGGCACTATCTCTTGTAATGTAAAGCACAGCTTCGGGTGTTTTTAATGAGGCGCCGTAATCTTTTAAAACATTTCCATTTTTATCCTGCAGCTGTAAAAAATATTTACCGGCAGCGCCTACCAGCAGATCGCTTTTATAATTGTAAAAACACACACTCTGGCTGGTTAGCCCATCTTTATAAAACCGGTGAGTAAACAATTGACGTTCGGGGTTATAAATATAAACGCCTTTGTCGCTGGCAAGCCATATCCATCCATCTGCAGACTGGTGTACCGGTCTTACGCCGGGAAAATCTTTTTCCGCCAGGGGCTGCTGAAAATTAAAATAGGTTTCTTTTTTTTCATCAAAGGCCAGCAGGTCGCCATCCAGCCAAAGTAAATAACTGCCGTCGAGTTGTTTTTTTTCGGTGATGGAAACTACAGTGTGTGCATAGTTAAGCTTATCGCCGTACTCATATAATTTACCTGTTGCAGGGTCGTATCTTTTTAGGCCTGTATTCCAGAATCCTGCCCAGATCCTGTTTGCATGATCGGCATATACGGCAAGGCATAGGGGATGATAATGACTGTTGTTTTTATGAATGATCTTTTTATAAGTATGCGTTTGCAAGTCAAAGCGCCATAAGCCGTCTTCGCTTGCCAGCCATAAGTTTCCCGGTGTTTGGGCAAGTTGTTTAAATTCATTGCTGTATTTAACATAGCTACCCTCTTCGGTACTGGAATTATAGAACGGGGTTATTTTTTTTGCAGCCAGGTTGATGCAATATAAGCCCCCATCTGTTGCACACCACAATTGTCCACTGTCATCCCAGGCAATGCCGGTAATAATGCCGCTGGTGCCATAAACACTGGAAGGCAGGGAAAGATTTTTAAACAGCCGGTGCTTTTTATCATACCAGCATAAGCCGTTGCCGGTTCCAAAAAAAATATTGCCTGTTTTATCTTCTGCCAGGTTGGTAATAAAATTGCCTGATATGGAAGTACTGTCATTATCTATATGCCTGAAGATCTTTATGGAACTGCCATTCACGAGGTTCAGCCCGTCGCAGGTGCCTACCCACAGCAACCCTTCCCGGTCTTTAAAAATGGTGTTTACCCGGTTATCGCTGAGGCCGTTCTCTTCTGTGATATGCGTAAGTACAAGAGGTGAGGTATTTTGAGCAATGCCTTTGGTAAAAAGCAGCAGTAAAAGACAGGTGGTATAAAATAGTTTTACTGGCACCGGCTGTTTATGAAATGGATTGGCAGAGTTCTATCAATACGCCATTGGTTCCTTTGGGATGTAAAAAACAAACCAGTTTATTGTCTGCACCAGCTTTTGGTTTTTCATTCAGCAGGGTAAAGCCTTCTTCTTTCAGCCTTTTCATTTCTGCTTCAATATCAGCTACTTCAAAAGCGATATGGTGCATGCCTTCTCCTTTTTTTTCAATGAATTTGGCTATTACCCCGTCAGGATCAGTACTTTCCAAAAGTTCGATCTTGGTATCGCCCTGCATAAAGAAAGCAGTGTTCACCCGCTCGCTTTCCACCATTTCTGTCTTATAGCACTGACTATTCAGCAGTTTTTCAAACAACGGAATGGCATTTGAGAGTTCTTTTACAGCGATACCGATATGTTCTGTTTTAAGCATTTTAAATATTTATGAACAGGTTATTTACGAAATGAGTAAATAGAGGATGCAGGCTGGTATTTATAAGCTAAAATAGAACCTTTTGTAGTATTTTTGCATTATACATTTAAAACAATTGAGGTTATGTTGAAATTGCCGATCTACCTGGATAACAATGCTACTACACCTATGGATCCGAGGGTGCTGGAAGCAATGACACCTTATTTCTTAGAACATTTTGGCAATGCTGCCAGCCGCAACCATCCTTTTGGCTGGGAAGCGGAAGAAGCTGTTGACTATGCCCGTGAGCAGGTGGCCAAACTCATTGGCGCCGATCCTAAGGAAATCATCTTTACTTCAGGTGCTACCGAAGGCGATAACCTGGCAATAAAGGGCGTATTTGAAATGTATGCTTCCAAAGGCAATCATATCATTACAGCTACAACCGAACATAAAGCGGTTTTAGATACCTGCAAGCATATTGAAAAGCTGGGTGGCGAAGTGACTTATTTACAGGTTAAACCTGATGGGTTGATAGATCTGAAAGAACTGGAAGCTGCCATTAAGCCAACTACTATATTGATCGCTATCATGTATGCCAATAATGAGATTGGAACGGTGATGCCGATAAAAGAGATCAGCGCCATTGCACGTAAGCATGGGGTATTGGTATTTACAGATGGTACACAGGCTGTAGGAAAGATACCGGTTGATGTAAATAAAGATGGTATCGACCTGATGGCTTTCAGCGCTCATAAAATGTACGGCCCTAAAGGTGTTGGTGCATTGTATGTTCGCCGTAAGAACCCAAGGGTAAAAGTTACCGCACAGATGGATGGCGGTGGCCACGAACGTGGTATGCGCAGCGGTACGCTGAATGTACCGGGTATTGTAGGTTTTGGAAAAGCATGTGAGCTCTGCATGCTGGATATGGAAGAAGATACCAAACGTATTGCTAAACTGAGGGACAAGCTGGAAACAGAATTAATGAAGCTGGAAGAAGCCTATATTAACGGAAGCACCGAGCACCGTTTACCTCATGTAACCAATATTTCTTTCAAGCATGTGGAAGGCGAGGGTTTGCTGATGGGCTTTAATAAAAATATTGCACTAAGCAGCGGAAGTGCTTGTACATCTGCTTCACTTGAACCAAGTTATGTATTGAAAGCATTAGGTTTGGGCGACGATCTGGCACATAGTTCGCTGCGTTTTGGGTTGGGCAGGTTCACTACTGAAGAACAAATAGATTACACTGTTAAAGCAATAAGCGAAACCGTATTGAAGTTAAGAGAAATGAGCCCGTTGTGGGAAATGTATAAAGAAGGAATTGATTTAAGTACGATAGAGTGGGCAGCGCACTAAAAACAAATTGAATATTTAATATTGATTTATTGAATATTGATGCTGCAAAAAATATTAAATCTTACATAATAAATATAAATACAATGGCATACTCAGAAAAAGTTATCGATCACTACCAGAACCCAAAGAATGTTGGTACGCTGGACAAAGCAAAGAAGAATGTAGGTACCGGCTTGGTAGGAGCACCGGAGTGTGGTGACGTTATGCGTTTGCAGATCGAAGTAGATGATGCAACCGGTATGATCACTGATGCAAAATTCAAAACCTTTGGTTGCGGCTCCGCTATCGCTTCTTCTTCTTTGGCTACAGAATGGCTGAAAGGAAAGAGTGTGGATGAAGCGCTGAAAGTGGACAATATGGACTTTGTAGAAGAACTGAATCTTCCACCGGTAAAAATTCACTGCTCTGTATTGGCAGAAGATGCTATCAAAGCAGCGATCAATGATTACCGTACCAAAAATGGTTTGGAAGCGATCAAATTTGAAGAAAGCGTGGTGCACTAACCCCCTCCGCCCCCTAAAGGGGGAACTGAGGAGGAGATTGATGCGAAGAAGGAAAGCGCTACATTTTTTCCTCTTCAAATTTAAAAGTGACAACAAAATAAATTATTAAGTAACAATTTAAGTTCCCCTTTAGGGGACAGGGGTATGGTAGCAACAGACAACGCAATATTTATAAGCGACAAGGCAAAAGACAAAGTGCTGAGCCTGATGCATGATGCAGGAGTGGACAATGATGCTTCTTATTTTTTACGGGTAGGGGTTGTAGGCGGCGGCTGCAGCGGACTTAGTTATAAAATGGATTTTGATAACGAAGTAAAACCAATGGACCAGGTATTTGAAGATAAAGGTGTGAAGATCGTAACCGACCTGAAAAGCTTTTTATATCTTGTAAATACGGAACTGGAATTTAGCGACGGATTGAATGGCAAAGGATTTTATTTCAATAATCCCAATGCCAGCAGAAGCTGCGGTTGCGGAGAAAGCTTTGCGGTATAAAATAATACCAATCACTAAAGAGATTTAAGTCCCTTGCGATATGCAAGGGACTTTTTATTTTGGTCCGGTTGTTTACACTTATTGTGTTTTCACTTCCTCATCTCTTACAATTACAGGGGGAGTGAATTTTACTGCTTTTTTAGATGCTTTCGGTGGTTTTGGCGGCCTTGGTGGTTTAGGTGGTGGTGGAGGTGGAACAGTATTGTTATCCTTTACAACCTTTGGAGGAGTAAACTTTACCTCTTTAACCTTTGGCGGTGGAGGAGGCGGTGGTGGTGCAGGCTGAGCCATCAATTGGATTGGAGGTGCCGGAGGCGGTGGTGGTGGCGGAATTTTTTTGCTTCCTGTAGTTTGTGCTACGAGGTGTACAGAAAATGTACAGACAGCAAATGCCAATACTATTTTTTTCATACGCTTATTTTTTGTTGAGATGCAGCAGGTAAAATAATCCATACTGACTGGCAGGATTTTTTTTAAATAAAAAAGCCTCCCGTTGAAAATAACAGGAGGCAATATATAAGATCAATGTATATTATTCTTTAACTGGCGCTGCTTTTACCGTGCCGGGAGTTGGTGCAACTTTCGATAATTCAACAGTCGCTTCCTGTTTTGTTGCGGGAACCTTCGTGTTTACAGTTGCTTCAAAAGCTTTTTGTGTCAGATCTGATGCCGGAACGATAACGATAGCAGGAGTAATAACATCTACTGTTTTTGCAGGTTGGGCATTTACCTGTTGTTTAGAAAGTTCTGTAGTAGTTTTTACTTGTACGGCTTCGGCAGCTTTAGCAGTTGTTTGAGCCATTAACTGGCCGGAAAGAAAAGTGGCACAAGCCAGAATGAATACTTTTTTCATGTTAAGGTTTTTATTAGAGTGACAATATACAACTATTTTCTAAAAAAATTGGCCCCGCCTTATGGCAGGGCCTGTGCAGTTGGTTTTGGGTAAACAACCTATTGTTTGGTGAACTTTTGAGCGATTGCTTGTCGGCTGTTGAGAATGCGAATGAAATACACCCCCTTGCTCAAAGATTCTATGTTTATGGTAAGAGATTGTTCCAGCGTTGCCAGTTGTTTAACAACCTGTCCGCTACTATTGACAATCGCTATTTGTGAAATGCTGCTTGAAGCAGGTAAATTTATTTTTATTTCTGTAGAAGCCGGGTTGGGATAAACCAGCAGATCGGCCGTTTTGCCATACCAAAGCTTAATAATATTGGAAAAAGACAGCTTTGCAGCCTTGTCAATGATCCGCAGGCGGTAAAAATTCCATCCCGGGGCAGGGGAATTATCCAGGCTGTTATAGGTATGGTGGCCGGTTATATTTAATGAGTTTACACTTGCCAGGGATCGAAAATGAATACCGTCTGTGCTGTTTTCCACTTCATAGCGGTCAACAAACTGCTCTTCGGCGGTAAGCCATTGCAGTTTTGTTTTGCCTGCAGCAATGGTTCCTGTAAAACTTAGCATCTTAAGCGGCAGAGAATTATAAAGTCCCCTTGTTCCCAGGGTAAAAGGAGAAAAAGTACTGGTAGAAGCTATTGTAGTGATAAGTCCGTAACTAAAATTGTACCCGCTGTTCTTCGGCATTATCACGGCGCTTCCGCCATCCACGCTCCATAAAGGGGTGCCGGTTCCGGGATCGAAATAATGGGAAACCATTAAACTGTCGAACGAGGTTGGGTTGCTGGTTCCATCACCTACATAGCTTTTCGGCCTCCAGCTTAAAGTTACTTTGGCATCTGCCCCTCCGGCACTGCTGTTGATCAGCCAATGCTCTACCCTGCTCACATGATCAAGCTGTACAATATCTACAGCAAGATCGCTGTAGGCGGCAGGAAAATATTCTGCATTATAAGTAGTAGCGGTGGTATTTGTTTTGGTTAGTTCAACAGGTGCAAAAGCCGTATCGCTGGTGCTGTATTTGCCAACAGGAAAAACCATATTCACAGATGATGCATCAGCATCATAGTACATCTTACCATTCACAAAACTGTTGAAATACCCTTTGTTACTTTGACCGTACACATTGGCCGGGCTTGTAATGCCGGCTGTAGAGGATAAGGTAAATAACCCGGTAGAAGAAATGATATTGAGGTATCCGTTCTGCAGGTTCAGGTTATTGGTTACTCTTACTTTGTTATTGATATTAGTACTCCGTGTGTTATTCACGGCGAGTTTATAAATGCTGTATTCCCCGGTGATATTCTTATTTAAGCCGTATGGAGTAATATTGGTACGGGCCTCATCTAAAACAACAGTAGCCTGGCCAAAGACAATACCAAGACCGGAGCCAAAATTATTATCTGTAATACTGTTATGCACCCATAAAGTATCGTTGGCAGCATTGGAATTATTCTCAAAAGTAAATTGCCCGCTCAGAGCAACATCGATATTTCCTTCTACCACCAGCTTTTCATTTCCCGGTCCGCTTACAGCCGCACTGCTGGTTACAGGCACCGCAATATTATTGGCATGGGCAATATTGCTGTATTGCACTGCATAAGGGCTTGTAGTAATATTGATAACCGGTGTAAAGGGAGTGACATTGGTATTCAGCACTGCATCCGTTGTACTGTCCGGTACATGTAAGCCTTCCCAGTTATTACAATCGAACCAATCGCTGGAGCTGCCCAACCATTGCCCGTCTGTATTTCCTGAATTTACAGTGAAGGCGGTATTTGCATTAGGCTCGTTTGCTATTACATCGTTTACATTATTGCTTCCTGCGCCAAAGTTCCAGTTAGCGGTATTTTTAATATTGGTCAATAATTGATTTTTTGTACCAACAATACCTGCGCTATGCTTATATGCACCATAACCAACGGTATTGGAACCAAACTCTACATTAAAGCAAAAAATATCAGGCGGTATCCTTGACTCACGGCTTGCTCCGCCACCGGTACTTACGGCACTGGTCAACGGTACCCATGGTGTTCGGGTAGTAATGCCATGAATCACTAAGCCAGTTAATAAATTATATCGGTCAACCCCAACAGAACCATAGGCCGTGAATTTGCCTTGTGTTATATAAAGCTGATCAGCATCCGATCCCATTGTAGAAAGAAAATTGCTAAATCCGGTGATTGCTGTAAAATTAGATGCAGGTACCGATGTGCCATTAATAGTAAAATTGGTAAACCCTGAACTGCTGTTGGATTCCATCGAAATAACAGAACCTTTTGTAATGGTGCTTCCCACATATTCAAAGTCCAGCATTTCAGGGTCATCATAAGGATCGGTGCTTCCGCCGTACCACCTGTTGGTACGTACATTTGCCGCAGCGCCTGCTTCAAATCTTGAATTAACTAACGAGAATTTAGTGCCTTTAGTAAGGTCCACCATATTCATGATATAGAGTTTATCTTCTCCTGCGTTGGAGGCATTATCCCAGCCAACAAATGCCATATCCCCGGGCTTCAAAACGGTAGCACCTACTGTAAAACTATCTACCAAACCAGTTGTTGTATAGCATTTACCCGGATCATTGTATTCAAAAACAGAGAAATAGTATTTGGTACCTGAAGTAAGGCCGGTTATCGTAAAAGCATTCACATCTTTATAAGTAGTGCTGAACACGGCATAATTTCCTGTACCGATCTGAGCGCCGCTGCCGAATGTGGTATTAGCTGTATAAGTAGTTCCATTTACCGGCGCAGCATTTACTGCCGAACCCTGTTTGCACAATACCAATGAGCCGGTGCCATTACCACGGGAAAAATAAACTGTCATCGATGTGGAAGTTGGCGAACCGCCATAACGGATATTGGTGGGCTTTTGTGTAGGAGTAGTACAGGTTACCGTGCAGGGATTCAAAGCAAAGGCAGTATTGCGTGGCGAAGCTGTCGCTGCTGTGAAATCGGCACCATTGTTATCCTGGTCCTGGCAGCCATTGCTTGCCCTGAATATACCATTGTTATTAGAACCTGGTGCCGGTGCTGCCGCTGTTTCGTAGCACGTGGCAGTACCATAGCCAACAAAATCGATTACAGTGCCTGAACGTGTACATTGATCGCCGCTTAATGTGGTGGTATTGTTTACCAATGCTACTTTACCCCCGGCGGTTGACATTGCAAGCGAACCGCTTGCATCTGGCGTAGGTAAAGGATTGATGCCATTGGCGCTGAACGTACCTGCTACCAAAAGATATTGCCCCGCAGAAAGCGTAACAGAAGGCAGGTTGATCCTTGTCCACGAAGTACCCGATGCACTGGCATATTGTACCGAATACCCACTCACATTTATAGAGCCGGAGCTTTTATTAAAGATCTCTATGTAATCATTCTGATAAAGTGAACAGTTGGCTGTACCGCAACCAGCCCCGGCATACACCTGGCTGATCACTAAGGTGGTAGATTGGGAATAAGATAACGTGGTAAAAAGTAAAGCAACAGAAAAGAGGTAAATTTTCTTCATCCTTGAACAACTTTAAAATAAATAAAACAATAAATGGCTTCAAGGATAAAGTAACTATGTATAACAGACGGCAAATATAGCAGTTGTGTTGCTTTGCAAAATGAGCCCTGGCAGTAATGTGGATTAATTTATTGTAAAGAAAAATAGGGGAGAACTAACTTATATAAAAAAGATTTTTTGTTATAAAAGCATAAGGACTTCATAAAATACACATTAAATAAGTACAATCAGCTGTTTAGCATTAAATTGCAGCAATTTATAACACATGTGGAGCATTTGTAAAAAAGAACTGCAACAGTTTTTCAGCAACCTTACGGGATACATAGCCATTGTGCTGTTCCTGCTGGTAAATGGATTGTTCCTGTTCTTTTTAACCGATAATATTTTCGATTTTGGTTATGCTTCCCTGGATAAGTTCTTCGACCTGGCGCCGTGGATATTATTATTTCTTGTACCGGCCATTACCATGCGTACACTTTCGGATGAATTCAAAGGCGGCACATTTGAGATACTGCAGACAAAGCCATTGACCCAATGGCAGATCGTTTTGGGTAAATATTTTTCTATACTCATCGTGTTGTTGTTTGTCATTATCCCAACATTGATCTATGTAATAACGATAAAAGCATTAAGCGCACAAGGTGGTATCGATAGCGGCGGTATAATAGGAAGTTATATCGGCCTCTTCTTACTGGCAGCTGTATTTGCCGCGATAGGCTTGTGTTGCAGCGGTTTTACCAGCAATGCGGTAGTAGCGTTTTTGATAAGTGCTTTTGCCTGCCTTATATTATACTTTGGTTTTAATGCATTAAGCAAACTGCCTGCATTGCAGGGTGGTCTTGATTATTATGTTGAAATGCTGGGTATCGATTTTCATTACCGCAGTATAAGCCGCGGTGTTATTGATAGCCGGGATATGATCTACAGTATAAGCGTCATCTTTCTTTTTTTATTGATCACGGTAAAAAATCTCCATAAAAAATAATGGGCATCATTAAAAAAATATGGAAGAATAAATTGTGGTTGCCGATCACATTGATAATACTGGTTGGTATAAACTGGCTGGCTTCTTCTTATCATGCAAGGATAGATCTTACCAATGAAAAAAGATTTACGTTATCCCGCCCAACAAAAAAGATACTAAAGCAACTGGATGATGTAGTACAGGTAGATGTTTTTCTGAAAGGGGATTTTCCCAGCGGTTTTAAAAAGCTGGCCAACAGTACCGCAGAAATGCTGCAGGAATTTAAAGAGATAGCAGGGGCGAAGTTGCAGTATAATTTCATCAACCCCGAAGAGGAAATGGAAGGCACGAATGTAAAATGGGGTGATACACTGAGTTCATTGGGCTTATATCCTATCAATTTGAAATCGCAATTAAAAGCAGGGGAACAGCAGCAACTGGTTTATCCTGTTGCCTTAATGCGCTACAAAGAAAATGTTGTACCGGTAAGGTTATATAATGGTTTGCCTGCTGTGAGTCGCCAGGAAATAAACAGCGCAGAAGCAATGATGGAATTTGAACTGGCCAATGGTATTTTCAAATTGACACAGCAGCAAAAGCCGCTTATCGGGTATATTACTGGTAATGGTGAACCTCAGGATGCAAGAACGTACGACCTTGCAGAAAATGTATTAAAGGTTGATTACAATTTTACACCATTCGATCTTAAGGCTGCTCCTTATATCCCCGATACGTTCAAATTAATGATGATGGTAAAACCATCCGTGCCCTTTACTGATGATGAAAAACTTAAGCTGGATCAGTATGTAATGCGGGGAGGGAAATTATTATTGTTCATCGACAGGCTGGATGCCGAAATGGATAGCCTGCGCATCAAGAATGAAGTGATCGCTTACGACAGGGGATTGGGCATAGAAGAATTATTATTTAAATACGGTGCAAGGATAAATGCCGACCTGGTAATGGATCTTCAAAGCGATAAACTGCCTTTTGATGTGAATGGGGATGGCCAGTTTGAACCACTGTACTGGAATTATTTTCCCGTGTTTTCTTCCAAATCCAATCATGCCATAAATAAAAACCTTGGCTTTGTTTCGGGCTGGTTTGTAAACTCCATAGATACCACAGCAGCAGAAGGAATAAAGAAAACAATATTGCTCAGTTCGTCTGCCAATTCCAGGACGATTGCTACACCGGCATTGATAAGCGGCAAAGAAAATGTGAATGCGCCCAAAGATGACAAGTTCAATAAAGCTGATATTCCGGTAGCTGTTTTGCTGGAAGGGAAATTTCAATCCTTTTATAATAACCGCTTATCGCAGGCGATGAGTGACAGCCTTGCTAAATACAGGGTGCCGTTTACGCCTTCCAATATCAGCGATAATAAAATGATCATAGTAGGAGATGGTGATATGGTGCTGAACTCTATGTCGCAAAAAGAGCCGTTGCCGATGGGAGTGAACCCGTATATGGTTGGTACCGAAAATGCTTTTCAGTTTGCCAACAGGGATTTCTTGCAAAACTGCCTCGAATATCTTATTAATCCTTCGGGACTGGCAGAAGTAAAAGCAAAAGATTATACGTTGCGGCTGCTGGATAAGAAAAAAACAGAAGCAGCTAAAACTACCTGGCAGATCATCAACATTGCGGTACCGGTTTTGCTGGTATTCTTATTTGCACTGGCGTACCAGTTGCTGCGCAAAAGAAAATATACCAAGATAAAAAATGGATAAGAACCAGGTTATATTGCTCGTTTTCAGTGCTGTGATCATTATTGCATTGATATTCGATCTTGGGCTGTTAAGTAAAAAGAATAAAAAGATCAGTGTAAAAACGGCATTGCTGCAAACTGTGTTTTGGGTATTGCTGTCTGTTGCCTTCTGTGGTTTTATCTGGTACGAAAATGAAGCAGGGCATGGCAAACACGATGCCATGTTATACATGTCTGCCTACCTGCTGGAATGGTCCCTTTCTATAGATAACATTTTTGTATTCATTATTATCTTCTCCTTCTTTGGTGTAAAAGAAAAGAATTTTTCACGGGTATTATTGCTTGGCATTTTAATGGCCATCATATTCCGTATCGCATTCATTGCATTGGGTAGTGAACTGGTAAGAAACGTAAAGGAAGTGATGTACCTGTTTGGCGCTTTTTTGGTATTTACCGGTATAAAAATGTTCAGCAGTAATGAAGAAGAAGAGTTTGATCCGCAAAAGAACTGGGCGTATAAATTCTTATGCAAAATAATGCCCGTTGATAATAACGCACCCGATGGAACTTTTATAGTAAAGAAGAACAACAAGCGCTATTTTACCACACTGGCAATGGTAGTGGTAATGCTGGGATTGATAGATATTGTATTTGCTGTAGATTCTATTCCCGCAGTATTTTCCATTATACCCGACCCCGGTAAAAAGCTGCTGATCTATTCTTCCAATATTTTTGCGGTGCTTGGATTGCGAAGCCTTTTCTTTTTATTACAGGGTGCAGCCAGCCGGTTCGATTACCTGCAGCAGGGAATAGCCATCGTGTTGCTGTTCATTGGTGTAAAAATGCTGATACCCATGCTGTCTTATGCAGGTGTTGATAAAAGATACCTGCACATGCCGGCCTGGGTATCTTTATCAGTGATCGTTGTTTGTATCTCAGGCTCTATAGTGTATTCCATCTATCATAAAAAGAAGGGTACGCCTGATGAGGAAGCGTAATTATTTAGCTTAACTTTCTGTACTTAAAAATAAACCAGTTGCAATATTCCATTGTACAAATAGCAGCCGTTATTAAAGCAGGTTGGTTACAGCAAACTGCTGAAAGCCATATCGATCATATCCTGCTCGACAGCCGTAAATTATTATTCCCATCTGCTTCGTTATTCTTTGCATTAAACGGACCACGCCGCAATGGAAATAGTTTTGTGGAGGAGTTATACAATAAAGGTGTTCGCAATTTTGTGGTAGATGAAAATTTTTCAAAAGCAGCTGCTGGCAATTATCCGCAGGCAAATTTTTTACAGGTAGCCGATACGTTACAGGCATTGCAGCAATTGGCAATATTCCATCGCAGCCAATTCAATATCCCCATTATAGGCATTACCGGCAGTAACGGAAAAACGATAGTGAAGGAATGGTTGTATCAATTATTGCAGGATGATTTTGCCATTGTGCGTAACCCCAAAAGTTATAATTCGCAAACAGGCGTTCCGTTAAGTGTGTGGCAGATGAATGGCCAGCATACGCTCGGTATTTTTGAAGCAGGTATTTCCCAGCCCGGTGAAATGGAGCGGCTGGAAAAGATGATCGTTCCATCCATTGGCGTATTTACCAATATAGGCGAAGCGCACAGCGAAGGCTTTTTGGATATACGCCAGAAGATCAATGAAAAATTGAAACTGTTTGTGCACAGCGATGTGCTCATCTATTGCGCCGATGATCCGCATATCAATGAAGCGGTGACTACATTTAAAAATAATGTAAGGAATAATGATCTCCAGTTATTTGCCTGGAGCAGGAATACAGGAAACACAGTGCACATACAATCCATTGAAAAAGCAAACGACACCACCAGCATAACATTCAACATTCAACATTCAACATTCATCTGCACCATTCCTTTTACCGACGATGCCTCTATAGAAAATGCGATCAATTGCAGTTGTGTGTTGCTGCACCTTAATATAGATACAGCAGCTATTGCAGAACGGATGTATCGGCTGCGCCCTGTAGAAATGCGGCTCGAACTGAAAGAAGGCATCAACAATTGTTCTATCATCAACGACAGTTACAGTGCAGATATCAATTCATTGACCATAGCACTTGATTTTTTACAACAACAGCGGCAGCATGCCAAACGTACGCTTATACTCAGTGATATTTTGCAATCAGGAAAAAGCGGTCATGCATTGTATGCCGATGTGGCGTTCATTCTTCAGCAGAAAAATATCAACCGCTTTATCGGAATCGGACCAGAGATCAGCAAACAAAAAGAAGCATTTAAAGATATCAGCGAAACACATTTCTTTTCTTCTACTGCCGAATTCAGGCAGCAATTCTATTCCCTGCATTTTCATGACGAAACCATTTTGCTGAAAGGCGCAAGGCTGTTTGAGTTTGAACAGCTCGTGCATTTACTGGAACAAAAGGTACATCAAACGGTTCTGGAAATTGATCTCAATGCCATTACGCACAATCTGAAAGCATACCAAAATGAACTGAAGCCCGGTGTAAAATTAATGGCTATGGTAAAGGCGTTCAGCTATGGCAGCGGCAGCTTTGAAATAGCCAACCTGCTGCAGTTCCATAAAGTAGATTACCTGGCTGTAGCTTATGCAGATGAAGGCGTGGAATTGCGTAAAGCAGGAATCACACTGCCGGTGATGGTGATGAATGCTGAAGAAACCACGTTTGATGTAATGGTATATCATAACCTGGAGCCTGAGCTATATTCCTTTGCGATATTGAGTGCCTTTGAAAAATATTTAGAGCAGTCGGGTATTACCAATTATCCCGTGCATATAAAACTGGATACCGGCATGCGGCGCCTTGGCTTTGAAGAAAATGAAATAGATGCACTGGCAAAAAAAATAACTGCTTCCAAAGTGTTTAAGGTGCAGTCTGTATTTTCTCACCTGGCAGCAAGTGATGCCGTGGCACACGATGCATTTACACAACACCAGGCAACAGCATTTTTTGCCAATTGCGAAAAACTGCAGGAAGCAATACCTTATCCTTTTCTTCGGCATATTGCCAATACTTCAGCTATTCACCGGCATAAAAATCTGCAGCTGGATATGGTGCGTTTGGGAATAGGATTGTATGGTGTTGACAGCAATCCAAGTATGCAGCAGCAGTTAAAAAATGTTACTACGCTAAAGACCACCATCTCCCAAATAAAAAAAGTAAAAGCCGGCGAAAGTGTTGGCTACAGCCGTAAAGGTGTGGCAGCAACGGATTCTGTTATCGCCACGGTACGCATTGGTTATGCAGATGGTTACCCCCGTTTGCTAAGTAATGGCACGGGCAAAATGTGGCTGAACGGGCACCTTGTGCCGGTAATTGGGAATGTATGTATGGATATGACCATGCTGGATATCACCGGTGTTGATGCTGAGGAAGGCGATGACGTAATTGTTTTTGGCGAAGCCTTGCCGGTAGAAGATGTTGCCAAAGGTGCACAAACCATTGCGTACGAAATTTTAACAGGAATATCGCAGCGGGTGAACAGGGTGTATTTTGAAGAATAATACCAGTTACGATTTGCGAATGACGATTTACGAATTTTTTCAGGTCAGAGCGTTTCTGCGAGAGCTCAATTAACTCATTTTTGCTGCGGTAGAAAACCACGAATATTCACGAATAAATACATTCGTGTTCATTAGGGGTCATTCGTGGTTTAATTGTTTCGTGGGTAAATGATTGATTTTAAATACATTAGGGCTTTTAATACCGTTAGGTTGCCTCAGGTTCGGGGAGCTTTTCGGTATCGTACCGGTCCCTTCCCCGAAATCCTGGCAAGCTTTCAGGAACACCTGACGGGCTGCCGGAAGTCCGGGCAAGCTTTCAGAAGCACCTGACGGGCTGCCGGAAGTCCGGGCAAGCTTTCAGAAGCACCTGACAGGCTGCCGGAAGTCTGGGCAAGCTTTCAGGAACACCTGACAGGCTGCCGGAAGTCCGGGCAAGGTTTCAGGTAAAAAAGAGTAAAATATATTTTGCCCGGCATACAACTTATATCTATAATAACTAATCTCTTCTCACCAGGCACTATTAAATTGGATAGTGTATCAATTAAAATACTTCCTGAACGCTTTTGTATTTCAACTTTGCGCCTTTGCGTGAACAATACGCTTCAATAACAGAAAACAGAAAACCCGAAACTGAAAACTAGCCTTTATCTTTGTTTATTATGAAAGCACGAACGATAATCTTTATCATCATATTGGTAGTAGTAGCCGACCAGGCCCTCAAGTTGTGGATCAAAACACATTATAACCTGCACGAATCGCACCAGGTGATAGGCAGCGGTTTCCAGCTTTATTTTGTTGAAAATGCGGGAATGGCCTATGGCTGGAAGTTTGGGGGCGACTGGGGCAAGATAGCGCTGACCGTTTTTCGCATGGCTGCCGTGATCTTTGGCACCTGGTACCTGGGTAAGATCATTAAAAGAAAATATCACAAAGGATTTATTATCTGTGCAGGCCTTATCTACGCCGGTGCACTGGGCAACCTTATCGATTCCTGTTTTTATGGAATGATATTCGACAAAGGCATGTTGTGGAGCCCTTCTATCAACGATTATGTTTATTACGACGGAAAAGCAGTTTTCTCCAGCCATGGCTATGCTTCTTTTTTACATGGCAACGTGGTGGATATGCTGTATTTCCCTATCATTAAAGGCCATTTCCCCAACTGGATGCCATTTTGGGGTGGCGAATATTTCGAATTCTTCCGGCCGATCTTCAACCTGGCCGATGCTGCTATATCAACCGGTGTAATTACCATTTTAGTATTTCAAAAACGTTTTTTCAGGCAGCGAAATACCAACCAATCACATCATACTGTGGAAACGGGTGCCATCGTAAATGATGAATCGCAGGTTTCTTAAAAGCACTATCTTTATACGTATAATCTTATCTTATTCAGCAGTATGAAAATCTTTAAGCGGCTAATTGTCTTTATTTCAATAGTAAGCGCCTTTGTTGCCTGTCAAAAACAAATTGATTTTGATGCCAATGGCCTTTCAACAGGTACCCTTAAAAAAGACGGCACCGGTAATTGCAAGCCAAGTACCATCAATGGCATTTATCAAAAAGATACCGCATTGACCGCCGATAACTTCATAGACGTAAATGTAGATGTGACCACAGTGGGCACTTATACTATTAAGAGCGACACTGTAAATGGTTTCTCCTTCAAAGGAACCGGTACTTTGGGTGTTGTTGGCAATAATGTGGTGCGTTTGTACGGCAGCGGAAAGCCTTTGGCATCGGGTATCAGCACGTTTACTGTGCAATACGGCACCAGCATTTGTATCATCGATGTTACCGTGATCGGTCCGGGTGGCGGCGCTGCTATTTATACACTGGGTGGCGCACCGGGTGCCTGCAGCGGTTTTACATTGGGTTCCGGTTCTTATGTAGCCGGACAGATACTGGTAGCTGCCAATACTGTTTTAACCAATGTGAATGTAACACAGGCAGGTACTTACGACCTGGGTACTGATACTGTTAATGGTATCTATTTCAGATCAGCGGGTGTATTTACTACCGCGGGTGTACAAAGTATAACACTCGTTGGCACGGGCACACCAATTGCGGCAGGTACATTCAATTATAAATTAAATAATGGCAGCACTACCTGTACGTTCAGTATTACAGTAACGTCATCTGGCGGCGGTGGAAGTGCGGTATATACTTTAGGTGGCAGCCCATCCAACTGTACCGGCGTTACATTGGCAGGTACTTACCAGCAGGGTGTTACACTATCGGGCAATACCGTAAAGGTTGATGTAACCGTAACTGCTATTGGAACGTACAGCATAACTGTAGCAGGAGTAAACGGCGTGAGCTTTTCCGCAACAGGTTCCTTTACAACTACAGGGCCACAACAACTTACTTTACAAGGTACAGGCACACCAACAGCAAGCGGTCCGTTCAATTATATAATCAGCGGACCAGGTGGCACTACCTGCACGTTCACTGTTACTTATACTTCAGCACCGCCGGGCGGCGGCAACCTGGATTATATCCCTCAAACAACAGGCAGCAACTGGTCGACCAAATTAGTTGGCGGCGGACCCGGTGATACTACCTACATGGAGATCATCACTAACAATATAACATTGGGTGGTCAATCGTACCGCATATTCCAGTATAAACAAGATGGAATACCAACGGATTCGGTATTCATCCGTAAAAATGGCGGTCAGTATTATAATTTCCTTGACCAGGATTTTGGTATAGTGGATGCTCCTTTCAATAAAGAAATACTGTTGCTCGACTCTACTTTATCTGTAGGGGCTACCTGGGTCTCCAACCTGGGTTCCAACACTGTAGGCGGTGTTCCGCTAACAGTTAAGATCAATAATGAGATCATTGCCAAAGGCGCTGTTGAAACGGTTTCGGGAATCACTTATGTAAATATCATAAAAGTAAAAAGCACTTATATAGCCAACCTTGGATTAGGCGATACGCCTATTGGTGATGAGGAAAGATGGTATGCCAAAGGATTTGGGCCGATCCATGATCTGATCAATATTTCTATACCAACACCAAGTTCGCAGGTATCGGAAGCAACAAGGATACAGATATATTAAGCAATTAAAATGGCTTGCTTTTTGTTAAAAATTCGGGCGTGCAAAATAATTTGAGGTATTTTCTGTTACAATTTGGATCAACTGCATTGAATATTATTGATTTGCTGTAATTTTCAGCATAATAACAACAACAAATGAAAAGATTAAGTTTGGTACTGGGTATTTTGGTCGTATTGGTTTCCTGTTCTAAGGAATATAGCCTGGAAAACGGTACTGCGGATAGCGACCTGATAGTAGGTGTGGATTGCCGCATCAGCAAGATAACTTCTACAGATACTACAACCAATATTGGATTGGGTTCAATAGCTGCAGATATCAATTCTTCCGATGAAGTGACTGATATTACTGCTTACGACAGCCTTTCTGCTACCATTGTTACCAATTCGCAACCTACATACATTGCCGACACTGTTTATGTAAACCCTGATGAATACTTTGTTACAGACCTTACCAATAATGCAAGGGTAAAAAAGCTGCATCGCCTGCTTGATCCGTTTGATCCTACTTCGCCGCAAATAGATGTAGATTATATCTATGATGCCACAACAGGCAATCTGATTCAAAAATTATACAGTTCCTCTTTCTTCCCGGTAAATCCTTTTTACCAGGTTGATTATACGTACACCGGCGGAAACCTTACGAATATGCTTACAACAGACCTCAGTATTCCTGAACCGGTTTCCGATGCACAGCTACAATACTTCAGCAACATAACACCGAGAAGTTACCTGAACCTGATGCCCGATGAAGAAGACCCGAATTATGCACAATTCAACCAGTTCTTCAATTTTGGTAAAAAATCATTGAATGCAGTGAAGAGTGTTAAGATCAGGAATTACTCAGGCGGCGTATTAACATCCGATTCTACCAATACCGTTTTTGGTTCGTACATCATGAGCCGGGATAATTATGTGTTGAGTGTGATCATGAGTGGCGATGAATTGCTGAGCATACCTGCGCAGAAAGGAAGACTGAAATTTTCTTATAAGTGTAAGTAGTTGAAGGTTGAAAAAAATATCAATCAATAAAATTATAAAAATAAGGCCATCATCTGATGGCCTTATTTTTATATTCAGCGATACAAGATCTTTCAACCTTCAACCTTCAACCTTCAACTTTTATATCTTTCCAACCATATTAGCCGGTACCACCCACTCGTCAAATTCTTTAGGCGTTACGTAGCCCAGTTTCACAGCCATCTCTTTAAGAGTAGTTCCTTCTTTATGCGCTTTTTGTGCTATCTCTGCTGCTTTATAATAACCGATCTTGGTGTTAAGTGCTGTTACCAGCATTAATGAATTGTCAACATGCTTTTTGATATTCTCTTTTATTGGTTCGATACCAACAGCACACCTGTCATTAAAGCTTACGCAGCCATCACCGATCAATCTTGCGCTATGTAAAAAATTATAGATCATCACCGGTTTGAACACATTCAATTCAAAATGTCCTGTAGCACCGCCAACACTAATGGCCACATCGTTGCCCATTACCTGCGCCGCTATCATGGTCAGTGCCTCGCATTGTGTAGGATTTACTTTTCCGGGCATGATAGAAGAGCCGGGTTCATTATCAGGGATAAATATTTCGCCGATGCCACTCCTCGGTCCGCTGGATAACAGGCGCACATCATTAGCGATCTTCATCAGGCTTACTGCAACGGTTTTTAAAGCGCCATGTGCCTCAACAATAGCATCGTGTGCAGCGAGTGCCTCGAATTTATTTTTTGCTGTAACGAAAGGCAGCTTGGTCAATTTGGCAATATGCTTTGCTACGTTCACATCATATTTTGGCGGTGTGTTTATACCTGTGCCAACAGCTGTGCCACCCAGTGCCAGTTCGCTTAAATGCGCCAGTGTATTTTTAATAGCTTTTAACCCATGTTCCAGTTGAGAAACATAGCCGCTGAACTCCTGCCCCAGGGTAAGCGGTGTGGCATCCATACAATGGGTACGACCGATCTTCACTACTTTTTTAAAAGCCTTTGCTTTTTTATCCAGCGTGTTCTTTAATTTTTCGATGCCCGGTATGGTTGTTTCTATCAGTATCTTATATGCTGCAATGTGCATAGCCGTAGGAAACGTATCGTTAGATGATTGTGATTTATTTACATCATCATTAGGGTGAAGGTATTTTTCTTTATCACTTAATTTACCGCCATTGATAACATGGCCACGATAAGCAACTACTTCATTCACGTTCATATTGCTTTGTGTGCCGCTGCCTGTTTGCCATACTACCAAAGGAAAATAAGCATCCAGTTTACCCTCCAGTATTTCTTTGCACACTTTGCCGATAAGGTCTGCTTTCTTTTTAGGTAAAATACCTGCTTCATAATTGGTGATAGCCGCTGCATGCTTCAGGTAAGCAAATGCCTTGATGATCTCTTTAGGCATGCGGTTAATATCCTCGGCGATCTTAAAATTATCAATACTGCGCTGTGTTTGTGCGCCGTAATAAGCATCCACGGGTACTTTCACTTCACCCATGGTATCCTTTTCAATTCTAAACTCCATATTGGTTGTATTTTTTGCAAAGGTAAGCGCTGATATTTAATGTAAAAACAATTTGCTTTGCCGGTATCGTTGTTTTGTTTTCTGTAATTTGAGTTCAATTGGTATATTAAAAACTATGCAAATGAAAAATTTTATTGCCGGTGTATTGCTTTTATTGTGCAGCACTGTTCATGCACAAAACAAAACTGAAAATATAATTATCATAACTACCGACGGCTTTCGCTGGCAGGAGATATTCAAGGGCATGGATTCAGCCATTGCCAATAATAAAAAATTCAACCAGGGCGACAGCGCTTACATCTTTCAACAATACTGGAGCAATGCTATAAATGAGCGTCGTCAAAAGCTGATGCCTTTTTTGTGGAGCACTGTTGCCGGTAACGGTCAGGTATACGGCAACAGGCTATTGGGTAATAAAGTAGATAATGCCAACCGCTACTGGTTCAGTTACCCGGGTTATAATGAGATCATGACAGGCTATCCCGATACTGCCGTTAACAGCAACAGCTACCCGCCCAATCCCAATACCAATGTGCTTGAATTCTTAAATGCACAACCTGCACTGAAAGGAAAGGTTGCAGCTTTTGGTGCATGGGATGCATTTGACAGGATCTTAAATGAAAAAAGAAGCGGCATTACTGTAATATCTGCATTCGACACTTTAGGGGGAAAACATCCCAATGCCAATGAACAATTGATAAACGCTATGAATAACGATGCTCATAAACCTTTCGGGCCCGAAGAATGCCTGGATGTGTTTACACATTATGGCGCAATGGAGTACCTGAAAAATAAAAAACCACGGGTATTATACATAGCTTACGGCGAAACGGATGAATGGGCGCATAGTGGTGAGTACAGGAGCTATCTTGACGCTGCACACCAGGTAGATGCATGGATAAAAGCAATATGGGAATTTGTACAAAGTGATCCGCAGTATAAAAATAAAACTGCTGTACTGATTACTACCGACCATGGAAGAGGGGATATCAAAAAAGAAGAATGGACAAGTCACAATAATAAGATACAGGACTCACATGAAATATGGTTTGCTGTAATGGGGCCATCTGTTGCAGCCAAAGGAGAGATGAAAGGCAATATGCAATTGTATCAAAAACAATTTGCGCAAACTATTGCCCGGTTGTTAGGCTATACTTTTATTGCAGAGCACCCGGTAGCAGACCCGGTACCTTTTCAATAAATTATTTACCGGTAAATACTGCTTTTCTTTTTTCAAGAAAAGCGGTGGTACCTTCTTTCATATCTTCTGTAACAAAACAATCGCCAAAGGCTTCTATTTCTTTATCATAGCCGCTTTTGCCGTTGGTATAAACGCTGTCGCTTACCACAGCCACATTTACGCATTCAATGATCTTACCAACTGCTACCGGGGCTTTGGATTGTATGAGCGTGAGTATCTCTTTTGTTTTTTCTATTAGCGTTTCTGCTGTTGTTACATGATTTACTAAACCCAGTTGCAATGCTTCTGCTGCGCTGATCAGATTAGCAGTCATTTGCAGCTCCATACTTTTTCCTTTGCCAACCAGTTGTGTGAGGCGTTGTGTGCCGCCATAGCCAGGTATAAGACCGAGGTTAACTTCCGGCTGGCCAAACTTTGCGTTATCACTGCATAAACGAAAATGGCATGCCATTGCAAGTTCGCAGCCACCACCCAATGCAAAACCATTTACGGCCGCTACAATTGGTTTTTTACTATTCTCGATCTTAAAATAAACATCTTGCCCACGTTTGGCTAAAGCCATTGCCTGCCCTTTATCAAGACCTGAAAATTCAGTGATATCGGCGCCTGCAACAAATGCTTTAGGCCCGGCACCGGTAATGATAACTGTTTTAATTTCCGCATTGCTGTTTACCTCATCAAGAACGTTATCAAGGTCATTGAATACCTCTTTATTTAGCGCATTTAATTTTTCAGGGCGATTGATAGTGATAGTGAAGATACCGTCTTCTAATGACGTAAGTATGGTAGTGTAATTCATTGTCTATTGTTTAGGTGTTTCTTAATTTTTCAAGTTGCGAAATATCCCATATATCTTTTTCTCTCCTGGAACGAAGTTTCATGTCCTTTAAAAAATCATAAGGAACCAGGTGTAATAAAATTCCTTCCCCTATATCATGTGTGATCTTGTTTTTTTCAGCATTATCAAATGAAAGGTCTTTATGAACGATCGTCAGGATATCAATAACATGTGGCTTTGCCCCAAGTGTTATCATAAAATAAGTGGTAAAATCTTCCTTTTTAATAAATTCGATTTCATTTTCGCTGTAGCCCATACAGCGCAATGTGCCTAGAAAGCAGTTTTTATTTTGAGTAGTTGGCGCAATCCATATATCCATATCTTCCGTTGAGCGATGGTAGCCATAATAATTTACAGCATAGCCGCCTATGCACATGTACCTTAATTCATTTTGCTGAGCACATTTTAGGAATAAAATAAACTCTTCATTCTCAATATCCATTTGAAAAATGTTTTTTAATAGTAATTCTTTTGGAAGAAGAGGATGTGTTGAAATTTTTGAAATTCTTTTTTTGAAGATCGGCAAGGGCTTTTAATCTTTCAGAAGGATTCAATAAAAAAAAATACTCAAGAAAATACCTTTCCTGCTCTTCGAAAGACTTGAATATTTTTATCGATTTTGCCATGCTATAAAATTAAAAACTTCTGTTCACTTTTACCCACTCTTTTATATAATCTGCAATATCAGTAGTAGTAGTGCCGGGGGCAAATAATTTTCCTACACCCATTTCATTCAGTGAAGCAATATCATCTTCCGGTATAATGCCGCCGCCGGTAAGCAATACATCGTTCATTCCTTTTTCTTTCATTAAAGCAATGATCTTTGGAAAAACAGTATTGTGAGCGCCACTTAAAATACTGATACCGATAGCATCCACATCTTCCTGCAATGCAGCATTCACCACCATTTCAGGGGTTTGACGAAGACCGGTATAAATTACTTCCATACCTGCATCACGCAAAGCAGTAGCAATTACTTTGGCGCCGCGGTCATGACCATCCAATCCTACTTTGGCAACCAATACTCTTATGGGTCTGTTCATAATTATGATTAAGGTTCAAAAAAATTAAGCATTAAAAACAGAAAGCGCATGTTTGATTCTTGCTGTTGTTTCTTCTTTGCCGATCATTTCGGCAATAACAAAAACAGCAGGGCCAAATTTACCGCCAACCAGCATGATACGCATCGGTAACTGCAATTCGCCTGGCTTTATATTTTTTTCTGCAGCAAGATCTTTAAAGATATTCTCGATCGTTAGCGCATTCCATTCGGTTGTATTGTTAAACTGATCTATCAATGTAACAAAGAAATCATTTTTATCTGTATTCCATTTTGGCTTTACTGCGGCTTCATCTAAAGTTTCTGGTGCTGTAAAGAAAAAACTTCCCTGTTGTACAAAATCAGGTAATAATGTACAACGGTCTTTTATTAATGTAATTACTTTGTGGAGATAATTATCGTCGCTGATCTTTATATCGGCTTTCTCAAATTCATTTTTAATTCTTGCCTCATAGTTTTCTACCGGTAATTTTTTTATCCATTCATGATTGAACCATTTGGCTTTTTCAAAATCAAATTTTGCCCCGCCTTTATGTACTCTTTCAATAGAAAATTTTTCACACAATTCTTCCAGTGTAAATATTTCCTGTTCTGTCCCGTCATTCCATCCTAATACGGCGAGCAGGTTCACAAATGCTTCCGGTAAAAAACCGATCTCTTTAAAACCTTTGGTGAGTTCATTGGTTTTCGGGTCTTTCCAATCCATGGCATACACCGGAAAACCAAGCCTGTCGCCATCCCGCTTACTTAATTTACCATTGCCATCAGGTTTTAATATCAATGGTAAATGCGCCCACTGCGGCATATTTTCAAGTCCAAATAAATATTTCCATAGCAGCACATGTACCGGCGCACTGGGCAGCCATTCTTCACCGCGAAAAGCATGCGTTATCTTCATCAGGTAATCATCAACTACAACTGCCAAATGATAAGTGGGCATACCATCTGCTTTCAGTAACACTTTATCATCTACCACATTGGTATCAAAATCCACTTCGCCTCTTATCATATCAGTAAGCGAAACCGGTTCGCCTGCATTTATTTTTATCCGTATCACATAAGGTGTGCCTGCATCGATCAATGTTTTTGTTTCTTCGGCTGATAAGCGAAGAGAATTCTTCATTTTCATACGGATATGATGATCGTATTGGGTGCCGCTGCTACCTTCAGCTTTTAATTGCTCTCTCATGGCTTCCAGCTCTTCTGTAGTATCAAAAGCATAATAAGCATGACCATCTTTTACCAGTTGCTCAGCATATTGCCGATAACTTTCTTTGCGTTCGCTTTGACGGTAGGGTGCATAAGGCCCGCCATGTAAAACACTTTCATCAGGCTCCAGTCCGCACCATTTAAGGCATTCAAAAATATATTCTTCTGCACCGGGCACAAACCTGGTTTGATCGGTATCTTCTATACGAACAATAAAATCACCACCATGTTTTTTTGCAAATAAATAATTGAACAATACGGTACGTACACCACCCAAATGCAAACCGCCCGTTGGACTTGGTGCAAATCTTACTCTTACTTTACTCATAATGCCGCAAAGATAAGAATAGCAGGCTTAGCCTGATTGTGGTGCATAGGAAAGGGTACCATATAAAAAAGGTTGCCTTACGTAAAGCAACCTCTTTTATAAAGCAACCAGAAAAATATCTTACCGTAAAATAAATGTTCGTGCAGGACGGCCATCTATGGAAATGGTAGCAATATTATCGCAGGCCCCGTTGCCAAAATCAATGGTGGCATAATGGTTAGGTCCCTGAACTTTAACTGTTCCCTGGTCGATATTGCTGCAAATGGTTTTTTTCTGCAAGGCGGTTAAAATAGTGGATGTTCTTGTTTTGCCTGCCGAATTGGTTATGGTATGGTAGCCGGTGATAGAATAGACATCATCCAGCAGATCCTGCGGTGTTGATACACCAGCCGTTTGTGTGATCTCTTTTATTCCTTCGTGCAGCCAGTAGTTACCGCTGGGCGCAGTGATCTTTCCGTTCTCTACTTTGCGTTCCCAGCTTTTGCCACCCGGTGCGCTGGTGTTTGTCCAGGTAATAGTGCCTTCTCTTTTAAAGCCACTTACATAGTAGTTATCAAATGTCATTACGGCTACGCTGCCACTTTTGCGTAAAGAATCAGAAAGCGTAACATTGATCTTGCCTTTGCGGGTAATGCCGTTTGAAGAAGTACAACCGGTACCGAAATCAATAACAATGTTTTTAGGGAAGCCGGTAAGCGGAGTTACGGTCACTACAGCGCAACTTAGTATACCCGTTGTGCCGCTGGTGCCGTTAACAAAATTGTTGCCCATAAAGCCTTTGTCAATGGCTGCTTCATTCAGCACATCGTTGTCATCCTGTAATAAATTGTCTGAGGCAGCCTCATAACCACTTATTTCGAAGGTTGTTTCGTATTCATCTGCCGCGGTAGATGAATCATCATTTTTTTTGCAGGAAATAAAGAAAGTACTTACTGCTAAAGCGCTTAAAGCGACGATCATTTTAGGTCTCATAAAAATTACGTTTTTTAAAGGTGTCAAGCATAGACTATGCCGGTAAAAGAAGGTTTAATGGGATTTAAATTTTATTTTGCCACATGTTTTATTTAACTAAAACGCCGTGGTGGCTAAAAAGATTGTACAAGGACTGTATCTGGCAACTGCCTGTTCATTCCAATACACTGTATTTAACTTTTGATGATGGGCCTCATCCTTCTATTACTCCTTTTGTACTGGATGAACTAAAGCGGCATAATGCTTTAGCTACTTTTTTTTGTATTGGCAATAATGTTGCTAAATATCCCGGGATCTATAAAAGAATAGTACAGGAAGGACATGCCGTAGGTAATCATACCTATGATCATCTGAATGGCTGGAAAACACCTACCGGCGCATATTTAAACAATATTGAAGCAGCAAAAAAACTGATCGTTTCCAATTTATTCAGGCCACCGTATGGTAAAACTACGTATGCCCAGTTGCGGGCATTGCAAAAAAAGGATGCGCAATTTAAAACGATCATGTGGGGTATTTTAAGCGGCGATTTTGATGAGAAAATTTCGCCGCAACAATGTTATGTAAATGTAACGAAGCATATAAAGCCTGGTTCCATAATAGTTTTTCACGACAGCGAAAAAGCATATGAACGAATGAGTTATGCATTGCCGTTGATGTTGCATTATTTTTCTGAAAAAGGATTCCGTTTTGAAAAAATAGAAAGCAATATATAGGAATCATATAACCGGAAGAACCACAAAAAAATAGGGCCGGGGTAGAAACCCTGGCCCGTTTTTAATCCGTACCCTATGAAAACTATCGTAAAAATACGGTGTTGCAGTTAAATAAAAAATAAATTTTTTAACTACAATATAATAATGTGTGAATTACTAATTAAAACAGACGGTTGCCGGGTTATCACCAATCGTCTTTTCCGCAGTCTAACAACGTTTTACAATCAACTATTATTATCTATACTGTGTTTTTTGCTAATTCGGCAATGGAATTTTTTTTGATGAACGGTTAACTGTTATCAGTATAGTTGTCGCAATCACCCCTTTTGTGCTGTATAATACATATTGGTGGAGATAATTTAAGAAGCATTAAAGTTTTTTAAGCATTTTTGTACTTATGAAATTAATTGATACACATTGTCACATTTATCTTGATGATTTTAAGCAGGATATAGAAGAAGTAATGAAAAGAGCAGGGGCAGAAGGGGTACAACAATTTTATTTACCGGCCATTGATCATTCGGTTATAAACGATATGGTGTTGCTGGAGGAGCAGTTTCCGGGGAAATGTATTGCTATGATGGGCCTGCATCCCTGCAGTGTAAAAGAAAATTATAAAGAAGAGCTGGGCATTGCAGAACAATGGCTAAGCAAACGAAAATTTGCGGCAGTAGGCGAGATCGGGCTTGATTTTTATTGGGATAAAACATTTACCGCTCAGCAGTATGATGCTTTCAGGATACAGGCGGAATGGGCGTTGCACTACGATCTGCCTATTGTTATCCACACCAGGAACGCCATACAGGAAACCATTGCTGTGGTAAAGGAATTTGTACCCCGGGGAATAAGGGGAATATTCCATTGTTTCAGTGGCAATGCCAATAATGCACTGGAGATCATTGACATGGGTTTTTATTTAGGTATAGGTGGCGTTGTTACGTATAAAAATGCGGGGCTGGCTGAAGCGCTGGAAAATATTGAATTGAAATATATGGTGCTGGAGACCGATGCCCCTTATTTAACACCTGTACCATTCAGGGGAAAAAGAAATGAGAGCAGCTATTTAAAATATGTAGCTGAAAAACTAGCCACGATCAAGAATACTACTGTAGAAGAAGTTGCTGCCATTACATCTGCCAATGCTGAAAAAATATTCGGCTTATAAGGGCTGATACTGTATTTTTGCCGTCCTGAAAATTGGAGCCTGTTTAATTACCGGCTTTTGAGATTTAGAAAATTTGGAGACGTGTCCGAGTGGTTGAAGGAGCACGCCTGGAAAGTGTGTATAGGGGAAACTCTATCGCGAGTTCGAATCTCGCCGTCTCCGCAATGAACCAACAAAAATTTTTCGTTTACATCCTTCAGAGCATGAAGGATTTTTCTTTTTATGTAGGTCAATGTGATGACCTT